>NZ_JANADK010000001.1:2475714-3713571 GCF_024199795.1 Bradyrhizobium sp. CCGB01
CTCGCACGCGGCGGTGGTCGCGCGCGGCATGGGCAAGCCCTGCGTCTCCGGCTGCGGCACCATCCGCGTCGATTACGGCCGCGGCACCATGAGCATCGGCTCCCGCACCTTCAAGACCGGCGACGTCATCACCATCGACGGTTCGCTCGGCCAGGTGCTGGCCGGCCGCATGCCGATGATCGAGCCGGAACTGTCCGGCGAGTTCGGCACGCTGATGAAATGGGCCGACCAGGTCCGCAAGATCGGCGTGCGCGTCAACGGCGACACGCCGGAGGACGCGCGCACCGCGATCAAGTTCGGCGCCGAAGGCATCGGCCTCTGCCGCACCGAGCACATGTTCTTCGAGGAGACCCGCATCCGCACCGTGCGCGAGATGATCCTCTCCGAGGACGAGCAGTCGCGCCGCGCCGCGCTCGCAAAGCTGCTGCCGATGCAGCGCGCCGACTTCGTCGAGCTGTTCGAGATCATGAAGGGCCTGCCCGTCACGATCCGCCTGCTCGACCCGCCGCTGCACGAGTTCCTGCCGCACACCCATGCCGAGGTCGAGGAAGTGGCGCGCGCCATGAACACCGACCCGCGGCGTCTGGCCGACCGCGCGCGCGAGCTCTCGGAGTTCAATCCGATGCTCGGCTTCCGCGGCTGCCGCATCGCGATCGCCTATCCCGAGATCGCCGAGATGCAGGCGCGTGCGATCTTCGAAGCTGCCGTCGAGGCCGAGAAGCGCACTGGCAAGGCCGTCGGGCTCGAGGTGATGGTGCCGCTGATCGCCACCAAGATGGAGCTCGACCTCGTCAAGGCGCGCATCGACGCCACCGCGAAGGCGGTGATGCGCGACTCCAACACGAAGCTGTCCTATCAGGTCGGCACCATGATCGAGTTGCCGCGCGCCTGCCTGCTCGCGGCCGAGATCGCGGAGAGCGCCGAGTTCTTCTCGTTCGGCACCAACGACCTCACGCAGACGACCTATGGCATCAGCCGCGACGACGCGGCGAGCTTCCTCGGTCCCTACGTGACGAAGGGCATCCTGTCGGTCGATCCCTTCGTCGCGCTCGACCAGGAAGGCGTCGGCGAGCTCGTCAAGATCGGCGTCGCGCGCGGCCGCAAGACGCGCCCGAAACTCAAGGTCGGCATCTGCGGCGAGCACGGCGGCGATCCCGCTTCCGTCGCCTTCTGCCACAACATCGGCCTCGACTACGTCTCCTGCTCGCCCTATCGCGTGCCGATCGCCCGTCTCGCAGCGGCGCAGGCCGCGCTGGGCAAGGCGGTCGCGAGCCAGGCTTAAGACGAAGACTCGGATTGCAAGATGCGAAGAGGCGGGGCCCAACCCCGCCTCTTTTCATTTTGCGCGACGCTGTTTCCACATACTCAGTGTCATCGCCCGCGAAGGCGGGCGATCCAGTACTCCGAGACAGTAGTGGATCAATCGAGAAGCCGCGGCGTACTGGATGCCCCGCCTTCGCGTGGCGTGACAGCGGTTGCTGTCGCAATACCGGAACTCATCGCGCGTCCCGCAGTGAAACGCGCCGTCAACACTTCCTTCACCATTCGCGTTGACCAAATGTTTACCGTCTTGCGAGAGGCCGCGTTTACCAACGCGCAGCATCACCCCGTCAAAACACCTGCAATCGCTTGAGTGTGCCGCACGCGCAACGCCGATTAACGCCCCGGCAACCTAAATTGGATACTCACGATAAAGATCGAATTGTACGGATGTACTGCGGTTCGGTTTTTCTGGCGTAAGCGTAGCGTGAGCGTGTCGATGTCAGTGTTGCGTAACCATCCGAAGGGCGCGCGGTTCGCGTCCTTCGGCATCGGTCTCTGCATCTTCGCATTGATGCCGAGAGAGACCGGCTATCAGGACATCGCGTCGTTGCTGGCGCGTCAGCCCGGCGTCGCCGAACGCTGGCAGAGACAGGTGTTCTCCGCGGCGTCCTCGATCCAGCTCGCTACCTACAGCTTTTCCCGACCCATCGGCACTTCGGTTCCGCAGAGCGCGATGGTTCGCCTCGCGAGCCTCGATGGCCGCGACGTCACCGGCGCGATCAGCCGCAATCCGACGCTTCAGGCGCCGCCGCGCTACCAGGCCGCCGATTTTCCCAAGGTCGATCGCTCCATGAAGGGCGATCGCCTCGCAAGCGTCGCGCCCACACAGGCTCCCGAGACGACCGCACCATCCGCGGCACCGGCGCAGGAGGATCCCGCGACATCGAACAGCTCAGTGTTCGGCGCCAAGACCGTCGCGTTGCCGCAAGCCATGTCGCCGGAGTCCGCGGCCGCGCTCGATCCCGAGCTTCAGGAAGCACTGCGCGCGCCGCCACTGCCGCAATACGCCAATCCGCCGCAAGCCAGTGACGCAGCGCGCGCGTTCGCGGTCCAGCCGCTCGAGGCGCTGAAGCAAGCGACCCTTCCGGCCGCGCCGCCGCGCGATCCCTTCCGCGTGAAGACCTCGAACCTGTTCTTCGGCAGCTCCTCGCTCGGCGGCAGCCTCGAGAGCATGGAGAGCTGGCAGCCCGGCGCCGAGCCGCTGATCGTGATGCCCGACCCCGACATGAAGGTGACGGCTTCGCTGACGCCGCCGACGGAGGAGATCGCCAAGGACATCGAGAGCGGCGAGAGCGTGGCGCCGAAGGGCGAGGTCAACGCCGACAACCAGCGCGCCAGATCGCCGGCGGAGCGCCTCGCGCTCGACGACAAGTCGCGCGCGAAGTCCGAGAAGTGTCTGGCCGAAGCGGTCTATTTCGAATCGCGCGGCGAGGCCGTGCGCGGCCAGATGGCCGTCGCGCAAGTCGTGATGAACCGCGTGTTCTCGGGCAAATATCCCGATACCGTGTGCGGCGCGGTCTATCAGAACAAGCACCGCCACCTGGCGTGTCAGTTCACCTTCGCCTGCGACAACAATGCCGACGTGATCCGCGAGCCCGAGATGTGGGAGCGCGCGAAAAAGATCTCGAAGGCGATGCTCGACGGCCAGATCTGGCTGCCCGAGGTCGGCAAGTCCACGCACTATCACGCCTACTGGGTGCGCCCGTCCTGGGTCGCCGAAATGAAGAAGATGTACAAGACCGGCGTGCACACCTTCTATCGCCCGCGCGCCTGGGGCGACGGCAGCGAAGAACCGAGCTGGGGCACCCCGGCGCAGACCGCCGCACTGTCGGCTGAGCTCGCTCAGGAAGCCAAGAGTTCTGCCGAGATGGGTGTGAGCGAGCGGCGGTAGCTTTCTTCACCTCTCCCCGTCAGAACGGGGAGAGGGAAAAGACCGCCTCACGCCTCGATATCCAGCGCACAGTCGAAATTCGGCGCCGAATGCGTCAGCGCGCCTGCCGACGCGTAGTCGACGCCGGTTGCCGCGATCGCCGCGATCGACTCCAGCGTGACGCCGCCTGACGCCTCCAGCTCGAGCCGCCCCTCGTTCATCCGCACTGCTTCGCGCAGCGTCGCAGAATCCATGTTGTCGAGCAGCACGGCGTCCGCGAGGCCAGTGTCGAGGACATCGCGCAATTGCGCCAGCGTATCGACCTCGATCTCAATCTTGACGAGATGCCCCGCATGGGCGCGGGCGCGCTCCAGCACCGGGCGGATGCCGCCGGCGACCGCGATGTGGTTGTCCTTGATCAGGATCGCGTCGTCGAGCCCGAAGCGGTGGTTGAAGCCGCCGCCGCAGCGCACCGCGTATTTCTCCAGCGCCCGCAGCCCCGGCGTGGTCTTGCGCGTGCAACAGATGCGCATCTTCGTGCCTTCGGTGCGGGCGACGTAGTCGGCCGTGAGCGTCGCGACGCCCGAGAGGCGGCCGACGAAGTTCAGCGCCGTGCGCTCTGCCGTGAGGATGGCGCGCGCAGGTCCCGAGATCGTCAGCACGTGCTGGCCGCGCGCAACCCGTGCGGCATCGCGGACCTCTGCGCGCACCGCGATATCGGGCGAGAGCTTTTGCAGCGTTGCCAGCGCCAGCGGCAATCCTGCGATCACGCCGGACTGGCGCGCGACCAGGATCGCCTGCGCCTTAGTCACTTCCGGGATCGTCGCCAGCGAGGTGATGTCGCCGGCGCGGCCGAGATCCTCGTCGAGCGCGCGGTGCACTGCCGCATCGATCGCGAGCGGCGAGAGGAAGGCGTCGGGATAGAGCAGTGAGGTCGGGGTGATCATGGAAAACTCCATCAGGCGATCATGGGTTGGGCGGTGCGCGGCAGCGGACGACCGGTAAGGCCATCGGCCACCTCGCACGCAGCCGCGAGTGTCGTCATCGTTCTTTGCCTCAGCGCAGGGACATCCGCCGGATGGTCGGAGCGGAAATGCGCGCCGCGGCTCTCGCGCCGGGTCCAGGCCGTCGCGGCAACGAGCAGGGCTGTCGTTGCCATGTTGCGCAGCGTGATGTTGCCGGCTTCGCGCTCGGTCGCGGCGAAGCTGCGCACGGCCTCCGCAAGCCCGTCGCCATTGCGGATCACACCGACATGCGTGCTCATCATCGTCCGCAGCCGCGTCACGGCTGAAGCATCAAGCGCAGCGCCGCGCGGTGTCACCAGTGCATCGGGAAGCTGGGCAGGCGCGGGGATGGTCCGGCCGGCGATGTCCTCGGCGATGCGCGCCGCAAAGACCACGGCCTCCAGCAGCGAGTTCGACGCGAGCCGGTTGGCGCCATGCGCGCCGGTGGATGACACTTCGCCGCCGGCCCAGAGCCCGTCGATCGAGCTGCAGCCGCGCGCGTCCACCGCGATGCCTCCCATGTGGTAATGCGCGGCCGGCGCGATCGGGATGACCTGCGTCGCGGGATCGATGCCTGCGGCGATGCAGCTCGCGTGCACCGTTGGAAATTTGTCGGCAAAGCGCGCACCGAGCGCCTGCCGTGCATCGAGGAAGGCGCCGCGGCCGGCCGCGATCTCGGCGAACACGCCGCGCGCCACGATATCGCGGGGCGCGAGCTCGGCGAGCGGATGGCGCGCAAGCATGAAACGTTCGCCATCGCCGTTGATCAGCGTCGCCCCTTCGCCGCGTAGCGCTTCGGTCGCGAGCGGTGCCGGATCGCGCCCGACCATGATGGCGGTCGGATGGAACTGCACGAATTCGGGGTCGGCGATGACGGCGCCGGCGCGGGCAGCAAGCGCAAGACCGGAGCCGCTGGCCTCGATTGGATTGGTGGTGACGGCATAGAGATGGCCGATGCCGCCGGTCGCAAGCACGACCGCGCGTGTGGCGAGCAGGACCGGCCGTGCCGCCGCGTTGCCGGCTTCACGCAACTGAAGGCCGGCGACCGCCCCGTCCTCCGTCAACAGCGCTTCGGCAACGAGACCTTCGATCAGCCGGATCGACGGCGTGCGCCGCACCGCATCGCTCAGGGCCGCGATGATCGCGGCGCCCGCACCGTCGCCGCGCACATGCACGATGCGCCGGGCCGAATGCGCAGCTTCCCGCCCGACCGCGAGCCGGCCTTCGAGATCGCGGTCGAACGGCACGCCGTGGGCGAGCAGGTCATGGATCCGCGGCGCCGCTTCGCGGGCGATGCCGAGCGCGACGGCTTCGTCAACGATGCCGCCGCCGACGGCAATCGTATCCGCGGCATGCGCGTCCGGCGTATCGCCCTCGGCCACCGCGGCGGCGATGCCGCCTTGCGCCCATGCGGACGATGCGCCCTGGCCAAGCGGCGCGGCCGAGATCAGCGTTACCGGCCGCGGCGCGAGTTTGAGTGCGCAAAACAGGCCGGCGAGGCCACCGCCGACGATGACGATGTCGTCGGTGCGGGCGAGGTTGTCGATGTTGTCTTGCATGTTGTGCTTTCAATTCTTCAGATTGATCATCCGCTCGACTGAGCGCTTTGCACGTGCCGCAAGCGCGGGATCGATCGTGACCTCCTCGCGAAGCGTCAGCAGGCTGTCCAGGATGTTGGCGAGGGTGATGCGCTTCATGTGCGGGCAGAGATTGCAGGGGCGCAGCATCTCCACATCGGGCAACTCGGCGCGGACATTATCGGCCATCGAGCATTCCGTGATCATGACCAGCCGCCGCGGCCGCCGCTCGCGCACCCAATTGATCATGTGCGCGGTCGAGCCGGTGAAGTCGGCTTCCGCCAGCACGTCCGGCGGACATTCGGGATGTGCGATGATCTGCACCGACGGATCGGCCTCGCGATAGGCGCGCAACTCCTCGCCGGTAAAGCGCTCGTGCACCTCGCAAGCGCCTTTCCAGGCGATGATCTTCACGTCGGTCTTCGAGGCGACGTAGGTTGCGAGATAGCGGTCGGGCAGGAAGATCACACTCGGCGCGTTCAGGCTCTCGACCACCTGCACCGCGTTCGACGAGGTGCAGCAGATGTCGACCTCCGCTTTCACCTCCGCCGACGTGTTGACGTAGGCGACGACAGGCACGCCGGGAAATTTTTCGCGGAGCAGGCGGACGTCCGCGCCCGTGATGCTGGCCGCAAGCGAGCAGCCCGCGCGCGGATCCGGGATCAGCACCGTCTTGTCCGGATTGAGCAGCTTTGACGTCTCCGCCATGAAGTGCACGCCGCACTGGACGATGATGCCCGCCTTCACCTTGGTGGCTTCGACCGCGAGCTGAAGCGAGTCGCCGCCGATGTCGGCGACGCAATGAAAGATCTCCGGCGCCTGATAGTTGTGCGCGAGGATCACCGCGCCCCGGGCCTGCTTCAGCTCGTTGATCGCCTTGATCGTCGGCGCCATCAGGGGCCACTCGATTGCGGGGATCACGTGCTTGACGCGCTCGTAGAGCGGGGCGGTGGCTTGCGCGACTTCCTCCGTCCATTCCAGCGAAGGCATCGGCAGCGCGGGCGCCGTTTGCGTCGGCGCCGCGCGAGCGGGCGCGGTGGTTTGGCCCTGCGGCCGGCCTGTAAAGTCGTCGGGGCCGTAAATTCCAGTGATCGGCATCGAAGCCTCCCGTCCATGTCTATTATGCTCGATATGAGTATATATGCGGCCTGAGAAATCCGGCCGAGAGGGCCGGTGGGTATCGCCAGAGCTTACATATACTCAATTTGAGTAGATCAAAGATAACACGTGACTGGAGAGGTTGCTAGGCCCCAGCACACACATTCCCGTCAAGTCGCCACGCGCGTCAGGCATCACCGCAGGGAAACGCAATGCTCCCGCGGGAGCCCTTCGTGGAACGCAACCATTTTTGACTTGGGGTTTTCATGCATTTGCATTAAACGCCTGATCAGCGGTTGCCTATCCCGGATCCGCCAGCGACTGACACGAGGAACACCATGTCCACTCAAGCGGGCGAGCTCGGTCCGGCCTCACGTTCCTCCTCCTGGCGTACTCCGGCGATCATCATTCTCTGCGGCTGTGCGATCGGCATGCTCGGCTTCGGCCCGCGTTCGGCGCTGGGCTTCTTCGTGCAGCCGATGAGCCACGAATTCGCATGGGGCCGCGACGTGTTCGGCCTTGCGATCGCAGTGCAGAACCTGCTGTGGGGATTGGGCCAGCCCTTCGCCGGGGCCGTCGCCGACCGCTTCGGCCTGTTCCGCGTGATGTGCGTCGGCGCGCTGCTCTATGCCGGCGGCCTGCTCTTGATGCGCTATTCCTCGACGCCGCTGTCGCTCAATTTGGGTGCGGGCGTGATGGTCGGCTTCGGTCTCGCCGGCTGCTCGTTCAACCTGGTGCTGTCGGCGTTCAGCAAGCTCCTGCCGGCGGAGAAGCGCGGCCTTGCGCTCGGCGCCGGCACCGCGGCGGGCTCGTTCGGGCAATTCCTGTTCGCGCCGATCGGCGTGGCGCTGATCGACAATTTCGGCTGGCAGCAGGCACTCACCGTGTTCGGTTTCCTGATGCTGCTGATCATCCCGCTGTCGCTGGCGCTCTCGACGCCGCCGGTCGCAACCACGGCCAACGCTGCGCCGGCGGATGAGCAGACCTTCACGAAGGCGCTCGCGGAAGCCTTTGGTCATCGCTCCTATGTGCTGCTGGTGCTCGGCTTCTTCACCTGCGGCTTCCAGCTCGCTTTCATCACCGTGCATCTGCCGGCGTTTCTGGTCGATCGCGGCATCTCGACGCAAACCGGCGGCTGGGTGATCGCGGCGATCGGCCTGTTCAACATCATGGGATCGCTGAGCGTCGGCTATCTCCAGAACTCGCTGCCGAAGCGCTATATTCTCTCCACGATCTATTTCACGCGCGCGCTTGCGACGCTCGCCTTCATCTCGTTCCCGATCACGCCGTTCTCGGCGATCGCGTTCGGTGCGGTCTCCGGCCTGACCTGGCTGTCGACGGTGCCGCCGACATCGGCGCTGGTGGCGCTGATGTTCGGCACGCGCTGGCTCGCCACGCTCTATGGCTTCGCTTTCGTCAGCCATCAGGTCGGCGGCTTCCTCGGCGTCTTTCTCGGCGGCATCGTGTTCGAAAAGTTCGGTTCCTATACGCCGATCTGGTGGCTCTCGATCCTGTTCGGCGTGCTCTCCGCGCTGATCAATCTTCCGATCGTGGAGAAACCCGTCGCACGAGCGGTTGCGCAGCCTGCCTGATCGGCTAAACATCCCCGACAAACAAGTCAGGGAGTTCAGTCGTGGCCACATTCAAGGCGATCCGGATCGACAAGGCGGACAAGGGCACCACTGCGCAGCTGGCGCAGTTCGACGAAGCCGAGCTGATGGATGGCGATGTCACCGTCCGGGTGGAATGGTCGACGCTGAACTACAAGGACGGCCTCGCGCTCACCGGCAAGGCGCCGGTGGTACGCCGCTTCCCGATGATCGCCGGCATCGATTTCGCCGGCACGGTTGAAACCTCCTCCCATCCGCAATGGAAGGCAGGCGACAAGGTCGTCTGCACCGGCTGGGGCATGGGCGAGACCCATCTCGGCGCCTATGCCGAGAAGGCACGGGTCAAGGGCGACTGGCTGGTCGCTCTGCCGCAGGGCCTGTCCGCACGTGACGCCATGGCGATTGGCACCGCCGGCTTCACCGCGATGCTGTCGGTGCTGGCGCTGGAGAAGCACGGCCTGTCGCCGAAGAGCGGCCCCGTGGTGGTCACGGGCGCGGCCGGCGGCGTCGGTTCGGTCGCCACCGCTGTGCTGTCCAAGCTCGGCTATCACGTCATCGCCTCGACCGGCCGCGCCTCGGAAGCCGACTATTTGAAGGAGATCGGTGCTGCCGAAGTCATCGACCGCAACGAATTGTCGGGGGCGGCCAAGCCTCTTGCCAAGGAGCGCTGGGCGGGCGGCGTGGACAGCGTCGGATCGACCACGCTCGCGAATCTCCTGTCGATGACGAAGTACGGCGGGGCGATCGCCGCCTGCGGCCTGGCGGCCGGCATGGACCTGCCGTCTTCTGTCGCACCCTTCATTTTGCGCGGGGTGTGCCTTCTCGGCATCGATTCGGTGATGTGCCCGATCGAGCCGCGGAAAGCCGCCTGGCAGCGTCTGGCCTCCGATCTGGATCGGACAAAACTATCTGAAATTACTCACGAAATTTCGATCGAGGACGTTGCGGAGTGGGGCGCGAAAATCCTGGCCGGCCAGGTCCGCGGCCGCATCGTGGTAAAAATTGTCTAACGGCGTTCAGACTTTACCAACCAAGCTGCTTCAATGTCGCCATGGTTAGTATGGTAAGCAGCGGGTAAAGAGATAAGGCATAGCCCGCTGCGGGGGTTTGGTTCGGAGTTGAGCATGCTTGCGCGTATTGTGTTGGGGGCTGTCACGGCGGCAGCGACGTTTGCGCCGGCCATTGCTGGAAGCATGAACGCTGACGAGGCCCGCCGCTTCGTCGCCGGCAAGGTGTTCGCTTTCACCTGTTTCGACGGCACCCGCGGCGCAGGCCGCATCCTGGACGACCTCGGTGCCGCCGGCGCGGTGCAGTTCTCGGGCGCAGGCCCGGTGAAGCATCTCCGCCTTCCCGGCAACACGCTCCAGATCCGCGGCCAGAACGTCTGCGCCTCGATCAAGGGCATTCCGTTCGAGCCCTGCTTCAACCTGGAAAAGACCGACGATCGCAGTTTCCGCGGCTCGGTGTCGGGCATGGGCTTCGCCTATTGCGACTTCCACCACCAGGGCGGCAACCAGATGCTGATGGCGCGTGCCGCAGCGCGTCCGCGTTCGCTGCGCTCTTCGGAGCACACCGGTTCGGTCGGTGCGTCCAATACCGAAGTGGCCGCGCGCGTCGAGACCCCGCGCGTCGAGAGCAGCCGCCTCGAGCCGGTGAAGTCGGAACCCGCGAAGATCGAGGCTCCCCTGGAGCTGCGCCGCTCCACCCAGTGAGCCGGCTGCGCGGGACCGCCCGCGCGTCCTGTCGTTGAAAACCATCATCGATCACGAAGCCGCTGCGCCGTAGTCATACGGACGGCGGCTTTCATGCGTTGGTAGCGACTCGCGCCCCAGTTTGCGGACGGCCGGGGGGCGCAAGGGTCTTACGATGTCGCTGTATTTCTTCCGCATCAGTACCGGCCGCTATTCCGGCGCCGCCGACCAGCCGTACGAGTTCGAGGATCGCGCCGCCGCCTGGGCCGAGATGAGCGAGGTCTGCGCCAACCTGCTCGGCAGCATCGCGCGCAACCTGAAGCCGAATGCGAAGTGGAGCATGGAGCTGCTCGACGAGAACAAGAAGCCGGTGTTCCGTGTCAGCCTGGTCGGCGAGACGGTGTGCTGACGACCGCGAACGGGCAGCCGCGTTAACGGACGCCAGCGCTTGCAAATCCGCGAGGCGCCAATTCCCTGCACGTGAAAAGTGCGCAAGTCCGGTGGTTTGAGCGGCGTTTCCAGTATTTCTACCTAGGCCGCCAGCGCGCTCTCTTAACGTTAATGAGGAACCTCGCGTCTAGTCTTCCCAAGCTGTTCACGCGCGTCGGCGCGACAATGCGTATCCCGGGAAGATTTCGATGTCGTTCATTCAGAACCTGCGAATTGGCACCAAGCTCGCCGTGACCTCGGCACTGACCATCGCGCTCGTCGCGTTGATGATCTTCCTCCAGATGAACGGGGGCACCGAGGTCCAGAAGCTCAGCAATGCCGCATCGGGACAGCAGGCGATCGCGCAAAACGCCGCGGAAGCCAAGGCCTCGGTGCGTGGGATGCAGATCGGCATTCGTGACATCCTGACCTCCACTTCGCCGGCCGAGATGCAGAAGGCCGTCACCTATTTTGGCGATCGGCAGACTGCGGCCCTGAAATTCGCGGGCGAGATGGCGAAGCTGTCGCACTCGCCGGAGAACCACAAGCGGATCGACCGCCTGATCGTCTTGATCGGCAATTTCGGCAAAGGCCAGCAGCAGATCGAAGCGATCCGCAAGCAGGAGCTCGCCCTGGGCACGAAGAAGGACGGCGAAGCGGCAGCGTCGCTCGCAAAGCTCGTGGCCGAGGTCGACCGCATCCGCAAGGAGATGCTGGCGCCGATCAATGAAGAGATATCGGAGCTGACCAACGAGATCACGAACTTTGCCAAGCAGAAGAGCGCCGAAGCGCGCACCGAGGCCGAAGCTGAGGCCGCGTCGGTCGCGCGAACCTCGTTCGTCGCAGGCTTGCTGGTCGCGCTGGTTCTGATCGGAGCATGCATCTTCTCGGTCTTCAGCATCGCGCGGCCCATGCGCGCGTTGACGACGGCGATGGAGAGGCTCGCCGGCGGCGACTTCTCGGTGGTGCTGCCGGGCCTCGGCCGCAAGGACGAGGTCGGCGAGGTCGCCGGTGCCGTCGAAAAATTCAAGATCGTGTCCGAACAGAAGGCGCGGGAGGACGCGGAAGCCAAGATGCGGCAGGATCAGCTCGCGGCCGAGCAGCGCAAGTCAGAGATGCGCAGGCTCGCCGACAGCTTCGAGGGCGCCGTCGGCGAGATCGTCGGTACGGTGTCATCGGCTTCGACCGAGCTTGAAGCATCCGCGACCACGCTCACCTCGACCGCGGAGCGCACGCAGCAGCTCACCACGGTGGTCGCGGCCGCGTCCGAAGAGGCCTCCACCAACGTGCAGTCGGTGGCGTCGGCAACGGAAGAGCTGTCCTCGTCGATCACCGAGATCAGCCGCCAGGTGCAGGAATCCGCGCGTGTGGCGAGCGAAGCCGTCGGCCAGGCTCGCACCACCACCGAGCGCGTCAGCGAGCTGTCGAAGGCGGCGACGCGGATCGGCGATGTGGTGGAGCTGATCAACACCATCGCCGGCCAGACCAACCTGCTGGCGCTCAACGCCACGATCGAGGCCGCGCGCGCCGGCGAAGCGGGCCGCGGTTTTGCCGTGGTCGCCTCCGAAGTCAAGGCGCTCGCCGAGCAGACCGCGAAGGCGACCGGCGAGATCGGCCAGCAGATTGCCGGCATCCAGGCCGCAACCGAGCAATCGGTCGGCGCCATCAGGGACATCAGCGACACCATCGAGAAGCTCTCGGAGATCTCCTCGACCATCGCGGCCGCGGTGGAAGAGCAGGGCGCGGCGACGCAGGAAATCTCCCGCAACGTGCAGCAGGCCGCGGAGGGCACCCATCAGGTGTCGTCCAACATCACCGACGTGCAACGCGGCGCGAGCGAGACCGGTTCGGCGTCGTCGCAGGTGCTGGCGGCGGCGCAGTCGTTGTCCGGCGACAGCAATCGCCTCAAGCTCGAGGTCGGCAAGTTCCTCGGCACCGTGCGCGCCGCCTGACGGCGGCCGTCCTTATTGAATCATCCGCCCACTGCAACGTATTGGAGCACATTCAATGAGCGGCCCTTCCATTCGCCTCACCCACAAGGTCATGGCGATCGGACTGTTCGGACTGTTGGGTCTCGTCGTCTTCGGCGCGATCTACCAGATCGGCAGCCTCTCCCAGGACGGTTCCCGCGACGTTGCCAACCGGGCTCGTGCGATCGCCGACCTCAACAAGCAGATCTCGATCGAGATGCTGGAGGCCCGCCGCAACGAGAAGAATTTTCAGCAGCGTCGCAACGAGAGCTACGCCAAGGCGCATGCCGAGCTGATCGGGCCGATCAACCGCGATTTCGACGAGGTGGAGCGCCTGATGGCGGCGGGCGGCATGAACGCGCTGTCAAGCCGGATGAAGCAGGTTCAGGACGGCTTCAAGCGTTACACTGCGGATTTCAACGCGCTGGTCGCTGCCGAGACCAGACTCGGCCTGAACGAGACGCTCGGCCTGTCCGGCTCGCTTCGCAGTGCCGTGCACGACATCGAGGCCAAGCTGAAGGAGATCGACGATCCCAGGTCGACGACCTGGATGCTGATGATGCGCCGGCACGAGAAGGACTTCATGCTGCGCCGCGATCCAAAATACATTGCCGAGGTGAAGAAGGCCGGGGTCGAATTCTCCAGTGCGATCGAGGTCGTTGCAGTCTCCGAGGCGGAGATGAACGACATCAAGGCCAAGCTCCGGAAATACCAGTCCGAGTTCGCGGCCTGGGCTGAGGCCGCACAGCAGAGCGCGGCCTATGACGCCAGCATGATGAAGACTTTCCGCGAGGTCGAGCCTGTGATGGTCGAGGTGCGGACCGCCGTCGATGCTATGTACAGACAGGCCGACGCCGCTGAAGCTGCAACCCGCGACGCCGTCCGCTTCTGGATGCTCGTCGCCTTCGGCGTCACCGTCGTCGTGCTCGCCGCCGTCGGCTTTCTCCTTGGGCGCTCGATCTCGAAGGCGCTTGCCGCGATGGTCGATGCGATGACGCGGCTTGCGCGTGGTGAGCTTTCGATTTCCGTTCCCGGCGTCGGGCGCAAGGACGAGATCGGCGAGATGGCCGGTGCGGTCGAGGTGTTCAGGACCAACATGGCGGAGGCCGAGCGGCTGCGCACGGAGCAGGCCGAAGCCGACGCGCGCGGGCGCGAGCGGCGGCAGGCGGACATGCAGCGCCTCGCCGATGGGTTCGAAGGCGCGGTCGGCGAGATCATCGAGACCGTGTCGTCGGCGGCAACCGAGCTCGAGGCGTCCTCCAACACGCTGACGCAGGCCGCCGAGCGCGGTAACGGGCTTGCCACGGCCGTGGCAGCAGCCTCGGAGGAGGCGTCCGCGAACGTGCAGTCGGTGTCGGCCGCGAGCGAGGAGATGACCACATCGATCTCCGAGATCAGCCGCCAGGTCCAGGAATCGGCCCGCGTCGCCGATGCCGCGGTGGAACAGGCCCAGCGCACCAATGCGCGCGTCGCCGAGCTGACGAAGGCGGCAGGCCGCATCGGCGATGTCGTCGAGCTGATCAACACCATTGCCAGCCAGACCAATCTACTGGCGCTGAATGCCACGATCGAGGCGGCGCGGGCGGGCGAGGCCGGCAAGGGCTTTGCGGTGGTCGCGACCGAAGTGAAGGCGCTCGCCGAGCAGACCGCGAAGGCCACCGGCGAGATCAGCCAGCACATCGGCGCGATCCAGACCGCGACGCAGGACTCGGTCGGTGCGATCAAGGAGATCGGCGACACCATCGCGCGGATGTCGGAGATTTCCTCGGCCATCGCCGCGGCGGTGGAAGAGCAGGGCGCCGCGACGCAGGAGATCTCCCGCAACATCCAGCATGCCGCGCACGGCACCTCGGAGGTGTCGGCGAATATCGGCGACGTCCAGCGCGGCGCCGGCGAGACCGGGGCGGCGTCGGCCCAGGTGCATTCGGCGGCGCAATCGCTCTCGCAGGAGAGCAACCGTCTGAAGAGCGAAGTCGCGCGCTTCCTGGAGTCGGTCCGGGCGGCCTGACGTCGTCAGCCGCCTTGCTCAAATTGATCGTCGGTGCGCTGGCGAGGCGTTGCGCGATCTCCGCTGCACTGCAACGCATGATTGCGAAACATATAATATTGGCGATAGCGAATTCCGTAGTTCCACGTAGGTTCCTGTTAACGCCTGTTTGCAACTATGTGCGCAATCTTACGGGATAAGAACCAGCCAGCATTGTTGGAATGACCAACGCCCTGTCGTCCGTCGTGACGATGGCGGCGCAGGTGGTTTGCGCGTTGCCAGGTATCATCGGGATTTATCGTGATGTCGAAGTTGTCGATCGTCTTCAAGCTTCTGACCGTGTTGTCGGTTCTCGTGCTCACGCTCGCCGGCGTCGGCGTGATGGCGATCGGCACCATGCAGAACATCAACTCTCACACCGTCGAGATCGCGGAGAGCTGGCTGCCGAGCGTACGCGCGCTCGGCTCGCTTCGCGCCGACATCAACGAGCTGCGCGTCGCGCTTCGCCTGCACCTGATGCAGGAAACCACCGAGGGCAAGGATGCCGCCGAGAAGCGCCTCGCCTCGTTGCGCGAGCGCATCGACCAGACGCGCAAGGTCTACGAGCCGCTGATCACCTCGGCCGAGGAGCGCTCGCTCTATGAGCAATGGACCAAGGCGTGGGCCGAATATCTGAACGGCGTGCAGGACGTCATGGCGCTGTCCCGCAAGGGCGCCGGCCGCTTCCCGGCCGATGCCAACGAGCTGTTGCAGACCAAGGTCGCGAAGATGGCCCAGGCGGCCGATCCATTGCTTCAGACGGGCATCGAGCTCAACAACAAGGGCGCCGAGCTGGAGACGAAGCAGGCGGCCGACAGCTACGCCACGATCTTCCGCGTGCTGGTCGGCATCATCGTGTTCTCGGTCGTGATCGCGATCGGTGCCGCCTATTATCTCGTGCGCGACGTTTCTCGTGGTATCGCTTCGATCATCCGTCCGATGCAGTCGCTCGGCGAGGGCGACCTCTCGGCCGAGGTGCCGCATCGTGGCGAGAAGACCGAGATCGGCGCGATGGCTGACGCGCTCCAGATCTTCAAGCAAGCGCTGATCGCCAAGAAGGCCGCCGACGAGGCGGCCGCAGCCGATGCCGAGGCCAAGATCGAACGCGGTCGCCGCGTCGACGCCATCACCCGCAAATTCGAGGCCATGATCGGCGAGGTCGTCGGCACCGTGTCGTCGGCCTCGACCGAGCTCGAGGCCTCCGCGACCACGCTGACCAATACGGCGCAGCGCGGGCAGGAGCTTGCGACCGTGGTCGCCGCGGCGTCCGAGGAAGCCTCCACCAACGTCCAGGCGGTGGCGTCGGCTTCGGAGGAGCTGTCGTCCTCGATCACCGAGATCAGCCGCCGCGTGCAGGATTCGGCGCGGATGGCCGCGGAGGCCGTCGAACAGGCCACGCGGACCAACGACCGCGTCAACGCGCTGTCGCAGGCGGCCTCGCGCATCGGCGACGTCGTTGAGCTGATCAACACCATCGCAGGGCAGACCAACCTGCTCGCGCTCAACGCCACCATCGAGGCGGCGCGTGCCGGTGAAGCCGGCCGCGGCTTCGCGGTCGTCGCCTCCGAGGTCAAGGCGCTGGCCGAGCAGACCGCGAAAGCCACCGGCGAGATCGGGGCGCAGGTCTCCGGGATTCAGGCCGCGACGCAGGAATCCGTCAGCGCCATCCAGGAGATCGGCGGCACCATCGAGCGGCTGTCCGAGGTGTCGGCGGCGATCGCAGCCGCCGTCGAGGAACAGGGCGCGGCCACGCAGGAGATCTCGCGCAACGTGCAGCAGGCTTCGGTCGGCACGCAGGAGGTCTCGATGAACATCACCGACGTGCAGCGCGGCGCGATCGAGACCGGCTCGGCCTCGACGGAGGTGCTGTCGGCGGCGAAATCGCTGGCGACCGACAGCACGCGGCTCAAGGTCGAGGTCGCGCAGTTCCTGGAGTCGGTCCGCGCGGCCTGATCCTCAACTGCTCGTCTGCGGAGCCGGCGGCGGTGCGACCTGCCGCCGGAACAGGATGCGCTGGTAGAGCCAGCCGATCGCGACCAGCACGATGCCGAGGCACATGAACGACAGCGCGCGGTAGACGCCCGTCAGCGTCGACATGTCGATCACGAAGGCCTTCAGGATCGTCAGCGCGATCACCGCGGCCGACGCCAGCCGCGCCCGCTCCGAGTTGACGAGAATGCCGACGCCGAGCAGCAGCACGCCGAAGGCGAGCCAACCGATCGAATAGGTGTACTGCTCCGCGCCCGTCGTCGGTCCGGTCGCGAGGATCGGGCCGTGATAGAAGCGGCGGATCTCCAGCGTGACATAGGCGAGCGCGAACAGCAGCGCGCCGCCGGCGATCGTGTTGGCGTAGACCTTGCCGCGCTGGCCGACCACTGCATAGGAGAGCAGCAACATCAGCACTGCCGGCAGCGCATAGCCGAGCAACAGCAGGTTGAACACGGCGCCGCCGACGTTGACGCTCCAGATCAGCGGGTTTTCCAGGATCAGCAGGCCGAACACGCTGACGAGCCCGGCAATCGCCGTAAGCACGACCGCGCCGACATTGTGAACGATGCTGCCGCTCCTCAGTCGCAGCCGTTCCAGCCCGATCGCCATGGCGAGCGCGACGCAGACTTGCAGCGCGAACTCGAGCAGCGACGGCGCGGCCGTCATGCGGCCGCCGGTGGCGAGATGCCGGATCTCCATGAAGGCGAGCAGCGCGGTGAACAGGATCGCCGCGGTCTCCACCATGCGCAGCGGCGCATCGTCGCCGCGGCGGCGCAGGAACATGCTCGCCGCCCAGAACGAGGCCGCCGGCAGGCCGTAGCCCCACAACAGCCAGTTGAAGATCGGCGTGGTGCCGACGGCGTCGCCGACGATGCGCGGATCATAGCCGATGCGCGCAGTGACGATGGCGGCGAAGACGGCGGCGAGCCAGCGCAGGAACGGGATCGGCCGCTGCATCGAGATCCAGGCGGTGCCGAGCGACATCAGCGCGAGCGCAATCGTGAGCCAGCCCTTCTCCAGCGCGAAGGTCAGTGCCAGCGCCAGCGCGCCGAGCGTGCCGGTCGCGAACAGGGCGGTGGAGATCATGGCGCCCGGCCGGGTCTCGCGGCGCGTCAGCGCTTCGGTCGCAGCGCCAAAGGCGGCGGCGAGCAGCACCGCGAGGATCGCGAACGGGATCGAGCGGTCGAGATGGGCGATGCGCGCGTAGAGCGCAACGAGGATCGCGATCGGGGTGGCGACCGCTGCCGCCGACCACACCACCGGGATGATCGCCGAGTTCGACCGGCCCTGCGCGAAGAAGCCCGCGAGGCCGAAACCGGCGGCGAAGATCGCAGCCATCACCAGATGCAGCGTGACTGAGCTGTCAGTCGCAACCGGCCCGACGCCGGGCATCGGGCCGCCCGGCAGCACCAGCATGTCCGGATTGGCGCGCACCGCCCATTCGGCGAACACGATGAAGACGGTCGCGGCCGCGGCGCCCAGCGCGCCCGTGGCGGACGGCGCACGCCAGGCGACGAACAGCGTCGCACCGACCAGAAGCGTGAAGGCGATCAGCGCAAGATCCGCATGCGCGCTCGACAGCACGATCAGCATCGCGCCGAACAGATAGGCGCCGAGCGAGCTCGACGACACCGGTTCGATCTCGCCGTCCTCGATGGTGGGGCCGAACATGAAGCCGCAGACCACGAGCAGCGCGGCCAGCACGAAACCCGCGATGACATGGAAGGCGTGCGGCGCGACCTGCAGCTCGCTGGTATCGAGCCCCGGGAAGATCCAGAGCACGGCGAAGGCGATGGTCGTGACCGCGAGCCAGCGCCACAGCCGGATGCGCGCGAGGCCGAAGCTCGCGGCGGTGACGATCGCAAGATAGATGTAGAGCGCCCAATAATCCGGCTTGCCGCTGGAGACGAGGATCGGCGTCACGAACGCGCCGACCACGCCGAGGCCCGCGAGCGCGGGCCCGTGCAGCAGTGCCGCGGCGAGCGTGCCCATCGCGACGATGCCGAGCAGCACGAAGGCGGTCGCGGGCACGAGGAAGCCGTAGAGTGCGTAGGCGGCATAGATCGTTGCGAACGCCACCGCCGTTCCGGCCGCGGTGAGGATCGCGGGGATGTTGGCGATCGGCAGCGCGGCGATGTTGGAAATGCTCTCCTTGCGCCGCGACCACTCGCCGGCACCGAGCAGCGCGGCTGCGAACAGGCCACCGAGGAACACGCGCACGCCGGGACCGACGAGGCCGGCCTCGATCGAATAGCGCACCATGAAGAAGCCGCCGAGCGCGAGCGCAAGGCCGCCGATCCATACCACCCAGCGGGTGCCGAGCCGCTCCTCGAAGCCAGGCTCTCTAGAATCAGCTGCCGGCGCGGGCAGGGGCGGCGGCGCATCGGCCTCGGTGCTTGCTTCGAGCGGAGGCGGGGAAACCGCTTCGGTGACGAGCGGAGGCGGCGCTGCCTCTGCTTCGGGTGCGAGCGGCGGCGGTTCGGCGGGCGTCGTCGCGGGCGCTTCAGCCTCGACGACCTGTGCAGGCATCAGCGGCGGCGGCTGCACGGTCCGCTGCGCGTAAAACATCTCTTCGAGTGAGCTCAGCCGGCGGCGCAGCTCGGCCGCCTGGCTGGAAGCCTTGATCGCGATCAGGAAGGCGATGATCGCAATGATCAGCGCAAAGACGTCAAACGGGCCGTCGAACATGAAGCCTCCAGGCAATCGGCGGGCAGGGGCCGGTCGCGCAATCTCAGGATCTAGCGCCGGGAGCGGACGCGCAAGCCCGGCGCGGGCCGCTCCTGGAGCACGTCGCGGCGGAAGCGGTAGAGCGCCGCCGGCCGTCCGCCCGTCTGTGTCGACATCACCCCGGTCGGTTCGACCAGGGCTTCGGTTTCGACGAGGCGGCGGAAATTTTGTTTGTGCAGGTGCCGGCCGGAGATCGCCTCCACCGTGTACTGCAATTCAGTGAGTGTGAACTCGGCAGTCAAAAGTTCAAACACCACAGGACGATACTTCAATTTTGCGCGCAGCCGCGCGATCGCGGTGGCGAGAATCCGGCGGTGGTCGAAGCGCATGGACGTGCCGAGCGCCGGAAGCGCCTTGCGCGTTAATGCCGCAGGACGGCCGTCGCGCCGCGCCTCCTCGATCAGTCCCGCCTCGTAGAGCAGCTCGTAGCGGTCGAGCACGCGCTCCTCGTCCCACGGCGCGCCGTCGAGGCCGAAATAGAACCGCACGCGATCCTTGCGCGGCAGCGCGCGCGTGGTCTCGGGCGTCTCCTCCTCCGCCCATTTGGTCAGCGCCGGAATGATGTCACGGCCGATGATCGCGGGCGGCTGCTCGCGCCAGTCTTCCCAGGGGAGGAAGCGGTACCACGGTTCAAAGCTCGCACCGGTCGCTGCGAGCTCGCCGCCCACCGCGCGCGTCAGCGCGAGATATCCTATCGAGACCGTGTGCGCGCCGATGTCGCCGGCCTCCGCATGACGGCCGCGATCGCCGAACGTATAGAGCTGCTCGACATAGCCGAGCCGCAAGCCCGCCTGTGCCTCGACCCAGGCGCGCAGGCCGATCTCGAAGGTGCGATGGCTGAGTGCGTCGAACGGGCCGAACGGCAGGCCGGCCAGCCCGTCACTGCCGCGCGCGGTGAGGATCAGCGGCTCATGATCTTCGATCGCGACGATCGCCGCGGTCAGGCCGATCTCGATCGGCGTCAGCTGCGTGTCGCTCATGCGATGATGATCGCAGCTGTCATTCGAGCTCGATCACGAAGGGGCGACCCTCGACCATCATCGCGCCCGGGCCCATCTCGTCGAGCGCGCGCAGCATGCGGCCGTTGCGGCCCAGCGCGCGGTCGGCAAGGCCGACGATGCGCCGGTTCGGCGAGGCGATCGGAGAGGCGGCGCGGATCTTCTTCGCGATCTCGATCTCGTCGCGCTCCGGATTGAGGGCACAGACGGCCGCGAACGCGCTCGCGGTGGAGCGGCTGATGCCGGCATAGCAATGCACCACCAGCGGCGCGCTGCGATCCCAGCCGCGCACGAAGTTCAGCACCTGGCCGATGTGCGCCTCGGAGGGCGCGACAAAGCCGTCCATCTCCTCGGTGATGTCGTCCATCGACACCTTGAGATGGTTGGCCGGCAGCACGGACACCGGCCGTGCCACCTGTTCGACATTGGCCATCACCGTCAGCACATGGCTGGCCCTGGTGAGGCGGACGGTTTCGGGAAGGGCGGCGAGGGAGCAGACGTGGATCATGGCGGACCTTTTTGCCGCTGAGTATAGCCGGTGCCGTAGGGTGGGCAAAGCGAAGCGTGCCCACCACTTTTGTCGCAATCGCGGGAAGATGGTGGGCACGGCGCAAGAGCGCCTTTGCCCACCCTACGAGACCTACGCAAACACCGCGCCAAACCGCTCCAGGAACTGCTTCTCGGCCCGTGCCGCCGTCCAGGGCGTCAGATAATCGCGCCGGACGCTGTCGGAGAGGCCCGGATCCTTGCCGAACAGGCGCCGCGCCTCGCTCTCGCTGAAGCCGGCGAGCTCGGTCGCCTCCAGATAGGCCGCGCCGCGGTCGGCGGCCTTGATGGCCAGCGTGATCTCGTCGGAAAGCACCGGCGGCAGGCCGAAGCGGATGTGGATGGCGCCGAGCAGGCGCTTCTCCACCGCCTTGTAGTGGCCATCCAGCACGGCCTTGAACGGCGAGATCATGTCGCCGATCACATATTCGGGTGCATCGTGCAGCAGCGCGGCGAGCCGCATGCGCTGATCGACGCGCGGCATCTCATGCCGCAGCACGGTCTCGACCAGCAGCGTGTGCTGTGCGACCGAGAAGATGTGCGCGCCGGTGGTCTGGCCGTTCCAGCGCGCCACGCGCGCCAGCCCATGGGCGATGTCGGCGATCTCGACATCGAGCGGCGATGGATCGAGCAGATCGAGCCGCCGGCCCGACAGCATGCGCTGCCAGGCGCGGGACGCCGCATCGCGGGCCGTCTTCTTCGCGGTCATTTGGCCTTGAGGCGCGGCTTGCGCTGCGTCTTGCCGCAGCTCGCGTGACAATGGCAGTCGACCAGATGGTCGTTGACCATGCCGGTCGCCTCCATGAAGGCATAGACGATGGTCGGGCCGACGAACTTGAAACCGCGCGAGGACAGCTCCTTGGAGATTTGCGTCGACAGCGGCGTCGAGGCCGGCACGCTCGCGGTGGTCTTGAAATTGTTGACCTTGGGCTTTCCGTCCATGAAGTCCCACAGCAGCTTCGAGAAGCCGGGGCCCTTCTCCATGATGTCGAGATAGGACTTCGCGCTCAGGATCGCGCCGTCGATCTTGGCGCGGTTGCGCACGATGCCGGCGTCGTTCATCAACGCGTGCACCTTCTTGTCGTTGTAGCGCGCGATCTTCTCCGGCTGGAAGTCGTCGAAGGCTTTGCGGAAATTGTCGCGCTTGCGCAGGATCGTGATCCAGGAGAGGCCGGCCTGGAAGCCGTCGAGGATCAGCTTTTCGTAGAGCGCGCGGTCGTCATATTCCGGCACGCCCCATTCGGTGTCGTGATAGGCGACATAGAGCGGATCTTCGCCGGGCCAGGGGCAACGCGTCTTTCCGTCGGGATGCAGGCGGGGAGCTCGGCTCATGCGATGGGCTGCTTCAAGGGAATGCGGACAACCTCGGGTTCGGCGAGCCGCACGGCGAGGCCGCCGGCCGTGAGCGGCTGGCCGGCATCGAGCGCATCGGCGACGCGGTCGATGCGCACCAGGGCGATGCCCTTTCCTTTCGCCGACGAGCCCATCGTGCCGACCGGCTTGTCGCCGGCGAGAACGCTGACGCCGAGCTCGGGCGAGAGGTCCTCGAGCAGCACCTTGACGCTGCGGGTACGTGCGGTGCCGCGATGCTGCATCCGCGAGACAACCTCCTGGCCGACATAGCAGCCCTTGTCGAAGTCGACGCCGGCGAGGCGGTCCATGTTGGTCTCGTGCGGAAACGCGTCGCTGTACATGAAATCGAGGCCGCCGCGCGGCACGCCGAGTGCGATGCGGTGCGCGTCATATTCGGCAGCGTCGACCAGCTCGGCGCCGATGAGGTCGGACAGTTTCTGCTTGAGAGCTTCGGGGATCAGGATGCGGTAGCCGAGCTCGCCGTTGCGTGGATCCGCGAAGGCGAGGTCCGGCTGCGCCGCAGGCTGGCCGTCCCAGGCCGCGAGCACGCCGAGATCGTCCGAGAGGTTTTCCACCGTGACCTTGGCGCGCAGCTTGTAGAATTTCAGCTTGGTGGCGAGGCCCTCGGCCAGCGCTTTCGGGCAGTCGATCAGGAACCCGCCGCCATGGCCGGCGGGCGCTTCCGTGATCAGGAAATCCACGATGATCTTGCCCTGCGGCGTCAGCAGTGCGCCGAATCGCCCCAGGCCCGGCTTGAGCCTGTCGACATCGGTCGTGACGAGGCCGTTGAGGAAGTTGCGCGCGTCCTCGCCCGCGACCTTGATCACGCCCCGGTCGGGAAGAAACGCTGATTTCATGCGAAAATCTCTTGCGACATGTTGCTCCGGAACGTAAGCCCGCAGGGATTAAACGACAAGACCTTGAGCCCTGCGCTTGGGGATGAGAGAGGCCTTCAGCCATGACCCAGCGTTTCGATGTGATCCTCAAGGGGGGCACCGTCGTCAACCAGGACGGCGAGGGGGTTCGCGATATCGGTATCACCAACGGCCGGATCGCCGAGCTGGGCCCGCTGTCGCAGGCGTCTGCCGCCGAGGTGATCGACTGCAAGGGCCTGCATATCCTGCCCGGCGTGATGGACACGCAGGTGCATTTCCGCGAGCCCGGGCTGGAGCAGAAGGAAGACCTCGAGACCGGTTCGCGCAGCGCCGTGATGGGCGGCGTCACGGCCGTGTTCGAGATGCCGAACACGTCTCCATTGACCGTGACGGAGGCCACCTTCTCCGACAAGATCAAGCGTGCCCATCACCGCATGCATTGCGATTTCGCCTTCTTCATCGGCGGCACCCGCGAGAACGTGCAGGATCTGCCGGTGCTGGAGCGCGCGCCCGGCTGTGCCGGCGTGAAGGTGTTCATCGGCTCGTCCACCGGCGCGCTGCTGGTGGAGGACGACGAAAGCCTGCGCCGCATCTTCCAGGTGATCCGCCGCCGCGCGGCGTTCCACGCCGAGGACGAGTACCGCCTCAACGACCGCAAGTCGCTGCGCATCGAGGGCGATCCGCGTTCGCATCCGGTCTGGCGCGACGAGACCGCGGCGCTGATGGCGACGCAGCGACTGGTCAAGCTCGCGCATGAGACCGGCAAGCGCATCCACGTGCTGCACATCTCGACCAAGGAAGAGATCGAATTTCTGCGCGATCACAAGGACGTCGCCTCCTGCGAAGCGACGCCGCACCATCTCACGCTGGTCGCGCCCGAATGCTACGAGCGGCTCGGCACGCTGGCGCAAATGAATCCGCCGGTGCGCGGCGCCGATCATCGCGCCGGCATCTGGCGCGGCATCGAGCAGGGTATCATCGACGTGCTCGGTTCCGACCACGCCCCGCACACGCTTGAAGAGAAGCAGAAGACTTACCCCGCTTCGCCCTCCGGCATGACCGGCGTGCAGACGCTGGTGCCGCTGATGCTCGATCACGTCAACGCCGGCCGGCTGTCGCTGGCAAGGTTCGTCGATCTGACCAGCGCCGGCCCCGCGCGGCTCTACAACATGGCCTGCAAGGGCCGCATCGCCGCCGGTTACGACGCCGACTTCACGGTCGTCGATCTCAAGCGCAGCGAAACCATCACCAACAAATGGGTGGCCTCCAAGGCCGGCTGGACCCCCTATGACGGCGTCCGCGTCACGGGCTGGCCCGTCGGCACCTTCATCCGCGGCCGCCGCGTGATGTGGCAGGGCGAACTGGTGACGGCCTCGCAGGGCGAGCCGGTGCGGTTTCTGGAGACGCTGAAGCAGTAGGGGGCCGCAGTTTCGTCATTGCGAGGAGCGGAGCGACGAAGCAATCCAGAATCCCGCCGCGGCGGCAGTCTGGATTGCTTCGCTACGCTCGCAATGACGGGTTGAGACGGCTACAGTGTCCTCAGCAGGGAGGACACGACAATGAGCCAAATGGCATCTGTCATCACCACCGAGCAACTTGCCGCCATCCTCGGCGATCCCAATCTCCGCCTCTACGATTGCACGACCTACAACGAGCCGGTGCCGCCGGGCAGTGACGTGCCTTATCGCGCGGTGCCCGGCGACAAGACCTTTGTGGCCGGCCACATCCCGGGCGCCGATTTCCTCGATTTGCAAGGCGAATTCTCCGATACCTCCGCGCAGCAGTTCTTCATGATGCCTGGCGTTACCCAGTTGGAGGCCGCGTTCGGCCGCCACGGCCTCGATGCAGGAAAGACCATCGTGCTCTACAGCATCGGCACCATGATGTGGTCGACACGCTTCTGGTGGATGCTGCGTTCGCTCGGGGTCGATGCGCGTGTGCTCGACGGCGGCTTCGACAAATGGAAGGAAGAGGGGCGGCCGGTCGAGACGGGCGCGCCGAAGGGCTATCCCGCCACGACCTTCAAGGCCGCGCCGCGCGCGGGCTTCTTCGTCGACAAGAACAATGTGAAGGCGCGGATCGGCGACCCCTCGACCGTGATCGTCAACGCGCTCGGGCCGCAGTTTCATCGCGGCCTCGAGCCGAGCCGCTACGGCCGGCCCGGCCGCGTTCCCGGCAGCGTCAACGTCTCGGCCGCTACGCTCACCAACGCCGACAAGACGCTGACGAGCCTTGCTGATGCCGAGGCGAAATTTGCCGCGGCAGGCGTCACGCGCGAGAAGAGCGTGATCTGCTATTGCGGCGGCGGCATCTCGGCGACGATCGACCTGTTGATGCTGACGCAGCTCGGCTACGACAAGCTGACGCTCTACGATGCCTCGATGGGCGAGTGGGCGAGGGACCCGGCGCTGCCGATCGAGACGGACTAGCGGCTCCCACCCACCCCCTCCGGGGCCCCTCCAGGGGAGGGTAAGGTCCGGGGCCGGAAAGTTGGGAACCTTTCCCTTTGGCCTGCATCCAATGTCCGTAGCGAATGGAGACAGGTGACCACCATGCAACGGACCGCAGCCGGCCTGTCCGCCGGCGCCAGAGCATCGGAAGCCGAGCTGATCGACCGCGCGCGGGGCCGTGACGAGGCCGCATTGCGCGAGATCATGCAGGCCAACAACCGCAGGCTCTATCGCCTCGCGCGCGGGATCCTGCGCAGCGACAGCGAAGCCGAGGATGTGGTGCAGGAGACTTATGTCCGCGCCTTCACCCATCTCGACGGCTTCAGGGGCGAGTCGGGGCTGTCGACGTGGCTATCGCGCATTGCCATCAACGAAGCGCTTGGCCGGGCGCGAAGCGCCAGGCCGCATGTCGAGCTCGGCTCGGTGCCCGAAGCGACGCTCGAGGCGCAGATCATCAAATTTCCCGTTTCTCCCGCAGGCGATCCGGAAAGGACCATGGCCCAACGCGAAATCCAGCGCGTCGTCGAGCGCGCCATCGATGAATTGCCGGATGTCTTCCGCATGGTCTTCGTTGCGCGGGTCATGGAGGGAATGAGCATCGAGGAGACCGCCGATCTGCTCGGCGTCAAGCCCGAGACCGTGAAGACGCGGCTGCACCGTGCCCGCACCATGCTGCGCGAGAACGTCGAGAAGGAGATCGGCCCGGTGGTGATGGATGCGTTCCCGTTCGCCGGGTGGCGCTGCGAGCGCCTGACCGTGTCGGTGCTGAAGCGGCTCGGCGTCGGCGGCTGAAGTTTTTCGGGAACGTTTGCGCGAAAATTCCATCCAACGCCTGTGAAGCAACGCCGGCAAAATGTCCGGCAGCACAGGAGTGTCAAACATGTTCACCCGATGGAGCGCGGCGATCGCCGCAGCGATTCTGTTGTCGAGCCCCGCGCTGATTCGGGGCGCCAGCGCAGCCGACAAGCCCACCGACCCGCAGATCGCCCACATCGCCTACACCGCGGGCGTGATCGACATCAGCGCGGCCAAGCAAGCGCAGAAGAAGGCGACCAACAAGGACGTCAAGGCGTTTGCCGAGGACATGCTGCGCGACCACGAGGTGGTCAACAAGCAAGCGCTCGCGCTGGTCAAGAAGCTGAACGTCACGCCTGAAGACAACGATACCAGCAAGGCGCTGTCGAAGCAGGCGAGCGACAAGCTGGCCGAGCTCGACAAGCTGAGTGGCGCGGCGTTCGACAAGGCCTATGTCGCGAACGAGGTCGCCTACCACAAGGCGGTCAACGGCGCGCTGGAGACCCAGCTCATTCCGTCGGCGAACAATGCCGAGCTGAAGAGCCTGCTGCAGACCGGCCTGAAGATTTTCCAGGGGCATCAGCAGCATGCAGAGCACGTCGCGGCCGAGTTGAAATAGGGAGCATGCGATGCAGCCGGGACGTCTCGCTTCGATCGCGCTTGCGGTCGCCTTGCTGTCGATCATCGTCCCGGCGCACGCCGCGACCATCGAGATCACGATGGAAAACCTCGTGGTCTCACCGACTGAGGTGTCGGCGAAGGTCGGCGACACCATCACATGGATCAACAGGGACGTGTTCGCCCACACCGCCACCGCGAAGAACGGCGATTTCGACGTGACGCTGCCGCCGAAGAAGTCGGCGACATCGGTTCTGACGAAGGCGGGAACAATCGAATATTACTGCCGCTATCATCCCAACATGAAAGCGACGCTCAAGGTCGAGCCGTGAGGGAGGAGGGAGCGCATTCCCGATCCCAGCGGGAACATCTCCCGGCCATCGTGAGACTAATGCTTGTCCGGGGAAAACGGCTTCCGTGCGATAAATGCGTCAGACTTCGCGAACCTGTTCGCCAAATCCTGTTCGCAAGTCATTCATCCGTAGACTGGCCCCGCCCGCGTGGCGGGGTCATTTTTTGCAAGGCTTACTGCCTCGCGAGCATGACCGAGAATTCGCCGTTGCGAATGCGGCCCGGAAAGCCCTCGACGAATTTCGCCACCGCATCCTCGCCGTAGGTGCCGACCAGCTCCGCGAATGCCGCAAACAGGCTCGCCTGCGCCAGGCAGTCGCCGTCGACGCCATCATGGCGCGCTTCGGCCCAGGCCTCGTTGAGATAGCTCAGCGCAGCCTGTTTCTGCTCGTGGTCGGGCAGCGGCGCGCGGGCGGGGGCGTAGGACACTGAATGGCTCATGAAACTCGATCAGGGCTGGGGCGCGATCCACGGCGATGCGCTGTGCGAAAGGTGTAGCACGCGTATTAACGCCCGCTAGGCCACATCTTTAGGAACGGTTAACGGCTGTGAACAAAGTCGATGACGGGGTTCCCGTTACTGTCATTCCGGGGCGCGACGAAGTCGCGAGCCCGGAATCCATCGGGCCGCAGAGACTGCCGCTTGATGGATTCCGGGCTCGCGCTACGCGCGCCCCGGAATGACGAGAAAAATCAGTTCGCGTAACGCGCCGTGAGGTCGCGCGAGATCTTCGAGCCTTCCTCGATATAGCGGCGGATCGCGACCGTCGCGGCCGGCGTGCAGCTCCGGTAGGTCTGCTGAAAGCCGTTATAACCGCGGTTGAAGCCGGCGATCATGCGGGTGCGGCGCTCGCCCGAGGGGGTTTCGGCGTCGATCAGCGCCTGCATCTCGCTGCGCCATTTGTTGCCCTCGTTGGAGCCGCAGATGCCACGCAGGTAATGCAGCCCGCCGAGGATCTCCGCCAGCCGCTGCAAATCGGCGTCAAACGGCGCCGCCACGTCCTGGGCCCTCGTGGGCACGGAGGCGCAGGCGAGAATCAGGGCAAAAATGGCCAGAAATCGCGTGGACATCGGCGGGGTGTATGCCCCCTCGGGGCCGTCGACGCAAGGCGGGGCGCGGTCAGGGCCCGATCAGCCGGGCGGCGGACTGGATGACCTCCTCCAGCCCCCCGGTCAGCTTGAGGTCGCCGAGGCTCTCCAGGGCGTCGGGCGCGATCCAGCGGTAATCGTCAAGCTCGTCGTTGAGAACCGGCTCCCTGGCCACCCAGCGGGCGGCAAAGGACATGATCAAATAATGGCCGGCGCCGGCCGCAGCCGGCAGCACCTCGCGCCAGCCGGCGAGGCCCACGATCTCGATGCTAAGGCCGGTTTCCTCGTCGACCTCGCGCGCCAACGCCTGGTGCAGCGATTCGCCGAACTCGACCCGGCCGCCCGGCAGCGAATAGAACCCCTTGGCGGGCGAACGGGCACGGCGGGTCAGAAGCACCTTGCCGTCGCGGAAGATCGCCGCGCTGACCGCGATCTGGGGACGGGTGGGCTGGACGACCGCAGACATGTCTTCAATGACCCTGGCTCAGTTCGCCATGATGGTGTCGATGTCGGCTTCCGCGCCGCCATTGATGATGCCGCCGCAGGCCGCGATCAGCGGCTTGACCCAGAGCGTGGCCTGCTCGGCGAGGCGGACGCGGGTCGTGTCCTTCTCGACCTCGCGCATGGCCGAGCCGACCGCAGTCAATATCGACGTCATGGTGTCGGTGATGTGGTCGAACTGGGCGCGCACGTTTGGATCGGCCTTCTCATAGGCCTCGATGGCAAGATCCCGTGCCTTGAAATTCGACGCGGTGAAATGCTCGGCATAGGACAGCGGCGACCAGGTCAAGAAGTCTTCCGCGCATTCCGGCATGTCCGGGACCATTTCCAACAGCATCACGGCTTCATTGAAATGGTTGAGATAGTCGGTGGCAAGTCCGGTCCGCGGGTTGATGTTGGCCACGCGCAGACGCTCGGCCCAGGCTTGCGCCTCGGGGCCCGTCTGTACATGCGTCCGCGCGGGGGAGGCCGTTGAGCTCATCTGCCGCAGTGTTAACGTTCGGGGTTAAAAGGACCTGAACGGACCCTATATAGGCCCCCAAGGATGTGTGGACGCTTCGTCATAACTTCGGCCCCCGCGGCTTTACGGCAACTGTTCGGCTACGTCGAGCAGCCGAATTTCCCGCCCCGGTACAATGTCGCGCCGACACAACCGATTCCGGTCGTGCTGCTCGAGAACGGCGCACGGCATTTCCGCCTGATGCGCTGGGGCCTGCTGCCGGGCTGGGTCAAGGACCCCAAAGGATTCACGTTGTTGATCAACGCCCGCTCGGAGACGGTGCTGGAGAAGCCCGCGTTCAAACGCGCGATTCGCCGGCGGCGCGGCCTGATCCCGGCTGATGGCTACTATGAATGGAAAGCGGAGGGCGGCCGCAAGCAGCCGTTCTTCATTCACCGCGCCGACGGCGAGCCGCTCGGCTTTGCCGCGGTGTTCGAGACCTGGGTCGGGCCGAACGGCGAGGAGGTCGACACCGTCGCGATCGTCACGGCGGCGGCGGGCGAGGATCTCGCCGCGCTGCATGACCGCGTGCCCGTGACCATCACCCCGCGCGATTTCGAGCGCTGGCTCGACAGTCGCGGCGACGAGGTCGATGCGATCCTGCCGCTGATGACCGCACCGCGCATCGGCGAGTTCGCCTGGCACCCGGTCTCGACCCGCGTCAACCGCGTCGCCAATGACGACGAGCAGCTCTTGCTGCCGATCGGCGCGGAGGAGATGGAGGCGGAGGCAGAGGCGGCGAAGCCGAAGAAGGTGGCGCGAAAGGCCGCGGCCGGGCCGGCGGACGACGGGCAGGGGTCGTTGTTCTGATCACCGACGCTGTAGTGTCGTAGGGTGGGCAAAGCAAGGCGTGCCCACCATTGTGTGTCGAGCAAGAGGATCGGTGGTGGGCACGGCGCGTTGCGCTTTGCCCGCGCTGCGGCAGCAGAGTTTATACAATCTCCCTTGCCCGCAACGCCGCGATCTCCGCCGCATCGAACCCGAGCTCGCCGAGCACCGCGTCCGTATCCATTCCCAGCTCCGGCGCCATCCGGTCCAGCCGGCCGCCGCCATGGGCGAGCTTGAAGCCGCTGCCGGCAAAGCGCAGGCGGCCGTAGGGCGTATCGAGCTCCTGGATCGCACCGCGCGCGGCGATCTGCGGATGATCGATGACCTCCTCGACCTTCCAGATGCTGGCGCAGGGCGCGCCGGCGTTCTCCAGGATGGTCTCCCATTCGCGCGCCGGCTTTGCCGCGAGCGCCTCCTCGATGATGGCGCGCAGCGCAGGCTCGTTCTCGTTACGCGAAAACCAGTCAGCGAAGCGCGGATCGCTCAGGGTATCCTCGCGGCCGAGCGTGGACATCAGCGCGCGATATTGTTTCTCGTTGTTGACGGCGAGCAGGATGTGGCCGTCGCCGCATCTGAACAAATTCGCGGTGGTCCTGCGGCTCACCGCCTGGTTTCCCGACAGCTGCTGGCGGTGGCCGGCGACCGACCAGTCCGCGATCTGCCCGGAGAGAAACGCCATCGTCGCCTCCAGCATGGAGACGTCAATAAGCTGCCCCTTGCCGGTGCGGTCGCGCTGATACAGCGCGCTCGAGACGCCGAACGCAGCCGTCGCCCCCGACAGCACGTCGCACACCGCAAAGCCGGCGCGGGTCGGCCCGGTCTCGGGATGACCGGTGATCGCCATGATGCCCGACAGCGCCTGCATCTTGCCGTCATAGCCGGGCCGCAAGCGATCCGGGCCGGTCTGGCCGAAGCCTGACACTGCGCAATAGATCAGCTTTGGGTTGATCGCCGACAGCGCCTCGTAGCCGATGCCGAGCTTGTCCATCACGCCCGGACGAAAGTTCTCCATGACGACGTCGACTTGCGCCGCAAGCTTCTTCACGATCGCGATCGCGTCGGGCTTTTGCAAATCGAGCGTCAGGCTGCGCTTGTTGCCGTTGATCGCCTGGAACGCCGGCGCGAGGCCACGTTCGGCCCATTCACGAGAGAGCGGCGTGCGGCGCATGTCCTCGCCCTCGCGCCGCTCGACCTTGATGACGTCGGCCCCTAACAACGCAAGTTGGTAGCTGGCGTAAGGACCGGCCAGCACTTGCGTAAAATCCAGGATCTTCACGCCCTCGAACGGTCGCGTCACGTCGCTCTCCCTGATGATTGTTGTTATTGGAGGACGTCAGGCGGCGCGATTGCCGCGCGCAATCTCCTTCTGCTTGTCGAATTCGGCGCGGCGCCGCGCCAGCTCTTCCGGCGAAAGCTGCGCGACGTTGTTGTAGTCGAGCTTCCAGGAGGCGTCCTCGCTCCAGCGCAGCGGCGACTGCATCGTGGTCTGCGGCCCGCTCGCGCTCTCCAGCAGCTTGAGCGCGAGCTCGAGCGTCTGTGCCTGCGAGGCGATGTCATGCGGCTTGCCGGCGGAATTACCGAGCGGGAAATCGGAGAACAGAAAGCGCGGCACGGCGGCGTGCTCGATGATGTCCTTGGCGCAGCCCATCACCACGGTCGGAATGCCGTTGGCTTCCAGATGCCGTGCCACCAGCGCCGTGGTCTGGTGGCAGACCGGGCAGTTCGGCACCAGCACGGCGACATCGACCTTGTCGGCGAGGCAGCGCGCCAAAATCTCGGGCGCGTCGGTGTCGAGCGTGACGCGATGGCTGCGGTTGGTCGGGGCGCCGAAGAAGCGCGGTGCGACCTCGCCGATGCGCCCCGAAGCGCTCGCCTTCAAAAGCTGCGGCAGCGGAAACCAGGTGCCGTTGTCGGTCGCCGTGGTGTGCTTGCGGTCGTAGCCGATGTGGGAGATGCGAAGGTCGTGCGCTTGCGACGTGTCGCCGTCATAGACCTGGTAGAACTTCGCGCCGCCGTTGTAAGCCGCGCCCGGCCCCTGGTCGCCCTTGGCCGGATCGTAAGGCGCCGCGGTGGTGATGATCGTCACCCGCGATTGCGCCAGCGGCTTCCTCAGTGGCTGGAACGGCGCCTCGGTGTAATGCGCCCAGCGATACGGCGTCGTGTAGCCGATCGCGGTGTAATAGTCCCGCGTGCGCTGCATATAGGGAACGGGGGCATCATAGTCGGGCGCAAAGCCGAATTCGTCGTCGCGCGGAGCGGACATGGGCGCGTCTCCTGGTTCTTGGTTGGGGCCAGACTAGAGATAGTTTTGGGCTTGCTCAACGGGGGGCGGGGCGACGCAGGACAGAATTGCAGGCATAGCGGGCGTGCTGTCTTCCCCTCTCCCCTTGTGGGAGAGGGTGGCTCGCCGCGATAGCGGCGAGACGGGTGAGGGGTCTCTATCCGCGAGTCCAACACTCTTGGAGTTCGCGGAAACAGACCCCTCATCCGGCGCTTCGCGCCACCTTCTCCCACAAGGGGAGAAGGGAAGAAGGCAGCTCGCGAGTCATCTGAACACATGCAGCGCCGCATATTGCAGCAGCATGATCGCCTTGCCGTCGATGATGCGGCCGTCGGCGATCATCGCCAGCGCCTCGTCGATCCCGAGCTCCAGCACCTCGATGTCCTCGCCCTCGTGCTCGAGGCCGCCGCCGTCGCTGACGCGCATCTCCGGCTCGTACTCGGCGACGAAGAAATGCAGCTTCTCGGTCACCGCGCCGGGGCTCATGAACGCCTCGAACACTTTTTGGACGTGGTGCAGGCGATAGCCGGTCTCCTCCTCGGCCTCGGCGCGGATGCGCATCTCGGGCTCGGCGCTATCCAGCACGCCGGCGGCCGCCTCGATCAGGAGATCGTCGTAGCCGCGGATGAACGCCGGCAGGCGGAATTGCTTCACCAGGATCACGGTACGCCGTGCGCGATTATACGGCAGCACGGCGGCGGCGTTGTCGCGCTCATAGGTCTCGCGGTGCTGCGTCTGCCACGCGCCATTGGCGCGGCGATACTCGAACGTCGTGGTCTTCAACGTGGTCCAGCCGTCCGAGAGCACGCGGACGTCCTTGATGCGGACGCGGTCGGAGATGGTCATTGCTGTCTTCCGGCTAGGAACTACGTGGGAGCGCGGCCGTCGAGCCACTTCTGGAACATCACCGAGGTCGATTCCTCAAAACCCAGCGACTGATAGAACGCGTTGGCCTGCGCGTTCTCGCGGCGAACCAGGAGCTGGAGCTTTGCAATTCCAGCCGTGCGCAGCCAGTCCTCGGCGGCAGCCATGATGACGCGGCCGTAGCCGCGTTTGCGGATATCGGGGTCGACCGCAACGTAATAGACCCAGCCGCGATGGCCGTCATGGCCGGCCATGACGGTGGCGACGATCGCGCCATTGTCGCGGCCGACCAGGATGGTGGAATTGTCGCGCCGCCGCGCCAGCGCGATGTCGGCATGCGGATCGTTCCAGGGTCGCGTCAGGCCGCAGCGCTGCCACAGCGCGACGACCGTCTCGACATCGGCGTCGGTGATCGCGTCGATCGCGAGGGTCTTCACAGCACCTTCCCCGGATTCATGATGCCCTGCGGATCGAGCATCGCCTTGATTGATCGCATCAGCTCGATCGCGGTCTTGTCCTTGACGTCAGGCAGCTCGTCGCGCTTGAGCACGCCGATGCCGTGCTCGGCCGAGATCGAGCCGCCCATGCGCAGCACGATCTCGAACACGACGGCGTTCATCTCGTGCCAGCGCGCCAGATAGTCCGCGGTGTTGGCGCCGATCGGCTGGCTGACATTGTAGTGCAGGTTGCCGTCGCCGAGATGGCCGAACGGCACCGGCCGCGCGCCCGGGATCAGCTTCACCGCTGCGGCATCGGCCTCCGCGATGAAGGCCGGCACGGCGGCGATCGGCACGGAGATGTCATGCTTGATCGAGCCGCCCTCCGGCTTCTGCGCCGACGACATCTCCTCGCGCAGCTTCCAGAAGCCGTTGCGCTGGGTCAGGTTGGCCGCGATCACGGCGTCGTCGACGATCTCCTCCTCCATGGCGCGGGCCAGGATCGTCTCCAGCGGCGTGCGGGCGTCGTCGCCGGGCGAGGACAATTCCATCAGCACGTACCAGGGATGCTTCTCGGCAAGCGGATCGCGTACGTCGATGCCGTGGCGGACCGAGAAATCGACCGCCATCTCCGAGAGCAGCTCGAAGCTCGTCAGCGCATTGGCGGCCTCGCTCTGTGCGATCGTCAGCAGCTTCAGTGCCGCGGCCGGCGACTTCAGCCCGACATAGGCGGTCTCGATCGCCCGCGGCTTCGGAAACAGTTTTAATGTCGCCGCCGTGATGATGCCGAGCGTGCCCTCCGCGCCGATGAAGAGGTTGTGCAGATTGTAGCCGGTGTTGTCCTTCTTCAGCTTCGACAACACATTGAGCACGCGCCCGTCGGCCAGCACCACCTCGAGCCCCAGCGCCATCTCGCGTGCGACGCCATAAGCGAGCGCGGCGGTGCCGCCGGCATTGGTCGAGAGATTGCCGCCGATGGTGCAGCTTCCTTCGGCGCCGAGCGACAGCGGAAACAGCCGGTCGACGTCGGCGGCCTTTTGCTGCGCGATCTGCAGCACCACGCCTGCCTCGCAGGTCATGGTGTTGGAGGCGGTGTCGATCTCGCGGATCTTGTCGAGCCGGCGCAGCGACACCACCACCTCGCCATTGTGCGGCGTCTGTCCGCCGACGAGCCCGGTGTTGCCGCCCTGCGGCACCAGCGCGATCCTGTGCGCGGAGGCGAGTTTGCAGATCGCGGAGACTTCCGCCGTCGAGCCCGGGCGCAGCACCAGCGGCGAGCGGCCGTGGAACAGGTTGCGCTCCTCGGTGACGTAGGCCTCGATGTCGGCCGCGTCGGTGATGGCATGGCGGTCGCCGACGATCTTGCGGAATTGGTCGATCAGCTCGGGTGCAAGCGGCGGGGTGGCAGGCTTGTCGATATTCATGTCGTCTCTCATTCCACTTCTAGCGCGCCACGGCCGCCCGGCGCAGCCGGTCGTTGATGGCTTCGCCAAGTCCTTCTTCGGGCACCGTCATCACTGCAATCGCCCGCGGGCCCTTCGCATCGAGGGCGCGAAGATAGCCGAACAGATTGGCGGCGGCTTCATCGAGATCAGCCGCGGGCGACAAATTCATGACAGCAGCGGCGGTCTCAAGTCCGGGCAGGCGCGCGGGGCCGAACGCCAGCAGCGCTTCGCCCGCCGCGACATCGCGCGCGTTGAGCCGCACCTGGGCGCGCGGCGCGTAATGCGAGGCCAGCATGCCCGGCGCGAGCGGCTGGCTGTCGTCGCTCTCGGCCTCCACCGGCGGCCGCGCCAGGGGCGCGCCGAGCACGGCCTCGATCCGCTCGCGCGACAGGCCGCCCGGACGGAGCAGCATCGGCGCGTCGAAGCAGCCGACAATGGTCGATTCGACGCCGACCGCGACCGGCCCGCCGTCGACGATGAGGTCGATGCGGCCCGCAAGGTCGCTTGCGACATGGGCGGCCTGAGTCGGCGAGACGTGGCCGGAGATGTTGGCGGACGGCGCCACCACGGCCCCGCCGAAGGCGCGCAAAATCGCCTCCGCCACGGGGTGGGCGGGAATGCGGATCGCGACGGTGTCGAGGCCTGCCGTGGCGAGATCGGCCACCGGGCAGTCTTCGGTCTTCGGCACCACCAGCGTCAGCGGCCCCGGCCAGAACGCTTCCGCAAGGCTCAACGCGCGCGCATCGAGCCGCCCGATTCGTCGCGCTGCCGAGAGGTCGGCGACATGCGCGATCAGCGGATTGAAGGCCGGCCGCCCCTTGGCGGCGTAGAGATGGGCGATCGCAGTGGCGTTGGCGGCGTCCGCCCCGAGCCCATAGACAGTCTCGGTCGGAAATGCGACCAGCCCGCCGGCGGCCAAGGTCCGGGCGGCGGCGTCCGCGCCGGCCTCGCCGGCCGGTAAAATCAGCGTTTCAAGACCCGTTTTCACAGGGACAAAATTCCTCGGCTCGGCCGCTTGCGGTGCGTCAAACCCGACGCTATAAGCCGCCTTCTTGTCGGAGTGTGGCTCAGCCCGGTAGAGCACTGCGTTCGGGACGCAGGGGTCGCAGGTTCGAATCCTGCCACTCCGACCATTATTTCAAGGGGTTATACTTATCCGCCTCTTCCCGCGCAATGAAATGCGCAATGAAATGCTTGTTCGTGCAGATGCATGGCCAATTTTCGGAACTCGTGACGTTTTGTGGTTCTGCCTGCGAGGTTAACGCGCCTCTCGCGAACATGAAGCCGCATATCGGCTACTTTGCGGAGCAGGCCCTCGAAATAATCAAGCGTAGGGCCGGAGCGGGTGCGGCAACGATCGCGCCCTACATCGGTCGGGGCCTCCTCGAATCGAGCCTCACGGCCCTCTTGTTCAGGCTGGACGCTTTTCGGGCCCTCACTTTGATGCGGTTCCAGACCCATGCAGAATTCGATCACAATCGGCCGAATCAGATCTCGATTGACTGGACCACCGATCTTGTCGCCGACGTTGGCGAGCGTCAGGACATTTGGAAGCCTAAGCAAAAGCCCGATCAGGTGTCCCGAGCACTGTTGTCGCCATACACCGATGAGGTCATCTGGCAACCAGCGTTTGTAGCTGCTCGCGATTTCCTCGATGAGAAATCGCTAGCCACTCCGCATCCAACCGTGATGGCAAAGGATCCTGAGGAGGTGATTCAAGGAATTCGAGGAGAGGCTAGGCAGCTTTACAGCTTTTGGTCCAAAGGAATACATGGCGAGTTTTTCGCGATCGGCGCGCATACCCTCGACGAAGTAACCTGCTCAGATCGAATGAAGCGTACGATCGATCTGGTTCTTGAGCTGGCGTTCGTGAGTCACTTTACAAGTGTATCTGTTGGAAATTGTGAGCCAGCAAGGGCATCTGATTACTACCTGCGAGGTAAAGAGGGCATTCATGGCTGACGACACCGCGGATCAAGCCGATGACAGCGGCCTTCTCCTGGCAGCGGAAGAGTGCCCTCGCGATGAGTTCGAGAAGTATCATAGCTTCGCGAAATATGAACGCGCGATCATTCAGCGGATCATCGCGCACGGCCCTGTCCTTCTTCGGGGGGGGCGCGGTAGCGGGAAAAGTGCGCTGCTGATCGAGTCCTTTTTACAAATGAAACGGGATTACGCTTCAAGTGTTTTGCCGGTCTACATCAGCTTGCGTCGTTTGCCACTGCTCAGAACCGAAGGGACTGAGTACCAAGGGCATCTTTGCGAAATTCTATCGATGGAGATTCACAAAGAGCTGCGGCGCACGGAATTAGGAACATTTCCGATCACCAAGGATGTCGGAGCGCTGCTGCAGGCATTGGAAGAAAATGCGAGAGTGCTCAATCGTCGCATTGTTCTGTTGTTTGACGACGCTGCGCACATCGGCCGCGAGCGGCCGTTGGAAGATTTTTTTGACATCTTTAGAACGATCTCAACGAGTCGCATCTCGTGCAAAGCCTCCATTTATCCAGGCGTCACAAAGTTCGGCCTTCGCTTCGATGTATTCAATGACGCAACAGTCATCGATATATCGCGCGATGAACGTAAGGACGATTTTCACGAGATCTTTGTAGAGATTACTCGTAAGCGCTTCCCGCAAATTGCTAAGAAAGTGGTTTCTTCACGGAGCCTTGACGAGCTGTCCTTTGGCAAAATCATGGGAAGAGCGGTCACCGGGAACCTGCGGAGCTTCGTTTTTGCTTGCAACTTGATGCAGGAGAACGCTGCGATCGGCTTCAATGAGCTAACTAGGTGCTTATTGGAGCTCTCTGCAAACTATTTTTGGCCGCTGCTAGACGAAGTCGCTCCCAAGCTCGGAAGTTACGAAGTGCTAGTGCCGCCTTCGGAGCAGGTCGCGCACCTTATATTTACGGCCTGCGCGCGCAGAGGCGCGACGTACGTTCTGGTCCATCGGGACATCATGCAAAGACAGTCAAAAATCTTCGAAATCCTCGAATACACAGGCTTTATCTCGAAGCGAGAAGCTTCGCGTGCCATGAAGTCGGGCGGTCGGGGTGTCGTTTATTCTGTGAATCTTTGTAACTTGCTTGAGATGACAGTCGGTAGGCGACTTACCAGTGAACTCGCTTCTCAATGGACGCGCACAACGGAAGAGGCCTACGAACTCCGGTATACCAACAATGAGTTTGCTAAAATCGAGATACCAGCTCCAGCGCTGGACGAGCGTGATCTCGCGATTCTAAGTAAGCCGATCTCAATTCTAAAAAAATCGCCGACATATCCTTATGGTTTGACTGAAGACAAAGTTGAGCGTCTCGAAAATGCCGGTCTAACCACAATCAAGGATGTTGCTGAAGCTGAAGACAACACGATCCTGGCGATCAACATGGTGGGAAAAGCCAGCCTCAAACGAATTAAGGATGTCGTCTACCAAGCCATTTGGATGTAGCGCAACTAAGTTGCTCGCCTTCCTCCGAACGCCTCCGCGGCCTCTCCCTGAAAGTCTGGGTGATGGTGCCCGTAGCCATTCTCCAGCTGCTCCAGCGTCATGCCGAGCCAACCGGCAGCCTGCCAGCGGTCTGTGCCCTGCTGCATCAACCAGGTCGCAGCGGTGTGGCGCAGCGAATGGCGCACGACCTCCTCACCGAGCCCGGCATCCTCGAGAATGCCTTCCCAAGCTGAACGGATCTTCCCGGCGAGCGGGCGCCCGTCGTTCATGCGCGTGACGACGAAGCGAATCTCTTCATTTGTCTTCATGATGCCGGCGGCACGTAGCTGGGCCGATCGGTGTGCATCGATCTTGCGCCAGCGCACCAAGTGAGGCCGCAACCGGTTCGCGATCTTCGCCGGAGGCCGGCGCTTCTTGGTCTTGCGCTCCTCGGTGCCGCGTCCCTGATAGATCATGGCGTCCAGGTTCATCCATGGATGCGTCGTAGTCGACAGCCATTGCGTCCGCCGGATCGTCTCCTCGCGCCTAGCCGAATAGAGGCCGACCAGGATGAAGCGCGCGGCCGGCCGGCGGCGGTTGATAATCCACCGTTCGCGGCGGACCAGACGGCCGTTCTCACGCTTCCACGTCTTCTTCTCTCCATCCCAGACGTAGCCAAGCGCAGCCCCGAGTAGGCGCGCGGCTTCGTTGCGCGTGAGCCAGCGCTGCCGGCCCTCGGTTTTGGTCGGCAATGTCACCCTGGGCACGAAGCTCAGCGTATGCTCGGCGTGATAGGCGTTGATCGCAGCGCGGAGATCCTCCAGGCGCCGGCGCGCCGTCTGGTCCGACACCGCGCCCGCACGCGGTGCAATGCCGGCGGCCTTATTGTTGTCGTTGGGTGTGCCGGTTGACCAGTCGACGAAGTCGCGGCAGAGCTGCGCCTTGATCGCGCTGACAGTCTTGGCGCCAAAGAAGTTATTGAGGTCGAGCAAGCGGATAAGCAGTAGATCGTGCTGCGCCCAAGCGCGTTGGTCGCTCTTTACCTTAGGGCGCTTTGTAACTTCGTAGGCGGTGAGTACGTCAGCTATGGCGAGGACACTGGGTTCGGTCGCGCCGACCGTGCTGGTGTGTCGCTCGCCGATGTAGGTTTCGAGCGCCTTCGCAGCGCCGTCAATGTCGTCACGGCTGCAGCCTGTGCGGATCTGCCGGCCGCGGTCGAGGATAATCCAGGCTTCATCGTCCTCTCTGAACCAGAGTCGTGGCGGCTTGGCTTTGCGGCCCGGCATGACGGCTTGACCAGTTTGCGGATAGCACGAGGGGTTGTCAGATCTTTGCCCGCAACTTTGGCGATTTCAAGAGTCCCAGCTGCGGCTGCCCTCCGTAATGATGATATCGTCAATGGACCGTGAGGAAAGAACACCGCGATAGCCTCGACCAGAGTCATCACTTCGTCCTCGTCCCATTGAGCGGGAGCGGGCCGAGATTTAGCGCGAGCGAGCTTATCGGTGATACGCTTTGGCATCTATGGACGCGGCACCATGAACTGGCGAGACATTTGTCCGGCCACTTGGCTCAATGCCCTATTCGAAAATTGCTCGCCGCAAACCCTTGACCCAGACAAGTGCGCGAATCGGCGGCTTCGGAGCGCAAATCGGACGATTCAAGGCTCTTAATCAGCGGGTCCCAGGTTCGAGCCCTGGTGCGCCCACCATACAAATCAAGACCTTAGCGAGAGAAACCGTTTGAGAAGGCCGGACTAAAACGGTTTTTCAAACGGTGTTTTGTGGCAGCCGGCGGCCCATCTACTCCCGACAATGTGATTGGCAGGCTCGCGCCTTGAGCGGTGGTTTCTTGCTGATTGGAAATCGTCGGTGCGCCGGCCGCCGGCCCGTCTTGGCGCATTTGCGGCAGCGCAACCGGCTGGCGAGGTCGTGCACGAACGTGGTCGGCGGATGCTTCATGGCAGCGAGATCGACGTCTCGCCTGGTCCTGCAGCGCGAACACTCGATCTCGAGCCAAGGATGGTCGATCTCGGCGACTGCGCACAAGGCGAGTTCGCTCAGCGTCCGCTGTCCGACTAGAACGTCCCGTCGGATACGGAGTATCTGACGTCGGTGACTTCCTGCAACGACCAGTCGACGTAGGAAAGCACGCTCGGATCGTCAGCTCCGACGAAGCTATCGCGGTGCAGGATGACGATGTTTCGGTTGTCCTGAGTATCATCCCGCTGCATGGACGATTTGAAAATCACCGCATCGCAGCCGAAGAACGAACGAAGATACTCCGCCACGATTTGCGTCGCGATGTATTCGCGTTGTCGTTCGTGTGGGCGAACCGGCCTGCTGATCTCGTCCTGCATTTGGGTGATGAACTCGTATCGGTTGTGGTAGAAGAAGGGCTTCCGATCCGGTGCACGCTGCTCGAACACCGTGAAATCAAAGACCTTCAGCGGCGTCCGTGTGATGAATTTGCCGATCGCAATATCGTCGCCTATGCCAGGTCTCAATTCGGCCAACGCGGTCGCGCGGGCGAATGCCCCGTAGAATACGGGAATGAACTCGACATTCATTCGCCCGCCCTGTGTTCGATTGGGCGGGGGCGCTCCCAGGAGCGATGCACCCTTGGCGTTCAGGGCTTCCTCGCTCAATTCGTCGTTCATGAGCCTTGCGCGAAATACGACCTGGCCGGGCGGAAGATCGTAGAGAGGCTTCACCGGCCCCTCGCCGTATTCCTCCGGTTTGCCGAAAAGGTCGTCCAACTTCTGCTGGATACCGAAGAACCGCGAATTGAACTGCACCTGCTTGCAGAAGTCCTGCCAACGGAAGGCATATCTGTTCTCGAACCAATAATCGTCCTGGTCGGCCTGTTCGCGTGCGCGGGCGGTCCTGATCGGCTCGAAGTTGTGCGCATCCGTGTAGAATGGCTCGCCGCCTTGCATTATTTCGTAGTGGGAATCATCAGGCAGAGCGTCGATCACCGCCCGCACCACGTCTTCCGAAGCACCCAATTCCTCTTCGAAAATCTCCTCGTACGGTTGTCCCTCCGTTCCATGATACAATCTGTCGCTTTCCGGGTCGGAGTCTATCTCGACCATCGGCGCGCCGGGCTGGTAGTTCTGCTGGAACCACCGATCGGCCTCTTCCGCGAGCTCGTCGACGGTAACGCAGGTGGCTGAAGTATGGGTAGGGTCGAAGTCGCAGTCGCCCTCGCTGCCCGAAGTTTCAAGCCAATCCCGCAAGACGCCTTTCCCAAAACACAGCGAGCATAGATTTCGATCGTCGGCCAAGCGCTACTCCTGCGAAATGTCACTCTTCTAAGGCACAGGCGTAGCCTCGTACTAGCCGAAATGTATTCGGCCTAGCTGCTCGACCGACACATAGAAAGCATTCATGTCGATAAGGATGCTTGCTGCGGGAGCGTCCGGCCGCCCAAGGTCTTTGGTGGCTACGCTTCTTGGGAAGGGCACTCCGGGCACGTATCGCCGATCGAGTCGAGCAATTCGGCGATTGCGACGGCCGCCGCCTCCGGCGAGACTGCCGGTGGTGGATCCCGACGCGCAATGTCGAAGGCACTCTCGCGGGCGTGAGGATCGGATCTGTCCGGCATTTAGCCGTGTCCTTCGCACTCGCGGATGGCGCCGACCTCCAACAGCACGGAGATGGCCCAGCCGCGCAGCGTGCGGACCGCGGGCCGCCGTTCCTTCGTCATGAGCATCGAAATCGCTCCTGTCTGGGACGCGAAACCCTGCTGCCCCAGCGTCGTTCCGTCAGCTAACACATGGCTGGGATTCGCAAACGCGATGGCCGTCGATTGTCCACCTGTTCCGGGGCGCTGTGCAAAATCTCAGGACGCTAGCCGGGAAAACTCAAGGATTCGAATAGACCTCAGGTCTGGACTGCTCCACAATCCCGACGAGACCGGCACACAAATTTCCCGTAGTAGTGATGGCAACCTTAGAAGACGTATTTCGGTCGTTGTTTCCCGATTTTCCCGTCGACCAAGATCCGTTCGCACAACCGCCTCGGTTGCCTGCGGATGTCTTTGCGTTTGCGGCTCACCTGCTGGAGCGTTCAGGCGCATCCCATCATATCGCGCCATACGTGGTTATGCCGGATACAGGTTTTCGCAGTCTCATCGTGGGCTCGGCAATGCGAAACCGCGCCGCCAAACTCGGGAGGGAATGGCTCCGAGCACCTACGCCGCCCGGCCGGACGCTGCCTGCTGCGCCAAGCGGTATTGTAGCGAAGTGGCGTCGCCTTCGGCAGTTTCGCGATGATATCGTCTATGAACCGCTTTCGGAGACATCGGACACTCCCGAGTGGTGGATGTCGTGCGTCGAGTTGATGATGATTGCCGACGAGGCGTCCAAGGATATCGGATTCGATGCCGATCATCCCTTCGTCCTGCCGATGCGGTCCGCATACGTACTGGAAGAGACCGACGACGACTTTTACACGCTCCAACGAGCGTCATTTTCACTGTCGTCTGCTGTCGACGATCTTGTATGCGTCCAGCCCAAATCAAGGACGCCCACCGTCGGGTGTACTCTCAGATCGCTTTCGCATCACCTCGCTCTACTCCCCCCGCGAGGACAGGTCCGCGCCCGTTGGGTTCAACCCGTTTTTCCTCAACGAACCGGCCAAAGGCCGAAAAAACTGGGACTTCTGCTCTTGCCGTACCCATTCCGGATCGCTGACGACGCCTTCGAGGAGGTCGCGTCGCATTCAAAGGACGCATGGGGATGGTTTGGCGTGCGATCCACTTGGCTGCCCGAAAATCGAGACAGGCCTAAGCGACGGGCGTTCGTCGAATATGTCTTGCAGTTGGTGGAAGAGGCGAGGTCGAAAGGCAAGCGGGTCGACGCAGTAGTGCTTCCGGAGCTTGCACTCAATTTCACGCAGTTCGTAGAGCTCGCTCGTGCCCTCGCCAAGGACGGGATGATCGAATTTTGATTGCGGGGATAGCGAACGATCGCTCCGGTCGCAGTGGGAATTTTGTCGCCATCGCTCCGTTCTTCCTGTTGGAAAGTCGTCGGACCTCCACCATGACGGACTGGGAAAAGATCATCCTCGTGCGAGAGAAGCATCACCGCTGGAAGCTCAATTCGTCCCAGATAGAAACCTACGATTTGGGCTTGGATCAAAATAAGAGTTGGTGGGAGCACCTATCCATTCTCAGCCGGAGTTTGGACGTCCTCGTATTTAGAGGAAACAGCACTTTGACGACATTGATCTGTGAAGACTTGGCGCGCGTAGATCCCTGCCAAGCGGTCGTCCGGGGCATAGGGCCCAACCTCCTCATCGCGCTCCTAATGGACGGGCCACAGTTGGAGAACAGATGGCCGGCTAGATACGCGACGGTCTTGGCCGAGGATCCTGGAACGTCGGTTCTCACGCTCACTTCTTTCGGTCTGATTGCGCGCCAAAACGAGCTTGGTCGTTTTCCGCAAGCCAGTGCCATTGCGCTTTGGAAGGATGACGTCAACGGGGCAAAGAAGCTTGAGCTTCCGAGAGATTCCGATGCGCTCATCCTGGAACTTGTGGCCGAAGGGAAAACCGAGCGAACGTTGGACGGTAGATCGGACGATGGATCGACCCATCGATGGGTCTACGAGTCGCATTGTGCCGTGAGTGTAGGAGCAGAGAACCGGCCAGATTGGATCACGACCGGAGTAGCAAAATAGACCAATCGGTCTCAGGCGCGCTTCTTCGCTGCAGGTCTGAAGTCTTGCTGAGCGCGCTTCGTAAACGTTTGAAAGATGCGCTTCTCTTCAGGATCCGAAGACGACTTTCTGACCACGATGGCCGCAGCTTTTTTTGCTTTGCGAGTGAGCTGCGAGTACTTTTTGGAAATGTTGGCCATCGTTCGACTCAGTTTTCCCGGGAAACCGTGGAAATCTATGATACAATGTACATATTGCTTACATCCAAACAAGGCCCGGACGCAGTCAATTTTGCTTAACCAAGCGTTATTCCGATCGCTTCCGGCCCTCCGTAGGGCGCCCGGCAGGCAGACAAGTTTATCGAACAGGCTGAGCTCCGCCCCAAGCTTGCCCGCGGCCCTCTGCTAGAGCATACGCACGCAAATTCGCCTAAGCGGGCGTCCAACGCGGGACCCCTTGCACGATATCGAGTGACCGATCATGTTCGGTCCCGATGCTGAATTGAAGCAGGGGAAGAGGGGATACTATGTTGTCCTACCTAAACGCTGAAGCGAGTTTCATCCGAGCGTACGGGAATCGTTGCCTGCTACTCATTCTGCTTTGCGCGCTTACGCGAACCGCGAATCCCGATAAGCTTTCCGCTCTCGGCGTCTCTTTGGATATCTCGCCTGGCATCATCGTCGCTTTTGGTCCGCCGCTCGCTCTGCTGCTGCTGATCTCCCTTAAGATCGAAGCTGACAGCCTCATTGTGGCGCGAGAAGCTGTATTGGAGGAGGCGAGCAAGCTCGGTCGCCACGCGGGTCGGGTGAGTCGGTGGGTCTATTTGTTGTTTGCGGTGCCGTTCCTTGCAAGCCTATTCATGACCGCACAATTCCTTCTGAAGGTGGTTCCTTCGAAGCCCGGGTGCGAGGGCTGGAGCTGGGTGCAGCACCTCACGGATTTCACGTTTCAGGGAGGTTCTCCGTCGACATATTGCATTCGCAATCTGACCGAAGGAATGCCATGGATCTATCCACCGATCCAAACCTACCTCTACGTCTTGTGCGTGGTCGCGTGCGCGTACCTTACTTGGCGTATCGCGGACGATTGGCCGCGGTTGCGAGCTATGCCCGGATAGAGGCGCTGCTCATTTGATAAAGCATTCGAAAGCGGCCCTCTACGCGTTGCCGCCTCCGCCCCGCGGAATGCATGACGAGTGGCGATCCTACTGGCGAACGGAGAAGCCAATCGAGTGTTCGCCCAGGTGGGCTACCACTACCAAGACTTGCTCTCCAAGCTTGAGATCTTTGTGCTCGATCTTGATCGGAATGTCGAAACCGTCGAGATCATAGTCGACATCGCCGGTGAAAGCAGCGGAGGCCTGTTTCCCCGCCAACGCCCTGATGATGTCGCCACCGGAGAGCCCTTGTGCCTTTCCGATGATCGAGAGACCCGTGATCGCTCCCGTCAACACCGGATTGCACTCGACAAGGAGCTGGGGGTTCTGGGTAAGCACCGCCTCGGCCGGTGCGGGGGTGATCTTGGCCCTCAGGTTGAAGCTGTCGACGTGGCCGTTGAGAATGAGCGTGCTCGGGGCGGCCGGATCTGGAGGGGCAGCAGCGAAACTAGCCGTGATGCTCGGCTGCTGGGGCGGGAGGGTTACGTTCGCCGAGAAGAACGCCTTACCCTTGGCTGGACACACCAAAACCGTCCCAATGTCGTAGGGCGTGAAGTCGATCGCGCCGCTTACGGTGAGGTCTACGGCGATCTTCGGCGCGAACCTAATGCCAGGGCGATCGGTCGTGAGCGTCAAAGCGGCCGCGTCCGCCTTTATGACGCCTTGCGCCCGTCCGTCGCCCCCGATCTTGCCGATGCCGCCGATCTGTGACGCCAGTTGCTGAATGGCGTTCCCCAAATCACATCCCGCCTTGTCGGTTACGGCTGCCGCATCGCACGCAGCCTTTTCCGTATTGGCCGCGACATCGCAAGCCGTGCGACAAGCTTGATATTTGGGTTCGCGAGCGACCTGACAGGCCGCCTTGTTTGCTTCGCAGACCGGTTCACCGGTACACTTTTGACAGAATTTACCAGGATACATCAAACTCGGACATGGCACGTCCGTGCATATGCCGCGACCGCACGCCCAATCGCAGCCGTCCCGCGTACAATCATTGGCGCAGGAGTGGAATGAGCAATTGCGTTGCGAGCACGCATATGTCGGCTTCTTCACCAGGCGGATTTCGGTCGGGGTCATTGCCTGGGAGCCGGTGTCGACACGATAGACGGCCTGAATGCCGCCGATATCTTGCCAGTGGGCATTGGTGATTTCGGCGAGGCGCGTCCAGGATACGTCGGCGGAAATCGACGCCATATCGGCGTCGGGGAAACGTGTCCGTCGGCGCTGGCTGAAGGCCTCCTTGAGATCCTCGATCTTTCCGGAGAACGGCGGCGGTGCCACCCCAGCGGGACGGTCGGCGAGGTTCGGAGATGCAAGATCGACGTCGGCGAGGATCTGGATCCCGTCGCCGGCCATCAGGATCGCGGCGCCCGCCAGCTTGCCTTCGGCGGCGGGCAACGTCGCCGGCGACAGCTCGAGTCCAGGAGTTTTCTTGGCTATCTCCTTGAGATCGATGGAGGCTATCCGCAGCGGTGGCACGTCGATCGGGATCGAGGGCAGCGCCTGCGAAACCCCGGACACAAGGCCGGCCAATATGGAGTTCACGGAGATCACAAGTTCGGTCGGATCGAACCGCGTAGTCTCGATCTTGATGATTTCCACCTCGACGAGTACCGGCAGCAACGACAGCGATCCGTTCTCGGACACTGGCGAACCACCGATACCGAGCCGGAAGGTTGCTTTCCCCGGTACCGGGTCCTTGAGATCGGCCGTGGCGGTCGCGACCACGCTCAAGCGTCCGTCGGAGAGTACGAATTTGCTATCCAGCAGGGTGATGGATTTCTTGGCAGCCGCCTCGCCGAGAGCCTTCTGAAGCAATGGCGCAATTGCCGTACCGATGTTGGCGGCCGGTAGGATGAGCGATACGTCCGGCCCCTTGAGATTGTGGACACTGCGCCAGGCAGCCTCGAGCGAGGCCGTTGCCCGCTGCTGCGGGGGAATCGAAGCTCCGAAGCCAGAAAACGCACTTTTCACCAGGTCAGGGGACAGGACGAGGCCATCCTTCGGTGCACCCGTCAGGAGCGGAGCGCCCTTCGCGAGGAAGGCGGATTTGAAGCCTGGAAAGTCGGTCGAACCCACCGGTTGCTGATTTTGCTGCCGCTCACCATTGATCTGGCCGAGAAAAGTGATGCCCTTGTCATCGATCAGGATGCTTGCGGCCGTCAGCGACTGAGCCGGGACAATGATTGTTTGGCTGCCCAATGACACACGTTGTTCGGACGTAAGCTGCTTGATGAACGCTAGCTCGATGGGCTTGATCCGGCTATTCACGTTCGCCATGACGGAGGTCAGCGCATCTCCGACGCTGCTTACGATCATGCCCGGCAGATGATGCCCTTTTAGGCTAAGCGAGGCCACCTGCACCCGATCAAGAGCCGGCGTGAGAACGATGCCGCGGTCGGTCGTCGAGACGGATATCGAACCTTGCGCCTGCCCGGAGGCTGCTCCGTCAAGCGAACCAATCGGGGCAGTAAATTCTCCGGAGAACCGGACTTGCTGCCCACCGGAATGCACGGACAATTGGTCGATTTTGATGGCTTGCGTGTCGAGAGCGCCAATTGCGCCGCTCAACAAAGAGGCAAGTGTGTCGGTTGATAGCGTGAAGGCGACGTTGGAAATGGCTATCTCATTCAAACTGCTGGCCGAGCTCTTGATGGCGCTCGCCTGGGCTTCGGCGGCCGATCGAGGCGGGAAGTGCTCGTTGAGCCATCCGATCGCGATCCTATCGATCGCCCAGGGGGCTAGTAGAAAGCCGAACAGAGCGAGGAGAGCTAGTACCGCAAAAGCGATCGCGACCTTGGTCCTGCCAGTGCCCATTAGTCCTCTCCGAGAAATAAACGCGTAATATTGGTAGTGAGGCAATTCAGAGGTCGAGCACCCGGCACGATCACAATTGTTCGCGGCCGTAACGATCGATCCCGGGATCAAATTTGGAGAAGAGCCTTTCAGCCTAACAAGACAGATCTATTGAGAATTCACCTTCAGGTTGAGTTTTCCACAGAATGAATCTCGTGACTTGAGGCAGGAACTGGGACGACCGTGAGCCCGGCCCAGGTCTCTCACCATTCCTGCCGGATAGCGATCAGCCCATCGTACGCATCACGAATTCCGCACCGGCCCGGATGCCGCCGCGTTGGACCGCGACCTGATGATGTTGACCCTCGTCAACAGAGTGCCGTCCAGTCGGCTGAAGGGAATCTCGTCGAGCGGTGACGTTGCGGCGTAGATCGCCATCCTCGATAGAGCCGACAAGAGCGACGAGATCGTCGGTTTCGGCGCATTCAACGCCGGTGCCATGCCCACCGACTTCGCGCCCGAGCGGGTCTTTCCCTGCCTACTCGCCGGTGACTCGCCCACGCCTCTCGGCTAGGAGTGTCGATAGAGTCAGGTTATAGATTCACGCCCTAAGGTGACTGGCTCGGCGGGGTTAAAGATCGGAATTTTTCTATGAAGCCTCACCATGAGCTGTCGATCGAGCGGCTGTGCCGGACGCTTCGCGACGTGATGAAGCGACGAACTCTCGATTTTTCAGGTGTGGGCGTCATCATCTGCAATTCGCCCGAAAACCTGCCGATCTTACCACTGTCGAGATCCGAACCAGGGTTCGAGGAGACTGATCTCGTATCTCAACTGGTCACGATAGCGTCTCGCGGAAGCGATTTTCACGACGGTTTCCATGTCATGTCTGATGCGTGGCGGTTGACGAGGGTGGCTCAATACTTTTCGCCTCCAATCGTCGATGGCGCCGTAATCGACCGCTCTAAGCGCTTCGGCGGCAGATATCTAGCGGCACTCTTCGGATCCGCGATTCCTGGGGTCCATCTGTCTGGAATCGCCACAGAAGGCTTCGGAATAGCGATCTTTCAGGGCGGTCGCGAGGTCCTGTTCGAGGAGCGTGTATGATCAGTATCCTTCCGATCACCCGCGTCGTCGGTATCGTAGCCGTGTGGTACGCCGCTTGCGTCGCGGCGGTCGTTGCGCTGATCTGGCAATTCGCCGATCATCCATCCCTTCTATCGAGCATCGGCATCGCGTTTTCCGGGGCGACCGTGCTGAACGCTCTGCTCTTGTTCGTGATCTACATCGGTTGGAAGAAGATATGGTCCATCTTTCCGGGCCTCAATCGGCTGGTCTTTCCTGATCTGAACGGCCTATGGAATATGAACATCCACTGGCAGAACGCAGAGAAAAGTGGGTTCGTCACCGCAAAAGCCCAGATCAAGCAAGATCTTTTGCGAGTCAGCATGGAAGTCTTCTCTCGCGACTCAGATTCCGAAACGCTGATTGCGCTCCCGAAGCGGGATCCGGAGTCCGGGAGACCGATCCTCTATTACGTTTATCGAGTCGTGCCGAAGAACATCAAAATCGACGCCGGCTCATCATATGAAGGATCCGCGATCTTGAAATTGTCGAACGCGAGCTACGACCGATTGAGCGGGAATTACTTCACGAGCCGCCAGGGGACCGGGCATTTCGAGTTGAGCCGCTAGACATGCGGCCTTTTCGCGCCGCCGCCTGGCGGTGCCAGGACCATCAATCGTAGTCACCCTCGAGCTGCGCGCTTACCTCGCCACGACCCAGCATCTTCGAGAAGCGACGATAGTCGGCATGTTCTCTTTGCCAGCGCCCGGCAACGATGGCCGGATGGACGCCCGCCTCGGCGGCTATCTGATCCTCAGCAATCCTCCCGTAATCCGACGGCGAAAGGCCGATGACGACAAGAAGAAAAGCTGGTTGGCCGCCGGCGCCTAAGCCAGATCCTATTGTTGTGCCAGCTGATGTGAAGGCATCCATTTGTTTCAGACGCGTTACCCGCTCAAGCCTGACGGCTGCTTTGCCAGGTGATTCACGAAGCCAATCGCCCGCTGCTGCAATTCGGCCTCCAACGTGGTTGCCTTGATCCTCTCGACAATCACATCGAGATTGAGCGGCCGCGCAGCATGGTAGGCTTCGACGAACTCCTTGTCCTTATCTGACAATCGGGCAAGTTTCGAAACGATCGCGTCTTCCGGGCAGGGCGCAACTGCCAGAACCGTGCGGTCGTCGACATCTACCTCCTTGTAGATGGCCCTCGTGTTCCAATCAGGCGGAAGACGTGCTGTGTTCTCGTCCACTCCGTCGATATAGAAGCCGTGATTCCGATGAAAATCAGAGCCTTCGCCAAAGAACGCGTTGATCTCTTCGGAAGCTTCCGGAGGGAAATCTGGATCGAGTTCTTTTTGAGTGATCTCCCATAACCTGGCATTCTCAGGATACGCGTCGATTTCACCAGATGTTCTCAAGATGACCGGAGCATCCGGCCAGGAGAGAAGAATGCTTTGACTGCCAATAATGAAGACCTTGTCGGTTTCGAACAGCCGGGCTATCGCCCTGACCGTCTCGACAAGGTCCTCAAAAGTTCGAACGAATGATTGCTGCGTCACGCGGCGATCCGCGCACCCGCGGGTTCATGCGCAGCCGATTTCACCGCAAGACGCTTCGCCGCCTGCCAGATACGACGCCTTAGCGCAATCTCGCTAAAGTCGATCCCATCGGCAATCACGAACGGGGACGACAGACGCAAACGAGTCATTTCCTCGTCGCGGCTCGTCAACCGACGGCGTACCATCGACGGCGGAAGGCGAAGCAAATCACCCCATTCGCTGACGAATGAATAGCCGGCGTAACGCTCCGAAGCGCTACGATCGAGCGAAATCTTCGCACTGTCGATCAACGAAGGGTCGCGACCGATCGCCCGCGCAATAAGCCGATGAATCATCAGCTTCGCGGTGTCGTTTACGTGCTCCTGGTTGACCCGAATGGTCATGGTTTCCGTTGCCTCTAGGGGGAGCATAAGCATCAGCTAGTAAAAATCCAACTAGCGGCGCCGATCCCTGTTCCCTTTGCGTTCCTTTGTCTGTTCCACTCTACGTTACAACACCCCTCGAGGACCAGCCTCAGCCCCTTTCAGGCCTCACTTTTTGTGCCGGCCCCCCTTGAAGGGATCGCTATGTAAGATTATCTTACCGCTTGTCGGAAGTCGAAGGAGGCGAGCATGGACCCCGTTATGGTTAAAGAAACACTGATCAAGATCCTCAGTCAGATCCAGACTGATAGCGGCCTGGAATGCCCGCCCCTTAGCGGGGCAATAAAGCCGGTCGAGAACATCCCCAAATTCGACAGTAAAGTCTGGCCGGTCGCGACCACAATCCTTGCGACCGAGATCAAGGCCGAGATTCCCAACGACGTGAATATCTTCGTCGACGAGACGACCAAGCTGGCCCGAACAATCGACGAGACGGCGGCCTTTGTCTGCGACCTTTTTAAGAAGCAAAGCGAGCAAAAAGCCGCAGCAGCATGACCGAAGTTGATTCAATCAAGCGCAGCCAAATTGCGGAGCGTCTCAAGCAGGCACGTAAGCTCGCGGGCCTATCACAAGGCCACGTTGCCAAAATGCTGGGCCTGCATCGTCCTTCGGTCACGGAAATGGAAGCCGGCAACCGTCGCGTCTCAGCAGACGAACTCGCTCGGCTTGCCGAAATCTACGACGTTAGTGTCGCATTTCTGCTTGGCGAGGCGCCAGAGAAGCTCGATGCCCAGGACCCAAGGCTGGAGCTTGCCGCGCGTGAACTCTCCAAACTCAAGCCCGATGATCTGGAACGCCTGCTCAAGCTGTTGGCCGCAATGCGCAGCGATCCGAAACCAAGCGGAGGCGATCGCTGATGAGCGTGACGCGCACCACCAAGCTCAGCTTCGACCGCCGTGCCTTAGCGACGGAGGCTATGCAGGCTGCCGCAGCCACGCGGGCCAAGGCCAAGCTCGATCAGGCCGGGCCGATCTGCATCTACGGATTGTGCGAAACGCTGGGCGTAGTGGTGCGCTTCAACAACATCAATATGGAAGGGATGTATCAGCGGGGCCTTCCTCCGCGCATCCACCTCTCGGCGCGACGGCCACTGCCCCGGCGTGCCTACAATTGTGCGCATGAGCTCGGCCATCACGTATTCGGTCATGGCTCGTCGATCGATGAGCTGCGCGAGGATGCGAAAGCGCAACCCTGGGACGATCCAAAAGAGTTCCTGGCGGATACCTTTGCAGGGTTCGCCCTCATGCCGATCATCGGCTTGCGTCGCGCTTTCGCGGTTCGACGCTGGGCGCCGGAAACGGCGACGCCAGCGCAGATATTCACTATCGCCTGCGAGTTCGGCGTCGGCTACGCGACACTTATCACTCACCTCTCGGTAGGTGTGAACATGCTGTCGCGCGGCCGCGCGGCCGCCCTGCAACGGGTCACGCCCAAGGACGTGCGCACCGATATCCTTGGTGTGCTGACTCCTGAGCCCTTGATCGTCGCCGATCACCATCGCACCGCGCCTACCTTGGATGCGGAGGTCAAGACGCTGCTTCTCCTCCCGTCTGGTGCCGAGGTCGCGGGCGATGGACTTGCCTTCGAGCGCGATCTAGCTACCGGACGCCTGTTTCGAGCGGTGAAGCCGGGGATCTTCCAGGCCACCGCCGGTGACTGGGCGGTCTTCGTGCGCATCGCTCCGGTTCAGAAAAATGAGCCGAAATACGGCTACATCGGTCTGGCTCAATATCGCCACTTGGAGGAGGACCTGGATGAGTAAGGCCAAGATTCTCGTAGCGCCGCCGCCCTTGGTGATTGACGACACCAATCTGTCGCGCGGCTGGGCGAGGCTGCTGCTGCAGATTCTCGATGGCGCGGGGACCGAGGTCGCCCCGTTGACGTTGAGCCTGAGCGGCTTCGACGAAAATGGCGCTGCCGCCGAAAGCCCTGCGGTGCGCCAAGCTCTTGATCGGCTGCTCAAGCGCAAGAGCCGGCTCGTGGTCGACGACGTCGCGTTCACGATCTTCCCGCAACGCCTTTGGGAAATGTCGCGCGGCGACCGCGCCCGCCTTTTCACCCTCTATCGCGCGACATTCCCGCGCTGGCAGGCGATGAACCGCAAAGCCAATGGCCGCGGGCTGTATTTTGAGCGCATGGTCATGTATGGCCGGGGACCCTGTAACGGGAATCAACTGGAGTGGATCTTGTCTCAATACAATTCCCGGCCGGGCGTACGGCGATCGATGCTCCAAGCAACGACGTTCGATCCTGAGCGCGACCATGTCGCCAGCGCGCAGCTCGGATTTCCCTGCCTGCAACAAGTCAGCTTCGAGCCGACCCCCGCCGGTCTGGTCACCAACGCATTCTATGCTACGCAGCAGATCTTCGATAAGGCTTACGGCAATTATCTCGGCCTTGCCCAACTCGGCGCGTTCATGGCTCACGAGATGGGTATGCCATTGGCCCGCCTGAACGTCATGGTCGGTGTCGCCAAGCTGGAGCGCATCAGGAAGACAGATGCTGATTTCGCTCCCCTCGTGACTGCTGCCCGGGCTTTGCTGGCGCCTCCCGTAACGGTTCAATCCCATCCCGCGGAACCTGCGTTGTCAGCGTCGGTGGTATCTTGACTTTAAAACCGCCGAAGCCCGCCACGAAGCGTCCCCGTGGCCGTCCTCCCAAATCGCGGAGCAAGCCGTCAACCGCAACTCTGCCAATGGACTTGCCTATTGCAAGGCAGGTGGCCGATGTCCATCGAGGCGTAGCCGCGCCAATAGTCTTCCGTCACCTTGCGCCAGCAAAGGTGACAGAGGTTTATGAAAGCTATTGGCGTTTCGCGGCCGAACGCCAAGCGGTGTTTTTCCGTCGCGCAAAAGGCTCCGTTTATCCCTGGACGCAAGATCCGGTCCTTCTGGTTTACAAATTCACCAATGCCTATCGCGCCTCCGATCGCGTGAGCCAATATCTCATTCGTCACGTCATCTACCGCGACGATCGGCCCAAATCACCGCGCGAGGTGTTCTTCCGTATCCTGCTGTTCAAGCTCTTCAACAAAATAGAGACATGGGAACGTCTGGAACGCGCGCTTGGTCCGATTACGTACGAGGATTATCGTTTCGCCGCTTACGACCAAGAGCTAGCGAAGGCGATGCGCGCCGGCCACCGCATCTATTCGGCAGCCTATATCATGCCGCCAGGCAGCAGCGCCTTTGGTCGGCCGGCAAAACACCAGAATCATTTGCTGCTGCTCGAGCGAATGATGTCCGACCGCTTGCCCGAACGCTTGGCTCAAACTCCCACCATGCAGGAGGGGTTTGAGAAGCTGCGCGCCTATCCGACGATTGGCGATTTCCTTGCATATCAATTCATCACCGACATTAATTACAGCGAGCTGACAGACTTCAGTGAAATGGACTTCGTTGTTCCCGGTCCCGGCGCCCGCGATGGCTTGCGCAAATGTTTCGCCGACCCAGGCGGTCTCAATGAGCCAGAGCTTATCCGCCTGATGGCTGATCTTCAGGAACGCGAGTTCGAACGGCTCGGCCTCGATTTTCAGTCACTTTGGGGCCGGCGACTTCAGTTGATCGACTGCCAGAATCTCTTCTGCGAGGTCGATAAATACGCGCGCGTGGCACACCCGCAGATCATGGGCAAGACCGGCCGCTCTCGCATTAAGCAGAAGTTCGAACCAATGCTGGCACCCATCGAGCTCTTCTATCCCCCAAAATGGAAGCTTAATGAAAAAATCCGCGTCGCCGCGCAGATCCGACCGGCCGCGAGGTGACCTGAGGAGACGAGTATGGATTTCAACAGATACCAGAAAGAGGCCCAACGCACGGATCGGGTACCTGCGCGCGGTGAGGCAGACGACGCAGCTTCGCTCATCGTGCCGATGCTCGGTCTCGCCGGCGAAACTGGCCAGTTGCTGAGCGAATACAAGAAGCACCTGCGCGACGGCGAAGCGCATCGCCTGTTCAAGGAACGGGTGTCCGAAGAACTCGGCGATCTGCTCTGGTACATTGCCAACGTCGCGAGCAAATTTGACCTATCGCTCTCCGATATTGCCACCGCCAATCTTTCAAAGGTGAAGGAGCGCTGGGCCAATGATCGCGCCGAGACACCAAATTTCGACGCGGACCTTCCTGAGAATGAACAGTTGCCACGCCGATTCCAAGTCGAGCTTATCGACGCAGCAGGCGAGACAGGCCAACGGGTCAGGGTCCTGATCGACGGCAAGCCGTTCGGCGCCGAGCTGACCGACAACGCCTACGATCCGGATGGCTACCGCTTCCACGACGTCTTCCACTTCGCCTACGCAGCCGTGCTGGGATGGTCGCCGATAGCGCGCTCTTTGCTCAAACGAAAGCGCAAGAGCCGCCCCCTGCTTGACGAGGTGGAAGACGGCGGACGTGCCGCCGTGATTGAGGAAGGCGTGGCCGCCCTTGTCTTCGACTATGCTCGTCGTCACCGGATGCTGGATGGAGTCGCTACCCTCGACTTCCAGCTTCTCCGCACCGTCAAGGATATGACATCTCATCTTGAAGTTCGACAGCGCACCACAGGCGAGTGGGAGCAGGCGATCCTGCAGGGCTTCGAAGTCTGGCGTGCCGTGCTGGCTGCGCGAGGCGGAAGAATTGCTGTGGACCTTGACACGCGGCGCATAACCTTCCTGGGGCCGCCGACGGCTCAACCCTGAGCGTTCCCAATCCTAGGTGCGCCGACCCAGTGCGAGAGCGCTGGCCATCGCCAATCCGCCCGCGTGGCTGATGCTGAGCCGCCATTCTGTGACCCCAAGCGCCTCGGCTGCCTTCGCCGCTCCGCCTGAGAGCAGGACCTGGGGCGCAGCACCTGGCGCTCGAGAAATCCGGACGTCAGTGAACGCCACTCCCGCCCCATATCCTGTTCCCAGCGCTTTCAACACCGCCTCCTTCGCGGCAAATCGACCGGCCAGACCATCAGCACGGTCGGTTCCGGCCCCGATCTCATCCAGTTCAGTTTGCGCAAAGCATCGCGGCACCAGCGGATCGCGTGGATCTTCAATCCAGCGCCGTAGTTCGGCAATTTCTACGAGGTCGATTCCGTGTCCGATCACGTTCATGTCTGTTTGCATGCTGAGATCCCCCGGGGATTGGCCGTCCCGTGTACAACTGCCTGTTTATGTGCCCGAGTAGGACGCGACTAGGTAGATTTTTCCCTCGATATCGTGCTCCATTGTATATCCCCGGGTACCCGTCCTGGCTCGACCGACACCATTCCCAGCGTTTCAACGGCTCGACCGCAGCTCAATGTAACCGCCATGCCTACCTCCGCGACATTCCTTCACTTGACCGATATGCACCTCGCCAAGGCCGGCGTCCCATTCGAGCGTGATGACCACAAGGTGGAAATTCCGGGAATCGAGCGCGAGACACGGGAATCCGCTCTCGAGCTGATGTTCGGCCGTCTCTCTGAGCGGCTAAAGCAGGGCGGACGCCGACTTGACGGCGTCCTGTTCTCAGGGGATGCCCAAGATCGAGGGCAGCCTGGCGGCCATCAGATCCTACTCGACCTGCTGCTCCACCACTTCGGATCTCTCGGTATAACAGCTGCGAACATTGTTGCAGTCCCCGGCAACCACGATGTGCCGCGCACGAGCCCGCCGAGCTCGGCTCTGCGCTACGAGGGGTTCACTGAGGTTTGGCGTAAGGCAGGATGTGTGACGCCGTGGCTCGATGGCGTCGATTCATCTGCCAGTGACGGCGGGCCCCATCAGCTCCTCAGCGGAAGCCGCCTCTGGGCTGTCTTTCCGATCAACACAAGCAATTGGTCGCATGTGGCGCGAACATTACCTGAGCCCCTTGCAAGTGCATGGGCCAATCTGCCTACACTCGCGGCAGCCGGAGATGCGGACCGTGAAGCGAAGCTGCGCGAGCAGCTGGATGGACTGGCACGGTACGACATGGCTCGCGTGTCCGGTCGGCAACTGGAGATTCTGCGCGGCCTTATCGAGAGTACGCCACAACCCTCCGCCGGGCGCCAACTTCGGATCGCGGTGCTTCATCATCACCTTCGCGCCCCCAGCTTGCGCGAAGAGCTAAAGACTTTTGCGGATCCCTCTAACCTGGAGCAAATCAGAAGCTTTTTACGCGACCAGGAAATTGCTGTTGTCGTCCACGGCCATAAGCACGAGCATGCGGCCCAGTTCGAGCACATATACGACCAGATCGGCGACCGCGACCACCGTGCGCTTGTGATCTCAGGCGCGACATTCGAGCCTGGTCGGGATTCGGATGCCGCGCGTCTGATCACCATCAAGGGCATGCCCAACAGCCCGGCTGTCACCATCGAACAGCTCTCCGTCCCGCGTAGCGGCGTGGAAGCCCGTGATCTACCTCCAATCAACCGCAGGATTTGGTCGACAGGTGCTGTTCCAGGGGCCCCTGTCATCATTCAAGGCAGCGACCTCGATGAGGTATACGACCGTGTCTGCGAGGCGGCGGCACATGATGCAGCAAACGGAACGTTGATCGTGCATCTTGATCTGCCGACTGGTGCAAGCGGCGATTTGCCGTTGCCTTTAAACTACCCATTGCCTGAGCCGATGGATGAGGTCGAACGTCGGCGCTGGTTGCGAGAGCTTGTGGAATGGTGGCAGCTTGATCGATCGGGGCTCGAGCACCGCATGCCATTTGTCCATGGAAGTCGACTACGACGTTACGGCGGCAAAATTAATCAGGTGGATCGGATCATCAAGTTATTGAGGGCGCAGGCCAGTACGCGCGCGCTCGCCGTTCTTATCGATCCGTTTCGGGATTTCACACATGACGGGGCGGGAGAAGAATTCGCATCGTTCTGCCTAGTCGAGTTCAAACGACGTGCCCTTGGCGGCGCACAGCACGCGGTTGATGTCATTGCGTTCTATCGCGCGCAAGAGTTTGCGCGTTGGTGGCCGATCAACATTGCCGAAATTCGTCATCTTCAGTGGGAAATTTGTACCGCAATCGGCTTTTCGCCAGGTCGGATCACCACGATCGCTGCTGACGCTCGCACGCATTCGCGCACGCCAACGCAAGTTGCGATGCCCATCATCGATCGTTGGCTCGACCAGGCGCCAGAGCGCATACATTTGCTGGCGAACGCATTTGTAACTGGCACTGTCAGAGCTGGCGCCCAGCGAGATGCGGTGCGTGGCTGGGAACGCTCTTTAGCCGACCTGGAGGCCACCGCAAGCGAGTTCAATGCCGACGGCCTGCCGATCGCCATCGAGGGACTGAAGCTCCTAGCTTCCTACCTTGAGGCTATGGACGAAGAGAAGGAGCCGATGCTAGCGAACGTTGTCCGCGTGCTGCGTCGTCTTGCACGCGCCAACGAAGTCTTTGAGGACCGACGGCCCCGTTCCAAATCGGATTTCGATCTGTGGGCACCAAGCGCATTGGAGGCGGTCGCAGAACTTCGTATCCTCACGCAACAGCGGTTCGGCACGGTCTAGCCCGCCTTGTCAGCGTTGGGACTGGTCAGCTGTGGGTTGTCCTGTTCAGTCAATTCGACGGGCGACTCGGCAAGATCGGACTCAGGAGACGATGGTCCGATGCTGCCCGTATAAGTCTCGTCCGATATGAGCGCAAGGAGCGACGAGGCGTCGGCTGGACTTACTGGAAACTTAGGCTCAGGATTGAAAACCGCGAACGCCGGCGTGCCCAACACCCCGTTACGCAAAATGACTGCTCCGAACGCAGTCACGTAAGTCGCGGTTACATGCGACCCGCCATAGCGACCATATAGGGCCAACGACAGGATGGCTGCTCGTCGCTGGACATGGGGAAGCATGAGATCAGCAGCCGCAATCCCGTGATCCTGGATCGCAATGAAACCCGGACGCTGGCCGGACAACTGGCTCGCGGCTTTGCGCATCGCTTCGAGCAATGGTTTAGAGGAGTCGTCCTCGCGCTTGCTGCGCATGACAACAAGGCACCCGCCTTCCGCGGTAAGGCCACCCGAGATGTGCGTGTTCGGTCCGAATGCTGTACCGCAAGCCTTGTACAGCGCCTCGGGGCCGGACATCGATTGATCCGCCAACACAGCATCGAAGTTCAGGCGTTCCAGAACGAAGCCATCTCCAGCAAATGATGTCTCCGCACCGTCCGCTAGAACCGACCGGACTGCCGTCAGGAGTCCGGCTAGGTCCGAAGTGTTCGGCGACAGCCGCGTGTCGAGAGTAATGAGCAAGACTTCGCGTCGGCAAACAGCGCGTTGAACTTCAAGCGCTGGCAGAATCGCTTCCATGAAGCGGTAGAAGTCTTTCCGGTGGATCTGTCGACCAGCATCAGCCGACTGGCTTTTGCATTCAACCTCACCGGCGAAAGTATCCTTGCTGAATAAGAGATCGAACTGGGCCGTTCTCTCCATGTCGGCAAAACTAACGTCGAACTCAGCATCCATCAGCCTTTGGGCGAGATCGAGCTCGAGGAACAGAGACGCGTAACCTGTCTCTGCCTTGAGGCAATCGCGCAGCCGGCCTTCAAGGTTCTTTTGCCCGACGCGCGATAGCCGCGCGTGTACTTCGACCGTCGTTGCTGCTAACCTCAGAGCTGTGACGATGTTCATCGATCAGTTCTGGCCGCAAAACGCCTTCCTTTGTTAAGACGTCATGCTGAAAGCCGATCGCCATTTCAAGCCAGTGATAGTCGCTGATGATCTTCCAGCGGAATGGCGATTTATGCTGTTCCGCGTCGAGGTGGTCCAAGCGTTTGAACCAAAGGCTTTCGCCGACAAGGCCGACGAAGCGCGGAAGATACTGTCCCAGGGCGGTCAATTCGGAAGGAATGATGACTTTCATAATAGTCTTGTCCCGCTGCTCGACGGATGCATAGAAGGCGTCCATGTCGATGTAGATGATCTTGCGTTGGCGGCTCGGGGAAGCTGCCTCATCTTCATCGTCCTCGACGGTTACGTCGTTTGCCCGGCCGTGTCTTCCTTGACACCGCGCGCGACGATCCTGAGCGATCCGTCCGGAAGCGGCCGCTGCAGCTTCAGAGCTTCGTCTGGAGAGGCGGTCATCCAGGTCTCGACTTGCTCCGGCGTCGTCAGGATCACCGGCATCGCCTTGGGGTGGATGGCGCCCACTTCGGCGTTCGGCTCCGTCGTCAGGAACGCATAGAGGTCGTTCGTGGTCTCGCCTTCCTTGACCTTCCTGACCGACGTCCAATTGGTCCAGATGCCGGCGAAACAGGCGAGGGGACGGGTTTCGTCGAGCGCGAACCAGATGTCGCCGCCTTCGGCCTTGTTGAACTCACTGAAGGAGTTGAACGGGACCACACAGCGATTTTCGGCGCCGAGCCAGCGGGCCCAGTGTTTGCTCTTCACGTTGCGGATATTGGTCGTGCCGCCGTCCGGCTCCATTCTGAGCAGTTCCTTGAAATCCACTGCCTTGCCCTTGGCCTGCAGCTTTTCGGCGCGTTTCTTCGTGGCGTCCATGAGTGCCTTCGATGACGACGGCATTCCCCACCGCGCCGTGGCGAGCTCGCGGCCCTCGGCTCCGTTGCGTACAATCGGTGCCTTGTAGTCCGGAAACACGCCGGGCATCGGCGCCAGATTGCCCACGTATCGGTTCACGACGCGAAACAGCGCGCTGATTGCGGCCTGGTTGGTCGTGATCGAATAGAGATTGCACATCATCAGGCTTAGGTTCGAGGGTGGCGCGGCTGCCAAGCCAGTTGTAGCAGAGTCGCAGACGGACGCCGGCCCGCCTTGGCGCATTTGCGGCAGCGCAGCCGGCTCGCGAGATCATGCACGAAGGTAGTCGGCGGATGTTTCATAGCCGCGAGGTCGACGTCGCTCGGCGTCTTGCAGCGCGTGCACCTGATCTCGAGCCAAGGGAAGCCTCCGTTCACGGCCTGGTCGATGGTGGGCGACGGATCGATCGGTTCGCCGTCGCTCCACATGCGCTCATTCCAGCTTTCGCAAAGCAGCCTGTCAGCTTGCTGGATCATGGCCTCGCCCTTGGTCCGCATCTCCGACGATTGAGCGGCCAGGATGTTGGCCATCGCACGTGCTTTGCCGAGCTCTTTCGCCAGAGCCTTGCGATCGCCACCCGACAAGGGCGTAGGGTGATACTTCGGGGCCATCCGGACTATCCAGGCGCAAGCGATTGGATCGCGTTCCGGAACGGGCTAGGACGTCTCGAACGCTGGCCAGCACCCGTCTTCTTCATGCCTGCCGGTGCGCTGTTGGCAGGTGTTGTCGAGCAACCGCTGCGCCACGTCCTTCCAAAGCGCGTTGCCGCCATACAATCGGAGTGCATCGGCCTTCTGGATTTCCACGGTCCGTTCGCAGCGACGGCATGAGATGCGCAGGACATGGCGTTGAATCTCGGAAAGACGCCGCGGTCGCCTCTGGGCTCCACTCTCGCCGGCGCGAGCGTCTTTCAGGACCGATTCCCAATATTCCGCTGGGAGCGGTGCATTCGGAGCCGAGGCGGAGGGGCCCTGCCTACGGGCGGCTTCAGCGGCCAGTTTTTCCATCTGTTTAGGGTTCGGCATGCGCCAGCTCGCGGGTCGATCGGTCATTCCGAATTAGAACATAACAAGAACAAATGTCGAGTCCGCTTGACCCTTATTCGTGAAAAATCATCCCGTCGGAAGGGGCGCGGTGTCGGAACCAAGCCGGCCCGTTCGTCTTGAATCCGGCACCAGTATGGAGTTCCCCCGCGATGGCCCCCCGCGCTAACTGGAAAGGCTTCCTGCGTCTTTCCCTTGTCACCTGTCCGGTAGCGCTCTATCCGGCCACGTCGGAATCCGAAAAGGTCTCGTTCAATCAGCTCAACCGGAAGACCGGCCACCGCATCAAGTACGCCAAGGTGGACGCTGATACCGGCGAGGAGGTCGACAACGAGGACATCGTCAAGGGCTACAAGGTCGACACCGACACATTCATCGAGGTGACGAAGGAGGAGCTCGAGAACGTCGCACTGGAATCGACGCGAACGATCGAGATCGATGAGTTCGTCGACCGCAGCGAGATTGATCCAAGATATCTGATCCGTCCTTACTACCTGACACCAGATGGCAAAGTCGGGCACGACGCCTTCGCCGTTATCCGCGAAACCATCCGCGAGATGAACAAGGTTGCGATCGGTCGCGTGGTGCTGACCAATCGCGAGCACATCATCGCGCTGGAGCCGCTCGACAAGGGGTTGATGGGAACGCTGCTGCGCTATCCCTACGAAGTCCGGTCCGCCGACGAGTATTTCGACGATATCCAGGATGTCAAAGTCACCAAGGACATGCTCGATCTCGCCAAGCACATCGTCAATCAGAAGGCGGGCCATTTCGAGCCGGACAAGTTCGAAGACCAGTATGAAACCGCGCTCATCGACCTCATCAACCAGAAGCGCGCCGGCAAACCCATCACCGCGAAGGCGCGCCCCCGCGGGGAGAACGTCGTCGACCTGATGGACGCGCTGCGCAAGAGCATTGGAAGAGAAGGGGCGGCCGCGACAGAGGCACCCAGGAAACCAGGCAAAAAGCCACGCAAGGCGGCGGCCGGGCAAAAGGAAATGCTGATGCCGATCGCAGGCAAGAAGCCGGCGAAAGAGGCCGCCGCGAAGAAGCCGGCGGCCAAACCGCAGCGGAAGTCAGCCTAGCGTGTCCTGAAGCAACCAGTGATGCCAGACGGCCGTTACTTCGTCGTCCACGGCAGGGAGCGATATGGCTGCGCTGAAAAAGACTTCCAGGAGATCGATGTTGAGCGCGGGCATTCTCGCCTACCGCAAGGGCGCTCGCGGGCTCGAGGTTCTACTCGTTCATCCCGGCGGTCCGTTCTGGCGCAAGAAGGATAACGGCGCCTGGTCCATTCCGAAGGGCGAAATCGACGCCGCCGATGCTCCGGAGCAGGTCGCGCGGCGCGAGTTTGCCGAAGAACTCGGTCCGAGTGCTTCGATTGGTCCACTCCAGCCGCTGGGGGAGGTCCGACAGCGAGGAGGGAAGCGCGTCATCGCATTCGCCGGAGAAGGCCAGTTTGACCCGGCGGCGCTTTCCAGCAATACCTTCGATATTGAATGGCCGCCGCGAAGCGGTCGACTGCAGAGCTTTCCTGAAGTCGACCGCGCGGAATGGTTCGCTATCGCGTTCGCGAGGACCAAGATGCTGTCCGCTCAGGTCGAGCTTCTCGATCGCCTTTTGGGGATCGCGGTTGAGAGCGCCGGGAAATGACGTTCAGGATTGGAATCATTTCAGACACGCACGGCCTGTTGCGGCCCGAGGCGGAACGAGGCTTGGCGGGCGTTGATCACATCATTCATGCCGGCGACATCGGGCGCCCCGAGATCGTCGACGCGCTTCGCCGGATCGCGCCTGTCACTGCCATCCGTGGAAACGTAGACAGTGGCGAGTGGGCGCGCGACTACCCCGATACGAAACTCGTACGTCTGACGGGTAAATCGATCTACGTTCTGCACGACCTGAAGACGCTGAAGGTCGATCCCGGCGCCGGCATGGACGTCATCATCTTCGGGCATTCTCACGTGCCGAAGATCGACACGGTCGGTGGCATTCTCTACCTGAATCCCGGCAGCGCGGGACCTCGCCGTTTCAAGCTGCCGATCAAGTTTGCGACGCTCGAACTCACGCCTGACGGCATGCGACCGGAAATCCACGATCTTGGAGGCGAGTGAGTGTCGGCGGAGGGTGCGTCAATCCTTTTTGCCGGTTTTCGCCGAAGAGAAGCTCTACTTGCGCGGGCGTTCTCGCTCACGCACGACGTCCTTCGCCCGCTTGTCGGACCTGAGCCCGAGGTAGACGGGCTGGCGCAGTTCGCCCTTACTCGTCCACTCCGCAAATTTGACCTCGGCAACCAACGAGGGCTTGACCCAAGTCGTGACGGCCTCGTCCTTCACTTTGGTAGGGAAGGGTGATTTCGGGGTCCTCAGCTTCATGAGCTTGGTGTGGAGGTCTTCCAGGACCTTGTGGCTGAAGCCAGTGCCAACATGTCCGATATAGCGCCATGTGTCGTCTTCCCGCACGGCGAGGACCAGGGCGCCGAAGTATGGTCTTGTACGCCTCGGCGCCGTGAAGCCCGCGATCACCACTTCCTGCCGCTTTGCTGTCTTGATCTTCAGCCAGTCCGCCGTCCGGCTTCCGGACGCATACGCGCTGTCGGCGCGCTTCGCCATGACGCCTTCCAAACCCTTCCGCTCGGCCTCGGCGAAGAATTTCGTACCGTACGCTTTGCGGTGACGGCTGAAGGCGATCAGCCGGTGACGCGGCAAGATCGCTTTCAGCCGCTCCTTGCGGTTGAGAAGAGGCTGTTTGCGCAAGTCGACTGTGTTCTGAAACATGAGATCGAAGGCGCAATACAGGAGCTTCGCTTCATGGCGCAGTGCGTTCTGAAGTAGCTGGAAATGCGAGACGCCGTCCTTTCCGATCGCAACGAGTTCGCCATCGATCACGGCGTCGCCCTTCACGCCCTCCAGCGCTTTGGCGACCTCGATATAGCTGCGGCTGATGATCTTGCCGTTGCGGCTGTAGAGCGAAACCTTGCCCCGCCGGATTTCCGCGATCATCCGGAAGCCATCGTACTTATCCTCGAAAACCCAGTCGGGGTCGTCGAACGGCCCGTCGGTGAGCGTAGCGAGCATTGGCTGTAAGCGCTTGGGCAGGGTCGACGTCCGGCTCATTCAAGGGCCAATCCTTCAGTGTGTGTCGCGTAATGCAGGGACGGCACCTTATCGCTCAAGGTGGCCAGGGCCGGTTCGATGGAGCCGGGGAAAGGCGCCTCGACGCCGTTTACCGCCTGCTTTTTACGCTGAAACGCCACTGAACAACTCCACGCTACAGCCGATTCAAATTGGCACAGTTCGAATCGTTCCGGAACCTGCGAATCCCTGTCGCGTTGCTTCCATGTCACAACAGGAGGCACCAGTGGCGGGAGCGAAGAAGAGCAAGACGGCCCGTGGAAGGAAGCAGGACCGGGCGCGGGTGGCAGGCGGGCAGGACTACGAACTGCAGTACGAAGCAAAGAAGACCGGAAGGTCGGCGCCAGCGGTGAAGAAGGCCGTCAAAAAGGTTGGCAACGCGCGCAAGCGCGTGGAGAAACAGCTGGGCCGCTGAGGCGGAGTAGGGTCGGCGTCGGGGCCTAGCGCCGGTCCTCCTCGTCAGGAGGGCATTCTGGGCAGGTGTCACCAATCGAATCCAGCACGTCGCGAACCGCGGCCTCCGCTTCTTGACGGGATACGTCTGCTGGCGGATCTCGACGGGCGATGTCGAAGGCCCGCTCTCGTCATGGGGATTGGCGCGGTCCTGCATCCAACCGTGCTCGTCGCACTCGCGGATGGCGCCGGCTTCATTCAGCACGTTGATCGCCCAACCGCGCAGGGTGCGGATCGGCGGCCGTCTCTGCTTGGTCATCAGCATTGAAGGTTCTCCCGCGCTGAGACGAATCGTTTAGTCCCGCAGACGTTCCCCATCGCTAACCCACGACTGAGATTCCGGATCGTGGGATCTCGTGGTTTTTCGAAGGCCGAATTTTCCGTCCGGCCAGATGCTAGGGTGGCCAAGAACGAACAGAAGAACCGTTTTCCGATGCTTCAGACGTCCGAGCTCAGGTGATTGCTCCTTGCTCCGTTTTGCGCGTGCGGCTGTCGCCGCACCGGGCTCTCGTGAACCGAGCCGCGTAGCGTCTCGGCCTTGCGGCTTCGATCCCTCGCGCACGAGCCCAGATCACGCCCTCGCAGGGCAGAAATGAAAAACCGGACCTTTATGCAGCAGCCACCTGCACAAAGGTCCGGCCTTATCTTAGCTTGCCGCGATACCGAACGGCTGCAAAGGACGCTTCATATCCTTTGGGAGGTCTCGCTTTTCATCCGGGTTGCGACCCGGAGGCGGCAATAGATCAGTAGCCGATACGACTACTTCTTCTTCTTTGAAGTCTTCTTTGCCACCTTCTTGGTGGCTGCCTTCGCGGTCTTCTTTGCCTTCTTCGCTTTCTTGGCCATGTCGTCCTCTGTAAGAATTGGCTCTCAGTGAACATGCCCACGACGTGCATAAACATGCGCACGAGTGAGACGTTATCACAAAAGCAAAATTGATACCAAGCAGACGTGAAGCCGCATTGAGTCGCTCGCCGGAGGCACTCGCCCTCGGGCCGGCAGTCATTGCATGCCGGCGTCGCTATCACTGCCCTTCGGGTCGGGTGCCTTCTTAACCGGTCTTCTCTAACCGGGGTTGGGGCGTCAAGTACCAAATCTGATCTAATTGCCGCATTGTGGCTGTCCCTTCCGAACCTACCATGGCGTCAAAGCTATCCGGCGATCGCGCTTCTCTTCGAGGTCGGGATCCCCGCCTCATGATGATGTTCGTGAAGAAGTGGCGGGACCATCTCGGGAGCGCAGTCACGGAGCGATCGGCTCGCGCTGCAGACCGGTCATCACCCTCGCCATTCCTCGTCCTGCCGGACTCCTTGACAGCCTTTCGGCCGTGTTCCGCTGATCAGTGCACTCGGGTGTCAGGCCGCCGCTGTGGCCTCCGATCTCTCCCACCGGAAGTCGCTGCCGTCGCACCACATGCGGTGCAGGATGACGGATATCTTGCGAGCCACCGCAACCAGTGCATTTTTCATGGAGCTGCGCTTGGCAATGCGGATGCCCCATGCCTTTAGCGAGCACCAACGTCTGGTGTTGACCATCAATGAGTGCGCTGCTTCAAAGAGATGCTCTCGAGCAAAGGCATCGCCGCACCGGGTGATGCGCCCGTTGTAATCGACCTCTCCGGATGCGTATTTGCCCGGGGTCAGTCCAAGATGGACGCCAACATGCCGTGATTTTCGGAAGCGGCTTGGATTGTCGATGGTCGTCTTGAATGCCAAAGCTGTCAGGGGGCCAACGCCAGGAACCGTCATGAACCGGCGGCAAATAGCATCGCTCCGAACCAGGCGCCCAATCAAGCGCGTCAACACGTGCGCCTGTTCGCCGAGCATGCGCCGGGCCTCTAGCAATGGAACGACGAGGGCCTGTAAATCTCCATCAGCTACGATCAGCTCGCGTACACGTTCTTCAAAGCGGCTTTGGCCGATAAGGCCCACTTTGAATCCAAAGGTTCGAAGTGCTGCCCGAATATGATTGTTGAGGTCGCGTTGCTTGTCGAGCAGGCACCGACGACTGCCCATCAATGCTCGTAGCTTTTGGCTGTCTTCTGATTTGATGTGAACCGCCTTAAACCATCCTGTTCGCATCATTTGCGCGAGCGCGCGAGCATCGTTGCGGTCCGTCTTGACAGTTTGAGCCTGCATCACGCTCTTTGCGTGTCGGGTCTCAACACAAATGACCGGTAATCCACCTTCCGAAAGCCCCTTGGACAGCCACGAGGAACATTGACCGGCCTCCAGCCCAACGCGCCGCAAAGCGAAGCGGGTATTTTTCAGCCAGGAAATTAGCGCCTCGGGCTCAGTGTCCGTCACTCCTTCCCGGACGATATTTCCATCTTGATCAACGATGCAGATCGCGGTGCGCTTGAGAGAGACGTCGAGTCCAGCGAAGTAATTCATCAGGATCTCCAGCTCATCTTGTTGGGCGAATCGATCGACGTATTATGCGCCCGAGAGGTTGGTGCCCGGTTACTTCATCTCGCGACGGCACTCGGTCCCGGGTCCCGCCGCTACGCGTCGGCGCTATGCTGACCCCTGCGGGTGCCTCTTTCGCCGCGTCCGTGAGTGCTGTTCGCTTTTGCTCCGCCACAGGCCTCTCTTCCATAATTGTGAGACTCCTGTGAAAATCTCGGGCGGTTCTCGTATCATGGCCTGCATCATGTTCGCCCAGGTTTTGGCGCGTGCCGCCAGGGCCGCACCGGGCTCTCGTGAACCGAGCCGCGCAGCGTCTCGGCCTTGCGGCTTCGATCCCTCGCGCCAGAGCTTTGGTGCTCCTCGCCGGGGGCACTTGGGAAAGGGGCTCGCCTGCGGCGATCGCTATCACTGCCCCGTTCCCGGGTGCCGCTATTGAACCGGTCTCGTCGCTGCACTCGGACCCGCGTGCCCCTTCGGGTCGCTATGCTCACGCTCTCCGGGTGCCATTTTCCGTCGAGGCGATGCGCCCTTGGGCACACGCCTGATCGGGCCTGGGTCCCAGGTAGATGGCGCTAGAGGCTGAAAGTAAGAGTGCAGGCTGGGTTTTTCCGTGACGGGTTACAAGCTGCGAGAGAGGCTCGTGGCGCCCGTCGCGGAGATCCGCGATGTCGAATCCCACTGCTTGCGCGCGCGTCGGCCAGGACCGGGCGAACCTCTACAACGAAATCACCGACAAGATCATCGCCGAGCTTGAGGCCGGACGCGTCCCCTGGGTCCAGCCCTGGGGTACGGCCGCGGCGAAAGCGCCGCTGGCCATGCCGAAAAACGCCTCGACCGACCGGCAATACAGTGGCGTTAACATCCTCATCCTCTGGGGAGCCGTGATCGAACGCGGATTTGCCGGTCAAAGTTGGCTCACGTTTCGTCAGGCGCTCTCGCTTGGCGGCCACGTTCGCAAGGGAGAGCGCGGTACTACTGTTGTTTACGCAGATCGTTTCGTGCCGAATGACGAAAAGCGCCGCGCCGCCGAGACCGGTAAAGACGCGCAGTCAATTCCATTCCTCAAACGATTTACCGTGTTCAACGTCGATCAGTGCGCAGATCTGCCTGACGAGATTGCTACCGCTGCGCCGCCACCGCCGGCTGGCCTGATTGAACCCACGGTTGACGCCGTCATCAAGGCCAGCGGAATTCCATTTCGCATTGGTGGAGATCGCGCATTCTATGCAACGGCAGAAGACTATGTTCAGGTCCCGCCGTCGCAGGCCTATTTCGAACCGATCAACTGGCATCGCACAGCGCTGCATGAACTCGGTCATGCGACCGGGCATCCCTCGCGGCTCAATCGCGACCAGAGCGGATCCTACGGTACGAAGAAATATGCCTTCGAAGAACTGGTCGCCGAGTTGAGTTCCGCGTTCAGCTGCGCGTCGCTCGGGATCGTCCCGACTGTGCGCCATGCCGACTATATCGGGTCATGGCTGGAAGTCCTGCGCGAAGACAATCGGGCCATCGTGCGGGCCGCCTCCCAGGCGAGCAAGGCCGCGGACTATTTGCTCGGTTTCGTTCCCGGGTCCATTGAGCCGGCGTCGCTGGATTCGGTTGTCGCCGATCACGAGGCGGCGTGATGCTTCGCCTCGTGTGGCCGCGCGAGAGTGAGAGGAGGGGAGGTTATTCGCGACGGGTTGGTGGCCGAGAGAGAGTCTCACGGCCGCCCGTCGTGGAGAGCCAAGATGACGAAAGCCGTACAAAAGATCACGCTGTCGCCTTCCCGGGACATCCCTTTCAACAAGCTCGTGCTCAGCCAGTCGAACGTGCGCCGCGTCAAGGCCGGGGTCTCGATCGAGCAGCTAGCCGAGAGCATCGCGCAGCGTACGCTTCTGCAAAGTCTGAGTGTCCGGGCCGTCGTCGATGCAGATGGCAACGAGACCGGCATGTTCGAGGTGCCAGCGGGCGGCCGGCGCTATCGCGCTCTCGAACTCCTGGTGAAACAGAAGCGGATGTTGAAGACGCAGGCGGTGCCGTGCGTCGTCCGCGAAGGGGGCATTGCCGCGGACGATTCCGTGGCGGAGAACGATGAGCGGGTCGGCCTGCACCCGCTCGATCAGTTTCGGGCCTTCCAGACACTCCGCGATCTCGGCATGTCCGAGGAAGACATCGCCGCCCGGCACTTCGTGAACCCAGCGATCGTGAAGCAGCGGCTGCGGCTGGCGTCGGTGTCGCCGAAGCTGCATGAGGTCTATGCCGAAGACGGCATGACGCTCGAGCAGCTCATGGCGTTCTCGGTCATGGCCAATCACGCCCGCCAGGAGCAAATCTGGGAGAATGTCAGCCGTTCCGGCCGTGACGAGCCTTACCAGATCCGGCGCTTGCTCACTGAGAACACCGTACGCGGGTCTGATCGCCGCGCTCAATTTGTGGGCCTTGATGCATATCAGAACGCGGGTGGCGGCGTTCTGCGGGATCTGTTCGAGCACGACGACGGCGGCTGGCTTCAGGACGTTGTGCTGCTCGACCGCCTCGTAGCCGAAAAGCTCAAGGCCGAGGCTGAGACGATTGCCGCCGAAGGTTGGAAGTGGACATCGGTCGCCGTAGAGTTCCCCTACGGTCACACCCAAGGCCTACGGGAGATCGAAGGCAGACCTGTCGATCTCTCACCTGAGGAGCAGGCCACCATCGACGCCCTGAATGCCGAGCAGGCCAAGCTTGAAGCAGATTATCAGGGTGCCGACGAATTGCCCGACGAGGTCGATCAGCGTCTCGGCGCAATCGAGTCGGCACTGGCGGCATTCGAAGACCGGCCGATGCTTTATGATCAGTCGGAGATCGCCCGAGCGGGCGTCTTCATCAGCATCGATTCCGAAGGGCGCCTCTCCGTTGACCGGGGTTACGTCCGGCCAGAGGACGAGGTGCCGGCAGCCGATCCTGATGCCGAGCAGGGCGCCGATGCGTCGTCGACCGAAGGTCAAGGAGGGGGCTCTTCCGTCCAGCGCTCGGTCATAGCGGTCGCAGGTAGTGCTCCTGATGCCGAAGAAGATGATGAGGACGCGGCCCGGCCTCTGCCGGATCGGCTGATTATCGAGCTGACGGCGCATCGCACGCTGGCATTGCGGGATGCGCTGGCAGAAAATCCAGCGATCGCGTTCCAGGCGGTCCTGCACAACTTCGTGCTGACGGCCTTTTACCGGTTCGCATCGTCTGGGAGCTGTCTTGAGATCGGCCTTCGCACGCCGAACTTTTCCGCTCAAGCTCCTGGGTTGAGAGAAAGCGTGTCTGCGAAGGCGGTCGAGGCGCGGCATGAGGCCTGGAAGGCACGGTTGCCGAAGAGCGAAAACGATCTCTGGGATGCGCTCACGGCTCTTGATGGTGGTGCACAGGCATCGCTGTTCGCCCATTGTGCATCATTTGCGGTCAACGCCGTCTATGAGCCGGCGAATCGCTACAATCAGGGGCGCGTCTCCGCCCATGGCGTTCGCACGCGTCTCGACCAGGCTGAGGTGCTGGCCCGCGCGGTCGGGCTCGACATGGTGCAGGCCGGCTGGCGACCGACCGTCGACAACTATCTCGGCCGGGTCACCAAGCCGCGTATTCTGGAAGCGGTGCGGGAAGCGAAGGGCGAGCCGTCGGCGCAACTGATCGACCATCTGAAGAAGGCCGACATGGCAAAGGAGGCCGAGCGCCTTCTGGATGGCTCGGGCTGGTTGCCGGAGCCGCTGCGTCTCGTCGATCCCGATGCGGCGCCAGTGGGACAGGAGGGCGAAGCGGGCCCGCTTCCCGAATTCCTCGCCGATGATGAGGATCAAGAGAACGCCAGCGACGACGATCCGCAACAGCTCGACGCGGCCGAGTGAAAACACAGAGCGGGACGACTCCGGCCGTCCTGCGGTTGCTTGGGGACCGGTGCACAGTGCGGGTCCCCATTCTTCTGGGGGAGGGCTCAGAGGGAGAGCTAGGCCGGGAAGGGTTTGAGCCGTTGGGGCGGAGGAGAGCGCCTGATGGTTCGACCCGTTCCTGCTCTCCGAAAGAAATCTCAATGACCGAATCTCTCGCCGGCGGCGCTGCCGCTGCGCCGCTCTCCATGCGTGCCGCTGCAAATCTCACCTCAGCCGCCGTCAGGGCCGCGCGACAGCTTCTGACCGAGCTCGAACGCGGCCGGCGCATCGATGCCGCTGTTCTGCGTAGCGCCCTGGAAGCCGCCTTTGGCGCTTCGGACACAGCCGGCGTTTGGAACTGGAAAACCGCCTATGACGTCTGCGAGGCGGCAACCGTTCTGTTCCTTCGCAAGTTCGGCCCGGCCATGCGTGCCAAGGCCGGCTCGACCGTCGCCATGCTGCCGATGCTTGTGAAGGTCGCGAGCTGTTTGCCGACCTATACGCGGCGTTCCGAGGACAGTCAGGCGCTTCAGCAATTCTCGACACCGCTCCCGCTCGGGCTGGCGGCATGCACCGCAGCCGGCATTACGCCGGCCGATCGCGTCCTGGAGCCCTCCGCGGGGACCGGTTTGCTCGCCGTGTTTGCCGAGCTCGCCGGCGGCGCCTTGGTGTTGAACGAGTTGGCCGAGGCCCGTGCGGAGCTGCTCGATCATCTATTTGCGGGCGTTAAGGTCACGCGGTTCGATGCTGCTCAGATCAATGACCACCTCGATGCGAGCGTCGCACCGAGCGTTGTTTTGATGAACCCGCCGTTCTCCGCGCTGGCAAATGTCGATCGGCGGATGGCGGATGCGGCCCTCCGCCACGTCGCTTCGGCACTCGCGCGTCTTTGCGATGGTGGGCGCCTCGTCGCCATAGCTGGCGCAAGCTTCGCGCCGGATAACCCGGCATGGCGAGATGCCTTTGTGCGGCTCCAGGAACGCGGGCGGGTGGTGTTTTCTGCGGCTATCGACGGCAGCCTTTACGCCAAGCATGGCACTCGGACGGATACGAGGCTGCTTGTGATCGACAAGCTGCCCGCCGCAGATCCGAAAGCTTTTCCTGCCTCGCCAGGAATGGCGGGCGATGTCGCGACCTTGCTTGGCTGGGTGAACCAGCATGTGCCTGAAAGGCTGCCCGTCGCCGCACCATCGGAGATCGCTACTATCGGGCGGCCAGCGACGTCACGATTGGTCGGCGCTGTTGCATCAATTTCTTCGTCCTCTTCGATAACCGCAGCATCAGAAGGTGTCGAACTTGCGTACGAGACGGTCGAATGGTCGCCGCCGGAAAGCGCCCAGCTGACCGATGCACTTTACGAGGAGTATGGATTGTCGATCCGTATTCCGGGATCGTGCGCACACCCGACCAAACTCGTGCAATCCGCGGCGATGGCTTCCGTTGCGCCACCGAAGCCATCCTATCGTCCGCATCTGCCGGTCAATGTTATGGCAGACGGAGTTCTATCGGATGCCCAGCTCGAGAGCATCATCTATGCCGGCGAGGCACATTCCGAGTTTCTCGCGGGCTCCTGGACGGTCGACGCGACCTTTGATGTTTTGGCCACCGCGCTCGACGACGCGGAAAATGCCGTCCGCTTTCGCCGCGGCTGGTTCTTGGGCGATGGCACCGGGGCGGGCAAGGGGCGGCAGGTCGCGGCGATCCTGCTCGACAACTGGCTCAAGGGCCGCCGCCGTGCGATCTGGATCAGCAAGTCCGACAAGCTGATCGAGGACGCGCAGCGCGATTGGTCCGCGCTCGGCATGGAGCGCCTGCTGGTTACGCCTCTTTCTCGCTTTCGCCAGGGCACCCCGATCCGGCTTGCGGAAGGCCTCCTATTTACCACCTACGCCACGCTACGGACCGACGAGCGTGGCGAAAAGCTTTCGCGCGTCAGGCAGATCGTCGAATGGTTGGGCTCGGACTTCGACGGAGTGATCATCTTCGACGAGAGCCACGCCATGCAGAATGCGGTCGGGGGCAAGGGCGAGCGCGGCGATCAGGCGGCCTCTCAGCAGGGGCGCGCGGGCTTGAGGCTTCAGCACGCCTTGCCGAATGCACGCGTGGTTTATGTGTCGGCGACGGGGGCCACCACGGTTCATAACCTCGCTTATGCCCAACGCCTCGGCCTTTGGGGCGGCGCCGACTTTCCGTTCGCCACCCGGGCCGAGTTCGTCGAAGCAATCGAGGAGGGCGGCGTCGCGGCCATGGAGGTGCTGGCGCGCGACCTCAAGGCGCTCGGACTCTACGCGGCCCGCTCGCTGTCTTACGAGGGCGTCGAGTACGACTTGGTGGAGCACCAGCTTACGCCGGAGCAGGTTCGCATTTACGACGCCTATGCCGGTGCGTTCAGCATCATCCATAACAACCTCGATGCGGCGATGCGAGCCGCCAACATCACAGGCGCAACGGGAACGCTGAACGGGCAGGCCAAATCTGCGGCCCGCTCAGCCTTCGAGAGCGCGAAGCAGCGCTTCTTCGCTCACCTCCTCACCTCGATGAAGACGCCGTCTCTCATCCGATCGATCGAGCAGGATCTTGAGGGTGGACACGCAGCGGTCATCCAGATCGTGTCGACGGGCGAAGCGCTGATGGAGCGCCGGCTCGCTGAGATCCCGACCGAAGAATGGCGCGACATCCAGGTCGACATCACGCCGCGCGAGTATGTCCTCGACTACCTCGCTCATTCCTTCCCAGTCCAGCTCTACGAACCCTTCACCGACTCGGAAGGTAACCTCTGCTCCCGGCCTGTCTATCGCGACGGCCAGCCGGTCGAGAGCCGGGAAGCCGTCGCACGACGCGACCGCCTCATCGACAAGCTTGCCTCGCTACCGCCGGTACCCGGCGCGCTGGATCAAGTCGTCCAGCGCTTCGGCACCGACATGGTCGCCGAGGTCACCGGCCGCTCGCGCCGCATTGTGCGCAAGCGCGACCGCCTGGTGGTCGAAAACCGAGCCGGATCGGCCAACCTCGCGGAGACGTCGGCCTTCATGGATGACGTCAAGCGGATCCTTGTGTTCTCCGACGCGGGCGGCACAGGGAGGAGCTACCATGCCGAACTTTCGGCTCGGAATCGCCGCCTGCGAGTCCATTACCTGCTCGAGCCCGGCTGGAAGGCCGACGCCGCGATCCAGGGGCTCGGCCGGACCAACCGGACCAACCAGGCGCAGCCGCCCCTGTTTCGTCCGATTGCGACCGACGTGAAGGCCGAAAAGCGCTTTCTCAGCACCATTGCCCGCCGGCTCGACACGCTGGGGGCCATCACGCGCGGCCAACGCCAGACCGGAGGGCAGGGCCTGTTCCGGCCCGAGGACAACCTCGAAAGCCAGTACGGCCGCGACGCGTTGCGTCAGCTCTACACGCTGCTCGCGCGAGGCAAGGTCGACGGCTGCTCGCTTGGGAGCTTCGAGGATGCGACAGGTCTGAAGCTCATGGATGCCAATGGGCTCAGGGATGACCTGCCGCCGATCACGACCTTTCTGAACAGGTTATTGGCGCTCACCATCGGCCTACAGAATGTGCTGTTCACCGCCTTCGAGCAGCTCTTGACCGCTCGGATCGAAGGCGCGGTTGCATCCGGCACCTACGACGTGGGGTTGGAAACCCTCCGTGCCGAGAGCTTCGTCGTCACCGACCGGCGGACGATCTATGACCATCCGGGGACCGGCGCTGAGACCCGGCTGCTCACGGTCGCCAAGCGCCAGCGCAATCATCCAGTGAGTCTGGATGACGCTCTTGCACGTCTTTCCGATCGTCAGGCCGTTCTGCTCGTCAATGGGCGCTCGGGAAGAGCCGCCGTGCAGGTCCCTGCGACGAGCGTCATGCTCGATGACGGCGAGATCGAGCGGCGCGTCCGTCTGATCCGGCCGATGGATCAGCACACGGTCCCCTTGACCACCATGGCCGAAAGTCATTGGGACGAAGCAGATTGTGAACGCTTTGCCTCGACCTGGCTGGCGGAGCTTGCCGAGGTCCCCGAGTTCACGGAAAGCACGATCCACGTCGTGGCGGGCTTGCTGTTACCCATCTGGAAGCGGCTGTCGAGCGAATCGACCCGCGTCTATCGGCTCCAGACCGATGCGAGCGAACGCATCATCGGACGCAAGGTTTCGGCCGCGTGGGTCGCAAGCGTCCTTGCGACGGACGCGCCTGCGCTGGCACCGGGCGCTGCCTTTGCCGCGCTGATGGAGGGACGGACTGTCCTCGATCTTGCGGAGGGGCTCCAGCTTCGCCGCGTCCGGGTGATGGGCTGATATCGCATCGAGCTGTCGGGATTCAACGACACGATGCGCGATCGCCTCCGTGCTTACGGCCTCTTTGGGGAGATCATCTCCTGGAAGCTGCGCATGTTCGTGCCCACGGACGCGAGCGGTGTCGAGATCCTGTCGAATGTGCTCGACAGCTATCCGGTTGCGCGCATCAGTGATCGGGAGGCGGCGTAATGTCCCGCGATCCTTCCGAATTGGCACGCCGCCTCGCGCGCGAGGCCGAGGCGGTGTGCAGACACTATCTCTCCAATGGCAGGCGAGCGGGGCGGTACTGGCTGGTGGGCGACGTCCACAACACGCCGGGCCGCTCGTTGTTTGTACGGCTTCAGGAATCGCCGAAGGGGCCCGCTGGGAAATGGACCGACGCCGCGACCGGAGAACATGGTGATCTCCTCGATATCATCCGCGAAAGGCTGGCCTTGCGAGACTTTCGCGAGGTCGCCGAGGAGGCGAGGCGGTTTCTAAAGCTGCCTCGTTCAGAACTGCAATTCGCTCCGAAACCTATTCGTTCAGTCTTGCCGGCCGGATCGCAGGAAGCCGCTCGTCGGCTCTTTGCGATATCCAGCCCAATTGAAGGGACATTAGCCGGGGCGTACTTGCAGCGTCGCGGAATTATTCGCATCAACCATGGTGGCAGCTTGCGCTTCCATCCTCGTTGCTACTATCGACCAGACCAGCATTCGTCGACCGAAACCTGGCCGGCGATGATAGCCTCTGTTGCGGACCCCGAGGGACGCATCACCGGCGTGCACCGCACCTGGCTCGATCCAGACGGCTTTGATCGCCTGCGGCTCGGCAAGGCTCCGATTGAGACGCCACGACGAGCCATGGGCGACCTGCTCGGCAATGCTGTTCGTTTCGGCGTAGTCGATGACGTGCTCGCGGCCGGCGAGGGCATCGAGACCATGCTGTCGCTGCGTTACGCACTTCCGACCCTGCCCATGGCCGCTGCGCTCTCGGCCAATCACCTCGCAGCCATGTTGCTGCCACCTGGTCTGCGTCGGCTCTATATTGCTCGCGATGACGATGCTGCTGGAGATGCCGTACAGGCTATTCTCACTCAGCGTGCGGAAGCCATCGGCATTGAAGCGATACCGCTGTCGCCCCGGCTCGGTGACTTCAACGAAGATCTGCACATCTTCGGCCTCGAGGCCCTCCGATCAGCGTTGCTACTGCAACTCGTACCGGAGGACGTCGTCCGTTTCCTGCATTCGTGGATGGCAACCGCAGAATAGCCCCGGCAATTCGATGGGATAGGTCGGTCGCGGTACGGCCACTGCCGGAAGAGGACGCGACCACGGCCTTCTAGAGGGCGATCGGACGGCAAGCGGCTCCGGCCGGCAATGGCTGCGTCCGGCTATTTTCCGCCGCGCGCCGGCGATGGGAAGACAGATTATTTATCTGGCCGGCGCGCTTTGCATCGCGAAGCAAAATAGCCGGCCTCCGCCATCCTCCGCTGCCGCTTCGGCCCTCCGCTTCCGCCTACGCCCTCAGGGCTTCGGCGGACAAGCCGCTCCGGGTTCTGGCCCGCTCCGCCCGCCGTCTGAGTGATCGCCACGAAGGCCGCGATGGTCGCGGCCGATCCGGCAAGGACATCTCTCATGACTGACCATGACGACATCGAACCGCCGCACGCCACGTCTCCAACCGAGCATACTCTCACCGAATTGCAACTCTTCGGGTACCGCCCCTTCGACGACCAGCCCGATCCACGGCCGCTTCCCGAGGGCAAGATCGTTGCTGGCGCGGTTGCTGACATCTTCGATGCCCTGGTCGCGACCTTGAACGACACTCGCCTCGAGCCGGACCTCGACGATCTGCTCTGGTCGACTGTCAACCTGTTCCATCGTGCCGTAGACCGCATCGAACGCCAACTCGACGACAACGAAAAGGCGCAGCAAAAAAGCCAGCGCGAGCAGGACGGCTCCGAAGTGCGATCCGTCGAACTCGAGCGCATTACGGCGGAAGGCATCACGCTGATTGAGCGCCGCAACTGCCTGGAACTCTTCCGTGACCAGGCCATCGAGCGCTATGAGACACACACCGGCTCATTCTGGCGTCCCCGATCGGGATCACTGGTGAACCACCGCACGCTCACCGCAGCGATGATCGACTCCCGCGACTTCATCGCAGCCAAGCGCCGCACTGAGACCGAGGTCATGTTACCGGCGGGCCCGAAGATCGCACTCACCGGCGGGCTCGACTTCAAAGACCACCACCTTATCTGGGATCGTCTCGATAAAGCTCACGCCAAGCATCCCGACATGGTCCTGCTCCATGGCGGCTCGCCGAAAGGGGCCGAACTGATCGCCTCGAAATGGGCGATCACCCGCAAGGTGCCTCAGATCGCTTTCAAGCCCGATTGGACGAAGCACGCCAAGGCGGCACCATTCAAGCGCAACGACGCCATGCTCGAACTCCTACCGATCGGCGTCATGCACTTCCCGGGCACGGGAATTCAGGACAACCTTGCCGATAAGGCGAAGCGCCTCGGCATCCCCGTCTGGAGGTTCGGCGGCGCGTGAACGCCGTCTTCTCGTTTTCCATCGGGGCGAAATTGCTCACGCCGCAACTCCGCCTCGTTTCGGTCTCATATCCAGAGTTGCGCCGTGGTGGTGGTGGAAGGCGCGCCTGGTACATCTATGCACATGGAGCCACCACCATGCTCGCCCTTGGGCTCGTCCTCAACGCACTCGGCATCGGCTTGTTCTGCTGGGCGATCTTTTCGCTCGCTGTGTATGCGTTGCCATTTTACGTCGCACTGAGTATCGGGATGACGGCGTTTCAGAGCGGTGCCGGCCTCATTGGCACGCTGCTTATCGCAACGGCCGGCGGAAAGCGTGTCCATGGTGTGCGGCCAACACAAACCGCGCCCAGGCAAGCGAAGATCTCACGCCAAGCCAACGACGGCAACCCGATCCGGGACAGGGCGAATGCCACATAATAGCCGGCGACGGCAGCGGGAGCAGCGAATGCTGCCGCGATCGCGATGCGCAAGGCCAAGGATCGGGTAATAGCGACGGCGACCTGGCCGAGGACGAGCAGCGCGAATTCCAAAGCGCCTGACGCGGCGCGGGCCTTAATCGAATTCCTCAGCGGACCAATCGCAATACCGGTGATTGGGGCGCAGGGCATGGAACCGTTCTGAGGCGATTCCTAAGTCATTGTCAAATAAGGGACGACATATTCAGCTCTCGGTTCAAGACCCGGAATGCTTGGTTTGAGCCAAGTCGACCGCCACGCCCGAAGTTGACTTGCCTGCCTAGATCAACTGCATTCCCTTCAAACTCACGTGCCCGTTCTTGCCGACGTAATGTGATCATGCACGGCAATGCCGAGCGGCTTTGCGATCTCGACGATCGCCATGGTCATCTGGATGTCGGCCTGCGACGGGGGGCGGGTCGCCGCTCGGGTGGTTATGCAACAATCGTCTCGCGATGTTCACCGATCTATCTCGAGGCAGGCCAACGCCTCGATAACCCTGCGTTACGTTTTGCTCTTGTCGGACCCGTTACCGCGTTGGCAATTGCAGACTGGTAAGCGTTCGCTGCGCGACTTCGGCGCCAAGGCCCCAAAGGAATAGCCCAAGGTATTCGTACATGCCCGAGGATCCGAACGTCGGGACTTTGATGTAAAGCGTATAGAGACCGGTCAGACAAAGTAGCAGCAGCAGAGCGAGCCCGAGCACCGGCCTCAGGAACCAAAATCGAAACTTCGTGCCGACGGACGAGTCTCCGGACAACACGGCGATAAATCTCGCAAACCAATCGCTCCACTTGGGCGATCCGTCGTTGGTAGGACGCTGACCAGCCGGGAGGCCTGGTGTCACCGACAAGAGAATATGATCGAATACGACGCGAATGTCAGGCGCCTGCAAAGCAGGCTGCGGTGCTGCGGCTGCGTCACGAACCTTTTTCCTGATCGCGTCAAGGTTCTCCAAAGCTTTCGCGCGATCGCCCGCCATGGCGGCGTTCCGCGCAGCAGTCAAGTCGGTAGCGATTGCAGCACTTAGGCCTGGGATCTTCAGCGCCTCGACCTCGGCCGAGTCAAGCCGAGCCAAGACATCCACTTGCTCATCCAACTGGTTTAACCTCTCGACGAGTTGCTGTTCAAGTGCTGAGCCTTTTTCGACCAGATGTTCAAGCAGATACGCCTGCTCCTTGAGGAAACTGGCGCTTACCGCGTCTCGCACGCGGTTCATATCGGAACGTATCCCATACAATCGCTGCAGCGCTTTCATTTGCGCCTTGATGGCTGGCGAATCCAGTTCTCGCGCCCATCTACCGACGATAACGCCGGCCAAAATAAGAAGCAGCGGCAGGATCGGCCCGTCTCGAACATTGACGATCAGCGGTACGGTAAGGGCCTCATCGGTTGCCGGCACGCGAAAGCGGACCGACCCGTCATAGGTATCGGCAGCTAGCGCGTTATAGTTGATTGTTATGGGGACTTCAGCGATGCCACTGCCCGGAATTGTCCCCACAGGACCGAGACTCACGTCTCGAGTAACATCATTGCTCTTGTTGTTGGTGCCGCGCAGGAGCACCAGCGTATCGACGCGCTGGGCCGGCAGGGGCGACTGATTTTCCAGTCTGATGGGCTGCATGTCCGCTGTGGCCGAGTTGGTTATGAATTCACGCGCTATCCAGCAAGTCCAAGCCCAATCACATCGTATGAGATTCCATTGTGGAGCGCTTCCGAACTGTGCCAGCATAGGGCGGATACCGACCTCGACCTCAATGCGGACATTCAGTGCATTGGTTTCATCGCTGTTGGCCCAAAGCTTTAGCATTCCTTTGTAGTGGCCAGGTCGCGGGATATTGGCAACTGTGATCCGCACATCCTGCACCGCGCCCGCGTCGATCTTAATCCCGGTTTGAATAGTGACGTCCGCGCGATTGATGAAAATCTGACCGTTGCCCTCAAGCGTTAGATGGGTCGACCGCATATTTAGGTCGATCTTCACAGCGGAGGAAGTTTTCAGCAGGAGGTTACCAAAGAGGTTGGAGATCGCCTGTCCCTTTTGGAACGTCCCCCTAACAATCAGTGGATTGTCTTCCGCGTTTGCCAGCACGACGGTCGTCTCTGCAAAGGATACGCTCGACGTCATCGCGAGGGCAAAAGCTAAAACACTGACTGCGGCCACGCGCAGCATCAGAAACATGTTCGTTCGTCCAAAGTCTGCGGCCGAATTGCTGTCCGAGCCAAATTAATGTTCAAACATCAGGCATGGTGAAATTAACGTGTCGCGATCATAAGTCGCAAAGAGGTGGGTTGCAACCGGGTGCAAACCATTGCATGATCCGTGATGGGTCGGCTAGATTGGGAAGTGTTCACGGCGAAGCCACAGGCCGCCGGGCAGGCGAGATTTCCATCCTGCATCCCGCATGAGGGGAGAGAATGCTGTTCGCCGCATTGCCATGCCGCATTGCAATACTGCACGTGAGCGTGCGACCTATGCGCCGGATGCTGTTGCTTCCCGCTGTTGCATTGTTCCTCTGCACCCCTCCCGGCGTCGAACAGCATGCCTCGGCACAGAGCAGCGAACGCATTGTCGTTGCGCCTCCTACCGCGCTGACGCAACGGCCACGCACTGGCACGGTATCCTCTCCCTTCTTTGCCGGGACAGTTACCGCTGCCGGCGGTGAGGCGCGAATCGAGTTCAAGATCGACTACAGCAATGCCACGATCTACAACCCAGAGACCAACAAGAACGATCCGGTACGGCTGCGCAGTTATCGCGACCTCCACGAGACGGCAGCGCCCGCGATCCCATTCGTTGCGCCTACCATCGAGGTCGCGCCGGGCGAAACGGTGCGCGTCACGCTCAAGAACGACCTGCCATCGTCTGACGCGAGCTGTCCGGCGTCGTTGCCTGACATCAACGTCCCGCATTGCTTCAACCGTACCAATCTACACGCCCATGGACTCTGGGTGAGCCCGACGGGAAATAGCGACAATGTCCTGTTGAGCATCGCCCCATCGGTAAGCTTTGAATACGAATACAATATATCTATCGAGCATCCCGCCGGCACGTTCTGGTATCATCCGCATTTGCACGGATCCACCGCCTTGCAAGTGTCAAGCGGAATGGCCGGATTTCTTATCGTGAGAGGATCTCGGCTGCCGAGCGTGCAGACAGGCGGCGATGTCGATACGCTTCTGAAGGGTGCCGACGGCCTGCCATTTACAGAGCGGCTTGTGCTGCTGCAGCAAATTCAATACGCATGCCGTGATGCTTCCGGCGCCGTCCAAGAGACCGCGACGGGCAAGTATGTCTGCCAGCCGGGTCAGGTCGGTGAGATTGAAGGATACGACCAGTTCGGGCCCACAACATGGCCGAAGTCTGGTCGCTTTACCACGATCGACGGCCAAGTAGCTCCGGTTTTTACGGGCGCGCAAGTTGGGCGCATTGAGCGCTGGCGAATTGCTCACGCTGGCGTGCGCGACACCGTCCAACTGCAATTCAAGAGAATGCGACCGGGTGCGCCCGACTTCGCATCGCTCGACCCGACCCAGCAACTGAACTGGATTGAGCAGAATTGCATTGGCGCTCGCCTACCCCAATTTGGGTTCGCGAGTGACGGCCTCACGCGAGCAAAGATCAGCGAACGCGACACAACTGTGTTGCAACCTGGCTATCGGGAAGATCTCTTGATGGTCTTCCCGGAGGCGGGGGATTATTGCGTCCTTGATGACATGGCGGGTCCGTCCGGCACCGTGAATGCCACAACGAAAATCCGGAAATTTCTCGCGCGCGTAAATGTCGCCATGGGTCAAGCGGTGGGCGCCGACGCCAAGGCGTTTCTTCAGGCAGAATTGATTTCGGCCGCCAACCGTACCATGCCGGAAACGATCCGACAGAAGGTGCGGGACGATCTTGCCAATGATATGGGGCTCTTCTCTTTCGTGCCGCATCCAGATGTTGCTGATTCCGAAGTCAAGGGACGCCAGACGCTTCAGCTTAAGATCGACGTCAGTTCCGGCCTCAAGTTTTTTGTCGACGGTAAGGCTTACGATGCCACGCGGATTGATCGAACCTTGCCGCTGGGAAGCGTAGAAGAATGGACCCTGACGTCAGGTATTAGCCCCCCGGTGGGACACCCATTCCACATCCATGTGAACCCATTTCAGATCGTGAAAATTCTTGACTCGGGCGGCAACGATGTCAGCAGCGCAGGCGAGAGCAACGATCCTCAATACGCCAACCTTAAGGGAGTCTGGAAGGACACGCTGTTCGTCAAGCCCGGCTATCAGGTTGTCATCCGAACGCGCTATCGCCGTTACATTGGCGATTTCGTCCTACATTGTCATATCCTGGATCATGAGGATCAAGGGATGATGCAAAACGTCCGCATCGCTGTTCCTAATGGGGCCGGGGGTGTCTTGACAAATCATCATTAGAACTGTTGTCGCGCAGTCAAGAAGTTGAGAGCTGTCGTTTCCTGAATAGAGTCGCGACCGTCGGCAGTCGTGACTGTCGCAAGATGTTTTACACCATGTTCTGATGTGCAGGTTTGGCGCCCCGGAGGGCGCGCATGTGTCGAGGAGGAAAAATGCCATTCTTTTATCGCTTGCTTTCGGCATCAATCGCGCTGCTCCTGGTCGCATCACTCGCCCATGCGGCAGATCTCCGTACCAGAAAATCCATCGATGACCTCTCGGCCGACGAACTCGAAACGTACATCCATGCGGTTAAGCAGGTCCGCGACAAGAGTATTGCGGACCCGCTTGTGCAGTTCAGCTACGCGCATATGGCCGGGCTGCACAATATACCCGCGCTCTTCAGCGGTGCGTGCATGCACCACACCTACAATTTCTGGGCTTGGCATCGCGCGCACCTGATCAATTATGAGGATGCGCTACGGGCAAGTGATCCGCCGCGAACCGCAAACGTGATGGTCCCCTATTGGGATTGGACCAAGAAGCCGAGCGGCAAGCGATTTCCTGTCGTCTTTGAGAATGATACAGCCGCAGTGACAGCCCACTATGGGCGCCCCATCGATCCGGCACTGCTGACGATTCTATCCAGTCCTCAGCGCAACTCAGCGCCGAGTCAGTCATGGTTCCCGTGGCCGGTCGTATCCACGGCGGCTCGAACAGGGACGGCCTCCTTTTTGGGTACGGCATCGGATGGCGGCGATTTTGAGAAAGACATCCACGATGCGATGCATGGCTTCGTAGGCGGTGCGCTTTGCTGCCCATCTTCGGCAGCGGACGATGTGATCTTCTGGTCGTTTCATACGTTTTTCGATGTGGTCTGGTGGTGGCGCCAGCAATCGATCACCGACGTGCCGCCATGCGAGGATTGCGTTCTGAACGGCATGGCGCCGCAGACAGCGCTGCGTCCAGATGGGCCGACAATGGCCAAGAACGTGACCAACGCCGCAGCGCAACTCGGTTATACATACCAGTTCACGCCTGATGCGGCTCCGGTCGTGCTGGCATCGACCTATAGCGATCGACTACCGGTCCTGGCCGAACTTTCGTTGCAAAAGCCGGCCTTGGTGCGCGAATTTTCGGTGAATGCCCCGGCGAGCACTTCCGGCAAGATCGCAGTCGCGCTTCAGCAGGTGGCCGCCCCGGCCGATATAGCATATATGGCGTTCGTGTACGTTTATCCCCGAGGAGCGGCATTCACCCCCGCGGACGCGCAATTTCGGAACCGCTATCTTGTTGGTCACGTCGCGCGCTGGCCCAGCCAGCATGCGCAGGCCGGTCATGCGGACTCCAGTGACTATTTGATTTCGGTCGACCTCGCTTCGTATCCCGCGGTGCAGGCCGCAGCCAACGGCCCGCTCACTGTCTCGGTTGCGATCCATCCGCAGGCGCAAAAAGCGGGGCCCGCTCCGTTGGCGCCACAGGCGGATGCCGATTTAGAGCGCAACACAAAGATTGGGTCCGTGTCGTTCAAATAGCAGCAATCTGAGTATATTCTTATGTCAGTCACCCCCTACTTCGAATTGCACATCAAGCCCATGTTTCGCGCCATCGATCGCGACCACATGCTGTGGAAGCTTGACCTCTGGGACTACGACAAGGTCGTGGCTTTGGCGCCGCGGATTGCTGAAATGCTGAGGAAGCCTCCTCCGAATTCCATGCCCACCAAGGCTTCGGGCGGTCCATGGCCTGAGGGATGGATTCAGGTTTTCGAGGCGTGGGCCGCGCAAGGCTTTCAGCGGCTGCAGCGAACTGATGGTCAGTACTCCGCGCGGCGGCTCGGCAATGGGCAGGTCATGGTGAACGTCTCAGTCCAATTGCAGAACGGCGGCGCGGATGCCTGGCTGGAGCGTGAACAGTCATTGTCGCCGGCGGACGTAGAATATTCGCTGTGCCTAAGAGCCGCCCCGCAAGGCGTCAACGAAGCGCCGCGGACCAATCAGTTCACCGAGATGCTGGGATCAACGGTTCAACAGGTGTTCATCACGGATACAACCGGGCGCCGCAACATCGTTATCCAGACTTGATGCCCATTCGGCAATCTCTCGAGGCGCAGACAGAATGAATTCGATACACGCGGGCGAGGTGGCTGCAGCGAGCACTCAGACTTTTGGGTGGGAGAGACTCGGTGCCCAACGATGACGACTACGCCATCGTCGTAGGCATCGCCACGTATGCCAGCTACCAGGCCATCGATGCGGCTGAGGGCGATGCGCGAGATTTTGCGAAGTGGCTGTGCGACCCCCAGGGTGGTGATCTGCCCAAAAAAAACGTCAGTCTGATTCTCTCCAGCGATCTGCCGCCGCAGCTACGGATCGGCCGTCCGATAAGAGACGACGTGGAAGACGAATTCATCAAGCTTTTGAATAACCGAGTTGGCCGCATAGGACGTCGGTTCTACTTCTATTTTTCAGGACATGGCTGTGCACCGTCCTATGACGAGATTGCGTGATCATGGCGAACTCTTCGAAGGGCGTACCGAACCGCAATATTGGAGCGCGGCTATACGCGGCAACTCTTGTAGAGCGCGCCAACTTCGATGAACTGGTTTTTTTCCTGGATTGCTGTCGCGGTGTCGACGATACGGTCGACCCGCAACAGCCGCCGTTCAAGCGGCCTCAGCCTGCAGTCGACTACACGAATGTCAAATTGACGGTCGCGGTAGGCAGCCAGATTGGGCAACTCTCAAACGCGCCGGACTCCCCGACCCAACGCAGTTTTTTCACCGAATTTCTTCTTGAGGGCTTGCGAGGCGCGGCAGCGGCCGGCGATCAATCAATTTCGGTAGAGTCGCTGATGCAGTACGTCAAACCAAAGGTCACTGCGAAAGCACTCAACTATGGCAAGCGGCAGATTCCTGAACTTGCAAAGCCCGCCGAAATCATTTTTCGAAAGGGAATAAACAATCAGCGACTCATCACGTTGGGTATTAAGCCGGGCTGGCCGCGGCCGATTGAACTACAGCGAGGCGATGGGACGCTGATCCGGCGCAGCAACGTTGGTGACACCAAACTGCAGGCGGTGTTAGCCCCGGGGCTTTATCAAATTGTATTCCTTGGCGACTCCGACACCGGGGAACCGGACGTCCGCCAGATCATTCGAATCAACTTCGGCACGACCGGCGCTACCGCAGATCTCGATCACGAGAGGACAGTCGAATACAATGTCTAATCCGAACCCGACGTCAGGTTCTATTCCGTTGACTGTCGAAGGACCGACGGCGGGAGCCGAACTCGGCGTCTACGATTCCTCTTTCAAGCTCTTGACGCGTGGCGTCGGAGAACTGAGGGCGGATCTACCGCCGGGGCTTTACGATCTCGAAGCTAAGATCGCCGGCAGTTCCGAACGCAAGAGTGTCATGCTTGGTGGGAGCGCAGTGAAGATCGCCGCCGGCGATTGGCAACTCCAATACCGGACGTCCGCACCACTTCCGCGCTCTTCGATATTGCGCGAAGGCCATGATACGGCCGCGCAACGCTACAGCACTACCGTAACCCTCCGCGATGGTCCCGAAGGACCCTGTCGGCTTTTGGTTTTTGGGCGTGTCCTGGTGCGTGGAGAGGACAACCAGTGGGTAAAGACGGCAGACCCATTCTGGCGCGAAATTAGACTTGCCGAGGCTGCGGGTCACCAAGTTACCGATTTTTCAAGCGGAGTAATGAGCAATCTGGACGAGGGTTGGTGCGCGTTGAGCGTCGATTTGGCAGAGGGCGGATATATCCTTTCCGCGCCGGCACCCGGCGGAGGTGAATACTGCCTGCCGCTTTGGTTGCAGCCTCACTATGGGACCTTCGTCTTCTTTCCCGTTTTTCGGCAGATTGCGTTGGACGGTTGCTCAATTGTGATGGCCCCCAAATCGGAGGGATTTGTACCGGAGCGTCAAACCGAAGCGGAATACGGCGAAACGCTACTTGGCGGTTTTCGCCGCGCCAAGGTTTTGGTTAACGAACCGGCCGTTCGGCAAATGCTGGATCGCAAGTTCTACAATCCATTTGCGGCCATCATCGCGGCTTACGCCTTGCTGCAGAGAACCGATCGTCCCGTGGACATCGATCTGATGCGATCCGTGGTTTCAAATTTGCGCTCGGCCCTTGGCAGCCGTTACCCGGATGTTATTGCGCTTTCGTCGATGCTTTCTCGCATCGATCCGGCTAGTCAAACCGACGAGAGCCAGTTGTCATTTCCGCCTAACCTCCGTATCGGTTTCGACGCGGTTCGTGCCCGCTCGGCAGTGGTACCCGACGTTCTTCAATTGAACCCCGTCGTTTTGGAAGCATTGCAAAATTTGCTGCCAGGTCAATACACGGTCTGGCGCCGAGACGCCGCCGGAAGCAGCCCGTTCCTAAGCAAGGTGACAGAACAAGCCGGAAGGCTGCTGCAGAAAGTACCAGGCCTTGTGCAGAACGTTCTGAAGGCGCCGCCGGCGACGCCCGACCTCAATGCTGCGATTCAGCGCTTTGAGACGTGGATCCGCGACAAGGATACGACGCAACTGGCGTCTGACCTCGGCCTACCGCCGGCGCTGGTCGAGAGTGCCAAGGACAAGACACAGCGGTTGCTCCGCGCGGCTCAAAGTTTTCCGCAAAGCAGCGCCGGTCAAGCTTTGCAGCGGTTGCCGACAACTGCGGCTGAGGCCATTGGCTCCATTATTATGAATGCCGCCGATGCTGGGTTATCACGTCAGCCTGTCTCGAATCGCGACCGGAAAACGATCGGATCCATTGTGGATTTGTGGATTCCTGAAGACACAGAGAGAAACCTGCAAGCCTCAATGGCCGCTCGAAGCAAGCGGCGGATGGTGCTGCTCAGCGGTAGTGCATTGAAGGCGTGCGAATTGCTGGGGCGCGATACGCCCGAGGCGGACGATGCTATGCTGCTGGCTGGCATGCTGGGCGGGCTAGCGACGGGCTTTTTTCCGTTTCTGCTGGTCGGACGCAAACTTGAAATAAGAATACGATCAGGCTGGTTCGTGAAACTCAAGGCCCAGGACTATCGCGGTACAATCTCAGAGACCCCGCTGGGAGCAAAACTTGAAGGCCGTATTTCGCAACTGTTGTATGGCCGCTGGTATGGCTACGGGCCGGTCGAGGCGGAAGCGTTCGTGCCCGTCGCCGTGAGGGGCGACACCAATGCTCGCTTTCTCAATCTCCAAGACGAATATTGGGCGATGGCAATCGACGAACTAGATGCAGCTCTTGTCGGCGATCAGGAAATTGACAAAACAAGTCCGGCAGCGCTCGAGACGTGGAAAGCGGGACGATTGATCGATCTCGCGTCGGTAATCGATCATGCCGCCTGCGATTTTGTCGATATTGTTAGGGATGCTGATGATCCGCGCAATCTTTCTCGAACGCCAGCGTTGAACAGCCTCCGAGAAACCATCAGACCGCTACGCGAAAACGTGCAAGCTTCTATCGAAACGGAGCCGGGGACTACCGCGGCGCCTTTACTTGGGCCGCTCCGGCTATCCTTGGCGGCGCCCGTTAGCCCAATCGGAGCTAAACGCTAAGCGCCGGGTATTGCTTCAATCGCTGCGGCCAACGCTTGCTCACAGTCGATCATGCCGGCACCCACACATGTTTGGGGTCCGGACAGCTTTTTCGCCGTCTTACGGATGATGTCAGCCACCTGAGCTGGCTTGAGTTGGCTATTCTTGGACAGCATCAGCGCGGCGAGTCCCGCGACCTGAGGACACGCACCGCTTGTTCCCCACCATTCCATTACTTGGTAACCGTCCTTCCAGACGACCTCACCGAACGTTGGGCTGACCACGTCGGGTTTCTTGAACTGATCGGCCCACTCGCCGGGGCCTCGGCTCGAATTGGTGTGCTTGCTTGGGATCATCTGATTGGAGCCATTGCGATCGACGGTGCCGACCGAAATGACGCGGTCGTGGGAGTTCACGCTCCAGATCGTGTTGGGAGTATCCCCATCCGGTTTATGCTGGCACACATCGACGTGATTGTTGCCTGCGGCGAAGACCACGGTGATGTCTGCATCAATCGCGGCCAGTATGTTCCTTAGATAGGGATGGTCCTGCTGCATGACGCTGTTTGACGCGCATTGATACAGTCCATAGCTGTTTGAGATACCGAGCGGGCCGTTGATCGTGCCGGTCTTCTTGGCGCTGATGAGTTCGTCGTAGATGAGGAATAAGTCGGTCGCGGAGAAGTCGGTCCGTACCGCAATCAGTTTTGCTTCCGGAGCGACCCCGTCATACTTGCCTCCGTCCGCGACAGAACCAACGGCGATCGCCGCGCACATGGAGCCGTGTCCAACCTCATCGCTCCAGTGGTTGCTGTGAGCGGCGCTCGGAATATCGAGGTCTAGTCGCCGAGCCGGGCCGAATTCCTTCAAGGTCTTGGTGACGCCGGTGTCTATGATCGCTACGGTGACGCCGGCTCCCTTCGTCGTCGACCACGCTTGGGGCGCGCGGATCATTGTTGTAACTTCCGCAAGATTTCCCCCTGCGGGCGAAAGTAGCGGCCCCGGTTTCTTAAGCCAGAACTGCGACTGTGGATCCCGTGGAATGCCGGGATCAAAGATTTGAAACTGGACGTCTTCGTAGAGTTCAGAACCTTCAGCGATGAGTTGATTTGCCGTTTCCGGACTTAAGGTCGCAATCGTCGTGTCGGGGTGGGTTCGAGAAGGCCTAATTGATGCTGTTTCTGTGCCAATGCCTGTCTCAATCCCCTTGGTAACGATGCGATCTCTCGCCAACGCAGGTCGGTCCTTGGGTGCTACGATGAAATACCGCCTCATGGTGCCTCTCTGACAGTTCGTTCGAAGGTGCAAGGCAATCTTGCAACACCGAACAGGAACGTTGAACAGTTGGATTCATTGTAACGGTGCGGGCGTTGTGGGGTATAGTCGATGTGCACGGCCTAAGACGGCAGGAGCCATATGTTTCTCACTTTTGAAACCGATCAAGCTAGGGATGATTTCTTGCATATGGTCGCGCAGGATAATCCGCTGTTGTACGCTAAGCTGAGGCCGGCCAAATCTCAGCCTGTCATTGTCGCCAGAGACTTCACCGCAGAAGAGGAGGCATGGATCAGGAGCAAGGTTGGAGAGACCACAAAGGTCCATGGCGACGTTCATTTCTCACCTTTCTAGCGCTCACAATCCGTTGCGACATTGGTTGTCCGCGATAGCCCCGAACGAAAGTTTTAAAATAGCACGATCAATTCAGCTCGATCAGCATGTCCCTCGGTTGGAATGCTTATGGGATCACTTGTTGTACTTTCACCAAATGCATCGAGCAGGTGGCGCACTCGCTTCTCGTTTTCCTCTAAATGGAATGGAGTAGACGAAATCTGTTTGAAGATAGAATGGCTTTCCATCCTTCTTGAACCATTCAGGATCTGGCACGCCCCGTTCCATCAGAAGCTTGTCGGTGCCTGACTCAAATGCCTTTTCGCCGATCAGTCCCTTGCATACCACCGGATCCAAACCCAAGGCAGGTAATGTCGGAGTCATCGCACACAATGCCCTCGCCTGCGCGGCGGGTAGAGGAGTGTTCTGCGAAATCGTTGCCGTCGCGTGGCACGTGATGCAAGACGACCGCTGAAAGGCGAATTCGACAAAGTGGTCCGACAGCATCGTGGCCGTCCCATCGGTACGCGTGAACTCAGTTTGAGTGCCGCCGGGCCGATAATTTTCCCAAACGGTTCCTTTGACCATAAGGGGCATCCCGAATGTGTCGGGCGTCTCAAACGTGTTGGAAGGGTTGTCCTTGTGATGAAAAGTCGCCCAGAACCAGTTGGGAACATCTTTTGTGAGGATGTGCAATGCCACGAGGCCGTATTTCTTTCCTTGAAACTCCGCCGTGTAATAGGTCTGCTGTTTGTCGGCGGGAATTAGTCGCTCAGCAAAATCGATCCACGCGGCCTTGACTTCGATAGAGTCCGGCGGAAATTGGATCGCACTCTTCGTGCCGTCTTCAACGGCCTTCGCGTAACGTTGTTGACCATCGCGGCTGAATAAGCATTCTCGCCGTACGAACTCGTAGGTGCTGCGATTAAGTCGCGTTTCGCCGAACCCACCGGAATCGTGGAATATACCATCGGTCGGTGAAAACAGAATCCCTGGCTGACCTGCGCCGACGAGAGGTTGAAGCTGTGGCACCTTGCCGGGCTTTTCGTCTGGCAGGGAAGTATCGTTCCACTCCGGAGGTTCTCTCCCATCGCTCAGATAGACTTCCGAGTCTGCGTTGCGCCATGTTTCCCAAACAGAAGTGCTGCCGGGAGAGCCGAAGGGGCGAGTGCAGTCTGGCACGCCGCGTCCGAACTTCTTGTCCATTGCAGGATGATTGAGCATGACGAATAAATTCCAAGCATGCTTGCTTGGCCAATCCAACGCGTCCGACCTCGCAGGTATCGTTCTGCAGTAATTTTCGGGTGCCGCAATCCCGTCGGTAGCCAGCAACGTTGTATGGAGAAAGACAAACCCGGCCAGGAGTCGCATCGGCTTGATCATTGCCATTCTCCCTGTCAGCCGTTTTCAGGTGAACCTGCGGCCAGCCATGCATGGATGTCGGAAAGTATCTGCTGCCCAGTCACGACGGTGCCGTCGGCAAGCGTGATTGAATAGTTGGAATCGGAAACAAACGGCCCCGTTTTCGGCATTTGGGGCATCGCGCACCACCCCTGCTGCAGAATTTGGCAAAACGCCGACTTAGTGGGATCGATTTTATCGATGATCGGGACGGGCGCGCCGGCGCAGCGCTTGTTCGGAACGTCGCCCGCAACGAACTCTGCAAATGTCGTCTGCCAGAAGAGCCCGTGCAGACTGTTGTTCGCGTCAAGGTTTGCTTTCTGAGCGATCTTGTCGAGATACTCTTGAAGACGCAGAAAGGTTATTGCCACGCCAGTCCTCCTCGCGAACACGATCTACGAAGATCAAGCCTACCATTCAATTGTAAATTGTCTAGGATGAAGTTGCAGGTGGGAGGCGAGTCTTACACATATGGCAAATTCGTCGCGAGCGTTCGGCGTTCCACGCGGCCGAGTGCCGAATGAAGGAGCGGCCGCAACCCTCGCCGATGCGGCAACGTCCGCTAGCCGGCGCGCCGAAAGAAGTGCCTTGCCGAGCAGTCGGGGCGGCCTAGGTAAGTTCGTCCCACTTGATCGGGCACTTCGGTGTCTTGGGAATCACACCCATAACGGGCGGTTTTGGAAAATACTGCGTCGTAACTTGCACGTCCTTGGCGCGCTCGTCGTCGAACAGCAGGGAAATAAGTTTTAGCGCTTCATCGAGGCCAGCGGAGATGCCGCCACCGGTCAATCGGTTACCGGAAGCATTTTGCGAGACCACAAAGCGCGGATGGGTGATGTCCACCTTGATGCGAGGGAATTGCTGCAGACATTCGGTGAAATACCAGTGGGTGGTCGCCTCGTGGTTGTCCAGCAGTCCTGCACGCGCGAGCAACAGCGCACCCTCGCACACCGAGCAAACCCATTTTGCTTTGGCTGCGACCTGACGAAGATACTGCAGATAAGGAGAGTCGGGATTGTTCATGATGGTTTGCAGTGCAGCGGGATCACCGCCGGGGACCCACACGATATCGAGGGCCGGCATCTGCGCGAAACTCGCCTGCGCCTCAAAACGCACGCCGTTTATGGATGTTACGGCGTGGCCGTCTTCAGAGATCAGGGTCGACTGCAAATCGCTATTGTCCTGGCCTGCCCAATAGAACATTTCGAGTGGACCGGCGACATCGAGCAGATTGACGCCTTCATAAATCGGTATTCCCAGGTTCATGGCGAAGCCTCTCTGATGTTGCTGCACGCCGTGGTCCCATCAAATCATGGATCCCGAATCGATATCAATCCGTTTCGTCCGCTGCTGAGATGCCTCAAATGTATTGCATTCAGAAGCGCGACTTTGCTTGGTCGGCGTCATCATGATCGTGACGCCGACTCCAATCAAAAACGGAATCTCCTGACGCGGGTCACTTAATCCAGGCCGAGAGCCTTCTCTTCTTTTAATCTCTCACTTGAGGTAACACGTGGGTACTTTTCGGACGCGCTGGCGATATGCTGGAAGCGAAGCGCTTGAGGAGCTTCACTTCTGCGTCGAAGACGGAACGAGCGGTCCTATTCAAACCGGGGTATATCGGCGGCCCTCGCTTAAAAGAACGCATTCGAAATCCACCGAGCAAATGAATTATGCCTTTCTAGCCTATGGCAAGATCCGGTCCTTGCCGAAAAGAATAAGTGTCTGCCGTCGATCTTCCGCGGCACCGTACGGCATTGTTGCCCTCATGAAATCCGTACCCATCTCGGCGACAGCCGTCAGCCCCAGACTTCGGGCGTGAATTGAATTTGCTGAAGACGTTCGCCACGCCTGCAAAGAAGCCCCCGGAGGGAACCGGTAGCGCGGCGCCCCCAGCGGCGGCTACGGCATGCCTCACCGCTTCCGGCGTCTCGGCGATGTATTGGATCTTATCGGAAGTATAGAGCGCCGACTGTGCAGCGAGCGGATGCCCACTCACGAGACGTACTGGTCCCCGAGAAGCCGTTCCATTGAACCGGACAGGTTTGTCGCTCGGCAGAGTGAGCTCGCCAATATGGCTGTTTTCGGCCTTCACGACGGTGCTCGAATCTTCGACGACGAACTGCAGACCGGGATGGTCGATCCGGCATTTGGCATTGGCTTCGGTTGACTCCTCGGGATAAGCGTCGCGCATGCGCGTGCACTACCTTTGTCGTCGCGCAGATTTGCGCAGATCGGCGCATTGAACGGGAGATGATCGGACTTGACCGGCGAGGGTGCAGTCCTCATCGGGCTGTCTCGACCAAGCACAACCATCTCGGCCTGCTCCACTCAGCCGCGGCGGAGCGGCGTTATCTTGATCATTTCTTCGGTGACAATACCGCCCTTTGCAACCGACTGTTTCTCGTTCTGCGCCGAATCGTGTCCAGCCCTGTTCATCACAAGCGAGATACGCCACGTCTTCTCCCGAGATTGCGGTTCAGCACGCGACGCACGTGGCCTCGTTGATGGCTTGATCTGGCCGAAGACCGGCTTCGCCTCGATCGTCTGAGCCGCAACGCCGTTGATGCGACTTTCTTCCCCTGGGCTTCGCCCATTCCTCGCGAGGCAAGAAAGTCGCCACAACGACGTCCTCCGCTGCGCTACGGCCCGCGAGCGGGTGCGTCGCCGATCGTCCTCGGCCTGCAGATCGCCATCGAGGCCGCGGTGGTCGCGGGCTCGAAACACAACAGGAGAGTGACATGGCTAACATCGGTTCTTTCAAGAAGGTCGGCAACGAATTCCAGGGCGAGATCGTGACCCTGAGCCTGAAGGCCAAGGGCGTCCGCATCGTCGCCGAGACCAACCGATCCAACGACAACGCTCCCAGCCACCGCATCTATGTGGGTCGCGCGGAGATCGGCGCGGCCTGGTCGAAGCGTTCCGAAGAGGGCCGCGACTACCTCTCGCTCAAGCTCGATGACCCCTCGTTCAACGCGCCGATCTACGCGAACCTGTTCGATGACGAAGGCGGTGAAGGCTACACCTTGCTCTGGTCGCGGCCGCGCAAGACCGGCGAGTAAGAGCGCCCCACCAAGCCCCGCCCGGTCCGCCGGGCGGGCGCTTCGCGGCCGGCCTGAAGGGGCTTACGATTTGCTAAGCCGCGCAGCCTTTTTGAGCAGGTCCCCCGGTTCGACCCCCAATGCTTCAGCAATTTGTCCGAGCACGGTGACGCTTGCTGATACATCGCCGCGCTCGATGGCGCCGACGTAACGGGCGCTCAAACCCGCGCGCTCGGCCAACTCCTCCTGCGTCATTTGTAGATCGTGGCGTTTCCGACGCAGGTTCACAGCCATGATCTCTTTGAGATCCATGGCGATATGGGAACTGAGCCGGAACGATCGTTCTAGGAACGATCGTTCCTATTCGTGTCCGAACATGCTATCGAGCGTGGCGGCGCTACGCGCGCGACCGAACTCGGCCGCCGATCTACCGAACGAATATTCAGGATTCCAACGGGAAGCGGAGGTCTGGATTGCGACCAAACCATGGCGTAGCTTATAGGCGTTCTAAAAGCGGGTATGATGCAGAAGCCATCCCTAGATCCAGACGTAGCTGACAGTGCGCCGAACGAGCCGCTGCTGACGGCCTATGACGAACAGCATGTCGTCACATACATGCGCCTCCTGCAGGCGGAGGGCGAGGGGGCGGACTGGCGCGAAGTGGCTCGAGTAGTCTTGCATATGGACCCAGAGCGAGAGCCGGACCGTGCGCGGAGCGCATATCAGAGTCATCTTGCGCGCGCCAAATGGGTGACTGAGCAGGGCCGCCTATTGCGTGGCACCGCCTCCAAATAGAAGAAAAAAGCCGGCCGACGACTTGCATGCAGAACAATTTTCTTTTGCTAATCGGTGGTCATTCCGGTGCACCACGTGGTGCCAAACTAGGGGCTTCCTACAACCGCTTCGTTCATACCTATTGCGGCGCAATCGTTGTTAGCAGCGTGCAATGGGACGGAAGCAATGCCTGAATTCGACTGGCGGTCGCCGGAATCCTACAAGAGCCTACAGAACGCCGAAATCACCGACATCGCCTGGGAATGTCTTCGCCGTAACGCGGACTATCGACGCGCCTATGAAGCGATGATCGCCAACAGCCCGGACGGCGAGGTGACCGAGGAATTCAGGAGGAAGTGGGGCATCTGCTTTCGCCCATGACCCGCAGAGGTCCTTCCAAGAGCAGACAATCTTTTGGGCGCCTGAGGTTCTAGCTGCGGTCGTTCCGGTCACCATAGTCTCGACTGCCGATCGCAGCTCGGCATCTCGGCCACTGCTCGACCTTGCAGCAGGTCAGGTGCGGCGCGCCGCCGACGGCTGGCACGCCGTGCTGCGCATCGGTGCAGTGGATCACCGTGTCTGGTCCAAGGACCCGCCGATGCTTGGCGCGTCATATGCAGCCGAATTGCCGTTTGACGGCGATTTGGAAGCGCGTACCTATGCAGCCCGACGGCTGTGGCGCGCGATGAATGGACGCGCATCCGGTCCAGCCTTTCGCCAATTATCCAAACAGCGGCGCGAACGCTTGAGCGCAGCCATCCGTGCGCTCGATGCTCACAGTGCCGGCGGTAGCTATCGCATCATCGCCGAAGCGCTGTTCGGCAAAAAACGCATCCCCGATCGTGCTTGGAAGACGCACGATCTGCGCAATCGAACGGTCCGCCTAGTGCAAGGTGGCCTCGCGCTGATGAGAGGTGGCTACCGCAAGCTTCTGCGGCCCGGGAGCAGGGACGAATAGCCTCTGCGCTCAGGGGTATCGAAAATCGCCCCCTCGATATTCGGCATCCCCCTCCGAGGGGGTGCTTCTCCATGATGACCGCACACACGCCGGCGCCGCCATTTACGGCGCGCGGTCATTCTGGAGTTCTCAAATGCCCGATCCGATGGCCGGTCTACCTCCGCGCTTTCTGCGTACACCGGAAGCCGCGCGCTATCTTGGCCTTTCCGGTCGCACGCTTGAGAAGCACCGCACGTACGGCACAGGGCCGACATATCGCAAGATCGGCGGACGTGTCGTCTACGCCTTGGATGATCTGAAAGCGTGGGCCGACCGGGGCGCCAAGACGTCGACCTCCGACACCGGCAATGGGACGGTGCTGCCGGCCAAGAAGCATCCTGCGCTGCGCCCTTATGCCGGCCAGGAACGTCGCTGATCACCACGGAAGGACTGTGATCATGCGGCGCAAACTCCATTCCGAGCGCGATCAGCTTGAGCTCTTTCGGGCGCTGCCCGGTGACCTTGCGCCCCGCGACGCGCAGGATTTGATGGCCTATCCGTTCTTTTCGCTGGCGAAGACCAAGCGGGTTGTGCCGATCGATTTCCGTGCGGGTGCGATCGCAATTCGTGTCGAAGCCGTGCCGGAACATGGCGTGGCGACTATCTGGGATGCAGACGTTCTGATCTGGGCCGCCTCCCAGATTGTCGAAGCCCGTGACGCCGGCCTGAAGACGTCGCGCCTCATGGCAGCAACGCCATACGAGATTTTGACGTTTGTCGGCCGCGGCACCAGCGCGCGTGACTATGACCGGCTGAAGGCTGCTCTCGACAGACTTCAGTCAACGACCGTGCTGACGTCGATCCGTCAGCCGACAGAACGGCGTCGGCATCGCTTCTCCTGGATCAACGAGTGGAAGGAGACGGCCGATGCAAATGGTCGCCCGTTTGGCCTCGAACTGATTCTGCCGGATTGGTTCTATGCCGGCGTCATCGATGACGCGCTCGTGCTGACGATCGATCGCGCTTACTTCGATCTGACGGGCGGACTTGAGCGCTGGCTCTACCGTCTCGTGCGCAAGCATGGCGGGCGTCAGGACGGCGGCTGGAGCTTTGACCTTGTGCACCTCCATGCCAAGTCCGGCATCCTCTCGCCGCTCAAACATTTTGCTTACGACGTGCGCCAGATCGTCCAGCGCCAGACATTGCCCGGCTATCAGCTCGTGCTCACGCGCGACCCAAACGGTACCGAGCGCCTGAACTTCGCTCCTATGCCTGTCGATCCCTTAACGGCCCACGTGCGCCGTCGCGGTCTCATTCCAAATTCGGAGGACAACCTGTGAATCAGCTCGTGCTATCGGGGACCGCAACCCTCGTGCTATCGGGGACCCGATCCTCGTGCTATCGGGGACCGGAATCGAGCTTAAGAGCTTGTTTCTCCGCGCTTTCCAGCCGCTCTAACTTTACTAACATACTGACACTAACTTCTTGTTGTGAATCAGTACGTTGTGAACAAGTCGGCCGCGCGTGCAACGAGGATGCCTCATGCATCCACTCTCGCACGCGCAAAGCTTCGCTGCAATGCGATTCTTGTCGCCGCTGCACGCGCGCCAACGCGATCGCGCGCAAGTCTTCGCGATCACTGACGTCAACATCATCGCCTGATGCGCGTCACGTCCCTTTGGAGCCACGCGCTCGTCGAGGAGAACTCGCTAACATCCGTGGTTGGCACGACGGCCACCACAAGCCGGAATCTGGAGAATGGGCGGTCAGGCTAACCAGCGCCGTGCTTGATGGCTTCAATGGTCTGCATGAAGCCGCCGGCAAGAAAAGTTGCGATCTCACCCAAATCCCCGTCTCCTCGGGAGACGCTGCTCCGCCTTGGCGGAAGGAGAAGGCGCGCGTGGAAGCGGCCGGGTCGCGGAGGCCCCTACATCGCCGCAGCGACCCGGCCGCGCTTGCCGCCGGCGCCAAACCGGAACGTGGTGCCACTACTCCAGATCTTGTGCAGCAGCACGGCGAGCGCACGCGCCACGGCCGTCGCGGCGCGCTTCAGACCCTTCTTCCTGGCGAGCCGCAGGCCCCACAGCCGCAGCTTAAAGTTCTTCGGAATGCGCGTGAGAATCGCGATCGCGGCCTCATACAGCATCGCCCGCGTCAGCTCGTCACCGCATTTGGAGATGCCCCCGATCCGGTCGGTCTGTCCGGATTGGTGGCGCCGTGGCGTCAATCCAAAATGCGCGCCGACGTTGGTCGACTTCCTGAATCGGGCCGGATCGTCGACAGTTGCGGGGAATGTCAGCGCCACCAGCGCGCCGACACCGGGCACGGTCATCATCCGCCGCACTGCATTGTCGCTGCGCGCTGCCGCCAGCGCCAGGCGGTGCGGTTTTGCCAGCTGCAGCCGCATCGCCTTGCGAGCGTCCAACAATGGCGCCGCAATCGCTTCCAGCTGCTTCTTTCCGGCCACGATCTCGCGCACGCGCCCATCAAAACGGCCGACCGAGATCTCGCCGACTTTGAGGCCAAACGGGCGCAGCAGGCCGCGGATCATGTTCTCAATGTCCAGCACCTTGCCGAGCAGCGCCTTGCGCCCCACCAGCAGCGCGCGCAGCGTTTGCGCGCCTTCCGACTTGACGTGCACCGCGCGGAACCAGCCGGTCCGCATCATCTGGGAGATAGCTTTGGCGTCGTTCCGATCGGTCTTGTTCAGCATCGCGATCAGCGCCGCCTTGGCATGCCGGGTTTCGATGCAGATCACGGGGAGGCCCTTGTCGCTGAGCGCCGTGAACAGCCAGGCAGAGTACGAGAACGCTTCCAGCCCGACGCGCTTGAGCTGCACGCCCCATTCCGCCAGGAACAGCTCGATCGCGTCCGGATCGGTCGCGAGTTTTGCTTCCCGGACCACCTTGCCGTCGCCATCCACCACGCAAATATTCGTCGCCTCCAGCGACACGTCGAGCCCTGCATAGAAGTCCATCATGCGCCTCCGCCGCCGATCGCCGGAGCGCACCACGCCCTCCGCCCGCGAATCGTTTCAGAGAGACATCATCGCCAAGCCGCTGCCGGTGAGGGGTCACAAGTCAGTACCCCGGCTAACCAGAAATCCTTCGGATTTCTTCTAACGGACCAGGCCGAAAGCCGCGTCGGTGGCGCTCGGCAACGGCCGTCCGATAGGCCAGCCTGCGTTTGCAGGCGGTACACACTGTCCACCGAGCCCCAGGCTCACGGCCGCCAGCTCCAGCGTTGGGGAGCCGCCGCATGACCGATTTCACCGAAGTGGAAGTGTTGTGGCTCGAGAAGCGCATCGAGAACCGCATTCGGTTCGGTCGCGTCGTAGAGGAAAGAAAGCTCGATCGTCACCGGCGTGTCCTGTCATTTGCACCGGGCGGCATCTTTGCTTTCGTCCGTTGGACCTCCAACGACTTTGGCACAATCATTTCGCGGATCGACATCCTGCGCGCGGTCGCACCGGGACAGCGCTGTTCGACTGTACCGTATGTGGCACCCGGCGGTGAGATTCTGCTGCGCCTGTCAGGCTGGCCGAAGGTCGAGCGCGTGCTGCAGATGATCGATGCCATTGAGGCGCTCGGCATCGATCCGGTTGATGTTGCGCCTGATCATTGGCATCACGTTCATAACCGCCTGTCCGTCAACGAGAACCCGCGCCAATATACGAAAGCGCGCCACCAGGCCTGGCTTCATCGCCAAAAGGTGATGCGATGACGGGCCGCCTAGTGATGCTGGCCGCGGCGTTTGGGGTCGCTGCCGCGCTCGTCGCGACGATCGTTCTGGAGCCGCTTCCGCTTTACATCTGGAACGCATCCGCGAGCGTGCCAATCGGTCTCTACAGCCTCCGACCGGCGGACCAATTCCAAGTCACTGAGTTGGTCGCGGTGCAGCCGCCGGAGCCGCTAGCGACCTTCCTCGACCTTAACGGCTATTTGCCCATTGGCGTCCCCATGCTGAAGCGCGTGCTTGCCCTTCCAGGGCAGACCGTTTGCAGAACCGGCATCACGATTTCCGTCGATGACGTGGCGGTGGGCGAAGCGAAGGATCGCGACGGACGCGGGCGGCAATTGCCGAAATGGCAGGGCTGCCGCGTGGTCGGTGATGGCGAGCTGTTTCTGATGAACTGGCAGTCCGACAACTCCCTGGATGGCCGATATTTTGGATTCTTGCCTGCTTCGGCAGTGATCGGCCGTGCGCTGCCGGTGTGGACGTGGGAGGAGTGATCGTGCGTGGTCCACGCTCTTATCCCGCCATTCCTCTGTTCGATCGATCGCGGGACCATTCCTCCGTCCCGACCAACGCTAGCAGGGCCGACGCGCGCCGCGGCAGTCCAGGGCGGCCGCATGGCCGGCGCGAAGCGGCTTTGCCCTGGACGGGCGCGAGCACGACGGCATGCTTGGCTCGGCCGGGCTTGCGTATTTGGGCTGTCGTGTCGCTGCTGCTTGTTTTCGCTGCGTCGGACAGTGCTGCTCTAGCCGAGAGTGGATCAGTGTTAGCTCAAGCGGTTGCTCAGGCAAGCAACCCGTTTGCAGCTTTCGTCGACGAAGCCTCGAAGCGTTTTGCAATTCCGGTGAACTGGATCGGTTCGGTCATTAACGTCGAAAGCGCTAGAGACGTGCAGGCCAGATCGCCAAAGGGCGCAATGGGCCTGATGCAAATCATGCCGGCGACCTGGGCGGAACTTCGCGAGCGCTACAATCTCGGGAACGATCCCTACGACCCGCATGACAACATTCTAGCTGGCACGGCTTATCTGCGCGAACTGCTCGAGCGGTATGGGTCGCCTGGCGTGTTTGCCGCGTACAACGCGGGACCCTCCCGCTATGAAGAGCATCTCGCGGGTAGCCCTTTGCCGGATGAGACGCGAGCATACGTCGCAAAGCTTGCAAATCTGCTTGCCATCAAACTGCCGCCAATATGGACGTCCAGCGGACAGTCGTCAGCAGCTGCGACGCTATTCGTGACGCGATCCGATCTAATGAAAACGCGCGATCGGTTGCAGGCGCTCATGCCGTCGAGCGGTGTCACGGCTGCAATCTCGGTGGGCGATGTTTCGCCCATGGTCCCCCGGCCTATTGGCGTGTTCGTCCCTCGATAGGATTCGGCAGTATCTCAATGACCAAGTGTGCGGGTTCGCAAGCTTTGGTGTGCTTCACCAAGCAGGTGCCGCGTGCCGATGGCGTAGGGGCGATGCCTTCGGCCCGCGCTCTACTCGTCACTTCGCTCCTCACCGAGCCACCCTTCGGGTGTCTCGGCCCTTCGGGTAAGGATCGCTATCGCAAGCGCTCGGAAGCAGTGGGGGCTTCGCGAGCCGGCTGCCAAGTCGCGCCGGCTCTTTCGGGATCCGTCGACTGGGAGACCACGACGGCAGGACGGCTCTTCAAATCGTGCTTCGAGATACCGGTGCACGGGGATAACGCGGCCGTGGCCAAATCCGGAGCCTGGTGCAACGACTTGGAAGGTCGTTGCCACAAGGGAGAGCTCCGATGAAACTGTACGTTGGATTGGACGTCGGCCTTGAAGAAACCAGCGTTTGCATCGTCGATAGCGAGGGTCTCACGGTCCGCGAAATTAAGGTCAGCACGGAGCCAGAGGCGATCCGCTCCGCTGTAGAGAACTACGCGGATCGCCTCGATAGGGTGGGAGTCGAGGCGTCATCGCTTGGTATCTGGCTCTATCGCGAATTACAGGCAGCCGGGCTTCCGGTCATTGTCGTGGAAGCGCGCCATATGCGCGTTTCGCTGTCGACGATGCGCAACAAAACCGACCGAAATGATGCGCGCGGCATCGCGCAGATGATGCGGTTGGGCTGGTACCGCGCCGTCCATGTCAAGAACATCGACATGCAAAAAATGCGCACGTTGTTGACCAACCGAAAGCTGCTCAAGCGCAAATTGATCGACCTCGAGAACCATGTTCGGGGCGCGCTGCGGGCCTATGGATTGCTCGTCGGAGCGGTCGCCCGAGGGGCCTACGAAGCTCGGATCCGTGAGCTAATCGAGCACTGCGACCCAATTTTTGTGATGTCCATCCAGGTCATGCTGGATGTGCGCCGCGCGCTCCTCGAAGGCTACGATCGGCTGCATCGCGTGCTGCTGCAGGTGGTCCAGCATGATCCCGTTTGCCGCCGTCTGATGACGGTTCCGGGTGTCGGTCCGGTCGTCGCCTTGTCGTTCAAAGTTGGCGTTGATGACCCGCATCGATTCACCCGATCGCGCACGGTAGGTGCCCATTTTGGCCTGACGCCGAAGCGCCACCGTCGATCGATTTTGAAGGCCGTATCAGCAAACAGGGCGATATCTCCGTGCGGGAGGCGCTCTGTGAGGCGGCTGCCAGCCTGCTGCTTCGGGTCAGAAAATGGTCGGCACTGCGGGCGTGGGGCCTGCGAATTGCCAAGCGGTCGAGCATGCTGTGCGCGATTGCCGCGGTCGCGCGAAAGCTCGCGGGCATTCTCCACCGAATGTGGGTCAGCGAGACCGATTTCCACGTCGGATTTGGTGCCAAGGTCACGCAGCGGCTGCGCCTAAAGCCGGCGCAATAGCCACTGCGCAGGCGAGTCAGGAAGGCGCTGGGGTTACGCCCAGCATGTTGAGGAGGAACGAATTAGAGATCCGCGTGCGCGGTGAGCGTCCCCCTGGCGGGGCCGCGAAACGGGGAATGTCCGCTATCTCTTGCCTGCTGCCGCCCTTCGGGGACGAGAGCGCAAAACTGCTTGGACAGCCCTGTTTACGAACATGATGAAGAGCATGCGACGGCCTAAGTGCTAATCGCGAAGGAACGCATGGACCCCGCCTGGTGAATGCCACTGCAACGCGGTGTGGTGACGTTTGTGCGTCGTAGATGGAGGGAGGCAGCGATGCTTATTCTGCGAGGAGTCGATGAAAAGCCTAGGAATGAGTCGACTTTGCCCGCCCGATTAGGAAGGCGAGATAAAAGAGGCTCGCCGGTCGAACCGCAAGCCACTGGCATGGCTTGGGTTCTGGCGTGCCAGCCGGTCGGGGCGCGTGCCGCGCCTTGCACTTTGAACAATGTAATCAAGGACTTTTTCGGCACTGTAGGCGTTCGTGCGCCGTTTGAGGGCTGACCATGGCCGTTGGCGACAGCGATGTGCGTATTCGACCCGGGCCTATTCGCAGCACCCGCGCGCCCAAGCCGAAAAGCTTCATCAACCAGGTGCTGCGTGCCGCTAAGAAAGCTGGCCATAGCTCGGGTCAGGCTGCGGCTGGCAAACGTGCCAGGGCCTATGGGCGTTCGACGTTTGGCCGCGGCAGGCTGGCGTTTAGCCACAGCAGATTGTTCAGCCCGACGCGGCGAGTTGTGGTGAAGGCCCGCGTTGTTCGCCACAAGGGACGGGCATTCCGCTCGGCGCCGCTAGCGGCCCATCTTTCATACTTGAAGCGCGACGGCGTCACCCGGAGCGGTGAGAGAGCTGAGATGTTCGACGCCGGCAGCGATCGGGCCGACGGCGCGGCTTTCGCGGAGCTGTGTCAGGACGATCGCCATCATTTCCGGTTCATCATCTCGCCCGAGGATGCCGGCGAGATGACAGACCTCAGAGCCTTCACGCGCGATCTCGCCCGGCAAATGGAGATCGATCTTGGCTCGCGTCTCGATTGGGTAGCCGTCGATCATTGGAATACCGACAACCCTCACGTCCATCTTCTCGTGCGGGGATTCGATGAGGAAGGCGCCGATCTCGTGATCTCCCGGGACTACATCAGCAGGGGCTTGCGTTCACGCGCTGAGGAATTGGTCGCGATAGAACTGGGTCCGAAGCCGGAGCATGAGATCCGCATTTCGCTGGAAAGGGAGGTCACGGCGGAGCGATGGACGCGGCTTGATCGCGAGATCCGATTGGCGGCCGACGAAACCGGCCACATTGATCTTCGTCCTGAGAGTTCTGGCAGCTCCGATCCCGAGATCCGGCGTCTGATGGTTGGCCGCCTCCAGCACCTGGATAAAATGGGCCTTGCGGCGTCAGCGGCGCCAGGAGAGTGGATGGTCGGGCTCGAGGCCGAGCATAGCTTGCGCGATCTCGGGATGCGCGGCGACATCATCAAGACCATGCACCGCGCCTTCACCGGGCGTGGAGAAGAACGTGGTCTTTCCGATTACGTGATCGAGGGTGGGCCGCCGGCATCCCAGATCGTGGGACGGCTGGTTGATCGAGGACTGCACGACGAACTGACCGGCGAGGCCTATGCCGTAATCGATGGAACAGATGGACGCGCGCACCACGTCCGATTCCGCGGCATCGAGGCCTTTGAACATGCTCCGCCGGTGGGTGGCATCGTCGAAGTCCGGCGCTTCGGTCAAAGCGGCGATCCGCAACCGACCGTGGTGCTCGCACCCCGTTCCGATCTTGATCTAGGAGATCAGATCACCGCGAAAGGCGCGACCTGGCTAGACCATCGGTTGGTCGAACGGGACCCGATGCCGCTTGCCATGGGAGGATTCGGCCGTGAGACCCGCGACGCGATGGAAGCGCGTGCCGAGCATCTGGTTCAGAGAGGCCTGGCGCGCCGGCAAGGGCAACGCACCATCCTGCAGCGCGACCTATTGAATACGTTGCGCCGCCGCGAACTGGACGAGGCAGGAGCAAGGGTCTCAGCCGAGACTGGCTTGCCTCACGTCCGTGCGGCTTCGGGGGAACATGTGGCAGGCACGTATCGCCAGCGGCTGCCCCTGGCGTCGGGGCGTTTTGCCATGATCGACAACGGGCTCGGCTTCCAGCTCGTGCCATGGTCGCGCGAGCTCGAGAAAAAGTTCGGCCAGCACGTCACGGGTGTCACGAAAGAAGGCGGTGGCATCGAATGGGGCTTTGGCCGCAAGCGCGATCTGGGCCTCTAGCTTTGGTTGGTCAACTTCAGTAGCGCGAGGGGCGTTCGGATGTCCGGGACCAAAATCTTATGGGGACAGGTCATCGTTGTCGGCCTGATCGTTTTGCTGGCGATCTGGGGAGCAACCGAGTGGACTGCCTGGCGGCTCGCTTACCAGCCCGAGCTTGGCCGTCCATGGTTCGAGCTGTGGGGTTGGAAATTCTACTACCCGCCGATCTTCTTCTGGTGGTGGTTTGTCTACGACGCTTATGCGCCTCAGGTCTTTGTCGAGGGTGCCTTCATTGCAGCGTCGGGCACCGTCGTTTCGATTGCGGCGGCGATCGGCATGTCGGTCTGGCGGGCCCGCGAGGCCAAGAACGTCGAGACCTATGGCTCGGCGCGTTGGGCCGGTCCGGAAGAGGTGAGAGCCGCCGGTCTTCTCGGCGCGGACGGCGTGATGCTGGGCAAGCTCGACGATGACTATCTGCGCCATGACGGGCCGGAACATGTGTTGTGCTTTGCTCCCACCCGGTCCGGCAAAGGTGTCGGTTTGGTTGTCCCGTCGCTGCTGACATGGCCTGGCTCGGCCATCGTTCACGACATCAAGGGCGAGAACTGGCAATTGACTGCCGGTTTCCGCTCCCGTCATGGGCGCGTCCTGTTGTTCGACCCGACCAATCCAAAGTCCTCAGCCTATAATCCGCTGCTCGAGGTCCGGCGCGGGGAGTGGGAGGTGCGAGACGTCCAGAATGTGGCCGACGTCCTGGTTGATCCCGAAGGCTCACTCGACAAGCGGAACCATTGGGAAAAGACCAGTCATTCGCTCCTGGTGGGCGCCATCCTTCATGTCCTTTATGCCGAAGCAGACAAGACTTTGGCCGGCGTCGCGGCGTTCCTATCGGACCCGAAGCGGCCGATCGAGGCCACGTTGAAAGCGATGATGACAACGCCGCACCTCGGCGGAGAAGGTGCCCATCCCGTGGTCGCCTCCACCGCGCGTGAGTTGCTCAACAAGTCGGAGAATGAGCGCTCCGGCGTCCTGTCCACGGCGATGTCGTTCCTCGGACTTTACCGTGATCCCGTCGTGGCGCGGGTAACCCGCCAGTGCGACTGGCGTATAGCCGACCTGATTGCCGACGACAGGCCGACGTCGCTCTACTTGGTGGTGCCGCCCTCCGATATTTCGAGGACCAAGCCGTTGATCCGCCTGGTGCTGAATCAGATCGGCCGCCGCCTGACCGAAGACTTGCACGCCAGCGATCGCCGGCACCGGGTTCTTATGATGCTTGACGAGTTCCCGGCACTCGGGCGTCTCGATTTTTTCGAGTCTGCGTTAGCCTTCATGGCGGGCTATGGAATCAAGAGCTTCCTGATCGCACAATCGCTGAATCAGATCGAGAAGGCCTACGGACCCAACAACGCGGTCCTCGATAATTGCCACGTCCGCGTCAGCTTCGCGACCAACGACGAGCGGACCGCAAAGCGGGTCTCAGACGCGCTGGGCACAGCGACCGAGATGCGGGCGATGAAGAACTATGCCGGGCACCGGCTGAACCCCTGGCTGGGGCACCTCATGGTCTCGCGGCAGGAGACCGCACGGCCGCTCCTGACGCCCGGTGAAGTCATGCAGCTTCCACCGCGAGACGAGATCGTCATGGTGGCAGGGACACCTCCGGTTCGGGCGAAGAAGGTGCGCTATTTTGAGGATCAGCGGTTTATCGAGCGGGTCTTGCCGCCGCCAGATCCCGGGGTTTCCGGCCGATCACTGCGAACAGACGGATGGTCGACGCTTGGTGCGCCCAAGCCGGCGCCGTCTGCAACTGACAGGGTCGTGCAGGCAGGGGAAGACACTGCAAACGGCGGCCTTCGGCGTGAGCCCGAACTGCCTGATCACGTTGCGATCGTCAAGGAGACGGCCGAGCCGACGCCTGCAGAAGAATTTGCCGCTGTTCTTGACGATGACGAGGATGCGGTGCGCCAGTCGCGGCTTATGCGCCAGCAAATGCGCGGCGTCGCGCGCCAGGTCGCCATGGATCCGAACGACGGCATGGAGCTTTGAGGCACCATGCGCGACAGAATGAACGTCTATTTTCCGCCCGAACTCCTTAAACAGATCTCGGATCTGGCCGATCGCAAGAACCTTTCCCGGTCGGCGATCGTGGAAGCCGCGGTTGCGTCCTTTCTCTCGCCGGACGGTGCGGACAGGCGGGAGGCAGCGTTTGCTCGTCGCCTGGACCGGCTGTCGCGCCAGATGCAGAGGCTTGAGCGCGACGTAGGTTTGACCGCGGAGACCCTGGCTCTCTTCATTCGTTTCTGGCTGACAATCACGCCACCATTGCCAAACGACGCGCAGACGGCGGCGCAGATCAAGGGCAGGGAGCGCTTTGAAGGATTTGTGGAAGCGCTCGGCCGCCGCTTGCAGAAGGGACAGAATTTCCTGCGCGAAATTCCGGACGATTCCGTGCGTATTGAGCCGGGCAGCGACGCTTGATTGAACGAACCTCCGCAAGCACTTCCTTTTCTACGCTGGCCTACGATCACGGCAAAGGCTTGTTGCGATAAGTCATCCGGTGCCTTTTCTATTCGTTCCCATGTGAGGGCGCCTTCTTGAGCGTTCTCATCGGGTGGGGACGACGGTGGCAATCAATTCCATTCAATCGGAAGCGAGTTCACGCGGCGCGCGCATGCTGCGCAGCGCGCTCGGTCCGGCGATTTCCGGCTACCTCGAGGATGAAACGATCATCGAGGTGATGCTCAACCCGGATGGCCGGCTGTGGATCGACCGGTTGTCAAATGGCCTGATCGATACCGGCGAAATCCTCTCCGCAGCTGATGGTGAGCGCATCGTTCGCCTGGTAGCGCATCACGTAGGCGCCGAGGTGCATGCCGGCGCGCCACGGGTTTCGGCCGAATTGCCTGGAACCGGGGAGCGCTTCGAAGGTCTCTTGCCTCCCGTCGTTGCCGCACCGGCCTTTGCCATCCGCAAGCCTGCAGTCGCTGTATTTACGCTCGACCACTACGTTGCCAAGGCGATCATAACCTCCGAGCAGGCCAGCGTCCTGAAGAACGCGGTCGCCGCACGGAAGAACATCCTCGTCGCCGGTGGGACATCGACCGGCAAGACGACATTGACGAATGCACTCCTGGCCGAGGTGGCAAAGAGTTCCGATCGAGTCGTCCTGATCGAAGACACACGCGAGCTTCAGTGCAAGGCACCCAACCTCGTAGCCTTGCGGACAAAAGATGGTGTGGCCACGCTATCGGACCTCGTCCGATCCTCGCTGCGGCTGCGTCCTGATCGCATTCCGATTGGCGAAGTTCGTGGCGCCGAAGCTCTCGATCTGCTCAAGGCGTGGGGTACAGGTCATCCGGGCGGCATCGGGACCATCCATGCCGGTACAGCGCTCGGTGCGCTACGGCGGCTCGAGCAACTCATCCAGGAAGCCGTTATCACGGTCCCTCGTGCGCTGATCGCCGAGACAATCAACGTTGTCGCCGTGCTGGCGGGACGAGGCACTGACCGTCGACTCGCCGAACTCGCCCTCGTCACAGGACTCGGAGCCGCAGGCGACTACAGCCTTTCACCAGCAGGAGACTGACATGCATCCGCAATATCGCCTTCTTCGAGGAATCGCCCTTCTGGCAGCTTCCACTACGGTCATTCTGACCACAGCCCCGGCATGGGCCGCTGGCTCGAACATGCCGTGGGAGCAGCCGCTCAATCAGATTCTGCAATCGGTTGAGGGGCCGGTCGCCAAGATCATCGCGGTCATCATTATCGTCGTGACCGGGCTGACTCTTGCGTTCGGAGATTCGTCAGGCGGCTTCCGCAGGCTGATCCAGATCGTGTTTGGTCTGTCGATCGCGTTTGCCGCCTCGAGCTTCTTCCTTTCATTTTTCTCATTCGGCGGCGGCGTGGTGATCTGATGGACGAACCGGTCGCAGGTTTTGTCGTGCCTGTTCATCGCGCGCTTACCGAGCCGATCCTGATGGGTGGCGCGCCGCGGTCGGTCGCAATCGTCAACGGCACCCTTGCAGCAGCGCTTGGGCTTGGACTGCGGCTCTGGATCGCGGGTCTCGTCCTCTGGTTCATCGGTCACATGGCAGCCGTCTGGGCCGCCAAGCGCGATCCAGCCTTCGTCGATGTCGTGCGCAGACATCTGCGTATTCCCGGCCATCTCAACACATGAGCTCACCGTCTTGATGAACCTCGCCGAATATCGCCGATCAAACGCGAGTCTCGCCGACTTCCTGCCGTGGGCAGCCCTCGTCGACAAGGGGATCGTCCTCAATAAGGACGGTTCTTTCCAACGGACGGCGAAATTTCGTGGCCCTGACCTCGACAGCGCCGTACCGGCCGAACTTGTTGCGGTCGCAGGTCGCCTGAACAACGCCTTGCGCCGGCTGGGATCCGGCTGGGCCGTATTCGTTGAGGCGCAGCGTCATTCGGCGGGCGTTTATCCGCCGAATGCTTTTCCGGATGTCGCATCGGCGCTGGTCGATGTCGAACGCAAGGCCCATTTTGAAGAGGCCGGCGCCCATTATGAATCCAGCTATTTCCTGACCTTTCTTTATCTGCCTCCAGAGGAGCGAGCCGCCAGGGCGGAGCGACTGCTCTATGAGGGACGCGACCGTGTTGTTGGAGCAGACGCCCGCGAGGTTCTCCGCGGATTTATCGACCAGACCAACCGTGTGCTGCAACTGGTCGAAGGGTTCATGCCCGAATGCACCTGGCTCGATGATCAGGACACGTTGACCTATCTGCATTCAACGATTTCGACCAACCGCCATCGCGTTCGCGTGCCCGAAATTCCAATGTACATCGATGCGCTGTTGGCTGACCAACCGCTGACCGGTGGGCTGGAGCCGATGCTGGGTACGGCCAGTGTGCGGGTTCTGACGATAGTCGGCTTCCCTGGCGCGACGACGCCGGGAATACTGGATGATTTAAACCGTCTGGCATTCTCGTATCGCTGGTCGACCCGCGCGATCATGCTCGACAAGACCGACGCCACCAAGCTGCTCACCAAAATTCGCCGCCAATGGTTCGCCAAGAGAAAATCGATTGGCGCCATTCTCAAGGAGGTCATGACCAACGAGGCGTCGACGTTGCTCGACACCGACGCCCACCACAAGGCCATAGATGCCGACGCCGCCCTGCAGGAGTTGGGTTCGGACCAGATCGGACAGGCCTTTGTCACAGCAACGATCACAGTATGGGATAAAGATCCCGCCGCGGCCGATCAGAAGCTGCGTCTGGTCGAGAAAGTCATTCAGGGCCGCGATTTCACCTGCATGATCGAGACGGTCAATGCCGTCGAAGCCTGGCTCGGCAGCCTGCCGGGACATGTGTATGCCAATGTGCGGCAGCCGCCTGTTTCAACCCTCAACCTCGCTCACATGATGCCGATGTCGGCCGTTTGGGCTGGTGAAGCGAGAGACCTGCATCTCAAGGGTCCGCCGCTCCTGTTTGGCAGGACCGAGGGATCGACGCCATTCCGGTTCTCCCTCCATGTCGGCGACGTCGGTCACACCCTCGTGGTCGGGCCCACGGGAGCCGGGAAGTCGGTCCTGCTCGCTTTGATGGCGCTTCAATTCCGCCGTTATCCGAACTCGCAAGTATTTGCGTTCGATTTCGGTGGTTCGATCCGGGCAGCCGCGCTCGCCATGGATGGCGATTGGCATGATCTCGGCGGTGCGTTGTCCGATGCGCAGGAAAGCCCTGTCGCTCTGCAGCCGTTGGCTTGGATCGATGATCCTTCCGAGCGCGGGTGGGCCACCGAATGGATCGGCGCGATCCTGGCACGGGAAAAGATCGAGATTACCCCGGAAGTCAAGGATCATCTGTGGTCCGCACTGACGTCGCTCGCTTCAGCACCGAGGCAGGAACGCACACTCACGGGCTTGTCGGTTCTCCTGCAATCCAACTCGCTGAAGCGTGCTTTGCAACCTTACTGTCTGGGCGGTCCGTCTGGGCGTTTGCTCGATGCCGAGTTCGAGCGCCTCGGCGAGGCTTCGGTTCAGGCCTTCGAGACCGAGGGCTTGATCGGTACGAGCGCCGCCCCGGCCGTGCTGGCCTATCTCTTTCATCGGATCGGAGACCGTTTCGACGGCCGGCCAACCCTTCTGATTGTCGATGAAGGCTGGCTGGCACTCGACGATGAGGACTTTGCCGGTCAGCTGCGGGAGTGGTTGAAAACGCTTCGGAAGAAGAATGCGTCTGTCATCTTCGCCACCCAATCGCTTTCGGACATCGATGGCTCCGCGATCGCGCCGGCGATCATCGAAAGCTGTCCGACGCGGCTGTTGCTACCGAACGAGCGGGCGATCGAGCCGCAAATCACCGCAATCTACCGCCGCTTTGGTCTCAATGACCGACAGATCGAGCTTCTGAGCCGGGCTACGCCCAAGAGGGATTACTATTGCCAATCCCGGCGCGGCAACCGGATGTTCGAACTTGGCCTTGGGGACATTGCGCTCGCCTTTACGGCGGCCTCGTCCAAGACAGACCAGGCTGCCATCGCGCAGCTGCTTGCCGAACATGGACCTGACGGCTTCGTACCGGCCTGGCTGCAGCATCGTGACGTCGCTTGGGCCGTCGACCTCATTCCTAATCTTTCGAACCTGGAGAAAAGACCATGAGGCGTCCTGGCCTGTTGGCGTGCGTTGGCACCGTCGTGCTGGCGCTCGGCTTCACGATGCCCGCACGGGCGCAGTGGATCGTGTTCGATCCAAACAACTACGCCCAGAATGTCCTGACCGCTGCTCGAGAGCTTCAGCAGATCAATAACCAGATCACCTCGCTGCAAAACCAAGCTCAGATGCTGATCAATCAGGCAAGGAATATGGCAAACCTGCCGTATTCATCGCTGCAGCAACTGCAATCCTCGATCCAGCGGACCCAGCAATTACTGGCTCAGGCCCAGCGGCTCGCCTACGATGTGCAGCAGATCGATCGCGCGTTCTCCACCAGCTACGCGCCGGCCACCGGCAGCCAGTCGAACCAGTCGCTGGTCTCCAACGCACAATCACGTTGGCAGAACACGTATGCGGCGACGCAGGATGCGCTTCGTCTCCAGGCTGGCATCGTTGGCAACCTCGATACCAATCGCATCCAGACTTCAGCGCTGGTGACGTCAAGCCAGGGTGCTAGCGGCGCACTCCAGGCGACCCAGGCAGGCAATCAACTTCTTGCGCTGAATGCGCAGCAGTTCGCAGACCTTACCGCCGTCGTGACGGCACAGGGCAGGTTGCAGAGTCTTGAGGCCGCTCAGCGCGCCTCGGCCCAGGATCAGGGACGCGAACAGCTTCGCCGCTTCCTGACACCGGGGCTCGGCTATCAATCATCCAATGTGCAGATGTTCCACTAATGACTCATGTCAGGACATTCAAGGCGTTGTCGTTGCTCACGGCAATCGGCGTGTTGCTCGTCGCTGCCTGCACGTTCCAGCTTCGCGGAAGAGACAGGTCTCCGGCGCTGCAGAAGACGGAACAAAGGACAGAGGATGGCTCTGAACTTGCGCGCTGCCGGCAGATCAATTCGGAGGAAGCGGCGGGATATCAACACTGCAAGCAGGTTTGGGCCGAAAACCGACGTCGGTTCCTTGGCCGGAAAGACGGTGTCGTGGTTCGCGCCGATGATGATGCGGCCGGCTCGACGGTCATCCCAAAGGATCAGAGCCGGGTCCCCCAAGAATATCCGCAATCGGCGACGCCTGAGGCGGGCAAGCCATGACGGGTAGTACCGGAATCATTGACCAGTTTCTGGAAACATTCACGCGCTATATCGACAACGGCTTCGGCCTCTTGGGCGGCGACGTCGGATATCTTGCCACAACTCTTGCCGCCATAGATATCACACTTGCCGCTCTGTTCTGGAGTTGGGGACCGGACGAGGACATCATCGCGCGCCTCGTCAAGAAGACGCTTTTCGTGGGTGTCTTTTCCTACCTCATTAGCAACTGGAACAGCCTGGCGCGCATCGTCTTCGAGAGTTTTGCGGGCCTTGGGTTGAGGGCGTCCGGCGCAAGTCTCTCTGCATCTGATTTTCTGCGGCCTGGAAAGATTGCACAAGTCGGCCTCGATGCCGGCAGGCCGATGCTCGACTCCATCTCAAACCTGATGGGCTACATCAGTTTTTTCGAGAACTTCGTCCAGATCCTCGTTCTCTTGTTTGCGTGGATCGTGGTGCTGCTCGCGTTCTTCATTCTGGCGATCCAGCTCTTCGTCACCTTGATCGAGTTCAAGCTTACGACGCTGGCCGGGTTCGTACTCATTCCCTTCGGTCTGTTCGGCAAGACCGCCTTCGCCGCCGAGCGAGTTCTGGGCAATGTCATATCCTCCGGCATCAAGGTCTTGGTCCTGGCCGTCATCGTGGGCATCGGATCGACACTATTCTCGCAGTTCACGGCTGGATTCGCCGGCGGACAGCCGACCATCGAAGACGCAATGACACTGGTCCTAGCTGCACTCTCCTTGCTGGGGCTCGGCATCTTCGGTCCTGGCATTGCAAACGGCTTGGTATCGGGCGGGCCGCAACTAGGCGCTGGAGCTGCGATTGGAACGGGCCTGGCCGCTGGCGGTGTAGTTGCGGCGGGCGCCGGTCTTGCAGCTGGCGGTGCCGGTCTTGCCGGTGGTGCGATGGCAGGCGCCGCGCGCGGCGGCGGCGCGATTTTGAGCGGGGCATCCGCCGCCTACCGAAGCGGTGGCCTCGCGGGCCTCACGGAGGCTGCTGGTTCTGCAGCTTTGAATCCATTGCGTCGCGCGGCGACCTCGTTCGGCGGAACGCCGCAGGCGGGAGAGCAGGTTGCGAGCACTTCGGCCGAAGGACAGCCCGACTGGGCGCGCCGCATGAAGCGTGCCGAGACCGTTCGGCATGGCGCGTCAGCGGCCGGTCACGCGGTGCGCTCCGGCGACCAGGGCGGTGGCGGCTCTTCCGTCGATTTGTCCGAAGGAGAACGCTGATCCAGACGAGCCTTCCGCATTCGGCACCCGCGAGGCGACGGCTTCTCAAGCCCGCGCATCGCACGATTTAAAACCGGTTATCTCAGGGGCAATCATCTATGTTCAAACGATCTTCCGTTCACTACGGGCGCATGCCCGAGCCGGTCACGCCTTATCAGAAAGCAGCCCGCGTTTGGGACGAGCGCATTGGATCGGCGCGCGTGCAAGCCAAGAACTGGCGACTCATGGCGTTCGGCTGCCTTTTGCTGTCCGGTAGCCTGGCCGCCGGCCTTGTCTGGCAATCGAATCAAGGCTCGATCACGCCCTGGGTGGTCGAAGTAGATCACCTTGGCCAGGCCCAGAGGGTGGCACCAGCGAACTTCGAGTATCAACCGACCGACGCGCAGATCGCCTACCATCTGGCGCGCTTTATCGAGGATGTCAGAGGCCTGCCGGCAGATGGCATCGTTCTGCGCCAGAATTGGCTCCGCGCCTATGATTTTACGACCGATCGCGGCGCGGCTGCACTCAACGATTATGCGCGCAACAACGACCCCTTCGCGAAACTGGGCAAGGCACAAATCTCCGTGGACGTTTCCAGCGTCATTCGCGCTTCGCTGGAAAGCTTTCGGATCGCCTGGACCCAGCGCACCTATGACAACGGTTCGTTGAGCTCGACCGAGCGGTGGACCGCAATTCTCACGATCGTGATCGAGACGCCGCGCGACGCCGAGCGCCTGCGCAAGAATCCTCTTGGCGTCTATGTCCGCGCCATCAACTGGTCGAAGGAGTTGAGTCAGTGATCAAGATGTTCTCCGATCCTCGTTCGAATCGTCCCATCGCGCACCCCATCGTCAATTCGTCCTGGTTCGAGTTTGTGGCCTCGAAGCGAGCTTTACTGTCCGCCCTCATACTGTGTTCGTCGGCACTCACTGGCTGCGCGACCTACATACCCCCGCAGATCAGCTATGATGCTGAGGTTCCGCCGTTACCACCTCCGCCAGTGGCTTTCGACGAGAGGACGCGGCCGCTTCACGTTCCGCCGCTCTGGAAACCGGCGCTCGGCGGCAAGTCGGGAGGCAAGGAAGAGCCCGAAGCCGTGAGCCGCGTCGAAACGGCGAACAGTGCAGCCCGGGTCGAACCCCGAAGGCGAGGGTACTTCAACGCGGCGCAGGTCTATGCTTACAGTCCGGGCGCGCTCTATCAGGTCTACGCCGCCCCCGGACAGATCACCGATATTGCGCTGGAAGAGGGTGAGCAACTCACGGGATCGGGACCCATCGCCGCCGGCGACACCGTGCGCTGGGTGGTGGGAGATACCGAAAGTGGGAGCGGGGATACACGACGGGTCCATATCCTGGTCAAGCCGACCCGCGCATCGGTCGAGACCAACCTCGTCGTCAATACCGATCGGCGGACCTACCTGATTGAACTCCGCTCCCGCGAGAAGCCATACATGCCATCTGTTGCATGGTACTATCCGGAAACGGTGCGCGAACGAGTGCGTTCAGTTGCCTTGCGACCCGCTTTGCCGGATCCATCGAAGCGCATCTCGCGCTACGCCATCGAAGGGGACAGCGTGCCCTGGCGGCCACTCGCTGCATATGACGACGGCCGCAAAGTCTACATCGAATTTCCGGCGGGAATTGTGCAAGGAGAGATGCCTCCGCTCTTCGTCATCGGGTCTGATGGAAAGACCGAGCTCGTCAATTATCGCGCCTACGGCAACGTCTTGATCGTCGACCGGTTGTTTGCGGCCGCTGAACTCCGGATCGGCGGTGAGCACCAGCAAAAGGTCAGGATCGTCAGGACCGACGGGAGACCCTCGTCATGAACACCGTGAATGGAAGCGATCACGAGCAAGCGGTCTCGCCAGAGGTCCACCTTGAACAGTCCAAGAGCTTCCGCTTGAGAGCGGAACATCCACGCGTGACACGGTTGTCAAGGAAGGTGCTAGCCGGAGGGAGCGCGATTGCCCTGCTTGTTATCAGCGGAACTATGTTGTGGTCATTGCAAGGTAACCGGTCTCGAAATCAGGCGGCTGAAGAGCTTTATGGCACCGACCACCACAATGTAGCCGACGGCATCACGACGCTGCCCAAGGACTACACGGGTGTTCCACGCCAATCGATCCCGCAGCTTGGCCCACCACTGCCAGGCGATCTTGGCCGGCCGATTCTTGCCGCGCAGGGCCAGCCACCGGCGATCGGCGCCACGGCTCTGGATCCGGAACAACAACGTCGGGATCAGGAAACCGAAGCGGCTCGTGTGAGCCATTTGTTCGCTTCTGCCAGCGGGGAAGCGGTGCGTCAGCCCGGTGCTATGACCCAAACAAGCGATCGCAATGCTTCGTCGATTTCGACTACCAATAGCGACGAAGGATCTTCGCAGAACAGCCAGGACAGGAAGCTCGCTTTCGTCAATGCATCCGTGGATCGCCGGACAGTGAGCCCGGACCGTATCGCAAAGCCGGCTTCACCTTACATCATGCAAGCTGGAACCGTCGTTCCGGGAGCGCTGATCACCGGGATTCGGTCAGACCTTCCAGGCCAGATCACGGCGCAAGTGACCGAGAATGTCTTTGATACGCCGACCGGGCGCTTTTTGCTCGTGCCTCAGGGGGCGCGTCTGATCGGGGTGTACGACAGTCAGGTCACTTTCGGCCAGTCACGCGTGCTGCTGGTCTGGACGCGGCTGATCATGCCCAATGGACGTTCCATCGTCCTCGAGCGGCAGCCTGGCGCCGATGCAGCTGGCTATGCAGGTCTTGAGGACCAAGTCGACAACCACTGGGGTGAACTATTCAAGGCCGCGGCCCTATCGACGTTTCTAGCGGTCGGGACTGAACTAGGTGCTGGCTCGGACACCAACAGCAACGATAGTGCAATCATCCAGGCACTACGACACGGCGCCTCCGACTCCCTGAACCAAACCGGACAACAAGTCGTCCGGCGCAGTCTCAACATCCAGCCAACTCTGACTGTGCGACCTGGATTCTCCATTCGCATTGTCGTCAACCGCGATCTTGTTCTTGAGCCGTACAGGGGGTGAAATGACGAAGCTTAAGATTGGCGCATTGCCCGACGACAAGCCGGTCAAAGTCACCATTGACCTTCCAGCGGCTGTGCATCGGGATCTCGTGACCTATGCAGAGGCCATGGCGGGCGGAAGTGGGCAGCGTATCGACCCCGCGAAGCTGATCGCGCCCATGTTGACGCGTTTCATGGCCACAGACCGCGGATTCGCAAAGGCGAGACGAGCCAGTCAATCTTTGCCTGCCGGCGGAGGTGAGGGATAGCGTTCTGCCAGCAAGTTGAGGAAGCGCTTGAGAGCTGGATTACATCGCCGCAACCGCCATCCAAGCCCGTGGACGAGGAATGGCTGGCCGGAGTCAAAGCGCGCATTGACGCCATGCCGCCAATCGCGCCGTACGTGAATGAATGGCAGAAACGCAAAGAGGCGCAGTGGAAGCGTGAAGCTGGCCGGCGTGAGTGGGATAAGGCGCATCCGGAATTCTTTGACACCCCAGCCGGTGAAGAGATGACGTGGGCGCAGGCCATCAAGGCGACCGGCCACGCCGACGACGCCTTGCCACCGCAGCAAAGCGATTGGCCCGCGTGGATGGACGCTGAATATGAGGAGGATGACGAAGCGGCGTGACTGCAATCGCACGCTAAATCGGGCAAATTTTTCAATTGTGTGCAGCCGGATTGGCCACACCAAGAGCCAGTAGTGAACCGCTCCCAGCTAATTCCAGCCCTCCACAAGGCTGGCGATACCATCACGCTGCACAACATCAACGCGTGGTCAGAACTCACCGGTAAGCCGCTCATTGCCGATAACGACAACCACGCCGAACCAGCGCGGCCTGTAAATAAACCCGCTACACCCGAGGGCACCATCGTCGAAACCCTGATGGAGACGACGAGCGCCGAAGATCTGATTGCGATGTACGAGGAGGGTGAGAAGGCAAAGAAAGATCCAACCTTCGAAAAGAAGCTCCCTCCGTACAGCGCGGCCATGCACGTCGAACGGTTCCGCCGTCCTCGTAAGGCCAGGGCCTCGCCAGCCCAAAGTAATACCCAGACGGTCGAGGATGTAATGGTCCGAAGTATCGACCAGAGTCGCCTAAGGACCAAAATGGGGAAGCATGCAGACGTACTGGACGCGGTTCTTGATGACAATACAGCCGCTGAGATCGGTGAACTGGTTGCCGGTCCGGGCAGCAGCAAGCGGACATACGAGGGAATTGGCAAACAGGCTGTGGTCCGCGCCGCCCGAAAACTGGCCGAACTTATGGCCGCCTAGCGGTTTGCGCTAAACACAGACTTCGTCGCCAGAGATATGAGGCCACAATTTGTGGCCCGACGTGACGTGCAAAAAACTTAGCGCGGGTTCGACCCCCGCGCGCCCCTTTTCCCGGCGTAGTGCCGCGAAGCCGCTGGGCGGCTTTTTATTTCACCATCTAATCGCAATTTCCAACGAAGGAGAATGGCCGCGTGGCCACTTTGACTCGCGTGCTCGACGCCATCGAGCATCACATCGGTTTCCCGCGCTCGCGCAGCAGCGGGGTAAGCAGACGTCTGCAAGAGGCGGACCTTCTGCCCTCTGGCGCACCTGGCGTTGCGCCGGAACTGGATCAGCGGGACGTGTGCCTACTGCTCGCTACGCTGATGAGCGCGCCAAAACTGCACGAGGCCGTGGATCACGCACGCGCCTACGCGGCAATGACGCCTGGCGGTGTTGTGCTGTCGGCTGACGCGCCCGACAGCATTCCGCGCTCAGCGCTGGAATATTTGGAACTGCAGTCCGAAATCGCAATCGGTGGCCGGGCCGGTGCCGTCGAGGACGTTCGCGGCCATCGCTTCCAGTTCGTGCATTTTTGGCGCGAGCTTTCAGCACATACGCCGGAAGGCACGGTAACGCGATTTGTTCTGCCAGGACAACTGGCAACGCATCAGCAGGCCCCGCACCGCATTGCTGGCGTTGTGAAGGGCGAGGCGTTTGTAAATTTGATGAAGGATCTTTTCTAAGATGGCATTGCTCAAGAAGAAAGAGGCGGCTGAATACCGCATCCCGTCGCTCGCTGAGGCATCGCCCGAATTTGCCGCCTTAGTACAGAAGAGGGCCGACCTTCATACGCTGCAGTCGAAGCTCAACGGCGAGCTTCGCGATGTGCAGAAACAGATCGATGCGGCCGGTGACAAAGGCCCGCGCGTTTCGGCGCGCATCGCTGAATTGTTGGGCGACGAGGCCGACAGTGCCCCGATGCTGCGAAAGCAGGCTGCGGACATCCGCGCACAGCTGGCAGACGTCGAGGCGGCATTGGAAATTGTTTTTCGTAGGTTGGACGACGCGAAGGGGCCGGCGAGCACTGCGGTTTGCCAAATTGTGAAGCCGGAGTACGGCAAGCGCGTTGCTGCCGTCGCAAAAGCTCTCGAAGCGCTCGCCGAGGCGCGGGCTGGCTACGACGATTTGCGGAATCAGTTTGAGGCCGAGGATGTTGCGTGGACATCGCTGATCCCGCTCGCACTTGGCTTCCTGGGCGATCCCCGCGACGGACAGATTCCGCGATTTATGAAGGAAGTAAGGGGGCGGGCTATGTTTGAGAAAGCCACCTCAAAGCGTACGCGGTTAACCAAGCAATCGCGCCGCATCAAACTGCCCGGCAAGTCAGAAGCCTATGCCGATACTGACCCCATCGAAATCGCGCGTGAGCTGCGAGCCAAGTCGAGGCTGGGCAAGCGCGAAGCCAGGCTCGATGCCGCCTCCAGAAAGGTGGCCAATGGCCGATAGCGTTATTTCGGGGTACGCAATCGTCTACAACAGCCCGACCGTGATCGCGGGCGAGTGGCGCGAACAACTCGCCCCGGGAAGCCTCACCCGCACGCTCAAGGAAAGCCCAGACGTCGTGATGATTTTAAGTCACGACATCGGCCGGGTGCTCGGTCGCGTCTCGGCGGGCACGCTTGCATTGCGTGAGGATAGGGTAGGGCTGTACTTTGCATTGACGGTCGATCCGTCGACTCCCGAGGGCCAGACTGCGCTCGGAACTGTCGGCCGACAGGACGTGAAGGGCTGCAGCTTTGGTTTCAGGGTGCGCGCCGAGGAATGGAAGGATGGCGGTGACCGATTGCCGCTCAGGACCATTACAGATCTTGATCTGTATGAGCTCACGCTGACCGCACTCCCAGCCTATGAGGAGACAAGCGCATCGCTTCGGGCATCTAGCAACAACGACGCTGCAGTCCGGCGAATTCGTGAAGCGCAGCGGAGGCGGGGGATTTTGAAGTGACGGTGAAATTCGGGAACCCTACAGCGCATCGTCGCTGACGACGGCACCGGCCGACTGTGGCTGGTTGGCGTTGACGGTGTTGCGCACGCGATCACACGCAAGGCGCTGCGCGAGGCAGGCGTAGTACACCCATCGGCCGGCGATTCATTTGAATTCTTAGCGAATGACGGTGAGGCCGTGCAGTTGCGGAAGATCGCCGCGTGATTGCTGTTCCTGGCTATGAAGCGGAGTTCGCGGTGCGCGATGATCTGGGCAAGCGAACTTGGCGAGCCTGCGACGTGGTCGGAGTTCGGGGCGAGCCGTTTACCATGCAGTTCGTTATCGTGGTGCGCGGCCCGGTGGAGTATGTCGACGTCGTCAATGAAGTACGGCGACGGCTGCCATCAACAGAGCCGTTCAGCTAACCGGGAGGGGTGTCCGCAATCCCTCCGGCCTCCGCCACTAGCTACCGGCGGCCCCCAATTCCGCACGCATCTCCGTTTCAAAAGTTGAGGGTCAATTTTGGCCAGACCACGAATTCCAAAAGCGCGTGCGCTCATTGAGGGCCGCGATCTTATTCACCCGGAGCGGCATAAGCGGCGCAACGAACCGACCGCTGCCCCGCTAGGAAAGCCGCCCAAGTGGATGACGTCCGCCCAGGCCGCTGCCTGGCGCACCTTCGAAGCCGAGGCGCCTTGGCTGAACTGCAGCCACCGCGGCCTGGTCGAGATCGCATCTGTAGTCCGCTCGCGCCTTGCGGCGGGCCAAGACGTAGGCGTGCAGGCTTTAGGCTTATTACGCTTATGCCTGAGTTCGATGGGCATGACGCCGGCAGACGCATCAAAAGTATCTTGGGCGGCTGAAGAGCCGGAAGACGATCTGTTGGACTAAAAACTTACGGACACTCCGGCAGAGCTAGGAGGTTATCGTTGTAGTAGCCGTCAGCGTGAGTTCGAACATATTTTCCGTTCGGGCCACTAACGACACCAACGTCGGCGCGCTTACCGCCGACCAACGTGAAAAATGTATTGGTCCCGTTCTCGATCGATCTAATGACCTCCGATCTCGGCCACTTCCAACCGCCCCCTCCGAGGTGCGTAACCCCCTCATGCGAGTTGTCGCGTGGCTGCTTGTTGATGCAGGTGACCTGTACGTCTGGCATTTCCTCCCCCCGATGTTCTGCATTTCATAGATAGCAACTACAGCGGGAAAGCAATAGGCAGTCGCAGAACGCGAGGCTCTTTCGGCCTGACTTGCCCGCCCGCAGGGCGCACAGCTCATGACAGCAAGCCCAGAGGATTTTCTCACAATGACTCAACTCCACAACCTTCCACCCGACTTCACCGAGCCGCCGCCTGACGTGCGCGGCTGGCTCGCCTGGCAGCCGTTGACAGGCAAAGCGTGGTGCAAGGTCGACGGCCAATGGCTCCCGATCGCGGAAGCAAACGCACTGATTGAAGAAAGAAAGAATTCACATTGACCGCACTCTCTTCATACTCCACCGGCACCGTCTCCGTCGCAGCCGGCGGCACCACTGTAACCGGCGTCGGAACCATCTGGTCTGACGGTAGCGCAAAGCCTGGCGACATTCTCCAGATCGGCAATTCCCAATCAGTGATTTCGGACGTCACCGACGCCACGCATCTGGTCATTCCGCCGTGGGGCGGCGGCGCGCAGAGCGGCGTTGCCTACAAAATTTGGCAGTAGAGAATTGGCGTATGCAGCGTTACGATGATCTTCCTGAAATAAATGCTCGCCACATCTACCGGGTGAGCAAAGACGGTGTTGAAATATAGGCCCTTGAGGATCTCGTAAAAGCGGGGGTTAAGGTATTCGACACTGGGGTCAACGGCCTTGACCGCATCGATGGCGCTGAAGTCGCTCCACTCGATACCGAAGGGATTTTCGACAGCCCCGAGGCCCATGTACAGATTGGCCCACGTCCCGTGGCTTTCGATCTTCTCCGGCGGCGGCAGATCGTAGGCGATGTCTCTCGCTCGCAGGAGCCCAAACGGAGCTGCAGCCGTCGCGATGACGGCAACAGCCAACACTACGCTCGTGATCCACTTGCGGTCTCGCACGGCAATGACGCCGACGGCGAGCAGCGAAGCGACAATGCCCATCATTCCGACCGCTTCGCGGAACAGGAGGGCGGCGATCAGGCCGAGGAAGCCGGTGGCGATCCATGCAGCGTGCCGGGCGGTCAGCAACGCAATAGGAAGTATCGCCGCGAAGCACGCGGCGCCGAGCTGCGCAGGATGCGGCGTGAGGGCATGAAACTGGTTCGATATGATCGTGCCGACAGTGAGTAGGGCAAAAGCGGAAAGCGGCATCCCGGCCGAGAAGACAATCAGGGCCAGAACCGCCAAGCCCACGTAGTTCACCGTCGAATTCAGGATTGAGATGCCGGATTCCGTGGGAACCTTGCCGGTCAGTAGGGTGGCCAAGTCGAGCGAAAGGGCGTGGCCAAGGTCATCGCCGCCGAAACCATCGGCGATCGGCAGGACCTTATCGTCGCGACAGATAACCAGGATTGTTCCGGTTTGCCGGGCGCACTCCGCGCTTTTGAGCCAGACCTTGCCCGTGGTCCACGTCAATTCCATGCCGGAGGACGCGGCATACGATCGATAGAGCTGTGGAACTGTGAAGAGGAGAAGCGTGGCACCCAGCAGGAGGGCAAAGCCATGACTGCCGACGAACTTCCTGCCTGAGAACATTTCCACGTCACCCCATTGCACGGCCCCTATAGCCCACCACAACCACCTCGTGCAAGTACGCCATTAGCTACTTGACACTCGCCGCCATTTGATCGGGCGGCATTGGGTTGGTAGCGGTGGAGGGGGGTGAGGAGATAGAGGGATCTGCATCAATGAAAGCTAACCAAGAACCGGATAGCAAAGAACGCCCCTGCGACTACGGCCACGGTGGCGGCTAGCGCAAAAGCGATCTTGAGGCTTTCGTTCAAAGATTAACTCCTAAACAGGCCGCACGATCGGCGCAGCGCCAGCCTAGTCCGCGACGGTTGAATTGGGCGCCTACCAATCTAGGTAGGTGGCCTGAAGTCCTTCTCCGCGATACAGCTTTGCGGCTCCCGTGGCCTCACCGTCACCGCGGGAGCGCGCGGTGGTCAGCTTTGCTGTCAGGGCGGTAAGGCTGGCCACCGAAGTTAGCGGCGCGTGATAGGGACAGCGCTTCTTCGGTATGGGGGCGCCGAGTCACATCGCCAGTAAACTTCGCTAGCAGCGCGGACGTGGCAGGGACAGCGCCAACCTCTCGTATCTCCGACTGGCGCCGAGTCGCGTCCGCGCTGCTTCAATTGCGAGGATGGCTGGATGTGAGGACGCGCTCTAACAGCCCTTCTTTCTTTGGTCGATATTCGGGCACTGGGTTTTTTGAGAAATGGAGAAGTTAAGTGGCTATGGGGACAGTGAAGTGGTTCAACCCGACGAAGGGGTATGGGTTTATTCAACCGGATTCGGGCGGGAAGGACGTCTTTGTTCACATCTCGGCAGTTGAGAAAGCCGGCTTCACCTCGCTCGCAGAGGGAGCCAAGGTTAGCTTCGACGTCGTGAACAATCGCGGAAAAGACTCGGCGGAAAATCTACGTGTCGGTTGATACAGCGCCCTAGCCAAAGCCTACGCGAAAGCGCGGGGCACCTGAGAAAATGCGGGGGTGCAAAACCCCCGTCGATCTAGCCGTGAAACCCCACTAGAAACCGAATGGCAAAAAAGGCGCCCGCCGCCACAATGACGGTAGCGCTAATCGCGAACAGCACCCTCAGGCTATTGTTCATGGTGTCTCTGCCACGTCCAGCGTAGTCATCGCTCGGCCTCTTGATGGCTTCCTCGCTCAGGCTGAAGCACTTTATGCGGGGACAACTGCGGGTGGCAACCTACCTGGGCTTGTAGGCCGATGGGCGAGGGCCGCGGCTATGCGACGTTACTACTTCCCGATCTTCCACAACGGAAAGACGCAGGCATCTCGTTCTCTACGGGTCCTCGATTGAGCCGTATGTTTTTATGATGTGCGTCGCCGTAAGCGAGTAATCTTGCGTTCTAGCTTCGGCTATGTCGGCAAGTCGACCATCGGAAGGAAGCGTAAAGCGAGATCTGATGTTGAAGTGAGGGTAGTACCCACGAATTCGGTGGTGCAGTTCAGCTGCGACTTCAACGTCGGCTGATGCAATGCGCCTGCCGCCCCATACTGTAATGAAGCGCGCTAAAGGATGTGTTCGCTTCAACTTGCTTTTGGTCGTTATTTGCGCGTCAAGCCATTGATAGGCGATCCGGACGCAATCATCATGTTCGTGAACAACGTTTGAGTCTTGATATCTGACGCGCCCTTTGGCGTCCGCAATTTCGTTGGCAGTGAGCATGGGTTGAAAGCTCCTCCAACATGTTTAGCAGCGAGTGCCATTGCTGGTAATCGGCTTGTGATATTAGGCCAGTCAGCGGTGATCCGATCTACTAGGAGATCTGGTAGTTGCGGTGTCAAATGCGGTGTCAAAAATGGAAATACAAATGGGGTGGAATGGATTCTGCAGTATACGTTGACGCCGTTGCGTGGTGATCGGTTCATCGCGCGGGAACCTCGAAATGACAAACGAGTCGCAATTACGCGAGAAGCTTCGGAAAATCGATGCGTCGTTCTCGGGTGCTGGAACTACCGGTGAGCGCATCATGCCGCGATTTGCGCTACAGCGTGCGCGTGCTCGGGTCGAAGAGGGGCGAGCTGGCCACGACCCGCCGATCGAGCAGCAATTGTCGCTTCCCGACCGATGGTCGCGGCAGCTATTTTTGGCGCTATGCCGCCGGTACGGGCTGCGGCCGTTTCGTTATCGCCGCCAGCGACGCAACACGGTGATGATCCGAGCGTCACGCGGCTTCGTCGTCAAGGTTCTGCTACCGGAGTTCACCGAGCTGGAGAGGGCGCTGCAGGTCTATCTGCACGAGGTGACGCTGCGCGTGATACGCGACGAGATTTATGAGGACACCAGCGATGCGCAGGAAATTTCAGATCCCCTGGCGTCGAACTCCACGTGATGGCTCTGTCACATCGACATTGCCGACGAAACAGAGTTTTGCCGTCGTCGAAACTCGCCGGGCTAGCGTCGGTGCGTGCGCTACGTCGAGCCGTCATGGCGTGGCGCCTTTGTCCAGCGCGTCCGCTAGCATCCTCAGAAACGGTTGATGCCAATCATCCGACAGCAGCCAAGCCGGCAGGCTGGCGACGTAGCGGCTCAGCGCGATGACGCCCGCAAGCGTTGTGGGTTTGGAGTGGGAGGAGCACGTCTCTGTACTGGTCGAGAGCCAACAACCGCTCCTCGCTGATTGCCTTCAATCACCTCAAAGACCAAATCTAATTCAGTCGCCATGGGGCGCATTTGCACCAGGCCACATGAGATCGACACCTGCCGATCCTGGTAGGTGCGGTCGACACCATTGGTCGATACAGCCCGAGGGGCATGCCCGTAGACTTGCACTCCGCGCGGCATGTGCTTGGGGCAGTGCGGGCGCGGTAGGGACAGCGTCGGGTTGCTCATTCCCCAACGCCGAGTCGCGCTCGCGCTGCTTCAATTGCGCTGAGGTGGATTGCCCCTAATTTCAGGGGGGGTGAAGCAAGCGCGCGGATAAAATCGGCCCTCGGGTGGCCGGAAAGGCGCCAGCAAGGTGTCGCGCGGCATCCAGAGAGACGTAGGGATGACTGATGACTGATGACTAAGGTCACTGTCTACAAGATTTTTCTCTACGAGCCCAAGGAGAACGAGCCGCTTATTTCCCGGCGGATGGCGACTCGTCCCGGCGCCGCAGCCATGTGCGGGTTAGCCATAAAAGACACCGGGTACGTTGTCGACGCAATGAGCAGGGCAATCAATGGACTGCGCTGGATTTCGACCCGGTCGCATTAGGCTGCAAGAAAGAGCGGCCTTGATACTGCAGCGTTCCTGACGAACGCCTTAGGATGGCCTACGGCCGTTCACCCAGCACCGCGCGCGCTATCTGCGCCTCGGTGGGGTAGAGGGGCATGTTGTCAGCGGTATGCCGCCGCTTGCGTGGTTTGTTTTCGTCTTCGGTGGTCATCGCTTAATCGAATGCTCCTGCATAAAACGCGCAGCTCTGGCGCGGGCTCGCTCCATCGTGGCTTCCTTGGCATAAAGCGCGGCAAGCTCAGCCCTTGGTGTCGCCATTGTTGTTTGGGCTCCATGCCGATAGCGTAGGTCCGAGCGAATGCTCGGTACCGCGTGTGAGGCTGTGGTGGAATCAACCGGTGCTGCTCGCACCACAGCCCGCAAGGGCTTAGGCTAGCGGCTGCAGTGCTCACATCGGGGACGACCGCCAGTCCCCTGAGCAAGATACTGCCTTTCGATATTGTTGCCTTCAGTGCATTTGTTGTTGTCGTGATAGACGTTTTATGTGTTCGGCTTCTTTGAGTGGAATGGAGGCACTTTAGCCATAATCAAAAACTCCCGTAAAATAGCGTAGCCGATCGCTACGCCGGAAGGTAGCTGCCAGATTCCCACAACCTTGTTGACTCATTAAATAGAATAACAACCTAAAAGGTGTGCTATTAAGTGCAAAAGTGGACATTTGTTCCCGGCGAACTGGAGCGGACCCTATTCTCCCGCTGGGGAACGGATCCTGTGTCTTGCGCGACCTAGAAAGGTATCGGGGCTCGGCTCTTTCAAGACTTGCCGAGAGGTCTGGACCGCCTTCCGAGCCTGATCCTTGCGCTCAGCGTCCAGTTCTCGGATTGGCCTGTAGATGCGTTCCCGATCATCCATGGTTCGCCTCCATAACTCGAAGGACTGGCTAACTACCTTACGGCGAGATTGTTCAAAATTGAACTTAGGACACCAATGAAAACGAACTTAGGACACTGGGGCTTGAATAAGGACAGCACCCTTTCGTGCATCCAGAGCCAGCCGTGCTCGATCGCGTAGCGGATGCCGGCGCTGAACCCGCTGTCGCTGGCCTTCAGCTTGAACAGGAATGGAGCATTCTCGACATAGTCTGCGCGGCATAGATGTGCGGGGCATGCAGCTGGTTGTCGGCCGGCTTCCAGCTATCGAAGGCGGCCCCGCAGGCGCAGCGCATCATCGTGCTGCGGATCTCGCTGTCGAGCTTCTCGCCGCGCGCGCGCTTGGTCGCAACGAAAGCCCGCCAATCACGATCGTGGCGCCACTCGGCGAAGGCGCTTTCGGGGATTGTGGGCAGCAGCTCGGACCATGCTGCTCCGAGGGCCTCCCGCGCGACTTCGAAGGTGGCAGCTATGCCCCTTCGGTTCGTGCCCGGCTCCATGCCTGGATAGAAGCCGACCGACCAAGCCCACTGATCGGCATGAACTGGCACGCCGGCGCGCTCGCCAATGGTGCCGACACGGACGTCGTCAAAATAGATGTGCCAGGTCTCCTGGTTGGGATTTTCGCTGCTGCGGCGGGTAAGGGTGGTCATGTCTCGGATTTAAGGAAGAGTCGGGGCTAAGACCAGCCGCTGGATTTCGCGGGAGGGTGAGGGGTGAGCCCCAGCTATTGGTCAATGGAATTGGCGGACGAAAGTCCGTCAGATCAACTGAAGAACGCCGCAACGAAATCGCAATGAAATAGCCCAAACAGGCGTGAACAAAACGAGGCGAAAACGCCGGCCATCACTAGAAAAATCAATGGCTTAAAAAACACTCACTGCGTTCGGGACGCAGGGGTCGCAGGTTCGAATCCTGCCACTCCGACCATTCTTCCAAAAGTCGACGTTTTCCAGAGGCTTGGCGGACCGGCCGCCGGGGCCTCAGGACCCCTTTTTGCAACGATTTTCGGGGCGGGTCCACGGCCGATTTGGCCCAAGCAGGGCGGCTTGTTCCGGCGGCATGGCTCGCCAGGTTCAGGATGAGCTGGCTGGCTTGGGCTCGAACGAGATCACGATCCCCTTGGCCTTGATCCGGCCGTACACGCCATAGCTGGACTCCGAGCTCAGCGTGGTCCCGTCGGGATCGATCTCGATCTTGAGTTCGAAGAGGATTCCGGCCTCGGTGAGGTCGAATAGCTGCACCGACGTCATCTGGAAGGCGTGGACGACCAACCGGCTTGGAGCGCCCTGGCGAAGCTCTACCTCCCGCACAGCGCTGCGCCACCTTCGAGATCGCCAATCGTAGCCTTCGTCAGTCAGGAAGTCCTGCGCGCAAATCCAATGCGCAAGCTATCGGGATTTCGATGACGGTGCATCTCCGCGCTTGCGTCATCACTGAAGCTGTTGCGCGCGAAGTCCTTGCACGCGGCATAACCGGTTGCCATCCGGTCAGGCCGACGGCTAGATGAGTGCATAGCCGGTTGCGCGTTCGAGAGCGCGATCGGCCAATAACAAGAAACAGGGCTGGAAATCATGAACAAGATTATCGCGCTCGTTGCAGCTTTTGGCTTCGCTGCCTGTGGGTCGGCATGGGCCGCGTGGCCGGACGACAAGCCGATCGAAGTCGTCGTTGGCTTTGCGCCCGGCGGCGGCACCGATGTCATGGCCCGCAAACTTCTTCCCTTTGTCGAGCGCGCGCTGGGCGGCAAAGCGAAGTTTGTCGTCCTGAATAAGCCTGGCGCAGGTGGGGAGATCGCGTTTGCTGCGATCGCGCGCGCGGCGCCCGACGCCTATTCGATCGGCGTCGTCAACGTGCCGGGCTACAATTTTTTGCCGATGACTCGCAAAACTCAATACACCACGGACGAAATCCGGCTGGTCGCACGGGTCGTCGAGGATCCGAACGTCATCGTGGTGCCCGCGGACAGCAGATTCAAGAACCTGCCGGATGTCATTGCCGCCCTTCGCAGCAAGCCGGGCTCGGTGACGTTTGGTCACAACGGTGCCGGCACGAACGGTCACTTGGCCATTCGCATGCTCGCAGCCGCCGCGAAAGTCGAGCCCAACGAAATCTCCTACAGAGGAACGGCGGCACAGCGGACCGATCTGTTGGGCGGGCATCTGGAAGTCGGGATGGTTAGCCTCAGCGAGATTCCCGAATTGCATGGCACCAACAAGGGACCACTTCGCGTCATCGCGATCCTGTCGAAGAAGCGCTTTCCATCGCTGCCCGACGTTCCGACGGCAGGGGAGGTAGGCTTTCCAGTCACGTCGACGGCGGAACGCGGCTTCGCGGTCCCGAAGGACGTTCCGGACGACATCGTCAGGAAGCTGGAAGCCGGGATTGCCGACGGCCTGCGTAATCCCGAGTACCTTACGAGCTCGCCCGGGGATGAGCCCGTGATCGCCTTCCTGCCTGGCGCTGAGTGGCAGAAACGCCTCGACGACATGTCCGCGGCTTTGCGTCCTTACGCCGAGGAGATGCGAGCAAGCGAGCAGAAGTGATCACTCCTGCCGTAGCCGGCGGTCGTCGCGAGACTACCGCCGCGCCACCAGCACGCCCACCAGAAATGCCAGCATCAGCGCCGGCAGCGGCGCCTCGCGCACCATGCCGCGAACGATGTCCGGCCAGTGCTGATCGGGTGCCAGTCTTGGCGACCTGACTTGGGCCATCGGCGTCATGCCCCATTCCGACGCGAGCTCGGTGATCTCGCTCGATGCCAGTCGCGAGCCGTCGCGAACGCGGAAGATGGCGGCCTCGAATCGCTCGCGCGGCGCGACCGCCATCAGCGTCGCGATCGCCGTGCGCAACGTCATCTCGCCGTAGCCTTGCAGCCTCACCGACTCCTCGGGGTCGGACGTCATGCGTAATCCCTCACAGCGCGAAATGGCGCGCGATGGTGAATGCCGCCGTCGCGCACAGGACCAGCGTGGAAACCGCGCCGGCCACGCCGCGCGCGAGATGGGCTCGCGTCAGGTGCCTGGTCATGATCTTGCTCCATGCTCACATGGAAATGGCAGTGCGCGGCGTTGGTTCCCTGCGCGAAGCCGAATCGCTGAAGGCCTGACTACTTCCGCAGCAGCTCGCTCAGCGCGGCCGTCGCTTCGGCGCAGCGGATGTCGTCGATCTCGCGCGACAGGCTGAGCGCGCTCGATCTGAGCTCTTCGAGCCTCCAGCTCTCCGGATGCTGGCTTTCGAGCTGGCCGAGGCGCTTGTTGAGGTCGTCCAGTCTCGATTGGAGCTGCCCGATGCTGGCGGCTCCATTCACTTTCCAAACGCGTTGTGCACGCATCGTAGTTCCCCTGCTAGTCTCACGGCGTTGTGAGAGCGGTTCATGGCCGGAATGGGAGTTTGTTTTGTCCGGCTTCAGACAGTTGGGAACCGTTGCAGATTGGCAACGAAAGTTCCCTGCTTGGGTGTGCGTCTACCGCCAACTGCGAGACAGGCCAGAAGAGGCACGGAAATTGATTGTGCGCCGTCGACAAGCCAACAAAGGAAAGACGCGTGGGAAGATTTGTGAATGTCGCGGCCGGCCAACTTGGCCCGGTTGCGAGAAGCGAGACGAGAACCGCGGTTGTGGCGCGTCTGATGGCCTTGATGCGTCAGGCGAAGGCCAACGGCTGTGACCTGATCGTCTATCCCGAGCTCGCGCTGACCACTTTCTTTCCGCGCTGGTATTTCGAGGATCAGGCCGAGATCGACAGCTTCTTCGAGCGCGAGATGCCGGGGGTGGAAACGCAGGTCCTGTTCGACCTCGCGCGCGAGATCGGCATCGGATTCTATCTCGGCTATGCCGAGCTGACGGTCGAGGCCGGAACTGTCAGGCGCTACAACACCTCCATCCTCGTCGACAAGGGCGGCGCCATCGCCGCGAAATACCGCAAGGTTCATTTGCCCGGCCATGCCGAGCATGAGCCGTGGCGCGAATTTCAGCATCTGGAAAAACGCTATTTCGAGCCCGGCAGCGGTTTTGGTGTCGTCGAGGCCTTCGGCGGCGTGATGGGGATGGCGATCTGCAACGACCGCCGCTGGAGCGAGACCTACCGGGTGATGGGCTTGCAGGGCGTCGAGATGGTGATGATCGGCTACAACACGCCGGTGCACAATCCGCCCGCGCCGGAGCACGACGATCTCTCGCTCTTCCACAATCATCTCGTCATGCAGTCCGGCGCGTACCAGAACGGCACCTTCGTGGTCGGCGTCGCCAAGGCCGGACTCGAGGAGGGCGTCGACCACATCGGCGGCAGCTGCATCATCGCACCCTCCGGCGAGATCATCGCGCGCTGCACGACCAAGGGCGACGAGATCGCGCTGGCCCGCTGCGATCTCGATCTCTGCAATTCCTACAAGCGCACGACGTTCAACTTCGACGTTCACCGCCAGCCGGGGGCGTATGGGATGATTGTCGAACGGAAGGGGGTGACGACTTTGGCCGACGGCACGCCGGTGCGGCCGAAGGGGTGAGGCTCTTGTAGCCCGGGTGAGCGTAGCGACACCCGGGACCCCACTCCGAAAGATCCCGGATGTCGCTGCGCTCGTCCGGGCTACAGGCTTTGCATTGCCCGACGGGCAAAACACCCGGTAGCCTGTCAATCCGCTCGACCGAAAATATTCCACTTTACCGAAATTCGGAAACGGCGTACGTATCGCCCATCCCGGCTCGATCTTGAGGGGCGATCTCGTGTCGTGACTATCGAGAGCCGGGTTGCGGTGGACGCAGCAGCGTCGGGCGCGAGGCTAAGGGCAGGGCGGATTGCTCTCCGTGAGCCCTGAGGCTTCGCGTCGACGAACGGCGCTGTCAGGTTCGTCTCGCCAACATTTCGATGGTGACGTGCACAACGCCGTCGAACCCTGTGGCGCCAACGAACCGTGCGTACGGCAAAACCGTGTGGTCCTGGCCGTCGTCGCTACGGTCAAGCTCTTGCGGAGGCGGCAGTCGCGTCAACCGGCGCGGTGCCGGTGAATTCTGCGAGGGTGAGGGAGGCCAGAACGAACTCGGCTCCCGGGAGAGCACGGCATAAGCCGTCCAACCACTGCGCAGGGAAGGCCGCGTGTTGGGCTTCACCTGTATGCTGCTGTGCGGTCTTTTTGCGCACCATCTTCGCGCAGCGGACCGCGGGTGTCGCCGGCACCCGGCCTTCCCTGCGCCCTCTTGGATATGAGGGCGGTGAGACGAAGCAAAGCTCGGGCGAAATGCGTCGCGAGGATGCGAAGGTGTGTCTGCGTCCGGCCATTCGCCGTCATCGCCCGGCTTGACCGGGCGATCCAGTATTCCAGAGGCAGTCGTAATTGAGCCGAGAAGCCGCAGCGTACTGGATTCCCCGCTTTCGCGGGGAATAACAGTGGTATTTGGCGAACGAGACCGATGCCCCTCGCTCCGTCATTGCTTCGCTGTGCTCGCAACGACGATGTGGAGAGAGCGTGCCAAACACTCGGGCATCGTAGGGTGGGCAAAGCGAAGCGTGCCCACCCATTTTGCGCTTCATCGCCGGAATCGTGGGCACGGCGCTTTGCGCCTTTGCCCACCCTACGGCACCTCGCTCTATCACCGTCACTCCCGCGCAATGGCGAAGCTACAACGTCATTGTCGTCATGCGCCCCATCACAACCAGGTGTCTTGATTCGGAAACGATCACTCCCTATTATGCCGCAATGCAAAAAGCCGCCCGCCGCTCCCTGCCTGCTGCCCAGCCGCCCGGCCGTCCCCGGGAGTTCGATATGGACACCGCCCTCGACGGCGCGGTGCGGGTGTTTTGCGAGCGCGGCTATCATGCCACCTCGATCGGAGATCTCACCGCCGCGATGCAGCTCGCCACCGGCAGCGTCTACAAGGCGTTTCGCGACAAGCACGCCGTGTTCCTCGCCGCCTTCGAGCGCTACGCGACGGTGCGCCGGGAGCAGACCCGCGGCGCGGCCGCGCGCGGTGCCAACGGCCGCGACCGTGTGCGTCTTGTGCTGCTGTCCTATGTCGAGCACTCTCAGGGCAGCGAAGGGCGCCGCGGCTGCATCGTGGTCGGCAGCGCCGTCGAACTGTCGGCGGTCGATCCGGTGATCCGCGCCCGCGTGACCGCGCAGCTCAAGACCAACGAAAGCTTCATCGCCGGCCTCATCCGCGAGGGGCAGGCCGACGGTTCGATTCCCGCCCATATCGCGGCCGAGGACACCGCGCGGCTGATGATCTGCATGACGCAGGGTCTGCGCGTCGTCGGCAAGGCGCGCCTGCCGCTCGACGGCGAGCGCCTGGTTGGCGTCGCGATGAAGCTGCTCGCCTGAATTTGTGTCTTATTAGGGAATGATCATTCCCTATCACTGGAGTCTGTTGGAATGACGATGAATGCCACGATCGAGACCGCGCCCGGACCGGATGCGGTGTCGCAACGACTGACCTTCGTGCTTGCCGCGGCCTGTGGCATGGTCGCCGCCAACATCTATTATGCCCAGCCGCTGATCGCCCCGATCAGCGCCGCGCTCGGCCTTTCGCATGCGGCAGCGGGGCTGATCGTCACCATGACGCAGATCGGCTACGGCGTCGGGCTTCTCTTCATCGTGCCGCTCGGCGACCTCGTCGAGAACCGCGCGCTGATCTGCTCCGTCATCATGCTGGGCGCCGCCGCGCTGCTTGCCGCCGCATTCGCCACCCACGCGCTGCCGTTCCTGATCGCGGCGCTGTTCATCGGGCTCGGCTCGGTCGCGGTGCAGATCATCATTCCCTATGCGGCGCATCTGGCGCCGGAAGCCATCCGCGGCCGCGTCGTCGGCAACGTCTCGACCGGATTGATGCTCGGCATTATGCTGGCGCGGCCGGTGTCGAGCTTCGTCACCGCGGCATTGTCGTGGCACGCGGTGTTCTTCATCTCCGCCGCGCTGATGATCGTGCTCGCCGCCGTGCTGTGGACCACGCTGCCGAAGCGCAAGCCGGTCGCGCGCATGCATTACGGCACGCTGCTGCTGTCGATGCCGCATCTGGCCCGGACCACGCCGCTACTCCGGCGCCGTGCGCTCTATCAGGCGAGCCTGTTTGGCGCCTTCACGCTGTTCTGGACGGTGGCGCCGCTCCAGCTCGCCAGCGCGTTCGGCTTCTCCCAACGCGGCATCGCGCTGTTCGCCCTGGCCGGCGTCGCCGGCGTGTTCGCGGCCCCGATCGCGGGACGGCTCGCCGACCGCGGCCATAGCCGCATCGCGACGCTGGTCGCCATGCTGCTCGCTGCTGCCGGCTTCCTCGTGACGTATATCGGCGCGGCCGGCTCGATGCTGAATCTCGCCTGCCTGGTCGTGGCCGCGATCGCCATCGATATCGGCGTGCAGGGCAATGTCGTGCTCGGCTTCCGCGCCATCTTCGTGCTCGGGCACGAGCACCGCAGCCGCCTCAACGGCCTCTATATGGCGACGTTCTTCGCGGCCGGCGCTGCCGGCTCCGCGGTCGGCGCCTGGGCCTTCGCGCAAGGCGGCTGGGTGCTGGCGTCGGCCATTGGCCTTGCATTGCCCGTCGGGGGCCTGATCTATGCGGCCACCGAATAGCGGTACGATCGTGCCCATGGCCGTTTACCAAGCCCTGGATACGCAGCCCTGCACCGTGCGATTTCCATCTCGCGGTTTCCCGGCGGCTGTAGTACTTTGGTCGCAAGGCCCGGTTAACGGGCGGCAGGGGGAGGCTGATGAGGCGTACGGGACTGGTTGGCGTACCGCGGGTACGGCCATGGTCGTGGCAGGCGTTTCTGCTCGGATTTGTCGTCGTCGCAATGTCGGCCGTGCTTCAGGGCGCCTGCGTCGCGCTCGGCGCCAAGCTCTATTTCGCGGCCTTCCTGCCCAGCCTGTTCGTGCTCGGGATTATCGCGGGCGCGCCGGCGGCGGCGTTCGCCGCGCTGCTGACGATTCCGCTGGTGTGGTGGGCGTTCATCCCGCCGTTCTTCCAGTTCATGCCATTGACCAGCGCGGGCGCGGATTCCATCAACCTGTTCTGCCTGCTCGCGGCGCTCCTGATCGGCCTTGCCGATCTCTGCCGCGAGACGATGGCCATGATCAGCCGCGGCGGGCTGAAGCCCTCGGGCGAGAGCGCGGCAACGAATTCGCAATAAACGTGCTTCGCGCGGAAGCCGCGCGTTGCGCCCGCGCAACAGTCCGGCAACCATCCGCGAGCTTGGTGCGCGCCGCTAACTTTTCGAAAAAGATTTGGCCGCAGTTTCTCCCCCGGGAATGACGAGGGAGTTTTCGACATGAACGGCCAAATGAGTGGTCACGCCATCTTTGAGAACGTGCGCCGCTATCGCGGCATCGCATCGCTCTACCGCCAGACCGCAGCATTCCGCCCGGGCCAGCGCTGGTCGCTGCTGGAGCAGGCGAGCGAGTGGGAAGCGCGGGCGCTGTCGGAGCTGGAAGCCTATTTCGCCGCGCGCGCGGACTATGCCGCGCCGCTCGCGGCCTGATCGTTAACCATCAGGATCGTGAGACCAGGGGCGGGCACCATGACTGTCCACCCCAGGCGCGGACTGCGATCTCGCGTGGTGGATTGATCAGAACCGGTAGCTCGCCTGAACCTTCACCGTGCGGCCCTGACCGGGCGAGATGTTGTTGTTGCCGTCGGCGGATGCCCAATAGCCGCGGTTGAAGATGTTCTCGATCGTGAGCTGCGCGCGCCAGTTGGCGTCGATCGTGGCGTAGACGCCGGCATCGAAGCGCACGAAGCTCGGCAGTCTCACCGTGTCGTCCGACGACGCAAAGGAATCGCCGAAATAGATGATGCCGAGCGCGGCCGCCCACATCGGCGTGAACTGGTACTTGTTCCACCAGGCGAATTGATTGTAGGGCACGAGCTGCACGCGATTGCCCGGCACCACGGTCGCCGAGGTCGCGCTGGTGATCTTCGCATCGGTATAGGCATAGCCGAGCGAGGACTGCCATTGCTCGGTGACGTAGCCGACGAGACTCGCCTCGAAGCCGCGCGTCAGCGTGCTGCCGGATGGCAGGAAGAAGCCGGGATTGTTGCCGTCGGCGATCGGCTGATTGGTGCGGTTGAGATTGTAGATCGCGGTCGAGAACAGCAGCTTCGGATTGACGTTCCACTTCATGCCGACCTCGGTGTTCTCGAACTTCTGCGGCTGGAGGATCAGCGTGCCGTCGTTGAGCGAGGAGAACTGGTCGCCGGAGGCAGGCAAATAGGAGATGCTGTAGGCGGTGTAGACCGTCATGCTCTGCATCGGCTTGAGGATCACGGCCGCCTGGGGTGACACCAGATTGTCGATGCGGTTGCGGTTGATGTTGGTGTTCATGTCCACTGCGGACATCTCGAAGCGGTCGAACCGCGTGCCTACAATGAGCTGGAGCGCCCGCGAAAACTCGATCGTGTCGCGCAGATAGCCGGACTCGACGTTCAACCGGTACTTGCTGTTGGAATCAGGCGTCGTGACGCCGTCGCCATTCACGCCGGTGGCGTGGTGGATGAAGGTCACCGGTCCGAAGTAGGTCGGTGCGAACGGGTTCTGGACGACGGTGTTGGTGCCGTTCGGGAAGATGCCGGTGTTGCGGATGTCGACGCCGCTCTGGCGGCCGAACTCGGTGCCGAAGCCGAAGGTGTGCGCGATCGGCCCGGTCCAGCCCTTGTAGGTGAAGTCGGTCTGGTTGAAGACATTGTCGCGGTTGGTCGTGTGCTGGTAAGCGCCGAGATTGACCGCGGTATCGGCCGGGTTCACGGCGCCCGCGAGCGGCCCGCCGGTCGGATAGACGTTCTGGTAGAACTTCTGGTAGTCGGCCGCCATCGTGCCGTTGCGGACCGACAGTCCGTTCTGGAAATCGTGTTCGATGATCGCCATGCCGGTCTGCACCGTCGCCTGCGCCGTGTTGAGGCTCGGGCTGCCGAAGAAGGTCTGGAGATTTCCGTTCGGCGCGAACGGCGTCGTCGGATTGAAGCGGGTGACGCCGCCCGGAAGGCTCTGCGAGGGATTGCCGCGATCGGCGGTGCGGCCGTCGTGGTAATATTCGTAGGAGAGCCTGATCTTGGTGAAGTCGTCAGGCTTCAGCGTGACGGTCGGATTGACGCCATAGCGTTCGAGATGATTGAAGTCGCGGAACGCATCGCTGCCCTCGTAGAATACGTTCAGCCGCGCCGCCACGCTCTCGTTGATGGCCTGGCCGGCATCGAGCGAAACGCGGCGGTCGCCCCATGATCCCGTCTGCGCGGTGGCCTGGTAGATGCGGGTGCCGTCGGCCTCTTTGAGGGTGCGATTGAGCACGCCGCCGCCGGCGCCGCGGCCAAAGGTCAAGGCACTCGGGCCCTTCAGCACCTCGATGCTCTGCGCGTTGTACAAGTCGCGGAAGTACTGCACGTCATCGCGAAAACCGTTGACGAAGAAGTTCGCGCTGGAATCGACGCCGCGGATAACGAGCTCGTCGCGGTTGCCTTCGCCCTGGTGGACGGCGACGCTCGGGACGTAGCGGGTCACGTCGGTCAGGCCCTGATAGTTCTGGTCGCGGATCTGCTCATGCGTGATGACGGACAGCGATTGCGGGATGTCGACGATCGGCGTGTTGGACTTGGTGGCCACGGAGGTGCTGTTGGCGTAATAGCCGACCGTCCCAGTGCGCGCGTCCTGCGATGGCGCGAAGGGCACGGGCGCGGCCGTGGTCTCGGGCCGCCGCGCGGTCTGCGTCCGGCGCGTCCGTGCGCCGCTCGACCGGCGCGCGGCCGGCGAAGGATTGGAGCGGCGCTGCGCTTCCGGCGCGGTCACGGTGACCGACGGAATCGTTACGCCTGGCGCAGGCGAGGATTGTGCGTAGGCCTGCGAGCCGGCGAAGAACGCCGCTGATGTCATCAGCGCGGTCAACACGCCTCCGACCCCCGAAACCTTGCGCGTGGAAATGTAGTTCGCGGCAGACAAAAGCTCTCCCGCGGCGGCGATGTGGCTCATCGCGCCCTCCCTCAACTCTGCAAAACTCGCCCGGATTCCCCATTGCGTGGCCGGATGCGGGGCAAGGCGCATCCGTGCACACGAGTCACTGCGTGCATGAACACGGTGACCGTGCGGCCATTCCGCGCAGCGCGATTTGAATCGTTCGAAACTCGTCGGGTTCCGCGGGCGCAGTGCGGGTAGCACCTGTGGCGATTACGGAGTTTCCCTGCCGCCCGCGTATGATAGCAACGTGCCCGTCCAGACATCCGACGTCGGCCGGAGCAGAGATGACCACCTTCAACCGCATCTTCACGACGGAGCGTCTGCTCCAGATCATCGTCATTCTGGCCGCGACGATCGCGATGAAGCTGATGGCCTGAGCGTCGGCGGGCTATTGCGCGCCGAATTCGGGCACGTCGGGCAGATAGTTCGAGCCCTCGGAGCCCAGGAAATCGAACATTGCCTGTGCCGGCGGCAGCAGCACCTTGTCGCTGCGGCGGATCACGTACCACTGCCGGACGATCGGCAGGCCGGCGACGTCGAGCACGATGAGGCGGCCTTCGGCGAGCTCATGCGCCACCGTGTGGGCCGAGATGAAGGCGATGCCGAGCCCGGCAATGACCGCCTGCTTGATGGTCTCGTTGCTGCTCATCTCCATGCCGATGATCGGCTCGAGATCCGACTTCTGGAACATGCCCTCCATCAGCGTGCGCGTGCCGGAGCCCGGCTCGCGGGTGAGGAAGGTCTCGTGCACGAGGTCGGTGAGGCTGAGGCCTGAATCCTTCTCCAGCCAGTGCCCCTTGCGCGCGACGATGATGTGCGGATTGCGCCCGAGCTGACGCACGTCGACGCTGACGTCGGCCGGTGGCCGACCCATCACCGCGAAATCGAGATCGTAGCCGTGCATGGCCTCGCGGATGTCCTCGCGATTGCCGATGGTGAGCTTGATCTCGATCTTCGGATGCCGCTTCGAGAACGCCGCGATCGCATGCGGCACGAAGTATTTCGCGGTCGAGACCGCGCCGAGATGCACCGTGCCGCCGGTCCGCCCGGCGAGCAGATCGAGTGCGCCCTGGCAGTCCGTGATGGCGGCCTCGACGCGCTCGGCGAGCGCCAGCACCTCCCGGCCGGCCTCAGTCAGCAGCATGCCGTCGCCGGTCCGCTGCACGAGCGGCAGGCCGGCGAGGTCCTGAAGCTGCCGGAGCTGCTGGGTGACCGCCGGCTGGGTCAGGCCGAGCTGGCTCGAGGCCGCGGTGACGCTGCCCTTCGCCGAGAGCGCCGCGAGCGAGCGAAGCTGCCGGATCGTCAGATGCCGGAGCTGGGCTGCCGCATGGCCGGGGCCATTATAAGAAAAATCTTTGACGGTCATTATGATTAGAAATTTTCCTTATTAAGCCGCCCCTGTCAATCTCATCGTGCTGGGACTGACCGCACCGACCTCCCGCGGGGGGGACTGGATGCGGCGCCAGCAAGGGGATGGACGCAGATGACCGGGCAACTCAGGCTGGACGACCACCTTCAGCGGTACTCCGAGACCGCACCCCATGCGCTGGCCGTGGCCGCGGCAGTCGATGCCATCGCGGTGGCCGCGATCGAGATCGCCGACCTCATCGCCACCGGTGATCTCGCGGACGCATCGGGCCTGACCACCGGCCGCAACAGCGACGGCGATCTCCAGCGCGATCTCGACGTGCGGGCGGATGCCATCCTGCGCCGCTGTCTCGGCAAGCTGCCAATCGCAGCGCTGGCGTCGGAGGAGATGCGCGAGGCGCAAATCGGCGACCGCGAAGCAAAAATCTGTGTTGCGATCGATCCGCTCGACGGCTCCTCCAACATCGACATCAACATGACCGTCGGCACGATCTTCTCGATCCTGCCCGCGCCGGATGACCTGTCTCTCGCCTTCCATCAGCGCGGCTCGGCGCAGCTTGCCGCGGGGTTCGTCACCTACGGGCCACAGACCTCGCTGGTGCTGACGCTCGGCGACGGCGTCGACATCTTCACGCTCGACCGCAAGGCGGGCTGCTTCCGCCTCGCGCGCAGCGCCGTGCAGATCTCCGAGACGTGCGAAGAGTTTGCGATCAACGCCTCGAACCGCCGCCACTGGGATTCGCCGGTCCGCGCCTTCGTCGACGAATGTCTTGCCGGCGTCGAAGGGCCCGCCAACCACAATTTCAACATGCGCTGGATCGGCTCGCTGGTCGCGGACGCCTATCGCATCCTCACTCGCAGCGGTGTGTTCCTCTATCCGTCGGACGCGCGCCCCGGCTACGGCGACGGGCGCCTGCGCCTGACCTACGAGGCCCACCCGATGGCGATGATCGTCGAACAGGCAGGCGGCTCGGCTTCGACTGGACGTGAGCGCATCCTCGACCTCTCGGCGCAAAGCCTGCACCAGCGCGTGCCGCTGATCATGGGCTCGAGCAACGAGGTGCGGCGCGTCGAGGAATTGCACTGCGATCCGCTGCTTGTCGCAAGCGTCTCCGCACCGCTGTTCGCGCGGCGCGGCTTCTTCCGGCTGTGAGCGAGGCATTCCATGTCCAGGAAGCATCCGATCATCTCCATCACCGGCTCCTCCGGCGCCGGCACCACCTCGGTCAAGAAGACCTTCGAGCAGATCTTCTTCCGCGAGAAGGTCAACGCCGTCTACATCGAGGGCGACGCCTTCCATCGCTATGACCGCGCCGAGATGCGCACGCAGATGGCGAAGGAGGCCGACCGCGGCAACAAGCACTTCAGTCATTTCAGCCCCGAGACCAACCTGTTCGAGGAGCTAGAGCGGGCCTTCCGCGACTATGGCGAGACCGGCACCGCGACGACGCGGCACTATGTCCACGACGCCGAGGAGTCCGCATTGCACGGCGCGGCTCCTGGCACCTTCACCGAATGGGAACGGCTGCCGGAAAACTCGGACCTGCTGTTCTACGAGGGCCTGCACGGCGCCGTCGTCACCGACAAGGTCAATGTCGCGCGCTACGCCGATCTCAAGATCGGCGTCGTGCCGGTCATCAATCTCGAATGGATCCAGAAGCTGCACCGCGACCGCAGCGCGCGCGGCTATTCGACCGAGGCCGTCACCGACACCATCCTGCGGCGGATGCCCGACTACATCCACTACATCTGCCCGCAATTCACCGAGACCGACATCAACTTCCAGCGCGTGCCGACGGTGGACACGTCCAATCCGTTCATCGCGCGCTGGATCCCGACGCCGGACGAATCGATGGTCGTGATCCGCTTCAAGAACCCGCGCGGCATCGACTTCCCCTATCTGCTCTCGATGCTGCCGCACAGTTTCATGTCACGCGCGAATTCGATCGTGTGTCCCGGAGCCAAGCTGGATCTGGCGATGCAGCTCATTCTGACACCGCTGATCATGCAGCTGATCGAGCGCAAACGCAGCTTGAAGTGAACAAGGAGAGAATCCGATGAATATCTCCGTCCATGCTGAAGCCGACCTCTATGCCGTCGCGCATAGCGATCTCGCCAATGCTGTCCGCTTCCTCGCGGTCGACGCCATCGAGACCTCGCAATCGGGCCACCCCGGCCTGCCTATGGGGATGGCCGACGTCGCGACCGTGCTGTTCTCGCGCTTCCTGAAGTTCGACTCGGCGCATCCGAACTGGCCGGATCGCGACCGGTTTGTGCTCTCGGCCGGCCACGGCTCGATGCTGCTCTATGCGCTGCTGCATCTCACCGGCGGCGATGTCAGCCTCGACGACATCAAGGCCTTCAGGCAATGGGGCTCGAAGACGCCGGGACATCCGGAATACGGCCACACGCCGGGTGTCGAGACCACCACGGGCCCGCTGGGGCAGGGGATTGCGACGGCTGTCGGCATGGCGCTCGCCGAGCGCATGGCCAATGCACGGCATGGCGACGGCCTCGTCGATCACTTCACTTATGTGATCGCCGGTGACGGCTGCCTGATGGAGGGCATCAGCCAGGAGGCGATCTCGCTCGCGGGCCACCTCCAGCTCGGTCGGCTGATCGTGCTGTTCGACGACAACGGCATCTCCATCGACGGCCCGACCTCGCTTGCGACATCGGACGACCAGCTCGCGCGCTTCGCCGCCTCCGGCTGGTCGGTCCGCCGGGTCGACGGGCACGATGCCGAAGCCGTTGCGCAGGCGATTGCCGAAGAGCGCGAGAGCGCAAAGCCATCACTGATCGCCTGCCGCACCATCATCGGTTATGGCGCGCCGGACCGCCAGGGCACCGAAAAGGCGCATGGCGCGCCGCTCGGCACCGAGCAGACGGCGGCGGCGCGCCGGACCCTTGGCTGGGACTATCAGCCCTTCGTGGTGCCTGTCACGATCATGAAGGCTTGGCGGATGATCGGACAGCGTGGGCAGGTCGAGCGTCTCGCCTGGCTCGACCGCTATGAATGCGCGACGCCCGAGCAGCGCGACCTCTTCATCGAGGGCAAGGCGGTTGCCCTGCCGGACGCCTATGCCCAGGCGGCGGCGAAATTGCGCGAGCGCTTTGCCACCGAGCGTCCGAAGCTCGCGACGCGGCAGGCCTCGCAACAGGTGCTCGACGGCATCGCCGGGACCATTCCCGGATTTGTCGGCGGCTCGGCGGACCTGACCCATTCGAACCTGACGCATGCCAAGGTGCAGTCCCCGGTCAAGCGCGACGCATTCGCCGGCGACTACATCCATTACGGCATCCGTGAGCACGGCATGGCAGCGGCGATGAACGGCCTCGCGCTGCACGGTGGGTTCATTCCCTATGGCGGCACGTTCCTCGCCTTCTCCGACTACAGCCGGCCGGCGATCCGCCTTGCGGCTCTGATGCGGCTGCGCGTCATCCATGTGATGACCCACGACTCCATTGGCCTCGGCGAGGACGGTCCGACGCACCAGCCGGTCGAGCATCTCGCGGCGCTCCGCGTCATTCCGAACTTGCTCGTGTTTCGCCCGGCCGATGCGGTCGAGACGCTGGAATCCTGGGACTGCGCGCTCAAGGCCGAGGATCGCCCCTCCGTGCTCTGCCTGTCGCGTCAGGCGCTGCCGACATTCCGCAGCGACGTGCGCGGCAGGAACCGTGTCGCGCGCGGCGCCTATCTCATCGTCTCGCCGGACGGTGGTCGCGACGTCACGTTGATGGCGACCGGCTCGGAAGTCTCGATCGCGCTGGAAGCCGCCCGCCTGCTCGCAGCCGAGCACGTCCGCGCGGCCGTGGTGTCCGCGCCGTGCTTCGCGCTGTTCGAGGAGCAGCCGGAGGACTACCGCGCCGCCGTGCTCGGCACTGCGCCGCGCGTCGGGATCGAGGCCGCCATCGCCGGCGATTGGCATCGCTGGATCGGTGCTGACGGCGAATTCGTCGGCATGCGCGGCTTTGGCGCCTCGGCACCGGCGCCGGTGCTCTACCGCGAATTTGGCATCACGTCGCAAAGCGTTGCGGAAGCCGCCCGCCGGGCGATTGCCCGCAAGAGACAATAAGGAGGACTATTCGTGGCCCGTATCACCCTTCGTCAGCTGCTCGATCATGCCGCCACCCATGGCTACGCGGTGCCGGCGTTCAACATCAACAACATGGAGCAGGGCATCGCGATCATGCAGGCGGCGGCCGAGGTCGACGCGCCCGTCATCATCCAGGCCTCGCGCGGTGCGCGCAGCTATGCCGGCGATCTCATGCTCTCGCACATGATCGACGCGCTGGAGCGGACCTATCCCGACATTCCGCTCTGTATGCACCAGGACCACGGCAATGACGAGGCGACCTGCGCCTCCGCCATCGCGCATGGCTTCACCTCGGTCATGATGGACGGCTCGCTGAAGGCCGACGCCAAAACGGCGGCCGACTACGACTACAATGTCGCGATCACCCGCCGTGTCGTCGATCTCGCCCATTGGACCGGAGCCTCCGTCGAAGGCGAGCTCGGCGTGCTCGGCTCGCTCGAGCATGGCGGCGGCGAACAGGAGGATGGTCATGGCGTCGAGGGCAAGGTCAGCCACGACCAGCTCCTGACCGATCCCGATCAGGCCGTCGACTTCGTTCGCGCCACCAAGGTCGATGCACTCGCTATCGCGATGGGTACGTCTCACGGCGCCTACAAGTTCAGCCGCAAGCCGGATGGCGACATCCTGGCAATGCGGGTGGTCGAAGAAATTCATCACCGGCTGCCGAACACGCATCTCGTGATGCACGGCTCCTCCTCGGTGCCGCAACCGCTCCAGGACATGTTCAACCAGTTCGGCGGGGAGATGCCGCAGACCTGGGGCGTGCCGGTCGATGAGATCGTGCGCGGCATCAAGAGCGGCGTGCGCAAGGTCAATATCGACACCGACTGCCGCCTGGCGATGACCGCGGTGTTCCGCAAGGTCGCGGCGCAAAGCCGCAACGAGTTCGACCCGCGCAAATTCCTGAAGCCGGCGATGGACGCGATGCGCGACCTCTGCCGCGACCGTTTCGAGCAGTTCGGCACCGCAGGCCACGCCAGCCGGATCAAGGTCGTTCCCTTGAGCGAGATGGCGCGGCGGTACCGCGCGGGCGAGCTCGATCCGCGCATCGACGCGCGCGAGCCGGTCGCGGCCTAATCATTCAGAGAGAGAAGAGCAGGAGAGAGCCATGAATGCACACGCAGGAACCGTCCGCGGCAAGGAAAGATATCGCTCGGGCGTGATGGAATACAAGCGCATGGGCTATTGGGAGCCGGACTACACGCCGAAGGACACCGATGTCATCGCGCTGTTCCGCGTGACGCCGCAGGACGGCGTGGATCCGATCGAGGCGTCAGCGGCCGTCGCTGGCGAATCCTCGACCGCGACCTGGACCGTGGTGTGGACCGATCGTCTGACCGCCGCCGAGAAGTATCGCGCCAAATGCTACCGCGTCGATCCGGTGCCGGGCACGCCAGGCTCGTACTTTGCCTACATCGCCTATGACCTCGACCTGTTCGAGCCGGGATCGATCGCCAACCTTTCGGCTTCGATCATCGGCAACGTGTTCGGCTTCAAGCCGCTGAAGGCGCTGCGCCTGGAGGACATGCGCTTCCCGGTCGCCTATGTGAAGACGTTCCAGGGACCGGCGACCGGCATCGTGGTCGAGCGCGAGCGGCTCGACAAGTTCGGCCGGCCGCTGCTGGGCGCGACGGTGAAGCCCAAGCTCGGCTTGTCCGGGCGCAACTATGGCCGCGTGGTCTACGAGGCGCTGAAGGGCGGGCTCGACTTCACCAAGGACGACGAGAACATCAACTCGCAGCCCTTCATGCACTGGCGCGACCGTTTCCTCTATTGCATGGAGGCGGTGAACCGCGCGCAGGCGGCGTCCGGCGAGGTGAAAGGCACGTACCTGAACGTCACCGCGGGGACGATGGAGGACATGTACGAGCGCGCGGAGTTCGCGAAGGAGCTCGGCTCGTGCATCGTCATGATCGACCTCGTGATCGGCTACACAGCGATCCAGTCCATGGCGAAATGGGCGCGGCGCAACGACATGATCCTGCATCTGCACCGCGCCGGTCACTCGACCTATACGCGGCAGAAGAGCCACGGCGTGTCGTTCCGCGTCATCGCCAAATGGATGCGGCTCGCCGGCGTCGACCACATCCACGCTGGCACGGTGGTCGGCAAGCTCGAAGGCGATCCCAACACCACGCGCGGCTATTACGACGTCTGCCGCGAGGAGTTCAATCCGACCAGGCTCGAGCACGGCATCTTCTTCGACCAGTCCTGGGCGAGCCTCAACAAGATGATGCCGGTCGCCTCCGGCGGCATCCATGCCGGCCAGATGCACCAGCTGCTCGATCTGCTCGGCGAGGACGTCGTGCTGCAATTCGGCGGCGGCACCATCGGCCATCCCATGGGCATTGCGGCCGGCGCGATCGCCAACCGCGTGGCGCTGGAGGCGATGATCCTCGCCCGCAACGAGGGCCGCGATTACGTCCATGAAGGTCCGGAGATCCTGGCCAGGGCGGCGGAGACGTGCACGCCGCTGAAGGCCGCGCTCGAGGTCTGGAAGGACGTCACCTTCAACTATCAATCCACCGACACGCCGGACTTTGTGCCGACCGCGCTGGAAACCGTTTGAGGAGATGAGACATGAAACTGACCCAGGGCTGCTTCTCGTTCCTGCCTGATCTGACCGACGACCAGATCTATAAGCAGGTGCAGTATTGCCTGACCAACGGCTGGGCGGTGAATATCGAGTTCACCGACGATCCGCATCCGCGCAGCACCTATTGGGAGATGTGGGGCCTGCCGATGTTCGACCTCCAGGACGCCGCCGGCGTGATGATGGAGCTCGCCGAATGCCGCAGGGTCTATGGCGACCGCTACATCCGCGTCAGTGGTTTCGATTCCAGCCATGGCTGGGAATCGGTGCGGATCTCGTTCCTCGTTAACCGCCCGCCGCAGGAAGCCGAGTTCGAGCTGGTGCGGCAGGAGGTGGGCGGACGGGCGATCCGCTACACCACCGTGCGCCGGCCGGCCGCGCACGCGTCGACCTAGTCATTCTCCTCCGCGCGGAGCACTCCCTGCTCCGTTTTCCTTGGCGGACCACTGCTTCGCCGCTCCCCCCGCGGCGAAGCTCTTTTCTTCGAGGTGCCCATGCTGGATGTTCCCCACGCGACCACTACTGAAAGCAGCGAGACCAGTTTCGATCTCCGCAAGGAGGCCGAGGCGGCCGGGATCACCGACACGCTGCAACAGCTCGAGCAGGAGCTGATCGGCCTGAAGCCGGTCAAGAACCGCGTGCGCCAGATCGCATCGCTGCTGCTGATCGAGCGCATCCGCCAGCGTGCGGGGTTGGCCTCAGCGCCGCCGACGCTGCACATGTCGTTCACCGGCAATCCCGGTACCGGAAAGACCACCGTGGCGCTGCGTATGGCAAAGATCCTGCACGGCCTCGGCTTCGTGCGGCGCGGGCAGGTGATCTCGGTGACGCGCGACGATCTCGTCGGCCAATATATCGGCCACACCGCGCCGAAGACGAAAGAGATATTGAAGAAGGCGATGGGCGGCGTGCTGTTCATCGACGAGGCCTATTATCTGCATCGCCCCGACAACGAGCGCGATTACGGCCAGGAGGCGATCGAGATCCTGCTCCAGGTGATGGAGAACCAGCGTGAGGACCTCGTCGTGATCCTCGCCGGCTATGGCGAGCGGATGACGAGCTTCTTTGCGTCCAACCCGGGCTTCCGTTCACGCATCGCCCATCACATCGAATTTCCGGATTATGCGGAAGCCGAGCTGCTTGTCATCGCCGAGCTGATGCTGAAGGAGCGGGGCTATCGCTTCTCGGCCGCCGCGCGCGAGGCGTTCGAGAAATACATCGCGCTGCGCCGGACCCAGCCGTTCTTCTCCAATGCGCGCTCGATCCGCAATGCGGTCGATCGTATCCGCCTCAGGCAGGCTGATCGCCTCGTGTCCGATCTCAACCGTATGCTCGATGTCGCCGATCTCGAAACGATCGATCCGGCGGATGTCCTTGCGAGCCGCGTCTTCAGCGGTGGTGCGGACGCGCAGGGGAGTGCGAAGCCATGACGAGAGAAATCCTCATCGCGCCCTCGATCCTGGCCGCCGATTTCGCGCGCCTCGGCGAGGAGGTCACGGCTGTTGATGCTGCCGGCGCCGACTGGATCCACTGCGACGTCATGGACGGACACTTCGTGCCGAACATCAGTTATGGCGCCGACGTCATCAAGGCGGTCCGGCCGGCGACGTCGAAGATCTTTGACGTGCATCTGATGATCGCGCCGGCCGATCCCTATCTGGAGGCGTTCGCAAAGGCAGGCGCCGACGTCATCACCGTTCATGCCGAAGCGGGCCCGCATCTCGACCGCTCGCTCCAGGCCATCCGCGCACTCGGCAAGAAGGCCGGTGTCAGCCTGTGTCCGGCTACTCCGGAAGCTGCGATCGAATACGTGCTTGACCGGCTCGACCTCGTGCTGGTGATGACGGTCAATCCCGGCTTCGGCGGCCAGTCCTTCCTCGACTCCCAGATCGAGAAGATCAGGCGCGTTCGAGGCATGATCGGCGACCGGCCGATCCGGCTCGAGGTCGATGGCGGCATTACGCGCGACAATGCCGCCGCTGTGGCTGCCGCGGGCGCCGACACCCTCGTGGCAGGTTCGGCCGTGTTCCGCGGCAAGAGCAGCGCCGATTATGCAGGCAACATCGCCGCCATCCGCGCGGCCGCGGAAGCCGGCAGGGTTCCGAAGCTGCAACATGGTTCAGCGCAAACGATGCGAGCCGGCGAGACCGCGCTCGTCCGGTAGAATACGACAAAAGGCGCGGCGGGAGCCGGCGTCGGCTGGTTGTGCCAGGGTGTGCCACTTTCTCCGGGGTTCCACTGATAATGCTGAAAAAAGCGATCAGCTCCTTCAGGCCGGGGTAACCAACGCGTCCGAGACGAAGGTTCGATTAACGACCACGCAATGCTGTGCCTCTCAATCTGCGGTTTAGCAACGCTGAGAGAGCGCGGGGATGCGGATCGAAGACATCTGCGGGCATGAGGCCCGCACGCGGCGTGGAGCGATGGCATGAGCATGCATCGCCTGTTCGCCGAGCAGCTTCGCTGTGCCACCGACGCGACCGGGCAGGTCGATCTCATCAAGCTGGGCGAGTTCGTCAGCGCGGCCTATGAGGCGAGTGACCGCGATCGCCGGCGGATGACCGACGCACGCACGCAGACGCATGACCAGGCCGAGGAAGACCTGCTGCGGACCCGCGAGTTCCTCGACACCATCGTCGAGAATATCCCGATCGCCGTGTTCGCAAAGCGTGCGAAGGATTCGCGCTACATCCTGCTGAACCGCGCCGGCGAACACTATTACGGCCTGCCGCGCGAACAGATGCTGGGCAGGACGCCCGAGGAGATCTTTCCGGCCGACGTCGCCCGCATGGTCAAAGAGCAGGATCGTCGTGTCGTCGCCACCGGCATGCCGATGTTCCTCGAGGAGCACCTGCTCGAAGTCGGCATCAAGGGCCACGACCGCGTCGTCAATTCGCGCAAGATGCTGATCACGGACGGCGCCGGCGATCCGCAATATCTGGTCGGTATCATCGAGGACGTCACCGAGCGCATCACCACCCAGGAACGCATCAGCCACCTTGCCCAGCATGATGCGCTGACCGACCTGCCGAACCGCAGCGCCTTCAATGCGGCGCTGAGCGAGCGGCTGGAACGGGCGCAGGAGGCGTCGGCCAGCTTTGCCGTGCTCAGCCTCGATCTAGATCGCTTCAAGGAGGTCAACGACGTGTTCGGCCATCCCGTCGGCGACATGCTGATGCGGGCTGCGGCCGAGCGGCTTGCCGCGGAAGCCGATGGCGCCTTCGTCGCCCGCATCGGCGGTGACGAGTTCATGGTCCTGATGCCGGACGATGTCTGCCGCGAAGCGGTGCTGGCGCTCGGCGAGCGCCTGGTCGAGGCGATCGGTAACGAGCTCGAGGTCGACGACTATCTCTCCCATGTCGGCCTGAGCGTCGGCATCGCGCTCTATCCGGATGACGGCGTGGATGCGGCAACGCTGCTCGCCAACGCCGATTCCGCGCTTTATCGCGCCAAGCGGGAGGGCCGGGGCACGGTGCGCTTCTTCGAATTCGAGATGGACCGGGAGCTGCGCGACCGCAGGCTGCTGTTGCACGATCTGCGGCAGGCGGTGGAGCAGAACCAGTTACTCGTCTACTTCCAGCCGCAGGCGCGGATGGACTGTGAGATCATCGGTTTCGAGGCGCTGCTGCGCTGGAACCATCCAACGCGCGGTTTCGTGCCGCCGGACCAGTTCATTCCGCTGGCCGAGGAGAACGGGCTGATCATCCAGATCGGCGAATGGGTCTTGCGCGAAGCATGCCGCGAAGCCGCCTCCTGGCCGCGGCCGTTGCAGGTCGCGGTCAACCTGTCGCCGGTCCAGTTCCAGGCCGGTGACCTCGAACGCTCCATCCACCAGATCCTGCTGGAGACGGGGCTCGCGCCGACGCGGCTCGAGGTCGAGATCACCGAGGGCGTGCTGATCGGCGATTTCACTCGCGCGCTCAATCTGCTGCGCCGGCTGAAGGCGCTAGGCATCCGCATCGCGATGGACGATTTCGGCACCGGCTATTCCTCGTTGTCCTATCTGCAGTCGTTCCCGTTCGACAAGATCAAGATCGACCGCAGTTTCATCTCCGATCTCGAAGCGACGCCGCAATCGGCCGAGATCGTTCGCGCGGTCCTGAGCCTCGCGCATGCCTTGCACATTCCGGTCGTCGCGGAAGGAGTGGAGACGGAGGCGCAACGGGCCTTCCTGGCACGAGAGGCCTGTGAAGAGATGCAAGGCTATCTCATCGGCCGGCCGGAGCCGATCGAACGGTATCTCGAACTGATCGGCATCACCGTCGAGCGCCGCCGCTACGCCTAGCATCCCCTCCGGGTTCCACGCTCGGGTGCTCCGATAGGAACCAATGCGGGCTTGCGCGTTTGCTGGACGTTAACCCAGGTTGGTCGGGACTTCGCACGCAGCAAATGTTTTGCATAACCGCCATCGGCCTGACGCAAATCGGGGCAATAAGCTCAGTCAATGCGAGGGAGGGTCTCATGGAGAACGTACGTCGCTACCGCGCGCTGGCCTCTCTCTGTCGTCAGCAGGCGGCCTATCGGCCGCTCCAGAACTGGCAACTCCTTGGCCAGGCCGAGCATTTCGAATATCTCGCAGAAATTGCGCTGAAGGCACATTTCGACGCGTGCAATGCGCAACGCGAAGACGACGCTGTGCAATGGGAAACCCCCGCCGCGGCGTGAGGGCGCTGCACCCGCTTCGCTAGTGCGACATCAGTGTCGGGACCGTCATGGCTTCCAGCATGGCGCGGGTGACGCCGCCGAGGAAGCGCTCCTGCCAGCGCGAATGGCCATAGCCGCCCATCACCAGCAAACCAATGTTTTCGTCGGCCGCCAGCGACAGGATGGTCGGTTGAATGTCGGCACGCGCGGCTGACAGGCCGGCCGTGCGGGTCGAGAGCCCGCGCCGGCCGAGATGGCGGGCCAGATGGCTTGCAGAGACCTCATCGGGAACGGCATCGGCTTCGTTGATCGTGATGATCACGATCTCCTCGGCGCGGGCCAGGAACGGAGCTGCGTCGCGCATCGCTCGGGCGGCGAGGCGACTGCCGTCCCAGCAGATGCCGATCCGGTTCGCCTTGAAGGCCCCGCGGAAGGTATAGGGCAGGAACAGCACCGGGCCTCCCGACTGGAACAGGATCTCGCCGGGCACGTCGTTGTCGAACGAGCCTTGCGCCGGATCCGGCTGGAGCACGATGCTGAGATCGTGGAGCCGCGCCATCTCGCCAAGTGCGACGGCTGCGTCCACCGGGATCGCGCCGAGCGGGTGGCAGGTGCAGGAAATGCCGGCGTTCGCCGCTTCGCTCCTGAACACCGCGAGCGCCGCCTCGGCCCGCTCCAGGGCACGCTCGCGCTCCAGCTCGAACACGGCCGCTACGGCGGCGCCACCTTCCAAGACGTAAGCCGCGCTGCCCGCGACATAGCCGGCGGCGACCGCGTCGACGTGGGCGTTGAGCTTGGCCGCGAGCGAGATGGACCCGTCGATCAGGGCGCGCGTCGGGCGCTCGGTCGGGATGTGGACGAGAATGTCTTTGTACATTGCGCGCCTCCTGTGGGGATCATCCGGTGGCCTCAGTTTTTCATCGGCCGGAGAACCCGCGTTGAGCTGTATCAAACAACCAGCCGCGATTTGGGCGGGCTGCCGGGCCCAGCTCCTTTGCCAAGATTTAATCGGACGGACGGGACGCCGTAAGGTGACGACGTCCATGTTGGGTGCAAGGCGACTTACCCAACATGGACATTTCGACATGAACGATCGCGTCAATTCCGACACCACCACGTCCCGCACGATCTTGAAGCCGCGCCGGCTTGCGCTGCTCGGCACGGTGGCCGCGCTTGGCGTGGCCGTGCTGGCTGCGTCTCCCGGCTCTTCGCCGCTTGGCATGGCCTCCTTCGTCGCGCCGGCTCAGGCGGCCGAGAGCGCCGCAACGCCGCCGGGCTTCGGCGATCTCGTCAGCAAGGTCAAACCCGCCGTCATCTCGGTGCGGGTCAAAATCGACCAGGACAACGACAAGAGCGCGATGCTGCAGCAGAACCGGATGGATTCGGACGAGGATTCGCCGTTCGACCAGTTCTCGCGGCAGTTCGGCTTCCGCGGCCCGGGTGGCATGAACGGCATGCCGCGCCAGCGCCACCAGATGATCACGGGCGAAGGCTCCGGCTTCTTCATCTCCGCCGACGGCTATGCCGTGACCAACAACCACGTCGTCGATCACGCTGAATCGGTGCAGGTGACGATGGACGACGGCACGGTCTACACCGCGAAGGTGGTCGGCACCGATCCGAAGACCGATCTCGCGCTAATCAAGGTCGACGGCAAGAAGGACTTCCCGTTCGTCAAATTCTCCGACCAGAAGCCGCGCATCGGCGACTGGGTGGTCGCGGTCGGCAATCCCTTCGGCCTCGGCGGCACCGTCACCGCGGGCATCGTCTCGGCCAACGGTCGCGACATCGGCAACGGTCCCTATGACGACTTCATCCAGATCGACGCGCCGATCAACAAGGGCAATTCCGGCGGTCCGGCGTTCGACATGAACGGCAACGTGATCGGCGTGAACACCGCGATCTTCTCGCCCTCCGGCGGTTCGGTCGGTATCGGCTTCGACATTCCGGCTTCGACCGCGAAGCTCGTCATCGCGCAGCTGAAGGACAAGGGCGCGGTCACCCGCGGCTGGCTCGGCGTGCAGGTGCAGCCGGTGAACGCCGAGATCGCCGACAGTCTCGGCCTCAAGGAGGCACGCGGCGCGATCGTGGACAATCCGCAGGACGGCAGCCCCGCGGCGAAGGCCGGCATCGAGGCGGGCGACGTCATCACGGCCGTCAACGGCACCGCGATCAAGGACTCCCGCGATCTCGCCCGCACCATCGCCACCCTGGCGCCGGGCACGTCGGTGAAGCTCGACGTCTTCCACAAAGGCGCGAACAAGACGGTGACGCTCGCCCTTGGCGAGTTGCCGAACGAGCGGCAGGCCAAGGCCGGCGACGGCAAGGCGCAGCCGAACACCGGCACGCCGCGCCTTGGTCTCAGCCTGGCGCCGGCCGGCGACGTGCAGGGCGCGGGTCAGAAGGGCGTCGTCGTTACTGACGTCGACCCGCAGGGACCCGCCGCGCAGCGCGGCATCCAGACCGGCGACGTCATCCTCAATGTCGGCGGCAAGGCCGTCGCCAATGTCGGCGACGTTCGCTCGGAGCTGGCGCAAGCCAAATCGTCCGGCAAGAACAGCGTGCTGTTGCAGGTGAAGGGCGCGGAAGCGACGCGGTTCGTCGCGGTGCCGCTGGCATAAGCCCACGCTTTCTGCGGCAAACTCAAAAGGCGGCCCCCGGGCCGCCTTTTTCGTGCGCGCGCTGGAGATACCCACAGGCTTCCGATAACATTCTCGTTAACGGCAGCAACGGTGACGGGTTCGTCCGAAAAAGCCGCGTTCGCTCGTCACAGTTCTGACTCGCGTGTTGCGCCTTGGCGGCGATGACGACGCCGGGGCGAAATTGCTAGAGTGGAACTTCGAACGCCCGGGCCTCTTGTGGAACCTGACGTTCGCATTTGATCGGTGCCGACATGGATCGATTGAAGCTCTCGCTGAGGCGTGCGCTGCTCGTGGCGCCAATTGTGCTGCTGACGACTGGAAGCGCCTTGGGGCGCGACGACGGCCGCTACGCCAATTCACCCCTAAAACCCTGGTTCGACAGTTTGCGCAGCCATCTCGGGCCGTGCTGCTCGGATGCGGATGGCTTTGCTGTGTCGGATCCCGATTGGGAATCGCACGACGGGCACTATCGCGTGCGGCTCGACGGGCAGTGGGTGGACGTGCCCGATGAGGCCGTCATCACCGAGCCAAACCGGGCTGGCCACACCATGGTGTGGCCGGTGAAGACCGCGTTCGGGATTTCGATCCGCTGCTTCATGCCGGGCAGCATGATCTGACGCGGTGTCACCGCTTGCTGGATTTGCGCTTCGAAGCCTTCTTCGGAGCTTTTCGGGATGTCTTCTTGGAGGACTTCCTGGAGGTCTTCTTGGCCGTTGTCCGCTTCGACGTCTTCTTCGGGACCTTCTTGCCCTTCTTGCGCGCCTTCGACAGCCCGATCGCGATGGCCTGCTTGCGGTTCTTCACGCGTCCGCCGCGACCACCGCGGCCGCTCTTCGCGGTGCCCTTCTTGTAGCGCCGCATTTCGCTTTCGACATCGCTGCCGGCGCTGCGTGAGTAGCGGCGCTTCTTTGCCTTGCGTGCCATCAACTCTCTCCCTTGGCCCGGGGAAAGAACCGCATCACTGACCCAACGTTCCAAATGCGCCGGCCGCGCTCCTCAGAAGGAGTTCGCCAGCTCGATCTCGTCTTCCAGCGCTCGGATGCGGCGCGCAGCCTCGGTGAAGGACAGAGCCCGATCGTATTGAGTGGGCTGATAGGCTTCCTCGCTCAGACGCTTCAGCTTCAGCCCCTGCGCTCTCGTCATCTGCTCCGTGAGGAAAACCCTGGCGTCATATTTACCCTGAACCTGCATCTGGCCTCTCCGTTCTGAAATCGTGACTTGACTATATGTTCTTATTTTGTTCTAACAAGCCATGGACAACAGAATTAATGAAATTCGACGCAAAATCAGCGCCTTGAGGCTCGAAATGGCCGACATCGAGGTGTCCGTGCGCGACCTCGTCAATCGCGATCGTGACTGCACAGAAAAGGCCCTGGCGCAGATGGATCTGCGCCGGAAAATCAACCTGCTGATCGGCGAATGGAAGGCTGCCGGTGGCGGCGATGTTCTGCCCGACGTCCGCGACCGGGTACGCCTGCGTCCCGCGACGACATCCGGCAGTCCCCTGCGCGTGGTCGCGCGGCGCTGAGAATTTTGGGAGCGTGCGGTGGAAGAAGACCCGGACACGTACCGGATTCTAAAGCTGCGCGCCGAAATTCTCGAACTCGGCTCCGCCATCCGGCAATTGCAGCGCGAGGGTCTCGACGATGCCGCAGCCCAGCTTCTGATCGCACGCAAGCGCGCACAGCTTGAGCATCTCGTGAAGGCGAATGCCACGGGGCGGCCGCTTTAGCATCCCCTACATCCGACCGGCCGCGGTGAGCTGACGCGAACGCCGACGATGTGGCGGCCAGAAGGATTTCCAATGAGCTCCAAAGCGAAGGCCCCGCGTTGCCGCGAGGCCTTTTATTTGGCGGCCAGAGCTCACTTGGTGTTGGTCATGCCGCCCTTGTTGTTCGTCATGGTGCCGCCCTGGTCGGAGCCGGGGCCAGAACCCCCTTGACCTGAGGGATCAGCGCCCTTGGAGGATTTGGTGTTGGCGCCTGTGGTCTGCGACGACGACATCGACGATCCCTGCTTGGCCTTGTGCGACTTGGCCTGCGCGGCGAACGGGGCGGCGGCGAGGCCGGTTGCCAGCATTACGGTGAGAGCGAGCCTGGTGGTTTTCATGCGCGGGAACTCCCTGAGTTAAATTGACGCAGGCAGCCAACCGCCGTTTGCCGCAGGAGTTCCGACGAAAGCGCCCGGGGCGCTTCACGCAGGCTTCAAAATTCCTTGTCCTCGGCAAGGATGAACACGAGGCCCGTGAGCGTCGCGCCGATCGCGAATGTCGTGACCAGTGTGGTGACGAAGACGACAGCGGCCGAATAGCCGCCATGGTTCAGCAAATTTGCGACCGCCGGATTGAGCAGGACGAGGGCGAGACCGAAGACCAGGCCGAGGGCTGCGCCCATCATCGCATGCGTCATCAGCTTGATGACGCCGGTCGGAGAGATGAGGCTCGGCGACTTTTTCGCGGGCATGGAACAGCCTCACGGTGTGGCATAGAACGCGCGCGCCGATTGCGGGTTCCATTCTCATGAAGATATTGTCATTCCCCGCTTCATCCGACGTTCATGCCGGTCTTGCGAAGATGAAAGCCAACAACACGGGAACATCCGATATGGGTAAGGTCGTCTTTCTCTATCGCTCGTTGGCCTATCGCAACGCCGCCGCGGACATGCTGCGGAAGGCGCGCAAGCTGCCGCGCGGTGTCGAGCGGAGCGCAGCCCGCCGATACGCGCGGGCACTGCGCGACCTCTCGCAAACCGAAGCCTGGCTCGAAGGACGTGTCGCTGACGAGCCTCAGCCGATGCAGCGTATGAGGGTCGCGGCGCGCTAGAGCTTGACGCGTTTTCTTCACGCGAACCGGAGTCTACTTCGCTCGGAAACGCGCTAGCCTGAAGCCCGCTGAAGGGCTTCGGAGGGAGCCGCCTCGAACTTGCTCGCGGGCGCTGCCGCCTTCCGCGTCAGCGGCACCTCAAGGCGGCACAACAGGCCTTCGGCACGCCAGTCAAATTCCGCCTGTCCGCCGAGTTGCGATTCGACACTGGCAAGCAGACTTCGCGTGCCAAAGCCGCGGGATTTCGGCGTCCTGACCAGCGGACCACCCGTTTCATCCCAGGTCAGTGTGAGGTGGTCGTCCTCGACTTGCCAGCCGATCGCCAGCCGTCCTGACCGCGCCGACAGCGCGCCATACTTCGCCGAGTTGGTGAAAAGCTCATGCAGCGCCAGCGCCAGTGTTTGCGCCGTCGCGGGCATCAGCTGAACCTCCGGACCCGCCAACTTGATCTGGCCGCCGAGCGAATAGGGTGCGAGCTCCTCGTCGATCAGCTTGGACAATTCGGCGCCCTGCCAGCTCGACAGCGACAGGATCGTGTGCACGCGCGCCAGCGCATTGATGCGCCCTTCCACCGCATTGACGTAGTCCTTGACTTCGTCGGCACGGGTGAGCCGCACGATCGACTGCGCCAGCGCCAGCGCGTTCTTGGCGCGATGATCGACCTCGCGCGCCAGCAGATTTTGCCGCTCTTCCGCGCGCTTGCGTTCGGTGATGTCGACGGTGACGCCGCTCACGCGCACCACGCGGCCGCCCTGGTCGACCGTCGCGGCTGCCGTGCCGACGCACCAGCGCACCTCGCCATCGGGCCGGTTGACGCGAAACTCGCCTTCATAGGCGTGCGCGCCGGTATTGAACGCGGCAATCGCCTGGCCGAACTGGTCGACGTCGTCGGGATGCAGCAGCGCCTGGATGTTGGCTGAGGTGACGTTGAAGGTCTCCGGCGTCACGCCGAAGATGCGGTATTGGCCTTCGTCCCACATCCAGTCGCCGTTGACCCAGTCCCAATCCCAGGACCCCATCTTGCCGGCGGCGATCGCCATGCTGCGCCGCTCTTCGCTCTCGCGCAGCTTTGCGGTGGAGTTCTCCAGCTCGGCCGTGCGGGCACGCACGCGATCCTCCAGATCCTGGTTCAGCCGTTCGAGCTCGCGCGTCTTGCGATAGAGCTCGGCGAACACCTTGACCTTGGCGCGCAGCACCTCCGGCACGACCGGCACCGGCACGTAATCGACCGCGCCCATCTCGTAGCCGCGCAGGCGGTCGATGTCGCTGACCTGGATTGCCGAGATGAAGATCATCGCGGTCTTCTGGAATCGCGGATGCTCCCGGATCATCGCGGCCAGCTCGAAGCCGTCGAGCTCGGGCATGCAGACGTCGACCAGGATCACCGCGACCTCGGTTTTGAGCAGGACCTCCAGCGCCTCGCGGCCCGACGAGGCTATCACGAGGTTCTCGCCGAGATCCTTCAAAATCACCTCATAGGCGAGCAGCTTGGCCGGCTGGTCGTCGACGAGGAGGATGTTGACCTTTTCGTGGTCCATTCGCGGATCCAAACTCAGCGATGCAGCCACATGCGGATCGCAAGCAGCAATTGATCGGTGTTGACGGGTTTGGCGAGGTAGTCGGACGCGCCGGCTTCCAGGCATTTCTCACGGTCGCCCTTCATCGCCTTGGCGGTCAGCGCGATGATCGGAAGGCGGGCGAAGGCCGGATTTTCACGAATGACGCCGATGGTCTGATAGCCATCCATCTGCGGCATCATGATGTCCATCAGCACGATGGCGATCTCGGGATTGGATTCGACCAGCGTCACCGCCTCGCGGCCTGTCGTGGCCGTCAGCACCTTCATGCCGCGCCGTTCCAGCACGCTCGACAGCGCAAAGATGTTGCGGGCGTCGTCGTCGACGAGCAGGGCGGTCTTGCCGATCAGATCCTCGTCGGAACTGTTCAGCTTCTCCAGCATGCGCTGCTTCTCGACCGGAAGTTCCGTGATCACGCGATGCAGGAACAAGGCGGTTTCATCGAGCAGGCGTTCCGGCGACTCCACGCCTTTGACCACGATGCTGCGCGCCATCGTGTGGAGTTCCGCATCCTCCTCCGCCGACAGTTCGCGGCCGGTGAAGACCACGACCGGAACGTTCGACAGCACCTCGTCGTTGCGGATCTGGTCCAGCACCTCGAAGCCGGTCATGTCGGGCAGCCTGAGGTCGAGCACCACGCAATCGCAAGGAGCCTCGCGCAACGTCGAGAGCGCGCCGGCCCCGGTATCCGTCGTCACGATCTCGATGTCGTCGTGATGCAGCAGCTCGCGGATCGAGAGCTGCTCGGCCTCGTTGTCCTCGACGATCAGGAGCCGCTTGCGCCTGGGACGCGCATATTCCTTGATCTGCGTCAGCGCGGCTGAGACGCCCTCGGTCGTGGTCGGCTTGTTGACGAACGAGAAGGCGCCGCGGGCCAGCGCATGCTGCCGGTCCTCGTCGAGCGTGATGATCTGCACGGGGATGTGGCGGGTCAGCGGATTGTGCTTGAGCTGGCTCAGCACGGTCCAGCCCAGCATATCCGGCAGGAACACGTCGAGCGAAACGGCCCGCGGCTGGTATTGCTTGGCAAGCTCCAGCGCCTCCGCGCCGCGTGCGGCGACCAGAACTTTGAAGCCCTTGTCGCGGGCGAGATCGACCAGCACGCGCGCATAGTGCGGATCGTCCTCGACGATGAGCAGGATGGTGTCGCCGGGCTCGAGATTGAGCCTGTCGTCGGCAATCTGCTCGATGACGCGCTGCTGCTCGGGCACGGCGGCTTGCAACGCCGGTGGCTGACTGTACTGCTGCGGCGCGGGCGCACGCGGCGCGAGCGTCGGGCCGGAATATTTCAGAGGCAGGTAGAGCGTGAAGGACGAGCCCTTGCCCGGCGCGCTGCGCAGGTGGATTTCGCCGCCGAGCAGGCTCGCGAGCTCGCGGCTGATGGCAAGCCCGAGGCCGGTGCCGCCATATTTGCGGCTGGTGCCGGCGTCTGCCTGCTGGAAAGCCTCGAAGATCAGCTTCTGCTTCTCCAGGGGGATGCCGATGCCGGTGTCCGACACCTCGAACGCGATCACGGCCGGCGCGGAATTCAGCACCGGGTGATCCGTGCCCCAGCCGCCGACCGCGGCGGCGACCTTCAGGCGGACTTCGCCCTCGGCGGTGAACTTGAACGCGTTGGAAAGCAGGTTCTTGAGGACCTGCTGCAGGCGCTTGGAGTCGGTGACGATGCTGCGTGCGAGGTTCGGGTCGACGTCGATCTTGAACGACAGGTTGCGGTTCTCGGCCTCGTGCCGGAACGGCCGCCCGACGGTCTCGAGCAGGTTCGCGGTCAGAATCTCCTCGGCGTCGACCGTCACCGTGCCGGATTCGATCTTGGAGAGATCGAGAATGTCGCTGATGAGGTTGAGCAGGTCGGTGCCGGCGCCATGGATGGTGCGAGCGAATTCGACCTGCTTGGCCGAGAGGTTGCCGTCCGGATTGTCGGTGAGCTGCTGGCCCAGGATCAGGATCGAGTTCAGCGGCGTGCGCAGCTCGTGGCTCATATTGGCGAGGAATTCGGACTTGTACTTCGAGGTCAGCGCGAGCTCCGTCGCCTTTTCCTCCAGCGCGCGGCGGGCCTGCTCGATCTCCTGGTTCTTGCGCTCGACCTCGACGTTGCGCTCGGCGAGCTGCTGCGCCTTCTGTTCGAGCTGGTCGTTGGTCTGCTGCAACTCGCGCTGCTGGGTCTGGAGCTCGCCGGCAAGCTGCTGCGACTGCTTGAGCAGGCCTTCGGTCTGCATCGTCGCCTCGATCGAATTGAGCACGATGCCGATGGAATCGGTGAGCTGCTCCAGGAACGTCATCTGGGACGTCGTGAACGAGGTGAGCGAGGCGAGCTCGATCACCGCCTTGACCTGGCCTTCGAACAGCACCGGCAGCACGACGAGGTTCTTCGGCGCGACGCGGAACAGCGCCGAGTTGATCGGCACCACGTCGGGTGGAATGTCGGCGATGACGCGCGGCCGTCTGTCGAGGGCGCATTGGCCGATCAGGCCGTCGCCGAGCGGCAGTACGCGCTGATAGGGATAGACGCCGTCGCCGGCATAGGAGGCGAGCAGCAGAAGCTGCGGACTATCCTCGTTCTCGACCTGGTAGATCACGCCGGTATGGGCGTTCACCAGCGGCGACAGTTCGGTCAGCAGCAGCCGGCCGACGGTGGCGAGGTCACGCTGGCCCTGGAGCATGTTGGTGAATTTCGCAAGGTTGGTCTTCAGCCAGTCCTGCTCGGTGTTCACGTCCGTCGTGAGACGGAGGTTCGTGATCATCGTGTTGATGTTGTCTTTCAGCTCGGCGAGTTCGCCGCGGGCATCGACCTGGATCGACGGCGTCAAATCGCCCTTGGTCACTGCTGTCGCCACTTCCGCGATCGCGCGCACCTGCGAGGTGAGGTTTGCCGCCAGCAGGTTCACGTTGCCGGTGAGGTCCTTCCAGGTGCCGGCCGCGCCGGGCACGTCGGCCTGACCGCCGAGACGGCCCTCGACGCCGACTTCACGCGCCACCGAGGACACCTGGTCGGCGAAGGTCGCGAGCGTCTCGGTCATGTTGTTGATGGTGTCGGCAAGGGCTGCGACCTCACCCTTCGATTTCACCGTGAGGTTCTGCTTGAGGTCGCCGTTGGCGACAGCGGTCACGACCTTGACGATGCCGCGGACCTGCTCGGTCAGGTTCGCCGCCATGAAGTTGACGGTGTCGGTCAGGTCCTTCCAGGTGCCGGCGACGCCGGGCACCTGCGCCTGGCCGCCGAGCTCGCCTTCGGTGCCGACCTCGCGGGCGACGCGTGTGACTTCGCCGGCAAAGGCGTTGAGCTGGTCCACCATGGTGTTGATGGTGTTCTTCAGCTCGAGGATTTCGCCCTTCACGTCCACGGTGATCTTGCGGGACAAGTCGCCGCGCGCCACGGCGGTGGTGACTTCGGCGATGTTGCGGACTTGCGTGGTCAGGTTCGCGGCCAGCAGGTTGACGTTGTCGGTGAGATCCTTCCAGGTGCCGCCGACGCCGGGCACGACGGCTTGACCGCCGAGCCGGCCCTCGGTTCCGACCTCGCGCGCCACGCGCGTCACTTCGGCGGCGAAGGAGCGGAGCTGCTCCACCATCGTGTTCAAGGTATCCTTGAGCAGAAGGATCTCGCCGCGGACGTCCACCGTGATCTTCTTGGAGAGGTCGCCGCCGGCGATCGCGGTCGCGACCTCGGCGATGTTGCGGACCTGGGCCGTCAGGTTGGACGCCATGAAGTTGACGTTGTCGGTCAGGTCCTTCCAGGTGCCGGCCACGCCGGGCACTTCGGCCTGGCCGCCGAGCTTGCCTTCGGTGCCGACCTCGCGCGCCACGCGCGTGACTTCACCGGCGAAGCCGTTGAGCTGGTCCACCATGGTGTTGATGGTGTTCTTGAGCTCGAGGATTTCGCCCTTCACGTCCACGGTGATCTTGCGGGACAGGTCGCCGCGCGCCACGGCGGTGGTGACCTCGGCGATGTTGCGGACCTGTGCGGTGAGGTTGCCCGCCATCGAGTTCACGCTGTCGGTGAGGTCCTTCCAGGTGCCGGCGACGCCGGGCACGTTGGCCTGACCGCCGAGGCGGCCTTCGGTGCCGACCTCGCGCGCAACGCGCGTCACCTCGCCCGCGAAGCGGTTGAGCTGGTCGACCATCGTGTTCAGCGTGTCCTTGAGCTGAAGGATCTCGCCGTGCACGTCCACCGTGATCTTGCGCGAGAGGTCGCCGCCGGCGATGGCGGTTGCAACCTCGGCGATGTTGCGGACCTGAGCGGTGAGGTTGCCCGCCATCGAGTTCACGTTGTCGGTGAGGTCTTTCCAGGTGCCGGCAACGCCCGTCACCTGCGCCTGACCACCGAGCTTGCCTTCGGTGCCGACCTCGCGCGCCACGCGGGTGACCTCGCCGGCGAAGGCGTTGAGCTGGTCGACCATGGTGTTGAGCGTTTCCTTCAGCTGAAGGATTTCGCCCGACACGTTGACGGTGATCTTCTTGGACAGGTCGCCCTTGGCGACCGCGGTCGCGACTTCGGCGATGTTGCGGACCTGGCCGGTGAGGTTCGAGGCCATCGAGTTGACGCTGTCGGTCAAGTCCTTCCAGGTGCCGGCGACGCCGCGCACCTGGGCCTGGCCGCCGAGCTTGCCTTCGGTACCGACCTCGCGCGCCACGCGCGTGACTTCGCCGGCGAAGGCATTGAGCTGGTCCACCATGGTGTTGATGGTGTCCTTCAGCTCCAGGATTTCGCCGCGCACGTCCACCGTGATCTTCTTCGACAGGTCGCCGCCGGCGACCGCCGTCGTCACCTCGGCGATGTTGCGGACCTGCGCGGTCAGGTTCGACGCCATCGAGTTGACGCTTTCGGTGAGGTCCTTCCAGGTGCCGGCGACGCCGAGCACGTTGGCCTGACCGCCGAGCCGGCCCTCGGTGCCGACCTCGCGCGCAACGCGCGTGACTTCGCCGGCAAAGGCGTTGAGCTGGTCGACCATGGTGTTGAGCGTTTCCTTCAGCTGAAGGATTTCGCCCGAGACGTTCACGGTGATCTTCTTCGACAAGTCGCCGCCGGCGATGGCGGTCGCGACGTCGGCGATGTTGCGGACCTGCGCGGTCAGGTTCGACGCCATGAAGTTGACGTTGTCGGTGAGGTCCTTCCAGGTGCCGGCCACGCCGGGCACCTGGGCCTGGCCGCCGAGCTTGCCTTCGGTGCCGACCTCGCGCGCCACGCGCGTCACTTCGGACGCGAAGGAGTTGAGCTGGTCCACCATGGTGTTGATGGTGTCCTTCAGCTCCAGGATCTCGCCGCGCACGTCCACGGTGATTTTTCGCGACAGGTCGCCGCGCGCCACGGCGGTCGTCACGTTGGCGATGTTGCGGACCTGTGCGGTAAGGTTGCCGCACATCGCGTTGACGGAGTCGGTGAGGTCCTTCCAGGTGCCGGCGACGCCCGGCACGATTGCCTGTCCGCCGAGCTTGCCGTCGGTGCCGACCTCGCGCGCCACGCGCGTCACTTCGGAGGCGAAGGAGCGGAGCTGGTCCACCATCGTGTTGATGGCTTCCTTGAGCTGAAGGATTTCGCCGCGGACGTCGACGGTGATCTTCTTGGACAAGTCGCCGTTGGCGACCGCGATCGTCACCTCGGCGATGTTGCGAACCTGGTTGGTCAGGTTGTTCGCCATCGAGTTGACGCTCTCGGTCAGATCCTTCCAGACGCCGGTCACCTCCGGCACCTGGGCCTGGCCGCCGAGCTTGCCTTCGGTGCCGACCTCGCGCGCCACGCGCGTCACCTCGGAGGTGAACACGCCGAGCTGCTTGATCATGGTGTTGACGATGGTCGCCGACTGCAGGAATTCTCCGCGGAGCGGACGACCATCGACGTCCAGCTTGACGGTCTGGAGCAGGTCACCTTGCGCCACCGCCGCGACCGCGCGCGTCACTTCGCGCGTCGGCCACAGGAGGTCGTCGATCAGCGTGTTGACGGAGCCCTCCATGTCGGCCCAGGAGCCGCTGGCGAGGCTGAACTTCACGCGCTGGCGGGTCTTGCCCTCGCGCCCCACGACCTGACCGACCAGCTCGAGCTGCTGCGCCATGCGCTGGTTGGCGGCGATGATTTCATTAAAAGTGTCGGCGATCTTGCCGTCGATGCCGAGATAGTCCCCGCTCATCCGCACCGAAAAATCGCCGCTGCGCATGGCCTGCAAGGCAAGTAGCAATTCCGGCCGAGAATCCGGGTCCGACATATCGTTGGTTTTTGGCTTTGGGCCGCGACGACCGGAGCGTGATGCAGTTCCGGGATCGAGGTCGCTCATACTGATTCCCCCGCAGCGTCGGCCGAATCCAAGGCGTGACGCGATTGTCAAAATAGAGCGTCAGCCAAATTCGAAATCAAGCGCCAAGGTTTTGACGCTAGGAATTGGAACCTGCCATGCTCAGCCCGGCAAAAGTAACGACCACGATTGCCAATGGTTCCATCCGGTTCAGAAAAAGCCGCTCCGAGCGCCGGCATTTGGACCAGCGCCAGGGTTCTTCACCGTCCCAGGAACGGAGGATCAGTCCCGAGGTTAGCCCGCAACCCCAGGGAGAGCGCATATGAGAGCCGGATTGGCCGTCCTTATCCTCACATTCTTTGCCGCCGGACTGGCGCTGGCCCAGACCGGCGCACCCAGCGGACGCGGGGCTGTGACCGGCGACCCCGCCGCAAGCTCCGCCACGCCACACGCGGATCCGCAGACCACGGGGACCGCATCCAGATCGAACCCGAGCGGCAGCGGCACTTCGACCTCGGGCGGCAGGGACGACAACGGCGATGCCGGCCGGGACAAGATGCCCGAGAGCAATCGCACGGTGCGGCCGGAGAGCCAGCAGCATCATCCGGAAGACAAATAGGGCTGCTATTTGTCCGCCATGGTGCGCGCCGCATCCTTCACCTGCGAGCGCAGCATCGGCAATTGCTCGCGCGCGAAGGCGGCGAGCGCAGGATTGTCGGGCGCTTTCAGATAGCGCTCGAGCAGGCTGATGGCGGATTCATATTCGGGGATTTGCGCGGCATAGAAGCTTCTGACGTAAGTTGGTCCGTCGGCATTTTCGGGCTCGACGAGGCTTGCGCTCACTGACGTCGTCTTGCCGGCATGCGGCTCCGCGCCAATTGCGTCCTGAATCTGCTTCAGGGCCTTGTCGCGCTTGCCCGCCTCTTCGGCGCGCAGGGCCGCGAGATTTTTCACCTCCGCATTGCCTTTCAGGTCGGTGCTTTCCAGCAGGCCCTGCTGGAAACGGCTGAAGGTGTAGAGACCGGTGATGACATCGGTTGCGGTCGGCACGCGTTCGCCAGCCGTTCGCTCACCAGTGCTGTCGGCGAACGCCGAGGTGCTGATGAACGCAACGATAATCGCGACGAGAATCCTCATGCCTCTCCAATGACCGATGACGTGCGAAGTTCCCTTGCGTTACGATCCGGTAAGGGCGGTTGCAGGGCGGGAGTTCCGTCCCCAGATCTTCTCCATGAAACAGTCTGACCTTTTCAGGGATAACGCCGAGAACTGCCTGCAGCTCGCCGAGCGCGCGGAAGGGCAGCCCGCCCACAATCGCTATTTGCGCATGGCGAATGCCTGGACCGCATTGGCGAAAGAGCAGGACTGGCTCGACGGCGAAATCCCGCCTGTAACGGTCCGCGTCCTCCAAACGCAGGATGCGTGAGCGTTCCCGTTTTCGCAGATCTGCGTGTGAGACCGCTCACGGAATGCAAGCAACCAATCCAGGATCATCCACGAACAGTCGATCGCGTCGATATTTGATTCCAGAAGGAGGTTTTGCGATGGCTCCACGTCTGGCTCTTCTTTCACTCATTTTCGCCTTTGGCGTCTCGGTTGCGTTCGCGACGGTGACGACAGTGCGGCAGGTGCATCTCGAGAAGGCATCGGCTGCGGTCCACGCTGTGCATAGTTAGCGCTGCGGGCCTCTCGCGCTGGAACATTCGTTGTGCCGGCGCGTAACCGCTTCGAGACATCAGCAGAAGCGAGAGGATATCATGGCGCATTCCGATCACGGCATCGTCAAGGACAAGCGCGCCGAGGAGCAGCCGCGCGACAAGCAACGCGCGCAGACCGTGCACAAGACGGATACAAAGGGGTCGTCGTCGCGCGAAGCGACGCGCGATCCCAAGCTGAACGACAACAGCAAGACGCCGGGCTCCGGCATGACGCCGGATGATTCCGGCGCTGCGCCGAGCGGGTAAAGCGCGCTCGGCGGTAGACGATTTCTCGCGAGGAACGAATCCTCGCGCGACGAGTCGACAGGATGCTTCTGGCTGTCATGCCCCCGGTGCGCTGGAAGCAATCTCCAAGGACGGCCCTGGCACCTACCGTGCCGGGGCCGTTTGCTTATGGATGGCCGCTATGGATCAGTTTCGTTACCGCTTTCAGGATCGCGCTGGGTGTGTCCGTCAGGGCCGCGGCCCAATACGCCGAAGTTGCTCGATTTGACGCCGGCTTGCGCGTCCACGCCCACGGCCGCCAGTCCGAACTTGAGGAGCTCGCGGACCGCTGCCGCCCGCGTCGGCATGCGATGTTTGAACCGGAAATCGTCAACAGCAGCCAGCTCGTCCGGTGAGAGCATGACCTGCAGCCGCTCGGCGCGAAGGTCGTTCATGGTTGAACACTCAGATTGAGCAAGTTGAGTAGATTACTCAATGATCTAACTCGCCGAGAGTTCCACAAGAGTCCACAAAATCACCAAATGAGTAAAAATACGCTGTAAAATCAATAAGTTATTTTGAAACGACTCTTTCGATGGCGCATTCTTCTGGTAAGGGAGAGAGGCCATGACCGAGGAAGTCAGGTTACCCCGCAAGCTTTCCGAAGAGCCCGAGGCGCCCAAGCCGGTGCGTCCGAGTCATCAGAAGGTCATCGATCAAGTCGAGCGCTGGGCCAACAGCCCCGGGCTGCAACCACCGAGGACGGAAGATGCGAAGACGATCTGAGCCGCATACATTTGAACAACGTCTCGAGGCAGAGAAACTGCGGCTCGAGCATGAGCTGTCGGGCCTGCCGGATGGACAGCGGCGCAATTCTGTTCTGGCGCGCATCGATCAGCTTCAGACCGCTGCCGCGATGCACGAGTTCCTGACGTTACGGGAGGCCGCGGCCCCACACTGACCGCGCCTCGCGTCCGTGCTCCCTGCGGCGTGCGGTGACGCGAAGCTTCCGCCTCAGCCACCATGCCGACACCGAAACCAAGACCCAGGCCACAACGGCGGTGGCGAACGCGCCGACGATGCTTGCCGATACCATGACGTAGAACGCGGCCGCGAACGTTGCGAGGCCGATGCTCCCAAAGCCGGCGCCCGCTGCGTCCAGCGCTGCTGCCTGCTGCCCGCGTCTGCGTCCGCTGAAACCCGCCTTCTCCTTGGCGCGGCGCTCATGGCTTTCGATCAGTGTTGCGCTCGCGCAGAGGATGACGGGGAGCGCGAGGAAGAGCCCGCCGACCGAGACGCCGAAGCGCGCGCCCATGACGCCCGCGAACACTGTCGCGAGGCCTCCGAGCAGGAAGCGAACGCCGTATTCATACCAGCGCGTTCGCCCGAGCGCCGAGGGTGACAGCTTGATCAGCATCAGGCGGCACCTCCAAGTTCGGCACCTCCAGGACCGGAATCTCCGAGAGCCGCGAGCAGGCCGAAGGCGACGGCAAGCCATACGGCAAAGGCGATGATGGTGGCGGGCAGCGCCGCGAGCCGAAATCTCATCAGAAGATGGCAGACGGCGAGGCTGTAGCAGGCGAGGGCGACCGCGCCGTAGATCATGGTCCAGCTTTCGGCCGCAACGTATTGCGGACCGTGCTGAACGACCGCGATACCGAGCGTGGCTAGCGCGACCGATGGCGCGGCGCCGAAGAGGCCGCCAAAACTCTTGGGCTTGAGCATGTCACCGAGGATTGCGAAGGCGGATACGATCACGCCGCCGGCGATGAAGCGCAGAACATATTCGGTCATGGTCGCCTCCGCCGCTCTGCGGGCTTGCAGTTCGGCCTTGCCAGCGTCCACGGCCTCAGCAACCGCTCGACAGCCACGCCAAGGGCGAAGCCTGCGACGACGTCGCTGGCCCAGTGCGCGAGCAATGCCACGCGCGTCAGCGACAGAGCCGCCGCTATGGACCGCACGAGACGGCGCCGGGCAGGTGGCAGCAAGCCGGCCGCGGATGCCAGCGCGCCCATGTGCACGGCATGGCCCGACGGGAAGGCGTCGCGCGGCCGCCCGGAGAAAGGGATGCCGCGGCGATGGCCTCGCACGGTCAGCCGGTCGGGCCTGACCTGGTCAAAGGCCGATTTCAAGATATGGGGCAGCACCGCCGTCGCCAACGACACCGCCAGGATGTGGTCGGCGGCGCGGCGCTCGTCGCGAGGCCGAAGCCGGGTGTAGAGCCAACCCGCGGCGGCGAGGGCGAGGAGCACATGCTCGTCCGCGCCCCAGGTCAGCGCTTCGGCGGTCTGCTCGAGCTCCGAGTTGGTATGATCCGCGATCTCGTCCGCGATCGCGATGTCGATCCGTGTTGGTTTGACTGCTACAAGCGCCATCGGTCTGCGGCTGGCGAAACGATCTCCATGACAGTTTTGTAAAGCTCGGGTACCGATGATGGTTCCTGAGCCTCACGGCTGTCCCGATCCGCCCGCGGAGCCATACACCTGGCCCGTCGCATAGCTCGCATCGGCTGCGGCAAGCTGCACATAGATCGAAGCGAGCTCGGCGGGCTGGCCGGGGCGACCGAGCGGCGTCATGCGATGATTACCTGGTCTGCCCGACGCTGGGCGCCTTGCCGAGCTCCTTGGCCATCTCGAGATGATGCTTGAGTGCCGGCAGCGTCTTGCCGGCCCAGTCCTTCAGCGCCGAATTGTCACCACCCTTGGCGTAGCGCTCGAACAGCGAGACCGCGTCCTGGTGCGCGCTGACCTGGTAGGAATTGTAGTCCGAGCTGAAATCCTTGCCCGTAGCGCCCTTGAGCTTGTCGAGCTTGCTCTGGTGCGAACTGTCGATCGCCGTCGGCAGGGTCGCCTGCACCTTGCCGTCGCCGACGAGACCTTTGAGCTCGCTGCTGGTCTTGGTGTGGTCGGTCACCATCTGCTGCGCGAAGGATTTCTCCTGCGCGGTGCCCTTCTGCCCGGCGAGCTTGCTCGATTCGATCTCGAACATGTCGCTGATGGCGACCTCCTTGACGAAGTCTGCGGTTGCAGGCGCGACGCCGAGCACGGAGTTGACGCCGGTCTTCTCGCCGAGCGACTGGGCGAGGGCAGGGCCTGCGAGAAGCACGCAAGCAATGGCGATGGCGGTACGTTTCATGGTCCGGTCCTCTGGATTGGCGGCGCGGTCGCTTGCCGCGCGGGTTGTTGCGCCAACACAGCCTCCAGACCGAAGTTCCTAATCCGTCGGATGGCGACCGGTGCGCGGATTGATCGGATCGGTCGGCTTGCGCCGTAGTCTCTCAGGCAGGAACGGTTCTGCGGGCGAGGCCGACGGATCAGCGCGCACATCGGCGTGTCGCTGCGCCCGCTCATGCGGGGTCTGGTTGGTGTTGATCTGTCGCTTGACGTCGACGCCATCGACGGGGTCGTTGACGCCATGCTGGATGTCGCGGAAGTCGCTCATGGTTCACCTCACTCCCGGTTTCCTGATATCGACATTGAGAACGGCGCGTTTTCCGTGATGTTCCTGTTTGGCCGCGAGATGTCGCACCTGCCCCCAGGAACGATCACCCCTTCACGCAAGTTGATCCGTACATTTGCTGATTGGAGAATCGAGATGTTGAATCAAGGCGAGTTGGACCGCACCGAGATGGGCAGGTTGATCGGCAGCGACAAGGTCGAGGGAACATCGGTCTATGGCGCTGATCGCAACAAGATCGGCGCGATCGAACGCGTGATGATCGACAAGGTCAGCGGCAAGGTTTCCTACGCCGTGCTCGGTTTCGGCGGCTTCCTGGGCCTCGGCAACGACCACTATCCGCTGCCTTGGCAGTCGCTGAAATACGACACTGAGCTCGGCGGCTACGTCACCGCGGTCACCGCGAAGTCGCTCGAAGGCGCGCCGAAATATGGCGAACGCAGCGACTGGAACTGGGGCGATGACGCCGCGGTCCGCGGCATCAACTCCTATTATGGCGTTCCCTTCGCTTGAGCGGCGAATGGAAAGGGAGCTTCCCATGAGCAAGGAACGGCCCACCGACGATCCCCGGCGTCAGACTGACTGGGGATCGCACACCCAGACGAACAAGCCCTGGAAGGGAAATCCGGAGAAGGAGCAAAAGTCGGGGGAGGCAAAGCCCGACCTCGAGAAGTGGCAAGAGACGAAGACGCACTGAGCAAGGTGTGCGACGACAGCATCTACATGAGCGCGGCACCCACGGTGCCGCGCTTTTTCTTTTGAGCAGTGCAATCACGAATGACAGCGGTGCTCTGAGGGCCGGAACCATGCTCTGGGGCTGTCGTTGGGCTCGCGGCGCGTGAGCCGGCCTTGGCCGCTCCGCCGCCAGTTCAGTCCCTGGAAAGGTGTTCACCGTGGATGCTCAGACACGGGAGCGTGGGCCATCTGCGGAGCAGCCGCAGAGGGCGAAGGAAGCTCCGAAGACATCTCCTGATCAGTCCCGCGATGCCAAGGACCAGGCGCCGGCGAACACCCCGTCGCTGCGTGATCGGCTTCGCGAGCACTGGTTGCTTGCAACCGTCGGCGCCATCATTTTGCTCGCGGTCCTGATCGGTGGTCTGCTCTACTGGCTCGAAGTTCGCCACTACGAATCCACCGATGACGCCTTCGTCGCCGCGCGCAGCTTTTCCGTAGCCTCGAAGGTTGGCGGCTACGTGACTGACATCCCGGTCACGGACAATCAGCATGTCAATGCCGGCGATCTCATCGCCAAAATCGACGAGCGCGATTACCGGATCGCCGTAGACCAGGCTACGGCACAGGTTGCCGTCTCCAGGGCGAACATCGACAATGTCCAGGCGCAGATTGTCTCACAGCAGGAGCAGATCAAGCAGGCGGAGGCGCAGCTCGAACAGGCGCAAGCCCAGCTTCAGTTCTCGCAGGAGGAGTTCGCCCGTGCCCAGGACCTCGTCGAGAAGGGCGCCGGCACCGTGCAGCGCCAGCAGCAGACCCGGTCCGATCTTCAGGCGCAGCAGGCCAACACCGAGCGCGCCAAGACCGCGGTGACGGCCGCGCAGGTCGGCATCAAGACGCTGCAGGCGCAGCTCGAAGGGGCCAAGGCGCAGCTCCAGCAGTCGCAGGCGCAACTCGATCAGGCCAAGCTGAACCTGCACTACACCAACGTCGTTGCCGCGCAGTCCGGCCGGGTCGTCAAGCTCTCGGGCGCCAAGGGCACTTTTGTCACGGCGGGGCAGAGCCTGATGATGTTCGTGCCCGACGAGGTCTGGGTCGTCGCCAACTACAAGGAGACGCAGCTCAACGACATGCGTCCGGGCAACCCGTCGAGATCCGTATCGACGCCTATCCCGGGCGCAAGCTCACGGGACATGTCGATTCCGTGCAGCCGGGCTCGGGCACGGCGTTCAGCCTGCTGCCGGCGGAGAACGCCACCGGCAACTACGTCAAGGTGGTGCAGCGCGTGCCGGTGAAGATCGTGGTCGACAACTGGCCGGCCGATCTGCCAGTCGGTCCCGGCATGTCGGTCGTGCCCTGGACCAGGGTGCGATGACGGACACCACACAAAACGGCGCCTCCGCAGGCGGCTGGTCGCCGGAGCGCTCGGCGGCCGGCGGGCACAATCCCTATCTCATCGCCTTCGTGGTCTCGATCGCGACCTTCATGGAGGTGCTCGACACCACCATCGCCAATGTCGCGCTGCGTCACATCGCCGGCGGGCTCGCCGTCGGCATCGACGAGAGCACCTACGTCATCACCAGCTATCTCGTCGCCAACGCCATCGTGCTGTCGATCTCCGGCTGGCTGTCGACCGTGATCGGCCGCAAGCGTTTTTACATGATCTGCGTGGCGACGTTTTCGATCGCGTCGCTGCAGTGCGGCTTCGCCTGGAATCTCGAGGCGCTGGTGCTGTTCCGCATTCTCCAGGGCCTCGGTGGCGGCGGCATGGCGACCAGCGAGCAGGCGATCCTCGCGGACTCCTTTCCGCCTCACAAGCGCGGCCAGGCCTTCGCGATCTACGGTGTCGCGGTGGTGGTCGCGCCCGTGATCGGCCCGACACTCGGCGGCTGGATCACCGATACGTACAGCTGGCACTGGGTGTTCCTGATCAACGTGCCGATGGGAATGCTCTCGCTGTTCCTGGTCGGCACGCTGGTCAAGGAGCCGTCGGGCGCGGAAGAGGAGAGGGAGAAATTGCTGAGCAAGGGCCTGCGTGTCGACTATATCGGCTTCGCACTCGTCGCGATCGGGCTCGGCTCGCTCGAATACGTGCTCGATGAAGGCCAGCGCAGCGACTGGTTCGGCTCGAACGTGATCGTGTTCTTCGCAGTGCTCGCTGCTGTCTCCCTGATCGCGCTGATCCCGTGGGAGCTGACGCGTGAGGATCCCATCGTCGATCTCCGCCTGCTCGGCCGGCGGCAGTTCGCCGCCTGCTTCCTGGTCATGCTCGGCACCGGCGCGGTGCTGATCTCGACCACGCAGCTCCTGCCGCAACTGCTCCAGACCGAGTTGAACTACACCGCCATGTTGGCCGGCCTTGCGCTGTCACCGGGCGGCATCGCGACCCTGGTGCTGATGCCGGTGGTCGGGCGCCTCGTCAGCACCGTGCAGCCGAAATATCTCATCATGCTCGGTGCCGCCATCGTCGCCTTCTCGATGTGGCATCTCACCGGGCTCACCGGCGACATCACCTACGGCTATGCCGCGCTGTCGCGCATCTTCCTCGCGCTGGGCCTGCCATTCCTGTTCCTGCCGGTGACGACCGCGTCCTATGACGGTGTGCCGCCTGACAAGACCAACCAGGCTTCCGCGCTGATCAACGTCGCCCGCAACATCGGCGGCTCCATGGGTGTTGCGCTCGCGCAGACTGTCCTGGCGCAACGCCAGCAATTTCATCAAAGCCGCCTGATCGAGCACGCCGCGCCATCCGACCTCGGTTACCAGCAGACCATCGATGCGATGACACGCTATTTTCAGGCGCAGGGTTCGAATGCGAGCGACGCCGCGTCGCAGGCGGTCGCATGGGTCGGCCGAACCTTGCAGCAGCAGGTGGACTTCCTCGCCTATATCGACGTGTTCTGGACGCTCGCGATCGTCGCTGTGCTGATGATTCCGACGGCGGCGGTGCTGCGTCCGATCGATCTCGGCGCGCCGGCGCGGGGGCATTGAGGAGAAGGGCGCTGCCTGTCCCCGTCATTGCTTCGTCGCAAGAGCGCCTCGCAATGACGGCGTTTGAGAAGCGCGCCGCTCACCCCACCGCTTCCCGCCGCCCCGGCCCCGCATGCACATGCACCTGTTTCGCATGCAGCGGCTCGCCGCATTCCGAGCACACCATCACCGGGTCGAACTGCTTGCCGCAGGTCTTGTGCTCGTGGAGCAGCGGGCGGCCGCGCTCGTCGCCCATGTGGGTGTCGCCCCAATGCACCATCGCCATGATGATCGGGTAGAGGTCGAGGCCCTTCTGCGTCAGGATGTATTCGTAGCGCTTGGGCGCCTCGGAATAGGGGACGCGGCGCAGGATGCCGAACCGCACCAGCTTCTTCAGTCGCTCCGAGAGCAGGTGCCGCGTGATCTGGAGCGAGGACTGGAACGCCTCGAACCGGCGCACGCGCAAAAAGCATTCGCGCAGGATCAGCAGCGTCCAGCGGTCGCCGACCACCGCGACGGTGCGGGACAGCGAGCAGGGCTCCTCGTCCAGCGTATCCCACTTCATGATGCGGTCTCCGGCTCGTCCTTTTAAGTCTGAAAAAGGAACTGACTTGAATGATCAGAGATATTCGTAGTTCAGCCTAGCATTAGGCCGGATGGTTTGACAGTTCTATTTTAGAACTGTAGCCTTCTGCCCAACACACGATTGCTCTCACCGGAGGAGGCGACCTTGCCCAAGCGAAACGCGACAGCAGCCGTGATCGGAGCCGGCGATTTCATCGGCTCCGAGATCGCCAAGAAATTTGCCGCAGAAGGTTTCACGGTCTTCGCCGGCCGCCGCAACGGCGACAAGCTCGCGCCGCTGGTGAAGGACATCGAGGCTTCCGGCGGTGAGATCCACGCGCGCTCGCTCGATGCGCGCAAGGAGGAGGAGATCATCTCCTTCCTCAACGACGCCGACCAGCATGCGCCGCTCGAGGTCTGCATCTTCAACGTCGGCGCCAACGTCAATTTCCCGATCCTCGACACCACCGAGCGCGTCTTCCGCAAAGTGTGGGAGATGGCCTGCTATTCCGGTTTCCTCGCAGGGCGCGAAGCGGCGCGGCTGATGCTGCCACGCGGCGGCGGCAACATCTTCTTCACCGGCGCGACCGCATCCTTGCGCGGCGGCAGCGGCTTTGCCGCCTTTGCCAGCGCCAAGTTCGGCCTGCGCGCGGTGGCGCAGGCGATGGCGCGCGAGCTCGGGCCGAAGAACATCCACGTCGCCCATCTCATCATCGATTCCGGCGTCGATACCGAGTGGGTGCGGCAACGCCGGCTCGAAGCCCTCGGGGCGAATGCGCTTGACAATCCCGATCTCCTGATGCCGCCGTCGTCTGTCGCGGATGCCTACTGGCAGCTCTATCAGCAGCCGAAGAGCGCCTGGACCTTCGAGATGGAGATCCGCCCGTTCGGAGAGAAATGGTGACCGCGGCACGGCACTGCGGCTAGACTGACCAGAACACAAACCGAAATCGGGGAGGAAGCTTACGTGAAGACCGCGATCACCGAACTGTTCGGCATCGAGCACCCCATCATCCAGGGCGGCATGCATTTCGTCGGCTTTGCCGAGCTCGCCGCCGCGGTCTCCAATGCCGGCGGGCTCGGCATCATCACCGGCCTGACGCAGAAGACGCCGGAGCTGCTCGCGAAGGAAATCGCGCGCTGCCGCGACATGACCGACAAGCCGTTCGGCGTGAACCTCACGTTTCTGCCTACCTTCTCGGCCCCGCCCTATCCGGAATACATCGCGGCCATCGTCGAAGGTGGCATCAAGGCGGTGGAGACGGCGGGCCGCAGCCCGGAGCAGTACATGCCCGCGCTGAAGGCCGCCGGCATCAAGGTGATTCACAAATGCACCTCGGTCCGCCACTCGCTGAAGGCCGAGCGCATCGGCTGCGACGCCGTCAGCGTCGACGGCTTTGAGTGCGGCGGCCATCCCGGCGAGGACGACATCCCGAACATGATCCTGCTGCCGCGGGCGGCGGAGGAACTGAAGATTCCGTTCGTTGCCTCCGGCGGCATGGCCGACGGCCGCAGCCTCGTCGCGGCACTGTCGCTGGGCGCCGCCGGCATGAACATGGGCACGCGTTTCATCGCCACCAAGGAAGCGCCGGTGCATCAGAACGTGAAGAACGCGCTTGTTACGGCGACCGAGCTCGACACCCGCCTGATCATGCGGAGCCTGCGCAACACCGAGCGCGTGCTGAAGAACGCCAATGTCGATCGCCTGCTCGAGATCGAGCACGAGAAGGGCGACAAGCTCACGATCGACGACATCCACGATCAGGTCGCGGGCGTCTATCCCAGGATCATGCTGGACGGACAGATGGACTCGGGCGCCTGGAGCTGCGGCATGGTCGCGGGCCTCATCCGCGACATTCCCTCCTGCAAGGAACTCGTCGATCGCATCATGTCTGAGGCGGAACAGATCATCCGCAGCCGCCTGATGGGGTTCCTCGATGGGACAGGTGCGGCGCGAAAGGTCGCCTGACACCGTCAAACTTCTTAACCACGGCGGGAACTGCCCGCTGGAATTGCGCGCGACGCCTCCTAAATAGGGGTAAATTACCCCTTAATCAATTTCAGGAGGCGTCCGTGGTCCTGAAGAGCGTTCCTTTTGCAGTTGCCATTGCCCTCGTGCTCGCATGGGGCGGCATCGCGCGCGCTGACGACTACAAGCCCGACGAATATCTCGGCCTCGATCTCTCCAAGGCGGTGCTGTCGCCGAAGCGGCTCGGGCCCGAGACGCAATTCGCTCCTGTCGCGTTGGAGGCGAAGGGTGGCAACGAGGCGCAGGCCCGCGCCGAGCCGATCGATGTGCCGAAGAAGGTCGCCGTCGAACGCGTGCATGTGGCGGAGCCGAAGGTCGCGCATGCCAGGAACGCCCAGCCGCGCGGCGCTGCCCGCGCCAAGCTCGCGCATCGCCACGGCAATCCGCTGGACGCGCAGGCGAGGGATACCCGCATCCAGACCTGGCCCTGCCGCTCCGGCGGCATCTGCAACTGGCAGCGCTAGCCCGGCCTGTCCGCGTCATCCGCGCGTCGTAAAACCGTCGGCGCGGAGTCAAAAAACCATAAGGGTAGGAGTCAAGGAGCGCAGGCACCTTCCGTCGCGATTCGACGAAGGTTTCCTGAATGGCAACGCTCCGCGCCTCGCGCGCATGGACCCGGCGGCAGTTCCTGGTCCGCTCGACTTCAAGTCTCGCCGTATCCACGCTCGGCACACTCGCAAAGCCATCCATCAGCCGCGCCGCCGATCGCCCGCAGATCGCGGGCGGTATCCAGTCCGGCGACGTCTCGGATGGATCGGCCGTGGTCTGGGCGCGCGCCGACCGGCCCGCGCGGATGCAGGTGGAGTATTCGACCGTCGAGAGCTTCAAGACCATCATTGCATCCGCATCGCGCGACGCGCTGCCCGATGCCGACTTCACTGCAAAGCTGCTGCTGAACGATCTGCCGCCCGGGCAGGACATCTTCTATCGCGTGCGCTTCGACGACATCGCGAGCGGCATTGCCGGCGAAAGCCGTGTCGGCCATTTCCGCACCGCGCCGGCAGCGAGCCAGTCGATCTCGTTCGTGTGGTCGGGCGACGTCGCCGGGCAGGGCTGGGGCATCGACATCTCGCGCGGCGGCTATCGCAGCTATCGCACCATGCGCGACAATCGCCCGGACTTCTTCATCCACTCCGGCGACCACATCTACGCCGACTGCACGATCCCTTCCGAACAGAAGCTGCCGAACGGCGAGACCTGGCGCAATCTGGTGACTGAGGAAAAGGCCGAGGTCGCGCATACGCTGGCGCAGTTCCGCGGCAACTACAAATACAATCATCTCGACGAGCATTTTCGCGCGTTCCACGCGGACGTCCCGATGTTCGCGCAGTGGGACGACCACGAGGTCACCAACGACTGGTCGCCCACCGGCAGCTATGACGAGGCCGGCTATGAGGATGACGGCACCCCGCGCCTCGTCTCACGCGCCCGCCGCGCCTTCTTCGACTTCATGCCGATCCGCGACATCGGCGCGCGGCAGGGCCGGGTCTATCGCAAGATCGCCTACGGTCCGCTGCTCGATGTCTTCATGATCGACATGCGCAGCTACCGCGACGACAGCTGGAACAAGGGCGACGATCACCGCGGCTGGATCTTGGGTACCGAGCAACTCGCCTGGCTGAAGCGCGAGCTCGCCGGCTCGCGCGCGACCTGGAAGGTGATCGCGGCCGACCTGCCGATCGGCCTCGTGAGCCTGGATGCCGTCGCGCTCGGTAATGGCCAGCCGGACCGGCGCGAGCATGAGATCGCCGATCTCCTCGCCTCGATCAAGAGCGCCGGCATCCGCAACATCGTCTGGCTCACCGCCGACATGCACTACACCGCCGCGCACTACTACGATCCGAACAAGGCGCAATTCCAGGATTTTGAGCCGTTCTGGGAGTTCGTCTCCGGCCCGCTGCATGCCGGCACCTGGGGACCGGGCGAGCTCGACGACACCTTTGGCCCGGTCGCGATGTACCAGAACGGGTGCAGCGAAGCGCAGGGCGAGAATCTGGCGCCGTGCTTCGGCCTGCAGTTCTTCGGCCGCGTCGACATCGACGGCCGCAGCGGCGTCATGACGGTGACCTTGAAAGACGTCGACAATCGCGACCTCTGGTCGGTCGACATCGTGCCGCACCCGCAGGCCCGGCCGGCCGTGGTCGCGCAGCATTCCTAGGGCATACGCAGGCCAATGCCGCCGCGCACGGGCCGGGGAGCGGTTTGCGGAGCTTCGGCGCGCGCATTCATCCAAGGCGGCATCTGCGGTGCGGTCGGTTGCCGGACAAAGAATTCCCCTTGCTTGGGCGAGCCAGTATAGGCGAAGCCGTCGGCCCGCGCCGATGCGGCGCTGGCGAGGGCGGCTGCCAGAGCCGTGATGGTCAAGATCGTTTTCATGGTCGTCTCCGTGTCGCGCGCGGCCAGAATGACCGCGATGATGGGATGCTGACAGGAGAGGGCGCTGATCTGAAATGCCGTTTGGCTGTCGCGGCGATACCCGTCGGCTATCTCGCTAACCCGATCTTGATTGGCCGCCCCGCGCCTCCCGCGCTATACTGTCTGCTCCCGCCATCTCTTTTCCATCACCGAAGAGTCTGTTCCCGCGGCCTCACCGCGTGCATCCGGCGGGCTGAAATATCTCAGGAGCCTGTTTCATGGACAATCTGAAGACACAGGGCATCAGCATGCCCAAGCTCGGCCTCGGCACCTTCCGCTTGCAGGGCGATGCCTGCCGCGCCGCGGTCGAGAGCGCACTCTCGATCGGCTATCGCCACATCGACACCGCCGAGATGTACGCCAATGAGGAGCCGATCGGTGCCGCGCTCGCAGCGGCCCGCCTGCCGCGCGCCGAGCTGCATGTCACGACAAAGGTCTGGCACGAGAACCTCAGCCCCGACGCGATCCGTCGCGCCTTCGATGCCAGCCTGCAGAAGTTGAGGCTCGATCATGTCGACCTCTATCTCGTGCACTGGCCGTCCAAGGCCGCGAACTGGGGCGCCGTGTTCGAGACCCTGATGAAGCTGAAGGAGGAGCGGCGCACGCGGGCGATTGGCGTTGCCAATTTCAATACGGCGCTGCTCAGGACCGTGGTCGAGGACATCAAGGCGCCGATCGCCTGCAACCAGATCGAATATCACGCCATGCTCGATCAATCGAAGGTGCTGGCCTATCTCAACGCCAGGTCGATCCCGCTGGTCGCCTATTGCCCGCTCGCGCAGGGGCGGATTGCATCAGATCCGGTGCTGGCCGAGATCGGCGCCAGGCACAACGCGACTGCGGCTCAGATCGCGCTGAAATGGCTGCTCGACCAAAACGGCGTCGCTGCGATCCCGAAGGCCTCGCGCCGCGAAAGCCAGCAGGCCAATCTCGACGCGCTGAAGATCACGCTCGACGATGCCGACCGCAAGAAGATCGCGGCGCTGCCGAAGGACAGGCGTTGCGTCAATCCCGGCTTTGCGCCGGCGTGGGATTAGTCTTGTCTGATGTTTCGAACACGCAAAGAAATGGCCCCGCGAGGGGCCATTTCCGTGTTGCGTTGCGCGTTAGTCCCAGTGGTGACGGTGGCTGCGCTTGATCACCACGACCTTGTTGTCGCGATGATGCCAACCGCGATGCCAGCCGTGATCGCGATGCATGCCGTATTCGGCGCGGGCGCCGTACGGGCCGTGATGATAACCATGCTTGATCACCACCGTCTCCGCACTTGCCAGCGTCGGCGCAGCGATCACGAGCGCACCCAGAGCCGCAACCACATAACCAACCTTCTTCATGCTGTCCTCCTCCAATTCAATGCAAATGAGAACGGCGCATGCGTGTGAACGTTCCGGAGAAAATGGAGGAGATTTCTGAACGGATGTTCAGGGTGGTTAATCGCAGCGTTGCTGTGAAGGCGTCGGCGCGCCCGTCGCGACGTACTTGCCGTCCTTGATGGTGTACACACCGCGCTCGCTGCGATTGTAGATCGCGCGCAAGCTGCCTTGCTCGGACAGCAGCAGGCCGTATTCACGCGTCTGCCGTAGCGAGGGGAAGTAAACCATCACATTGAGCAGGCCTCCGGCATCGACCGTGGCGGACACCACTTCGTTCTCGTCCTTGGCTTCGCCGAAATCGCGCCGGTACATCACCCGGCCGTCCTTGCGGATCTCGTAAGTCAGGAGCGAGCCCTTGTCGCGGTCCGGCCGGGCCGCGCAATCGATCGCCCATGAGCCGAGCAGGCCCCATTGCTCGACCGTCGCCGCGAGCGTCTCGGCGCCGGCCGCCGGCGCGAACGCAATCCACAGCGATGCCGCCGTGATCCAGCGGCTCAAACAACGTGTCATCTCCTGAAAAACCCCGCCTCGAAGAATTCCAAAGTGTAGCATCCCGTTCGCGATCGTCCACGCCAGCTACCAATCGCGCGCGAATTTGATCCGCGTCAATGAGGTCGGTCATATCAAGGCTAGGATGGCGCTCCCGAAGGCGAAATTGGATAGACCGATGCTGAATCAAGTCATGGATTTCGCGGGCGAGGTGCTGCCGGGGAGCTGCGCCGCGCCGCCTTATTCCGAGACGGCGTTTCTGGCCGAGCTGGGCGAGCGCTTGAGGTCCTCGCGCGCGCGTTGCGAGCTGTCGCGCCGGGAGCTGGCCCGCCGGTCCGGGATTTCCGAGCGCTACATTGCCCAGATCGAGGCCGGCAAGGGCAACGTCTCGATCGTGCTGTTGCTGCGGCTGGCCTCCGCGATCCATAGCAGCCAGCCACAGGTCGCCTGAAGCCCTAGGCCCGCTTCTCCACGTTCGCGCTGCGGGCCGGCACGCCGAACTCCTTGCGGCAGACCTCGGCCAGCACGGCGACGCCCTCGCGGATCTGCTGATGCGAGGGGCTTGCAAAGCACAGTCTCAGACGCGAGCTGGAATGCGTCTTGTTGGTCGACCATTCCGGTCCCGGATTGATCGAGACGCCTGCGGCGAGCGCGGCCTGATACAGTTTCAGCGTATCAACCTGGTCGGGCAGCTTCACCCAGAGGAAGATGCCGCCCTTCGGCTCCTCGAACTCCGCCGCTGTCCCGAACTGCTCGTTGAGGGCCTCCATCAGCGTGTCGAGCTTGGTGCGCAGCGCCTTCGTCAGTGCCGGCACGTGGGTCGCAAAATGCGGCTTGCAGTAGGCGGCCAGCACCATCTGCTCCAGCGCGCCCGAGCCGGCATCCGTCTTCAGCGCCAGCATCCGCGACATCACATCCCAGGGCGCGGCGATGAAGCCGACGCGCAGTGCCGGCGCGATCGACTTGGAGAACGAGCCGATGTGGATCACGCCGCCGTTCGGGCTCATCGCGTAGATCGCCGGCGGCCGCTGTCCCGACCAGACGAGATCGGCATAGCAATCGTCCTCGAAGATGGGCACGCCGTATTCCGCCGACAGCCGCAGCAACTCGGCGCGCCGGCTCTCCGGCATGATGCTGCCGGTCGGGTTCTGCACGGTCGGGATGGTGTAGATGTATTTGGGACGGATGCCGCGGCCCTTGAGGTCGGCCAGCGTCGAGGCCAGCACATCCATGCGCATGCCGTCCTTGTCGAGGGGGACGCCTGCTACATTGACCCCGAGCCGCGCCAGGCGGGTCAACGAACCCTGATAGCTGTCCTGCTCGAAGATCACGGTATCGCCGCGCGTCAGCAGCGTCGCGTTGACGAGGTCGAGCGCCTGGAGCGAGCCCGAGACGATCATGAGATCGTCGACCGTGCAGTTGATGCCGGCATCGCGCTTCAGTTTTGTCACCAGGAATTCGCGCAAGGGCAGGTAGCCCTGGGGGCCATGCGCCAGCCCGTAAGTGGCGAGCGAGCGGCCCTCGCGTTGCAGGGCCTGGTTGGTCGCCTCGATCAGGCCATCGAGCGGCAGTTGCTCGGAATCGTTGTTGCCGCCGACGAAGCTGTACTTGGCAAGGCCCGTCCAGCGCGCAGAAGGGGCCGGCAGCCCTGCGGGAAACAGGGGCGCGAAATCGAAGCTGGACGTCATGGGGGCGTTCCTCGTTTCTGTTCTTGTTGAGCGGCCAGCGTTGCACCGACCCGCTTGTTTTCTTTCTCGCGGGCCGCCCGGGTGGGCGGCCTTGCTTCTTGCCGGCCGTCCTGGTCGGACGGGCCTTACTTCTTACCGACCGTCCTGGTCGGACGGCCCTGGCTGATGAAAGCGTAATGCGCATTGGCGACGCCGCCAACCATCAAGGCCTCGACCACCGGCTCGGCGATCTCACTGGTCGCGGCCCAATCGACGAGGAAGTTGGCCCCGGTCCCGCCCCGCACGTCGTCGGTCGGAATGAAGATCGAGACCGTGGCCAGAGGCTTCAGCGCCACCTGAGCCTTCAGGTAGGTCTCGACCTGCTTGCCTGTGGTGTCGAAATAGGCGATGCGTTTAACGACCAGCGGCTGGGTCTCGGAGGCGTTGTGCACACTCAGCGTCACCGAGAAGTCGACACGCAGCTTTCCCTGGCTCATCGCGACGCTGGAATAGGCGGGCACGTAGAACCCGCCGGAGACGGCAAGTTCCTCCTTTGGCAGCGCGGTGAGCGAATCGGCAAAGTTTTGTTCGATATTGACCTTGGATTGAGCGGCTGCGGGCACGGCATAGGCAAGGGGGCATAACAGCATTGCTGCCAACAGCCCCTTCCGCGTGTGACGAATTGCTCGCTTGCCGCACCGCAACCCGTCTCTAGGGTGCGGCAAAACGGACCAATTTGGCATGCACGAACTCATTCGCGACATCACTCTCTGTATTCTGTTTGCCTGGATGCTGGGCCTGCTCGCCCATTTCTCGCGGCAGCCGCTGATCCTGGCCTACCTTATCGCCGGCTTTTGCATAGGTCCATTCGGTGCCGGCTGGGTCAAGTCGCAGGAATCGATCAGCGTCATCTCCGAGCTCGGCCTGATCTTCATGCTGTTCATGATCGGTCTGGAGATCGACCTGAAGAAGATTGTGCGGGCGGGCAAGGTGATCCTGTTCGCGGCGGGCGGTCAGCTGCTCGGCGGCTGCCTGCTCGGGGCGCTGTTCTTCGCCGGCATCGGCTTGTCGTTCGGCGGCGGGCATTTCGATGCGGTCTATCTCTGCGTCGCCTGCGCGCTGTCGAGCACCGTGATCATCGTCAAGGTGCTCTACGAGAAACGCGAGCTCGACACGCTGCCCGGCCGCATCACGCTCGGCGTGCTGGTGCTCCAGGACATCTTCGCGATCCTGTTCCTGGCGGTGCAGCCGAGCCTTGCCAATCTCGAGGTCAGCGTCATCCTGCTCTCGATCGGCCGCGTCGCCGTGCTGGTGGCCGCCGCGCTGCTGGTCAGCCGTTATGTGCTGCCGCGCCTGTTCCATCAGATCGCCCGCCGTCCCGAGCTGATCCTGCTTGGCGCGCTTGCCTGGTGCTTTCTCGTCGCCGAGACCGCGGAGCGGCTGTCGCTGTCGCGCGAGATGGGCGCGCTGATCGCCGGCGTTTCGCTCTCGACCTTCCCTTACGCCCTCGACGTCACTGCCAAGGTCACCACGCTGCGTGACTTCTTCATCACGCTGTTCTTCGTCGCGCTCGGCATGACCATTCCCGTGCCCGGTCTCTCCGTGATCGGGCTCGCCTTGATGATCGCGGCATTCACCGTGGTGAGCCGTCTCGTCACCACCTTCGCTCCGCTCTACCTGATGAAGCAGGGGCTGCGCGCCAGCCTGCTGCCGGCCCTCAACCTCGCGCAGATATCCGAGTTCTCGCTGGTGGTGATCCAGACCGGCGTCGCCGACCATCATATCGCGGCCGAAACGGCGAATGCGGCCTCCTTCGCCTTCGTGGTGCTGGCGGTGCTCTCGACCTTCGTGATGACCCGCAGCGACGAGATCACCCGCTGGGCGATCGGCCCCCTGAAGCGGATCGGCCTGCGCGATCTCGACCACGGCAACGGCCATGGCGAGGAGGGGCACGAAGGCGGCCATGGCGAGGCCCGCCGCATCGTCATCCTCGGCTTTTTCCGTGCGGCGAGCGCGCTTCTCGCCGAGATCGAGCGGCAGACACCGGTGCTGCTCGAGCAGATCACCGTGGTCGACTTCAACCCCAATGTGTACCAGACCCTGGTGTCGCGCGGCCTGCACGTGATCTATGGCGACATCAGCAGCGCCGACACGCTGCTCCACGCCGGCGTTGGCAAGTCCGAGATGATCATCCTCAGCGTGCCGGATGCGCTTCTGAAGGGCGCCAGCAACGAGAAGCTGGTCCGCCACGTCCGCACCCTCAATCCGACCGCCATGATCGTCGCCACGGCCGATCTCTTGTCGGATGTGGGCGAACTCTACGCGGCCGGCGCCAGCTATGTCACCGTGACCCGGCTCAGCGACGCTCATGAGCTGTTTACCGTGATCGAAGCCGCCCAGGCCGGCCTTCTGGCCGACAAGCGCGCCGAGCTCGATCAGCGGCTTGGCGAGCGGCGCGAAGTGCTGCCCTGACGGCGCCCGGCCGCCTTCCGGCCCGGCTATTTGCGCCTATATCTCTGGCATCTTCGGTGCAAGCCTGCCCCTGACAGGCCCGCCGCCCGGAATATGTGGTTGCGTCCAGGACACTAGCGCCCCGGCCCAAGTCCGGCTAAGCCTCCCGGCCATAACCGATAGAGATTGGGAAATGCCCGATAGCGTTCAGGAAGTCTTGCAGGCCTTTGCCCGTGGTGAGCTCGTGGTCGTCACCGACGACGAGGACCGCGAGGGCGAGGGCGATCTGATCGTCGCCGCCTCGCTCTGCACCGCCGAGAAGATGGCGTTCATCATCCGCCATACCTCGGGCATCGTCTGCGCGCCCGTGACCACCGAGGACGCGCGCCGCCTCCGGCTCGATCCGATGGTGGCCCACAACGATTCCGCGCACACCACCGCGTTCACGGTCTCGATCGACTACAAGCCCGACGGCGGCACCGGCATCTCGGCCGAAGAGCGCGCCTCGTGCTGCCGCGCGCTGTCCAATCCCAATGTCGGCGCCAACGACTTCGCCCGTCCCGGCCACATCTTCCCGCTGATCGCCAAGGACGGCGGCGTGCTCTTGCGCTCCGGCCATACCGAGGCCGCGGTTGATCTGTGCAAGCTCTCCGGCCTGCCGCCGGTCGGCGTCATCAGCGAGCTGATGAATGACGACGGCAGCGTGATGAAGGGCGAGCAGGTCGCCCGCTTCGCCGCCCAGCACAAGCTCAAGCATGTCACCATCGCCGACATGATCGCCTATCGCCAGGTGCGCGAGAAGCTGATCGAGCGGGTCTCGACCTTCGTCACCGAAAGCCCGATCGGACCGCTTCAGGGCTATGCCTACCGCTCGCCGTTCGATTCCATCGCCCACGTCGCGTTCGTCTATAACGGCGTCGGCGACGGCAAGAACGTGCTGACGCGCTTCCACAAGCCCAACATCGTCAAGGACATTTTCACCGGCCACAAGCGCATGACGGCGGTGCTCGAGCACTTCAAGAAGTCCGGTCGCGGCGTCCTGGTGTACTTGCGCGACGGTGCCGCCGGCGTCCCCGTTGCCCCGCTGCCCGATGAGAGCGCGACCGAGGCGGACCGCAACCGCCAGTGGCGCGAGGTCGGTGTCGGCGCGCAAATCCTGCGCGACCTCGGCGTCACCTCGATCCGCCACCTCACTTCCTCGGTGCACGACTACAAGGGTCTGTCGGGGTTCGGCATCGAGATCGTCGCCAACGAGCAGCTTGAAAGCTAGCGCTGTCATTCCGGGCTCGCGCGCCGCGCGTCCCCGGGATTCACGCAGACCCGTACTTCTGCAACGCAATTGCACTTGTTGCCGCGGCGCTTTACTTTGTCGGGCAAATTTTTGACGGAACCAGACGAAAGGACGTTTCATGAGCGTGCGCCCTCAGGCCAAGGACAAGCCGGCTGCGGCTTCTTTCCAGTGGGACGATCCGTTCCTGCTCGACGAGCAGCTCACCGAAGACGAACGCATGGTGCGCGACACCGCCCGCGCCTACGCCCAGGACAAGCTGCTGCCGCGCGTCACCAAGGCCTATCTCGAGGAGAAGACCGACCGCGAGATCTTCAACGAGATGGGCGAGCTCGGCCTGATCGGCATTACGCTGCCTGAGGAATATGGCTGCGCGAATGCGAGCTACGTTGCCTACGGTCTCGTCGCGCGCGAGATCGAGCGGGTCGATTCCGGCTATCGCTCGATGAACTCGGTGCAGTCCTCGCTGGTGATGTACCCGATCTACGCCTATGGCGACGAGAACCAGCGCAAGAAGTACCTGCCGAAGCTCGCCAGCGGCGAGTGGGTCGGCTGCTTCGGCCTCACCGAGCCCGACGCCGGCTCCGATCCGGCCGGCATGAAGACCCGCGCCGAGAAGGTCTCGGACGGCTACCGCCTGACCGGCAGCAAGATGTGGATCTCGAACGCGCCGATCGCCGACGTGTTCGTGGTCTGGGCCAAGTCGGCCGCGCACGACAACCAGATCCGCGGCTTCGTGCTGGAGAAGGGCATGAAGGGCCTCTCCGCGCCGAAGATCGGCGGCAAGCTGTCCTTGCGCGCCTCGATCACCGGCGAGGTCGTGATGGACGGCGTCGTGGTTCCCGAGGACGCCCTGCTGCCCAACGTCTCCGGCCTGAAGGGCCCGTTCGGCTGCCTCAACCGCGCCCGCTACGGCATCTCCTGGGGCGCGCTCGGCGCCGCCGAGGACTGCATGCACCGCGCCCGCGAGTACACGCTCGACCGCAAGCAGTTCGGCAAGCCGCTCGCTGCGACCCAGCTGGTGCAGAAGAAGCTTGCCGACATGGAGACCGAGATCGCGCTCGGCCTTCAGGGCTCGCTTCGCGTCGGCCGCCTGATGGACGAGGGCAAGTTCGCGCCCGAGATGATCTCGATCATGAAGCGCAACAATTGCGGCAAGGCCCTCGACATCGCCCGCGTCGCCCGCGACATGCATGGCGGCAATGGCATCTCGGCCGAGTACCACGTGATGCGCCACGTCCATAACCTCGAGACGGTCAACACCTACGAGGGCACCCACGACGTCCACGCCCTGATCCTGGGACGTGCGATCACGGGCATCCAGGCGTTTTTCTGAGCCGCGTATTCCGTGGCCGTTGTTTTACTCAGCTGTCATCGCCCGCCCCGTGCGCAATTGCGCACTAGGGCGGGCGATCCAGTATCCCAGAGACCTTGCCTTCGCCACCGGCGCCACGGCGTACTGGATACCCAGCCTTCGCGGGGTATGACGGCGAGTGTTGGGGCAGCAGTGCACAGGAAGTCTCATGTCCGACAACGACGACGTCCCGTTCAACCGCAACTTTCCGCTTAAAGCCGGCGTCGTCGAGGAAGTCCGTCCCGGCGTGCGGCGCGTGCTCTGTAACAATCCGAGCCCGTTCACCTTCACCGGCACGGTCAGCTACATCGTCGGCCAGGGCAACGTCGCGATCATCGATCCCGGCCCGGACGACGAGGCGCATGCGGCGGCGCTGCTCGATGCGGTGCGCGGCGAGACCGTGAGCCATATCTTCGTCACCCACACCCACCGCGACCATTCGCCGAACACCGCGCGGATCAAGCAGGCGACCGGTGCGCCTGTTTATGCCGAGGGCCCGCACCGTGCCTCGCGCCCGCGCTTCGAGAGCGAGAAGCACAATCCGGAATCCGGCGCCGACCGCGATTTCTCGCCCGATATCAGGATCGCGCATGGCGACGTGGTCGAGGGCGACGGCTGGCGTCTGGAGGCCGTGGCGACGCCGGGCCACACCGCCAATCATCTCGCCTTCGCCTGGCCCGAGCGGAAATTCAACTTCGTCGGCGACCACGTGATGGGCTGGTCGACCTCGATCGTGGCGCCGCCCGACGGCTCGATGATCGACTACATGGAGTCGCTGGATCGTCTCGCCGCGCGCGAGGAGGATCTGTATTTCTCCGGCCACGGCCCCGAGATCCCGGACGGCCAGCGCTTCGTGCGCTTCCTGATCCGCCACCGCAAGGCGCGCGAAGCCTCGATCCTGCACCGCCTCGCCAAGGGCGAGACCGACATCCCGACCATGGTCCGCGCGATCTATATCGGCATCGATCCCAGGTTGACGACGGCCGCCGGCTATTCCGTCCTGGCGCATCTGGAAGATCTGGTCGCGCGCGGCGTGGTGACGACGGATGGCGACCCTGTGATCGGCGGGACGTACCGGATGGCTTAGCTCGTCATTCCGGGGCGATGCGCAGCATCGAACCCGGAATCCGTCGGGCCGCAGCGCCGGTGGATGAATGGATCCCGGGCTCGCGCTATCGCGCGCCCCGGGATGACGCTATCGCGTCACTTCTTCACCGTCTTCGCCGGTGCCTTCGGCGGTGCGACCGGCGTCTTCTTCACCGGTTTCAGCGCGTCGGCGTCGGCGGCGGTGTTGAGATCGTCGATGAATTTTTTGACGCGTGCGGCGTTGCTGCCGAAATCACTGTCGAAATAGCGCGAGGCCGAGCGGATATCGACACGGGAATCGTCACCGTCGGGCACGACCCGGATCGAGACGTCCTCGCGGAACCCCATGATCGGCGTCCGTGCCACCGCCTCGATGCGGCCGATGCGGCGCGGCGGCTGCGGCTCACGCTCGTCGATGACGAGCCATTTGCGCTTGATGACGAGCTGGCGCGCGATCGCATAGGCCCGATCGACCGGGATCTCCAGCTCGATCGGCTCGATGTCGGGATAGAACTGGCGCTGCTGCTCGGCCGAATAGAGGCCGGCATACACGGCGGTGTTGGTGCCATCCCCGGTGCGCACGTGCGACAGCGCGTCGAAGCGCGGCGGGTCGATCGGGTTGGTGGTGATGTCGTAGATCGGAGGCAGCTTGCGGTATTGCAGGCCGAGATAAGCCGGATAAGCGAGGATCGCGCCGTCGATGAGGAAGGCGAGCAGGATGCGCGCCATGCCGCGCGAGCCGTTCTGCCAGATCGCGGCAAAGCCCGCGAGCCCAAACAGGATCGAGAGGCCGGCGATCGCAAGCCCGGCGAAGAACGTCATCAGCGCCGGTTTCATCTCCAGGAAGTCGAAGCGGACGATGATGATCGAGACCACCACTGCCACCACCGCGAACACGGCCAGATTACGCGCCCAGCTCGCGAGGCTGGACACGGGCTCCGACTGATAGGGAGTGGAAAACCTGCGGGCCATCGGGTGACGCTTCTGCCGGGGTTTTTGGGGGCGGTGCCGGCCGATTTGGCACGACGATGGGCCGTTGAGACCACGGCCCGGGGGCAAATTCAAGGGAGACCGGACTGTTACTGCCCGGACGAACCGTCATTCCGGGGCGATGCGAAGCATCGAGCCCGGAATCCCGAGATTCCGGGTCTGGTCCTTTGGACCATCCCGGAATGACGGTGAGTGCTGCCCGTTACGCCGCGGCGTTCGGAAAGCGGTAATCCTTGAACTGGTCGCGCAGCGCCGTCTTCAGGATCTTGCCGGTGGCGGTGTGCGGAATGCCGTCGACGAAGGCGACGTCGTCGGGCATCCACCATTTGGCGATCTTGCCGTCCATGAACTTCAGGATGTCCTCGCGGCTGGCCTGCTGGCCCTGCTTGAGCTGCACGATCAGCAGCGGCCGCTCGTCCCATTTGGGATGGAACACGCCGATCACCGCGGCTTCCGCAACGGCGGGATGGCCGACCGCGAGGTTTTCGAGGTCGATCGAGGAGATCCACTCGCCGCCGGACTTGATCACGTCCTTGGAGCGGTCGGTGATCCGCATGTAGCCGGCCTCGTCGATGGTCGCGACGTCGCCGGTGTCGAAGAAGCCTTCCTCGTCGAGGATGTCAGTGTCGATGCGGAAGTAGGCCTTGGCGACGGCGGGGCCGGAAACTTTCAGGCGGCCGAAGGTCGTACCATCCCACGGCAATTCCTTGCCGGCATCGTCGGTGATCTTCATCTCCACCGCGAAGGGCGCATAGCCCTGCATCTGGAGCACGTCGAGTTTGGCATCGCCGGTCGCATTCTGGAACGGCGGCTTCAACGCCGCGACGCTGCCGATCGGGCTCATCTCGGTCATACCCCAGGCATGGCGCACGTTCGAGCCCATGTCGAGGAAGGCCTTGATCATCGAGCGCGGCATCGCCGAGCCGCCGCAGATCACCATCTTCAGGTCCGGCAGCTTCAGATTGTTGGCGGCCATGTGCTGCAGCAGCATCAGCCACACGGTGGGCACGCCCGCCGTGTGCGTCACCTTCTCGGTCGAGAGCAGCTCGTAGACCGAGGCGCCGTCGAGCTTGGCGCCGGGCATCACCAGCTTGGTGCCTTGCGAGGGTGCCGAGAACGCGATGCCCCAGCTATTGGCATGGAACAGCGGCACCACCGGGAGCATTGTCTCGGACGCGCTGGTGCCGAGGGCATCGACATTGTTCGCCATCAGCGCATGCAGCACGTTGGAGCGATGCGAATACAGCACACCCTTCGGATCGCCCGTGGTGCCGGACGTGTAGCACATCGCGGCTGCCGTGTTCTCGTCAAAGTCCTTCCATCTGAAGTTGCCGTCGGCCTCCGCGATCCAGTCCTCGTAGGCGACCACATTCTTCAGCGTCGTCTGCGGCATGTGCGCCTTGTCGGTGAGCACGACGTAGCGTTCCACGCTCGGCAGCTTGTCGGCGATCTTCTCCAGGACCGGAACGAAGGTGATGTCGGTCATCACGATGCGGTCCTGCGCATGATTGATGATCCAGGCGATCTGCTCGGGGAAAAGGCGGGGATTGACGGTATGGCAGATAGCGCCGATCCCCATGATGCCGTACCAGACCTCGAGATGGCGCCAGGTGTTCCAGGCGATCGTTGCGACACGGTCGCCGAGCTTGATGCCGTCGCGCTCCAGCACTTGCGAGACCTTGAGCGCGCGCTTGTGGATTTCGCCATAAGTGGTGCGATGGATCGGTCCCTCGACCGATCGCGTAACGACCTCCTGCTTGCCATGAATCCTGGCGGCGTGTTCGATGATCCGGTGGCAGAGCAGGGGCCAATCTTGCATCAAACCAAGCATTCCGTCGTTCCTCCGAGAATTCGCTGGGCGGGTTGTCGCTCTCAGCGCTGGGCCAAAGAATTGTCATGAGTTTTAGCCTGCCGGACTTTCGCCGCAAATGGTCTTGTCGCGGCTATATGTCCGCCGGCGCGGCAATGGTTACCGCCGCGCTGGGGCTGTCGCTTGTGCTCGCCGAGAAGGCAGAGGCGCGAAAATACGCGTCGCCGTTCGATATCTTTGGCCTTGGTACGCCACGGCCGCGCGGATCGGTTCATCCAGCCAGGATACCTGCCAAGATACCGCTACCAAAACCGCGCCCGGAAGAGGCCCCCAAGGCGGCGGACGAGACCCCTCCGCAGACCGACGGAAAACCTTCTCCCGACAAGCCGAATGCCACCAAGCCCGCCGAGGCCGCGCCGCCACCCGAGAAGCAGGTCTCGGCCTGCCGGCTTGCGCTGACCGATGAGATCGCGGTCGCGCCGTCCATTCCCGATATTCGCGGCCCCGGTGCCTGCGGCGGCGAGGACCTGGTGCGGCTCGAAGCCATCGTGCTGCCGGACAAGCGCAAGGTGGCGGTCAAGCCGGCGGCTGTCCTCCGCTGCACCATGGCGTCCGCGATCGCCGATTGGATTCGGAAGGACATGGTGCCGTTGGCCACCAGCCTCGGCTCGACCATCAGCGATCTCGACAATTTCGACAGCTTCGAATGCCGGGGCCGTAACCGCGTCGTGGGGGCGATGCTGTCCGAGCACGGCAAGGCCAACGCGCTCGACGTCCGCGCCGTCAAGCTCACCAACGGGCAGTCGATCGGCCTGACCGACCGCAGCCTGTCGCGCGATGTGCGCGAGCGCGTGCTGCATTCGGTCTGCGCGCGCTTCTCCACCGTGCTTGGCCCGGGCTCGGACTGGTATCACGAGGACCACATCCATCTCGACCTGGCGCAGCGGCGCAACGACTACCGGATCTGCCAGTGGAATGTCTGGGATCCCCTGCCGCAGGTCGCTCCGCTGCTGCCGGCGGAGCGGCCCGAGGAGGCGCCGCCGCGCGAGGTCGCGGCCAAATCCGAGGCCAAGCCCGAGGCGAAGGACGGGGCTGATGACGAGGCGGCGCAGAACCCCCCTGCGCCTGCGGACAAACCGGCGGCCGACCGCAAGAAAGCCCAGCCGCACAAGCCGGCAACGAAAAAGCGCCGGTAAAACCGGCGCTTTTGAATGTCTGAGATCAGGAGCTGATCAGTAGCTGCCCGCCTGGCCCATTTGGCCGCCGCCGAGCGCAAGGCGCGAATTGTAGGGCGAGTCGCCGTGCTTCGGCTCGAGCACCACGACGATGGTGCCGACCTTCACGCGATCATAGAGATCGATCGCGTCTTCGTTGGTCAGGCGGATGCAGCCTGACGAGATCGAGGCGCCGATATATTCCGGCTGATTGGTGCCGTGGATGCGGAACAACGTGTCCTTCCCGCCGGAATAAAGGTAGATCGCGCGAGAGCCCATCGGATTGTCCGGGCCGGGCGCAACATAGGTCGGCACGCCCAGGCGCGAAATTTCGCCCGGGGTCGGATGCCAGGCCGGCCACTCGGTCTTGCTGCCCACCTTGGCGATGCCAGACCAGGCCATCGCCTCTTCGCCAACGGTGATGCCGTAACGGATCGCCTTGCCGCCATCCTGCACGTAATAGAGATAGTGGTTGTCGGAATCGACCACTATCGAGCCCGGCGATTCCTTACGGTGGTAATCGACGATGGCGCGGCGGAACGGCTCGGCGACCGGGGTGTTCTCATACCGGACCTTGGCGAGGAGTTCCTTGTCCTTCGGCTTGAAGGCCTTGGTGTCGGTCGCCTCAAAATGTGTGGCCTGCATGCAGCCCGACAGCATCAGGCCAGCGGCCAAAATACCCAGCTTAACTTTCAGCGACGACATGATTTGGTTCCAATCGACAACAACATGCTTTCGTGGGGCTTGAGCGAGCCCAAACCACGACTCCGTTGGGTCCTATTATCGTTGAAATCTGCCACAATTCCAGCGCTTCGGACCTTTTCCCGCGCTGCGAGACCCGAGCTGTGGCTTTTTTGCCGCAAGTTTTGCAGCTTTGGGCTGATTTTTGGGCGTGGGATGCCGAACTGTCGATTCCGGGCCACGGTGCCGCCACAAATGCAAACGCTCCGTTAATGTGCTTGTCATCATGAACTTGTCAGAATCGCGCTAAGGGCTGTCAGTCTGTCGCAGGCCCCTGCTGGAGTTGTGCATGTTTTCTGTGTTCGTTCCCTCCGACTCCACTCTCAAGAAGGCCGTCGTCGAGGACCTCGCGGCGGTTCCGGAGCACGCGGTGTGGATCGATCTGGTCAACCCGACCGCGGCGGAGGACAAGGCGGTGGAGCGGCTCTCGGGCATCGCGATCCCGACCCGGGAGGACATGCAGGAGATCGAGATCTCCAGCCGCCTCTATATCGAGAACGGCGCGCGCTACATGACGGCGACGCTGATGTGCCACTCCGATACCGACATGCCCCGGACCACGGCCGTGACCTTCATTCTCGGCGACCACCGCCTCGTCACGGTGCGCTACGACCAGCCCAAGCCGTTTGCGCTGGTCGAGGCCAAGCTGGCCCGTTCCTGCACGCCTGCGATCACCGGCGAGATGGTGCTGATGGAACTCCTCGACGCCGTGATCGACCGCTGCGCCGACATCCTGGAGCGCTGCGGCGCCGAGATCGACCAGGTCAGCCACGACATCTTCGAGCCCGAGAGCGAGCGCCACGGCCACGCCAAGCAATATTCCCAGATCCTGATCTCGATCGGCCGCAAGGGCGACCTGACCTCGAAGGTTCGCGAAAGCCTGGTGTCGATCGGCCGCGTCGTCACCTTCCTGTCCGCGGTGGTGGAGGGCGTGAAATGGTCGAAGGACATGCGCGAGCAGCTCAAGACCATGCAGCGCGACGTGTCGTCATTGACCGACCACGCCTCCTATCTCTCCAGCAAGATCACCTTCGTGCTCGACGCCATGCTCGGCGTCGTCAATCTCGAGCAGAACAACATCATCAAGCTGTTTTCGGTCATGGCCGTTGTCCTGATGCCGCCGACGCTGATCGCCTCGATCTACGGCATGAACTTCAAGTCGATGCCGGAACTCGAATGGGTGCACGGCTATCCGATGGCGATCGTCATGATGCTGTTCGCCGCCATCGTTCCGTACTGGATCTTCAAGTGGAAGAAGTGGCTTTAATACCTACCGATACCTTACGCCGGTCGTAGAGACATGGCGGTTGGTGTCGCAGAATAGAGCGGGATTGCGGCCGCGCCGTGATGTGTGCGCGCCGCCCCAATTCCTCCGGTAAAATTTGAGCAGTGGGCTGAACGTTTGCGCGAAACTTGTCTGCGATAAGCAGCATGTTAGCCGCGAGGAACAGCCATGGTTGAAAAACACATAACGACGCCCCGCAACGTCATCGATCTGGCGAGTTATCGTCAGGTCCTGGCGAGCGGCAAGGCGCCGTCGTTGTCGGCACGGATGTGCCGGCACTGTGGTGCTCCGCTGCTCGATGGCGAGAACGACGACGACTGCTCGACTGCGTTGAACGTTGCCGCTCCAAGTGCTGCAGCTTCAAGTCTGCGCAAACGGTCGCGTCGGATTCGAGTCGATTGAGGACCGGAAGGAAGGGCGGGCGATCCAGGTCTTGCGGCGGCGTTGTCTGGATCGCCTTGCTTTCTGCCATTAGACGATTCAGCTAGCGCTTCACGATCTGTGCCGTCGAGACGATGGTCTCGGCGATGGCACTGTTGCGGCTGAACGAAGCCAGATGCCCCTCGACATCGCGCAGCATCGCCTCGACATTGTCGCCCAATGCATCCGGCGAAGACGACGAGTAGGTGAGTGTGCGCTGTGCGAGGTCCTGCACGCTGACCATGTGGCTTGTCTCGACCGTGGCGAGTTCTGTGGGCTGAAAGGGGCTGCCGCGAAAGAATGCGGGAAGGTCGCGATGGGTCCGCGTGCCCTTGCCGGCCTCTTCCCAGAGCTTGGCCGGCGACCAGCGGCGGCGGATTTCATTGTAGCCGTCGAGCCATGGGTTGCGGCCGTCGGTGGCCGAGAACGAGGCGCAGACCAGGATCGCGCCGCCGTGCGCGACCAGCCGGTCGAGCAACGCAAGCGTCGCCTCGCGATCCATCCAGTGCAGGGCGCGCCCGATCGTCACGACGTCGAAGGTGCCGATGTCAGGAGCGAGCGTCTCGGCCTTGCCCTCGATCAGCGTGAGTGCTTGGCCAGCGGATGCAGCGGCGGCTCGCGCGGCGTCGAGCATGGCGGGCTCAGGGTCGACGCCGACGACGCGGCCGACATATCCGGCGAAGCCCAGTGCCAGCAATCCGGGGCCGGTGCCGAGGTCGATCAGAGTGTGGTGCGCGGACAGCCCGAGCTTTTGCGCGACGCTGCGAAAGAACTCGCTCGGGTAGGGCGGCCGCAAATGCTCGTAAAGTGAGGCTGTGCTCGCGAACCGGCCCATGCATCGCCCTGCGTGCTTTGCCTACACGTGCTGGCCGCCGTTGATGTGGATCTCGGCGCCGTTGACGTAGGAACTGGTGTCCGTGCACAGCACGTAGATGATCTTGGCGACCTCGTCGGGCGTGCCGAGGCGGTGCATCGGGATCTGCTGGTCGACGATCTTCTCGGTGCCCGGCGACAGGATCGAGGTGTCGATCTCGCCGGGCGCGATGGCGTTGACGCGGACGCCGACGCGGCCGAAGTCGGAGGCCATCTCGCGCGTCAGCGCGGCGAGCGCGGCCTTCGAGGTGGCGTAGGCGGCGCCCGCGAAGGGATGCACGCGCGAGCCCGCGATCGAGGTGACGTTCACGACCGAGCCCTTGGCCGTCTTCAACTCCTCGATCAGCCCGCGTGCGATCATGATCGGTGCGAAGAAGTTGACGTGGAAGACGTGCGTCCAGGTGTCGAGGTCGGTGTCGACCGAGCCGAGCCGGGAGCCGCCGGCGCCCTTCGGCGAGATCGCGGCGTTGTTGACGAGGGCATGGAGCATGCCGCCTTCGAGGCGGTTGCGGATTTCGGAGATCGCGCGCGCGGTGTCCTCGGGATTGCCGAGGTCGACCTGGATGTGATCCTCGGGGCCTGCGTCCCACGGGCAGTCCTCGGGGAAGGGATGCCGCGAGCAGGTGATGACACGCCAGCCCGCCGACGAGAAGCGGATCACCGTGGCGTGGCCGATGCCGCGGCTGGCTCCGGTCAGGAGCAGCGTGCGGCGCGGCGCATTGGACGAATGCGGCATGGACATCTTTCAGGTCGGCCCAAAGCTGGCGATAAGGCTCAAGGATACATCCGCGTCTTGGACCATGGCTGGCCGGCCGCGTCACGGCGAAATTCGATGCGGTCGTGCAGGCGGAATGGGCGGTCGTGCCAGAACTCGATGCGCGAGGGCGTAATGCGCCAGCCGCTCCAGCCCGGCGGGCGTGGCACCTCGCCGATGACGTGTCTGGCCGCGACTTTGGCGATGGCCTGCTCGAAGGCGAAGCGGCTCTCCAGCTCCTGCGACTGCTTGCTGGCCCAGGCGCCGATCTGCGCCTGCTTGGGCCGGGTGGCGAAATACGCATCGGCCTCGGCGTCGGTTACCGGCGTCACGTTGCCGCGGATGCGGACCTGACGGCGCAGCGACTTCCAGTGAAAAAGTAACGCCGCCTTAGGATTTGCGGCGAGTTCGCGGCCCTTCTGGCTGGCGATGTGGCTGTAGAAGACGAAGCCCTCGGTATCGAAGCCCTTCATCAGCACCATGCGCACGTCAGGCAGCCCGTCCGCGTCGACGGTGGCGAGCGCCATGGCGTTCGGATCGTTCGGCTCGCTCTTGATCGCCTCGTTCAGCCAGGCCTCGAACAGCGCAAATGGCTCGTCGGCGGCGGTGAAATCACCGGATGTTAAGGGTGTCTGGTGTTTCATCGAGGTCGTGTCGGTCATGTCTGGAGTCCGAGTTGCGTCCCGCGGCCCAAAACGCGTTGTTGTCCGCTACCGCCCTATATAGGGCATGGGGGCGCGTTGGCCTATCGGCGATCCGGCCGTCCGGCTTTGTCATGACGATGATTTTGATCGGGCTCGGCTCCGGCGGTTGCAGCTTTTCCCGCAACGACACCCGCGCCTATGCCAAGGCCGACGACAGTGACCTGACCGGTTCGATTGCGCGGCCGGCGAAGGACGCCCCGCCGACCGACACCGATCTTGCCTTCGCCCGCAACGCCGCTTCCGACGTCCTCAGCAAGGGCGACAAGGATTCCAGCCAGCACTGGGAGAATCCGGAAACCGGAGCGCGCGGCTCGGTGACGCCGATCGCGCAGTCCTACGCCGCCGAGGACGGCCGCAAGTGCCGCGACTTCCTGGCGAGCTACGTCAATGGCAGCACGGAAAGCTGGCTCCAGGGCGCCGGCTGCCAAAGCAGCCGTGGCCGTTGGGAGATTCATACGCTAAAGCCGTGGCGGAGCTAGGAATCGGCTCCGCAGGCTAGTTGCAAAAATGCCACTCGCCTCCCACATGATGTGCAGGTGGGGCGGGGAGCCCTTTGAACAATTCGATTTCTTGAAGGAGACGTGACGGATGCGCGACCCCTATGAGGTCTTGGGGGTGCCGCGGAGCGCCAACGCTGCCGCGATCAAGAGCGCCTATCGCAAGCTTGCCAAGAAGCACCATCCCGACAGCAACAAGGATGACCCGAAGGCCGCCGAGCGCTTCTCCGAGATCAATTCGGCGAACGAGATCATCGGCGACGAGGACAAGCGCAAGCAGTTCGACCGCGGCGAGATCGGCGCCGACGGCAAGCCGCGCTTCCAGGGGTTTCCGGGCGGCGGCGGGCCGCGCGGTCGCGCGGGTCCGGGCGGGTTCGAAAGCTATTCGTTCCGCAGCGGCGGCGCGGGCCCCGGTCAGGGCGGCGGTGCGTTCGAGGACATCCTCAACAGCATGTTCGGTGGCGGGGTGCGCGGTGCGCGGCCCGGGGCCGGCGGCGGTGCCCAGTTCGAATTCGACACCGGCGGGATCGGGCTCGATCTCGACGTCAACGTTGCCATGTCCGTCTCGCTGGAAGAGTCGGTCAAAGGGGGCGACAAGCGCGTCCGGCTGCCGAACGGCAAGGAGCTCAACGTCAAGGTTCCACCGGGCGTCACCGAGGGCCAGCAGATCCGGCTCAGGGGGCAGGGCGAAAGCGCCCAGGGCCATCCGCCGGGCGACCTGCTGATCACGATCAGCATCGCGCCGCACCCGTTCTTCAAGATCGAGGGCGCGGACTTGCGGATCGACCTGCCGGTCACGCTCTACGAGGCGGTGCTCGGCGGCAAGGTCCGCGTGCCGACCCTCGGCAATGCCGTCGAGCTGTCGGTCCCGAAAAACACCTCCAGCGGCCGGACCTTCCGCCTCAAGGGCAAGGGATTGCCAAAAGCTGGCGGAACCGGGGATCTCTTCGTCACGATCAGGATTATGCTACCGGACGGGAACGACGCCGAGCTTGAGGCATTGATGGAAAAGTGGCGGGACCAACACCCCTACAATCCACGTAGCGGGCTTGGCTAAAGCATGATCCGGACCCGGAGGCCGCGTTGGCGCAAAATGTGCAGCGGTTTTCCGGACAGGTCACGCGCCAACAAAATAGCTAGAGCGCGAGCCGTCGCGCTTTAGGGCGAGATCGCAGCTGAAGGGGGTATCTCCTAAGAGCCTTGAGCATCTCTGGACGGATGATGCTCATCACATGCCTTAGCGCTTCTCGGCTCATGTGGTTCGGCGTGTCGGCTGTCCGGCGGGGCAGCCGATAATAAGGTGCGGCCTCGAGAGGGGGACCAGCGCGGTACCAAAAACCCCAATCGAGGCCGCCCGCGTCGATCGGCGGATCGAACGCTGCTCATTTTCTCGTGATCATCCGGTGCGATAATGAGACGCACCCATGTCCTGATTCCAAATTTTCAATGTCGGAATCGAGGCACCGCGTTCAAGCGGTTGCTCAGCTGCCGTTTTTCTCTGCCTGGTCGTAGACTGCCTGCGCCACCTTGGTCAGGCGATCGCGGTCGCCGGCGCCGCTGACGACGTAGCCGACGCCGCGCTCGGCCCAGAACAGCGCCCCGTCCTTGTCCGTCTTGGCATAGCGCATCTGAGTCGCGCCGTTCTCGGTCTTGGCGGTGTAGATCGTGTACCGCTCGCCAGAGGCGCCCTCGTACATCAGGAATGACGCCGGACCGTTCGGCCCCGGCAACAGCCGGCCGCCGACGAGCTTCAGCCCGCTCGCCTCAAGGTTCGGCGCGAACACGGTCCAGCCGCAGCGCCTGGTCAGCCAGGCCTGGAGATGGTCGCGCTCATTGCCGGCGACCTCGACGGGGTGGCGGACCTCGACGACATAGAGGCGGTGGGCGTCGAGCGCGTCCGCCGTGAAGCTCTGGAACGTCGAGGGCGCGCTCGCGGCGCCGTGCGCCACCCAGCCTGCGGCGCCGCCGGCGACGAAAGCGACCAGCACAGCCGCGGCGGCGCCATAGAGCCATTGCCGGGGGCGCCGCTCCAGCCGTTCGAGCTCCAGCCGCGCCGGCACCGGCTCCTGGGCGACGGAATCGTAGCGGGCGTGCAGCATCTCGGCCATGGTCTGCCAGGACTGCACGCGCTCGGCATCCTCGGGGTGCGCGGCAAGCCAGGCCTCGACGTCGGCGCGGCGCTCGGCCGGCAGCTCGCCATCGACATAGGCGTGGAGTTCGTCTTCGGTCACTGCAATCTTGCGGTCGTTCATATCGGTCGTCTCTGGCTCTGCGGCCCAAAAAATCTTACGTGGTTCAACTGCGCTGCTTCCCGCTCCATGCAGGGGAAGCGACCCGCGCGATGCATCAACCCTGCCATCATTTCACCCGCTTGAGCGCCGGACGCTCACCTTCCAGCGACGCTTTAACGTGGGCACGGGCGCGCGCCAGGCGCGACATCACGGTGCCGATCGGTACGCCCTGGATGTCGGCGACCTCGCGGTAGCTCATGCCCTCCAGCATCACCAGCAGCAGCACCGAGCGCTGCTCCTCGACCAGCGTCGCCAGCGCCTTCGCGATGTCGCGCCCTTCGGCTTCGGTCCCGCTGGCATCCGGATTGTTCTCCGTCAGCTGCGTGAATTGCGGGCGCCTTGCCAGCGAGCGCCGCCGGTTCTTGTTGAGATTGGTCAGGATCGTATAGAGCCAGCTCCTGACGTCGCCTCCGAGGAACAGGCGCTCCGAGCGCAGCGCCCGCACCAACGTATCCTGCACCAGATCGTCGGCCGCATCCGCATCGCGCGTGAGCGCGCGGGCGTAGCGGCGCAACGCCGGGATCATGGCTTCCACACTCTGGCGAAACGCGCTCATGCCGTCTTTGATGTCCTGCCGTTCGGCGCAAGCGCCACAATCATCATAACACCCGAACGGAACGGCTATTCCGGCCCTCGAAACAGCGTTAACGCCGCGTATTAGGACTGTACCGCGAAGGAGGGCTGGTGTACCTCCAGACCACAACGAGAGCTCGACGGGACGTTAGCAAATGGCGCAGAATTCAGGTCTGATGCAGGGTAAGCGCGGGGTGATCCTCGGCGTTGCCAACAACCGCTCGATCGCCTGGGGCATCGCCAAGGCATGCCACGCGGCCGGCGCCGAGCTCGCCTTCACCTACCAGGGCGACGCGCTGAAGAAGCGCGTCGAGCCGCTCGCCGCCGAGATCGGCGGGCTCGTGCTCGGCCATTGCGACGTCACGGATGCCGCGACCATCGATGCCGCGTTCGCGGTGCTGAAGGAGAAGTGGGGCAAGATCGACTTCCTGGTGCATGCGATCGCCTATGGCGAGCAGCTCGACGGCCGCTACGTCGACACCACGCAGGAGAATTTTTCGAAGTCGATGCTGATCTCCTGCTACTCGTTCACGGCGGTGGCGCAGCGCGCCGAGAAGCTGATGACCGACGGCGGTTCGCTCATCACGCTCAGCTATTACGGCGCCGAGAAGTGGATGCCGCATTACAACGTGATGGGCGTTGCGAAGGCGGCGCTGGAGGCCAGCGTGCGCTACCTCGCCGCCGACCTCGGCGAGAAGGACATCCGCGTCAACGCGATCTCGGCGGGACCGATCAAGACGCTCGCGGCGTCCGGCATCGGCGACTTCCGCTATATCCTGAAGTGGAACGAGCACAACGCACCGATGCGGCGCAACGTCACGACCGAAGACGTCGGCGGTAGCGCGCTGTATTTCCTCTCCGACCTGTCGCGCGGCGTGACCGGCGAAGTCCATCACGTCGATTCCGGCTACCACGTGCTGGGCATGAAGCGGCCCGACGCGCCGGACATTTCGTTCGGCGGGAAGGACTAGCCCTTAGCTCTGGAATGCCCGTGCCCACGATCTATTATCTTCGCCACGGCGAGACCGAGTGGAATGCGCTCGGGAGGCTTCAGGGCACCAAGGACGTTCCGCTGAACGCGCGCGGACGCGGTCAGGCCGTGCAGGCCGGCGGCGTGCTTGCTGATCTCTTCAAGCGCGACGGCAAGGACAAGGCGGCGTTACCGTACGTGTCGAGCCCGCTCGGGCGTGCACGCCAGACCATGGAGCTCGCGCGCGGCAAGCTCGAACTGCCGGTGGCGGACTATGGCCTCGACGATCGCCTGCGCGAGATCGGCTACGGCTCCTGGGAGGGGCTGACGCTGGCCGAAAGCGAGGCGGCCGATCCCGAAATCTACGCCCGGCGCCTCGCCGACAAATGGACGGTAGGCCCCGCGGGCGGGGAGACCTACGCCGACGTGCAGGTCCGCGTGCGCGCCTGGTACGACCAGCTCCGGACCGACACCGTCGCGGTCGCCCATGGTGGGACCTGCCGGGCCTTGATGGTCTCGCTCGGCCTGGAGACGCCGGCCAGCGCCGCCGAGCTCTATATCGAGCAGGGCGCCGTCTATGTGTTCCGCTGCGGCCGGCTGGAGAAGTACAGTTAAGCCAATTCGCCGTTATCCCGGGGGTTGAACGCCGTGTGCCCGGGCGCTACCACAAGTCAGAACTGACTTACGAGCCAGCGAGCAGCGATGTCCTTCAACACCTTCGGCCATATGTTCCGCGTCACCACCTTCGGCGAGAGCCATGGGGTGGCGATCGGCTGCGTGGTCGACGGCTGTCCGCCCATGATCCCGCTCACCGAGGCCGACATCCAGCAGGATCTCGATCGCCGCCGGCCCGGCCAGTCGCGCTTCACGACCCAGCGCCAGGAGCCGGACCAGGTCAAGATCCTGTCCGGTGTGATGGCGCATCCGGAGACCGGCGTGCAGGTGACGACGGGCACGCCGATCGGGCTCCTGATCGAGAACACCGACCAGCGCTCGAAGGACTATTCCGAGATCAAGGACAAGTTTCGGCCGGGCCATGCCGACTTCACCTATGAGGCCAAATACGGCCTGCGCGACTATCGCGGCGGCGGGCGTTCGTCGGCGCGCGAGACCGCGATGCGCGTCGCCGCCGGCGCGATCGCGCGAAAAGTGCTGCCCGACGTGAAGGTGCGCGGCGCGCTGGTGCAGATCGGCCCGCACAAGATCGACCGCGACAAATGGGACTGGGACGAGATTGCGAGAAATCCGTTCTTCTGTCCCGACAAGGACAAGGCGGCGTTTTTCGAGACCTATCTCGACGGCATCCGCAAGAGCGGCTCCTCGATCGGCGCGGTGATCGAGGTCGTCGCCGAAGGCGTGCCGGCGGGCCTGGGCGCGCCGATCTACGCCAAGCTCGACTCCGAGCTGGCAGGTGCGATGATGACCATCAACGCAGTGAAGGGCGTCGAGATCGGCGCCGGCTTTGGCGCGGCCGAGCTCACCGGCGAAGAGAACGCCGATGAGATGCGCACCGGCAATGACGGCACGCGCTTCCTGTCCAATCACGCCGGCGGCGTGCTGGGTGGCATCTCGACGGGACAGCCGGTGGTGGTGCGGTTCGCGGTGAAGCCGACCTCGTCGATCCTCCAGCCGCGTCTCACCGTTGATCGCAAGGGCGCCGATACCGAGATCTTCACCAAGGGCCGCCACGACCCCTGCGTCGGCATCCGCGCCGTCCCCGTCGGCGAAGCCATGATGGCGTGTGTGCTCGCCGATCACTTCATTCGGGATCGCGGGCAGGTTGGGCGCTAACGCAGGGTCTTGATGCCGCGGTACTAGCTCACCGCGCAGCTTGACGATCCCACAACTTCGTCCGCAAATGCGGCCATGGAAAGCTCCGAGCTCCAGCGCATTACCCACTGGCTGATCGACGGCGCGAGGTCGTCGGGGACGCCGTCCGAGATGATTGCGGATGTCTGCGAACATCTGGTCGCAGCCGGCCTGCCGCTGGCGCGCTTCGGCATCTTCATCCGCACGCTGCATCCGGAAATCTTCGGCCGCAACTTCATCTGGCGGCAGGGCCAGGCGGTCGAGATCGGCACCGTCGATTTCGAGATCCTGGAGACGCCCGAATTCGCCAAGAGCCCGCTGCGGATCGTGTTCGAGCAGGGGATCGAGGTCAGGGGCCGCATGGACGACCCCGACAGCAAGCGCTTTCCGTTTCTCGACGACATGCGCGCCGAAGGCGTGACCGACTACATCGCCGTGCCGATGCCGTATCTCGACGGCTCGATCCACGCCACGAGCTGGGTCACCCGGCATCCCGGAGGGTTCAGCGACGACGACATCGCGGCGATCCGCACCATCATGGCGCCGCTCGCGCGTGTTGCCGAGATCATCAGTCTGCGCCGCACCGCCGAGATGCTGCTCGACACCTATGTCGGCAACCGCGCCGGCGCGCGCATCCTCGGTGGCCAGATCCGCCGCGGCCACAACGACACCATGCAGGCTGCGATCTGGCTCTCAGACCTGCGCGGCTTCACCGCGCTGTCGGACCGGTTGCCGGCCGAGACGGTGGTCGATATCCTCAACCAGTATTTCGACTGCCAGGTCACCGCGATCCGCGGCCACGGCGGCGAGGTGCTGAAATTCATGGGCGACGGCCTGCTCGCGGTGTTCCCGATCGACGAATATGTCGGCGATGCCGCCCATGTCTGTTCGCGCGTGCTGGAGGCGGCGCGCGAATCCCGCGCCAGCGTCGAGGCGCTGGCCTTTCCGGTCGGCGACGTCGTCGAGCACTTCCGCTTCGGCGTCGCGCTGCATGTCGGCAACATCCTCTACGGCAATATCGGCGGCGGCAACCGGCTCGACTTCACCTGCATCGGCCCCGCCGTCAATCTCGCGGCAAGGCTCGAAAAGATCACGGGTCGCCTCGGGCGGACCGTCGTCGCCTCGGAAGGCTTCGCCAAGGTCTGTCACCACGACTGGCACGAGCTCGGCGAATTTCCGATCGCCGGATTTTCCAAGGCGCAGCGCGTGTACGGGCTGGCGGAGGAAATGCCGGTGGTGATGGCTTAGGGCGCCTTTCCAGGAGCGATGTCTGCTCCAAGACCGGCCGGTCCCGACACATTGCCGCAACAATGGAAACGGTATAGTCTTCGTCGCTGCTCAGCCGGCTCGATATGCTGGCCTTTCGTTCGATCCTGCACTGCGTCGCGAAAAGAGGAGCACAATCATGCCGATTACGACGCTGAAGGTCTTGGCTAGCCTCATTCAATTGCACGGGCCTGGCGCAACCATTCAGAGCGACCATCAGGGTATCGACGCATTGCTGAACGATCTGCGAGGACAGGGGGCGGAGCAGGGCGTCGTCTCCGACGACCCCGTGGCGACCCAGGCTGCTTTCAGACGGGGCGCTTTTGCTAAAGGCGCCAACGCAGGTGCCTTCCGCAGGGGGGGCTACGCGCCGGGCGTCGGGGCGTTCCGCCGAGGCGGATTCGTTAGAGGGTACTAGACAAACTTCTTCCAACTCGTCTCGGTGTCGGCATGCCGGCTGACGGTCCAGATTGTGTCGCCTTCCAGGATCAGCCAATTACGCAATTGCTGGTCAAGGTCGCGACGAGATGTAACATCGACTGCTCCTATTGTTACTGGTTTCGCGACGCGTCCGTTTACAGCAAACCGAAGCTGATGAGTCCTGACGTGCAGCATCGTCTGCTGCAGCGCATCGAGGAGCATGTCGTCAGATTTTCGCTCACCGATTTTCCCGTCATTCTGCACGGCGGCGAGCCGTTGCTGTGGGGCGTCGAGAATTTCCACCGCTTTGCCGAGGCCTGCGAGGCCATTTCATCACGGACCGGATGCGGCATACCGATCGCGGTCACGACCAACGGCGTGTTGATCGATGACGAATGGCTGGCCTGCTTCGAGGCCCGCAACATTTCGGTTGCGATCAGCGTTGACGGGCCGGCCCATATTCACGACCTCCACCGCAAGACCTTTCAGGGGACGGGCACTCATGCCAGCGTCGAACGTGCCGTTCGCATGCTGGTATCGCGCAACATCGGGGTCATTGCCCTGGCCGTCTGCAATCCCGCTTATGCGCCGCAGGAATACGTCGATTTTTTCGCCGCGTGTGGAATCGCCAACTACGACATCATGATCCCCGACGCGACGGTGGATGAGAGGCCTCCATCCATTGCCGCCTTCTACAAGGGGCTGTTTGGCTTGTGGCTCGAGGCAAATCGCGCAACGCCAACGACCGATATTCGCATCATCTCCGACATGATCACCGCCCTGCTCGGCGACAATTCGCCGACCGAAGGTGTGGGTCACAAACCTGTCGAGCTTTGCACCGTGATGACCGATGGCACCGTGGAGGCCCACGATGTGCTGCGAATTGCAGGCGACGGCTTCACGAACACCAGGTTCAACATCTTCGATCATGCGATCGATGAGGTCCGAAACGAGCCCCGCTGGAAAGCCGCGCGCGATGCTTCGATCAATCTTTGTACGAAGTGTCGTCAATGCAAGTTCATGAACGCCTGCGGGGGCGGCTATCTTCCGCATCGTTTCTCCAGGGAGCGCGGCTACGACAACCCTTCGGTCTATTGTGAAGATCTCTATTCGATGTTTGAGAGCATGCAATCCGTGTTGGAGAGCCATCTCTACGTCAGCAAGCCAGACGGAGGGCGCGTCAACGTGGGCGATACGCTGACAGGCGCCTAGTCGAAAACGACTTCGTCAGGATGAAGTACAGCGCGGGGAGCACCCGTGGTCTCGCGGAACGCGATGCCGGCTCGTGCAATGCAGCATCCGCGGTCATGCCTCCGATCGTCCCCCATGCGTATGACGGGAAATCTTTGGCATTCTGGACGAGTTCCGGCGCGCTATTCCTCTGGCTCCGTCGTGAACAGCAGGGGATAGCCCTTGGCGCGTCCGGCGTCGGTGGCGCGGGTGGCCTTGGTTTCGGCGACGTCCTTGGTGAACACGGCGACCACGCAGGCGCCCAGCTTGTGGGCGGTGATCATGACCTTGTAGGCCTGATCCTCCGTCATGCGGAACTCGGCCTTGAGGATCATCGTGACGAATTCGCGTGGCGTGAAGTCGTCGTTGATCAGGATGACCTTGTGCAGCTTGGGCCGCTCGACCTTGGTCTTGGTCCGCGTCTTCGGCGTGGTGACAGTGTCGTTCATTCCGCCTCCTGGACACGGCGGGCTCGGGTTCCCGGCCGGAGCGATCAGCTCGTGGCCTTCGCACCATATTGCAGGACCTGCACCTTCTCCAAGGTGATCAGGCCGCTCGACATCATGCCATCCAGGATGGGCAGGAATGCGTTGATGTTGTCCTCGCTGTCGACGATCTCGATCAAGAGCGGCAGATCTTCCGAGAGCCGCAGGATCTTCGAGGTGTGCAGCCGGCTCGACTTGCCGAACCCCATCGGGCCGCGCAGCACGGTGGCGCCCGCCAGATGCCGCTCGCGCGCCGTCGTCACGATCGCTTCATAAAGCGGCTTGCCGTCGAAATGGTCGCTCTCGCCGATGAAGATCCGGAGCGAAACAGCCTGATTGGGGATTTGCATGGTCAGCTCCTCGTCAAGCGGTTGTAGCGGCTTGCCATCATATGGCCGAGCCACACCGACACCAGCCAGCAGATGATAGAAGCCGCGATATAGGCGAGCGCCATGTATTTCATGCCGCCGTGGAACAGGCGAAAGGTCTCCAGGCTGAAGGTCGAGAAGGTGGTGTAGCCGCCGCAAAACCCGGTCATGACGAACTGCCGGTGCTCGGGCCGCGCCAGCACGCGGCCGTCGGGGTCGGTCAGCGTCGCGTAGAAGCCGATGATCAGCGAGCCCGTCGCGTTGATGAACAGCGTCGCGACGGGAAAGCCCGGCCCGGTGTCGAGCGCGAGGCCGACCAGATATCGCGTCAGCCCGCCGACGATGCTGCCGGCGGCAACCCAGGCATAGAGTGTCGCGCTGCGCCGGCGCTCGGCAGAAGGAGAGTTCATCTGCCTCTAGCCCCCAAGGCTGTCGGCAAGGATGAAGCCGCAACTGACGGCCGCAAGGCACAGCCCGACCGAGAGCACGACATTGCCGAGGGCATGCATCGGCTCGCCGCTTCGCGCCAGGGTCAGCGTTTGCAGGCTGAACGAGGACACCGTGGTGTAACAGCCGAGGAACCCGGTCACCGCAAACAGCCATGGATCGGGCGCAGCGAAGACCGAGCCGGGATGGGTCGCCAGCGCGCCGAAAATGCCGATCAGGAAGGCGCCGGTGACGTTGATGGTCATGGTGCCCCAGGGAAAGGTCTCGCCAAGCCGCCGCGCGATCGCGCCCGAGACGAAATAGCGCGCGCAGCCGCCGAGAACGCTGCCGACCACGATCGCGATCACTCCGCTCAGCACGGCGAACGACCCCCCATCATCATTTGTCCTCCGCTGCCAGACCATTGCCGACGGCGAGCAGCCCGACCAGCGCGACCAGCGCGAAGCCGAGGCCGGCCAAAAACGTACCCACCGGACCATAGGCATCCCACAGCGCACCGGCGATCACGCTTGCGGCCAGCAAGGCAAGTCCGGTGAACAGGTTGAAATAGCCGAACGCGGTGCCGCGCAGGCTCGGCGGCGCGGCGTCGGCGACGAGGGCCGACAGCAGGCCTTGGGTCAATCCCATATGCAGTCCCCACAGCACGACGCCGAGTGCGAGGCCCGGAAGGTTCGGCAGCAAAGCGAGCGCGAGATCGGCGCCGGCAAGGAAGACGAGGCCGAGCGCGAGCAGGCCGGTCCGGTTGATGCGGTCCGACAGCACCCCGGCCGGATAGGCCGAAAGGGCATAGGCCACGTTCATCAGCACCAGCACCGCCGGCACCCACATCGCATTGAGCCCGATGTTCTGCGCGCGCAGGATCAGGAAGGCCTCGCTGAAGCGCGCCAGCGTGAACACGATTCCGACCGCGACGACGCGCCAGTACACGGATCCAAGCTGCCGCATCGAGGCGGTGTTCAGCGGATTCCTCGACGGTTCACGACCAGGGTCCGGCTCAGGCTCGCTCACCGTGAACGCGATCAGGCCGAACGACAGGAACGCCGGCAGCACCGCCACCCAGAACACGGCGGCAAAATTGTCCGCCGTCCACCACATCAGGCCGATCGCCAGGAGCGGTCCGACGAACGCGCCGATGGTGTCGAGCGACTGCCGCAGGCCGAAGCTCGCGCCGCGCAGGCCTGCAGGCGCGATATCGGCGATCAGCGCATCGCGCGGTGCGCCGCGAATACCCTTGCCGACGCGGTCGATGAAGCGCGCGGCGACCAGCCATCCGACGCTGGGGGCAAGCGGGAACAGCGGTTTTGTCAGCGCGGCCAGCCCGTAGCCGAGCGCTGCGAGGAGCTTGCGCCGGCCGAGCCAGTCGGACAATGCGCCAGAGAAGATCTTCGTGATCGAGGCGGTCGCTTCGGCGACGCCCTCGATGAAGCCGACCGTGAGCGTGGAGGCCCCGAGCACGGTGACGAGATAGACCGGCAGCAGCGCGTGGATCATCTCGGAGGAGACATCCATCAGCATCGAGACGAAGCCGAGCACCCAGATCGCCCTGGGCAGCTTGGTACGCGCAGCATTCGGTGTCGTCGTCGTCACGCCCTTCTCCTTGGCCTTCGCGTCCCGGCCCTTTCAGGCTGTCGTTTCCAGGCAACAAAAAACCCGCCGGCGGCGGGTTCGTCCATGCTCCCGCCGAAGGCAGAGGCTCAAAGATTGCCCCACCTCAAGCAGGAGTCATCAGCCCACTACGGTCACAGGCCGCCGGGCGGTTGTCGGGGGACTCCATCCCCATCTGTACGTCCAGCCTAGCATGGAAATCGCACCGGACAAGTGGGCGGGGAAGCCCTGTCCCGTGCGGCGTCAATCCGGACTCGATGCCGCCGGACGCGCCGGAATGACGATGCGGCATTGCGCATGTTCCAGCGGCGCAAGCACGGCAACACGGCGGCAGCTTTGCGCAAGGCGCGCAAAATTCCCCACTCGCAAATTCCTAACTCGCAGATTCTTAACTCGAATGTGAAGCGCAAGCGATCTTCGGACTTTGCGGCAAGGCGATTGCATGTCACCATCGCGTCATACGACGGGAGACTGCGATGCGCATGCTGTTCTCGATCGGGGCTGTGCTGGTGGCCGGCGTGCTTGCCGGAGGGGACGTCGCGGGCATCGCGGCACCAGGGCCAAAATTTGAGCCGCCCAAAAATCAGCCGCAACGGCTGGCGGCCGACAGGGACGCACAGACGGTCGATGTCGAGTTGGTCCTCGCGGTCGACGTCTCCTACTCCATGGACATGGACGAGCTCGCGATCCAGCGCGAGGGCTATGCGCAGGCGATCCAGTCGAAAGAATTCCTCCAGGCGCTGAAGCTCGGGCCGAATGGCCGGATCGCGGTGACCTATTTCGAATGGGCTGCTTCCAGCGACCAGAAGATCATCATCCCGTGGCGGCTGGTCGACGGGCCGGAGACGGCGGACGCGGTCGCCGCCGAGATCATGAAGACGCCGATCCGGCGCGCCTCGCGCACCTCGATCTCCGGCGCGATCACGTTCGCGATGCCGTTGTTCGACGAGGATCCCTATCGCGGCTTGCGCCGCGTCATCGACATTTCCGGTGACGGCCCCAACAACAATGGCGGCCCGGTCACGGCGGCGCGCGACGCCGCGCTCGAGAAGGGCATCGTCATCAACGGCCTGCCGATCATGGTCAAGGAGCCGTCCTATTCGACAATGGATATCGACAATCTCGACTACTATTACGAGGACTGCGTCATCGGCGGTCCCGGCTCCTTCGTCATCACGATCAAGGACCGCGAGAAGTTCAAGGAAGCGATCCGCACAAAACTCCTGATGGAGGTCGCGGGCCGCATGCCGGAGCGTCCCGTGACGCGCGTTGCCGACAAGGAGCCGCGGGTCAATTGCATGATCGGCGAGAAGATCTGGTCGGACCGCTGGGGGCGCTGATCCACGCTACCCCGAATGAGACCAATTGCCCCATCTCGCCTGACGGTTGAATTTAACCTCTCTTTAACCAGCGCGAGGGCCTAATCGAATTGTTTCTGTTTGCTTCTCAAAGGTCTCTTCGCGCTGCTGTCCGGCGTGCGAACAAAAGCGGGTCCGTCGGACAAATCCGCCGAGCAATCCAATGGCCGTCATCTCGTCGAGCACCAACCAGATTTCGCCCGCCAACGAGCGGATGTACCACCAGAGCAATCTGGTCGGTGACTGGAAGGGCAATTGGGCAGGCAACAACCAGGCCGTCGGCTTCAAGGTTGTGAACATCCGCGGGGCCCGGGCCCAGATCGAGTACACCCATAACGGGCACACCGAGCGCGGTTTCGGCCAGGTCAATGGTGCGACCATCACCTATGGCAACGTCACCGTCGGCACCAAGGATGGCAAGAATCTCGCGCTCGTGTTCTCCGCCGGCGGCGGTCAGGCGAGCGCCACTCTCGAGAAGCAGGCGCCCCCGGGTTCCGACAGCAATTTGATGGGAAGCTGGGGCGGCTATTCCTCAGACAACGGCAAGAGCGCGAGCTTTCGCGTGCTGGCCATCAACGACAAGGAAGCCACGGTCAGCGTCACCACCGACGGCATCACCCGGCAGGGCACCGGCTACGTCTACAAGAACGTCATCATGTTCGGGCAGTCGCAGATCTCGACCAAGGACGGACAGAACGGCACGATCATCTACCAGGTCGGCAGCAAATCCTTCTCGGTGCCCGTGACGAAATATCCGCCGGCGGATTCGTCGTCCTCGGTGGACGTGACGGCCTGAATTTCAGCCTGCTGGGCGGGCTGCCTGCCCCTCACCAGTTCGGCGCCCGTTTCTCGACGAACGCCCTCAAGCCCTCCTGCGCTTCGTCCGACGTCGCGACGTTGCAGAAATCGTCTACGGCGCTCGCGATGCTGCGCCGATAGTCGAGATCGATCTGGCGCATGAAGGCGGCGCGGCCCATCCGCAGCACGGCGGCCGATTTGCTCGCGAATTGCGCCGCAAGCTTCAAAACCTCGGCGTCGAGCTCGGCATCGCCGACGACGCGATTCACCACGCCGAGCTCGCGCGCCTCCATGGCGCTGAAGACGCGGCCGGTGAACAGCAGCTCGAAGGCGCGGTGACGTCCCACGATGCGCGGCAGATGCGCATAGTGGATCGCGGGAATGACGCCGACGTCGATCTCGGGATAGCCGAACGTCGCGCTTTCGGCCGCCAGCACCACGTCGCAGGACACCGCCATGGTCATGCCGCCGCCGCGCGCCGCGCCGCCGACCGCGGCGATCGACGGCTTTCCGAGCCCATACTGGGCGTCGTAGAGGTCGATATAGAGCGCCTGGAGGAATTCGCGGATATCGGCGCCGGATTTGCCAAGCAGGATGTCGAGGTCGAGGCCTGCCGAAAAGCGCTTGGCAATCGCGCTCGCCAGCACGACCACGCGCGCATCCGGATCGTTCGCTGCGCGGTGAAGCGCCGCGACCACGGCGCGGATGACCTCGAGGCTCAGCGCGTTGACGGGCGGGCGGCGCAGCGTGATGCGGGCGATGTTGCCAGCGCGTTCGTAGGCGACGGGATTGCCAGATGTCACCCTGTTCTCCATGCTTTCAGCGATCGTGCGGCATCGGCCGCGATGATGGCGCGGTCATTTCGCGGCGAGCGGCGGCAGCGGCGGCACGCTGTCGTTCGGTGCTTCCGCCTGCATCGTGATCAGCGTCATCGAGACGAGGTCGTAATAGCCGATCAGGCCGATGATATCCATGATGCCGCGCTCGCCGAATTTCTGCTGTGCCGCGCGATAGATGTCGTCCGACACCTTCTTGTCGCGGTAGAGCGCCATCGCGAGATCATAGAGCGCGGCTTCGTCATCCTTCATCGCCTGTGGCCGCACGCCGTTGGCGACGTCCTTGGCGACTTGCGGATCGAGGCCGGCCTTCATCGCGAGCGGATAATGCGCGAACCATTCGTACTGCGCGGTCCATTGCCGCGCGGTGATCAGGATGGCGAATTCGCTGAGACGCGCCGGCAGCGACGAATTCCAGCGCAGATAGTCTGACATCGCCGAGAGCTTTGGCGCGAGCTCCGGGTTGCGGATATAGGCGCGATAGGGCGGGTTGGTGAATTTGGCGTTGCGCGGGGGCACCGCGATCGCATCCGCCCATTCCTTCTGCGGCGGCGTCAGCTCGTCCGGCTTCAGCGGCCCGAAGCGGGTTGGCTCGGCCGCTCGGCCCGCTCCCGAGATCGTCACCGCGAACAGCGCGGCCACCGCCAGGCCAAGAAACTTCATGATCATCCTCCCATGCCGGCGGACTCGCGCCGCCTTGCTCGATCGCCAGCTTATGTTGCGGCGTGAGCTGTGCAAGACCTCGGCGCGCATGCTAGGCTGCGCGCAGGAGATTGCTTGCAAGACGGAAGAACCAATGACCAACGAGCACCCGATGATGGCCGGCTCGGCCACCGTCTTCGTCGTCTCCGACATCGCCGCGAGCCTCGCATATTACCGCGACATATTCGGCTTCGAGGTCACCTTCGAATACGGCCCGCCCTTGTCCTACGCCTGCCTCTGCCGCGACGAGGTGGCCCTGCACTTGCTCGCGGCGGCCGGGACGAAGCGATTGCCGGGGCAGGGCGGCCTCTGCATCTTTGTGCGAGATGTGGACCAGCTCTACGCCGAGCTGTCGGAACGCGGCGCAAGGCTCATCGGCCAGCCGGAAGACCGTGACTATGGCATGCGCGACTTCGATGCGGTCGATGCCGACGGCAATCAGGTCACGTTCGGGATGGGGACGGACGCCGCGGCCTGACAACGCCGGCCGCGGGCCCGCCTCGGGTCAGATCCGCGCCTCCAGGATCAGGTTGAAGGGCGTCTCGGCGGCGCGGCGGAAGCGCGACAAGCCGCCTTCGCTGGCGACCTTGCGCAGCCTTGCCTCGCCGGCCTGTGCGCCGAGCCCGAGACCCACCTCCTGATCGAGCGAGGCCGGCGTGCAGATCATGGTCGATGCCGCATAATAGATGCGCCCGACCGGGTTGAGATTGTCTTCGAGACGGTCCCCCGCGAACGGTTCGACCAGCATGCAGGTGCCGTCCTTGGCCATCGTTTCACGCACGTGCCTGATGGCGCCTACGGGATCGCCCATGTCGTGCAGGCAATCGAAGAAGCAGACGAGATCGTAGCCTTCGGCCGGGTAGGTCTTGGCGGAATGAACGGCAAAGCTGACCCGGTCGCCCAACCCGGCCTCATTGGCCTCCTTGCGCGCGGCCTCGATCGAGCCCTCGTGATAGTCGAAGCCGTAGAAGCGGGAGTTCGGGAAGGCCTTCGCCATCAGTCGCGTCGAGACGCCGTGCCCGCAGCCGACATCGGCGACCTTGGCGCCCCGCTTCAGCTTGTCCACGACGCCGTCGAGCGCTGGCAACCACTCCTGAACCAGATGATGCATGTAGCCGGTGCGGAAGAAGCGGGCGGTGCCGCAGAACAGGCACTCGCTGCGCCGGTTCCAGCCGACTCCCTTGCCGGACTTGAATGCGTCCGTAATCTTCGGCTCGTCGAGAAACGTCGATGCAATGACATTGCCGACCGCGCCGAGGAACACCGGGCTGTCCTCGTCAGCGAGCGCCATCGCCTGCTCGGGCAGCATCGAGAACTTTCCCGAAGCGGAGTCGTATTCGATGTAGCCGGATGCCGCCTGGCTCGCGAGCCATTCGCGGACATAACGCTCCTTCGTTCCGGTCGCGCTTGCGAGCTCGGAAGAGTTCATCGGTCCCTTGGCCGCGAGCGTACGGTACAGACCGAGCTTGTCCCCGAGCAGCACCAGCGATGCATTCATCGCCGCACCGAACTCGGTGACCATCTTGCCCATAAAGGCATTCAACCTGTCGGAATTGACCTCCATGACAGCCTCCATGCGATGTCGGACATTTTCAAGGATCTGCGCAATAAGCGTGGGGCGCACGCTTGCGGGTCCTGTAAGTGGGTCAATCCGGCACGGAGGAGGTTCAAGACGTCACGAAGAGGTAATCCGGGAACCAAGTGACGTGATCAGCGGCATCGCATCGCTGGTATTCGTACGTTCCCGGGCGTATAATTTGCGAGCTTTTTCGACGGTCTCCTGTATGCCCAGCCTCGTACGTTCCTGCGGTCTTGCCACTCTCTTCGCGGTGCTTTGCCTCGGCGGAGCGCCGGCGCATGCGCAGGTCGCGCCCCTGCAATATTGGATCCCGGGCGGGCCTTTCGGCTTTGGCGGCAGCGCCGTCCAGAGCTCCGACGGCTACGGCACTTTCCCGAGCTTCAATGCCGGCGATGCCAACGCAGGTTACGGTTTCCGTCCCGGTTTCTTTGTCGGAAGCCAGCACGGCAATCTTGGTTTGAGTGGCCTCAGCCAGCCGGTGCCTTCAGGCAATTTCAGCGCGCTCTCTTACGACAGCACGCAGTTCGGCTACAACTACAAGACCGCGGGCGGTATGCCCGTCACGTTCTTTGCGGGTTTCGACACGCTCAAGCTTGGCAACGGCATCGGCAGTTCGCTTGCCCCGCTCACCTCCAGCGCCGCGCCCGGCTATGGCGCGTTCGCCGGTGTCGAGTTCAAGCCGACCTCCAACCTCAGCCTGTCGTTCGGCGCCGGCTTCACCCAGCGGGACTCAGGCCGCATGGACAGCGACATCAATTCGTCGATGCTGCCCGGCGAGTCGCCGGCGTTGAGCGGCTTGCGGCGCTAGAGCGCTCAGGCGTCGATTTCGCCACCCGCTTGACCGCGGCCGCGCTGGCCTACGACAAGCCTGCTATCAGCGGACGTTGCAGGTGCTTCGCCATCAGCTCCGCCGCTTCGGCGTAACGCCCCGTTTCCAGAACCTCGAGCAGGCGCAAATGCTCGCGCACGTGCCGCCGCATGCCGTCGCGGTCGGCGAAGCTGCGATAGGCGAACAGGCGCCGGATCGAATTCACGCGCCTGAGCGATTCTAGGAAGAAGGGATTGCCGGCGCCGCGGATGATCTCCTCGTGGAATTCGCAACCGGAATGAAAGACCTCGCCGATCGTCATCTTCTCAAGCTCGCCTTCGAATACGCGCTGCTGGCGCTCGCGCAAGCGTGCAATCACCTCCTGCGGCAGCGCGAAGCCGGGCTGCGCGATCGCCGCAGGCTCGATCACCGCGCGAAACGCCATGGCCTTGGCCTGGGCTTCGGGGCTCGAGACCGTCTCTGCGAAGCGCCAGCCATAACCGGGCAGGCGAGCAATCCAGCCCTCGACGGCAATCCGGTCGAGCAGTCGCTGCAGCTCAGCCCGGCTGAGGCCATAGCGGCGCATCAGCTCCGCCTCGGTGACGTCAGCGGGCAGCCGGCTTGCGAGCACGTCGCCTGCGATGGTCGCATAAACCTGTTCGCTGCGCCTGACGGCTGCGAGGGCCGGCTGGGCTGCGCCGCTGGTCGGATTCTTGGCCAGCACGAACCCGCGATGCGGCTCGCCGCGCGCGAGTCCTGCCGCTTCCAGAGCCTTGAGGCCGAGCCGGATCGGCGCGCGTGAAAGATCGAGCGCATCGGCAAGCCGTTGTTCGATCAACCGATCACCGGCTTTCATGCCTTCGCGTTTGGCGAGCGCCATGATCAGGCCAGCGAGGTGCTCAGCGCGCTCGGAACCGCCTCTGCTCGAGGCGGGCTGTCGGGAGCTGTCGGAGGTGGTCATTGCAGTGCACGCTGATTTTGAGCTTGACAGATTGTCCCATGGATTGTTCTTTAATGCAATAATATACAATCAAGTCCAGGGAGAGCCCGATGGCGCATGCGCCGGATGTCCTGATTTGCGAGGTCGGCCCTCGCGATGGCCTGCAAAACCTGGACGTGTTCGTTCCCACCGAAGCCAAATGCGCGCTGATCGATGTGATCGCCGCCGCCGGCATGCGCGAGATCGACGCGGGATCCTTCGTGCCGCCGAAGGTCGTGCCGCAATTCGCCGATGTCGACGCGGTGATGGCGCACGCCCTCGCGCACAAGACCGCGACCATCGGTGCACTCGTGCCGAACGTGAAGGGCGCCGAGCGCGCCATCGCCGCCGGTGTCGACGCCGTGTACTTCGTCATCTCCGCCAGCGAGACGCACAACCGCGCCAATGTGCGCCGCTCGATCGAGGAGCAGCTCGAGGGGTTTCGCGCGGTCCGCGCCGCGATCGACGCCTGTCCGGCGGACCGGCGGCCGCACCTGATGGGCGCGATCTCCACCTCCTTCGGCTGCTCGCTGGAAGGCGAAGTGAGTGAAGCGGCGGTGTGCCGGGTCGCGCGCGCCTTTGCCGAAGCCGGCGCCGATGAGATCGGGCTCGCCGACACCGTCGGCTATGCCACCCCGAAACTGATCAGGCAGATCGTCGAAGCCGTCAGGCGCGACGTCGGATCGCAAATGACGCTGCGGCTTCATCTGCACGACACGCTTGGCGCCGGCCTTGCCAATGCCGTCGCCGGCCTCGAAGCCGGGATCCGGCGTTTCGACGCCGCGGTGTCGGGACTTGGCGGCTGCCCCTTCGCTCCCGGTGCCCGCGGCAACATCGTCACTGAGGATCTCGTGTTCATGCTGGAACGCATGGGACTTTCCACCGGCATCGACCTGGACCGCCTGATGCAGACGCGCGAGATTCTGGCCCGCCATATCGCGGCAAGACATCTGACCGGGCACCTGCACGAGGCCGGCATTCCCAAGGTGCTGCGGAGGGCGGCATGACGGTCGCGGCCGAGACGGTATCGGAGCTGCGTCCGCTCGCCGGCATTCGTGTCATCGAGTTCAGCCAGATGGTGATGGGGCCGAGTTGTGGCTTGATCCTCGCCGATCTCGGCGCCGACGTGATCAAGGTCGAACCGCCCAAGGGCGACCGCACCCGCTATTTCAAGGGTCCCGCGGCCGGCTTCTTCGCCACCTACAGCCGCAACAAGCGCAGCATCGCGTTGGACACGTCGACCGCGGAAGGCCAGAACATCGCGCGGCGGCTGATCGAGGACAGCGACGTCCTGATCGAGAATTTCCGGCCCGGCCTGCTGAAGCGGATCGGTCTCGATTACGAGTCGGTTGCCGCTTTTGCGCCACGCCTGATCTACTGCTCGCTCAAGGGCTATCTGCCCGGCCCCTACGAGAACCGCCTCGCGCTCGACGAGGTCGTGCAGATGATGGGCGGTCTCGCCTACATGACCGGCTTGCCGGACCGGCCGATGCGCGCCGGCGCCTCGGTCAACGACGTCATGGGCGGCATGTTCGGCGTGATCGCGATCCAGGCCGCACTGGCCGAGAGGCAGCGCACCGGCCGCGGCCGCTACATCCAGAGTGCGCTCTACGAGAACAACGTGTTCCTGATGGCGCAGGCCATGATGTGCGAGGTGGTCAGCGGCCAACCCTCGATCCCGTATTCCATCAAGGACAGTCCCTGGCCGGTCTACGATCTCTTCGACACCAGGGACGGCTCGAAGCTGTTCGTCACCATCGTCGGTGAGGAGCAGTGGGAGGCGTTCTGCCGCGCCTTCGATCGCGAATCCTGGCTTGGCGATCCGCGCTTTGCGACCAGCAACGATCGTGTCGACCATCGCGGCTGGCTGATCCCCGAGATCGCCAAGATCTTCAAGCAATGGGACAAGGCCGATCTCGCTGCGCGCCTCGATCAGCTCGATCTGCCCTACGCGCCGGTGAACAAGCCCGGCGATCTCTTCGATGACCCGCATCTGAACCAGTCGGGCGGGCTGACCGACATTCACCTGCCCGATGGCGGCGAGGCGAAGACACCGCTGTTGCCGATCTCCATGGACGGCCGCCGCCTGCCCAACCGCTACGACCCGCCGCAGATCGGCGAGCAGACGCGCGAGATCCTGACCGAGATCGGCATGTCGTCGAGCGAAATCGAAACGCTGCAGAGAGCAGGAACGATCCGGATTGCGCCAACGCCGTCCTGACGAACAGATCGATCAAGCAAGAACCGAGGGAGGAGCACATGAACATCACCAGGCGCCAGGCGCTGATCGCAGGCTCCACGTTGGCCGGCGCATCGATGCTGTCCGGGCAGCTCCGCGCCGAGACCAAGCAGGTGTCGCTCGCCTTCGGGCCGGTGTCGCCGGTCTATGCCATCGGCATGATCGCCGAGCTGAAGGGGTACTTCAAAGACGAGGGACTCGACTCCAAACTCATCACCGGCAACGCCGGCACATTCGGTCGCCAGACGCTGGCGGCGGGACAGGCATTGTTCGCGCATGGCGATGCCAGCCATCCGCTCCAGCTCAGCGCGCGCGGCAAGCCCTGCAAGATCCTGCTCGCGACCGAGATGGTGTGCTCTTACGCCAACATCATGGTCCGGCAGGACCTGTACGAGAGCGGCATCAATTCGGTCGAGAAGCTTGCGGAGTACAAGCGAGACGGCGCCAAGCCGATCGTCGCGGCCACCGCGATCGGCTCGGGCACCTGGGTGTTCGGCACCTACGTGTTCGAGGCGCGCGGGCTCGGCGACAAGGTGAACTGGGTCGCCGGCGGCGGGCCCAACACGATGTTTCCGTCGCTGCAGACCAAGCAGTTCGACGCCATCATGGCGCCGCCGAGCTGGGTCGTCGAAGTCGACAAGAAGGGTTTTGGCAAGACGATCTACGACACCTCGAAACCCGGCGTGTTCGAGAAGGATTTTGGCGGAACGCTGCCCGTACTCGTGATCTACACGCTGCAGGACACGGTGGAGCAGGACAAGGCGATGGTGCAGGCCTATGTCAATGCCATCTACCGCGCGATGGCGTTCGTGAAAGCGACGCCGCTGGCGGACGTGCAGGCGCTGGTCACGCCGAAATATTTCTCCGGCATCGACCCCGATGCGGTCAGCGCCGAGCTCGGCTTCGACAAGTCGACCTGGGGCTATGACGGTGTCATCGACAAGGCCGCGTTCGAACGCGGCGCCAAGCCCTGGTACCGCAAGGGCACCGACATTCCCGAGACGAAATACGAGGATGTCGTCGACATGAGCTTCCTCCAGGCGGCCAGGGCGAAATACAAATGATCGCCGCGCCAGGTCCGGGCCTTACGCTCGCGCGAAACGAGGACGAGAGAGCCGCGCCGCGCACCCGCATCGCGGTGCAAGCTCTCGCCAAACGCTTCAACGCGTCCGGCCGCGAGTTCGTCGCGGTCGACGACGTCTCCTTCGAGGTCAAGCAGGGTGAATTCGTCGCGCTGCTCGGTCCTTCCGGCTGCGGCAAGAGCACCATCCTCAACATGGTCGCGGGACTGTTGCCGCGCTCGGGCGGACGCATCCTGATCGATGAGGACACGGTCGAGACCGGCAAGGTCAACCCCAGGGTCGGCTATGTCTTCCAGCGCGACACGCTGTTTCCCTGGCGAACCGTGGAGCAGAACATCGGCTATGGGCTGGAGATCGCGGGGCTGCCTAGGACCGAGCGCGCCGGGCGCGTCGCCTCGGCCGTCGACAAGGCCGGGCTCTCGGGTTTTGCGCAGAGCTTTCCCCGCATGCTGTCCGGCGGCATGCGCCAGCGCGTCGCCTTGATGCGTACGCTGATCCTGGAGCCCGAGATCCTGCTGATGGACGAGCCGTTCGGCGCGCTCGACACCCACACCAAGCTCGAGATGCACAAGACGCTGCTGGAGATCTGGGAACGCGAGCGGCAGACTGTGCTGTTCGTGACCCACGATCTCGGCGAAGCCTTGACGCTGGCGAGCCGCATCATCCTGCTCTCGGCGCGGCCCGGCAGGCTCAAGGAAGACTTCGACGTCGCCATCCCGCGGCCGCGCGATCCCGTGGCCGTGCGCGGGACCGCCGAATTCGGCCGCCTCTACTCTCACATCTGGCATTCCCTCGGCGAGGAATTCCGCCGCACCAGGGCCGACTGACCATGTCCAACAGCCGTACCGCCGTCCTGTTCTGGCAAGTGGCCATCCTCGTACTGGTTCTCGTCGTCTGGCAGTGGGGCTTTGAATGGAGCAAGGCGCTGTTGCCGAAGGCCTATGTGCCGAAAATCCTCGATCCGTATTTCGTCGCCAAGCCATCGCTGATCTGGCAGAGCTTCCTGCGGCTTGGCTGCTTTGCCGATTCCGCCGGCTTTGCCGCCTGCATCAACGGCAGCGACAACAATCTGTGGCTCGCCACGCTCGTCACGCTGAAGAACACCTGGTGGGGATTTCTGTTCGGGTCGGCGAGCGGAATCGCCGCTGGCCTGGTCCTCGGCCGTTCGGACTTCCTTGCCCGCGTGTTCGGGCCCTACGTCGTGGCGCTCAATTCGATACCGCGCATCGCGCTGGTGCCGCTGGTCATCCTGATCTTCGGCCTTGGCGATCTCTCCAAGATTGCCACTGCCTGGCTCGTCGTTTTCTTCGTGGTGTTCTTCAATACCTTTGAGGGAACGCGTGCGGTCGACCGCGACCAGATCGCCGCCGCCCGTCTGCTGGGTGCCAGCGAATTCACCGTGCTGCGCACGGTCGTGATCCCGTCCGCACTGGCCTGGGTGTTCGCGTCGCTGTTGCCGGCCGTATCTTTTGCGCTGATCGGCGTCATCGTCGGCGAATTCATCGGTGCCGAGCGCGGGCTCGGCAAGCTGATCATCGAGGCTGAGGCGCGCGCCAATGCCAGCGAGATGATGGTCGCCATCTTCGTCATGATGTTCGTCGGGATTGTGCTGGCGATCGCCGTGCGTTCGCTGCAGTCCTACCTGCTGCGATGGCAGCCGCAATTCGAGCCGTCGGCCTAGCAGTCCGGAAGCAATCGGACGGTGGGCGGCAGGTACCGCGTCACCGGCTGAATCGGGCCACCAGCTCGACATGCGGCGTGTGGCGGAACTGGTCGACCGGCACCACGGTCTCGATCCTGTAGCCGCCGTCGATGAGGAGCCGCGCGTCGCGGGCGAAGGTTGCGGCGTTGCAGGACACCGCGATCACGACGGGCACCTTGCTCGCAGCGAGTTTCAGCGCCTGCGCCTGCGCGCCCTGGCGCGGCGGATCGAACACCACGGCGTCGAAGTCGCGCAGCTCCGGCGGCACCAGCGGGCGGCGGAACAGGTCGCGCGGCTCGGCCTTGACCGGCTTCAGCCCGGGTGTGCGCGCGGCCTTCACAAGCGCGGCGACGGCGCCGGCGTCGTTGTCATAGGCGGTGACGCGGGCCTTCTCGGCGAGCCTCAGCGCAAACGGACCGACGCCGCAGAAGAGATCGAGAACCTCCTTGGCCTTGCCGACGCGCTCGGCGACGAGAGACGCCAGCGCCTCCTCGCCCGCGACCGTTGCCTGCAGGAACGAGCCCGGCGGCAATGTCACGTCAGTGCGGCCCATCTTGACCGTCGGTGGCAGACGCTGCAGCACCAGCTCGCCATGCCGCGTCAGCCGTGCCAGGCGATGCTGCTCGGCGACGCGCGAGAGTGCAGTGACGAGCGGTGTCGGCAGCGGGCCGGAGCCGCGGACGTCGACATCGAGGCCGTTGGCGGTCGCGGTGACCTGGATGTCCAGCGGCTTCGTCACCGGCATTCTGGACGTCAGCGGTTCGGCAAGCGCCCAGGCGGCGTCGAGCGCACCCTCGAGCCCGGGATCGAGGATCGGGCAGCGATGGATCGGGATCACGTCGTGCGAGCTCGCCGCCGAGAAGCCGACCTTGAGGACGTCGTGCGTGCCGAACCGGCCGTGCAGCGTGACGCGCCGGCGGCCCGCGCCATGGGCATCGACCAGCGGCGCCACCTCGCAGTCGATGCCGGCCTGGGCCAGCGTCTCGACCACGATGCCGCGCTTCCAGGCGTGGTACGGTTCGGGCGCCCAGTGCTGGATGGCGCAGCCGCCGCAGATGCCGAAATGCGGGCAGAACGGCTCGATGCGATCGGGGCTGGCGACATCGACCGCGAGCAGCTTGCGCCGGTCGGGATGGTTGCCGGCGACGTGGTCGACCTCGACGGTCTCGCCGCCGAGCGTGTAGGGCACGTAGATCGCTTCGCCGGCCTCGAGGCAGACGCCGTCGCCGCGATGGCCGACGTGATCGATCCTCACGCGCTCAACCACGGCGCGCGCCCAGGAAGAATTCGACATTGCCGTCGCCGCCCGTGATCGGGGAGGGGAACACCTCGATATCGGTGCAGCCGAGCGAGGCGGCGAAGGCCGCGATGTCGTCGCAGATCTCCCGGTGCACGGCGGCGTCGCGGATGATGCCCTTCTTGTTGTGCTTCCGCTCGGCCTCGAACTGCGGCTTGATCAGCGCCAGCAGGCTCATCGGCGCCGCTGCCAGCGACAGCGCCACGGGCAGCACCGTCTTGAGCGAGATGAAGCTGACATCGATGACGACGACATCGGGCCGCGCCGGCAGCCGCTTGCCGTCATAGCTGCGGATGTCGGTCTCCTCCATCGACACGATCTTGGGATGGTCGCGCAGCGAGGGATGCAACTGGCTGGTGCCGACATCGATTGCGAACACCAGGCTGGCGCCGTTCGCCAGCAGCACCTCGGTGAAGCCGCCGGTGGAAGCGCCGACGTCGAGGCAGACATGGTCCTCGATCTCGATGCTGTAGCGCTCCAGCGCGCCGGCGAGCTTGACGCCGCCACGGGAGACGTAAGGTTGCGCCGGCTCGGCCTGGATCACCGCGTCCTCGGCGATCGTCTCCGAGGGTTTTGCGACCTGCTTGCCGTCGGCGGTGACGAGCCCGGCCTCGATCGCCGCGCGCGCCCGCGCCCGGCTCTCGAACAGGCCGCGCTCGACCAGCAACACATCCGCACGTTTGCGGGCAGGGGACATCGGCTCTCCGGACGACGATTGAAACGTCTATGGTGCGATCAATCGCGCGGCCGCCATCCGGACGCAAGCCTCGAACGCGGCCAGATCGTGCCAGACGTCAATCGGCATCTGCGCCGGCGTCACCAGCGGGCAGCCGTGCAGTTCCAGCGCATGGATCATCATGAGGTTGTCGACGAGACCAAAATCCTCGACCGTCAGCCCCTGTGCATCGACCAGCCGTCCGTCCTCGGAGGTCACGTCCACGAAGCGGCCGACACGGTCGGCATAGGCGGCGCCGTCGTTGGAATAGGCCAGACAGAACTTGCGGCGGCCGGCCATGTAGCCGAGCTCGTAGACCGTGCCGGGATCGGCGCCAGCGCCGCGGAACGGCGTGAGATTGGCGATGATGACATCGGCCTCGTCCATCATCGCCTCGTTGCCGCAGAAGATCTGCCGCGAGGCGTCGGGCGCGGTGAGGTCGATCGCGTTGTCGAGGGGGAAGAGGCCGGTGAGGCCGTGCGCGGCGCAGATCGCGGCCTTGCGCCGGCCGATCTCAACCGCATCCGGCAGGAACACGTCGGGACCTGCCAGATAGATTTTCATGGCCGTGAGCCGCTTTGCCGAAGGTCGAAGCTCGCCTTCAGGCGAGCTTGACCGTCTCGGTCTTGACGTCCTTGCCGAGCGCCTCGAACACCTTGGCGACGATGCCCTTGGCGTCGAGACCGGCACGGCCGTACATCGCGGCCGGCGTGTCGTGGTCCTGGAACACGTCGGGCAGCACCATGGAGCGGAAGCGCACCATGCCGCTGTCGAGCGCGCCCTGGTCGGTCAGGAACTGCGCGACATGCGAGCCGAAACCGCCGACAGAGCCTTCCTCGATCGTGATCAGGATCTCGTGGTCGCGGGCGAGCTTGAGAACCAGCTCGGTGTCGAGCGGCTTCATGAAGCGCGCATCCGCGATCGTGGTCGAGAGGCCGTGGGCGGCGAGTTCGTCGGCCGCCTTCTCGCATTCGGCGAGGCGCGTGCCGAAGGAGAGCAGGGCGATCTTGCTGCCCTGGCGGATCATGCGGCCCTTGCCGACCTCGAGCGGAACGCCGACTTCGGGCATCTCGATGCCGCGGCCTTCGCCGCGCGGATAGCGCAGCGAGCTCGGACGGTCGTCGATCGCGACCTGGGTCGCCACCATGTGCACCAGCTCGGCCTCATCCGCCGCCGCCATGATCACCATGTTCGGCAGGCAGCCGAGATAGGCGTTGTCGAACGAGCCGGCATGCGTCGCGCCGTCGGCGCCGACGAGGCCAGCGCGGTCGATGGCGAAGCGGACCGGCAGGTTCTGGATCGCGACGTCGTGCACGATCTGGTCGTAGCCGCGCTGCAGGAAGGTCGAGTAGATCGCGCAGAACGGCTTGTAGCCTTCGCTCGCAAGACCGGCGGCGAACGTCACCGCGTGCTGCTCGGCGATGCCGACGTCGAAGGTGCGGTCCGGGAAGGCCTTGTTGAAGATGTCGACGCCGGTGCCGGACGGCATCGCCGCGGTGATGGCGACGATCTTGTCGTCCTTCTGGGCTTCCTTGACGAGGCTCTGGCCGAACACGTTCTGGTAGGCCGGCGCATTCGGCTTGGCCTTGGCCTGGGTGCCCGTCGCGACGTCGAACTTGACGACGGCGTGGTACTTGTCGGCGGAGGCTTCCGCCGGGCCATAGCCCTTGCCCTTCTGCGTCACGACGTGGACCAGGATCGGGCCGGTCTCCATGTCGCGCACGTTCTTCAGCACGGGCAGGAGATGGTCGAGATTGTGGCCGTCGATCGGGCCGACGTAATAGAAGCCGAGCTCCTCGAACAGCGTGCCGCCGTCCATCATGAAGCCGCGGGAATATTCCTCGACGCGGTTGGCGCGGTTGGCGATGATCTTGGGCAGGCGCTTGTTGATCTGCTTGGCCGCATCGCGCAGCGTGCGATAGGTCTTGCCGGAGTAGAGCCGCGACAGATAGGCGCTCATGGCACCCACCGGCGGCGCGATCGACATGTCGTTGTCGTTGAGGATCACGATCAGGCGCGAGTTCATCGCACCGGCGTTGTTCATGGCTTCATAGGCCATGCCCGCCGACATCGCGCCGTCACCGATTACGGCGATAACGTTGTTCTTGCCGCCGGAGAGGTCACGCGCGACCGCCATGCCGAGGCCGGCGGAAATCGAGGTCGAGGAATGTGCCGCGCCGAACGGATCGTAATCGCTCTCGCTGCGCTTGGTGAAGCCGGACAGGCCGCCGCCGGTGCGCAGCGTGCGGATGCGGTCGCGCCGGCCGGTGAGGATCTTGTGCGGATAGGCCTGGTGGCCGACGTCCCAGATCAGCCGGTCGCGCGGCGTGTCGAAGACGTAATGGATCGCGGTGGTCAGCTCGACCACGCCGAGGCCCGCGCCGAAGTGACCCCCGGTCACCGAGACGGCGTCGATGGTCTCCTGCCGCAACTCGTCGGCAACCTGACGAACCTGCTCGATCTTGAGCTTGCGCAGGTCATCCGGCGTCTGGATGGTGTCGAGAAGCGGCGTTTTACTGTATGCGTTCACGGCGATTTCCAATTTGTCAGCGCCGGAAGATCGTTCCGGTGCGCGATGGGTTTGCACAATATCGGCGCAGCGCGAGTCCTAAAACCGTCGGAGCCACCTGCATGGGGCGAGGCCCCGTCTTCAAGCTTAGGTGAGCTCAGGTGCGCTCCGGTTCAGTCTCTGTGATCCCTGTCACTTAGATCGGCTTCGTCCGTCCCAGCCAATTCACTAGCAGATTGAAGCGCTTGTCGTCGGTAATCGGTGCCCACGCAAGGCTTACAAAAAGCCACACTCCGCGCAGCTTTACACCAAAGCTTGGGCCAAAGCCAACCCGCCGGACCGATTACCGGCATGCACCTGCAACCCGCGGGCCAGAGTGGTTAATCCTGGTCCCAGCTGTAGGGTTCCAATCTTTGCCCGGTTCTTCGGCAGGATTTTGGGCGAATGGAAGGCCATTTTGGACGGATTCGGAGGGCGAGAGGCCCCCCGCGAGCGAGTTCCGCGACCTTTCCGGCGGGCCGCCCCGGCCCCATGAGCGAAATCAGCCGCGTGCGATCATGAAAAAATGCAGGCGGCCGATGCCTGAGACGGGCGGCTTTGAACGGCCGCCCTTACTGCACGTCGAGCGGCGCGGTTCCGGTGGCCTGACCGCTGGCATCGGTGGTGATCTTGTCGACTCGCGCCTCGGCCTGGCGCAGCAATTCCTCGCAGCGGCGCTTCAGCGCCTCGCCGCGCTCGTAGATCGTCACGGATTCCTCGAGCGGCACCTTGCCGTCCTCGAGCCGCTTCACGATCGTTTCGAGTTCCTCGATCGCGCGCTCGAAGGTGAGCCTGGAGACGTCGATTTGGGTATTTTCGGCCATATCCGTTTCCGATTGCCCGATTCGCATTCCTTGCAGAGAAGGGGCGTTTTGCGGGCTTAGTGTGGCGGGATCGTCAGGCGCCCATCAGGGCGCCGACATGCGCCGTAACAGATTCTTTCAATCCTTGCAGGTCATAGCCGCCCTCGAGCACGGAGACAACGCGCCCTCCGGCGCTCTTGTCGGCAAGGTCCATCAGCTTGCGCGTGACCCAGGTGTAGTCCTCCGCGCGCAAATTCAGCGAGGCCAGCGGATCGCGGTGATGCGCATCGAAGCCCGCGGAGATGATGACAAGCTCGGGGCTGAATTTTTCGAGCTGCGGCAGGATCAGATGCTCGAACGCGGCGCGGAACTCGGGTCCGCCGTCTTCGGAGGCGAGCGGCGCATTGACGATGGTGTCGTGCTCGCCGCGCTCACCCTTCGCACCGGTACCCGGAAACAGTGGCATCTGATGCGTCGAGCAGTACATCACGGTCGGGTCCGACCAGAAGATGTCCTGCGTGCCGTTGCCGTGATGCACGTCGAAATCGACGATGGCCGCACGCTTGATGCCGTATTTGCGCTGCGCATGACGCGCGGCGATCGCGACATTGTCGAAGAAGCAGAAGCCCATCGGCTTGCCGATCTCGGCGTGGTGCCCGGGCGGGCGCACCGCGACGAAGGCGTTGCGATGCTCGCCATTCATCACGGCTTCGGTCGCGGCCACCGCGCCGCCGACGCCGCGCATGACCGCTTCCCACGTGCCCGGCGACATCGAGGTGTCGCCGTCGATATAGACCTGACCGCTGGTCGGCGCGATGTGGCGCAGCTCGGTGACGTAATGCTCGTTGTGGCAGAGCGTGACGAGATCGAGATCGCCTTCCGGCGCCTGGTCGCGCACCAGGAACTGGAAGCGCTCGTGCGATAGCGCTTCTTCGACCGCCCGCAGGCGGTCGGGTCTTTCGGGGTGTCCGGGCGGCGTGACGTGGTCGAGGCAGGCCTTGTGGGAGAGGAGAAGCGTGCTCATCAGGTCGGCCTCATGGGATGCGGGCTCTTGACGTCGTTGGCGCATCCGGCGCCAAAACGCAATGCAAAACCCAATCTATGCACTTGGTCTGGAATGGCAAAGGATTGTCCCGGACCGGTCCGTTTGATCCGAATCAATTCACGCGGAGGATGCGGGTGAGCGGCAGCGGACCGATCGGTCCGTGCGCCCTGAAGAAGGCGAACAGGGCGTCCGCGTCGTAGCCGCCATATTGCGGCGCCGTGCCTTGCTTGGCGACCGTGAAACCGTCGCCGCCCACGGCGAGGTAATCGTTGACGGTGACGCGGTAGCCGCTTCCAGGCTCGACCGGCCTGCCGTTGAGCATCATCTTCTCGAGGCTGATGCGCTCGCCGAATGGCTTGGTCGCATCCCAGGTGTAGCTGAAGCCGTTCGAGACCTGGAGAATCCGCGGCCGCTTCGGATCGAGCCATTGCTGCTCCAGCATGTCCTTGAGTTGGCTGCCTGTCAGCGTCATGGTGACGAGGCGGTTGCGGAACGGCTGGCTGGCGAAAACATCGCCGAAGGATATGGCGCCGTTCTCCTTCGGGATGATGTCGGTGCGGATGCCGCCGGGATTGGTCAGCGCGATCACCGCGCTGCCGTCCCTGGCCTCCCTGGTGGCGGCAAGCTGCGCGTCCGCGATGACGTCGCCGAGCGCGCTCTCGCCGGCCTCGTTCGGAACGCGCGACAGCGTTTGCGTCACCGATCCGGCCGGGCGATTGGCGATCGGTGCGGAGAGCTTGTCGTAAGCCTCGATCAATGCAGTCTGTTCGGGATCCTTCGCCAGCGAGGCATTGGCGACGATGACGTTCTCGCCTTTGGCACTGACGATATCGCGCGTCACAGGATCGAGCTTGAGGTCGATCGCGGTGACCAGCGTGCCGTATTTGTCGCCGCTGGTGACGAGCCGCCCGTCGATATTGCAGACATAGGCGCGGTGCGTGTGGCCGCTGACGACGACGTCGACGGCGCGGTCGAATTTCTTCACGATATCGACGATGGGCCCCGTAATCGCAGGGCATTCATTGTAGTCGCCCGAGGGCTCGCCGCCCTGGTGGATCAGCACCACGATCGCCTCGACGCCGCGCGCCTTGAGCTGTGGCACCAGCGCGTTCACCGTCTCGGCCTCGTCGCGGAACTCGAGGCCTGCGATGCCGGCGGGCGAGACGATGCCCGCGGTCTCTTTCAAGGTGAGCCCGATGAAGGCGACGGGGATGCCCTCGAACTCCCTGATCTCGTAGGGCGGCAGCACGCTTCTACCGGTCGCGGTCTCGATGGTGGAGGCCGCGAGATAGCGGAATTTGGCGCCCGTGAACGGATGCGGCCCCTGGCAGCCGTCGACCGGATGACAGCCGCCGTTCTGCATCCGCAACAGCTCGGTCTTGCCCTCGTCGAACTCGTGATTGCCGACCGATGTGATCGCAAGTCCCATCATCGAGAGCGCCTCGACCGAGGGCTCGTCGTGAAACATTGCCGACAGGAACGGGCTTGCGCCGATCAGGTCGCCGGCGGCGACGAAGATCGTGTTCTTGTGCCCCTCGCGCAGCTGCTTCACCAGCGTCGCCATGTATTCGGCGCCGCCCGCCGCCACCGTCACCTTCCTGGCCTTGTCCTCGGGATCGCCGATCCGGATTCCGCCCGGCGGCGGCCGCAGATTGCCGTGGAAATCGTTGATCGCGAGGACGCGCAGCTCGACCGGCGCTGCGGTCTGGGCCGCGGCGGGGATCGTGGCGAGTGCGAGCGTGAGGGTGGTCAGGCGGAGAAGATGTCGCATGGAACCAGACTAGTCGTTCCGCGCGAAGTTTTCACGAAGCATTGTCGTGAATGTGCCGCGGCCAGATGTGGGGTTCTGCCCCCAACCACAGTCTCGTAGGGTGGGCAAAGCGAAGCGTGCCCACGTCTTTCGCTGTCCTCGCGAGATGGTGGGCACGGCGCAAATGCGCCTTTGCCCACCCTACGATTCCAGACTGGCGGGGGGAAAGTGCGCCCCTACCGCTTCTTCCTGTTCGCAAATGCGTTGAACGCGGCGATCGCTTCGTCCGACTTCAGCCGCTCGCCGAACAGATGGCCTTCCTGGTCGATGCGGCGGGTGAGCTCTTCGGGCGGGGTGCGCAGCAATTTGCGCGAGGTCGCGACCGCTTCCGCCGGAAGCCGGCAGATCTCGCGAGCAACCTTGCGCGCCTCGACCTCGGTATGTCCCGGCGAGACCACGGTGTTGACGAAGCCCGCCGCATGCGCCTCCGCAGCGGTGAAAGTCCGCCCCATCACCAGCATCGCGAAGGCACGCTGGTAGCCCATCGTGTTCGGCATCAACAGGCTGGCGGCGCCGACCGGAACGAGGCCGAGATGGATATAGGGCGCGGAGAAGGTCGCCGCGTTCGAGGCCAGCACATAGTCGCAGTGGAACAGCATCACGGTGCCCATGCCGATCGCGGCGCCGTCCACGGCTGCGATGATGGGCTTGACGTTGAGGGCAAGCGAATAGAGAAATTTTGCGCCGTCCGACAGCGTCTCGGGGCGCGACGTGTCGGCATGCATGAAGTCGTCGATGTCGTCACCGGCGGTGAACACGCCGGAGCCGCCGGTGATGATCATGCAGCGGATGTCGGGATTGTTCTGCGCGGTGTCGATCGCGCGGCTCATCTCGCGGTACATGTCCTGCGTGATCGCGTTCTTCTTGCTCGGGCGGCGCAGGGTGATCACGCGCGTTCCGCGCTCTTCGGTGACGACGATATTGCCATTCGGCATGAAAACCCCCTGCGCGTCGCCGCGACGCTTGCCTTTGGCGAGTCTCGCAAGCCTCAGCCTACATCATCTTGCAGGCGTGCCAATCCGCCCGCCCGGCCTTTTCAGGGCCCATCCCCGTGATCCCGGCGCATGCCGCCGCCGCGGCTCTCTCCCGTTGCGGAACCGCACTGCGCCGGATCAGGCCGGTTGTATCGCTTCGCACATGCAGTTGCGCATTGCAACAAATGGCTACAATGTTTCATTTGAAAAACCGGTGGTTGTGGGGCACGATCCCACCTGATGCCATCCCATTTGGCCGATTGCTCGATTGATGATTGCCACAACGGGCGTTGACGAATCCTCGCTGCGCTATCACGGCTGGCGCGTCGTGCTGGCCTGCTTCCTGATGGCGTTCTTCATGTTCGGCTTTGGCCTCTACGGCCAGGGCGTCTATCTCGCCGAGCTCCAGCGCGCCCATGGCTGGCCGGGCACGCTGGTCTCCGCCGCCAGCACCTTCTCGTTTCTCCTGACCTCCGTTCTCGTCATCTTCACCGACGATCTGCTCGGCCGCATCGGGCTGCGCGCGCTGATCCTGTGTGGCCTGTCGGCGCTCGGCGCTTCGACCGTGCTGCTGGCGTTGATGCAGACGCCCTGGCAGCTCTATCTCGCCTATGCGCTGATGTCAGTCGGCTGGACCGGCATGGGCACCGTGGTGATCGCGACCGTGCTGAACGCCTGGTTCGAACGGCGCCGCGGGCTCGCGCTCAGCCTCGCCTTCAACGGCGCGACCTGCGGCGGCATCGTCCTCGTACCGCTGTTGCTGTCGCTGACCGGCAGCATCGGCTTCCGGTCGGCCATGCTGGCCGCCACGATGGCGATGGTGGTGCTGGTGCTGCCTGTGGTCGTCATCTTCATCGGCTGGCCGGCACAGACGTCGCCTGCATCGGGCGAGCGATCGTCCGCCGCCACGGCGGCGCCGACCCATTCCCGCAAGACGCTGCTCGCCAACGCGGCGTTCTGGACCATGGTGCTGCCGATCGCGATTGCGCTGCTGGCGCAGATGGGATTCATCATCCACCAGGTGACGTTCCTCGAGCCGCTGATCGGCCGCGCCAGTGCCGGCCTCGCGGTCACCCTCATGGCGGCAATGGCGGTGGTCGGCCGCCTGTCGCTCGGCCTGTTCGTCGACCGGCTCGATCCCAGGCTCGCCTGCGCGGCGTCGATGACGAGCCAAGCGGCGGCTTTGTTCGTGCTGCTCCAAAGCACGAGCCCGACCGTGCTGCTCATCTGTTGCGCCGTCTACGGCTTCTCGATCGGCAACATGATCACGTTCCCGCCCCTGATCATCCAGCGCGAGATCGGTGCCGCCGCCTTCGCCGCCGCGATGGGGTTGGGCACGTCGATCAGCGGCATCGTCAGCGCCTTCGGCCCCGGCATCATCGGCCTCGTGCGGAGTTTTACGGGCAACTACACGACGGCGTTCGCGCTGTGTGTGGCGCTGGATCTCGTCGCGGCCGGAATCGTGCTGTGGCGGCCGGGGCGACGGGCGAAGCTCGCCGCTTCGTAGCTACGGATTCCACATATTCGCTGTCATCGCCCGCGAAGGCGGGCGATCCAGTATTCCGAGAGAGCAGTTACTGAATCGGGAAGCCGCGGCGTACTGGATTCCCCGCCGTCGCGGGGAATGACAATGGAGAGGAGGAGAGGCCTCCTCATATATCGCGGTGGCAGCCGTATCCCTTACCCCAGCAACACCGCATCCGCCGCAGCGACCGACTCCGCGCTCTCCGTCACCGTGCGCTCGAGCGCGCCGGCCTGCACGCTGATGTTCTCGGCGAAGAAGCGCGCGAGCGAGACGTAGCGCGCGGCCTCGGTATTGCCGCCGGCCTTCGCGGCAAGCGCTTCGGAGGCCAGCATACAGCCGCCGAGCGTGGCGCCGAACTGCTGCAAGTACGGCGTCGCGCCGGCGAGTGCTTCGTTCGGCGCGGAGGCCATGCGCTCCAGCAGCCACTTGCTGGTGCGCGTCAGCGCCTCCAGTGCCTCGCGCAGCTTCGGACCCGTGGTGCCGAAAGCGGGATCGTTGGAGGCTTCGACCTGCTTCACGGTAGCCGAGAGCTCGTCGAGCAGCGTCCATACCGCAGCGCCGCCATTGGCCGCGAGCTTGCGCGTGACGAGATCGATCGCCTGGATGCCGTTGGTGCCCTCGTAGATCGCGGTGATGCGCGCATCGCGATAATACTGTGCCGCGCCGGTCTCCTCGATGAAACCCATGCCGCCATGCACCTGCACGCCGAGATAGGCGACCTCGTTGCCGATGTCGGTGGAATAGCCCTTGGCCATCGGCGTCAGCAGCGCCGCGCGGGCGGCGGCGTCCGCGCGAACCTTCGGGTCCTTGGCGCGCGTCGAGATGTCGATCGCGACCGCGGTCGCATAGCAGATGGTGCGCGCGGCGGCGGTCTGCGCCCGCATCCGCATCAGCATGCGCTTGACGTCGGGATGTACGAAGATCGCGTCCGAGCCATCGCCCTTCTTGCCGACGGCGCGGCCCTGCTTGCGCTCCTGCGCATACGACAAGGCCTGCTGATAGGCGCGGTCGGCGACGCCGACGCCCTCGAGGCCGACGCCGAGGCGGGCCTGGTTCATCATCGTGAACATGCAGCGCATACCCTGGTTCTCCTCGCCGACCAGGAAGCCGATCGCGCCGCCATTGTCGCCCATCGTCATGGTGCAGGTGGGGGAGGCGTGCATGCCGAGCTTGTGCTCGACGCCAGAGGCAAAGATGTCGTTGCGCTGCCCCAGCGAGCCGTCTTCATTGACCATGAACTTCGGCACGAGGAAGAGCGAGATCCCCTTGGTGCCGGCGGGCGCGTCCGGCAGCCGCGCCAGCACGAAATGCACGATGTTGTCGGTCATGTCGTGCTCGCCATAGGTGATGAAGATCTTCGTCCCCTTGATGCGATAGGTGCCGTCGGCTTGCTTTTCGGCGCGGGTGCGCAGCGCGCCGACGTCGGAGCCGGCCTGCGGCTCGGTGAGCTGCATCGTGCCGGTCCACTCGCCGGAGATGAGCTTTTCGAGATAGATTTTCTTCAGCTCGTCGCTGCCATGGGCATCCAGCGCCTCCATCGCCGACGCCGTCAGCAGCGGGCAGAGGCCGAAGGCGACGTTGGAGGCGCTCCAGATCTCGGTGCAGGCCGCGTTGATCGCGAGCGGCAGGCCCTGACCTCCAAAATCTTCCGGGCCTGAGACCGCGTTCCAGCCGCCCTCGGTCCAGCGCTTGTAGGCATCCGGCCAGCCCGGCGCGGTCGTGACCTTGCCGGCGTCGAGCTTGATGCCGTGCTCGTCGCCGACCTTGTTGAGCGGCGCCAGCACGTCGGTTGCGAACTTGCCGGCTTCCTCCAGCACGGCGGCAACGATGTCGCCGTCGAAATCGCCGTAATGGCCGGCCTCCACGGCAGCCTTCAGGCCGGCGCCATGGTTGAGCGACAGCAGCATGTCAGAGATCGGCGCGCGGTAGGTCATGGCTCACTCCCGTGGATAGATATTGGCGCCGTATTCCCATGAAACGGGGGAGGTCTCAATGGCCGCGATACGGGACCGCACCGGGCCCTTGCCGGGGCCTATAATAAGGTGTGGCGCCGTCCCGAGCCGACGGCCCGCGGTAATTTGCCCCTCCAGGCGGTTGAAATGCTGCGCCGCTCCCTATAGACCGGCTGCGACCAAAGGGAATCTGCGGTAGCCAGTTCTTCCGCCCCGTTCCCTGGTCGCCTGTTGGGGCGTAGCCAAGCGGTAAGGCAGCGGATTTTGATTCCGCCATTCGGAGGTTCGATCCCTCCCGCCCCAGCCAGGTGCAACGCCCTGAATTTCCTTCCAAATCAGCTTTGTTCTCAGTCGCGTTGTGAGCGCGTTTGGAAATTCGTTTGCCCGGGCATTTGGAAATTCTGTGCTGTTTTCGTTTCCCCGCCACCTGCATGCCAGGTCGGTTGCACATGGCCCACCGCATGTTCTTCAACGTGTCATTACGGTGAGAAGCGGGCAACGCGCATCAACTGCCGCAGTGGGGCAGCGCGTATCGACTTGATCCCTTCGCGCGAGGATCGGCAGTCGGGGTGAGGCGCCTGGTGTTGCTCAGGAAGCGCTTTGGCGGATATTGCCGTCGCCGGTCTGGTCTTGAGCTTCAGCTACGTCGCTATCCCGTTGCTCAACTTGCTTTTGCGCTAGGAGATGTGCGTGCCGCTTGCGGGTCGCCGCCAAGGCGCGTTGCATCGTTTCCTTGGCGTAGCCGCGATAAGCTTGTGCTGTTTTGTGTCCCGACAGCGCGCGGCCTTGACCATCCGTCAACTCGGCTTCTTCCAATTCAGTCATGCCGCCATGTCGGCATGCGTCGAGCGTGAACAGCTTGGACACGCCTTCGATCTTCTTGCGCATCTGCTGAACGACTTTTTCCATCCCGGGGTAAGACCAGACTTTCGCTGCTCCCTTGGATTCCCCGCGCTCGATCCGACGCATGATCATGGGAACGCCGATCTTGGGGAGATGGCCCAAGATGTCTTCTGCTTCGGCATAGAACTTGACGACTTCACCATCCTGCTTTTCTTCCAGAGGATGCCAGACCAGGGACTTGTTCTTGTGGTGCTCGATCCGCACCGCATGTGGCCAGTTCTTGCTGCGGTAATCTGGCCAGGTCAAAAACCCGGCCACGACATTCTCCGGCCGCTGCAGCCATTCAAAGCAGATGACCGCAACAGCGGCCGGCTCGGGCCGGCCATGCTCGATGCAACCCCACGCAAACCGGTAGACCTCTTCGCGCGAGACCGCATGCTTCTTGGTCTTGGTCCGGGATTTGAGAGTAAAATCATTCCAGGGATTCGGGTGCTTCTTATCGAACAGGTCCGGGTGCAGGCGGCCCATGATGCGCCAAACCTTGCGGCACAGCCCGACGACCTTTTCGCCTTGCCGCAGCCTAAGACCGTTCGGCCCGTTGATGATCCTGTCGTAGATCTTGTCAGCTGCTCTAGGCGTAACTTCCCGGATCTGTCGCTCGCCAATACGCCGGCCGCTCTTACCGACGGTATCGCAAATCATCTGCATAATGCGTTCGTAGTCTGGCCGCGATCGCGGCGAGACCTTCTCGGTATAGGCCTTCTCTGTTTTGTATTGCCGAAACAGCCAATCGAGCGTGCCATAGCGCGCGATCTTGCCTTGCTCGACCGGATCACCCTTGCGACGATCGTTCCATTCATCGAACAGCGCGTTGAGTGTCGCGGCGCGGCCTCCTTTGCCGTCGTCACCGCACGCCACATCATAGCTTGTGCCCAATGGCTCGTTGGCCATCTCGCATCCAAGTTTGCGGTAATGCGTGGGAATGCGGAAGTAGAATCCAAGTGGACTGCGGGCAAGTCGGCGCACTTCCACGAACCGCGGCAGAGGGCGCTCCAGCGCTACAAATCCTCGGCGAGGTCGCCCGGCGCCAGGTCCGGGGCAATAGCTCGGTCTAGATCGTCTCTCAACCACAGTTGACGTCGTCCTTCTTTTACACGTGGCTGAGGATACTCCGAACCAACCCGTTTTAGAAAGGATTCTGTGGTCGGCTCACCACAATAACCAGCTGCAATCGCGGCTGGCATGCGACGCGGCCAAGCACCAACTGGAATGATGGCAGAGCGCCGCATTGCCGAACCAAAACGCTGAGTTCAATGAAGCTGGATGAGCAGCGCCGGGAATGACGATGGCGGAGCTGTTTGATCCCAATCAAACATGGGTGCACGAGTTGCTCAACTGCAAGCAAAGCAAGGTTGCTGCATTGTGCGCCCAAGTCACGCCGCTTGTGTGGCCCTTCGTCCGAGTAGCTGGCGCTAGGTCATGCGGATCATAATCGTGTTATCCGCCGCTGCCACGCGGTTTCGACCCCTTGTGCCTTCAATAAAAGGCATTCTGCGGCTGGAGCAGGCTGGATCTTCAGTGATAGCTGTTGATCGGCGGTAGCGCGTTCGCATGCGAACCGGGGTCTCGTGGACCGAGCCGCGTTGCGTCTCGGCCGTTCGGCTTCGATCCCTCGCGGAAGCAAGCAGCAGATATATAATGTGTCGCTCGCCGGAGGCACTCGCACGAAGGGCTGCCGCTTCGCGGCACCGTTATCACTGCCCATCGCGCGGGTGCCTTTTTGAACCGGTCTCGCGACTGCACTCGGTCCCGGGTCCCGCCGCGTTCCGCGTCGGCGCTATGCTGACCCTCTTGCGGGTGCCTCTTTTGATTTGCTCACTCTTGCTTTCGTTTTCGATCTTTTGTTCTCACTTATGCTGACCTGCTCACCATTCTCTTGATTGAGATCTCAGGGGCGTTGCCCCTCGCGCGCGCCAGGGTGAAGCGCCGGCTTTGCCGGCGCCGCCCCGAGCGGTCTCCCCAGTCTTCCGCGCTTGTTTCAACCAGCCTCCTTCGGACTTCAGGCAATCGCTTGTGCAGACCCGCTCGCGCGAGCGGCCCTTCCGGGCGGGAGATACCCCTCCGCTCGGGTCGCCCTGGCACTTGCTACCCCCAGTCTCGCCGACGGGCAGGGTGCAGGCGCGTGGTGCGCCTTGCACCCATGGAAGCAAAAGGAAGAATGATCATGTCGGCCAAGTCAGTTGAAATCATTCCCGTGAGCGGGAGGGAGACGTTTATCCCGCTCAACAAGCCCAAAAAAGTCTCCCAACAATGCGCGCAAGACTGCGCATAGCGAGGCGGCGATTGAGGGTTATGCGGCGAGCATCGCCGCGAAAGGCATCCTGCAAAATCTGGTGGTCGAGCCCGAACTGGACGGTGAGGGCGTGGCTACGGGGTTCTATTTGGTGACCATCGGCGAGGGCAGGCGGCTTGCCCAGCTGCTGCGGGTGAAGCGGAAGGAGATCAAGAAGACTGAGCCTATCCGTTGCATCATCGACACCGCAAACGATCCACACGAAATTAGCCTGGACGAGAATGTCACCCGGGAAAACATGCATCCTGCTGACCAGTTCGAGGCGTTCAGGAGGCTCGCGGAGGAGCGCGGCCTTGGTGCGGAGGAGATCGCCGCTCGCTTTGGCGTGACGGCTCACGTGGTGCGGCAACGGCTGCGATTGGGATCAGTTTCGCCACGGTTGGTTCAGCTCTATAGGGATGGCAATCTGGCTCTTGATCAGTTGATGGCGTTTGCCATCACAGGCGACGTGGTTCGGCAGGAAAGTGTCTACGAGCGTCTTTCCTATGACCGTGAGCCGAGCACGATCCGCCGTCTCCTCACCGAAACCCATATCGCCGCGACCGATCGCCGAGTGCGGTTTGTCGGGCTTGAAGCTTATATCGAGGCAGGCGGTACGGTTCTGCGCGACCTCTTCACCGAGGATCGTGGCGGCTATCTAGAGGACGTGGCGCTGCTTGATTTGCTGGTGACGGCACGGCTTGGCCGAGAGGCGGACACTCTTCGAGCGGCCGAGGGATGGAAGTGGACTGAGCCCCATCTCGACTTCCCACATGCCCACGGGATGAAGCGCGCTTACCCGCATCCGGTCGAGCTTTCGGCGGAAGATCAGACCGCTCTTCAAGCGCTTCAAACTGAGTTCTGATTGGCTGACGGAAGAGCATCAAACGGCCGAGGAATTGCCTGATGAGGTGGATGCACGGCTCGGTGAACTGGAGAGCCAAATCGAGCAACTCGAAGCGAAAAGGCAGGCCTACGATCCCGGCGATGTCGCGCGCGGCGGCGCGTTCGTGACGCTCAATCATGACGGTACCATCAGGATCGAACGCGGTCTCATCCGCCGCGAAGACGAGAAGCCCCAGTCCGAAACTGGGCTGGACGGCGAGGCTCAGGCACAGGATGAGGAGCGCGATGGGGACGACCAAGCCACGCGTGATGGTGAAGGAGAAGAGGCGGAAAGCGAAGAGGACGAAGAAGAACAGAAGCTGTCCGACACACTCGTTCGTGACCTCACCGCGCATCGTACCTTGGGGCTGCGTCAATCTTGGAGAGCAGCCGGACGTTGCCATCGTGGCAGTTACGCATGCGCTCGCAGCACAAATCTTTTATGTTGGGGCCAATGCCCATGTGGTTGGCATCCAACCAGTCAAGACGGATTTGGCCACGCATGCGGTCGGGATCGAGGACACTCCGGCCGGCAAAGCGTGGTCGGATCGCCACGCCAATTGGGCGCGGCAAATGCCCCGAGACGTCGCCAGACTGTGGGAATTCGTGGCCGAACTCGACCACGACAGCCGCATGGCGCTGTTTGCACATTGCGCGGCATTGACGGTCAATGCGGTCAAATTGCCATTTGACCTGAGGCCCCGCGCGTTGGCGGTGGCTGGCCGTTTGGCCGGAGCCGTCGACCTCGACATGACCGGATACTGGCGGCTGACGGTGCAATCCTATCTCGGCCGGGTCACCAAGGCGGGCATTCTGGAGGCTGTCCGCGAAGGCGTTAGTGAGGAGGCCGCCGGCCGCTTGTCGGGGATGAAAAAGGTCGAGATGGCGGCGGCCGCTGAGCAGTTGCTGGCGGCAACCGACTGGTTGCCGCCGTTGCTGCGCACGGCCAAGACGCAGGATCAGGCCGGTGCGCCAGACACGGTGCAAGGTCACGATTTCTCCTCGCAAGCGGCGGAGTAAGAGCAGAGCCGGGGGCGCGAGGACGCCCCCGGCTTCCTTCAAAATCCGGCCGCGCACCTTACGGCGCGCGGCCGGTTCAGTCGGAGCGAAACCGGCGATCACGCATGCTAGCCCGTCTCCAAATGCGGGCTACGATCGGTCCGATCTACGCCGTTGCAGCGGCCAGCGTGGCTGTGCCATGCCTCCCTTTTGGCAGCGGCCAGCGCTCAGGTTGGGGTTCTGATCGTGTCTGGACCTCGCGTATCCGACGCGCAATCGCGCGAATAATCCTGGCCGGCGCCGTCGTTTGCTGATGCGAAAATGCGATCTAGCTCGCTTGGTTTGTCCGGTGCATCGTGCTTTGATTGATGAGCGGACGTCGGCTTTTCTTTGATCGACCCGCCGTTTCCCATGCTGCACCGAGCGTTGGCAGCCATGGTCATCGCCGTCAGTCCAGGTCATGGGCGCGCGTCCAACGCAACTCGATTGGCTGATCAGGCCCGAGGGACGGCAAGAGCCTCGATCGCCTTCCCGCAACGGCTGACGCCTGCTTTTTTCCCCTGCCGCCGAGCGGCGGCATTCCTCGCGGAAGACAAAAAAGCAGGCTTTCGCCGTCCTCCGCTGCGCTGCGGGCCCAAGGGCTGCGGGCCGATCGCCCCCCGGGCCAAGGATCGCCATCGAGGCTGCGATGGGCGCGGCCCGAACAACAGACAGACGGAGATCACCATGGCGACCATCGGCACTTTCACCGCTTCGGACAACGGCTACACCGGCTCGATCAAGACGCTGACGCTGAACATCAAGGCCAAGTTCGCGGCCTCCGAGAAGGACAACGACAAGGCTCCCGACTTCAGGATTTTCGCAGGTGCAACCGAATTCGGTGCCGCCTGGAAGAAGACCGTTCGCGACAGCGACCGCGAATATCTCTCGGTCAAGCTTGACGATCCGAGCTTCCCGGCTCCGATCTACGCCTCGCTGGTGAAGATCGAAGGCGAAGAAGGTTTCAGCCTGATCTGGTCACGCCGCAGCGGCGACTGATCGCCGGGATCATCGGCCCCGCCTCCTCGGAGGCGGGGCCGTTTTGCGTTGCTTGCATCGCTTTAGAAGAAGGGCAGGAGGGGATTTCTTCCTCGAAAAAAAGGCACGCTGCCATGGATTTGTGGCGCAACTTGAAGCCGGTTTGAGGCGCCGAATGACGAATTCACGAGCTTCCGGGCGGGTCTTCTTTGAGCGATTGGCGAGCTCGATCGCCCTTTGCGCGGTCGACTGATCGCGCCGATGCCGACTTGAGATGCAAGACCAGCCCCACGGCTTGGATGCGAAACAGAGGAGCTTTCTCGGCGAGAAAATTGGCGCTGAAGCGCCGTTTGTGCGGGTGAATAGCGCTGTGCGGCAAGGCCTCCCTCCTTCCTCCAAGGGCGCGTTGCCCTGCTTATGGCGCTACGACCTATGGCGGCCGTCCCTCATCCGAAACCCTCGCACGCTCCTTTTTTCCCCGCCGGAAGTGCGGCTCCTCGCGGCCGCTTCGCTGCAAAAAAGGAACGGGCTCGGGTGCGCCGCTGCGCTTCGCCCCGAGGGTTCGGATGGGGGCCAACCGCCATGACGGTCTCGCCATCGCAGGGCATCGGCCCCTGCGGCAACGAAGGAGACAGACCATGACCGCGATCGGATTCGTCACCCGCACAATGGACGGCGGCTTCAGCGGCGAGCTCAAATTGCTGCCCATCTGCGCCCACATTGACATCGTGCCCAACCGCGATAAGTCGGGCGATATCACGCCGGACTTTCGCATCTTCGCCCACGGGGTCGAGGTCGGATCCGGTCGGATTTTGAGCGGCGAGAGCTTTGGAACGGACTACCTCAGCTTGTCGCTCGCAGCACCCGGCCTTGGGGGCCGTAAGCTCTGCACCAACCTTGGTCGAACCGTCGGCCTTAACGGTGACGGCGGCTACTTTCTCGTCTGGAATCCTGTCGACTAGGTCGAAACAAGGGCTCCCGCGTACCGCGCGGGAGCCCTTTCCTGTCTCCAGGGCAGCAGTTTTCTTGAGAAAAATTCGACGGCTTCGGCTCGAAGAACGCAGTCCGCCGACGTGAGAATTCTCGCCTGTTTGCAAGCGCTCAAAGGGTCCAACAGGCGATCTTCCGGGCTTAAATTCTCATGTTTCGGCTACGTATCGTCTCTCCAAAACGCTCGACGGGGCTTTCAAATCTTGCGGTTGGTTACGTCGTCTGGCGCCGGTGCCAGGACCTTGTTGTGAGCAGAGGGAGAAAACGCTGAGATTAAGCGCACAGACGACCAAGTAAGCGTCCGGCGGCTGCACATGGCGTATGGGCGATGCCTTCGGCTCGCGCTCTACTCGTCGCTTCGCTCCTCACCGAGCCACCCTCCGGGTGTCTCGGCCCTTCGGGTAACGATCGCTATCGCAAGCGTCGCAAACAGTGTGGGCTTCGCAAATCAACTGCCAAGTCGCGGCATGAATCGGCCACCAGCCCAGGTGTTTTTGCAGGCGCTATTGGTGGATCCTCCGCGATGATCCGCACTACTGTTCATCGCATATCTCCCTCTTTTACAGACAAAAAGATGGGAGATTTGTCTGCTGATCCGTAGATCAGCAGATACGAGTTCTTCAAACAGAAGAAGGTTGAGCGAGCAACAATGAGCAGAGGGAGTAGGGCAAGATAAAAGCACTGTCGCCGAAGAGCGGCTAAGTGGTTGTCTGCACATCCAAGATTTGGCGCTATTGGCGCCCTACGTATCGCCACAACATGCTCAAGTGGTGCAGTCTCTTCGTGAAATTCGTCTGCATGCTCCGTTTGGGTTTGTCGAGCGGAGAATTTCCGGAAGCTCGCCGACAGCGGTGCGGGCGAAACTCTCGTAATGAGCCTTTATGTCGATGGAGCCCGCCCCGCGACGGTCGCTTCCGTGGCACGTCCAACTGTTCGCAGAACCGTTTCGATCTGCGCTACCATTTGGCATCCATCGAAGCTTCTCGGAAGTAGGGTGCGCGCGAAAGGCCCGAAGGCCTCACTTCCGATAGGTTCTAAGCATCCAGACTGGCTCTCTTCTGCTCTCGGCTACATCCCCACATGGATTGACTATCAGCGGGAACTATTTATCAGCTCGGCGTGCCGCTGGCGATCGTTCGCAAAGGTCTGGTGCTGCTTGAAACACGCGAGCGGCATGGCCGATCTTGCAACCCGCGAACCACTCACCTCTCGCCATCGCTTTCGCGTTCGAAGACTTTCACGGCGGCGGGGATCATGTTGTTGCGCGAGCAAAATAAAGTTCGGCTTGACGACCGGCTGGGTGAGTATCTGGCAAATCTGACGCCGGAGGTCTCTGACGTCACCATTTCGCAACTGCATGCGGCCGGCCTGACCCGCGAGGGGCCCGAAACTGCTCACTGGCGCGGTCGCTGGTGGACATTGTGGGGTCCATTTGATCTGGTGCCCCGGCAAAGACAAGGTGTTAGTCGCGACGCCGGGCCAACTGTCCCCTTTTTGGGATGCGACCGAACTAACCCTGTCCGGGATCGACGAGGCGGTCGTTACCTCGGCGCAGGCATTCGGCGATCTCGGGGAGGCCTGCCGCCTCATCCGTAACTCGGCCGGCATCGTCCACGAGGTCAGGATCGGTGGCAAGAACCTGGTGACTGAAGACGCGATCAAGTCCGAAGTACAGCACCGGTACCAGCCGAGCTCACGCGAGGTTTAGACGGCGTTCTGTCATTGCGCGATAGGTTGAGGCCTCAAGAAGGTCGGGCTGAGTCAAAAACTTGATGCCCGATCTATGGCGGTTCTTACCAAGGCGATCGCGCATTCGAGGCGGCTGAATAGAAGTGCGAGGTCTTCCGGGGTTGCCTCTTCCATTCGCAGTGTTTCCGCACTCAATGTTTCTCTCATGAGGTCATCAATCGAAAAGACGGTCTCTGCTACGTAGCCAACTTCACCAAGAACATTCGGAATTGATAATCCTGGGACTATCTCGCCGCGTGGCGTAATGCGTACCGACGGCCCAGTTTTCGAGAGTAAGAGCTTCTCGACAGTCTCTGCCGGTAGATCGACGGCCGAAACGACCGCCCCGCCCAACCGATACCCAAACCGGTACACATCGGCGTGGGGCGAGGTCGCACCGGGTGCTTCAATAAACGGTTCTAGGTCGGACGCTTGAGGCTTCATAACGTCTTGATAGTTACGCGCTGTCTACATCGCAAAAAAGAGGCGATATGGACTATATTCCCTAGAGACTATATGCCTCATGGTGCCCGATCCTGCAATGCAGGATTGGTGCAGCATCGTAGGAGGAAATGTGCGACGACTGCGGCAATTGCGGCGCATGACGCAAGAGGAGCTCGCATTCGAGGCGCAAATAGATCTAACTTACGTCGGGGGCATTGAGCGGGGCCGTCGAAATCCCAGTTTGTTGGTCATGGCGAGAATCGCACGGGCGCTCTCCGTGCCCATCACTAAACTATTTGTGGAATCCTGAAATCGGCAAAGGCGACCGAGGCTGGAAATATCGCAGATTTGCGTCGTATGGGGAATGGCGGTAGCGCTCCCCTCCCGCTACCATGAAAATAAGGGGCTTTTCGCCCGAACTGCAGCGAGATTTGATTTCGTACCACGTTCCCCACGGATTTCAGCTTCCCTGCTGAAGGATTCAAATTTACGAATTGTAGGTATTTCAACTCGTTATGCGATGGGCAGTTCGCCCGGCTGGCGTGGCTCTCGGGTCATCTCCTTTGATGGTGCCTATTCGAGGACTCAACTGCGCCTCGTGGACACAGACGCGAGTGGTGGTACGAACCACCCCAATGTTGTGTCCCGGGGCCGGCGATCGCTCCGGGCTGTCGAGTTCAACAAGTGGCGGCCAATTGGTCGGCATCGGCATAACGCGCCTGCTCGTCCGCGCTTGGACGCGGAACGCATTTTGAGCGAGGGAGGCGTAGTGCCGGCGAGGCTATGGTTGCGGGTGAAGTCAAGAAAGACCGGCCATTCGGATTTCGGTGTGGACGGGTCTCGTCTCTTCGCTTTATCCGCAGCCGGAAGGCTCCTCGCGTCCGGAGCGGGCGGCTAATCGAATCCTTGGGTTTCCCCGGTCCCGTGAAGCCGGCTGCGTTGACTCTTTCCAGCCCTCGGGTCGGTTTGGGAGCATGCAGACGATCTCCCTGCCATACCGCTGCTCCACCGAGGACCGCGCCTTCTTGGACGACTGCCGCCGCGTCTATTCCGCGGTGGTGAGGACGGCGTACGCAAATGGGCATGACGTGGCAGACGAACGTGTAAAGCAGAAGCCGCTGCGGGACCTGGTCAAGTCAAGCTTCGCCGGCGGGATCCTTGACGCCTGGGCGCTTCACTGCGCCACGCCGGAGGGCATGGACCTGCGCAAGCGCATTCCGGACGGCCGCATGGTGTTCGGCGGCCGAGCGACGTTGGAGCGGCGCCGCAAGGATTTGATTAGGCGCGAGGACTGGCGTCGGGCGAGGCTGAGGCCGATGACCATTCGGGGCGACAAGAACTACGCGCGCAACCGCCATTTCCGGCTCAGCGCGGACGGGCGGACCTGCGTCTTCACTATGCTCCAGGGCGGCCGCGTCAAGGGCAAGTCCATGGTCCGGCGCAGTGTCACGCTCGATCTGCAGGAGTTGACCGGAAACGCTGGCGAGGTGCTGCGGCAAGCCGCCCAGTTGGCTGCGGCGCGGATCAACGTCACGTTCCGGATCGACGACGCAAGGCTCCACGTCACCGTCGATCCTGAGGACCTGCCCGAGCATCCGCAGCGGCGGCGACCGGCGCTCCGGATGGCGACGCGTGCCGTCGGGCTCGATCTGAACCCGGCCTGGGTCGGCATCGCCTCAGTCGAGAACAGCGGCGCCCCCGCGCGTCTCGACCAGACGAGGCCGCTGGACCGGGGCTGGTCGAGCTGGGATGTCGTACATCTCTGCTGTTCTGGTCGACGATAAAAATCATCGCTTGTTGACTGCAAGCGGTGACGGATATTTCCGCTCCTGGCCTCTCGATGCAATGCGCTGGATCGCAATGGCTTGCGAGAAGGCCAATCGAGGGTGGTTGCTCGACGAATGGCGTAAACTGTTGCCCGACGATACTTACGTTGCATCCTGCTCGGAGCCAACGGCGCATCCTAATTGGCTTGGCAAATACTAGGTCGCACACTCACATCAGAGCCGCCGCTTGACGCCCAGCATCTCGGCGAGAAAATCCTGGGCGAAATGCAGATTGTCGCTGCCCGCTAAATCCCTTGCTCGAAGAAGCCATCGGCAAAGTCGCGCTTCTACCGTATGAGCCGCCATGCAGGCGGCCGATTGGCTTGCCTGCGCATAGACCGTCTGCTCATGACGAAACAGCGTTGTCAGCAAGGATTGACTTTGAAGCACCGCGCTTCTGAGTTCGCTCACCTTGCACGTCAGCGCGGGTCCGGCGAGTTGGACTATGGCTCGATTGACGGGAATGTTCCCGCCAAGAGCGGCGAATGCGCCGACGACTCCGTCTTTACCGACCATCGCGGCTTCAATGATCTCTCCAGAAGAGAGACCCACCACAAGCGAGACGATCGACCCGTTCGGAAAGTAGATGTCCGTGACCTTACCCCCGGCCTCAAACAGAACCTTCTCATTGTCCAGATGGATGGGTTTCAGGTGCGCGCGGAGGGCAGCGGCGTCACTCTCGGAAAGAGAGTCCAATAGCAGATTGCCGGAATTGCGCATGTACAGGCGGGAGCGCAGAGAACTCTCAGTCAGCGGCGCCTAGGAGACTGCCGCTAATCCACCGACCCTAGGCCTTTGCTGGAAAATAGCGAGCTTTCTTTTCAACTATGTCGGGTGGTTAACCGACAGCCGCCGGAACCTTGAGTTTGAATGGGCTTCTGGAGGTGCTGGCATGGCCCATTATGATCCCGAAACCTTGATTATCCTCCGAAAGGTGCTTGATGAAGCTTGGGCCGTCCTGCCGGATGGACTCAGATCTCACACCGTCAAATCCGAAATGGCTCAGCGCATCCTAAAGCATGCGGCGGGCGGCGTCCGAGACCCAGTCAAACTTCGAGCGTGTGCCCTCGAAGCCGCTTAGAATTAGCCAGTGGTTAAGATTACTGTAGGGAGTCCGCCGTGGCCCAGACGAGAAAGCGTGTAAAACATCTGACCACCTTCGAAGAGCGGTTGGCGGAAGAAGCCCGACGTTTCAAAGAAGCAGCCGAAGAACAGCCCCCGGGTAGCAAAGCCCGCGAGTTGCTTCTGCGCCGGGCGCGTCAAGCCGAAACCGCATCCCATATGAACGATTGGCTGTCGTCGCCGGGTCTTGCAGCGCCCAAGTGATCACATGCTTCTAAAACGGGAACGAAGGGGCCGGGGAGCGGGAAGTGGACGGATTCCATGCCTATAGGGCCTGATGGGCACATCATCCAGCGCGTCGATCTAGCATTTGAAAAGCAAGAAGATGCGGAGAAGCACGCAAGGGCGCTCGTTGATGGGCACGACGTCGAGTTGTGGCAGCTGGACCGCAAGATAGCGACGTTCACTCGCAACCAGTAAGGCCGCCTCCTGGACGCACTTGCAGCAGCCTGGGCGCGCGCCTGATGCAGCCAAAGCTGCTCCGGGCTGTTAAGACTGCGATGTCTGCACCCGGCCCATCGCGACATAACTGCGCTGCCACGAACCTGTTCGCTATAGGAGCAAAGCGGGCGTCGTCACCGGTCATATGACGCCGCCAAGTTTATAGGTACACGGACTAGCAATCGAAACGGAATAGGCTCATTGTCACTGCATCACCGGCTTCGGCTTTGCCCGTAGGCGTCGGTGGCTGAGAGACTGTTAGCGCTCCCGCCTGCAAGGCAGAGGAGCGGCCGATGTCCGAGCCGACCAATAACGAACATATCGGTTTGCGTCGCCATCTTGCGTTTCACGAGGCGGAGCTGATCGCCCGGTCCCGAGAGCAAATCGAACGCAGCCCAGAGTTGCTACGCCAGCCGATGCCATCAACTTTCGTAGGCGAGCAGCGCCCTCCATCAGAACGCTAGTCGTTAGGTTGCCGGCTGTGTGCAACAAGTGCGATGCAATAGACCTGACAATCGCCCGGTATAGAAGGTTTAAAACCCTGGTATGCGATCAGCAGATGAATGAAGCCGCTGACCGCCTGCTCGAAAAGCTGACGGCGGATAAGTTGGCACTCCACCCCAAAGAGTAGGCCGCGTGGAGGGCTGGTCATGTTCACCGTCGCCGGATGCCGGGACATTGCAAAGAACTGCCGCCGCTTGGCGGAAGACCCCGGCCTGGCCCCACGGCGGGCTACCATCCTGCGAAACATCGCCCACAGCCTGAGCGGCTTAGCTCATCAGCTCGACCTGCTGGCCGACGATGAGGAAGCGCTTCGTCGCTCCGACCTAAAGAAGTAAGGCCGCCTCAGTTGGCGGCCTCCTAAGTTGAATTTCGAAGTCACTTAACATGGGATCAGGCGAGCTGGCCGGGAATGGGCTCCCGTCTCAAGGGAAATAGGAAGGCCGAGCCAGTGATCAACATTGTTGAGTGCCAAGAACATGCCGACCACTACAAGGAACTGTCCTGCGCGAACGGCATCTCCAAAGAACGCGCAGCTATCCTGAAGAACATCGCCCGATCTTTTGTGGGGTTGGCCGGCCAACTGGATAGACTGGCTTGCCTCGCGAGGGCCGAGCGGCGGTAAGTCTTTTTCGGCCAGCGACCGCCGCCTCAGTTGGCGGCCCCTTTCGCGCCTATGATCGCAAGGCGTTGGTTGCCCCGTTCAAAATCAGGCCGAACATCGGCGCCGCGGCTACCGCAGCCCTCGCAAACGAACCGCGGCTCGAGATCAGACAGCCTGACGCTGTCGTGCCAGCAGTCAGCGGTCAGGGCGATGTGATGGCCACAGTGGCAATAGACCAGGACGCCGCGCAGACCCATCTCGCGCATTTCGCAGAAGGTAACCTTGAGCGGTCGGCCGTCTGGGTGCGTAGGCGTGTGGCGTCGAGCAGGGTTGGGCATGCTGCCATCGAAACCCCGCGCAAGGCAGAGTCAAATTATCGATTCCTAGCGGCGGGATAGAGCGCGAACTACTGCCGGTGGTGGATGTGGAGAAATATTCTCCCGTCGCTGCGCTTCATACCCTCCGCATACCGCACGCTCGACCTCGGCGGAGGCTTCGCGACCTTTTTTTCCCGCTTACGACCGGCAGTAGCTTGTGCTCCGCTTGCGCAACGCGGTGGCATCCTCACGGATAGGAACAAGGTAGAAGCCAGCCGCTTGAAATACGTCCGTCGTCCTCGCATGCCGGCGGCAAGTCCAGCTCGGCTGGAGCCGTCGAAAGCCCATACGAAAAGTCGGTATCAATGCCACGCTTGACAGCTGTGTCCTGGACCCCTGAACAACTCGAACAGTTGCAGAAGCTGGCTGGCGAAGGGGCATCGGCCGCGAGAGCAGCGGTGGCGCTCCGACGATCTATGCAATCCGTAAAGAGCAAGGCGCGCGACCTGGGAACACCGTTCCCTAGGCAGAAAGCGTTCCGAGCGCGTCAGCAAATACCACAGGCAGATGCCCCCAACTGAGGTGGCCTCAATTCATCTTGCGGCGTAGCTTTAGGATGATCTCGCGAAGGTCATTCGCGTACTCCTCAATGATCCGGCGAGCCTCCTCCAAGCGCGTTGGCTTGGGCTCGGGCTGATCGGTTTCCGACGGCTTGCTCATGGCAGAGCCTTGAACCCAGATCGCCGGAAAACCAATGATCTACATCAACGGACTAATCGCTTTAGCTCGCTCAATAAGCAGTCGCGGTCATGTGGAGGAGCTAGGTAGTCATGTCGTCGCTGAACGATAATCCGGATTGTGCCGGTCCTTGCGGATCGTAATCGGCAAGCCGCTGCCTGTCGTTTAAGATGATTTCTCGCTGGTAGTGGTCGAGGAACGTAAGGACGCCCGCTTTACGCAAATGAGATAGCGCGCGAGAAACCGTCTCGAGTGTCAAGCCGAGATAGTCCGCTATGTCGCGGCGGCTCATGGGGAGCGACATCTTGTCTGCTCCAGTCCGGCAATCCATTTCAAGCAGGAAGGCAGCGACCCGTTCTACCGCGGTCTTGCGGCCCAGGAGCAGCATATGGTTTTCTGCGTGCTCTAGGTTGCGCGTCGTCATACTAAGCAGGTTGCGCGAGACAACCACGTCTTTTGCGGCCATCAATTGAAGGCTCTCGCGCTTAATCAGGCGCACGATGGTTTCGACGACCGCCTCTGCGGTAAAGCGATGCTTGTCGCTGTTCTCAAGTCCGAAAATATCGCCCGCTAAATGAAAGGCGCCGATTTGGCGCCGACCGTCTAAAAGCAACTTATAACTTCGCACCGCACCAAGCTTAACTTGGTAGACGTACATAGCCGGTTCTTCTTCGCCGAAGATTTCGGTGCCTTTCCGATATGTGAATTCATTTAGGCTGATAAATGGGTCAGATGCACCCGATAAACCAAATTCATCGATCGTATGAGGCCGAGGTCGTTGATCCGTCGTGATACGCACGTACATGGGTCATTCCTCTTCCGTATTCAAGTTTCTTGAATAATCCTCTCGTGCCTCACGTCGTTCGACCGACCAACGTAATCAATGCTTGTCTCTTTGGTCATTGTACTAAGGGACAATGTTAGGTTGCAACAGCGTCGCAGAAGCCGACACTTCACGAAGTCCCCAAGGGCCCAACAAGCGACATCCGCGCGGCAGACAGCATGGCCTTCCTCATCTTCTCAGGCCCGTCCACTTCTTACATGCACGATCACTGGCAGCTTCTCCATTGCCTTCGCAAGCACGCTGCCGGTGGTCCGGTCCAGCTCTGCAGCAATCTTCATGAGTGGCATGGTGCCAGCCAGAGACCTCAGCTTTTCAACTTCTTCTGTGGTCCAATCCTGCCTCCAGCGCGCCATGTTCGTCCCAACGATGAAGCTTCCCCATAGTATGACTGAAATTTTGCAAGTTTCGCTGACTCTGATGATTTCAGCAGCGGCAAGGGGCTTTCCGTTTACGCCACATCGAATGGCACAAACTGCACTTGTCTGTGACGGGGCTCGTCTCAGTGTCGTCGGTTCATCCGTCCGACGATGTCATTCCTCCAGAAGCTGCTCGGTACCGGGGGAGCGACGGCTCTGGCGCTCTATCAGCCCCCAGCCCCAGCGCCGGGGCCGTTCTTCTGAAAAGTTGGTCAGCCAGGACGATGGACGGAGAGCGCTCGCAGGCGCGCGATGTGCGGGTGGAAAAAGCCAAGAGAGCCGACAAGCGGGCGCCGCCAGTGGGGGGTGATCGTCGGTTGGATTACTTCCTCTTGAGCAGATCGGCCAAGTCCATCTCGAATATTTGCTGTGTCTGTTCGAACAGTTTTAGGAGGTCGATTGAGGCTGACGTCCGGTGGCAAGCAACAATCGCTTGCTGGTGCTCAATGATGATCCTGCCCCGATCAACGTGGCGCTGTGCCAGAGCGATCTTTTCATCCAGCGTCATTGGCGGTTTCTACCGGAACCAGCCTGCACCAAGAAATCAAAACAGGCCAGTTACAAAGAGGGCGGCCCCGGCTGCAGGTGGGGGTCCAAGGGGTGGCCGGGGCCGCTCCGCCAGCTCGGCGGCGAGCCAGCGACGTCTCAAATATTCTCCCGCCCTTGCGGTTCCTTTGTGCTAGCGCAGAGGGCGTGTCGCACCGATCGTGCGGATTGTCGCAGCACAGGCCGCAGGAGCTGTCTTAGGGGCGGCGCCTGCGGCTTCTAACTTGGCACCTTCCATTGGCGGCCGCATTGTACGCGATGGACGACGCCGATTTTGCGAGATACCTGCGTCAAGCGAAGAATTGCCTGGACGAGGCTGAGAAGGCGACGAGCGAGGTCGACAAGGAGGCGTGGCTGAAGCTTGGGAAAGAGTGGATAGACATGGCCCGCAAGGCTCGGAGAGAAAGGCCCTCGGAACACTAGCTCTTGTGGTGTCGGTTCAATTTTAGGAACGGAACTTACCTAGGGGCCGTTAGGTGAGTCTTCCCGGCTTAGGAGTTTGCCGTGACCCTGAAACGCCGCAGAGTGAAACAGACCCGCTCCCTTGAAGACCGAATGGCCGAACAGGCCACCAAGCTCAAAGCACTGGCCGATCAGATGCCCGCAGGCGCCGAGCGCGAGACGCTGCTTAAGCGAGCCAGGATCGCCGAGACCGGCGCGCATCTCAGCGACTGGCTACGCTCGCCCGGCTTGCAGCCGCCGAAGTAAGTCTGATTTTTCAATGTTTCCTGATGACGTGATTTTAGATCGGCTTTAAAATCGTTCCTGCTTTGGAACGCGGCGGGTTTTGGAGCTGGGTCATGCGAGGCTTTCGTGCTTATCTAATCGGCGAAGACGGTCACATAGTGTCTCGAGTTGACATTGAGGCGCAGGACGAAGCGGTTGCGAGAGAGCGAGCCAAGCAGCTGGTGGACGGGCACGCCGTAGAGCTTTGGGAAGGTGCGACCAGGCTCGCTAGGTTTGAGCCCATTACGAAGCACTAAATGCGTTAAGGCCGCCAGTTGGCCCGGAGGGACTACCGCCGAATCTTCCAGTGCGGATTTTACGGGTTGGGTGTAATTACACGGGATGGAGCGGACACCGGAAGAGCGTTGGGAACTACAGTTCTCTCTGATCACGAAAGTGGAGCAGTGCCGAAGGCTTGCGCGCCAAATCAACGATCCGGTTATTGCCCAGCGCCTACTTGCTCTCGCTGACCAATACGTTCGCCAAATCAAAATCGGTAGCGACGAGTAAGCCGCTGTTGGCGGCTGTTCCCGCGGAGAGGCCCTCTTTATCTCACGAGAAGAACGTCGCCAGGCGGAAGCAGCTTCAGGTAGTGGCCTGTTTCCGACGCTAGTGGCCAATTTTAATTTTGCAGTGGCCTGTTTTGACTTAGCTTAGGTCATGGACAGGGTAATGAAGCTTCGCCATCTGGAACTAGCCGAGCGGCACATTGCCCAAGGCGAGCGTCACATTGCAGAGCAGGAAGAGCGGATCGCGCACCTTGCCCGCCTCGGAGCCGACACGACCGAGGCGCAAAGGCTTCTAAACAGCTTCTTCGCGACTCAGATGCAGCACATTCAGCACCGCGAGCGCATTTTGAACGAGCTAGAAAAGTAAAAAAGTTTGCCCAGTTTGGCGGCCATGACCGGCGCGAGAGACAAGCTACCGAGCGAGAAGATCCTCGCCAAGTGGAAGCAGCTTCACATATGTGCCGCTCTCGTGGAGCATCAGCCAGCCGCGATCGACGGCGTACCGAATGCCGGCGCCGAACTCGCTGCCGCTGGCGTTCAGCGTGAATAGAAAGGGCGCGTTGATGCGCTCGATATAGATGCGGCCGTCCTGCACCGGCTCGATGCTCGCGGCAAGTTCGACGAGCTTTCGCGCGGCCGCTTCCGGGTCGGCGTAGGGGCGGGCCTCGACGTGCTTCACCAACGAACCTTTCCTTCAGCGTGCGCGGCATAGATGTGCCCGCGATGCGGATAGCTCTCTTGCGGCTTCCAGCTGTCGAACAGGGTGCCGCAAACGCAGTGCATCAGCGTGTTCGGGATCTCGCTGTCGAGCTTCTCACCCCGGGCGCGTTTGGCTGCCATTCGGCGCGCCAGTCGCGGTCGTGGCGCCACTCGGCGAAGGCGCTGTCCGGGATCGTCGGTGACAGCTGGGACCAAGCGGTCTCGAAGGCCTCCCGGGCGGTTTCGAAGGTCTCGGCCGCTCCGTTTCGGTGCTGGCCGGGCTCCAGACCAGGATAGAATCCGCACGACCAAGCCCACTGACCGGCGGTTGTAGGCACGCCGGCGCGCGTGCCGATCGGGCCGACACGCACGTCACCGAAGTAGATCTGCCACCCCTTCTGGTGTGGATTGTCGCTGCGGCGGCGGGTGAGGGTGGGCTCTGTCATGGGGCGGCTTATGGCACGTGAACGCAGCGAGAACAAACATTGCGGCGGACTGTGACACCAACTGTGTAACAGCGATTCTTCGCCATTCTTAACCAATTGAACTTGCATTGATATTTTTTGGGCTTTGGCGCGGTGGCGCTCCTTAGCGGAATCGAAACCATCGGCGTTGTGCCTCCTGAATAGCTGGTAGAGCGAGCTAGCGGGTCGTGTTCGACTGGAGCGGCGGCGAACTACAGTTTTCGTATGCTCGGCCAGAAATCAACTCTGCGGTCTATCTTCCGTGTAGGATGCTGGCTGTCGGTAAGATTTAACCGAATTGCGCGTTGACTGCGAAGTAAGCTTGCGCGGCCTCAAAGAGAGGGCTTAGCTCACCTTTTGGCATTTTTTGCGCGCGGTTATATGAAGGCTTTTTTTGTCATCATCGGCATTTGGCTACTGATCAACGTCCTGTTTGTCGTTGTGATGACCCCGCCTCGGAAACCGCGGAGAGCGGAGGGGTCTAACTCCGCAGGTCTCTCTCCTGTACAAGTTGATCAGAACAGCCATCATTTCGCCGACGATGACCGAGTTTCGATCCGTCACACCATCATAGCCGTTGCACTAGGCGCATTCTTCTCATTGACGCCGCCCCTGATCGAGGCCGTTGATCAGATCAAGCGACTGACGAAGAAGCGTCGGAAGGCGGCCGGTACTAGAAACCATGACGGCGAAGACCAGACCTAAATCGAGCGCGCGAGCTACTGCCGGTCGTGGAGTGGAGAACTGATGCTGGCGGGCGTCCCTGCTTCTTGAAGCAACTCTTATCGTGCTCTCCATGAGAAAGAGGCCGCCAACTGAGGCGGCCTTACTCATCGGAACTTTGACGATATATTTCGCATTTCGTTCACATGGGACAGCGCAGCCTCACCATCCGCCTTCAAGTCGAGCTATCGAAAGAGGAGCTGCAAGCCATTGATGACTTCTGGTTTGCGGAGCGGCTTCCGAGCCGCGCGGCGGCAGTTAGGGAGTTGCTACGACGCGGGCTGACTGTCCAAAAGTGCACCGCGAATGTGGACAGTTGAGGCGGCCTTACTCGTCGCTGAGGGTTTTGATTTGGCGAACGTATTGGTCAGCGAGAGCAAGTAGACGCTGGCCAATAACCGGATCGTTGATTTGGCGTGCAAGCCTTCGGCATTGCTCCACCTTCGCGACAAGGGCGAACTGTAGTTCCCAACGCTCTACTGTTTCCGGCGACATTCCCGTATCATTACACCCACCCCGTAGAAACCGCATTAAGAGCGTCGTCGGCCGGAATGGCTAGGCCACTTCGAGATGCGTCCTGGCGATCGCATCGAGTGCGTACGCGATGCAGATGGACACGTGGTCGACGTCCTTAGTGTGTGGTGAGGGCGGCGCGGTACCCCGTGGGGTGTTCGATGGCTCTAAAATAATCGTTTCTAGGACACCGGCGGTCCCCAAAAATGCGCGCATCTGCAATTCAGAATATGAGGGCTATCCGCCAAGACGTCGACATGGGCCTCGTGCGCGTGAACTTTCGTTGGGGCGGCCCGACCATCGCGAGTTACTGAGTGGCTTCATCAAAAGAACAAGGGCCGGCTCAAAGAGCCGGCCTTCTTCTTTGCGAGGCTTGAAAATGACAAAAGCTTACAGGCCGGTCATTTCCTCGCGGCTCGCTGATGAGCTAAACGACGCGTTCGCTTCGGCTGAACCAAATACCATATGCAAGGCCGTCGGTGAGGCACGCGGCGACTTCAACATTTCGGAAATCGCAAGGCAAACCGGCTTGCAACGCACGAGCATCTATCGTGCTTTCGGCGACGAACAGCTTCCGAAGTTTTCAACTGTTCTCAGTGTGCTCCCGCCATGGGCTTTCAGCTCAGGATAGTTGCAAAAAAGACGACGCCCTAGAACCGCGCCGCGGGTAGCCGGCTTCCTTCAGCAGTCCCCCTTTATCATGTTATCAGCGGAAATGTGAGCGTTGTTGTTGTGCCGGCGTCGCCGCTGTTCTGGTCGACGGTCCCGCCAATCTGTCTCGCAAGAGAGGCAATCAACTTAAGGCCCGACCCGTTTTCGTTAGGGTTTTGAATGCCGCGTCCGTTGTCGGACACTGTCAAACGGGCTTCGCCAAAGCCGACGCCTCCTACCAAGTTCACTTTAATCCTGCCGCTCTTTGCGCCGAACGCATGCTTAATGCTGTTCATCGCAGTCTCATTCAAGATGAGGCCAACCGGCAAGGCGCGGTCGATGGTCAATTCGAGTTCATCGCACTCAACATCGATTTCGATTTCCTCAACTTGATTGCGGATCGCGCTGCACAGAGCCCGGATGTAATGGGAGAGTCTGACAATCTGTCCTTCTTGACGAGGAGCAAGCTGATCATGTGCCAACGAGATGGCGTTGATGCGGCTCGCCACGTGGTCCAGAGCGCGGTGGGACTCTGGATCAGGATAGCGGCGCTTTTGGATGGAGATCGACGACAGAACAAGCTGAAAGTTGTTTTTGACCCGATGTTGCATTTCCCGAAGCAGAATCTGCCCCTTTTGAGCTTCGGCGATCGCAGCCATAAGGCGCGCATGTTCATCCGGCCGCGCGTCGCGGCGCAGCGCCGCTCCGATCAGCGCGGCGGCGGCGGTCAGAAACTCGGTCGTATCCTGCGAGAAGTCTCTCGGTTTGGTGCTATCGACCTCCAACACGCCCCATGCCGCGCCGCCGATCAGCACCGGGACATTGCTGACGGCGACAATGCCGTGCTCCGCCAAAAGCTCGGAGCGAACGAACTCCTCCTGCTCGCCGAAATCTCTGATGCTGACAGGTTCAGCCGTTTGGAATGCGCGACCAGGCGGCGACCGAAAGTCAACCGAGAGGGTCGCGGTGCGGACGACACCCTTTTTCCAGCCGACACCCGCCATCAACAGTAGGTCGGACGTGTCTGGACGATATTGAAGAATTTTTACGTGATGGATTTCCACGGCCCGGGCAATTTGGAGCACAGCTTTGTCCAAAAAGCGCTCGATATCGGCGTCTTCCATTGAAAGACGACCAATATCGACCAAAATGCGGATGTGGCGCCGGAGTTTATCCAGGACGTCGCTTTCAGTCGCTTCGATTGAGCGCTCATCCATTGGCTTCTAGCTTGCAATGGTGCCTAAGGGGCTGACAGGGCTAAGGCCACTTGGTGACGCTGCTCCAGGAGCGGGACCGGTCAGAGAGACAGGCCGGCGAGCCATGGCTAACGAGTTGGTCTCTTCTGCCAGTCATCCCGGCGCTGCGCTGCCTCCGTATTTCGGTCGAGCTGCGCACTCTCGCTCCGACTCAACCTTCCCGTCCTCAGGACACCGCCACCCAAAATGAAGGCACCGATAAACTGTATCCAAAGAGCTGTTACCGACGTATCGCCGAGCAGCATTCCGACGCCGCTGTTTCCCATTTTCGCTCTCGCTATTTTCTCGTCGATAACTAAACCCAGATCATAGGGTAGGTTCCTCCCATGCATCCCTCCCTGCTATTTTTCGGTGACGGCACAACCTCACTTGCAGGCAAGACGGGTGACCGTCTGCGATAGGAACGAAACAACAAGAGGCTGCTTGGTCGCTAAAGGAATCGCGATATGAAGTCTCCCGCTTCGCTCTTGCTTTGGCAATTTTCCTTCCCTGCACTGCTTTAGCTCAAGGCGGAGGTGGCGGTGGGGGAGGAGGAAGTGGTGGAGGTGGAGGCGGCGGGTCTGCCGGTGGAAGCGCCGGGGGCGCGGCCTCGTCTGGGGCGGGAGGCACCTCCGCAATGTCTCCTTCAACCGCGGGCTCTGCGGGAGCTGCCGGCACCGGCGTAAATTCAAACTCGAACGGCGGAATGTCTGGTGCGACCGACAGCCCAACCAGCACCGCGACCGCACCTGGAGCAGCCCCCTCCGGCGCTAACTCTCTCGCGCATCGTGCGCCAGAAAGCGGGGCGAAGACGCTCCGTCATGACCTCGACGACGGCGATCGCATCGCGCTCTGTGCCGCCGTCGCCGCGCCACAACCTTCTCCGGGTGCCCGCACGAAGCTCGTCGCTCCGCCGAACTCATCGGTCAGCTCCTTGAAAAGCTTATCGAACCAATCCTTCGTTATCTTCTCGCCATCGCCCGCCTCTTTCGGGACGAGTATTTGCACAAGATAGGCGGCACTCATCGCAGGACCCACGCACGGGCGCTTGCCGACCAGTGGGCTAGAAGCGTTTCCGTCGCCACGCACTCCACCTGCTGTCCGAACCGGTTCATGTAGATGTTCATCATGGAATCGTGGGTCTCGTCGGCGGAGCTGCAGAGCGCATCGGTGACGAGGATGACCCGGAAGCCCCAGTCGACGGCTCCCAGCACGGTGGCCAGGACGCAGACGTCCGTCTCGCCGCCGGTGACGATGATCGTATCGACGCGCGCCGCGCGCAGCTGCTCGTGAAGATCGCTTCCCGTCCAGGGGGAGTAGACATGCTTGTCGAAGACGCGTGCGGGTGGAACGAACTGCGCAAGCTCCGGGACAAGCCCGATCATCTTCGAGCCGAGCGCATCGATGGTCATCGATCCCCAGCGCTTGTAATAACGCCGCCACATGCCGGCGCCCTGGCCGGGCTTCTGCGCCGGGATGAAGCGCGTGAAGAGCGTCCTCTCGGGCTGGGCCGCCGTCACGGCAACAATATTGGGCAGGACGCGCGGTAGCCACGGCATCTGCCATGCCGTGCTTTCCGCGAACATCCTCTGCATATCGACGCAGATATGAACCGCGTTCTCTCCGGGCGCCCCATAGCGGAGCTCAGCGTTCTTTGACATCGGCGCCGTCCTCGAAAGTGAGCTCCAACGGAGCGATCCGGCCTTGGTTCCTGTCCTGAAAAGGGTTGCAACCAGCAACCCGGCTAGCGACGCGGCATTGAGCGGGGAAAGGCGGTCAATGGTGCGGCGACGCACCGCGCTCGCGCGGGCTTTGCCCTTGACGGCTGAAGGGGCGGCAGCCCCTTTTTCGCGCGAGAAGCCCGGGCGCCGGACTGCAGGGGACGGGCTAGAGGCCGGTCGGCTGCGCAGCAGGCGGACGCGCCCGAAACGGAACCGTGCGCCTTTGCGGAAAGTTGGGATACCAGCAGACCAAACCGGGAGACCTCATGAAGCGAATTACGAAATGGCGGGCGGGCGATATGTTCGCCGCGATGCGAAAGGCCGTATCAAGGAAAGCGATAATGTGAGCCGGTCGCTTTCTCAGGATCGCCGCAAGACGGCGAAGATAAAAGTGAAAGCGGGGCAGGGTGGCCGGGGCGACCGCAAGCCCGTCAACTCCAAGGCGCGGAGACAATCGAGTGCCCGCAAGTAACGCCACACTTGATCTCTTCGGAGGCGGTTTCCTTCCGGAAGGTATGAAGTATGAGGCGGAGTTTCTCTCTGCCGAGGAGGAGCGTCAGTTATTAACTGATGTCGAAAAGCTCCCCTTCCGGGAGTTTGAATTCCGCGGTTTCACGGGAAAGCGTCGCACCGTTTCTTTCGGGTGGCGCTATGATTTCAATGGCGGCGGCCTCACAAGAACCGAAGACATGCCCGAATTCCTGACGGCGCTCCGCGCCCGTGCCGAAGCCTTTGCCGGCCTTGCGCCTCACGGCTTCCAGCAGGCCCTCGTGACCGAATACGCGCCTGGGGCCGGGATCGGCTGGCATAAAGACCGCTCCGTCTTCGGCGATGTTGCGGGCGTTTCCCTGTTGTCGCCTTGCACCTTAAGGTTGCGCAGGCGGACTGAAAAGGGCTTCGAGAGGAACACTCTCGTTGCCGAGCCGCGCTCTGTTTACCTTCTCCGCGGTCCATCGCGCACCGAATGGCAGCACAGCATTCCCCGATTCGAAACCCTGCGCTACTCGGTCACTTTTCGGAACGTCCTCGAAGGGGGTGCATCGTAATGGCGTTGCCAAAGCGGCTCCAGCCGATGCTTGCAACGCTGACCGACGCGCCGTTCGACGATAAGGGCTGGATATTTGAGGACAAGTATGACGGCTTCCGCATGGTCGCTAAAATCGACTGCGGCAAGGTGACGCTGTATAGCCGCAACGGCAAGATCATCAGCCATAGCTATATCGAAGTCGCACAGGCGCTCGAAGGTGTCAGAGGCGATGCCGTCATCGACGGAGAACTCGTCGCGATCGGCAAGGATGGCGTGTCGCATTTCCAGCTTCTGCAGAATGCCCTTCGCCATGAAGCAAAACTGCAGTACTTCGCGTTCGACCTGATGTTTCAAGATGGCGAAGATCTTCGTGGCCTGCCGCTCACGGAGCGTAAGCAGCGCCTTAATGCTATCCTGCCGAAAAATAAGCTCATCGGGTACAGCCGCAACCGGAAGACTTTTGGTGTGCAATTCTTCGAGGAGGCCGAACGCAAAGGACTTGAAGGCATCATGGCAAAACGCGCCGACAGCAAATACCTGTCAGGCGCGCGAACCCACGACTGGCTGAAAATTAAAACCTCGAAACGCCAGGAAGTGGTGATCGCGGGATTTACGGCGCCGCGGAGGACGAGACCGTTTTTCGGAGCGCTTACACTTGCGTTGCGGGAAGGAAATGGCTGGCGCTATATCGGGCATGTCGGGACGGGCTTCAGCCACGATACTCTCGAAGAGCTCCACAAAAAGATGATCAGGCTCAAAGCCGCCAAATCTCCCTTCGGCAAAAAGGTAAAGGACGAAGCAGTCACCACCTGGGTGAAGCCGCAACTCGTTGCCGAGGTGAAATTTACCGAGTGGACGAGCTCCGGCGAGATGCGGCACCCCGTTTATCTCGGCCTGAGAAAAGACAAGGACGCAAAAGACATCGTCATGGAACGCGAAAAGCCGCGCCGGTGACGACTGCATGTCAGCCCCGGCTGACTGGTGAGCATCTTGGCCTCGTTAAGCCCAGTGAATAGGTGAGCACCTTCGCGCATGATTGTCATCATCCACGAAGTGAAAGGACGTCGTTCACATGGCAGACGAGCAGAATCCCAACAAGCAACAGGCCCTTGGACAGCAGAACCGGCAGGGCAACCAGGGTGGCCAGTAAGGTCACAACCCGAATCAGAAGCCAGGCCAGCAAAAACCAGGACCCTGGCCAAAACAAGCAAGATGGCGAACAGGGCCGGCAGCAGGGCGGCCAGAAGCCGTAAAGTAAAAACAAAAGCCCGGCTTCGGCCGGGCTTTCTTTTGCATGCGAATGCTGGACTACTTACGATTCTTGTCGAGTGCCTGCGCCATTTCGAGATGGTGCTTGAGCGCCGGCAGGGTTTTACCCGCCCAGTCCTTCAGCTTGGCATCGTCGCCGCCATTCGCGTAACGCTCGAACAGCGACACTGCATCCTTATGAGCGCTTACCTGCATGGGGTCGTATTCCGACGCGAAATCCTCGGGCTTGGCGTCGCGCAACTTTGCAATCTTCTTCTGTGACGCGTCATCAAGCGAGGCGGGGATCGCCGCTTTCAGATTTTCGGGGACCATGGATTTGAGTTCGCTGCTGGTCTTCGTGTGATCCGCGACCATCATCTCGGCAAACTTCTTCTCGTCGGCATTGCCCTTCTCCTGCGCGATCTTGGCCGCCTCGATCTCGGTCTGGTCGCTCATGGCGGCTTCCTTGATGAAGTCTTCCGTTTTGGGCGCGATACCCAGTGCCGAGTTGACGCCCGTCTTTTCGCCGACCGACTGTGCGAAGGACGGTGCGGTAAATAGGGCGAGTATAGCGAACGCGAGAGCTGCTTTTTTCATGAGACGTTTCCTTGGGTGAAAATCGCGCGGTCAACCGTCCGTCAGGATCAAAGTTCCTGCGCCCCCTAGATGTCGGACACGGCACGGCCCCGGCCTGAGAGGAGGTAGACCGGGACCGCTTTGCCGGGGCAACGGCGTGCCGGAGTGCACCGGCACGAGAAGAAAGCACGCCGGATGTCGGCCGTTCATACGCTTCGTGAAAGCATCGGCTATGTACACTTTTACACGGTCATGCCCGGGCGGATCGATCATCTTGTGTCGGTGATTCTGCGAGCGATGACATTCCGTGCCTACGCCGCCCTCTGCGAAGTGCGTGCGCATAATGACACATGCGCGGTGGGATGGAGTGGGTGGAAGGAGGCAACGCTGGATCGGCACGCCCTCGAGGATGCGGCAGCTCTTGAACGGCCGCCTGCGCCACGCGATAGCGCCGTCCGGCAGCGGCCTCGCATTGGCGCGATAGTCAGCTTCTTCCTCGCCCGTCCAGGTTTCAATCGCGTCCGTCAGGCGGTCGTGGAGGATAGCCGGTTCTGCCGGGTCGAAGCCGGACATCGGTCTGAGAGAATTCGTCAGCATTAAAGATCCTCCCGTATGCCTAGATCGGATGCCGGACATTTCCTCCGTGACGCGTAAAAAATTTGACTGATTGGTTGGCGATGTGAACCTGCGCCAGGTATCGGCAGGTTCTGCAAATCCGGGATAGGGAGCTTTGATGCCCTGCGCCGGCCTGTTTACTCCGTAACGCTACCGCAACTCCTACTACCGAAAATATCGGGGAAATGCCCGTTTGTCCCATGCGGCCAGAGCCACGGCGAAAACGTTCCGCTTAGGACCGGCCTGTTCATCAATTGTTGTTGTGCGCATTCAACGAAGGGATAAGCCGTGGCAAAAAAACCCAAGAAGCTCGAAGACCTTTTTCATGAGACGCTCAAGGACATATACTACGCCGAAAACAAAATCTTGAAGACACTTCCGAAAATGGCCAAAGCGGCCCAGTCCCAGGAGCTGAGGGCGGCGTTCACGCTGCATGAGAAAGAGACCAGAGGGCAGGTAAAGCGCCTCGACCGTGTGTTCAGGATTATCGGTAAGCCGGCAAAGGGCAAGTCCTGCGCAGCCATCAACGGTATCACCGAAGAAGGCTCGGAGATTATGAAGGACTTCAAGGGAGCGCCTGCGCTCGATGCCGGCCTTCTCGCTGCGGCTCAGGCAGTGGAGCACTACGAGATCTCCCGGTACGGGACGCTATCTACCTGGGCGGAAGAACTGGGTTATGATGAAGCTGTGACGCTGCTGGATGCGACGCTGGCCGAAGAAAAGAACACCGACAAGACTTTGACGGGCATCGCAAAGCTAGTCGTGAATGTCAAGACAGAGTCTGAGGACGAAGAGGAATAGCGCCGCAGGAGCTGTGAACCTGCCCCGTTGGATATCCATGAACTCGACGTACTCCTTGCTCCCTTCCACCGGGGCCTCGCCGACCAGCGCATCGAAGCCGCGAAGTGCCGCCTCTACCGTATTCCTTCTCGCCATCGTAGGCGGCTGGACCGCGACACGTGGTACTTCGTCGCTTCGCTCCATAAAGAGCGCTTGCATCAGGGAGCGCTCGTTGCCGGCGCGAGAGCTTCTGGCCCATAGCAGACGCGTGACAGCTGTCTGCACCGACGTCGCCTCATGGCCTATGGCAGGCCGCCTCAGTTGGCAGGCGCGTTAACGGGTGGAATTGGCTTGGTCGGGTGGATGACCAGCTGATGCGGTCGTGAGAACGCGACCGCCAGCCCCAACAATCCGATTGTGATTATGATCATGCCCCGCATCGGGTGATTTTATAGCAAACCCAGCCAGAACAATATGGAAATGCGTCGGTTTCAAACCATTTCCTTATTCCGATGTTTTGTTGACGTCGGTAGGAAACATGCACGATTGCGAGGATTCCCGGACTTCAAGCGCCCCTAAATCGTTGTCGGGAGCTTTCACAGCAATTCCGTACAGGCCTTACGCCGCCATGGTCGGTGATCTGGAGTAGCAATACCGGAGCAAATCCACTGCTGCCAAGGGTTACTCGTGTGTAGTGCTGAGGAGTGTCGGAAACTCGCCCGGCAGTAGCAGAAACAAGCTGACCAGATCGGCAAATTGCCAAAGGATGGCACGGAACTTTGTCGAACTCGCCAACGACTCTGCAGTGCAGTCACTCATGAGGGGCGGCGCCAGCCGATGCAGTAAGGCCACTTCGGTCCGGCGGCTTCGTTCAACGCCAGCGCTTTGGCTTTGGCCCGATCGCCCGATGATGTGGGTCAACAGCTGGAGGGCAAACGGGTCATCGGGCAATCGTTCCTAACTGCATTTAAAGCCCGCCAGCTGCCGCACTTCCCCGCCGTAGCAACCAGTTCGACTGTCAATTGTTGTCGCCAGCACAACCACTTGGAGGAAACAAGGCATGTCACGTCTAACTTTGCTGGCGGCAACGTTGTTGCTGCTCGCATCTGCGGCCGCGCAGTCGCAGCCCGCGCAAAGCGGTCCTGGCAACAACGCCGTGAACAGCTCCGAAAAGAACAATTCAAACGCGCCAGTCTCGGGCCGCAACAGCTTCACCGAGGGCCAAGCGAAATCGCGGATCGAGGAGGCAGGATATTCCAACGTCTCCGGCCTGCAGAAGGACAATGAAGGCGTCTGGCGCGGCAAGGCCGACAAGGCGGGCACCAAGACCGACGTCAGCGTCGACTTCCAGGGCAACGTCAATCCCACAAAATAAGGAGCAGATCGCATGACGACCACCATCTCTCGGCTCTACGACAATTATTCCGATGCAGAGCGGGCCGTCACTCGGCTCGAGAGCGCCGGTGTGCCGCACTCCGACATCAGCATCGTCGCCAACAATTCTGACAGCTGGTACGGCTCGCAGAGGGGCACAGTCGACCGTGACCGCGACGGCGTCGACGATCGCGCCGAAGGGGCCGGCGCGGGTGCCGGCATTGGCGCCGGCCTCGGCGGCGCGGCAGGCCTTCTCGCCGACCTCGGCCTGTTGGCCATTCCCGGTCTCGGGCCGGTCGTGGCTGCGGGATGGCTCGCGTCGACGGCCGCCGGCGCGGCCGCAGGTGCGGCCACAGGCGGCATCGTCGGCGCGCTCACCCAAGCCGGCGTCTCCAGGGAAGACGCATCTCGCTATGCGGAAGGGGTTCGCCGTGGCGGCACCCTCGTGTCCGCGAAGGTGCCTGACAACGATCGCACACGCTTCGATGCGCTTCTCCATGAGAGGTCTGTCAACCTTCAGGAGCGCAGCTCCGCTTGGCAAAAGGCTGGCTGGACCGACTTCGATGCCGCAAGCCCGCCATTGTCTCCCGAGGACATCGGCCGCGAGCGCGAGCTTTACGGCGCGGGAGGGAGGCGATAGGTCTCGTCCGCCTCACAAGGGCCCCGCACTGCGGGGCCTTTTTTGATAGCAAACCGGTACACTTGGCAGGGGCCTCGGCGAACCCAAGCGAGATGACGTCAACTTCTGGCCCGAAGCGGAACAGCCGTTAAGTAGTTGTCACGTTGCCAATAGAAGCAAACAGATCGTCGGTCCATGCTCAGCCTCTTGCCGCTCCTGTCCCTGAGTGGGCTTTTACCAGGTGCATCGGGAACGTGATATGGTCGGTGCCAAGCAGGAGATCAAATGAGCATTGTAAAACTTCATCTGGCGGAGCAAGAAGAGCGTCTGGTTTTAATCGAGGAAATTTGCATCGATAAGGGAGCGCTTGTCCTGGATACGGCCACAGACGAAGTCTACTTTTCTGCAGACGAGGCGGCCTACAAGAGCGCCTACGTCACGGCGTTTCAGGCCTGGACCAAGGGCACGATCAAGGGCAACAGCGGAACAGATATTCGAGGCTACGAAATCCATTCTTGAGTACTAGAGGCAGCCGCTAGAGCCGAAAACGTCGAGGTAATAACATGTCATATGCCTATAAGCTAAATGAAGAGGTTCGCCACCAACCTCAAGGCCCACAAGGACGTGCTGCAACTGAACCGCAGATGATCTACACGATCGTACAGCACATGCGATCGAGTCCGATGGACGAGTAAGATACCGTATCAAGTGCAAGTCCGAGAACATCGAGCGGATCGTTACGGAAGATCAGCTTTCGTATTTTCAGTGAGTTCTCGTGTCCTTCGCAAGCGTCCATCAGCATTCCGCAGTTTGGGAGGCAGCTAGGAGGAGAAGTGTCAGACCGGCGGGAGCTCTATCGGAGCCCAAATGGCGACACGTGGTTCATCGCACGCGAGCCTGCTAACGGTTACGCTTTTATCTTTCACCAGCCCAATGCGCCCTCTGGTGGCCGGCTATCTCACATCGAGTTGGGCGAGTTATTGCGTGATGGGAAGGGACCCGAACAGCAAGCATTGTTGCGACTGATCGGAACCCTGCTCGAGATACCGCCGTTTGCGTAGGAGCCTTACACCCATCGACCATCACGGCACTACTTTATAGCGCAAAAGGCCTTTGAAATCGGGTTGAAAAATTCTTTCTTTGTATGCCGACAAGTCGGACTTCGGGTCGCGAGAGCTTTCCGCTAGGGGCGGTTGTTGGCATTACGAGCAATCCGGCTGGCGTGTCATTACGCGTGAGTGCTTGGGGTCACTTGCGAACATCGCTGCCACTAGCACCCAAATGCCCACACCGGCGAGTTACGGAAACCGGGAGAGCCCCTCAGGGAGTGGCGCCTACCTGGGTGCCCCGGGCCGGTCAGGAAGGACATTATGGCGCCAACGGCCCCGGATCGATTAATCGGGCTCCGGTTGCGACTAATAGAAACATCGCCTGATAGCTGCGATATCTCGCGGCCATTCGCGTCCTTTCACGGCCCTTATCCAGGACATTGCCAGACTGGTCGCAAACTCGCCATTCCCAACCACGACGATTGCGATCGATCAACATAATCTCCAGCATTGAAGCTAAGCTACCCTGTATGCTGCACCGGCGGTGGACTGTCGAGATTCAAGGAAAATGGGAAAGTCGTCGTCGATAGCGCATCAATAGCGATTTGCTCCTCCGAGAGTCGCTTAATCAAGAACGCGCGCTCGAGATCTGAGAGCCGATGCTCAGCAGGCGGCGGTAGCGGTGGAGCGGTAGCGGTGGAGATTTGTCGTGATGGAAGCGAAGCCGCGCCAGTTTTTCGTCCATCATCATCTGACCTCCGAAACTACGCCGCCGCAGCCGCACGTTCGGTCGAGCGGAGACGGTAAAGCTTTCCGCCGGGTGGCGTCCGGGGGCCACCGTCCAAGGCGCACACGCGTCCAAGATCTCGTCGATTGACACCGGCTTCTCGAGGCCGGCAGCGGCGCGCAAGGACGGGCAAAAAGCGATCGCGGACGCGTCGGACGCCCATGATGCCAGGATTGCGCGCTTCTCGGCCAACGTCAGGGCCGGATGATCCAGCACGTCTCTCGGTGCTTCAAACACCGTGCCGGGATGAAGAAGAGCGTTGAAGTCGAAAACATTGTCGTCAGCGGTCGTCGGCCGCATGGTCTTCTCCTTTTCATTGACGAATGGGTGGGAGCCGCACGATTTGTCGCACGGCTCCAAGGGCGCCAGCGCTATGCGGCAGCTTTGGCTTCCAGCCTACGCATGTTGCCGGCCGAGACATCGCCGATCGCAATCCGGCGGGGCTTCATGGCTTCCGGGATCTCGCGAACGAGTTCGATGGTCAGCAAGCCGTTGTCGAACGCGGCGCCTTTCACCTGGACATATTCTGCGAGGTTGAACTGCCGCTTGAAACTGCGGGTCGAGATACCGCGATAGAGGAAATCACGCTCAGTCTTGTCGGATTTGCTGCCTTCGACCGTCACCACGTTCTGCTCGGCGGTGATGACGATGTCGTCGGGCGAGAAACCCGCCACCGCGAGCGAGATCTGATAGCGATCATCCACCAGCCGTTCGATGTTGTAAGGCGGGTAATTGTCCTCGCTGGCCCGCTGAGCGGTTTCTGCGAGGTCGAAAAGGCGGTCGAAACCAACGGTCGAGCGCCAGAGCGGGGCGAAATCGTAGGTGCGCATAGCAAATCCTCCTAAGAGCAAGATGTCTACGAGCCGACCCGGACACAATCGGTGCCCGATTCTTGGCCCGGGCCCCATCAGGCGCCCGGATGCCATCGTCTGATGGCGACAAAAAAATTAGCAAAGCCGGCTTTGGTTTCAAGAGGGGTTGAAAAAATCTTGCCACCGATCACCGCCGTTACAGGTCCTCGCGCAACCCCTTGAAGAAAGGATGCCGTACTTTCCCCTCGGCCGACTTAGCGCGGTACTCTATCTCGGCAAGCAGCTTCGGCTCGACCCATATGCCTTTGAGTGCGATCCGCTTGGCGTAGGGCTGTGTCTTTCGGACGAGCGGTTGAAGCTTCTTACGCAACTCGGCGGCTGACGTTTTGTCGAAGCCGTGGTCGACCTTGCCGGCATAAACCAGGTCCTCGCCCTTGCGCCTACCGAGATATATGCAGTCCCATTTGCCCTCATCGAGGGCGAAGCCGGCGATGGTGAGCGTCTCGCGCTGGGAGCATGTTTTCTTGACCCAATTATTGCTGCGGCCGACCGGGTAGACGCTGTCGCGCACCTTGGAGACGACGCCTTCCAGCCCGACTTTGCAGGCATGGGCGAACATCTCGCCCCCGTCGATCTCAAAACTCTCGCTAAATTGGACGTCGCTGCCGGCGATAATCTTCTTCAGCGCGGCCTTGCGCTGGAGCAGGGGGACTTTCCGTAGATCCCGGCCGTTGAGGTAGAGCAGGTCGAAGGCGACGAGTACGATCTTGGTCGAGCGGCCCTTTAGCTCGTTCTGCAGGACGGAGAAATCGGTGCTGCCATCGGCGGCCGGTACCACGACTTCGCCGTCGATGATGGCCGAGCTCGCCTTAATGTGCCAGGCGTCGTCGGCGACCTTCTTGAAGCGTTTGGTCCAGTCGTGCCCCCGGCGGGTGAATACGGTGACGGCTTCGTTAGCGAGATGCACCTGGACGCGATACCCGTCGAACTTGATCTCATGAAACCAGCGCTCGCCGGATGGCACGCGATCGATCGAGGCTGCCAGGGCCGGCGCGATGAAGCCGGGAAAGGGCGCCTTGATGCCCAGCGTTTCGTGCTTTTTCCGTTGAAATGCCACGGCTAGACCAAGCGCGAGCTGTATTGCCGCGTGTCTTGGGCAGCGTAGCGATCGACGAATTCCTGGAGATTCGAAGGAATGTCGGTGAGCTGCAGATTGCACCGATGCTGGATCTCGCGAGCAAACGTCCTCGGAAACCTCTTCTGACCAGCGCTCCGACGTGTTGAAGGCAACCCTGCTCGGCCGTCGATACTCGCCGGCGAGAAGATCTTGAAGGACCGTCTCGAGGTCTGCCGATTCCATGTCGGTTTCGCGCCAAGCGCTCCCTGCGCGCCCGAAGTCGTCCGCCACCAGATAGATGTCGCGGTCGAGGCGGTCGGCCGGCACGATTGAGGGCGAGGAACGCATAGGCTACTCCGATACAGCAACGGCGGAGAGACGGCCCCGGCTCGCAGAGGCTTGGGGTTAAGGCCGGGGCCGCTCCGTCAGCTCTGCAGGGAGCTGGCGACGATTCAACTGTCCGCGCGCCGCTGTCGTTCCTTTGGCGCGACTGGGAGGCCTTGGCGGTATGGGGATCGTCAGGCGCCGCGAGCCTAGGAAAAACTGGCAATCTGTTCTGTTCACTCGTGAACATTGGCTATAGAGTTCGGTTGGCGGGACTGGAGTAGCTGCAATGAAAGATATGCGGGCTCAGTTGGAAAAGCTCCGCACGGATGCGGCCGAGTGTGCGCTGATCCGAGATCTGGCAAGCGATCCAAAGAAGCGAAAACTATTTACCCGGCTGGCAGATCATCTGAGCGTGCTTGCTGCCGAGGTCGAGCATGCGATTGCGGAAGGTATGAAGCGCAGCGACGGGTAACACCACTGGCAGTAGCTCGCGCGCGCATCCCGCCGCTAGGAATCGATAATTTGACTCTGCCTTGCGCCGCGTTTCGATGTCGGCATGCCTCGCCCTGTCCGCCGCCATACGCCCACGCACCCCGACGGCCGGCCGATGAAGATCACGTTCGGCGAGATGCGCGAGATGGGCCTGCGCGGCGTCCTGGTCTATTGCCACTGTGGCCATCACGTCGCCCTGGACGCTGACTGCTGGCACGACAGCGTCGGGCTCTCGGATCTTGAGCCGCGGTTCGTCTGCCGGGTTTGCGGTAATCGCGGCGCCGAGATTCGGCCAGACTTCGAGCGGGGCAACCAGCGGCTTGCAATCAATGGCTCTCGAAACGCCCGATAGCCGCGCCAAAGACAAGGCCCCAGCCAGGGGGGCGGCTGGGCCTCTCGACCGTCCGGCACGCAGGGGGGAGCATGGGTGCCGAAGCAGAGCACCAATCCAGACGCTTGCCACTTGTTCCTAAGGAAGAGGCTGAGGCGCCTTGCGAGAACCGGCCCATCGCCAAACGCGCGTCCGGACGATGGGCCGTCCCGGGTGGATGTCGCGAAGCTGGAGTCTGGAGTGATCCAGGTATCGCGCCACAGACCGAAATCTTAATCCTCTCCGCTGGAGACTCGTTCCTTGTGCCAGCAGAGGCGGGCTACGTTTTGGAACATCAGCAAGTCGTGCGCATAATGCGTTATGGCAAGTGTGTCGGAAATCCACCTGGTACGGGTCACGACCGACGACCGGGAGCATAAGCTTTGGGTTGTGGCGGCCCCTCGCGACGAAGCGGTTGAGGCGGTCTTGGATATCATTCCGGAAGGATGGAGTGCGGCCCTGCTCGACAATCAGTTGAGCAAGCAGGAGGCGGAGGCCCTGAACCTCCGGCCGGGTGACGTTCGCGAGATCACGTCGCAATCAAATTAGCAAAGAGGCCGCCAATTGAGGGGGGCCTTAAAGCGCGAACAAGGCTACGGCAGTTAGCACAACCGGCAAAGTGCCCAACACAATCACAGCGATCTTGTACGCGACATCTAGACCCATGGTTGATTATAACATCGGTTGGTGCCGTTGTGATGTGCAGCTTGTGCCAAACCGCCAGCGGAGGCCTTACTTCGGGGGACGTAGCTCACCCTTGAGCCAACCAGCCACCCGTTCATTTTTTAAGGGGTCGGGTTTGAACGTTCCGATCTTGCGACCGAATTGCCACAGTTCGATAACTCGATCATCTGCTAGTACTTTAGCCCGCTCTTTTGCGGCGTCATCGTTTGCACACATCAAGTCGAGGCGCAGGCTAATGTTGCCATCTTCGCCGATCGCGTACACCCGATACTCTGGCATCTGGCGGCCCTCAGCCGCAGTCGATGGAACCCATTAAGCGCTCAAAGCCGTGCTAAGGCAAGAAAGTTCCGCTAGGTTCCTCTGGGGCCGTGGCGAAATTCAACTTCGGCCACTGACGGAAACAGGCCAGGGTGAGCCGACGGGGGTGTCACACACCTGTGGCACGGCCATTGCAAAGTTGAAGCCAACTGGGATTTCAGAGCTCAGTTAGAGAATAAGACGCTGCCGGGACGCGTATTTCGAGCCCGGCAGCGTTCTAATTTGGGACGAATGGGGCACCCGCCGCCTCGGTCGGAGCGCGTTCCCGCCGGAGAGGCCCTCCTATCGCGCGAGAAGATCCTCGCCAGGCGGGAGCAGCTTCACATATGTGCCGCTCTCGTGAAGCATCAGCCAGCCGCGTTCGACGGCGTACCGAATCCCAGCGCCGAACTCGCTGCCGCTGGCCTTCAGCTTGAATAGGAATGGCGCGTTGATCCGCTCGATGTAGATGCGGCCGTCCTGCACCGGCTCGATACTGGCCGCGAGTTCGACGAGCTTTCGGGCAGCCAACTCCCGGTCCGCATAGGGTCGTCCTTCGGCGTGCTTCATGCGCAGCTTTCCATATTTGATCCAGTCTTCCTAACTCCAAATTTGGAGTTCTGCCTAATTCAGCTAGGGTTGCCATGCAACCAATGCGCATTGTTGTGCTTGTAGGCCCATGAAGGGTTCATTTGGTGCGGGTGATAACTGACAGCGGCGAGCGCCAGATCTGGCTTGCAGCGACGGAGCGCGACAACGCTGTCGACTACGTGCTCGATGCGATCCCCGAGGGCTGGAGGGCCAGCCTAGTCCAGCGGGAGTTGAGCGCCGAGGATGCGGCGGCCTTGCAAATGAAGCCAGGAGAAGTCCGCCAGCATCGACTGTCTTGATAGCCTTGCGGGTGCGCTAGGGTGTACTCATAAACCCGAATCAGCCTTGCGCGGAGGTAGGGCCCGTGTCCGTTTAGTCTTCAAGACCGGACATCGCCAGTTGGCACCAGCTAGTGACGATCGACAGGATGCACCAAAGGTAGGCTATTGGCCGGACAGCCCTTCATTATTTTTTCTTCAACGGCCCGAAATCCGGCTGCCGAGCGGCCTCCTTACGGCTTGGCGCCGCAGCGATCACCGTAGCCTTCTCTTTCTTCGGTTTATTGACTTCGCGATTGCCGCGTTGCTCTCCCTTGGCCATGTAAATCTCGTCTTGAGGCTTCGCTTGGGGTTTGAGTTCGTCTAGTTCGTCAGATTGCAGCACGCGGCCGCGCGGCGTGCAGACGCGCACGTCAATGTAACCGTCGCGCAGCAGTTTTCGCGCAAGCCGCAGCGCGAGGGTCGCGCTGCCGCGCCCGTGATTGGCGCAGCCGTATTCGTTCGTTCCAGAGACGAGGTAGAGCACGCGGATTGGCCTAGCCATGGAAGAGCGCCGCTGCAGCGACAAGCAGTAGAAGTAACAGCGGAACGATGACGGGCGGAACGACCCACTCCGAGGCTCGAAAACGCGGCATTGCATGCTCCTGCACGAGCACGACGAAGTCGTGCTTCAGTGACTGGTTTCTCGGCGGGAGCGCACGTGACCCTCAGTCACCGGTCGATGCCGTAGTGGAACATGCGGTGATGCGGATGACCTTATGCCTGCATCACGCCGATAGCGAGGACTAAAACGCCGCGCGCCCGGTGGCCTCGATAGTGCTGGCTATTGCCCTGCTTAAGGCGCATGGTCGTGATCGCCGGTGTCGGTTGAGGCCGTTCTCACAAGAAGGCAGGCGCACATGACCATCCGTTCGCGGCAGGAAACCGTCACATTCAAGCATCCGTTCCACATCCGCGGCATCGCGCGCAAATTGCCGGCAGGCCCCTACGAAGTCGTCACCGATGAGGAAATGATCGATGGGCTGTCGTTTGCGGTCTGGCGCCGTGTCGCCACCCTGATCACGGTGCCGTCGGAAGCCGTCCAGGGCGCGACGGAGGTGCGCTCGATTGGTTCGGTCGACCTCGCGGACGCCCGACGCGCCGATATGAACCACCGATGACCGATATTCCCGTCGATCTCGACAAGCACCGCGGCATGGCCGCTCAGAAGGCGACCGATTTGCGCCGCGCGCTGGCCGAGGTCGAGAACAATGTCAGGGAATTGCGCGAACGCGAGTCCGATCTCGAAAACCGCCTGATGACGGTGCCCGCCACCTCATGGCCTGAGGCGGCAGTGAAAGCGCGCTATCTGCTCAACCTTTACGTTGCAAGCCTACCCGCCGAGGACACGCGCCACCGCGCCCTGGTATCGGCACTGTTTGATGATTTCCTCCGGCTCGGCGGAGAGGGTTGTGGCGACTAATGCGTACTGGAGCAGGCTATGACATTGACCCGCGGCCGCTTTATCGGTCACGAGTATGACCGGATGATCGTACGGTTCTCGATGCACGACGGTGCCAAGGAGATTCCTTGTGCGATAACCACCTCTGCGATGGACTATTTGAGCGCCTCCCGCAAGTCAGGCCCGAGCAGCGAGAAGCCAAGTTCATCCGCCTGCCGGGCCGCATTGAAGCAAGCACGGCAATTAAATATCGCGCGACGGAGTTCGAAGGCACCCCGCCCGGCATCGTGCTGCGAGGCATCGATTTTAGGACTTAGGGGAGTAAGCGGTCGCGCTTAGGTATGCGGGCAGCCTTGCCGCCTAAGGGTCGCCTTGTCGGCTTCCAGCAATTCGATGGCGCACTGGATCATCGCCAGGCTTAGGGCGTCCATCCCAGATAATGTCAACACGCGAAGATTTTTGATCTCGTTGTTTATCAGCACTTTTTTCACTTGTGCATCCCGCGGTTTCGAGCGGGAGCAACAAGCTCTCGGTCACCGATCGTGCCCAGGGATTCGGAAAGGTGATTAAACCCAAAGTTGGTCTTCGAGCGGCGTTCCTGGAAATATGAGAAAATACTCTCGACTGCTGGACGACCCCTCCAATGGCTTACTAGCTCAAAGCAAAAACTCCGCCCGCTTAAATCAAGCGCAGGCGGCGGCTTACCAGCCCCGGGAGGGTGAGAGTAAAATCCCGATAGAGGTTTGTCTCCAATTGGCAGGCTGAAGGTCAACACGTCGGACAAGAACGAGACCACAAAATTCAAGATGGCGGTCGTAAGCCCGGTGAGAACAGCCAATTGTTGATCTCCCCGGCGACGTCGATCTGCCGCGCCTTGCGCAAAAGTTCCGAACGACGGATGCCTGCGGGCATGCCCTTCGCCTGTAAGCGGAGATTGATCGCCTCTTGCGCCAGGCGGTATTCGAAGGTCATAGGTTGTACTGGAGAACGTCTAGCAACTTGCGTTCACATCACCGATAGATGCTAAGGGCCGCTCGGTGGTAGCAGACAGTGCGCCTTTATGTGCCGATAGCGAGCGCTTTGTTCGGATCTCGCTCGCTTCTTGGCCGCTGGTGTCGGCAATGTCGCCGCAAGGGCCGCGTCCGCGGCTTCTTTGGCCTCGCGCAGCTCGCGGAGCCGTCTCATGTTCTTGCGAACGTCGATCGCATGCTTTTCGACATCTGCGATTGCCCGCACGCCTTCTTCGGCAGCCAAGCGCTGACGATCAGCGCGAGCTATTGCTTCAGGTGAAAGTATGGCCGATTTTCTCGTGCTCATCATTCATCCGTTCAAAACCGGCAAACCCGCTCAATCCGGGGATCGAGCGGGCAGCATCGCCGCTCCAGTACATCCGTGAAACGGCGCTTCGAGATTAGGCCAGCGAGAGATTCTCTGCGCTGACCTTGCCCCGCATCTTGTCGGTCTTGAGCTCGTAATTGACCTTCTGGCCTTCGGCGAGACCCGAAAGACCAGCACGTTCAACCGCGCTGATGTGCACGAACACATCGCTGCTGCCGTCGTTCGGCTGGATGAATCCGAAGCCCTTTTGGCCGTTGAACCACTTCACTGTACCTGCCGTCATGTTTCTTCTCCAAAGCGCGCAAGCGCATGCCGCGCGACAATCACGCGGTCGTTTCAACTTCGTCGATGTCTTTGGAAAAGGAGCCCGCGGGCGCGTTCAACAAGGCACAGCGGCTGATCGAATACGCCCAATATACATATCTTTCGGTTTTTTGCAAGGCAGGCACCCACATTGTTCTCGGCGCATGGATTCAGGCAGTTCCGGAGAGGCCATCTGGGAACGAAAGGGCGTTATCGATTGACTTGGCCGAGCTGGGGTGTTCACCTCGCATCCACTGTGCCGCGCATCGCCGCGATGAGTCAACGCTCGTTCGAGACAGGCGAAGACTCCGCAGTCGCGCTCACTTTATCCCATTCGCAACGAACTCCCTGCGCATTTGGCTGCGTGTAGGATCGTCGTATTTCGCAGCCAGCAAGGAGTTTCAATTGCAGGTTCTTGTCCGCGACAACAATGTCGATCAAGCGCTGCGTGTTCTGAAGAAGAAGATGCAGCGCGAAGGCGTCTTTCGTGAAATGAAGCAGCGTCGCGCCTATGAGAAGCCTTCCGAAAGAAAGACGCGCGAAAGGGGCGAAGCCATTCGCAGGGCCCGCAAGCTCGCACGCAAGCAGGCAATCAGGGAAGGTTTGCTGCCAGCGCCGCCAAAAAAGAAACTTCCTGAGCGCAAGCCTCCCCTCCCGCAGACGTCCGCTACCGCTCGCTGAAGTGTCCAAACTCAAGCAAGCGACAGGCGTGCTGTCCCGATCGGAGCGCCAAAGGCAACAAGGCGCCCAGTGACGCGCTATAATTTCAGACATCTGGGACGATACGGGGCTCTATTCCGGCGAGGAGGGGATGGAGTTCCGAACTCAGCTCGAAGCCGAGCTGGAAGCGATCGAATCGCTGGCCAGTCTGGCGCGCGACGTTTGACCCAGGGATGAACTGAAAGACGTCGCCATTGAGGTGCAAATCGTTCTTAATCGAGTTTTCGAAGCAGCGCTATCTTCAGCAGGAGCAGAACGGGTCAAGAAAGCCGGCTGGCTGTGGCGTAGCCCTCTCGCGTGGATCCAACTCACTTCCGCTAGTGGGATGGTCCGGCCGTGCTCCCGCCCAGCCAGCGATGGAAGCTGGTAAGGGGCGCCAAAGACGAGGAGCACGTCATGTCCCAACAGATCAATGCTCGAACTGCCATTGTTGGTATCGATATCGGTAAAAACTCCTTCCACATTGTCGGTCAGGACACGCGCGGGGAGATTGTCCTGCGGCAAAAGTGGTCGCGGGGCCAGGTGGCAGCACGGTTCGCGAATATGCTGCCCTGCCTGATTGGCATGGAGGCCTGCGTCGGGGCGCATCATCTCAGTCGCAAGCTCCAAATACTTGGCCACGACGCCCGCCTGATGCCGGCGAAATACGTGCGCCACTATTCGAAGGGACAGAAGAATGACTTCCGAGATGCGGAAGCCATCGCCGAGGCGGTTCAACGCCCGACCATGAAGTTCGTCGCGACCAAGACCGACGATCAGCTCGACCTTCAGGCGCTGCACCGCGTCCGCGATCGATTGGTCGGTCAGCGTACCAGCGTCATCAATCAGATCTGTGCGTTCCTGCTGGAGCGGGGCATCGCCGTGCGGCAAGGCCTGCATGCCCTACGGTCCGAGTTGCCGGGTATCTTGGCGACACGCACCGATGTGCTCTCGCCTCGCATGTTGCGCATCATCGAGGGTCTGGCGGAAGATTGGCGCCGGCTGGATGAGCGTATCGAGGGACTATCGAGCGAGATCGAAACGCTGGCCCGTCAAGATCAGGCCTGCCAGCGATTAATGACGGTGCCTGGCATTGGCCCGATCATCTCGAGCGCAATGGTGGCCGCAATCGGCGCGGGAGACGTGTTCTCGAAAGGCCGCGACTTCGGCGCCTGGCTTGGACTGGTGCCGAAGCAGATATCGACTGGCGACCGCACGATCCTCGGCAGCATCTCAAGGCGCGGCAATCGCTACCTGCGTGCGCTGTTCGTGCAAGCCGCGTGGGTTGTGCTGGTCAAGGTCAAGTGCTGGGAGCGCTACGGCCTCAAATCTCGGATCGAAGCCGCCAAGAAACGATTGCACCACAATGTGCTGGCGATTGCGCTCGCCAACAAGCTCGCCCGGATCGCCTGGGCGGTCCTCAACAAGGAACGCGCCTTCGCGTGCGTCCAGACGGAGGAGACTTCGTCCCGACCTGCTTGATCCTCGCGCCGTGCTCCGGGGGGCCCTCAAGGCGCGGCCTGGCAGCAGGGAGCGCATGACGCCGGGGCAGCACGACGGCCGGCCCTTGACGGCCCCTTGCGCGCGGCGCGTCTGCGCGCGCAGGCCGGGACGAAGGAACGACCGCCAGGCACGAACAAAGGAACAGCGCGAACTGAGGAGCTATCGATGACGTAACCAACATCCTTTACCCGCCAAGGTCTGCGAGACGACGAGACGAAATGGAGGATCGGTCTTCCCGGCGCATGCGAACACTGGTGACCCGAATGGCCCGGTCGAGGCCTGTCCGCTAATCAGCTCGCACGCGCGCTGATATCCATGATGGCCCGGAGTACTGCGTTCCAAGCAGAGGCCGGATACATTGATGCAAGACCGCATCTGCTGATCGTCGAAATCTTCTTGCACCGCACGGCCGGACCATACATTGGGTCACAAGCCGCCGACCACGCTCAAGCTGGCAGACTTCCCCTTTGTGTTGGTAAGCGGACGTTTATGAATCGCGCACCTTGCCCGCCTCGGAGCCGACACGACGGAGGCGCAAAGGCTTCTAAACAACTTCTTCGCCACTCAGATGCAGCACATCCGGCCTCGCGAGCGCATCAAAAAAGAGCTGGAAGTGTAAGGCGGACTGGCACTGTCCGCATTAACCCCAATGTCCTAACTGGATTTGGAAACGGCCTAATTTGTAGCAACCCACGTGCCCCGGCGCGGTTTCCACCTCATGTCACCCAAGGTGGACGAATATCGTCGCAAAGCGCGAGAATCAGCTCTCGGCGCTAGGGTATCTTGACGCGCAGGGCAGCGAGCTAAGCCGAGGCGGCTTGCGGGTGTGCGTTCGATGAACGCGAAGCGAGAGCTTCAACTTCGAAGCTTCCACCATGACAGCACCTTCGCTCCGGCTCAGTTTAGCGGCAATCTGACCAACTGGCATCTTCCCCGCCAGGCTCTTGAGCTCGGAGATATCTTCTTCACTCCACCGCCGATGTGACTCGGGCATCTGCGATACTCCTCCTGCAATACCTCCCTGAAAACTCCTTAAAATGGACTTTAAGAAAGGTTCCGTGCGGAGGCATGCCACCGTAGCGCGTCACCCACGAGGGTGGGGCGCATGCTCTTTTTTTTTGAGTTACCAGCCAGCGTAAATTGGACGTCCCCATCCGCCATAGTACCGAGGACCGTAGTACCCGCCCCATGCGTAAGGCCGGTAAAAAATGCGGGGGCGGTAATAGCGGGGGCCATAATAGCCATACGGCGGGCCGTAGTAGCCTGGATAATAGCCTGACCCATAGTAGTAGGGAGATGCCGCAGCGGCGGCGCCAAAGGCCAGTGCTCCAGCGGCAAGGCCAAAGCCAATTCCTGGACCCCAGCCGCCATGCCATCCGCCATGCCACCGGGCTTCGGCCGGAGCGACAGCGGTGAGGGAGATCGCGCCGGCAGCCAAGGCTGCAAGTGCAATTTTTCGCATTCATACCTCCATGTTCGAGTAGGCCGACAAAGAAATGCAATGCGATGATGGCTCGTTCCTACGACTTTCGCCTGCGGCGGGCCTGTCTGTAGGTGGGAGCGCCGGTCGCGCTATAATCGCGCGAGCGCGAGCCGAGCGCGCAGCATGCCGCAGCGCAAGTTGAGGCGGGCTGCCGCTTTCCCAAGAGCCTTTCATTTACGGAACCGTGATTTCGATTGTCCCTTTTGAGTAGGGCGCGCTAAGCGTGTCCCAACAGGGGGCGTCACATGTCAGACAAGGCCCGCGAGTTCATCGATTTCTGGGCGGAGAACTGCATTCATGCGGTCGAGCAGTACCAGGCAGCGGGCGCGTCGCAGGATGTAGCAGAACTCACGCGTCGTCTCATCGAGGCTGCCAAGGGGCAGGGCATTTCGGAGGCCGACTTGCGGGCTGCGATTGGCGACATCGCCGCGTACATCGAGGAGCTTCTGAGAGCCGCGAACATGGCTGAAAGCGAAAGGCGGAAGACAACTTAAGCTTGGTCCAGCCTGTAAACATCCCCGGGCGCGAGGCGAAGCTCCTCAAAGGTCCGCTGTTGCGTTGGCGTCAGAGCCACATCCAACACTTCGGCCGTCCAGCCCTCAGGCACGGCTGCCAGCACCAAAGTCAGCGCCTGGCTTGGTTTGGCTAGCGCAACCCAAATTTGCGTTGTTGTGTCGTCACCTGTCGCTTGAACGACGGTAAATGAACTGCCGAACGACTCTGCCATTTCGTTCAATGCGGCAACTAGCGCACGGGTTTCTAATCTGAGCCGACTCGATCTCGCTTTGCCGGTCTTCCTTCCTGCATATTCTCCAGCGCGGTCGGCGGTTGTAAGCCCGGCGATGTCAGCCATTCATTGATGTGAGCGGCGGTATCGGCCTGGCGGGCTCGTCTAAGATATAGCTCGCGCTGGGTGCCGGGCGGCGATTGGGCTGCAGCCTCCCTGAACCGCGCAGCCTCCTCGGCCAATCTCTCTTCAAATGTTTTCGTATGCTTGGTTCGGTTGCGACGCTTGATCATGCGCTGCACCTTTCCGTCAGAGGAAGGCGGGAGCGCATTGTCGCGTTCTCATCACGATGTTTGCCACATACCGCGCGGTGATGGCAATTAAACTAACCAGGGTCCTGGTTGCTTTCTATATCCTTTGTTAAGCCATTGATTTATTTTGAGAACTACTCAATTGTGCTAACTGCTCATTTTACTGCAACACAACATTACCGCGGCCCCCGCGCCCTGGCCCGCTCACGAAAGAGGGGCGGGCGCTCTACTTCCCGCCATTCATGGCGTCGGAGATCTGCCCAGCGATAAGATCCGCTGCCCGCTTGGCAGGATCGATCGCAACGTGCGAATAGCGCGCGGTGGTGGCGGCCTGAGTGTGTCCCAGCAGGCGGCCGATGATTGGTAGTCCGAGACCGGAGCCCGCGCCAATGGCGCCAAATGAATGCCTCAGGTCGTGTATGTGGACGTCCTCGATGCCGGCGTGCCTGCGGATCGCGCGCCATGGCCGGTTGAGATCGTGGCGTGGACGCTCGTCTTTCTGGCCGGCAGACTCGGAGGCAACCACATAGGCGCCAATCCGAGGTAGTGTATCTAATATGGTTATTGCGGGCGCGGACAGCACAACAGTCTTTCGTCCGGTTTTGCTGGTGGGCAAGAAGAGCAGCCCGCGACCTGCGTCATACTCGGACCAGCGGACGTGCAGGATTTCCCGTAGTCGACAGCCGGTGAAGAGCAATAGGCGGATTGCCGCTGCCGCATGCTGATCAATCTTGGTGAAACGGTTTTCCGTCTTCCGGGCGTGCTTCGACTGCTTGGTCTGGTCGACAACATGGGGGAGGCCAGTCGTTTCGGCTTCTCGGAGCGTATCACCCAAGCGTTGCAGTTCTTCCTCCGTGAGGTACCGTTCTCGCGGTTGCTCGTCGAACATCTTGATGCCTGCGGCGGGGTTTTTGATCGTCTCCGGAATGCTGCCGTGCTCGATCGCGTGGTTATAGGCGGCCTTGAGCGCGACAATCGCCCGGTTTGCCGTTACTGGCAGCGTCTTACCGATCGCTCGGTGAAGGTTGGCGACGTCGCCCTTGGCAATCGTTGTCGACTTTTTGTGTCCAATTGCCGGCCGGATGTGCTTGTCGAAATAGATCTTCAGCAAGTCGGTGCTAGACGCCTTGAGATGCGGCGTGGCGTGCTCTCTGATGTACGCATCGAGAATATCGTTGACGGTATCCGCGCGGCGGGCCTTGGCGCGCTCGGCCGCCGGATCGCCTCCCAGCTTGACTTCCGCGAGTAGCCTCTCCGCGGCCTCGCGGGCCTTCTCTGGGGATAGGGTAGACGGCGTTCCGATGACCATGCGGCGCTTTTGAACGCCCCTGCCGCCCTCGCCAGGGCGATACTCGACGATCCAGGACTGGGCGCCCGTGGGCATCGCCTTGATGCCAAACCCTTTAAGGTCAGAATCGTAAAAAATGGTTGGCTTGCTGACGGCCGGCAGGCTTGAGACCGATCGGCGGCCCAGCTTCAATATCGGCATCGCTTTCTCCCATGAGTAGCCACCGAGTAGCCACGGGATTATCTATTCAGCGGAACCGATTGGAAAGCAATGGAAATGAGAATACAGATTTTTCTGTACATTTTCAAGCAGTTATATATATGACGAAATCCAGCGGAAGCCTGCGGCATCAATTGGAAAATAGTCAGATCAGTCTGGGAGACTAGGGGTCGGAGGTTCAAATCCTCTCGCTCCGACCATTATTCCAAATCATCTGTCGGGTGGATTGATCGTGGCGTGTCTCGCCCGCCTTCGCCTGAGCGCTCGCTGAGCGGCACGTACGTGACGCTGCTGACGCTGGGCAAGGAATTACCGACGAGATAGGAGCGCGCCACAGATCGGTTTGGTTGCGATGCGAAAACGGAAATCGCCCCTGAGCAAAAAGATATTATGGTCCATAACGATGTTCGCACCGACCTAATTCGGCGAATATCTTTCGCGTCCCTTTTAGTAACGAGTTTTGGGGGAACGCCACATGATTGGTTTTCAAGCCAAACTGGAACGTTTTGAAAGCCTCGCAGCTGAATGCGAATTGATCGCCAAACAATCGGATGGAAGTAATCGCGAGTTTTATCTGCGTGCAAGCGAACACTATCGCGGGTTGGCCAAAGACCTACGTACCCTGATCGCATCGTTCGACGTCGCCGCGTAAGTGCCGGCCAATCTTTGAAAGCTTCGCATTCTCGCGGTGAAGCAAAAAGCGGCCGCCAACTGAGGCGGCCTGCATGTCTGTCAGGCCATGGTGATTTCCAAATTAGGCCGCTGACGCCGGAATTACCGCTTGTCGAACGCCTTCGCATGCGGGAAGAGCACGGTTTGAAGTCTGGTGATGATCAACTTGTTCAACGTCTCACAATTGTTCGGTGACAGGTGAGGAAGCTGGCGCGAAGTCTTCCACGGCGGCGGTGACCGCGGAGCAACTCGTCATCAATCGGGCTTGTCATCAGACGATCCCAATGCGATGGCTCAGCTTGGCGCCTTTTGCAAGGGTTGCCTCAGCGCGGGCGGCAACTGAGCAAATGACTTCCCACTCTTCCTACTCGCTCGCCCCCGCTGTTTTTGAAAGCGCTGCAAGCGAGCGTAAACAGCTTGTCGGGTGCGGCGCAGCCGCTCGCCGACCTCCTCAGCAGTGGCACCAGCGGCAAAGAGCGAGAGCAATTCCGCCTCTTCGTCAACCGACCACGGACGCGTCGATGTACGATCGTTCGTCATTCGCGATCTACAACAGCTAAATACGCGGCGGCACAGGCCGCCGCGGTGGGTCGGGAAAGCGAGCCGGCCGCTCTGAGCGCGGCGGCGAGCGTAGCTTCGCCTGAGAGCTGGAACTAACCAAGCCGCCGATGCGTCCTCGTGATCCATGCCGCAGAACAATATCCATGAACCATTTAGAAAAGATTTCCGGGCCGTTCCCGATCCGTAACTGCTCGTAAACGATGCGATGGCAACAAGCGGCCATGGAAACCGAACGCCCGCTTGAAACGATACGTCAAGACATCGCGAAGGCGTCGAATATCTTATGATCGAAGCTGGTCTGACAGAACTTAGCCGCCTCCGATAACCAAGGGTGGGAACGACGAACGTGTCAAAGGCCATGGAACTAATCGTCGCCGGCTACGTGAAAGTACAGGACCGACGCGCTCTGGCCGACTTGCTGGCACATCGTCGCAAGGTGCTCGCCCAGCTGCAATCCGTGTCGGTATCAACCCAGAGAACGCGGCCAAAGCAATCCAAGAAGAATTGGCGTTGATCGAAGCCGGCCTCGAAGAACTTAAACCCCCGCCCGGTTCGCTGCCTGAGAACGAGTGGAGCTAGCGATGCGCGTTAACAAGATCAATTGGGACAAAATCGGCCGAGCGACCGAGCCTGGTCGATACAAGTGCTTTTTCGGATATCTGACGGTCACTTCAGAAGACATTCAGGTTTGGACGCGCTACCCCGATGCGACGTTCACTTTGATCGCGCAGCCGACGACTGAGCAATCGGTCGCTGAAGACTACCGCCTTGGCGCGTTCGACATCGGCGGTCTTCAATAATAGGCCCGTTGTGCGACTCGGCCTAAGGACTGAAGCATTGCAGCCCCCATAGGAACTTTGCCACGCAGGGTCGGTTGGTTAGGGTGTACCGTTCGGCGGCCCTTTGCCAACTCAGGAGATGAAGATGGCAAAAGCTTTAATTTCAAAGGGGGACCTCGAACGCATTGCGCTTCAGGACATCCGTAGTTTCCCCGGCTCCGAACATGTCGTCTCAGTAGAAGTCGAATACGAGGCCCGGCAAGCACAGGACACCAACTGGCAATTGTGTGTCATAGCGAACGACGGAGGCGATCTCGACCGCATTCAATATGCCGCCAAGGTCACAAGCGATCGGTTGAAGCGCCGATACGATCTTCGGCTGGCCTCCTAGGCAGCACGATCAGCCGTAGCCTCCAGTTGGAAATCGGCTTGCGAAAAGGCGCCCCCGCAACGGTTGCGATGATTGAAGTCAATGGCACGCTAATGCCGGAAGTCCCTCGGCGCACCTTCTACTTCTTTGATGATCCCCTCGGCGTCGGCCGATCGGCCATATTGCACTTGCAAGGCATGCCGGCGCCACGCTGGCATGCTGCCGCGCGACAGCAGCGCTTGTTCCAGATTTAACTTTCCGCGACGACATCAAGCTTAATCCGGGTCTTTGATTGCACCAAAGCTGCGGAGCGCTAACCTCTCTGCACCGGACATTGCCCCCGCCCGGGGTCACCATGGCGAGGTCGTCGGGCCACGATACTCGGGGCGGCGGCTTCGTAAAACTTCTAGCCACGAACGCGAGTTTTCATTTGAAAGAGCAGCCGCATCATGAGACCATCGATCTGATTGAGATGCGTCGGCAACTCACGGCTTTGCGTTCGCAACATTCCGACAATCTTCAAATTGCGTCTTTGCTGAACCGCTTTCTCGTGACGATTGCATTCCTGGCAGCGCCAACAGACCTCGCCCATGAGCAGTATCTCCGATCGGAATTCGAGCGAGCGCTGCAAAGGGTCAAAGAGATCAGTGCGCGGACCAAGTCCGATTGAGCCACACAGCCGCCGCCCTAAGCGGCCGCCCCGCCCATGAGCAGGACTAATAGGCGCGCCGCACCATTCGGGGCCGCGAGGGCGGTCTCGGAGAAACCCGGTTTGCAAGCGCGATCACTGCGGCCTCGTCGGTTTCAAGCGCGATCTTCTGGGCGAGCATCACGTCGCAAGTTCCTAGGGGCCGTTCAGGAACGAAACACCACCCCGTCTTGGGCTCCATTTTTTCATCAAGCTCCCAAACATTGCTCATGGTGCCCGGATGAATTCGGTATCGTCGGCCGGTGTGGGATCCAGTGACATCGAAGAAGCCTTCGGCATCAAATTGCGCACGCTGCTCTGGAGATAACCATTCTCGCAAAAGGCGGCGCGCACGCGCTTCCGGCCCATTTTCCTCGATGAAGCTCCGATAAAGCGCACGCATAGCGCGCAAACGCGCACTGCCGGCACCGTTTCGTCTGAACAAAAACATTTTGCGCGCGGCGAACGCCGTCTATCCGCTGACAAGGCGCGGATAGGAAAGCGTTTCCTCCGCCGTCGGATCAAATGTCCGCACGACGTTTAGATCGCCAGTCGCCATCCGCATGGCGGCGGTAAATCCTTGGTCGATCAGCTTCTTTAAACGCCACTCAGCCTCGGCAAGCCGCTTGGATCGGTTTGCTCGAAGAAGTGTCTGCTGTCGCCTGTGGTCCATCACGATCTGGGTAGCCATGAAAGAGAACTCCGCAATGCCTGCCTCCGATTAGGACCGAACATCGCGACGATGAATAGCGTTCCTAGGCCTCGGTAAATCTCGCGTGCTCCCGGAACAATCTCGCAACGTCGAAAGCCTTATCTGCCGCGATCTGACGGCGGCGCAACGTGCGAAGCTGATAGCGAAGCGGAAGGCGACTTATGAAGCGGTGCATCCGGAGACGCCGACAAGGTGGCCGCCCGGGCAAGGCCGGCGGCGGCAAGGCGAAGGTGGCCAACTTGGGCCAGCTTCGTCGCCGGTACGTCAGGGAAGACCGGCAAGCCGGAGCGGACCATCCGACGCGTGACCCGCCCGAAGGCGTTAGGCCCTGATCTGGACCGCGTCGCCGGGACGTCGTTGGACAAGGGCGCCGAACTGGATGCGCTGGCAGCAATGCCGGCAGATGCCAAGCGCGCCGCTGATCCGGCGCGCTGTCGCTTGCCTTGACGCATCCTTTGCGGTTGAGTTCTCGCATCAAAGATGGAGCGATCCACGGGGGCGCGAATGAACCGATTGCAAAAATACGTCGAACAAGGGTCAGACGGCGAACGGCCGGGACGGACTGCCTACGCTTTCAACGCAACAGTGCTGCCCGAACCCAAGAATGGCTTCGATTGGCGCCCGGTACGGGACTTCAGCTCAGCTGATGAAGTTTTGCGCAATGCGGGTCTAAAGGAAGTGTTCGAAGCTGCGATCAAGCATGGCTATGCCGTTGTGAACCCGGCATAAAGACCATGTAGCATCCCCGTTTGGCAGCGATCACAGATTTCGGTCACTCAGGGACGCCGGGAAACGAGACCCGGGCGTCGTTCGGAGAACCCGGGCCTTAAGATTGTCGCCGGATCACGGCCGTTTAAGGTCGCGCTTCTTCCAAGATGCTCCCAAGTTCGCTGGCTGATGTGGCTTCGATATTTGGGTCTCGCCGTGGATACCGTATTCGCGATCGAAGAACGCGCGGACAGCGCGCGTATATCGCCCGCCCATCAGCCCGTCGAATTTGGGAAAACAGCGGCCTTCGAGCAGAGTAACGACGGCGCGCCAGTGAGTGTACCCATGCTCACTCAGGTTGGCGTGCTGGCCGCAAGGCCGCGGGAGAAGCCCTACAAGCTCCCGACGGGAATGGCCTCCACCTTTTGATTGAAACCAATGGGAGTAAGCTCTGGCGCTTCCCGTAACCGCTTGAAATTAAAACGAATGCGACCTCCCTCCGAGCGCACCATAACCCACAGACATCACATTAGCCTGGCGAGGTGGAAGCACGCTCGCCGAAAAGATCGCGCAAAGTCAGTCGCGATGCAGAATGTGAGTGGATGAGGCTCAATCCAGTTGCTGCGCGACGTTAAGCAGCTTCTCTCTTAGCCACTTGTGTGCTGGATCGGTCGTATGGCGTGGGTGCCAGTACATGGCCTCGTGGATGTCCGGGACAGATATTGGGGACTCCAGCAGCTTGATATCGACCGTGCCAATCAGTCTTCTGGCCGCCCGTTCCAGCACGAGGCTGATGAGCCGCGTCCCTTTGATAAGAAATGGGCTCAACAGGAAGCTTTCGACCGTCACCTCAATACGCCGTTGAACGCCAGCATTGGCAAGATGTTGGTCGGCGAGGTTCAGCTGCCGATCGTCTCCGATGCCGTAGACGAGATGCGGGAGCTCGAGAAACTGCGTCTCGCTCAATATATCGCCTGTGACGTCGGGGTGATTTGCATCGACGGCGCAGAGCCAGCGATCGCTTAGCAGCGAGGCCGTCGGATAGTCGTTCGGTCCGAAGAGTTCGATCGGCTCGATGACAATGTCCGCCTGGTTCGTCTGCAGCACGCGCGCGGCGTCGCGAGCACGAGGCAGTAGATGAATCGTCACGTTCGGAGCCTCGTTGGAGATCATCCTCACGAGCGGCGTGAGCAGGACCAACCCCGCATAGTCGGACGCACTGATCGAGAACGTCCGCGCATCGGTCGCAGGGTCGAATCCAGGACGACGCAGCAGGAGATGTTCGACCTTGCTAAGCGATTCTTTCAGCGGGACGATGAGGTCTTCCGCATTTCGCGTTAGAGCCAGATCGCGCCCAACGCGCACGAGTAATGGGTCGTGGAAGACTTCGCGCAGTCGCGCGAGAGCCGCGCTCATCGCCGATTGGCTGAGACCGATGCGCTCGCCAGCCCGGCTCACGTTGCGCTCCGTGAGGAGCGCGTCGAGTATCACAAGCAGGTTGAGGTCAATACTTCGTAGGTTCACCCCAGGCCTCCCGGTGAATGCAGCCTCGGACCGTAACAATTTGTATCGTCGTGCACTATCGGAATGAGCTCGTCCTTGCCGTATTTCGATCGGCCGCATTTCGCATGTTGCGGTTGCGAGATGTTGCCGGCGATGTGTTGGCTCTCGGCTTTTCGGCGTCCCTCGAATGGTGTCTTAAGGCGCATGAGACGGATGGATCGATCCGGCAGATAGTTGGAATACTTATTATCGATTAGACGTCGGCCAGGCGCGCCACCTAGCTTCTGTGACACGAATAAGTCGCTACGAGGCGCACCATGAATAACAACTCGGGAATTGGAAACGACCTCGGAGTTTCGCCTTCGCAGACGACTGCGGATGCGGCCGAATTCCGGGCGGCAATGCGGCACTTCGTCGGAAGCGTGAGCGTCGTGACGACTTGGCATGGCGCTAGACCCTGGGGGATGACGATCAATTCGTTTACCTCGGTCTGCACCGAGCCGCCGACGATCCTGATCTGTTTGAACAGCAAGACCGTGACCGCCGCGCACGTCCGGGAGGGCGGGCGCTTCGCGGTGAACCTCCTCACTCAGGATCAGCTTCACCTTTCGGAGCTCTGCTCGCGTCCTAGCGTCGACAAATTCATTGACGAACACGTCTTGCTATCGGCCGGCGTTTTCGGCGGAAGCGGAGTTCCGCGGCTACGCGAGGCATCGGTTGTGTTCGAATGTCGGGCAGTCGAGCAACTCGTGGTCGGAAGCCATCGCATCGCCATCGCCGCGATCGAGTGCATTCATGCGCCGGCCGCTGGTCCGCCGTTACTCTACGGACAGGGGCGCTACATGCATGGCGTCGATCTGGAGGCGCGCGCATGACGTCCGCGTCGTCCCCGAAGGAAGTCGCCAACGCGCTCTACGACGCCTACTGCAGGCACGATCACCGCGCGATCCTCGCGCTCTATTGCGATGATGCGACGCACGACGAAGTCTCGCAACTCAAGACGAAGCAAGGCCCCGCCGAGATCGCGGTGGGCATGCAGAAGCTGTTCAGCTGGCTCCCGGACGTCCGATGGGAGGTGAAGTCCATGATTGTGGGAGGGGATGGAACGGTCGCCGTCGCCTACGTCATGCGCGCGACCGCTCCGCAGAAGAACGGCACGGCTGAAGCCAAGACCATTTCGTTGCGTGGTGTTCAACTGGTTCAAGTCGAGGACGGCCGGATACGCCACAGCGAAGACTACTGGGATGCAGCGACGTTCCAGCGGCAAGTTTCCTAAGAACATGAGAAGGAGTGAGCTATGAGAACCGGTGCCGAGTATCTTCAATCTCTACGAGATGGTCGCCGCGTCTACGTCGGTGGTGAGCTAATCGAGGACGTGACCACGCATCCCATGACGAAGGGGTATGCGAATGCCATCGCCGAATACTACGATCTTCATCTTGACCCGAAGCATCAAGACATCGCGACCTTCATCGATGAGAGTGGCAAGCGTCAGTCGATGCACTGGTTCCTTCCGCGGTCAAAGGAAGATGTAGTCAAGCGCCGCCAGTACTGCGACTTCCTCTGCCGTCACTTCAAGGGCGGCATCTTCACACGGCCGCCAGCCGGCATGAACGTGGTCATGTTCACCCAGGTGGACGACCAGAAGCCTTGGTCGGACAATTCGCGCTTCAGTGGCAAGAAGCGCGATCTCTCCGGAAATATTCAGCGTCAGTGGGAGGAGGTGACGTCTCAGGATCTGGCTATCTCGCCCATGTTCCTCGACGTCCAGTTCGATCGCGGCCGTGACAATGCGATGGCCGAGACGCCAATGCTGAAGATCATCGAAGAACGCGACGACGGCATCCTTGTCCGCGGCTGGAAGGCGATCGGCACGTCCGTTCCGTTCGTCAATCATCTTCTTATTGGAAACTTGTGGCGTCCCGGCCAGACCGCGGAGCAGACTGTCTACGCGCTGGTGCCGATCGCTACCAAGGGCATCTCGGTCGTGGCCCGCAAGTCGAACGCGCAGCCGGACGCAGATCCGTACGATCGCCCGTTGGCCACCATCGGTGACGAACTCGACGCGATGGTCTATTTCGATGACGTCCTCATTCCATGGGACCGGGTTCAGCACGTCGGCAATCCTGACCACGCGAAATGGTATCCGCAACGTCAATTCGACTGGGTGCATCTCGAAACCCAGATCCGTCACTGCGTCCATGCCGAACTGATGGTCGGCCTCGCTCTGCTCTTGACGCAGTCGCTGGGCACCAGCACCAACCCGGTCGTGGCGGCGCAGCTCGCTGAGCTCATTCGCTTCCGCGAGACCTGTCGGGCCTTCATGATCGCCGCTGAAGAGACGGGATTCGCGACGCCCGGGGGGCTGTTCAAGCCGAACAATATCTACATCGACTTCGGCCGCGCCTACTATCTCGAGAACCAGGCCAAGATGGTGAACACCCTGATCGATTTCTGCGGTCGCGGTGTTGTTATCCAGCCGTCGAAGCGCGAGATGGAGGATCCATATATCGGCCCGAAACTCGCAGAGGCCCTCCGCGGTGCTGAGATCAGTGCCTACGACCGTATCAAGATCTTCCGCCAAATCAGCGAGCGATTCCTGAGCGAGTGGGGCAACCGCCATGAGATGTTCGAGAAGTTCAATGGCACGCCTCTCTATCTCATCAACTTGCTGACGATGCAGCGCACAGAGTATCAGGTCGATGGACCGCTGACCGAGCTGGCGCGGCAGGTCCTCGGCTTCGGCGACACGGCGGAACTAGGGAAGCGTGCGCAGGAAGCTGAGCAGAAGTCCCACTACGCCAGCGTCCGCTTCCAGCCTGACTACGCGAAGGCCCAGGACGTTAAGAAATCCTACATGAACGACGCGGCCGAGTAGGCGAAGCATCACCCAAGATCGCGGAAGCCCCCAGTCGGCTTTCGCGGTCCCTTCAGCATTTTCGAAGGTGAATGATACAAGCACTTCACTTTTCTCGGCCTGCCGACACGCGTGGTGCTTGGTTCTCGGACCATCGGGTCGATCGGCTGCGAGGGCCGTCCGCCGAAGGTAATCCTGGTGGACGATGCCAGGATTTGACGTGACTTCACCAAAGATGAATTGGACAGGGAACTATGCGAAACTTTGACGAGATCACGATCACTGACGCGGTCGTCGACCGTCTTTCAGGTGCGAGCGACCGGCGAGCGGCTGAGGTCAGCGTCGCCTTGGTCCGGCATCTCCATGCTTTCGTGAGGGAGGTACGGCCGACGATCGAGGAATGGGAAAAGGGGATCGCGTTCCTGACGGATACCGGCAAAATGTGCAGTGACACCCGCCAAGAGTTCGTGCTCCTGTCAGATACGCTCGGCGTCTCGATGCTCGTGGATGCCATTAATCACGGAGCAGCCCAGGGCGTCACCGAGTCGACGGTGCTTGGGCCCTTTTACGTCGAGGGGCCACCCGAGAAAGGGCGTGGGGATAACATCTCTGGCGGTCTCGAAGGTGACCCGCTCATTGTCACAGGAACGGTGAATGCTCCGGACGGCACGCCGATCAACGGCGCCGTCGTCGATGTCTGGCATTCGGACGGCGATGGCTACTACGATGTCCAGCAACTCGGGGAGACTGGTGGCCTAGCAATGAGGGCCCGGTTCTCGACGGACGGAGATGGGAGGTTCAGTTTCTGGAGTATTAAGCCGGCGGCATATCCCATTCCTCACGATGGTCCTGTCGGAGCCATGTTAGAGAAGCAGGGACGGCATCCGTGGCGACCGGCGCACATCCACTTCATGATTTCGGCGCCTGGCTATCAGAAGCTGGTGACGCACATATTCGCGGAAGGCGATGCGTATCTCGACACCGACGTCGTCTTCGGCGTCAAGGACAGCCTGGTGCGCAAATTTGTCGAGATGCCGGCGGGGCAGGCGCCGGACGGCCTTATCCAAAACTCGCCCTTTTTCCACCTGCACTACGACTTCGGCTTGCACTTATCTTGAGGCTCGATTTTCGATAGGCGATGCCCACCAAAATGGGCACCAGCGATCAGCTCGTTCACCTTCTCCCCGTCAGGCGAAATCCAGGCGGAGCGCGAACCGCCCACGAACGAAGAGGGCACGTATCTGGTGCGGTTACTGGTGCGGCGGCGGCGCGGAAGGCAACGAGAACGAAGTAAGCTATTGATCCCGTTGGTGGGCCCGGCAGGACTCGAACCTGCAACCAGACCGTTATGAGCGGCAGACTATCGGTCAGCTTCGTTGATTTTGCTGCGGTTTCATCTGCGTTCGATCGCGTTTGTTGCGTTTTGGTGAGGTCGTTTCTGGTGCTAAACTGGTGCGGCCACGCCTACACGCGCAGACGGGCCGGCTTTGACATCTATAGGACTGTTTCAGGACGATTATTGAGCGGATCGACTTGGTCCTCTCAAGGCTGAAACAGGGGTTCGATTCCCCTAGGGAGCGCCAGCCGGGAAGTCATGGCGTTGTTTTCCCATCGCTTTTTACGGCTTTTCCCAAACCTTCCGGTGTGGTTTGGGAAGGTTTGTTCTTCCGATGTTCATTGAGCTGCGTCACCGCGCGCTTGCCGCCGCGCTTCCGATCGGCCTCGCGGGTGTAGCGTTCGGCCTCGGCCAAGGTCGTATGGCCCAGCGCGGCCATTATGTCGTGAGCGCTGCAGCCGGCGTCGGCGAGCAGGCGGCCGAGCGTCTTGCGCAGGCCGTGCGGCTGGCAGGATAGAGGCAAGCCGGCGGCGGTGATGGCATCGCGCATGAACCGGCTGAAACCATCGACCGTAAATGGCTTGCCGTAGGCCGTGGTGATGACCACGAAATGCTTGCGCGGCGTCGCCGCCAGCGCCTTCTCCAGATCCTCGGACACGGCCATGTCGACGGCGACTCCGGTCTTGTGGCGCCGGTAACAGGCACCATCGTCGACCTGGGGCCACGTCAGCGCGTGGGTGTCGATGCGCGCGGTGCCCATGTTCAACATGAGCGCATAGGCGGTGCGCTGCTTCGTGCCGATCGGCCAGCGCCGTTCATAGGCGGCAAGCTCACGATCGGTCCAGGCCCTGATCTCGCCTCCCTTGGGCCGCTTGATGCCAGCCGTGGGGTCTGGCGTCAGCTTGAAATGGTTGATCAGGATGCGCAGCTTCTTCAGCGTGTCGAGCGCGGCGCCGGGCTTGTTGGCGAGCGGTGCCAGAATGAATGTTTCGATTCGCTCTTTCGTGAGCCCTGAGAATGCGCGGTGGCCGTGATCGGTTCTGATCTGCTCGAGGCGTGAGCTGTAGCCGTCCTTCGAGGAGTCGCTTAGTGCGCGATACGCCGGACTCGCCATGTAGGCGGCGATCTTCGCGCTAATACTGTCGGGCGAATCCTTCTTCAGCACCACCTTGGTGGTGCCGCCCATTGCCGCGATATACGCTAGACGAAACTCTTCCGACGTCGGATCGTCGGGCAGACGGATGCGTGGCCCGTTCTGACTGCGTATCCTGAATGACAGGTACGTGTTGCCTTTGACAGTGTTGCGTTCGACATGCAGCGGGAGCTTGCGGGGCATCAGGTCCATCCCACGTCGCTGGCGGCCAAGGCCTCACCCTCATGGGGCAACGCCTCAACGGCCAAGTCAAGCTCTCTCACGTCCCACGCTTTGCGTTTGTCCCCTAGAACACGGGCGCGTGGCATGCGCCCGTCCAACACCATGCAGTCGAAGGTATTCGGACAGACGCACACATAGGCCGCGGCCCCGTCGCGCCCGATCAGGCGCGGCGGAAGGGAAGGTGGAAGCGCGGCCTGCTTCGGCATCACTGCAGCTTCTCGATTATCGGATCAACTTCGCGATCAGGGCCCAACAGGATTAGCCGCTGGTTCTCCCAGGACTCAGCCTCAGTCTCGGACGGTCCATGCACGACATCAGGTTCGTGCTGGGCGCACCAATAGTGCCGACCAAGAGCGTCGACGCCGTTTCGGGTGCAGATGGTGTCACCGATTTTCATGCGCTTTGACGTCACCGCACCGCCTCGCGCTGCTCGCGCTGCATGCGATCGCGCAGCGTTCTGATGATCTCTGCGGTTTGCGAGGAGATGTTGCGCTTCGCCTGGGCCGCCAGCCAGGTCTTCACATCGAGAGGCACGCGAACAGAGATGACGACCGATTCCCGTTTAGGTAGAATACCAAATGCTCCAGACGCATTCACGATGCGTGTGTGCAATATGGATTGCGCACATATGGCGAACCAAGGGCAGCCGTTCCGATGGGCGACCCGAAACCGGTATGCTGCTACAGAAATTTCCTCCCCAAGATTTTCTCCCAACTATGTGATACTGAAAAACGGAAGGGCCGACCTGATGGGCGGCCAGCCTTGTCGGTGATGCCGGCGCGATCAGCGAGCGGGCGTCGAGGTTGACCTCGGACTATTGCCGAGCTGCGCTCCACTTCCCGATCTTTTTTGATGGATAAGTGCCCGGATGACTACGGCACTAGCTTGTTTGCGGGAACCGTGAGCGGCAGCATGCCCCCTGCGATTCGCAACCGCAGGTAAAAGCATGGCTGAGGACACCCCCGATTACGCTACCTGGCTGCCGGTGATCGGCCGCTCGCTCGCGAGGCTTGCCTTGTCAAAGGCTTGGGAGGAGGCGCCGGACAAATATGGCGAGGTGCTCGAGCGGGTGAAATTCCTCGAAGGACTCGGGCTGCCGACAAGGGACGCCGCAGAGGCGGCAGGATCGACCGCCGCATCCGTGCAGGTGATGCGAAGCCGCAGTAGGACCAGGAAAGCCAATGGCAAAAAAGGCAAGAAAGCGCGCGTCCGCCGGTGATACCGCTGCCGAGCAGGGGATTCCCGTGCTCGACAAGATCGCTGGGCTGCTGGCGCTGCTCTACGTGAAGGACATCGAGGACAAGGATGCGGCGGCGCTCAAGCTCGATGCGATCGGGTTCACGTCGCGCGAGATTGCGGCCCTCCTTGATGTCGGGCCGAACTACGTCAACGTCGCCCGCCACCGTAAGAGCAAGAAGCGGTAGTGCCGAAAATCAACCAGGAGCTGCTTGAACGCCTCGCCGACAAGATGGGGATCACCATTAAGGCGGTCTACAATCACGTCCAGAAGGTCATGCGAGAGACGCGGCTGGAGCGAAATCTGGCTGCTCTGGAGCTCGCCCATCGTGTTGGGGTGAACATCAGCCGGTATTCGACGGCAGAGGAGCGAGCCGAGCTCCGCGGCGGCGTTTCGTCTAACAGCCGCCGGCACCGGGATGATGCGCCAGTGGAAGCCGTCGAGCGCCCGGTGCGCCGTGCGCAATCGCGTGCGAAGAAGCCGGCGAAGCGTACCAAGGGCAATACCGTCTTTGTGGTCCATGGCCGTGATGATGCGCTGCGCAGGTCAATGTTCGAATTCCTGCGCGCGCTGGGATTGCATCCGCTAGAATGGGAACATGCGATCGACGAGGCAAATGAGGGGAATCCCTACGTCGGAAAGATCCTGAACGTTGTTATGGAGAAGGCCGAGGCCATCGTCGTGCTGTTCTCGCCCGATGACCTCGTGGAGCTCAAGCCGCACTTCGTCAAGGCCGCGGAGCGGTCCACCGAGGGCAAGCAGCAGGGCCAGGCGCGACCAAACGTTCTGTTCGAGGCTGGCTTGGCGCTCGGCGCCTATCCTGACAAGACCGTGATGGTCAGCATCGGCAGGGTGAAGGACTTCTCGGACATTGGCGGTCGCCACATGGTGCGTCTGAACGATAGCACACAGAGCCGCAACAGCTTCGCCAGTCGTCTGGCGAGGAAATGCCAAGTCAATCGGATCGGTAATGACTGGATGACTGCAGGCAAGTTCGAGCCAACCGAGTCTAAGCCGGCGAAGAAGCGAGCTTAGGATTGTGTCTAGATAAGGAAGGCCGCCCTCGCGGGCGGCCTCATCGTCGTCTCGGCAGTGCAGACGTGATCAGCGCGCCGCGACGCGCTTGGCGTCGAGCTCGAGGATTGCGGCTATGATCCCGTCGTCGTCATCGAACTCGGCATGACGCACGATCCTTAGTTTGGCGTCCAGGCCCTTTGATGTGAAGGCGCAGGTTGCGATGATCTTACGCTGCAAGTCGGACGTCTTTTGGATGAGATTCGTAGGGGCGCCGTTCATGGGGTCACGTTTGACCGCGAGATCCCACTGCGCCGAAAGGATATCATGGTGCTTGATCATCGCGAGCAGTGCGGCGTCGGGGTTCTACTTGGACGTGGTAGAATGGTCGGTAGCCTGGGCCATGTGTAACCTCCAAGGTGGCTCGGGTTAGGCTCGGCAGGCATTTCACAGATGTCGGCCGGGCCGCTGTACTCGACGGCATCGCCATGCTGCTCCTTCGCCTGACTCAACGTCAACGTTCCGGATTTCACAACCTGGTGTTGCACCATTTGAGTGCATTCGTCAGCGCACCAGGATCGCGCGCTTCGGCCGGTAGCAACTCGATGACGATCTCGCGCGCGGCCCGCACCCAATGGGGCAGCGGCAGAATCGCATCAGCATGAGGCTCGGCGGCCCGACCATAAAGGCGCAGATGTCGGCTTTCGGGAGCTAAGCAGAAATTCTCTGCTCAATCAGAGCATTTGCCGGTTTTGACCCATTGCGGACTCCGCTGAGTGCTAGTCACCTTTGGCACAAACTGCACATCACATATTTCTTCATGTTCACTAGCATGCAGACATCGCTAAGGCGCGATTTTGCAGTGCAGTATCCAGGTGAATGCGGAGTGAAGCATGATCAACACAGACGCGCGCGAACGAACAGCGTCGCCAAGAAAAATTGATCGCCGTACTCTGCTTTTGGGAACGTCCATGCTGGCTGCAGCTGCAGCGATGAGCAGCGCGGCGTTCCCGCAGGACCAAAGAGCTGCGCCCGCTACCGCACAGCCAGCCGTACCCTCGGGCCGCCAGCCCAACATCCTCTTTATCATGGGCGACGACATCGGCTGGTTCAACGTGAGCGCCTACAATATGGGAATTATGGGCTATCGCACGCCCAACATCGACCGAATAGGCAGGGAGGGTGCCGTGTTCACTGACTGGTACGGCCAGCAGAGCTGCACAGCGGGTCGAGCCGCCTTCATCACGGGACAGACGCCGGTGCGCACGGGACTGACCAAGGTCGGCCTGCCCGGCGCCGAGCTTGGCCTCGGCCCACTAGATCCCAGCGTTGCTGATGTCCTGAGGACTTACGGCTATGCCACCGGCCAGTTTGGCAAGAACCATCTCGGCGACCGCGACGAGCACCTGCCGACGGCGCACGGCTTCGACGAATTTTTTGGCAACCTCTATCATCTCAACGCCGAGGAAGAACCGGAGAACCCCGACTACCCGAAGGATCCCGAGTTCCGCAAAAGGTTCGGACCGCGCGGGGTGATCAAGTCCAGCGCAGACGGAAAGATCGAGAACACCGGACCGCTCACCAAAAAGCGGATGGAGACTATCGACGAGGAATTCCTCGACGCGGCCAAGGACTTCATCGGCCGCCAACACCGCGCCAACAAGCCGTGGTTCTGCTACTTCAACTCGACGCGCATGCACGTCTTCACGCATCTCAAGCCGGGATCCCAAGGCAAGACCGGCAAGGGCCTCTATCCGGATGGCATGGTCGAGACCGACGGGCATGTCGGCGAACTCCTGAAACTCGTCGACGATCTCGGCGTCGCCGACGACACCATCATCGTCTACACAACCGACAATGGTGCTGAAGTGTTTACCTGGCCCGACGGCGGCGCGACGCCTTTCAAGGGCGAGAAGGCCACCAACTGGGAAGGCGGCTTCCGCGTGCCGTGTCTGATCAAGTGGCCCGGAGTCATTAAGCCCGGAACCGTCATCAACGACATCTGTGCACATGAAGACTTCATACCGACATTCGCGGCCGCCAACGGGGATGTGGACCTGGTCGAGCGGACGAAGAAGGGCACGACGTTAAACGGCAAGCAGTTCAAAGCGCATTTCGACGGCTTCAACCTGCTGCCGTTCCTCAAAGGCGAAGCAAAGGAGTCGCCGCGCAGCGAATTCCTATACTGGAGCGACGACGGCGATCTGATGGCCATTCGCGTTCGTGATTGGAAAATCGCCTTCATGGAGCAGCATGCTGAAATCAATCCGAAACTTCCAATCGGAGTCTGGCAAGGCCAATTTACGAAGCTCCGCGTGCCCAATTTGTACAATCTGCGGGCCGATCCGTTCGAACGCGCCACAACAAGCATGCTCTATAGCGATTGGCACTCTCACCGTGTCTTTCTACTCGTGCCCGCACAAGCCATTGTTGCGAAGTATATCGAGAGCTTCAAGGAGTTCCCACCGCGCGCAAAAGCGGCGAGCTTCACGATCGGCGATGTCCTGGACAACATCATGACGGCGGGCCCGGGGAAAAATTGATGCTCTGTCCATCGGGGCGGCGAATCGTCCGCTCCTGTCAGTAATTGGCCCTTCGCGGACCTCCTGCAATGTCCGCTTGTGCGCCGCTGTCGGGAGCATTGCGGACATCAAACGCGCCTTGGACGGCACGTAGGATCAGCGTCGCGACGAAGCCAACGAGATCAAATAGTTTGGTCATCGCACGCCGTTGTGAAAAGGTCGCCAAGCGAAGCCGCCGCTACATCCACGGTCGACCTCGCCGGCTCCCCCGAGCGCTCGCAGTTGGATGGGCTGCACGCGCTTGAAGGAATGAAAGTCAGCGGCGGGCGCCACAGGGAGACCAAAACGCCCGCCGCCGGGCGCAACCCGCTGCCCCACGGAGAAAAGCAGCGTCGTGACGGTCGCGGTAACTCATCCCATGTTGCGACAATGCCACCACCGGTGCCGAGCGTGGCTGCGGTCACGCGACGAACTTGCATCTGCAGCTGGAAGACACCGACCGCGAGCGGGATCGAGACCGGCGCCTGATCGGGATCATCAGCAAAGATTACCGTGACCCCAGTGCCGCCGGCCCCGATGGTCACGATCAAACTGGAAGTGACGTCGGAGAGATCGTTGTTAGGATCGGGGGTGATCGCTTTGGCATGGCGCCCCGACGACATCGGGGCGCGCTGGGTTGCGAACAACGGATCGCGCGCGGTCTTCGTCATCGAAATAATCCTAACGGAGTGGGGTTCGTGTGCGATGAAGCCTCAGCGGCCAGCGGGCGAGGCCGGACGGGGTGGATGACGGCAAGTGGCCGCGGCGCGGTGGCGTCCGTCGAGAGGCGCGCCAGGACTGTGGTCCAGCGGCGAAGTGCTTCCATCATCTCATCAGGCGTCGGCTCTGGCCGTGATGCCTCGCTGCATGCCACAGCCGCGCGCTCGCCGGCCCTAAGCCATTTCAGTTTGACCGAGGACCCCGGGCCGGACCGTCCCTGTTCGCCGAACACTGCGGCGATCGCGATAGCATCCGCCTCAGCTTCGACAAGCTGACTACGCGCGGCCTCGCGCCGCGCCAGTGCTGCCGCGTGCTCCTCATGAAGCACAGCGATGAGATCGCCGTCGAGATCGTCCACGCCCGCGGCGATCAGTTTGGCCAGGCGCGCTCTGGCCGGCGATAATATTGTCATGCGGTGATCTCCCTGGTTTTGTCGACTGGCACGTAGCCCGCGGCGGTTTTCACCATCAGCTTGTTCGCGGCCGGAGATGGATCGGGATCGAGGCCTAGACGCTCCCTTACCTGGTTGATCGTCATGACGCGGTTCGGCGTAGCTGTTGAGAATGATCGACTGCTTCTCCTGGTCGATCTCGTCTTCTTCGATCCATACGAATTCCAGATCGTCGGAAAGAAACTCATCGGCGATCACGCCGTCTAGCAGGTCCTTCGCCCAATTTTTTACCGGCTCGATTCCCTCTTCCTCCGATTGCCGTTCGTGCTGCTCGGCGATGGAGCGGTTCGAGAGCGTGACGAAGGCCGACGGAGGATACGAGAACGCAAAGCAGATGATCCGCACCAGCCACTCGTCTATCTCCGTCTTGAGCGGCGGTTCCTTGAGTTGCTTATAGTCCCCGCCGCCGGGCATAAACTTCATCTGGCGGCGGCGACCGAGATTGCCAACAAACAGATTGTCCCAGTAGTCTTGGAATTTCTGGATCTGGTCCGACGTCCATGTCGGAGGCAATCCGTACAAACTCTCGGGCTGGTTGCCTTCGCGGTAATATTCCAGTTGATGTGTCGCGCGGCGCATCGCGGTCGACACCGTCTGCACCAATTGCTCGCACGGGCTGAAGCCGTATACGTGGCCGGGCCGGACGTTCATTGGTGCGTAGCGTAGGTCCCACCTTGTGAGTGAGGCCGCCGGAAGCCCGTGCAGAATCTGCTGAAACATGGGCGGAAACATCGTGCCACCGACAAGCCGGAAGCCGAGGGCGCGATGGTTCTCCAGCGTGATGGTCTGGCCGTTCCACTCGAATGGCGCACCGGTCCATCTAATCGGCCGCGGTGCGCGCCCATCTGGTCCGATGATCTTCTTGACGGTGCTGCCGTCGACGATGCGGAGACCGACGAGGTCGCCGCTATAATTGCGGTCGCAGTAGATCGAAGGCGCATCGATGACGAATAGGTCATCGAGTAGAGAACGAAGCCAGGCGCGAAAGTTGACGTCGTGGTCAGGCGTCTTGATGAAGTTGGTGATGTCGGCGATGCGTCCCCTTGTGGCAGGTGATAGCTCACTGGTCTTCGGACGCCGGCCGGTGTCTTCGTGCTTGAGTCGGATTCTCCAGGGTAGTCGGCAGATTTGATCCTTTTGGCGCTCAATGATGAGGCGGACCGGATCGTAGCTGTCAGCGAGCGCCCGCAGCGAGACGAAGTCGATTGACTCGTAGGCGCGGGGCTGAGTGTTGAGATTGTAGCCAGGGACAAAGTCCCAGGCCCGTCCGGCAACCTCCGACGGTGCCAGAGGCCGCATCGGTGCCTGCGGTCCGAACCAGTCCGCACCGGTGCCCGGCGGTGCTGTCGGGTATCCGCCGTTGGCGTCAATCTCAGTCATCAACCGCGCTTCACCGCGTGGGGTTGAGATCTTATCGAGTTCGGTCATTCGGCAAACCTCGCGTGCCGCCGCGCGAAGCGCTTGCTTCGGTCGGCGACCTCATTGTGTTCGGCAAATGCTTGGTTGCGGTATTTCAACCAGGCCGCGATTTTAGCGAGCGTCGCGTTACCGGCTTGCAGTCTAGAAACATGCTCCTCGAGGAGTAGTTTTTGCTCCTCCAGCAGCGCGGTCCGCCGATCCGCTTTCGCCAGTTTGGGTTGGCCTGGTTGGATCGTGGCCTGGGCCTCGGCGTGGTCGGCCAGGATTGTCTCCCATTGGCCATCGAAGCGCCGGCAGATCTGCTCGTAATCACGCCGGAGCACTTCGTTACTTTTGAACAGCACGACGGCGTCCTCCGCATCATTGCTTATGATCGCTACGGTGCTCATCATCACCGATATCCCCGTTCCTGAAGCACCTCGCGCAAAACCGCGCCGGGGCTGTAGCCCCGTAGGGCTTCCCGCGCCATTCTGCCTCGATCGAGCGGATGAATCGGGCGTTGCGCCTCGATCTCGGCGAGTATTGCATTAATGTTGACGCGGGCCGGCTCACGAAGCGGCTCAAGACCAGCGGCAATCTCTTGATTCGCAGCGACGAGATTGGGGGTGGAGAGCGCCCCCTTGAGCAGGCGGCGAGCGTGATCTTTGCTGACGCGAAATACTAACTCGTTTCCATCGAGCTCGACGAGGTAAGCGTGGCCGTCGTCCTCGAGATGGGACGGCGCCTGGTCCTGCGGCGGCCAGACGATGCGCACCTTATCGCTAACCGGCGGCGGCGCGATCGCCGCCTCGACCATGCGCTGGTAGTGCACGAGCATCGACGGCACCGGCGCGCCGAGGTCGGGACAGGCCAGCGTCACGGCGCCGGCTGCACTGGTTGCCCAGTCATCATGTTGCCCAGACGGGTGATCGATGTTCGCACCACGCCGCACCAAGGTCAGAAGCTGGTTTCGCAGCTTGGCGCTGTCCAACAGCTCAACTTGGTCGGCGTTCAGCGCCACCTCGACATTCTCATAAAGATCCGTGCGGGTCGCCTTGTGGACGACGTAGTCGATGCCGCAATCGGCAAAGTCCCGGCGGAAGGTTTCGCCAGCATAAGCATCACCACTGACGGTTTTGATCCGATAGCGGGAACAGGTGGCCGCGAATCTCGCCACGGCGAGTCGGGGATTAAACGGGATCGCTTCGCCCTGATTGATGACCAGGTCGATGACCACCCTACGGCCGTCCCAATGCGCGATCGCGAGTGTCGCATCGTCGCTGCTGCCACCAGACATGTCGACGAAGGCGAGGTAATCGATTCCGTCGACCGGATCGAGCGCATGACGCCCGGTGACGATGGCACGCTCTACTATGCCTTGGTCGAAGAAAGCTCCTTGTGGAGCACCCGGCGGATTATGATGAAGGCGCCGAAAGCGCGCCGACGGCAGACGGCGGCGCTGCTGTGCGAGATAGCCGAGACCTTCCGGCCATGACCGCCAGCTAGGATTTGCGCGTTGATCCGGCGGCAAACTGACGGCTGCCGGATCGGTCGTGAAGTCGGCCGAATACCACGAAAACAGCATTCGCGGGTCTTCGCCACTGATGCCGATCTTCTTCAAATCGTGAAGCGGTGCGCCTTCGAAGTCGAGGAGACTGTCATAGCTAGTCACCCACTGCAGGACGTCGCCGCGGGTCGGGTCCGGCTGTAGGGCCTCCATCAGGCTCCAATCGCGGTAGGCGTGGATTTCATCGTAGCCGATGAAGCAGGCTGTTTTGCCGTGCTGGCCCGCGACGTTGTTCGCCGGCAGCACCCGCATGGTACCCTTGCCGTCCTTGCGGCGGATTCGTCGGAGAGGATCTCTAGCTCCTCCGCAATGTCGGGATTGGCCGCAATCAGCTTCTTGGCCAAGTCGAGATCTTGCTCGGCTTGGTCCTTATCATTGGCCACGATCAGGACGTCGGAGCCTTGCGGACTTTCGCGGCACACCAGGCAGTAGAGACCGGCGAGGATAAGGTCGAGACTCTTGTTGTTCTTCTTTCCGCGGCCGCTGACCACCAGGTTGATTGCTGGGATGCTGGTGCCGTCCAGGTAGGTGTCGAGCGCCCTGCGGAAGATTTCACGCCGATACGGTTCGATCACCAGCGGCTTGCCGTCAATCCAGTTCAAGCCGGCGAAGAACTCGATCGACGTGATCGGCGGCATCACGCTCTCCTCGCATGCAAGCCGAGGAGGTCACGAAACAGCGGCGCCTCGTCCGGCCGCGGCATGCGGCCAAGCTTCAGGTCGCCGTTACCGGCAACGTCGAGCACGGCGAGGCCGAGCAGTTTCCGGACCGTCGCGGCGGAGGTTCGCTGCCTGATGGTTACGATCAGCTCGCCATGATGGGGCCTGATCTCGCCAGTCGTGCCCGCGATCATGACGATGGTGCCGTCGTGCACGCGGGTGTGATACTCGTGCACCATCAGTACGTCGGCCAAAGCCCGGAGGCGGCGTGTCGGCGGTGCGCTCACAATGCCTCCTCCGCGGCCTTCCGGGCCGCGCCGATGGCGGCGATGCGCTCCGCGGCGGACGGGCCAGGCGAAGTCTTCGCCGGTGCCGGTGGCGCCGGCTTCTGTCCGCCCGCCCTCATGGATTGGTTGATCAGCCGCCGCAGCTCTGTGGTATCCCCACCGATTGCTTCGATCTGCTCGGCACGCCAGACCAGGACGGCGAGGTTTTGGGCCCAGATCCTGTCGGTCGTGTTTGCCGGCCGATTGAGATCGGTGAGCAAGCCGGTCGCGATCTCATCTCGATGAGCGGCATCGGCTTTCAGCCGCCTCGCCAACTTCGTGCGCCCATCAATTTTGGATAGCGCGGCTATCTCCGCCATTCGAGCACTCATCGCCACTGCATGTTCGCGGTATGTCCACAGTATCCGCCCAGCATTTTGTTTCAAATGACAAGTTCGTAATAGCTGTTAAAAATCAATGGCTTGCACGGGATCGGTGCAGATGTGTTTCGGAGCGTCCGGAGGCGAGGCCGAGGCGATAGGTTGCCGAGTTTTCCCGATTCAGTTACGAAGCCGGGCAAAACAAGAAGAAGACCAGCGCCCTATGAAGCAAGAAAAACAAGAAGAATTCGGAATAATTGAATTTCCCAAAAGCGCTTTCAGCTGCACGGTGCACGATCGGACTGCGACGTTGGCTGTATTGGAACTTCCGTCCTCGGCTGATATCCCGGACGCGTTCGAGCTGTTCATTGATCGCAAGCGGTTCCGGTGCCGCGCGCTATGGCGCGATGAACAGCGCCTCGGAGTTAAGTTCGTGTGAGCGAGGCGATCAGGCCGCGATCATGCGCGAGATCGCAGTCGCCGAGTAGCGCTGGCCATTCTTGGCAACATGGCCCGCGGCCTCCAGCTCGGCGGCGATGTCACGCAGCGACCGCTTGCGCCCGTTGATGGTGTAGCGGTGCAGTTTCTTCGCCAGCTCGACCATCGCGGGATTGCGCTCCTCATAGGTCTTGCGGCCGCCACACTTGCCGGTGGCCTGTAGCTTGCGCTCGCGAGCCACCTTGAGCTTTTTCACGAGACGCTTCTTTTCAAGCTCAGCAAAGGTCGCGGCGACCTGCCGCATTGCTACCTTGAACTCGTCCTCGGTGTTGGTCAGCTCGATGTCGCCGGCCGCGGACCAGCACGAGACCTGCCGCGCGATCAGCGCCACGATGCCAAGCTCTTGCACGAGCACCTTGCGCGCGAAGCGGCTAGCATCCTCTACAATGACCGTACGGGTGCCGTTCGCCTCCAGGGCATCCAACATCGCCGAGAAGCCGGGACGCGATGCAATGTCGTCCTCGCCCCACACAGCGTCATCCGAGAACGTGCCAACGATGGTGAAGCTGTTGCGCTTGGCAAACCGCTCGATCGCGGCGAGCTGGCGCTTCTGGGAGTCCTTGTCCTCGCCGACATTGGTCGCGCTGGAGGTGCGGAGATAGGCGAAAGCCTTGATTAAGTCTTTGCGGAACATAGCGTTATCCTCAAAGCCTGTATCATTTCCCTGAGGAAACGTAACAGAATGGCGCCCGGCATTCAAGGCCGCGCTTGGTCGAGCTCAGGAACGTCGGCCCGCACGTCGCGTTCACAGCGAATGAAGTGGCATCTACAGCTCGGCCTCGCCGCGCTTACGGGCTTACTAATCCTCGGCATGCTGTGGCTTAGGCAGCACGAGATCGAGATGGGCGCGCAGCGGCTCGAGCAATCCGAGCTACGGCATACGTCCAGGTAGCGGGCGCAGCCGCTTGAAAAAAATGGAGGGGCGCGGATGCGCGTGGGGAGAACGCATCCGACAGGAACGCGCGCCGGCTCGAGGGCGTTGCCCGATAGCGCGGTCCTCACGGCGAGGCTGCGTCCGCCGTCGTCGCCCTCCCTCTTCGCAGAAAGGGGCGGCGGCGGTGCGGTTCGGGCGGTTCTCGCGAAAGCCAGATTAGGGCCAGGAAAAATCCGAGCGTCCGGATGCGTCTGCCCAGAGTGTCTGCCAAGCGTGCGGATCACGCGGCGCCGACGTTCGGCCGGATTTGGAGCGAGGTGAGCCGCGGCGCGCGATCATGGGCCACTGCAGCAGCGGCTACTGAGTCAGCGAGACGGCCCCGGCCCGGCGGGGTATTTCGGGGGTGTGGGCCGGGCCGCTGCGCTTTGGTGTCGGTTGCACCAAGCAGGGGCGCGCCCACGCACACAGCGAAAGGCCGCTCTGTTCGCTTTCGCACAGTTCTGTTGCCTATTTTTCCCGAATTGATTCACATAGGCAAATGCAGTCGGGACATAAGCGGCGTACTCGCCACCTCTGCAGGTGATTGAGAGGCGATGGTGAGTGAAAGCGCGCGGGCAGCGACCAGATTTCTCATTCGCATTGGCGGCGTTGGTTGGATGGTTTACGATCGAGAACGCCGGGGTCCAGCACTGATCGGCACCGACTGGGCAGCCAGTTTGACGCGGGAGCAGGCCGAGCGAGCGTACGAAATCCTTGTTGGCTCAGCGCCCGAGTCTGAATTACCTCGCGGGCACTAGTCGTCCCAAATGCGCTCGCCACACTTACATTGGTAGAGCCGAACGGTCTTGCCCTTGCGGGTATCGAGTATGGATTGAGCCAGACGGGGGAAGGCTGCGCAGGTTGGGCAACGTGGGCCATCCTGCGTCTGTTGTTTTGGCAGTTCCGCCTTCGTCTCCTCCACCACTGACTTCGTTCCTGATCCGTAGATGAGTCACATAAGTTAATAACGGCGCTTTTGTTCCTTTCCTTCGAGCGCATCATTTGGGACATTTGGGACATCTTCCCGGCATGTCCCATTTGTCCCAGATTAGGACTCGGTGGTGACACGCGGAACGGCAGAGCTCGCCGCAGGCGCGGCCGGGTCTCCACGAGTCCAGGTCGGCGAGGTCGGGAGGTGTGCGGCCGCGCATGTGGTCCATCAATCCACGGCGCCCCGCGCGAAGCGCGTCTGGCAGGCCGTCGAGGAGACGGTGTGCTAGCGCGGACGCTTCAGGCGCCGCGCTCTCAGCCTGCGGGCCAATGGCGAACAACACGGTTGTTGCTGATGACATGGATGGCGGTGATGCCGAACCTCGAAAAGTCGGTGCCGGCGAGATCGCTGCTCGGCTGCGTTGGCAATGGCACTTTTATTCCGTGATGCGTTCTATTCTTACTTATGTCGCATCTCGCATTTTTGGTGCCACCCTGAGCGGCCAATGTTCCATTCGCCTTATGGCGTTGATAGGTTCGCTTGCTGTTGTAGCCTGCAACCTTCCATGCCGGGACTTCCAACTTCGGCCGACCTCGCTTGCGGCCGGAGCTACGCTTCGCCCGGTATCGGCGGTTGGCTGCAGCGTTCTTCGCCTTCTTCGCCGCGTCACGCTCTTTGTAGTCGGGATCATCATTGGCGCCGATGAAACGAAATCGAAGGGCTTGGCGGTCGCGCACGGTGATCTCGAGCGTGATGGCGCACTGATCGTGTGACCAGCGTCTGTTTGACGTCTCGGCGTCGGCGACGATCTGGTTGAGCTTGGCATCGGTCAGCCACGGAGCCCAGCGGCGGCACCAGCGGCGGACCGACCGCTCAGGGTTGGCGGCGGATGCCAGGTATGCATGGTCGGCGCCCCATTTTAGGATGCTCCAGCCGCGCTTGTTCCGTGGCAGCACTTCCCAGCCGCGGTGGGCGAACCATTGCTTGGCCTCTTTGAGGCGCCCCCGGGCGAGCAGCGTCTGCTTGTCGCCCGCGTTCTCCGAGATCATGGCCGCGCCTCCGCGAGAGCGGCCCGCACGCTCACGACGATTGCACGCAGCTCGCTAATGGCCCAGCGGCAAATCTGGCCATTAGCGAAACCCTCGCCGCGACCTAAGAGCAGGTCCTCGACTAGCTCGCGCTGATGAACGGGCACACGGTAGCGGTGATGGAAGCACCACCACGCCATGCTATTCCAGTCGTCGAGAGACGGCTCAGGCGGGCCCCATGATCCACGCTGGCGTGGCTGCTGCTGCTGATACTGTGGCTGCAGGCCGCGTTCCGCGGCGCCTGCGAGATCATGCAGGTCCAGGCCGGCAGCTCCAAGCGTGCGCTTCAGCGCCGCGATCGCAGCGACAGCTTCGCCGGTCTGGTTCGAGCTTAGCGCCAGCCGGAGCAGTTGGCCGATCCGTGTCGGATCGACCTCGCTCGCCTTCTTTCGAGAGCGGCGCGGCTGACGGTTCATCGGCGCGCCTCCATGTTTTTTGAGGCGAGGCGATGCAGTGGCCCTTGCGCGAGCGAGAGCGACGATCTATTTTTGTCGGCGATAGCTTTCGTGATGGTGAGCTGTCGAGACGAGCTTCTCAGGGCCTGGTCATGTCGGTGACCGGGCCCTTCCATTATGGGCTTCATGTCGTTTGTCTTTCATTCGATGTTTCGGCGTCATAGTGGTGGTCTCCTTGGTGGTGTGCTGGTCGAAAAGGTGCTGCGGGTGCCGGCGCTGCGAACGCCGAATATCATGTAGGTATCGTGCCCCGCGGCGCTACTCGCGCGCGGTGTGCGGACCTTCCCCCTCGGCATGGGGTGATGTTTGGGAATCGATCTTGAAACCCTTTGCAATTCAATGCAGCGAGTGATTCCCAAACTTTTCAAGATTTGCCGTTTTTTATAGAGTTTCCTCGCTTCCCTAGGGAGCGCCAGCAATCTCAGGCACTTAGGTGGCCTTAAGCCGAACTCGTTGAATAATGGTTGAATAAGTCGCTGGTGAACAGCGGCGGACGCCTGCGAAATTTTCTCCCGATATTGGCAGACCAGCCTCGGCCCGATGCCCCACTGTGGCTGGCGGACTCGCGAAAAATTTCCTCGTCGCCTTTGGTATCCGGAAACATTCAAACCGCCGCTGTCGTGCGCTGTCGTACGCAAGTGCCTTCGGATGTTCGCATTGACGTTGCTCATCGCACAATCAACTCTTGCCCTGTTGACCTTTGTGCGAATTGGAGGGCCACGTGAGCTACAAGCGACGAGAGAAAACTGGCGAACGACAGTCACACGCCAGTCTATCCGCTCGGGAAACCGCAGAGCAGTACACGATGCCATTTGCACAACGGATCGCCTGCACGATTGACGAAGCTCGCGAAGCGACCGGCCTGGGACGCACGAAGCTCTACGAGTTGATAGGCGATGGGCGTATCGTCACGACAACGATTGGACAATCGCCGGATTGAGTGCCTTGGCGGTAGCGACAATCTCCTGCTTGTCGGCGTCCGTCATGGCGGCACCGAGATAGAGCTCGGTGATCTCTTCGGGATGGAAAGGCTGCGTCCGGTAATCCTCTTCCCCTTCGCCGAGCGGAATAGCGAGCCGGTACTCGTTTTCGAATCTATAAGCGTTGGTCTTGGTGTAGATGATCCCTTCGAGGACTGTGCGCGCCCGTTCGGTTTGATTGCCGAATAGGGACTCCGCCGCGAAATCGGCCACCTTAGCGAAGATCGGTGGGCGCTTCTCTTGATAGGTCACGGGCGCGAATTTCAGGTACTTCGAAGCCTTCTCGACGCTTGGCGTGATGCGCAGGGCGATACCTTGGTGTTCTTTGGCATAATCCTTCCACATGCGTTCGGAGGCCTTGTCGGTTGTGACACAAAACACGCGATAGTTCTGCATGAACGCATTCGTCTCGTTCACAAACGCTTCAGACCGCGTCTTCCTACACCTATTCAGCGACGTTTCTTCATCGCGTCTTCCAACCCCTGACGAAGAGACTCCGCGGTATAGGGTTTCACGATGAGTATCGCGCCCACTTGAGCGGCTTCGGTTTGCACTGCGCTGTCACCTGTCGCGAGAACCAAGCGTAGATTGAGCCGGCGCGCTTGGACCTCCCTTGCGAGCTGCAGACCTGAAACCCCGGGCAGACCGACATCCGTGAGTAGAATGTCAACAGGGTGCTCATCCAGGAGCTTCAGGGCCTCTTGAGCCGTTCTGGCTTCTCTCACTTGGCATCCGATATCGCTCAGCATCTCCGTCGTCGTAAGGCGGATGAGGTCGTCATCTTCGACCAGCAACACGGTTGCGTTCTTGAAAGTCTTTTCATTGTCCAAGTGCCGCGATCCCAGAGCCGCGCGCCTTTGAGCTTGATTGGCCAACACGTGTCTGATTTTCCGAGCGAGCGCCTCGCGCGTATAAGGTTTGGCCAGAAGCTCTACCCCGGGATCAAGCCGCCCGCCGTGCACGATGGCGTTCTGGGTATAGCCGGATGTGAAAAGTACAGCGACATTAGGCAATCGTTCCTTGGCTTTTCGCGCAAAGTCCGGGCTCCGTAGGCTGCCAGGCATCATTACGTCGGTGAAGATCAGATCTATCGGGATGCCGCTATCGACCACAACGAGTGCACTCGCCGCATCTCGCGCCTTGACGACGCGGTAGCCGAGTTCGGTCAGCATAGAGACCGCGACTTCGCGAACCTCATCGTCATCCTCTACCACGAGAACGGTTTCCTCCCCACCTTGCACCTCGCCTGACGCAGGCCCGACCAGAGTATCTTCGCTTGCTACCGATCGCGGGAAGTACAGTTTCACCGTGGTCCCGGCACCTACCTCGCTGTAGATTTTGACGTGTCCGCCAGACTGCTTGAGAAAACCGTAAACCATGGCGAGGCCCAGGCCCGTGCCCTTGTCCTCGGCCTTGGTGGTGAAGAATGGCTCATAAACCCGTTCCAGAATGTCAGGCGGAATGCCGGTGCCCGTATCAGTCACAGCGATCATCACGTATTGTCCCGCAGACAATTCGTCATGCTGCCTGACGTATTCGTCGTCCAAGAAGGCATTGCTTGCTTCGATCGTCAGTCGGCCTTCGCCATTCATCGCGTCGCGGGCGTTGATCGCGAGGTTCAAGACGGCATTCTCAAATTGATCCGGGTCAACTAGGCTATTCCATAGCCCGCCCGCGACTACCGTCTCGACTTCGATCTCCCCGCCGAGGGCGCGACGGAGCATCTCGTCCATGTTTTTGATCAGGCGCCCGGCGTTCACCACTCTTGGCTCCAGCGGCTGCCGCCTTGCGAAGGCAAGCAATTGAGCAGCAAGTTTCGAACCGCGGGCAACACCTGCGAGGGCGCTTTGGACCCTCATCTCAGCCCGGACGTTGCCGGCGATGTCTTTGCTCAGTAGCTGCAGATTTCCACTGATCACCTGCAACAAGTTGTTGAAGTCGTGCGCAACGCCACCGGTGAGTTGCCCGATCGCCTCAAGCTTCTGCGAACGGATCATGGTCGCCTGCGCCGTCTGGAGTGCGGCTTCCGCTTCGCGGCGTTCGGTGATATCCCGCGTCACCTTGGCGAAGCCGAGAAGCTTGCCAGCATCGTCCCGGATCGCGTCGATCACCACGTGTGCCCAGAACGTAGTGCCGTCCTTTCGGACCCGTTGACCTTCGTGCTCCCAGCGTCCATCTCGGGTCGCGGTCTCAAGGCCAATCGCGGGAAGCCCGGAGACACGGTCGGCTTCCGTGTAGAAATTAGAGAAATGTCGGCCGATGATCTCTTCGGGGGCATAGCCTTTGATACGCTGCGCGCCGGCGTTCCAGCTTGCCACGTGGCCACCGGCATCCAGCATGTAGATAGCGTAGTCGGTCACGCTTTGAACGAGCAAGCGGAACTGTTCTTCGCTTTCGCGCAGTTTCCTTTCCGCCGCCCTTCGCTCGGTCAAATCGCGGGTGATTTTAGCGAAGCCGACTAGGTGCCCTTCGGGCGAGCGGATCGCGTCGATGACTACATGGGCCCAGAACTGCGTGCCGTCCTTGCGGACACGCCAACCTTCGCGCTCGAAGCGGCCTGTACGCTCGGCCTCTGCCAGCGCTTGCGCAGGGACATCCTGCGACCTCTCGGCATCGGTGTAAAAGGTCGAGAAATGACGACCTATTATCTCATCCGCCTCATAGCCCTTGAAGCGCCTCGCACCTGGATTCCAGCTGGTTACGCGACCTTCGCGATCCAACATGTAGATCGCGTAGTCGGTGATCGCTTCGACGAGCAGCCGATAACGGCCGTCGCTCGTCTGTGCGGCTTCGAAGCGGTTGGAGACTTCCATACAAATCCTATCCCAGCCCCAGTGTGGGTTGGGACACCATTTCGATGAAACGCGGCTCCATCAGTCTTAGTTCCAATGAAAGGCGGCACGGCTCGTATTAAGGATGACGGAGGCCGCCCCCAAAGTCACATTGCAAGCGTAGCCATAAGCCCAGAGGACGGTGTGCGAAGTGCGCCCGCCGAGCCGGCTTTCCAGCTTGAATGCCATTTCGGCCCGCGCAGACTGGGAAAGTTGCCGCCTTGCAAGCTTGCTGTCCGATCGGTCGGCTTAGCCGGGCGGCTAGTTTAGGAGCGCCTCAAAATGAGACTTAAGTTCGTTTTGCAAGTATGGTTTGGACAAGAACCGCGTTCCCGAAGGCATCTGGTCGCTGGGAGGCGTGACTGACCCGAAGTCACAAGGAGCAGAATCGGTGGCCATCGGTCTCTGACGACCGCGATGAGCCTTAGCCCGTTCATCGAGCCCGGCATCTGAATATCAGTGAACAGAATGTCGATGTCGTTCCGCCGCTCGAGCAGCTCTATCGCCTCGTCGGCGTCAGCGGCTTCGATCGCCTCAAAACCCAGCTCCCTCACCATATCGGCTGCGCCAGAACGGAGGAGGAAATCATCCTCGACAATCAAGACGACGGGCATGCTACTCACAATGCGTTTTTAGTTTTCGATCAATCAGCCTTAACAGTCAGCCACTTGATAGGTTCCGGCGAACATTGTTCCGATTGAACCGTTATAACGGGTCGAGGAGCTGAGAGGGCGTTTGCTATGAACACTGGCCTGCGAGCGGATGTTGATGAGGTCCAGCACATCCACGCAGTTCCCAAAATAATTGACTCGGTTGGCCGTATCACCGGGATGCGTTTTGTCGCAATTGCGAGGGTGAGGACCGGCAATTGGGTCTGCTGTGCGGTGCGGGACCTCACCGATTTTGGTTTGCCACTAGGCGGCGAGCTTCGCATTGAGAAGACGACAGGCCGCAAGACCAGCGAACACAGCGAGGTCGTCGTTATCAATGATGTTCAGACCGACGGTGTTTATTGTAATCACCCGTCTCCTGAGCAATACGGCTTTCGGAGCTATATTGCGGCGCCCATCAAGCTAGTTGATGGCGCGGTCTGGGGCATGCTCTGCGCTCTCGATCCCGAGCCTCGCGATCTGGACCGACCTGAAGTGATCAGCACGTTCGAACTGTTTGCTGAGTTGATAGCTGCTCAGCTAAGCATGAACGCGCGCTTTGAGCAGAGCCAATCTGATCTGTCGATCCACGAGTCCAGTCTGCGCAAGAGCGAGCACGATCGCATGTCGGCCGAAGAGAGCCTTAGGCTTAGCCAGGCCGATCTGGTGGATGAGAGGAGAACGGCTGAGTTGCGCGAACAGTTCATCGGAGTGCTGGGCCATGATCTGCGCAATCCGCTGGCCTCGATCGACGCTGGTCTGCGCATCCTCCTGAGGGATATCAATGATGGTCGATCTCAGGCCGTTATCGCTGAAATGCAGAAGTCGGTCCTGCGGATGGCCGGGCTCGTCGATAACATCATGGATTTTGCCCGCGGGCGGTTGGGCGGCGGCTTGACGATCAAGCCCGACGCTCAACAGTCGCTAACCCCGGTTCTGGAGGGAGTGGTGAACGAAGTCAGGTTGGCGTGGCCTGACAGAAAAATCGAGACAGTCATCGAAATCAAAGAACCCGTCCGTTGCGATCGAAGTAAACTCGGTCAGCTCTTCTCCAACCTGTTGGGCAACGCCATCACCTATGGTGACCCGGAGAGAGCGGTCATGGTGACAGCTTGGACCAACGAGGCCGAGTTTACACTCTCCGTGACGAACTACGGTACGCCGATATCTGACAAAGCAATGACGTATCTGTTTCAGCCCTACACGCGCGGCGACAGGCCCAGTCAGAACGGTCTGGGTCTGGGCTTGTATATTTCGTCGGAAATCGCGCGTGCCCACGGTGGTAAGCTGGACGCAGTGTCAACACCGAACGAAACGATTTTCACTTTCAAGATGCCGTTGTAGCACTGGCTGAGCGACGTGGGTCTTGTGTGGCAGACACCCGGTTGGGATGCGCTGCGTCTTTCTGTCCCGCGAAGTCAATTTCGGATTTGCTCGCGAAACGCGTGGTTTCCCGGTGACTGCGCCTGGGGTACTCCACAACAATCACCGAAGGTGGTTATCGTTCTGCGATGCCAACGAGCAATCCTTTACATTTTCGATGAATCAAGTTCGGTTCCGTAATCTGTCGCTGGTTCGAAGAACAATGACCAGAAGCACCGTTCGCTTTTTCTTGAAGTTTGTGAATTGCTGATGTATGATCTGACGTATCGATACTGGCCGAACAACTGTTCCGCTTTCGCCTCAGTTCCTGACGGCGCGCACGTTTCAGACATTCTCCAACATCGACTAACCGCGCACGGACCGCGAGTCCGTGCGCCAACTCCTGCGCGTATACGAAAGAAAGACGTGATGAACACAGGTACAGTGAAGTGGTTTAACAGCCAAAAGGGCTTTGGCTTTATCCAGCCGGCGAACGGTAGCAACGACGTTTTCGTTCATATCAGCGCGGTCGAACGCGCCGGGATGAGCACCCTGAATGAAGGTCAGACGCTGTCGTACGACGTCGTCGCAGACCGTCGTACGGGCAAGTCTGCTGCCGAAAATCTTCGTGCCGCTTAGTTAAGAACACCAGACCTGTCGCTCTAGCCACGGATGTACTGGCAGAGCTTTTGGTCCTGCCCCGCTCCCGGGTTATCGGGGCGGGGTTTTTCATTCAAGCAGGCAGAGAGATCGAAAAGCGGGCGCCCCTACGGCTTCCTTTGACTGTGGCTTGTGTCCGGTGACTACGTCACCATGTTCACCAGCCGCATCGGGAACGTGATTCCTCATTGTTAAGCAGGAGATCAATTGAGCATCGTTAAACGTCATCTAGCCGAGCAAGAAGAACGCTTAGTCCTGATCGAGGAAATCTGTATCGATACAGGCGCGCTTGTCTTGGATACTGCGACAGACGAAGTCTACTTCTCCGCGGACGAAGCGGCACACAAGAACGCATACGTCACGGTATTCCAAGCCTGGGCAAAGGGCACGATCAAGGGCAGCGCGGAACAGATATTCGAGGCGACAAAATCCATTCTCGAAGACTAAGTAAGACCGCCGATAGACCCGTAAACGCCGAGAAAGCAAATATGCCATACGCCTATAAGCTAAATGAAGAGGTTCGCCACCACGCTCAAGGTCCCCAAGGACGCGCCGCAACTGAACTGCCAAGGATCTACACGATCGTACAGTGCATGCCGATCGAGTCCGATGGACGCGTAAAATATCGCATCAAGTGCACGTCCGAGAACATTGAACGCGTGGTTACGGAAGATCAGCTTTCTTATCGCCACTGATCTCCGCATCCCGAAGGGCTCGTCAGGCAGTGCCCGGAGCAGCAGGGAGGGAAAAAATGTCAGACCGGCGCGAGCTATACCGGAGCCTAAACGGGGACGCATGGTTCATCGCACGCGAGCCCACAAACGTGACGGGAAGGAACCCGAACAACAAGCGTTGTTGCGATTGATCGGAACGCTGGTCGAGGTCCCGCCGTTTGCGTACGGTCGACTCAGGCCGCCGACATGCTACGAAAGATCTACGATCCTTCAGCCACTCCAGAAGCACCGGACGCACCGCTCAAGGGGTTCATCGAGTCACTTCGCGTAACCCTGTGATCGGAGCCAAGCGATCCGACGCTCTCCATTCATCCATTCGTCAATTTCGGCTTTGCTCGTGAAGCCCGTAATCTCTCGCGCTTCTGTGCCCGGGTACTCGGCGATGATAGCCCAGTCGCCTTCTGACTTACGAACTGGTTTGAAGTTCACTTTTATTTTTGCCATGCCGAACTATGTAGGAAGGCGGCCGAAAAGGGAACCCCATTTTGCCATGTTCGGCCCAGAGTAAGCACCAGACACCGCCCGCCTACCAGATGATGCCTTATGAGCTCCTCAGCAACGCACTCGACAGAATGATCAACTCGAGAAGAAGGCCAACGGTCAAACGGCAGACAAGCGCTGATCACCGCCCGATCTCGTTGCTCAAGCTTTTTCGGGTACCTAGAACGATGTCAGGTTAGCCACAGGCGAGGTCTGCAATGGTCAATGGCTGCCACGGCTGACCGCATGAACGTGGTCCGGTCACCAGTCGAAAGCGGACAGATTCGTGCTCTTTGCTGACCTCAGCGACAGACTAGAAGCGGTCGGTCCCTTTTCGCGCGATCAGTCTGCGTCCTGCCACCTGCGCAGATCCGTCTGGTTATGATAGGCCATGCGGTCCGGCGTGGTGATGAACTCTATCATCGTGCCCCAGGGCATGCGGCAGTAGCAGACCTTGTTTCCAGGACCTTTCTCGGTTGCGTAGGGAATAGCGCGCGGCGCGGTAAGGGGTGTGCCTCCCGCCTTCTCGAAGCGCTCGACCGATGCATCGATGTCGTCCGTGTAGAGAGCGAAGTGCGTGATGCCGAAGTCGCTCGCCCGAATCGGCTTGGCTTGCTCGGCACCGTGCATTTCGAAGAGCTCGATATCGGGTCCGGTCCCGATCTTGACCATCGCCTGCGCACGCACGACCGTTCCGGGAAAAGCGCCGACGGCCCGCTCGAATTCGGGTCCTTGCCGTGGCGGATCCTGCGGTCCGAAGGACTGGTAGATCACTTGGCCGCCGAAAGCTTCCACCAGGAACGACTTTGCTGCTTCGATGTCGGGCACCGTGATGCCGATATGATTGACGCCGCGAATGACGGGTTTAGTCATGACAGTCTCCTTTGCTAGATTCGATCCATCGCGATCGCCGCGGGCGCAATGCGCCCGCAGCCTCGCGATCCGCCCGGTCGACGACGGCGCGGGCGCCGAGCTTCAATTGGCCTTGAGGAACTCGATCAGGGCGGCTGCGACTTCATCCGGCCGCTCGTCCGCGACATAGTGGCTGCACCGCGCGATCGAGCCGCCCCTCACATTGGTGGCGAACTCCCTGAGCATCGGCACCATCTGCGCACCGAACCGCTGGTCCCCGCCCAGGCCAAGCACCGGTATCGCGAGCGGTTGCTTCTTGTACGCGAGCGCAGTCGCATGATCGGCGGCGAGGGTGCGGTACCATTCCATGCCGCCACGCGTGCGGCCAGGAAGCGCCATCGCCTTGGCGTAGATCTCGATGTCCGCCGGATTGAAGGTGCTGTGATCGTAGAACCGCTCTGCCATGAAGGTCGAAACATAGTCATATTCACGGCCATGAATCAGGCGCTCTGGTAGATCCCGGTTCGTATGGAAGCCGAAGTGCCAGAGCCTTGCGGTCGTCGCCTCCCATCCGGTCCAGCCGGGAAGCGGAACGTCGAGCACAGCCAGGTGGGTAACAACTTCCCGATAGATGGCGGCCTGCGGCAAGGCGACCATTCCGCCGATGTCGTGTCCGCACACGGCGTAGCGTTCATGCCCAAGGGCAATCATCACCTCATGCGCGTCGCGCGCCATCGTCGCCTTGTCATAGCCGTCGAGCGGGCAGTCGGAAAAGCCAGCGCCGCGCAGATCCATGGCCACCACGCTGAAATACTCGGCCAGCAACGGCATCACGTGGTGCCATTCCCACCATGTTTCCGGCCAGCCGTGAAGCAGAAGGATCGGCGGGCCCGAGCCTCCTGTGACGGCGTTGATCTTGATGCCATTCACCGGCACCAGCTGCTGGGTAAACCCCTTCAAAGCTGAGATCATGATCGCTTTCCAGTCAGATGTTGTTCAAACGGAGCTCGTGGCATGTTCACGGCTGCTCGAAATCGGTGGCGATCGCGATGTCGCGCCAGGCGTCGAGATCGCTGCGGAAGGCAGCCAGCTTCCGCTCAGCGATCGCGTGCGCGATCGGGCCGAGCGGCAGATGAAGCGGGGCGTCATCGGCGTCGACTGCCTGCAGGATCACCGCGATCGCCTTGTCGGGATCGCCCGCCTGATTGCCGTTGTTGGTTTCGCGATAGTGCCTGCGGGAGCTCGCGGCGTATTCCGGCATCTCGTTCGCCGCCACCGTGATCGAGCGGCCAAGGAAATCGGTGCGAAACGGCCCAGGTTCGACGATCAGCACGCGAATGCCGAACGGCTCCAGCTCGCCGGCGAGCGCTTCGGAAATCCCCTCCACGGCGAACTTGGCGGCGTTGTAATAACCTCCGCCGGCGCTGCCCGCGATGCCGGCGCCGGACGACATGTTGACGATCGTTCCGCCCGAACGTCGCAGGACGGGCAGGGCGGCTCTGGTGGTTTCGATCAGACCGAAGACATTCACCTCGAACATCGCCCGATATTCCTCGGGCGTGCCTTCCTCGATCGCGCCGAACAGCCCGTAGCCGGCATTGTTCACGAGCACGTCAAACCCGCCAAAGGTCTCGACCGCCTTTGCGACCGCTGCCTTGGCTGCCGTCGCATCGGTCACGTCGAACGGCCAAGTGATCATGCGGCCACCGAAAGGCGCGGCCATTTCCTCGACCATCTTGACATCGCGGGCCGTCGCGATGACCCGATCGCCCCGCTGTGCTGCAGCGAGCGCGAGCCGCTGGCCGAAGCCGCTTGAGCAGCCTGTGATGAGCCAGGTTTTCATGACTTCTTCTCCAAGTTGTTTTCAAACGACGCCACGCTAGCCGCCGCGTACCGTCATATCGGCCATGATCGACCAGTCCTTCTCCCCGAGGCCCGCCGAGACAGCTTGGCTGAGCCCCTCGCGAACAGCTTCAAGCATCGGGAGCGTGCGTCCGATCTCGTTGCTGGCCTCAGTCGCCAGGCGCATGTCCTTGAGAGCGAGCCTGGCTTTGAAACCCGGCTCGAAAGATCGTTCCTTGATCTGCGTGCTGTAGCTCTCATAGGCGCGGCCCGAGAACAGGGTGCCCAAGATGAGTTCAAAGAAATCCGCGCGGCCGAGGCCGACGCTCTCGGTCAGCACGACAGCCTCAGCCATCGCCTCGATGGCCATGGCGATCATCATGTTGCAACCGAGCTTTGCCGCATTCGCCCGCGCGGGGTTCTCCCCCAACTTCCAGACCTTTTTGCTTGAGCGGAGCGAGCAGCGGCTCAATCGCGGCAATTGCATCGGCTTTCCCGGCTGCGAGGATGTTGAGCTGGCCACTCGCCGCTACGTTCGGTCGACCGAGGACCGGCGCGGACACATAGCCAAGGCCCGCCTCTTCGTGCAGGAGCTCCAGTTCCCGCGCGAATGCGACCGAGATCGTCGATGCGACGACATGGGTCAGTCCTGGGCGCGCGCTTGCGAGCAAGCCGGCATCGAGGATTACGTCACGAATGGCAGAGTCGTCGGACAGCATCGTAAAGACAGCGTCAGCCTGGAATGCATCCGCGGCGAGTTCGACGAGCCTCACCCTGGGGACGCTATTCTGGGCGACCTTGCTTCGGTTCCAGGCCCGGACATCATGGCCTGCCTTCACGAGGTTCAGGGCCATTGCCGAGCCCATGCTGCCGAGACCGATAAATCCGATCTGCATGTTCTATCTCCTGTCGATGAGGGCTGTGCGCGGGATCGGACGCAGGCAGCCGGGCGATGGCAGGAACCTAGGTGCTTAGATTTGTTCTTTGAGTGACATAACTGTACTTTCGGTGTTCAGTTTTGTGCGGGTGTCGCGATGGAATGGAGTGACGTCAGAATCTTTCTTGCTGTTGCGCGATCGGGCACGCTCGGCGGCGCCGCGCGTTCTCTTCAGACAAGCCATCCAACCGTAGGCAGGCGCCTTCGCGCACTAGAGCAGGCGATCGGTCACACGCTCTTCCAGCGCACAGCGGACGGGCTTGTTCTGACCGACGAAGGCCACGGGATCATCGCACTGGCGGAGCAAATGGAAGAAGGCGCGCTGGCCATGGAGCGCCGGCTTGCAGGGCAGGAGCAAAATCTCAAAGGCAGTCTGCGCATTACGTCAGCGGACTGGTTCGGGGCCTATGTCCTGCCTCCAATTCTGGCGGATTTCTCGAAAGCCTACCCCAATGTCGATGTCGAAATCCTGACCGGCACGCGCCGAGTCAACCTTTCCCAACGGGAGGCCGACGTCGCTTTTCGTATCGTTCCCTTCGATACTGCCGATGTCGTTCAGCGGCGGCTCTTCAGGCTCGAATACGGCGTCTACATCGCCGAGGAGGCGGCCGATCCCAAATATGGCGATGGGACCGGTTTTCGGCTGATCACCCATGACACATCCACAGGCAATTTCCCCGACATCGTGTGGCTCATCGAGAGTTTCCCCAACGCGAAACCGGTCCTGCGATCGAACAACCGCAACGTTCAGGGGCGCATGTGCAGGCAAGGCGTCGGCATCGCCGTTCTGCCCCGCGTGGTCGGCAATCAGATCCCGGGTATCCGCAGGCTGGAACTACCGACGCCGCCGCCAGCGCGGGACATTTGGATGGGATACCACCGGGACCTGCGGCGTCTTGAGCGTCTTCGCGCGTTCATCTCGACTGTATCGGACCATCTCGTGAATGCGACCGCATGATTCGACAATCTTCGCATGCTGCGTAACGTATCAATTCCATCGTGCTGGAACGACCAACCCGGCAGTTCGGCGTCCTGCCGGAATGGACGATAGGCCCGCGCCGGATGTCGAAGCCGATCAGTCGGGAAGATCAAAGTGCCTGGCATGAAGCGCATGGCAAAGCATAAAGAAATTGCCGAGTTCGCCATTTCCATGGCTTCGCTCGAACTCACTCGTCTGATGGGCGCATCGCCGATAGCGGACGGCGAGCTTGAAGCAGGGTAGTAGCTTCACTAATCGCAGCACGTGGTTTCGGACAGAGCGCGTATGTATTTACCGTAGCCCGGGCCGCCGCGGCCGTGCCGAAATCACACCTGGGCCATGTCGGAACCAAGCGGTGCCGGTCGTCTTGATTCTAGCCGATCGTCCATCCGGAGTACCGCGTTCATGGCCCCCCGCGCCAACTGGAAAGGTTTCCTTCGCCTCTCGCTCGTCACCTGCCCGGTGGCGCTTTCCCTGCAACGTCCGAGTCCGAGAAGATCTCCTTCAACCAGCTGAACCGGGCGACGGGCCACCGCATCAAGTACCTCAAGGTCGACCCCGATACCGGTGACGAGGTCCCGAACGAGGACATCGTGAAGGGCTATAAGGTCGACACCGACACGTTTATCGAGGTTACCAAGGAAGATCTTGAGAACGTCGCTTTGGAATCCACCCGGACCATCGAGATCGACGAATTCGTCGACCGCAGCGGCATCGATCCGCGCTACCTGATCCGCCCCTACTATCTGCGCCCGGACGGCAAGGTCGGCCATGATGCCTTCGCCGTGATTCGAGAGACCATCCGTGAGATGGACAAGGTGGCCATCGGCCGCGTCGTGCTGACGAACCGCGAGCACATCATCGCGCTCGAAGCGCGCGACAAGGGCCTAATCGGAACGTTGTTGCGGTATCCTTACGAGGTGCGGGATCCCGCCGAGTATTTCGACGACATCCAGGACGTCAAAGTCACGAAGGACATGCTCGACCTGGCCAAACACATCGTGAATCAGAAGGCCGGCAACTTCGAGCCGGACAAATTCGAGGACCACTACGAGACGGCCTTGATCGACCTCATCAACCAGAAGCGGGCCGGCAAGGTCATCCGTCCCAAAGCCGACCGCGGACGACGAAGTACCGTCCATCCGGGGTCACCGGGTAACGTGGTCGATCTGATGGAGGCGCTGCGCAAGAGCGTCGGTCCGACGCCTTCTTCGCTGCGGTCTCCTTGACCGCTTTCTTGCCGGCGATCGGCATCAGCATCTCCTTCTGGCCGGCGGACGCCTTCTTCGCCTTCCTGGGCGACTTCTTCGGCGTCGTTGCTATCGGCGAGGAGATCGAGGTCGAGACGGTCGTCGGCGGTGGGCGACGCTTTTTGCTAGATTTCAGGAGTCTCTGCTCACGCGGTAGACCGACCGGCATGCAATAGGGCGACCTCCGGGACGCGAAGAGCTAACCGGAGATCGATCGTGCGATCTGTAGCGCCCGAGGTTCAGGCGCAACTGGGTTGGACGGGTCTATCAACCGTCGGAGGTCTCAAGGGCCCCTCCAGCAGTCGCCGGACTCGCGGAGATCGGAGAGGATCATCGCCAAGCATCGACGACGGTTGGCGAGAAGGAGCCTGCGAGAGCTTGGCCATCCACCGACGCTCGATGCGGTTCAATACGTCTCTCGGCAATGCAATGTTATCCATCGCGACCTCCTCCTCAAGCGGCGAGAAGTCTTGATGTCGAACAGAGACGGTTGGGCTTGCCTCCGGGTGGATTGCGTGGGCCGCCGTCAAGTTCGCACAATGCTTCGAGTATCTCGTCGATGGTGACCGGCGCTTTAAGTCTCGCTGGTGCCCGCAAGGAGGGACAGGAAGCGATTGCCGACGCGTCGGACGCCCAAGACGCCAGAATGGCGCGTTTCTCGGAGACCGAAAGCGAAAGGTCTGCCAGTACGTCCCTCGGGTGGTCAAACACGGTGCCGGGATGCAGAAGCGCGTTAAAGTCGATGACGTTGTCGTCGGAAGCGGTCGTCGGCCGCATGGTATCCTCCATTCTAAGACGAAATCAGCTGCCGCGCGTCGCCCGGACGCGCGGCATTCCTCTGGTGGATGAGTTAGGCCACCTTGGCCTCGATCTGGTGGACGTTGCCGGAAGACGTTGCGCCGGCGATGGAAATTCGGCGCGGCTTCATGGCTTCCGGGATCTCGCGAACGAGTTCGATAGTCAGCAAGCCGTTGTCGAACGCGGCGCCTTTCACCTGGACATATTCTGCGAGGTTGAACTGCCGCTTGAAACCGCGGCTCGAGATACCGCGATAGAGGAAATCACGCTCAGTCTTGTCGGATTTGCTGCCTTCGACCGTCACCACGTTCTGCTCGGCGGTGATGACGATGTCGTCGGGCGAGAAACCCGCCACCGCGAGCGAGATCTGATAGCGATCATCCGCCAGCCGTTCGATGTTGTAAGGCGGGTAATTGTCCTCGCTGGCCCGCTGAGCGGTTTCTGCGAGGTCGAAAAGGCGGTCGAAACCAACGGTCGAGCGCCAGAGGGGGGCGAAATCGTAGGTGCGCATAGCCAAATCCTCCTAAGAGCAAGATGTCTACGAGCGGCACCGGACACAACCGGTGCCCGTCTCTTGGCCGGGCCCGTCAGGCGCCCGGACGCCATCGTCAGATGGCGACAAAAAAATTAGCAAAGCCGATTTTGGTTTCAAGAGGGGGCTGAAAAAATTTTGCCACAGATCGCCGCGCCATTACAGGTCCTCGCGCAGCCCCTTGAAGAACGGATGCCTCACCTTTCCCTCAGCTGATTTGGCGCGGTACTCGATCTCTGCCAGCAGCTTCGGTTCGACCCAGATGCCTTTGCGCAACCCGCTTTGCATAGGGCTGTGTCTTCCGGACCAGGGGCTCGAGGCGCCGCCGCAACTCGGCGGCTGACGTTTTGTCGAAGCCGTGGTCGACCTTGCCGGCATAAACCAGATCCTCGCCCTTGCGCCTACCGAGATATATGCCGTCCCATTTGCCCTCATCGAGGGCGAAGCGGCGATGGTGAGCGTCTCGCGCTGGGAGCATGTTTTCTTGACCCAATTATTGCTGCGGCCGACCGGGTAGACGCTGTCCCGCACCTTGGAGACGACGCCTTCCAGCCCGACTTTGCAGGCATGGGCGAACATCTCGCCTCCGTCGATCTCAAAACTCTCGCTGAACTGGACGTCGCTGCCAGTAACGACCTTCTTCAGTGCGGCCTTGCGCTCGAATAGCGGCACCTTCCGGATGTCCCTGCCGTTGAGATAAAGCAGGTCGAAGGCGACGAGTATGATCTTAGTCGAGGTTCCCTTTAGCTCGTTCTGCAAGACGGAGAAATCGGTGCTGCCATCGGCGGCCGGCACCACGATCTCGCCGTCGATGATGGCCGAGCTCGCCTTGATGTGCCAGGCGTCGTTGGCAACCTTCTTGAAGCGTTTGGTCCAGTCGTGCCCGCGGCGGGTGAATACGGTGACGGCTTCGTTGGCGAGATGCACCTGAACGCGATACCCGTCGAACTTGATCTCGTGGATCCAGCGCTCGCCGGATGGCACGCGGTCGATGGAGGCTGCCAGGGCCGGCTCGATGAAACCGGGAAGGGGCGCCTTGATGCCAAGCGCTTCGGGCTTCATTCGTTGAAAAGCCATGGGCTATGCCAGGCGCAAGCTGAACTGCCGCGAGTCCTCCGCGGCGTAGCGGTTGACAAATTCCTGGAGATGCGAAGGAACATCGGCCCGCTGAAGATTGAAGCGGCGTTGGATCTCGCCTGCTATGTCCTCAGACACATCCTCGCACCAGCGTTCGGCCGTGTTAAAAGCGACCACCTTGATGGGCCGTCTGTACTCGCCGGCCATGAGGTCCTGAATGACCGTCTCTAGGTCGGCCGTCTCCATGTCCGTTTCCCGCCAGGCGCTGCCGGCCCGTCCAAAATCGTCGGCGACCAGATAAACGGTCGGCTCATCGGCGGGGACAATAGACGGGGTCCAACGAGGCGGACGCATACGCAACTCCACTCAAGAACCGGGATTCAATTTGATCCGCGCCGATTCGTTCCCCGGGTTGGAACTGCTAGTTGCGCCAGGATTTTATGAGGAGAGGCAGCTAGCGGAGGAACCATGGCAGTCAATAAACCGACCGGCGACAACGCGCGCAAGGGCGCGGTGAAGAAACGCTCGCAGACCAAAACGACAATTGGCGGCGCTACCGGCTATACAAAGCGCGACAGAACGTCGGGCGAGTTTATGGCTGTGAAGAAGCCGAAAACGGCGAAGAAAGCTGCCAAAAAATTCAAAGGCGTGCGGGTCGAGAGAGCTAAGAAAACCGCCACGCGGAAGCGCTAGGTTTGGTGGCTTAGGTTTGATCGCTGATTGGATGTCGAACGCGCAACTGAGGCGGTTTTACTCGTCGATCTCGCGGAGCTTATCTTCCAGTTCCCGAATTAGCGCCTGGATACGCTCATAGGTCTCCGGGTCGTGAGCAATGCGTCGGACTATTTGCCGATAGCGTAGTATCCGCATTTCCAGTTCAACGCGTTCGTTCTTGGACTGCACGGCACCACTTTCAACACCCTTCTTTAAGTCTACCGAGACACCCGTTTAGTTTCGATTTAGGCCACCGCAAAAATCAAACTAGACCACTGAGCTCGGAAACAGGCCAGCGCCTTTTTCTCCGCCTACGAGCCGCAGTAGCGCTTGCGCTCGTGGTAACAGGTCGAAAAAACGGCCCCAGCACAACTAGATGCCGGAGCCGTTGGAAGCCTTGGCGGTTAAGGGGGCGCCAAGGTCTACTAAGGTCTAGGAAGATTCGGCAATTAGGTCTGTATGCCTTCCGATATAGGCGCCATCAGTCGCGCCTTCTGAGTTCACGGTCGAAGATCGTCAAGTTGCAACTTGGCTTAATGCTCCGATGGCCCGCCGCCACGAGCCTTCCGCGCCATGGCCATCCACTCTTCCGCAAGCTCTAACCAAGCCTGTTTGTCGACTTGGTTCGTGGCCCTCGCGGCTTCATCCAAGCAATTCTGCGCTTGTTGCACGTACCTCGCAAAATCAGCTTCCTTCATCGCGATCAATGCGTGCGCAGACAGAATGTGCCTATTGAGGTCCGCAGGCTGCTTTCCTCTTGAGTAGGTCGGCGAGGTCCATCTCGAACATCTGCTGGGTCTGCTCGAACAGTTTTAGAAGATCGATTGAAGCTGGCGTCCCGTCCTGGTCAACAAGCACTCGTTGGCGCTCTATGATGAGCCTGCCACGATCAACGTGGCGCTGCGCCAAAGCGATTCTTTTATCCAGCGTCATTGCCAGTTCCTACCCGGAACCAGCGTGCGACCAGAAGTCAAAAACGGCCAGTTACAAATTCAAACCGCTGCGATCGGAAGCAGACAATGCTGGCTATTTCGGTGGCTGCAGTCCGGGCGACCGGAGCCATTCGCTCACATGCGAGCCGGTCTCGCACTGGCGGGCCTTCCTCAGAAGGCGCTCCCGCTCAATACCTGGGGAGGCGTTTCTTGCCTCCTCACGCAAGCGCATGGCCTCTGCCGCTAGCCGTGTTTCCAATGTTTCGATTTGTTTGAAACGACGCCGACGCGGGGTCATGGCGCGCTCCTTTCCATGAGAGGAAGGCGGGAGCGCGTGATGGCGTTCTCATCACCGATAAATGCCACGGACCGTGCGGTGATGGACTAACCGTACAATATCGGCACCGCGCGACGACAACTTAGGTTAACGAGCCGGGGACTATATTTTTGCGCGCGGCTCGAACTTTTCGGGAACCGCTCAAAAGGCGGATTTGGCTATTAGGACACTGCCAAAATCAACTTAGGACACTTGGGGTCAAATACGGACAGTACCGCTCTGTTGTCCAAACCTAGATGGGCAGCAGCTCGCGACGTTTCCATTCGAGCCAATTAATGTACATTTGGTCCAAGTATTCCTTGCGAATCTGGCCGCGAGCGGGAAAATATGCAGCGCGCGCCTATTTGTGGGGGGCTGCGCCGAACGGCCTCAGCGTCCGCGCCAGCCCCGGACCTGCTTGAAGCCGTTTTGCTTTGGTCACTAGCCTGTGGCACGCCCATTGCAAAGTTGAAGCCAACTGGGATTTCAGAGCTCAGTTAGAGAATAAGACGCTGCCGGGACGCGTATTTCGAGCCCGGCAGCGTTCTAATTTGGGACGAATGGGGCACCCGCCGCCTCGGTCGGAGCGCGTTCCCGCCGGAGAGGCCCTCCTATCGCGCGAGAAGATCCTCGCCAGGCGGGAGCAGCTTCACATATGTGCCGCTCTCGTGAAGCATCAGCCAGCCGCGTTCGACGGCGTACCGAATCCCAGCGCCGAACTCGCTGCCGCTGGCCTTCAGCTTGAATAGGAATGGCGCGTTGATCCGCTCGATGTAGATGCGGCCGTCCTGCACCGGCTCGATACTGGCCGCGAGTTCGACGAGCTTTCGGGCAGCCAACTCCCGGTCCGCATAGGGTCGTCCTTCGGCGTGCTTCATGCGCAGCTTTCCATATTTGATCCAGTCTTCCTAACTCCAAATTTGGAGTTCTGCCTAATTCAGCTAGGGTTGCCATGCAACCAATGCGCATTGTTGTGCTTGTAGGCCCATGAAGGGTTCATTTGGTGCGGGTGATAACTGACAGCGGCGAGCGCCAGATCTGGCTTGCAGCGACGGAGCGCGACAACGCTGTCGACTACGTGCTCGATGCGATCCCCGAGGGCTGGAGGGCCAGCCTAGTCCAGCGGGAGTTGAGCGCCGAGGATGCGGCGGCCTTGCAAATGAAGCCAGGAGAAGTCCGCCAGCATCGACTGTCTTGATAGCCTTGCGGGTGCGCTAGGGTGTACTCATAAACCCGAATCAGCCTTGCGCGGAGGTAGGGCCCGTGTCCGTTTAGTCTTCAAGACCGGACATCGCCAGTTCGCCCTAGCTAGTCCGCTAAGGACCAGAAGCGGTCGTTCCAATTAAGTGGACAAAGGGCCAAACGGAAACGCACGATCTCTTCTTCAGCAACCATCTTTGCCGGCAACGCGTTTTTGGTTCTAACCAGCAGGCATTTGGCGCTTGATAAGCCTCAGGCGGAAGATAGGCGCGATAATGCTCGACGTACCAATCACTTGTGCGCGCACACTGCTGAACGGCCTTGCGCCCGTTCATCGCCCCTCGCCATTCGGAGAGGCCGACGCAGCCGAGCGGCAGCCGGAATTCGCTCAGCTGCTCCAAGGCGCCCACCTGCTCGAACCAGGGATAAAGCGCAATGTCCGTCAGGGTAAAGCGATCTCCGAACACATAAGGCCCCCCTCCGGGGGCGCTTTGCCATTAACTCGTTCTCGAGAAACCACACGCTATCGACCATCTCGGCAGCAAGCTTCCGTCTCGCTTCCTCTTCCCGCGTGAAGATGAAGCGGTGCGTCGCCGAATAAAGTCGATCATCGACAAACTTGACCCAGATCCGGGCATGCGCCCGATCGGGAAGCGAGGCTGGCATCAATGGCGGGTCAGGGAAGACCTCGTCGAGATATTCGCTGATGACAGCCGATTCCCATAGCTTGGCCTCCCCGTGCAGCAGCAACGGGACCCTGCCACAGGGCGAGATCCGCACGAAGCTAGCGGGCTTGTTCTTGAGATCAATCTCGATCGCTTCCGCCAAAACACCCTTCTCGGCGAGCGCTAGACGCACCCGGTGCGCAAAGGGGCACAGCTTAAAAGAGTAAAACTGAAGCATGGGTCCGGTCATGTCTTTGGCCGCCTGACAGGTCATTCCGTCACGTCCAATCCACGCGCGATCGCGGCGACCTGCTCGAGCTTGACAGGTCGGACCAGTGGATCGGCGTGGCGGTGCGCCAGTTGCAACTCGGAGCCTGCCTTACGGTAGACCTCCGTTACGCGCAGCGACCAGTCTTGCTCGGGCAGCCCTCCCACCTCTGCAGTCTGCCGCTCGATCATGACGAGCACCACCATGTCCTCGCATGCGTAGGTCTGCAAGAGTTCCAGGTCGGTCTTGCCGTTGCGGAAGTACCGAGCCCGCTCCGCCATGCGCCCCGGGCTCATGTCGAAGCCGCGGCTCGGAGGGCCGCCGAAGGGTTGCATCAGGGTGAAGTCGGCGGCGATACGAACGAGATCTGACCAGCGCTGCATGTCGCCTCGCATGAACGCCGCATTCTTCTCGGCAGCCCGGGCCACCAGCTCCGCAACGGGTTCGGCGGCAGCCGCGGAATCGATGGAAAGGGAAGCGACTGCCGCTACCGCGAGCGCGGTACGCCTGGTCATCGCTTGTACCTGCTGGTCCTCATTGCCAATATGCTCTGACATTGCACTGTCCTGTTCAGTATTCGTGACGGCGATCGCCGTCGTGGGTTCCTGGTCGGTTACCTGTCGATTTGGATTGCAACGGATGAGAGATGGTCTCATCTTGCACATGAAGCCAGTGATAAGAACTCAGGACCGTGCTGAACGCAGCTCAGCTCCTTCGCATCGATCTCCGTCTCCTCGTCTTGTTCAGCACAGTGCTAGAGGAGGGCCATGTGGCGCGCGCGGCGCAGAGGCTCAATCTCACCCCGTCCGCGGTCAGCCATGGCCTGCGCCGACTGCGGCGCCTCCTGCATGACCCGTTGTTTCTAAAGACGCCCAGTGGCGTGAAGCCGACGGACCGGGCGCGGGCGCTCGCGGGTCCCGTTGCCGAGTTGCTCACCCGTGTGGAAGGGATCGTTTCAACGGCAGGACCATTCAATCCGAAAACCGCGCAACGCTGCTTCACGATCGGTGCGCCGGATGCGCTGGCGGCCGTCTTTCTCGGACCATTGGTTGCCTGCCTGGCACGTGAGGCGCCGGGTATCGACGTCCGGCTTCTGCAGCTGATGCCGCAACATCGCGGCAGGCCGACGAGCCAGGTCTGGCAGACCACTCTGACGGAGATCGATGCGCAACGGCTCGATATTGCGGTTCTGCCGATCGGCCCGCCACCGCCTCGCTTCGCCGAGCGGCTGCTCTTCGAGGAGGACTTCGTCATTGCCATGCGAAAGGGGCATCCGCTCGCACGCAAGCCGAGCCTCCCGGCTTATCTAGCTGCGCGGCACATGCTCGTTTCGGCTATCGGCGATGCATTGGGGGTCGTGGATGCCAAGTTGGCCGAGAAAGGACATTCGCGGCGTGTTGCGCTGACGGTACCGAATTTCATGATGGCTCTGGTGCAGCTGGCCGAGAGCGATCTGGTAGCGACCTTGCCCCGTCACCTGGTCGAGCGCCATGCCGCGCATTTTAATTTGGTTACGCGCGCGGTGCCGCTTCCTTGGACGCCTGATCCGGTGCGCATCATCACATCGCAGGCCGCGATGGCCGATGCCGGCATCGCCTGGCTGTTCGAGACCATCGCGCGCTGCATCGGCCTAGGCAAGGCGCCGCGCTCGGGAAAGGCGGCGCGGATTCGCAATTGAGCTCAGGACCTGCTGAGGACGTCGGCCTCCGCTTTCTGAAGACAGGCCTTGCTACCTATGTCGCACCTTGCACCAGCGAGCCGGCGATGAGATTTGCCCTGTGTGCTTTTGGGGGGCGACGGGGAAGATGATCACGATGCTGGTGAGGTCCGGCGTGGGCCCAATAGATCACTATCGCTTACTAGAGCGGGTGCTTCGGATCCGGCACACGCAGGCACCTTCGCCCTCCCACAGAAGTAGAGCGCTAAATTACTGTCCATCGAGCTTAGCGGGCCGAGCTTGGTCCGCTACGGGTCACAAGCCGCCGACCACGCTCAAGCTGGCAGACTTCCCCTTTGTGTTGGTAAGCGGACGTTTATGAGTATGTGCCCTAGTACGATTCTGGAGCTTTTCGGCCGCTTGCGCAGCAAAGATGTGCTGGCGGGGGAGGTAGCTCTCCGCCGGCTTGCAGCTGTCAAATTACGAACCGCAGACGCAGCGCATGAGGCGTGTTTCTGCCTCACTGTCGAGCTTCTCGCCACGCGCCCGACTTGGCCGCAACCTCAGCCCTCCAATCGCGATCTTGGCGCCATTCGGCCTAGACATTGTCGGCGATGCTCGGCTGCGGATCCGATCACACGGTCTCGGCATACCGCGTTTTCATCTGACGTGGTTTTGAGCGATGATCGGTTCTCGACTGGTACGGAGATTTGGGCGTTGAATCTTCGGGTGACGATATCAGCAGTGTTTGTGGTCGTTCTTGGATCGCTTGCTTCGGCTTGCGTGAGCACGTTGGCCCATTCAGCTGCTCCTTGAGCTCGTCGTGACCACCTTCGCGGCGACAGATAAAAATTCCTTCACCGTTTATCTTCTTCCGTGCGCAGGCGGTTACGTGCCACGCGAAATATTTGACAGCTTCAAAATGAAAAGGGGCAGCGTTAGCCATAGCAGTCCGTATGCGTCAAACAGAGCTCCGGTTAGAGACGATTGCGCAATATAGTAGGCAAAGACGCATGCTGCGACTGTGGTCGCGATCGCCGCAGGGTCTTTGCCGCGTCCCAGACTGGAAATGAGGCCAAGCAGTGATCCGGCAACAAAGGTCGCGAACAATGCGTACCAAGGGCCTGCCTCGGCATAGCCGGAGATGTTCACAGGTGCAGGCTGATAGCCTGTCGTGGACGTGACATTTGGAAAGACCTTAGGAAATATTAGTGTTGGCGGGAAGCATCGTTGCTCACCAAAGACTCGACGTAGCCACGATGGATCGATGCCACATCGGCGTTCTGGGTCTGAGAAGGTTTCTACATAGAAGGGAAAGCCGACGGCCATCCTCAATAAGTTGGAGCGAACCATCCGGATCGCGAAGATCCGAAACGTTGACAGGCGATCTGGTCGCGTTCCCTCTGGTCGCGATCCCTCCGCAAAGGGTGCGGGCGATACAACGTGTTCAGCAGCGCAAAACTGAGTGATGCTAAGCGCGAGGAAGAGAGCGGCAGCAATCGGCAGCACGAGAATGCCGCTGCGTAAAACTCCGAATTCTGAGAGTGCGAGCGTCAGCGCCACCATCAAGAGGTAGATGAATGCTGGCGCCTTCTGCATTGTCGCAAGGTCAAGACTGAGAATGACGACGCTTAGAACGAAAAAGGACAGCAACGCCGGTTTGTCTTTACCCATCACGCCGCGTGCAAGCAGATAGCAACTGAGCATCGGGAGGCTCGCAAAGGCGAAGGCAAAGTAGAAGTTTCCAAGCGAACTCTGCAATTCGGCCCGACGCAGGATCTTGGCTTCGTAGCACGAGGTCAGGTCCCATGGGGCTGTCAGAAGGTTGTGGCCGCCAGACAGCGAAAGGCGATAGAGGCAGTAGGCAGTCATCGCCAACGCGGTGGCGATTGGAAACCAAATGGGTACCTTTGATTTTTCAGAGAAGATGGGGCGATCGATCAAGCCTCCTGCCAGCACCGCGGCTGTCGGCAGCGCGACCACAAAGACTAGCAGCAGCATCCAATACGTCAGAGAGCCGAGGGTGGCCCCCGAAATGATATTGGGTTCATGGCCCACGTACGCCATGAGCTGGTCGCGGCCGAATGAGAAAGGGAAGATCGCCGCGCCGACTCCCGTCGTAAGGATATAGGCGCCCACTGCAATAGAAATTGCTAGGTAAGTGCGCTTCACAGCTCTTCCCGCATAGTCTGTGGGCGCGCGCTAAACGCTGCGCTTATTGCTCGAATGTGGCCCGGTTGTTCTGTAAACAGTGTCGCGACCCTTGAGGGTAAAGAAGGCCTTCGAAAGGCGAAGCGGCAACCCTTGGGGAAATCCACGGGGAGCTACGGGACTGCAGCACTGTTGGCGGTATCCTCTAGTCGTCCGCGCTGGTGGTTCTTGGCGCGCAGCGCGGTCCGCTCTCCAGTCATTTCCTCCACGTAGTCCTCAATGGTTAACTGCTTCTCGCGGTTGCCGAAGCGCCCGGGCTTTCGTGCCGACGATGAGGTAGCGCGAAGTCGATCGAGCTCAGCGAGGTCTGCCTTCAAGCGTTCGTCTTCTGCTCCTCATCGATCTTGCGCTTCCGTCCATTATGGTGAGCTTTCGCGGCCGCGCGGTTCTCTGCCCTGGGCATGACGTCATCGAAACGCGGCGCCAGCGAGAGTAAAATTGTCGTTTATAGTGGCTGGAAACCAGCGCGAGCTGCTGTACTTCATGGGTGGGAACAGGTCGCTCGGGCTGCCGATCCGGCTGTGACAAGGAGCGCCGAACGACCGAGATCGGACCTTGCCGCAACCTTGGAACTATATGCACGCTACTCGCACAAGTGTTGTTGCCACAGTTTTGCACCACAGCAGGATCAGCATCTGCCAATGGGCGCACGTGGTCGAATGAAACGAGACGTGGAAGAGCTCTGGCGGCTAGAGCAGATCTGCCTAGCTGAGGCCGCGCTTGCCTCGATGCATTGCGAGCGGATCGGACTACTGAAGGTCGCCGAGGATTGTAGGCGCTCGGCGGCCGAGATCGAGGCGCGGGCCGCCCTTCAGAGTCAAGCTCGCAGTTTTTTTGGGGATATCGTGGATACGCAGACACCAATGGGCCCGGTCGCGTGGGCGTGCGGTTTGATCAGCTTGGCGCTGTTTGTCGCGCTCTATCTTCCTTGGTAAGCCGATCGCGAGTCCATCACAAAGGCCCGCCGGTTCACGCTGGCGAGTTTTTATCGCTGACGCTTAACGAACGAAAACTCGTTAGGACCGGCGATTCCTTTGTTGATATTTTCCCTGATGACGTGATTTTAGATCGGCTTTAAAATCGTTCCTGCTTTGGAACGCGGCGGGTTTTGGAGCTGGGTCATGCGAGGCTTTCGTGCTTATCTAATCGGCGAAGACGGTCACATAGTGTCTCGAGTTGACATTGAGGCGCAGGACGAAGCGGTTGCGAGAGAGCGAGCCAAGCAGCTGGTGGACGGGCACGCCGTAGAGCTTTGGGAAGGTGCGACCAGGCTCGCTAGGTTTGAGCCCATTACGAAGCACTAAATGCGTTAAGGCCGCCAGTTGGCCCGGAGGGACTACCGCCGAATCTTCCAGTGCGGATTTTACGGGTTGGGTGTAATTACACGGGATGGAGCGGACACCGGAAGAGCGTTGGGAACTACAGTTCTCTCTGATCACGAAAGTGGAGCAGTGCCGAAGGCTTGCGCGCCAAATCAACGATCCGGTTATTGCCCAGCGCCTACTTGCTCTCGCTGACCAATACGTTCGCCAAATCCAAACCGGCAGCGACGAGTAATGCCGCCTCAGTTAGCAGCCTAGGTCGCGAAGAGGGAGTGCGTCGCGGGCGACCTTGGGATTCACCTATCTTCCCCCTTATCCGAACCGGCTTCTCCTGCATCCCAACCCTTCTCTGTAGGCTGATAACGTTCTCCCTGTTTCACCAGCCAGCCGCCTTCAACCATCTTCTCTGCCAAAGCCTTCGAGCATGCCAGCTGGTTGCTGCCGGGGTAATACAGGCCGTCTCTGCGCTCGACCATAAAGCCGTAGACGCGCACCAGGCGAAGCGCTTTCAGCATGCCGGGAATGAGAACTACGGTCGTGCTCGTCATTGCTCTCAAAGCAACGCCACCACCGAACGTTCCCGAAGCCACTCGGCAAAACCTGCGTCAAATTTATCGATTTCAGCGGCTCGGAACGAGCGCGAGCCGCTGCGGGTCGTGGGTGTGTAGAAATATTCACCCGTCGCTGCGCTTCACACCCTCCGCAACCGCACGCTCGACCTCAGCGGCGAGCACGCTTAGGTGATCGGCAGCCGGGTGAACAGTTCGCGCTTCTTTGGATCGGTCGCCAGATCGGCGCGCACACGGCTGCATCCGTGCGGAGCTTTTCCAACGGGGCCTGCATGTCTTCCATGCAGCTACTCCGTTCCCCGAGGGATCAATATAGCCACCGTCCGAAAGCTAACAGAACAGATTGCCGCTCTTTCCTAGGCTGTTGCTTGGCCTTCCTCAAGGTCCAAGCACCTCCAACGGCCCGGCCTCCACACCCCAAAAAGCCCCTACGGCCGGGGCCGTCATTAGCAGGCGCCCTCTTGAGAATGGCACCCCGGGGTAGATAAGCCGTTGCGAGTTTGGTGCAGGTTCCGAAGGACAGCCTTACCGTTCCTTCTTGCCTGCCTTCTTTTTACATTTCAGGACGTCGGCCTGGCTTTGGAACGCGCGTGCTAGGGCCTGCAGCTCCTCTGAAACCTCGGCATCTACGGTGGTCTTTGCGGCGCGAGCAGCTTTTTCAGCTTGCTTACGCAACTGTTTGATCTCCTTCGACATAGGTCAGTCCCCATGTGCCCGTTTGTTTGCACTACCCAATTATAGCATTTCGCCCCCGTTGAGCAGCCGGACATACGTGCCGGACTCGTGCAGCTCGAGCCAGCCGCGCTCGATCGCGTATTTGAGCCCGGCGCCGAACTCGCTGCCGCTGCCCTTTAGATTGAACATGAACGGCGCGTTGATGCGCTCGATATAGATATCGGCCAACCTGGACCGGCTCGATGCCAGCGGCGATCTCCACCAGCTTGCGCGCGGCCGCCTCCGGGTTCGCATAGGTCGTCCTTCGGCGTGCTTCATCGGCGTGTCCCATTAGCCGCCTGCGCGGCGGTGATGTGTGCGCGGTGAGGGTAGCTCTCCGCTGGATTGCAGCTGTCAAATTTCGGACGGCAGACGCAGCGCATCAGCGTGCTCGGGATCTCGCTGTCGAGCTTCTCGCCGCGGCCGCGCCTGGCTATCAAATCCGCGCGCCAGTCGCGATCGCGGCGCCATTCGGCAAAGGCGCTATTGGGGATGTCGGGCAACAGTTCGGACCAGGCGGTCTCGAAGGCCTCGCGAGCGGCTTCGAAGGTCTCGGCCGTCCCGCTGCAGTGCTGGCCGGGCTCGAGACCGGGATAAAATCCGCAGGACCAGCCCCACTGATCGGCGGCTGTCAGCACGCCGGCTCGCGTGCCGATCGTGCCGACACGAAGGTCGCCGAAATAGATATGCCAGGTCTTCTGGTGCGTATTGTCGCTACGGCGTCGGGTGAGGGCGGTCATGCCCGAATAATAGGAGTTTGCCAGAATAACAGCCAGCGTCTGCAGCCCTGCGGGCACAAAAGGAGCGAGCCCAAGGGATTGGTCGAGATAGTCGCCACGCGATGTTAGTCTAAGCCGCCTCATAGACTGGTCGCATTTAATCCTATCGATAGTCTGCGAGACAAATGCAGCGTCCACACTCAAACGCGGCAGCTCCTGCGGAAGGATTTTCGGCGGAGATAATCGCCGCTATTTTCTCTCGGTTAGACAAAGCAGGCTTTCGGCAGGCCGCGATCAGCTAGGGAACGTAACGCCAGTGTGTCCGAGCTTGTGGCGGCTCGGGGAAGCTGCGGATCTCCCCCAATCGCGGGGACTTGTCGCGTTTGTCGATAAGATCGGCAGGAGTGGACCCGACCTTGCGCCGTGTTCGCGTACAATCTGCACTGGGGCGAAGCGCTTCCCTGTTTGGAAATGCTAGCTAAGCAATTGATATTGCTAGGGGCGAGTTCGAACGTTTTTTCCAAATGCGCCCTGAAATCACTCACTAATCAAGCAGGTTTTGATTCCGCCATTCGGAGGTTCGATCCCTCCCGCCCCAGCCAGCGCCTATCCCTCGTACTGATCCGGTCCCATGGCCCACAGCGACTGATCGTGGCCGGCCGCGTAGTTGCGGTTGTTGCTAGCAGGATTGCGATTGACCATCGGGCGCATGAACATCGGGTGGGTGGCGCTGCGCACCTCGTGCTCCACGGTGAACAGATGCTTGCCGCTGTCGAGATCGACGATGTCGCAGAACCGGTACTGGTATTGATTGTCCTCGCGCGAGATCAGGTCGCGCGCCAGCAGCTTGCGATAAGGGCCGGAGAAATCGGTGATGTACATCTGCACATGGTGGCCGTCATAGCCGCCCTGGGGCCGGTCGGTCTCGCGGAACAGCAGATGCTGGTCGCGGCCGGTCTTCACGGCCGCAATCAGGCCGTCGCCGTTCCGCAAATCCGCGGGCATGCCCATGATCTCGGGGTAGAAGGCGCCGATCGCCTTTGCGGTGCCGATGGGCACGTCGAACTCGACATAGGGAATGCCGAGCGCGATGCGCCCGAAGCGCGCGGCGTCGGGCTCGTAACAACGCATGCGGTTGCCCCAGGGACAAACCGCCTCGACATGATCGTTGTGTTCGGTGAAGGCGAACGCCGTGCCCTCGAGCTTCTTGGCGACTGACGCCAGCCGCGCCAGCAGCGCCTCGCGGCCCTCGATGACCAGCCCGGTATGGCCGCGCAGCACCTGCGGCTTGCCGCTCGGCAGATGAAACTGGCTCCGTCCGGCGTTGATCCACATGTTGGTGTCTGAGACCATCAGATAGGGATCGCGGGTGAGCCCGAGCCCCGTGACGTAGAACAGCGTGGCGAGGCGCTGGTCCGGGACCTGGATGTTGACGTGCTCGAAATGAATGGCGTTGCCGAGATCTTCTGCGGATCGATCGAATTGTTGCGGCATGGATGAGCCCTGGCTTGAGGACGGACGGGGGCATACTAGAGCACAATTTCCGCCCGCCGAAACTGTTCGCCGATCACATCTTGAGAGCAGAGCAGCATGCCCGCTCTGCCGCCTTGCCGTGGCAGCCAGTCCCTGTAATCTGGCGAAAACATGCGGCAAGCAATGCAGGGAAGGGATCGATGGGAGGAGTTCTGGAGGGCGTGCGCGTCCTCGATTTCGGGCGTTATATCGCGGGGCCCTATTGCGCGACCTTGCTGGCCGAATTCGGCGCCGAGGTCATCCGCGTGGAAAAGCGCGACGGCAGCGAGGACCGCTTCGTGGCGCCGGTCGGCGAGAACGGCGAAGGCGCGCTGTTTCTCCAGGTCAACCGCAACAAGAAGTGTATCACGCTCGATCCGATGAAGGCGGAGGGGCAGGAGGTGATGCGCCGCCTGATCGCGACCGCGGACGTCGTCGTTGCCAATCTGCCGCCGCAGACCCTGCACGCGATGAAGCTCGATTACGACTCGCTGAAGGCGATCAAGCCCGACATCATCCTGACGACGGCGACCGCATTCGGCGGACCGGGCCCCTGGTCCGACCGTGTCGGCTTCGACGGTGTCGGGCAGGTCATGTCGGGCTCGGTGTATATGACCGGTGCCGGCGATCCGCCGTATCGGGCCGCGGTGAACTGGGTCGATTTCGGCACGGCGCTGCATTGCGCATTCGGGACGCTGGCTGCGCTGATCGAGCGCGGCAAATCCGGACGCGGGCAGATCGTCGAGGGCGCGCTGCTCGCAACCGCGCTGTCCTTCACCAATGCGACGTTGATCGAGCAGGCCGTCATCAACGTCAATCGCGTGCCGACAGGCAATCTCGGCCAGACCGCAGCTCCGGCGGATATCTACCGCACCAAGGACGGCTGGGTGCTGTGCCAGGTCACGGGCCATCCGCTGTTCAAGCGCTGGGCGAGGCTGATGGGCGAGGAGGAGCTTTGGCTGAATGATCCGCGTTTTGCCGACGACATCAGCCGCGGCAACAACGGCCCTGTCATCAGCGAGCGGATGGCGCGCTGGTGCGCCGAGCGCACCACGCAGGAGGCGGTCGACACCCTGGGTAAGGCGATGATCCCGACCGGGCCCGTGCTGAGCCCGCAACAGGCGCTCGATCATCCGCATATTCGCGCCGCCGGCTTCATGCAGGATGTCGATTATCCCGGCCTGCCGAAACAGGCCCCGGTCGCTCGCGCTGCGGTGCGGCTGTCGGAAACGCCGGGCGAGATCGCATCGCGCCCGCCGACGCTCGGCGAGCACACCGATCTCGTCCTCACCGAGCTCGGCTATGACGCGGCTGCGATCGCGGCGCTTCGGCAGGGCGGTATCATCTAGTCGGCATAAGTCAGGAATTCCTCGGGCTTCGGATCGCGACGCCGGGTTCGATGGTCAGCGACTCCAGACGACGTTCGGCGGGGCGTGCAACCAACAGATACAGGACCAGGGCGAGAAGCGCTGCCGCCGCCATCACCGCGGTCATTGAGAGCGCGGTCCGGCCGTCGAAGCGAACCGCCACCAGCCCGCTGGCTATCGCGCCTGCGGTCAGCTGGATGCTGCCGGCGGCGGCGCTGACGGCGCCGGCGATCTCAGGGAGGCGCTGCATCGTCGCGCTCATCACGTTCGGCAGGCTCAGGCCGAAGCCAAGCGCGACCGTCATCAGAAGCGTGACTACGAGAGCCGTCGGCATCCAGCCGGCCAATGTCATCGCAAGCAAGGCGACGCTGGCTGCGGCCGACAGCGTCAGCCCGGTTGCCAGCATGCGTGCCGAACTTGCGCCGCGCCGGCCGAGCTGGCCGTCGAGCAGGGCGCCGCCCATCACGGCCGCCGAGCAGGCACTGAAGATCAGCCCGTATTGTTCGGGGCGCAGCCCGACGGCGCCGACGAAGTACAGCGAGGCGCCGGTAACATAGGCAAACACCGTGGCGCCTCCGGTGGCGCCGACCAGGATGAAAGGCAGCGAAACCGGATGCGTCAGCACGCGCCGATAGCTGTCGATCACGGCGGATGGCACGAGGCGGCCGGAAGGGGCGATCGTCGCGGTTTCGGCGAAGCGAAACATCACGACCATCAGCAGCATGAAACCGATTCCGGCCTGGGCCGCATAGATCGACTGCCAGCCGGCAGCCGCCAGCAGGGCGGCGCCCGCCGTCGGCGCGATCACGGTGGCGACGTTGACGGCGACCATGACGTTGGCGATCTTGCCGCGTGCGGCGTCGCCGTCGAACAGATCGCGGATGATGGCAAAGGTCGTGGCGGTTGCGGCGGCGCCGATGCCCTGAACGAAGCGGCACAGCAGCAGGACCGGCAGCGAAGGGGCAAGCGCGCAACCGACGCTGGCGGCGACGAACAGCGCGAGGCCGAATGCGAGAACCGGCTTGCGGCCAAGGCGGTCCGAGACCGGTCCGTAGATCAGCGGCGCGATGGCCAGGCTGAGCATGAACGCGCTCATCGTCAGTCCGACATCCGATGCGCTCGCGCCAAGCGTGACGCCGGTGGCGGTGAGTGCCGGCAGATTGATGTCGATGCCGGAATACGGCACGGCCGCAAGAAGGCCGAGCAACAGCGTGAATGCGAGGGATTGAGGCTCGATTCGCATGGACGAATACCCGATGAGGTGTGATGAGGTTTCGCGAGGCGATGGAGCGCGGCCGCTCCGCGCTCCATCGCTCGTGCGATCAGGCACGCCGGCCGACACGTCGCCCCTGGCTCGCTGCGGCCGCGCGGAGGCGCGATACCTCCGTCTCGTCGGTCACGAGTTCGCTGAGGACACGAAGGATTTCCGCCGGCGTATCGATCTCGGCGAACTCGTCCGCGATCTGCGTTGCGCGCAATTGATAGCGCGGCTGGTCGAGCACCGCTCGCACCGCGTCGCGCAAGGCCTCTGGAGTCGGTTCGTTGGTCGCGAGGTTGATGCCGACGCCGGACCAGGCGACCCGCGCGTTGACGTCGGCCTTGTCCTCGGTCATTCCCGCGGTGACCAGCGGGATGCCGAAGCTCATGGCCTGGTTGACGCTGCCATAGCCGCCATTGGTGACGAGTACGTCGACGTTCGGCAGCAGCCATTCGAACGGCAGATAGCTGGCGATGCGCGCGTTCGACGGGATCCTGCCGGGGATGGCGTCGACCGGGCGGCCGCCCGCGGTCGCGATCACCAGGATGTCGGGCTCGTCGGCGAGCGCGGCCAGCGTCGGGGCGATCAGCAGATTGAAATTGTGATTGGCCACCGTTCCCTGCGTCACCAGAACGATCTTGCGTGTGCCGTCGAGCTGCTCGGCCCATGACGGCGGCGGGACCTGGTTGGCAATGATCGGAGGCGTGCCGACGAATTGCACCGAGGACGGAATCTCGCGAGGAAATTCGAAGCTCGGCACCGACAATTGCAGGTAGGCGTCCGCGAGAGCGACCACGGAATGGAAGAGCGGCATCGCTATCGGTCCGACGCCGAGGCTCTTCAGGGCCCGGTTCAGTCGCAGTGACACCGGCTGATCGACCGCCGCATCATAGTCCCGCGCCATGGCCGCGTAATGATCGCGCTCCTCGTCGGTCTTTGCAGGCGGCAAGCCGAGGAAATTGGGCGCGCCATCCTCGCGCGCCCAATGCAGGAACGAGGTCCCGCAGAGCGCGATGGGGGGCCGCTGCGAGCGCGGTCCGAGCAGCATCGGCAGCACACCGAACAGCATGTCGTCGCAGACGATGATGTCCGCGGGGAATTGCCGCAACACCTGCAACAGTCCCTGGTGCTGGTGCGGAACGGCGTCGACGAAGATGCGCTCGCAGGCAACACGGAACCACTCCAGCCCCGGAGGGATGGATTTGAGCTCGGGGACCCGCGAGAAGACGTCGCTCGGATCGAAGTCCGCGCCCTCCGGAAGCGGAAAAAATCTGACGCCGCTGGCTTCGACGCGGGCACGAAAGGCGGTGCCCGTCATGAAAGCAATCTCATGGCCTTCGGCGACCAGGATCTGCGTGATCGCCAGCATCGGATTGAGATGACCCGTCGCAGGCGTCGAAGCGATAAGAATCTTCATGGGAGATGACCTCTTGATGATCGATGCACGGTCGCCGCAAGGCGGCCGCTCGAGTGAGCAGAGGCAATTGAAGGGATCGCCGTTACGCCGAGGCTTCCGATGGCCGCCAAATGGTTACGCCGGCAACGCATCGTGGCGCGGCCAAGGCCGGTGTCCAAGGCCGGAGTCCAGCCCCGGCAGCATGCAGGCGGCGACCATGTCGCCGCACAAGGATTACAAATGTAACGCGAGCGGCCGGCCGTGAAACAGAGCGGTAACGCTGCGCTCCTAATCTGCCAAATTATCAGCCTGGAGGACTGCTGGCATTCAGCGGCGATTTTGGCCGGGCGCGATTATTGAAGACCGACATATCGCGCGGCTTTGACCGCGCAAAATTCGTTGAGGCGGAATTCTTCGAGGAAGACGCCATGCAGAACATTGTCGCCTTGATTGCGATGGCTGCGCTCATCGCATTCCTGGTTTGGTCAGGCGTTCGCGCCTTGCGGGCAAGGAATCCCCTGGTGAAATGGGGCGGAGTGGTGCTGGCAGCAACGCTCGCCGTCGCGCTGTCAGGCGTAAGCGCGTTGACCGCAGCGGGCATCGTCAAGCAGCATTCGCGGTCTGCGCCGGTCCCCGATCTCGAGGTCGAGGTGACGCCGGAACGAATTGCCCGCGGCAGGGCAGTCGCCGACGGCTTTTGCGCCGGATGCCATTCGAAGAGCGGCGTTCTGTCGGGTGGCGGCGATGTCGGCAAAGATCTGCCCCTTCCCATCGGCTCCTTCGTGCCCGCGAATTTGACTCCCGCCGGGGCCCTGAAGCATTGGTCCGACGGCGAGATCTTTCGTGCCATTCGCAATGGCATCGACGCGCGGGGACGATGGCTCGCGATCATGTCCTTTACCAACGCCGGCCGGCTCAGCGACGACGACACCAGGGCCGTCATCGCCTACATCCGCGGCTTGTCACCGAGCGGCGAACAGACCCCGGATCCTCCGGATCGTTTCAGCTTGCTGGGCTTGGCGATGCTGGGCGCCGGAATGTTGCCGGATGCCAAGCCGGTCTTCACCGGTGTGGTCATCGCGCCGCCGAAGGAGCCGACGGCGCGCTACGGCAGGTACTTGCTGTCCTATCAGGACTGCCGTGAATGTCACGGCAAGGATCTCTCCGGTGGGGTGCCCGGCCAGTTGCCGCCGCTCGGACCCGACCTCGCTATCGTCAAGGACTGGAGCCAGGCGCAGTTCGTCGCAACCATGCGCACAGGTGTCGATCCGAACGGACATCGGCTCACCGAGCAAATGCCGTGGCAGCCGATCGGGCGGATGGACGATGACGAACTCGCCGCGATCTACCAGTACCTCGTGAACCTGCCGCGCTTCTGACCCATCCCGGAGAATGACCTGGTGTGGCCGGTCTCGCCCCGGCTGCACTCATCGCTTATGCGTGCGCTCGAACAGCGGCGCCCCGGCTCTGCGCGCGCTGTTGAAGGCGACGTCGCGCTCCAGGAAAATTTTCACAGCCTTCTTGCTGCCAGTCGCGCAGCCGTCGTCATCGCCGAACGGTCCTTTCGTCACTGACGAACAATCACGTCGGCGGGCACACTGGAAATCGCCCAAAAGTAGCATTAGCTGGGATCACAATGCTTCACGTCTGCGACATTCAGCGGGATTGGCCGCAGAAATACCGGGTTGCAGCGTCATCGACATGCAATGGACGGCGTCGGCGCATGGCGATGTTTTGGCTGTCCCGGATATCATTTGAGCGATTGCAGATCTTGAACGCGACCCTGTTGGTTACGCCAGATTTGAGAGAGTAGTATGCTTGCAGATGTTGGCCACATCGTCGTTGTCGACGACGACCCCACCTTGCGTCAGATGGTGATCAGATATCTGGAGGAGCACAACGTCCCGACCAGGGCGGCCTCCACCAGGTCCGAGTTGAACCACTATCTCGAAGCCGGTCAGCCCAGCCTGATCATTCTCGACCTTCGCCTCGGCCAAGACGACGGTCTGGATCTGTTGCGGGAGATCCGTTCGCATTCCGACGTGCCGGTGATCATCACGACCGGTCACCGCCCCGACGAGATCGATCGTATCGTCGGGCTCGAGCTCGGCGCCGACGACTACATCATCAAGCCTTTCTCCCTGCGAGAGCTGCTGGCCCGCGTCCGGGCTGTGTTGCGGCGGCAGGAGATGGGTCGTGCTGCGCGGGCCCGCGATCCCGAGCGCGGAGGCTATCGATTCAGCGGATGGAAACTGGAACGCCGCGGCCGAAAGCTCGTCGATCCCAGCGAAACGCCGGTCCCGCTCAGCAAGGGAGAGTATGCTTTGTTGCTGGCCTTCCTCGAGGCGCCGCAGCGACCCCTGTCACGCGAGCATCTGCTGCAGGCGACCCGCATCCATGAAGACATTTTCGATCGCAGCATCGACGTCCAGGTGCTGCGGCTGCGGCGCAAGCTGGAGGCCGATCCGAGTGCGCCGCGAGTCATCCAGACCGAGCGCGGCGTCGGCTATGTGTTCGCGGTTCCTGTAGATCCGTTCTAAACGCGGCGGCGGGATTGCAACTGTAACCCCTTTGCCGGTGGCGGTGATCTCGGCGTAACGGCCGGCCCGCACATTTCTCCCATCAACAGCGTGTGGGAGATTTGAGATGAAGACGCATTCTCGCAATGTGGTCCGTGTTGTCCCGGATGCCATGGAGCGCGAGCGGCGCAGCCGTTTCGCGTGGTCTGACGGCCGCGGCGTGTCCGGTCGCCGTACTGACTGCACCGCGAGCCAGCGCTTGGCGGATCAGGGCCTCGCGGACATCGGCTCGCGGCCGGCGGCGACGGCTGCGCAGCCAGACCGGGAGGTCAGCAAATTTTGGTCTGGGGTCTTTGCCCTCATCGAAGGGTTTGCCCTCTATGGTGCCGCGTTGCATCCGACCGCGGCCATGCCGGTTCACGCAATACTGGAGGCCAGGAGGCATTGGCAGCCGCGCCCAGAGGCTGGCGCGCCCGTGGCGCCGGTGCGGAACAGCGGCAGCGACGGGGCCGAGAGCAATGTCGTCGAACTCGATCGCGTCCGGCCGTTCAATGCGCAACGGGAGCGGCGTTGGCGTTGGCTGCGCTCGGCCGGTGGGACGTTGACCGACTTGCTGTCGCATTCGCGGCGGGAGCGCGAGATCGACAGGGCGGTTGCCGCTCTGGCGAAGCTCGACGACCAGACATTGCGCGATCTCGGAATCCAGAGCCGTTCGGATATCGAATGGACGGTGAGGTACTGTCATGATTGCTGACACGATCTATTTCGCCTTCGCCGGGCTGGGCCTATGTCACGCCGCGTGCCGCTCGATGATCCCGAGCGGCCTCAGGGCCGGCATGTTCGGTCTCGTTCCCCGGATCTGGCGATGGCCGCGTTCACGAAATCATCGCGCTTCGATCAAAAGCCCTTGAATTGACGCAGTTGCGTATCGCTTCCACCCCATATCACTGACAGTGCGACAATTGATCGGATTTCGTGGAGCAGGACCAGGCGCCGGCTATCGAGGCGGCTTGATCGCCATTTGCGCGGTGCTGTTGTGCTGCGTGGAAGTCACTCCCGCGCCGTCGCAGTCGCCGCCCCCGTCGGCACTGGACCGCGGCGAGCCAATCACGCCGATTCCTGCGGCTCGCGCCAACGATCCGCTCAAGGTCCAACTTGGCGAGAAGCTGTTTAGCGATCGCCGGATATCGCATGACAATTCCCGCACCTGCCAATATTGCCACGATGTCGCGACGAACGGCGCGAGCCAGAAGCCGCACGATGTTGCCCTCGACGGGATGGAGCTTCCGCTCAACACGCCCACGGTCTTCAACTCGACGCTCAATTTTCGTTTCACCTGGGAAGGGAAATTCCGCACCGTCGAGGCTGATATCAAGGCGTCGCTGGAAAGCCCGCACACCATGGGCAGCAGCGCGGCGGAGGCTGCCGAGAAGCTCGATGCCGATCTTGATATGCGAGGTCGTTTCCTCGCGGCGTATGGCCGCCGCCCGGAGGGTGGCGATGTCATCGATGCGCTTGCGAGCTACCAACGCACGCTGCTCACGCCGGGCGGCAGGTTCGATCGCTGGCTGCAGGGCGACGATGCAGCGCTGTCGGCCGATGAATTGGACGGATACCGCCTGTTCAAATCGCTGGGCTGCTCGGCCTGCCATCAGGGCGTCAACGTCGGCGGCAATCTGTTCGAGCGCCACGGCATATTCCACCCTCTCGCTTCGCCCGAGCCCAAGATCCTGCGCGTGCCGAGCCTGCGCAACGTCGCGACCACGCCGCCGTATTTTCATGACGGCAGCGCGCCGACACTCGACGACGCGGTTCGCAAGATGGCGCTGGCCCAGTTGAACGCGACGTTGACGGACCAGCAGGTCAAGGCGCTTGTCGCCTTTCTCGGCAGCCTGACCGGGACCTATCGCGGCGCGACCGTGGGAGGCGCGCCGTGAGATCCGCTCCACTCGTTGCCTGCGTCGCGTTCGTGCTCGCGCTTCTCACCTGGCTGCTGTTGAACGGGCTGAACATCAATTCGGCGCGTTATGATAGCCAGCTGCAGGCGCTGGGGGATTTCAGCCGGTTCGAACGCGGGATGACCAGGGAGGTCCTCACCGCGCGTGCCGGCCTGTCGCGCAATTACGACGCGCTGGTGCATCTGGTGAATGCCTATGACGATGCCTTGTCGCGGCTGCGCGACACCGCGGGCCTCGACCCCGAGCAGACCATGGCGATCGATGTCCTGTCGGCACGCGCCGGCCGGCAGGAGAGCCTGATCGAGCGGTTCAAGAGCAGGAACGCGTTGCTGCAAAACTCCTTTGCCTATTTCGGCCTGTTCAGCGACAAGCTGGCCGCGTCGGATGACCGGCGGCTGGTGACGGCCGCCTCCGCACTGGCGGCGGCGATGCTGCGCCTGACGCTCGACACGTCGGACACCGCCGCGCGCCAGGTCGAGGATCGGCTGGAAGAGCTGGCGCAGCTTCAAGCGCCGCGGGCGGAAGCGGACTCGGTCCGGGCGCTGCTCACCCACGGGCAGATGCTGCACGATCTTCTGCCTGATATCGACACCATCCTGAAGACGCTCGTCGCCGAATCCAACAACCGCGAGCAGGATGCCATGATGACGGTGATCTTGAAGCGCCAGCTCGCCGCGCGCGCCTCGGCGCGCAAGACGCGTTTGCTGCAGTATATCACCTCGCTGCTGCTACTCTCGGGCATCATCTATTTCGGATCGTTGTTGCGCAAACGGGCCGTGACACTGCGCCGCCGTGCCGCGTTCGAGCATGTGATCGCCAACATCTCGATGCTGTTCATCAATTCGAGCAACGAGAGGATCGCCACGGATGTCGAGATGGCGCTTCACCAGCTTGCAGGATGCATCGGTGCGGATCGGGCTTATTTTGCCTGCGTGCTCGGCACGACCATGCAGACCTATCGGTGGTCCCGGGATGGCATCGAGTTGGAGCCGGGTTGGCCGGAGCGGGTGCTGAGCCTCGCGCCGCGATTGGACGGCGGTGAGGACGGCATCGTCTATATCCCCAAGGTGAACGCTTCGCATCCCCACGACACGATGAACCTGCTTGCCGAAGCCGACGTCAGCGGCTGGCTCTGCATCATGGCGGCCTACGGAAACCGCGATGGAATTCTCGGCTTCGATGCCGTGCGCGGAGGCGCGCTCACATATTGGCCCGAAGTCTCGCTGTTTCGCATGGCCTTTGACGCCATCGGCAATGCGATCCGACGAGCTCGGCTCGAAGGCGAGAAGGAGCGCCTGCAGAAAAGTCTGCAACACGCGCGTCGCATGGAGACCGTTGGAACCTTTGCCAGCGGCATCGCCCACAACTTCAACAACATCGTCGGTGCAATCCTCGGCTATGCCGAAATGGCCGATGCGCGAGTCCCGTCAGGAAGCGGGCCGGCCGCGAGTCTTGCGGAAATCCGCCGTGCCGGTGAGCGGGCGCGTGAGCTGGTCGAACAGATTCTCAGCTTCGGGCGCCGCGGCGAGGGCAGGCGGGAGCGCGTTTGCGTCAAGACCCTGGTCGACGAAACCAGGTCGCTGCTGGCCGCATCATTGCCGTCGCACGTCAAGGTCGAGGTCGTTGAGATGGCCGAAACGGCCGTCGTGATCGGCGAGCCTGCCCAATTGCAGCAGGTCATCCTGAACCTGTGCAACAACGCGGCGCAGGCGATGAATGAGCCGGGCCGCGTCGAGCTCCGCATCGAGGTGCGCGATCTCGCGAAGCCGTTGTTGGTCGGGCGCAACGAAGTCGGCCGTGGCCGTTTCACCGTCATTTCGATCGCCGATCCCGGGCCAGGCATGGATGAGGCGACGCTGGAGCGGATATTCGAGCCGTTCTTCACGACCCGCCCGGACGGCAACGGCCTTGGACTTGCGACGGTTCGCGAGATCGTCGAGCAACATGGCGGCGCCATCGCCGTGCAGAGCAAGCCGGATGCCGGCGCGCGCTTTGAGATCTGGCTGCCGTCCGGCGAGTCCGACGAGCCGCAAGCACTTCAACACGGCTCCGATCCGGCGTTGCGCGGCGCCGGCGAAACCGTGCTCGTGATCGACACCGATCGCCGCCGCCTGTTGCGCTACGAGGAAATCCTCGCGGCACTGGGTTATGAACCCGTCGGCTTCACTGGGCTGGCGGAGGCGATTGCCGCCTGCCGCGCCGCGCACACCCGTTTCGACGCGGCGCTGGTGTGTCATCTGCCCGGAGGCTCGTCACTCGATCTCGCGGCGGCGCTGCATGACGCTGCGCCGGCGCTGCCGATCATCCTGGCGGCGCCCTCGACACGCGACTTGGCGATGCCGTCGCTCAAGACATCTGGCATCACCGAACTCGTTCACCACCCGCTGGCATCGGCGGAGCTCGCCGGCGTCCTGGCGCGGAGCATTGTCTCCCCGGCCACGAGCAGTCGATTGAAGCGAGCCGCCAGCGCGACATAGCGCCCGCGGCGGCTGTGCCCGCCGTTTCAGCGGTAACGCGATATCACCGCGGGCGAAATGGCCGGGTAGCCGCAACCTCCTATCCAGTGCACGCGTGTCCGCAATGTCACCGTTATAGGAGAATGATGATGTCGATCAGACTCGGCGCGACCATGGTCGCAGCTAATTTGTTGTTTTGGCCGGTTTCGAGCCTCAAGGCGGGAGAGAGCGCCGGCGCCCGCACGACGATCGTCTCGCCCGGCGATCTCGCCCCGACAAGGTTCGCGGACCTGTTTCGGCAGGCTCCCATCGGGCACCGCCAGCCGCGGCCTAGCGACCTGTCCGGGCCTCTGCAAGCCTCGGCGATCGACGTCGAGTTGCGACAGATCGACGAGGAGATCGATCGCAAGCTGATGATCTGCCGCGGCTGCTGATCATGCCGGAGGGCGGCTCCGCGACGCCGCGGAGCCGCTCGTGGAACGCCAGCGAGCGTGCGTTGTTCCCTCTTCGATCTGGACAGGAGGATCGACATGGGTGACGAACGCTTTGCCACATTGCTGGGCCGCGCCGCCATGGACGTATGGGGCGACATGCCGCGTGACGTCCAGGAGGCGCTGTTCGAGACCGCGATGAAGGACCGCGCCGAGGATCGCGAAGCTCTGGCGCGGCTGCTGCACGATCGCCATCCGCGCACCGCGCATCCTGCCAAGCCGAACTGACAGGAAGGAGCTGAGATGGTGAAACCGACAGAAGATCTCATCCGGAGCCGCGCGCATGCGCTCTGGGAATTGGCAGGCAGGCCGGAAGGGCGGCAGGACGAGTTTTGGCGCGAAGCGGAGCGGGAGCTTTCGGCCGATCCAGCCAACAACGCCGAAGAAGCCTCCGATACGTTCACGGAATAACGGAGCCTCGAGGTTCCCTTCCGCTTAGGAACAGCCGGTGCCCTGCGCGATTAGGCAAGCAAGAAGCATCGCAAAATGGCGGAACCCGGCTCCGCCAAGCATGAGCCGGCACTTCGGGAAGGAGATTGTCATGCTCAGGAGATCAATGCTGGTTGGCGCCATTCTGGCCGTCAGCTCGACCATTGCTTTGGCAGGTCCCTGCAACACCGCCAACCGCGACGCAGGCTCGGGGCCGGCCACCACCGGTCAGGCGACGGGGACGACTGGCATCGCCTCGCCAAATGCCAAGGAGCATCCGCCGACATCAGCCATGAACAAAGCCAGCGAGAGCACGGCGACTTCGTCGCAGGACGCCCAGCGTCAGATGCAGGGACAGCCGACGGCTGCCGAACAGCCGAAGTCGACGACCGGTACCGCCGACAAGGATTGCTGAGTCATCGGCATTTCCAAACGGGACGCGAAGTCGCCGGAAGGCGAAATCCGGCATGCGATCCACCTCTGCATCGACATGCAGAACATCTTTGCGCCCGGCGGTCTCTGGCAAACGCCGTGGATGGACAAAGTCCTGCCGGCAATCGCGTCGATCGTCTCGCGCCATCAGGCCAGGACGATCTTCACGCGCTTCATCACGCCGCAGGAGCCGGAAGATCGTCCTGGGCAGTGGAAGGCTTATTTCCAACGCTGGCGTCAGGCAACGCGCAACCATCTTCCGCCATCCGCGCTCGATCTCGTGGCGGCGCTGGCACGCTACGTTCCGCCGGCCCGCATCATCGACAAGCCGGCCTATTCCGCCTTCAGCAATCCGCGCCTTGCGGGCCTGCTGGTTGAAGAGAGCGTCAGCACGGTGGTGATGACGGGTGCGGAGACCGATGTCTGCGTGCTCTCGACGGTGCTGAGCGCCGTCGATCTCGGCTTCCGGGTGGTGATCGTCGAGGATGCGCTGTGCAGCTCGTCCGACGTCGGCCACGATGCGCTCATGACGATGTACCGCACCCGCTTCCACGGTCAGGTCGATCTCGTGACCGCGGAAGAGCTGGCGGAGTTCTGGCGCGACTAGGGATCTTGTGGTCCCGCGCGCGCCTGCTTTGGAACTGCGTGCAGCACCTTGGGTTGGTCGGGTTGCACCGATTGATCGAGGAGCACGCATGACGGAAGTCGACGTTCGCAAGGGGATGCCGCCCGTCAAGCTGTCGCGCGAGGCGTTCGAGAAGCGCTACAGAGACCAGTTCGTCGATCCGGCATTTGCGCCGCTCCAGCGCGAGCTCGACGCCATCGTCGGCGCCGCCTGGGATGCCTACACTCATTCGCGCAAGGCGCCGGTGACGCGGAAGGCGGGGGCAGGTTTCGCCGATCCCGATTACGATCTCGCCGTGGACTGGCTCGCCGCGCGCGCCGCAATTCTGGAGGCGCAGCGCCGGCACGACGACGCAGGCGCGACGCCGCGCATCCTCATCGTCAACGGCTCGGCGCGCAGCGAGCATACCTGTCCCGGCGAGATGTCCAAGACCTGGCGCCTGGTCAAGCTGGCCGAGCCCGTCTTCATGGAGATGGGCTATGCCGTCGACATCCTCGATCTCTCCCGCCTGACCTCGGAGTTCGGCAGGACCATCCATCCGTGCAAGTCGTGCGTCTCCACCGCGATGCCGCTCTGCCATTGGCCGTGCAGCTGCTATCCGAACCATTCGCTGGGCCAGGCCAGCGACTGGATGAACGAGATCTACCCGCTCTGGGTCGCGGCCCACGGCATAATGATCGTGACGCCGGTGAACTGGTATCACGTGCCGGGCGGGCTGAAAGCGATGATGGATCGCCTCGTCTGCGCGGACGGCGGCAATCCGGATCCGACATCCACGCACGGCAAGAAGGCCGACGAGGCCAAGGCGATGGAGCTGAAGGGCTGGCCCTATCCGCGTCATCTCGCCGGCCGCCATTTCGGCCTCGTCGTTCACGGCGACAGCGTCGGGGCCGAGGGCGTGCGTCGCACCCTGTCCGATTGGCTGACCGACATGCACCTGATCTCGGCGGGCCGCTTCGGCGAGATCGACGGTTACGTCGGCTACATGGAGCCATATGCGATGTCGCATCGCCACCTCGACGAGGACCGCGAGTTTCAGCAGGAGGTGCTGAACGTGGCGCGCGCCCTCGGCAACGCTGTCAGGCTGGCGCGAAGCGGGCGCCTCGACGAGCCCGGGGCCGGCCTCGAAGACCCGAACCCCAAATGACGACGCCAGGAACGAAGCCGGCCGCCTTGGCTTGTCTGGATAGTGCAGAGAAGCGTGGACGCAGCAGTCAGGAGAGACGAGATGCCGAAATCCGAGGACATGACCCGTTGCATCGAGCTGTGTCTGAGCTGCTACCGGACCTGCCTCGGCGTGGCCATGAACCATTGCCTCGAGACCGGCGGCAAGCATGTCGAGCCGAAGCATTTCCGCCTGATGATGGCCTGCGCCGAAATGTGCCGGACATCCGCGCATTTCATGCTGATCAACACGCCGCATCACCGGCACACCTGCGGTGAATGCGCGGAGATCTGCACGGAATGCGCCGGGGATTGCGAGCGGATCGGCGGCATGGAGGAGTGCGTCGCGATGTGCCGCTCGTGCGCCGAATCCTGCCGCGCCATGGCCGCTTAAGAGTCGCTTGAGGAGAAAATTCATGCTGGAAGAGAAGCTCACGGAATCCATCATCGGCGAACTCAAGCGTCAGGCTGCCAACCGTCCGCAATCGTTGAAAGTCGAGGGCTCTTCCGAAGAGCTGGTCGTCAACGGCAAGATCAATCTCGCCGAGCTGGTGATGGTGATCGCCGGTTCGGTCGCTGGCGGACCGTAGCACTGCTGCAGCACCATCCAGACGAGGGCCGAACCGATGTACGCGCTGTTCGAAGGCAACAAGCAGATCGGCGATCCCTTCCCCTCCGAGAAGGAGGTGTGGGAAGCCGCATTGATCGAGGGACTGGTCACCGACGTTCCCGTTGCGGACGAGGAAGGCGGCCAGCTTCTCCCCAAGGGGTATCACGTCGCGCGGGTGGAGGAGACCTGCGAGCCGCAACCGGACTGGAAGCTGCCGCGCGAAATCTCGTGAGGCTCCCGCCTCCGTGCCCGTTCGACCGTCGGCGCCTGCTGCGCGGCGGTGGCGCGTGAACGCAACCGCGCGCGGAGATTTCCGTTGAGGACTCCGGCGGTCGTCAATACCATGGCAAGGTATTGATCAAACGAGCATTCGACCGAAGTGGCGGGATGGTAGCAGGTTCAAAGAGGGCGCGCGGAGGCAGCGGCCGCGTCAAGCTCGAGGAGGTCGCCCGCAAGGCCAATGTCTCGACCGCGACCGTCTCGCGCGCCTTCAACGAGCCCGACAAGGTCTCCGAAGAGGTCAGGCTGCGGGTCAAGGACGCCGCCCGCGCGCTGAATTGGATTCCGAATGCGGCCGGACGGGCGCTGGCCTCGAGCCGGACGCATATCGCCGGCGCCATCATCCCGACCCTGGACGACGAAATCTTCGCCCACCAGATCAGCGGCATGCAGACCGTTTTCAGCGAACGCGGCTTCACGCTGTTCCTGGGCTGCTCGAACTATGATCCGGACGAGGGCCTGAGGCAGGCCGAAGCCATGCTTGCGCGCGGTGTGGAAGCACTTGCCGTGGTCGGTGAAAATCATCCACCCGAGCTTTTCGACGCGCTCAACTCGCGCGGCATTCCCTATGTCGTGACCTACTCCTACAACAAGCTGTCGTCGCATCCGTGCATCGGCTTCGACAATCGCGCCGCGTTCAGCCGCATGACCGAGCATCTGCTGTCTCTTCGCCATCGCCGGTTTGCCGCCATCTTTCAGCCGGACACCAACAACGACCGCGTGAAGGAAAGGCTTCGCGGCATCCGCGAAGCGCTCGCGGCCGCGGGATTGGAAATCGCGGCGCAGGACCTGATGATGGGCCCCTCGACGCTGGAGTTCGGGGCGGCCAGTTTTGCCAGATTGATGACGCAGGCGGCCGGCGTTCGGCCGACCGCGATCGTCTGCGGCAACGACAATCTCGCGCTCGGTGCGTTGATGGCTGCGCGGGAGCTTGGCCTCGACGCACCTGCGGATTTTTCGATCACCGGATTCGACGATCTTGCGATTTCATCGCGCTTTGCTCCCAGGCTCACGACGATGAAGGTCGACAATCAGCAGATCGGCATCCTCGCGGCCAACGAGCTGCTCGCCGTGATCGCGGGCCGGCAAGCGCACGCGCAGTCCCGGGAAGTCGTGCCTGTTCTGAAGATCCGCGAGAGCGCTGGCGAGGCCAAAGCCCGCTGATTCCTTACGGTAGATGACGGCCGTCCTTCGATAGCACGCATGGTCGGCGCAAGAGGGCTGCTTGACTCCTGGCATGTAAGCGCTTACATAGCGCCCGTTTTAAACGCCATGAGAGCAACCGGCGGGCTCCTCGCCGGGATGGGACGGAGAGGAAACGACAATGCGCGATAGCCTTTTGCGGTGGGCCAGAAACTGTTCGATGGCGGCCTCGCTGCTGTTGCCCGTGATGGGAGCGGCGAGCCCCGCGGCCGCCGAGGAGAAGCTCGTCGTCTGGTGGAACAAGGGCTACTACAAGGCCGAGGAAGACGCGCTGCTCGACGTCATCAAGAAGTTCGAGGCCAAGACCGGGGTCAAGGTCGAGCTGTCGCAATATGCGACGCAGGACATGATGCCGAAGCTGGTGGCCGCGCTCGATGCCGGCAGTCCGCCCGACGTCACCTATGCGGACACCTACCATTTCCAGGGCGCCGGCAAGTGGGCGTCCGAAGGCAAGCTGGTCGATCTCACCTCGGTCCTCGCGCCGATCAAGGGCGAGTTCTCCCCGCAGTCGCTCGAAACGGTCATGCTGTACAACGACAAGACCAAGGCGAAGGCCTACTACGCCTTCCCGCTGAAGCAGGCGACGCTGCATCTGCACTATTGGAAGGACATGCTCGAGGAGGGAGGTCTCAAGGAGACCGACATCCCGAAGGACTGGAACGGCTTCTGGTCGTTCTGGTGCGACAAGGCGCAGCCGGCGGTGCGCAAGGCATCCGGCAAGCGCATCTACGGCATCGGCCATCCCATGGGCGTCGACGCCACCGACAGCTTCATCTCGTTCCTGGTGTTCATGGATGCCTACAACGTCGTGCTGGTCGACGACAACGGCAAGCTCCTGGTCGACGATCCCAAGGTGAAGGCGGGTCTCGTCGCCGCCATGAAGGACTATGTCGAGATCGCCGCGAAGGGCTGCACGCCGCAATCGGCGACGAGCTGGAAGGATCCCGACAACAACGTCGCCTTCCACAACAAGACGACCATCATGACGCACAATTCGACGGTCTCGCTTCCCGGCAAATGGCTCGACGATTCCAGCAACGAGACGCTGACCGCCGAGCAGCGCGACGAAGCCAAGAAGAACTATTCCGAGCGCATCCGCACCATGGTCTGGCCCAACAAGCCGGATGGCACGCCGGTTCACACCCGCGCGTCCGTGGTGGTCGGCCTGATCTTCGAGCAGGCCAAGAACAAGGATCGCGCCAAGGAGTTCGTCTCGTTCCTGCTGCGCGATGAGAACCTCCAGCCCTATATCGAAGGCGCGCTCGGCCGCTGGTTTCCGGTCAAGACGTCGGCACAGAAGTCCGCCTTCTGGGATGGCGACGTTCATCGCCGCGCGGTGCGCGACCAGTTCTTCGCCGGCGTCGGCGGCTACGAGATGAGCAAGAACTACAAGTTCACCACGCTCAACAACGAGAACGTCTGGATGAAGGCGGTCAACGCCATCGTCACCAACAAGGTGCCGGTCGACAAGGCCGTCGACGACATGATCGCGCGCATCAAGGAAGTGGCCGGCAACTGATCGCCAGCCACGCATGTTACGCTCACGCGTCGCAGGACGCGTGAGCGGCAGGCTCCTGCCTGTCAATGATTTCAACGCCTGGGAGCCGAGCTGTGACTGCAACCATCAAGGGCATCATTCCGGTGATGCTGACGCCGTTCACCGAAGCCGACGCGATCGACTATGCCGGCCTCGAAAAGCTGATCGAATGGTACATTGCCAATGGTGCGGATGCGCTGTTCGCGGTGGCCCAGTCGAGCGAGATGCAGTTTTTGAGCCTGGAGGAGCGCGTCGCGCTGGCGCGCTTCGTGGTGCGGCAGGCGGCGGGCCGGGTGCCTGTCATCGCGTCGGGCCATGTCAGCGAATCCCGCGACGATCAGGTGGCCGAGCTGACCTCGATCGCCAAGACCGGCGTGGACGGATTGGTGCTGGTGACGAACCGGTTCGATCCGAAGGGGCAGGGCGGCCCCGTCTTCATGGACAATCTGCGCAGCCTGCTCGCTGCGCTGCCCACTGATCTCCCGCTTGGCCTTTACGAGTGCCCCGCGCCGTTCCGCCGGCTCCTGTCCGACGACGAGCTGAAGTTCTGCGCCGGAAGCGGACGCTTCGCGATCCTCAAGGACGTGTCCTGCGACCTCGACACCGTGAAGCGTCGCGTGGCGCTGACCAAAGGCTCGTCGCTTGCGATCGTCAACGCCAATGCGGCGATCGCCTTCGACGCCATGAAGTCAGGATCTGCCGGCTTCACCGGCGTGTTCACGAACTTCCACCCCGACCTCTACAAATGGCTGCTCACCGACAGCTCCAGGCATCCCGCACTGGCGGACGAGCTCTCCGTCTATCTCGCACTCGCGGCGATGGCCGAGCCGATGGGATACCCCAAGCTGGCAAAACTGTACCATCAGCGGCTCGGCACGTTCGCGTCCATCCGCAGCCGGGCCGTCGATTTCGACATCCGCGAGCGCTTCTGGGCGCTGGACGCGCTGCTCGACAAGATCGAGCAGGGGCAGGCGAGCTTCCGCGCCAGGATTGCGGCCGCGCGCCGCTAGTTCGACGCCAGCGCTGCCTTGGCGACCTCGGCCATCCAGCTCGATGCGACCGGCAAGATCGCGTCGTTGAAATCGTAGCGCGGGCCGTGCAGCTCGGCGCCGTCGCGCAATTCACCGTTGCCGATCCAGACGAAGGCGCCGGGGCGCTGCTTGAGGTAGAAGGCAAAATCCTCGCCGGCCATGCTGGGCGCGAGGTCGCGGCGAACTGGCGCCTGCACCTTCCCCGCGGCGAGGCGCGCGAGGCCCGCCTCATCAGGCGTATTGGTCACCACGCCGACGCCCATCACGATCTCGGGCGTGACCTTGACGCCGAAGGTCGTCGCGATCCCGGCGCAAATCTCGCCGATCCGCTTCACGATCATGTCCTTCACAGCCTCGCGATGGTGGCGCAGCGTGCCGCGGATCGTGACGCGGCCGGCGACCTGGTTGGGCGCGGTGCCGCCGTCGATCGTGCACAGCGACAACACGGCGGTGTCGAGCGGATCGACGCTGCGCGACACGATCGATTGCATGGCGACGATCAGGTGCCCCGCCGCCATCACCGGATCGCGCGTCAGATGCGGCATGCCGGCGTGACCGGCATGGCCGTCGATGGTGATGGTGACGCGGCCGCCGGAGGCCATGACGACGCCGTCATGGACCGCGATCGTGCCGGCCGCCAGGCCCGGCCAGTTGTGAAAGCCGAACACCTGATCCATCGGAAAGCGCTCGAACAGCCCGGCTGCGACCATCGCGCGCGAGCCGCCATAGCCTTCCTCGGCCGGCTGGAAGATGAAATCGACGGTGCCGCTCCAGCTCGCGTCGGCGGCGAGCAATGCGGCGGCGCCGAGCAGCGAGGCGGTGTGCCCGTCATGGCCGCAGGCATGCATCACGCCGGGAGTTTTCGACGCGTAGGCAAGGCCCGTATCCTCGGTGATCGGCAGCGCATCCATGTCGGCGCGGAGGCCGACGCGGCTCTGCGCATGGCCGCGCGTCAAGGTCGCGACGATGCCGTGGCCCCCGATACCGGCCTCAAAGGGAATGCCGAGCTCGGTAAGCTTCTCCTGCACGAAGGCAGAGGTCTCCTTCTCCTGGAGCGACAGTTCGGGATGCGCATGCAGATGCCGGCGCCATTGGGTCAGTTTCTGGTGCAGCTCGGGGGTCAAGGCGGGCATCTTTCGCATGGTGTGGGCTTGTCATCACCATAGCCGATTATCCGCCCGCTGCATCAAGCCCCTCGGAATGCCTCGCGTGCAATCACGGCGAAAGCTTTGCCAGCCCGTTCCAGTCGAAGCTGATGCCGTGGCCCGGGCGGTCCGGCGCGAGGGCCTTGCCGTCCTCGAGCACCAGCGGGTGCTCGATATATTTGTCCAGGCCGAAGCCGTGGGCTTCCAGATACGACCGGTTCGGGCAGGCCGCGAGCAGGTGCACGGTGATGTCGTGCGCGCCGTGGCTGGTCACCGGCAGGTTGAAGGCCTCCGCCAGCCGCGCGATCTTCATGAACGCACTGACGCCGCCGCAATTGGTGACGTCGGGCTCCGGATAGGACACGGCGCCGGCGACGATGTAGTTCTTGAACTCCCACAGCGAGCGCAGATTCTCGCCGGCCGCGATCGGCACGCCGCCGGCCTGCATGATGCGCGCGTGTCCGGCGACATCGTCGGGAATGATCGGCTCCTCGAGCCAGGTGAGATCATGGGGAACGAAGGCGCGGGCGGCGCGGATCGCTTCCTCGACCGTCCATTTCATGTTGGCGTCCGCCATCAGCGGAAAACCGTCGCCGAGATGCTTTCGCATCGCCGCAACGCGCGCGACGTCGGATTTGAGGTCCGGCCGGCCGACCTTCATCTTGATGGCGCGAAAACCCTTGGCGAGATTGCCGTCGGTCTGTTTCAGCAGCGCCTCGACCGAGAGATCGAGGTCGATGCCGCCGGCGTAACACGGCACGCGCGCATCGAAGCCGCCGAGCAACTGGTACAGCGGCAGTTTCGCGCGCCGCGCTTTCAGGTCCCACAGTGCGATGTCGAGCGCGGACAGTGCCAGCACCGCCGGCCCGCCGCGTCCGCCATAATGCAGGCCCCACCAGACATGATGCCAGATCGCCTCGGTGTCGTCGGCCTCGCGGCCCTCGACCAGCGGCGGGATCTCGCGCTTCAGGATGTCGGCGACCGCGCCGCCATTGCGCCCCACGGTATAGGTGTAGCCGACGCCCTCGGCGCCATCGGCATCGCGGATGCGGCAGGTGATCAGCTCGAATGCCGCGATCTCGCCATGGGTGGAGTCGGAGAGCGTGACGGGGAGGGGGATCCGGTAGAGTGCGGATTCGATCGTCGCGATGCGTGCCATGTGGCCTCCCTGTTTTTTCTTTTTTGTTTCGTCGTCCGTAGGGTGGGTTACGCCGAGCCGATGCACTTCGTGCATCTGCAGGGCTAACCCACCCTACGAGATCACCGCATCGTCGCGAGCTGCACGGCGAGCGCGCAGGCGCGGTCGTATTCGTCGAGGTTGATCCATTCGTCGATCGTGTGCGCCTCGTTCTGGCCGGCGCCGAAGGTCACGGTCGGAACGCCGTGGCGCACCATCCAGTTGGCATCGAGGCCGCCATTGGCGGTGCGGACGTTCGGCGTGCCGCCGACCGCGGACACCGCTTCGACCGCGCGCTTGATGACGGGCTGGCTGTCCTTCATGCGGAACGGGAAATAGTCGGTCTCGGCCTTGAACTTGACCTTGCCGGACTTGCCTTGCGCGTTCGTCACCTTCTTGGCCGCCTTCTCGAACGCGGCCTTGTAGGCTTTCGTGATCTCCTTGAAGAACTTTCCGTCATGGCTCCGGCTTTCGCCGCGCACATGCACGTAGTCGGTGACGACGTTGGTGGCATCGCCGGCCGGGCGGCCCTCGCCGCCGGTGACGGGGCCGACATTGCTAGTGCCCTGCCGCTTGCCCTTCACCACCTTGCCGAACCAGCCGCCGGCTTTCACGTCAGCGAGCGCGAGCGCCATGATCATGGTCGAGGAGATGCCGCGCTCCGGCGCGACGCCGGCATGCGAGGCGCGGCCCATGATCTCGACGGTCCAGCGGTCCGCGCCGACGGCGCCGATGATGACGTTGGAGGCCGAGCCGCCGTCATAGTTGAAGGCCATCACCGGTGAGCCCAGCTCGTCCAGCTTGACGTGGCGTGCGCCGTAGAGCCCGCTCTCCTCGCGCACGCAGAACAGCAGCGTGATCGGGGGATGGTCGAGCTTCTGCTTTTCGAGCTCGGCGGCCAGCGTCACCAGCACGCCGCAGCCGCAGCGGTTGTCGCCGCCGAGCGCGGTCTTGGCCTCGTTGACGATCTTGCGGCCGGATTTCTTCGGCTTGGCACCGGCGCACAGCGGCACGGTGTCCATGTGGGTCATGAACATGATGCGCGGCTGGTTGTGCAGCGCGCCGCGGCCGGGCAGGTCGACGATGAGGTTGCCGGTCTCGGTCGGCACGGGAATGCGGGTGTTGGCGTCATCGAGCCGGATCGCCTTGGCCGGCACGCCGCTCTCCTTCAGCGCGGCGGTGAGCTCACGCCCGATCGCCGCCTCCTGTCCGGTGACGCCCTCGATGGCGAGGAAGCGCATGAGGCGGTCGGTGGCGGCTTTGGTGTCGACAGGCATGATTCATTCCTTTGGCCAATGGGCCCGCCATCCTATGAGCGTGGCGAGGTGTAAGCCAAGAAGATCAGCGCGCCCAATCCCAGCATGGCAGCCATGAACAGCAGCACCGCCGGCAGCCCGGCGAGCGCCGCTACCGCGCCGGTGACCGACTGCATCAGCGCCGCGCCGAGGAAGAAGGCGAGGTTGATCGCCGCGAGCGCCTTGCCCGCGGTCTGCGCGTCGACGAGTTGCCGCGACATGCCGAACAGCAGCGGCTGGGCGGACGTGGCCAGGCCGATCAGCACGAACAGCACGAGATCGTATTGCGGCGGCATCACGGGAACGCCGAACAGCATCGAGACCGGATAGTGCGGCGCCCCGAGCGCCATCAGCGCCAGCAGCAGCGCCCCGACCATATGCGTGCTCGCCACCAGCGCGCGGCGGCGGTTGAGCCTGCGGTCGATCATGCCGATACACAGGGGACCCGCGATCATCGCCAGCGTGAACGCGCCGAGCTGGTTGCCGGCCTCGACCCGCGACAATCCCTTGATCTCCATCAGCCATGGCCCGCCCCACAGGCCGCGCAGCACCAGCGAGGTCGCAAGCGACACCAGCGCCAGCGCGATCAGCCCGCGCAACGGCCGCGACAAGCCGAGCCTGAGCACCTCGATCATCTGCGACAGCGGCGAGGAATCGTCCTTGTGCTCGGCCGGCTGGCTCGGCACCAGCAGGAACACCGCGAGCGCCACCAGCACGCCGCCGAGCGCGGAGATCCAGAACCCGGCGCGCCAGCCGTAAGCGTCGACCACGAAGGCGAGCGGGCTCGCCGACAGCAGCATGCCGATATTGCCGATCGAGAGGATCGCGCCCGACCACAGCCCGAATCGCGCCGCCGACAATTGCTTGGCGGCGAGCGTCATCGGGCACATCAGCATGCCTGATGTCGCGATGCCGAGCAGCACCTGCCCGACCGCGAAGCTTTCCGGCCCGGTCGCAAAGCCCGACGCGATCGCGCCGATCACGGTTCCCATGAGCAGGCTCAGCGACACCGGCCGGACGCCGAAGCGATCCATCGCGGCGCCGACCGGGATCTGCGCCGCGGCAAAGGCAAAGGGATAGACCGAGGTGAGGCTCGCCAGCGCCTGCGGCTCCATGTGGAAATCCGCGGCCATCAGATCGAGGCTGACCGCGGGGATGGTGCGCAGCAAGGTCGAGAGCATGTGCCCGCAGGCCAGCGCCAGCAGCGCAAAGATCAACGCGCGGGTGCCATCGCCCGCTTCTTCCGTGGCAACCGCAGTCATCAGCGTCCCGTCCCGGCAAGGGTTTGGGCCGGGTTACACGATTGGGGGGAGGGTGCCAATGGCGGGAGGGGCGCTGTTCACGCAGGGGCGCCCAGACGTGATGTCAGGGGTCCTCGACGTCGTTCCGATTGCAATTGCTCTCGCAACTTCACACACTGTGCATCGGAAAAGCCGCGGACGCGCCAGCGTCTGAAGACGGCTTCCGCTTTGGGGAGATCACCATGATGGCTATTTCGTCTGCGTCGCGCAGCTTGTTGCTGGCCGGCGCTGTCTTCGGTGCGTTCACGCTGTCCGCCGCGGCGCAGCAGCCCGCTACTCCACCCGCCGCCGGCGCTGCACCTGCCGCCCAGCCGCTTCCGCCCGGTTCGCCCTTGATCGGGCGTCCGGACGGTGAGGCCGCCGCCAAGCTCGCCCCCGTCGCGCCGCCGCCGATTCCGGCGCAGGCCGAGAAGCTGCCGCTCGCCAAGCTCAAGGTGCCCGCCGGCTTCAACGTCGAGGTCTATGCCTCGGGCATGGCCAATGCGCGCTCGCTCGCGCAGAGCGACAAGGGCACGGTGTTCGTCGGCAGCCGCCTCGTCGACAAGGTCTATGCCATCGCCAACAAGGACGGCAAACGTGCGGTCAAGGTGATCGCATCCGGCCTCTATCGTCCGAACGGGGTCGCCTTCAAGGACGGCACGCTCTACATCGCCGAGCTGTCGAAAGTCTCGAAGATCGACAAGATCGACGACGTCATCGACAACCCGCCGAAGCCGACCGTCATTTACGACAAGCTGCCGAAGGACGAGGCGCATGGCTGGAAGTTCATCGGCATCGGCCCCGACAACAAGCTCTATGTTCCGGTCGGCCAGCCCGGCAACAACGTGCTGCACGACGCCGATCACGGCCAGATCCGCCGCATGAATCTCGATGGCTCGGGCGCGGAAGTTTACGCGGTCGGCGTGCGCAACACGGTCGGCTTCGACTGGAATCCTGACACCAAACAGCTCTACTTCACCGACAACGGCCGCGACTGGCTGTCGGAGACGGTGCCGGAGGACGAGCTCAACCGCGTCACCAAGGCCGGCGAGGATTTTGGTGCGCCATTCTGCTACCAGGGCAACATCATCGACCAGGAGCTCGGCTGGGGCAAGGACTGCAAGAACTACACCGCTCCGGTCGGCCTGATGGGCCCGCACACCGCGGCGCTCGGCATGCGCTTCTACACCGGCAGCATGTTCCCGAAGCCATACAGGAACGCGATCTTCGTCGCGCGCCACGGCTCCTGGAACAAGTCGCAGAAGCAGGGCGGTGACGTCGTCGTCGTCAGGCTGAACAAGGACGGCAGCGTGAAGTCGATGGAGCCGTTCCTGACCGGCTTCCTCGAGGACAACAAATATGTCGGCCGCCCCGTCGACGTGATGCAACTGAAGGACGGCTCGCTGCTCGTCTCCGACGACTGGAACGGCGCGGTCTACCGCATCAGCTACGGCAAGCAGAAGCTCGCGGCGCAGTAGGGTCGCGGTCATAACTGCCGTCATTGCGGGCGCAGCGAAGCAATCCAGAAATCCCAACGCGGAAGCACACTGGATTGCTTCGTCGCCTCATTCCTCGCAATAGCGGAATACGCGGAAGGAAGCCCATGCACAAAACACTCATCGCCGCTTTGGTGCTGGCCTCCTTCAGCGTCTCCGCAAACGCCGAAACCGTCCAGGAGCGCGCCGCGCCCTGCCTTGCCTGTCACGGCGAGCGCGGCACCTCCGAGACCGAGAACACGCCCTCGCTCGGCGGTCAGCAGGCGCCTTACGCGCTGATCCAGCTCTTCATGTTTCGCGAGAAGCTGCGCGTGTTCGAGTCGATGAACGAGATGGCGAAGCCGCTGACCGACGACGATCTGCGCACCTTCTCCGATTTCATCGCCACGCTGCCGAAACCCGCACCGCCGACTGACGCGGCCGATGCCTCACGGATGGCGCGCGGAGAGGCTTTGTCGAAGCAGAACCGCTGCAACACCTGCCACAACACCGATTACTCCGGAAAGGAGAACGTCCCGCGCATCGCCAACCAGCGCGAGGACTATCTCGGCAAGACGCTCGCCGAATACAAGGACAACACCCGCCACGGCTACGACGCCACCATGGCCGACGTGATGCAGACCGTCGGCAAGGACCAGATTGCCGACCTTGCGTATTACCTCGCACATTACCGGTGAGAGGCGGGATCGTCGCATGTGCCGAACGAACTCGGCCTGCGTGGTCGCCCGGCGATGCGGAGCATCGTTCGGAGACGCCCGCTTTGGCGGGCTCCTCACCATGAGGGTATCTCGCCGCAAAACATGCCCTCATCCTGAGGGCCCGCCGAAGGCGGGCGTCTCGAAGGACAGGCAGCAGCAGACCTCGGCTACAGCGCGGCTTCCTTCAGAAGCGCAGTCGGGTAAACGGGCTTTGTGAAGAACTTCGCGCCGGCAGGCAGAGGCCGCGGAAGCGGATTGCCCGAGATCACGATGATCCGCACCGCGGCATCATGCTGCTTGGCATAGTAGGCGAGGTCGACGCCATCCATCTTCCCGACCAGATTGATGTCGGTAATGATCAGGGACGGGTGCCTCTTCTTCAGCGCCAGGGTCGCGGTCTCTGCGTCCTCGCATTGCAGCACGTCGAAGTTCCGCTGTTCGAGCAGCAGCGCGAGCATCTCGCGCTGAATGTCATCGTCCTCGACGACGATCGCGGTCGGGCGAAACGGTTTTGACTGGCCCATGATTGCACCTCGCTCTTCTTATCAAATGTTAATTTGCAGGGTGCAGTTCCGTTCCGTGCAACATGCCCTAAGTTCGCTTGCGGATTTCTGTCAGCCCCGTTGTCACTCAGTCGGCCGGTCCCACGCGGAGACGATGCAACCGATGCAGCTCCTTCGCCGCGTCCTTCATCAGGCCGTCAGCCGCCTCGCGTTCCTGTCCGACGATGAATCCCGCTGCGAAGGCCTGTGCGCGGCGGTTCGCGGGAGGCGCCGCCAACGCGGCTTCCGTCGCCAGCTCGCGATGCGCCATGAAGTCGTTCAGTGATCCCAGGGCGGATTGAATCTGCTTCAGCCGGCCGGAGAGATCCGCGAGCACCTGCTGGTCGCGATTCCCATACAGGCTCTTGAAGAAGTCGACGGCATAGCGAATCTTCTTGATCCTGATCCGCAGCTTGTGGCGCTGCTGCGGGGTGAGATCGTTCAGGTGCTTGCCCTGCTTTCGCGCCTTCCTGATGCGTCGATCGAGCAGGGCGGCGGCGTAGGTAGCGATCGTGCGGTCCTGATCGGTGCGAGATCCCCCGGACTCGATCCATTCCATCACATCGATCAGCAAGCGGCGATAGCGGGCCGACGCAGTGGCGTCGCGGGCGCGCCGGAAGGCGGCCGCGCGTTGCCCGGAGAATTTCTTGCGAATCGCACGAGCGCCGCGTCGCGGGACGCCCTGGGCGGCAATCGGCTGAAGGCTCTCCTTCAGGAACACGTCGATCTCGCGCGCCGGCGCCAGCTCGCCTGTGAGCCATTTGAGTTCGGTCTTCACCCGGGCCGTGCTTGCGCGCAGCAGGATATCGTCAAAGAGGGAGATCGCTGCCCGCAACCGCCGCAGGCCGACGCGCATCTGGTGGACCCCTTCGGAATCCATGCCGCGCACCGGATCTGCGTTCCCCGTGATGTGACGAAGTGTCGAATGCGCGATGACGCGGAAGGCGTCTTGCGGTGACAGTCCGGATTTGAGCTGGACCGGTTCGGCGTGTTGTACGCCGCCGCCACTGCCCGTCGCGAGTTGAAAACCGCGCTCGGCCTTCGAGCGAAGATCGAGCTCTGCGTCCGTTTTGCGTTCGACGGTCCGTGCCAGCCGGAACAGATCGGCGGTTTGCCCGGACTTCAATTCCAGCTCGAGTTCGGCGATGGGCCGCGAGCGACGGCCGGCGGCGATCCGGCCGCGATCGACCGCGAGCTCGATCCGGCTCTTTCGGACTCGCCTTGCCTGGGTCGTGCGATGAACGTTGGTCTGAAAGGCCGGCTTGAGCTTGTGAGGAAGTTTTCCGGTCGCGAGGTCCTTGAGCGGCGTATCTTTCGTCTTCGTGAGATCCGGCCGTGCGCCCGCAATCTCGTTCTCCCACTCGCCACGCGTCAAGCTTCCCGATCGGGCCGCTTTCACGGTCTGCACATAGTGTCCGTCGACGTTGCGAACCCGAAGGGTGAAACCATGTCGCCTGAGCTTGTGCTTGCTCGTGTCGAAATAGGTCGACACGAGCGTCTGATCGCGGCGTCGCCCGGCACCGTTATGCAGGATGGACGACAGTTTTCGCGGCGCAACGAGGAATTTCAGTTCCGTTTCAGCGTTCATCGGGAGCGTTTCCGTTGCCCCGATTCAAAGCGGGGTCAGCGCGGGAGTTCCGGTGCGGGAAGATTTCAGTTCGTGATCTGCGGTCATCAGAATTTCACGGAACCCGGCTCGGACATGCTCGAGGGGCCGGCATCAAGGCATGTCCCGCAGCAGCTTGAATGCCTGATCCAGCAGTGCCCGGACGCCATCCCGCTCCGCAGTCGCGGTGCGCGTGAAGAACCCGTGTTTCCAGGCATTCCGGTTGCCGCGAGGCGCTCGTGATCCCGGTGCGCCGCCATGCATGCGGCAACGCGATCTGCCTCGCATGGCCGGCGCGCAGCAGGGGCCGCCATGGCGGGTCCTTGCGCCGCAGCGGCGGCTTGCGCGCATCGGGCCGGTATTGCGGACGTGATTGCTGCTCATGCGATGCCACCGCGCGCTGCGCCGGGCCTGTCGTCGCTGCAACGACATTCCTGCGGAGCCATCGTCTGCGCATTCGGAAATGGGTCTGTCATCCCTGCCTCCGCGACAATCACGCTGGCGTGCTGTGTGACATGGCCCACGATCGCCTTGCCACCTTCCTGCACCGACAAATTCTTCACCGTGATGGCGCGCTCATCGCCGCTGCGATGGCGGCCGAGCGCCTCGATCTGCGCTGCGAAGGTGCGTGCCAGCCGGGACAGTGCGCGTGTAATGCTCTCCTGCTGCGGAAGATCGTCGGTGCAGGCAAGGCGACAGGCGGAGCGCATCGCCGCCATGTGGACGCACACCATCTGCGCCGCCAGCATGGACTCGATGGAACCCCTCGGCGCGATGCTCTTCATCGTCGAGATCATGAAGGCGAGATTGGCCTCGTCCGGCTTGTGTCCGATCGCGCTTGCCTTCACCAATTGCTTGAGGATGCCGTGCAGCGCATCGCGGTCGACGGCGCCGAGTGCGTCGGCCAGCAGCCGCTCGCCGGCTTGCGGGTCGGGATGGTCGATCGCGATGCGGCGCTTGTAGAGCTTGATCCGCGGGCTCGCGATGAATCCGCTGCGATCGTTTGCCGCAACCGGCGGCGTGGCGTGGCGTTTTGCGGATGCCGTCATGGGCTGTGTCCTTGGCTGGCGCAGGCGCGCGCGATCGTTCGCTTGCCGCGCGCGATTGCGAATTTCGGGATGTCGATGAAGGGTTTACGCGCAACTGCGTCGGCGTGGCCCTGGCCATTCCGGTGGTGACGCTGACGATTGTTGCGATGATGGCATTCTGCCAGTGTTTTGCCCGACGAGTCAAAGGACATTGCGAAGCGCGCAAGTCCTTGTTCTTGCACGCGCCGCCTACTGTGCATGGGGTTGTCTTCGCATTTTCTATCTGGATGCGGCTCCCGCCTGCCGCGCGGCGGAATGCCGGCGTGGAAACGCGATTGCGAAATCCGGCGCGGCCGCTAATCATGACGGTCGAATACGCCGCATCGACATATGCAAGAGCGCGGCGCGGGTCCGGGGAGAGAACGAATGCAACGAACGCTTCGCCTGCTGGCGATTGTCGCCGGATTGTGCGTGACGACCGAGGCTCTCGCGCAAAAATATCCGGTGCGCCCGGTCAAGATCATGGTCGGCTTCAGTGCCGGCGGACCGGTCGACGTCGTCGCGCGCATCGTCGCCGACCGCTTGAGCAACAGGCTCGGGCAGCCCTTCGTGGTCGAGAACCGCGCCGGCGCCAACGGCATGATCGCCGCCGAGGGCGTGGCACGGGCGGACGCGGACGGCTACACGATCCTCGCCTGCAACTCGTCCACCATCACGCTGAACAAGACGCTGTTCAAGGAAGCTCGTTACGACCCGCAAGGCGATTTCGCGCCGCTCACCACCGTCGTGTCCGCGCCGCTCGTCCTCGTGGTCAATCCCGAGAATCCCAAGACGGCGAATATCAACACCGTGGCCGATCTCGTCGCGGCGGCGAAAGCCGCGCCGGGCGCGCTCGCCTACGGCTCGGGCGGCAACGGCAACCTCGCTCATCTCGCCATGGAGCTGCTCAGCCAGAAGGCCGGTATCAAGCTGATCCACGTGCCCTATCGCGGCGGTGCGGCGTCGGAGGTCGGCATCCTCGCGCAGGAGGTGCTGGCGGTGTTCGATCCCCTGTCCGCGGTGCCGCTGGTGAAGGCCGGAAAGCTGCGCGCGCTCGCGGTGTCCTCGGCCGAACGGCTGCCGTCGCTGCCTGACGTGCCGACCATCGCAGAAGCCGGCTATCCCGGCTTCGACATCTCGTTCTGGGTCGGCTTCTTCATGCCGAAGGCCGTACCCGCGCCGATCCAGGAAACGCTGCATCGTGAGATCATCGCCGCCGCCAAGGATCCGGTGCTGCAGGAGCGGCTGGAGACGCAAGGCGTCGTAAGCGTGCTCAGCCCGGCCGACTACGCCGCCAAGATCGCGAAGGAGACCAAGGAGCTTGCCGAGGTCGTCGCGGCCGCGAACATCAAGGCGGAGTAGGGGACGCTACAGCCACAAAATCTGCTTGCGATAGCCGAGATCGTTGAGCAGCGGCGCTGCCGGACCCTGGTGGAACACGGCGCCGCGCTCCAGCGCGAAGACGCGGTCGGCGAGCGCCAGCACGAGGTCGAGATTGTGCTCGACGATCACGATCGACATGTGGCGGCGCAGCTGGTCGAACACCCCGAACAGCTCCAGCGTCACGGCCGGCGCGAGGCCCTCGAACGGCTCGTCGAGCAGCAGCAGGCGGACATTGCCAGACATCGCGCGGGCGACCGCGACCATCTGCTGCTCGCCGCCCGAGAGGTAGTCGGCGGCGATGTTCATGCGCTCCTTCAGGCGCGGGAAGTAATTGAGGATCTGCTCCTCGTCCCAGACCACGCCGTCGCTGCCATCGGTCTTGCGCGCGAGGCGCCCGAGCGCGAGGTTTTCGCGCACGGTCATGCCGGCGAACAACCCGCGGCCCTGCGGCACATAGCCGACGCCGCGCCGGGCGATGTCGGGGGCGGGCAGGCGCGCGATGTCGCTGCCGTGATAGTCGATGCTGCCTGAGGCCGCCGGCACGAGGCCGGAAATGGTCTTGAGCAGCGTCGACTTGCCGGCGCCGTTGCGGCCGAGCAGCGCGACGATCTCGCCTTCGCGCACGTCGAGCGCGGCATCGTTGAGAATGTGGCTCTTGCCGTAGAAGGTGTTGACCCGGTCGAGGCGCAGCACGGTCTCGTGCTCGCCGGCCTCCTCGAGGCTGCGTCGATGCTCGACGGGAGGAATGCCCTTGCCGGTGTAGATTTCCTGCACCCGAAGATCGGCCCGCACCGCCTTGGGACAGTCGGACATCAGCACTTCGCCCTGGTTCATCACGGTCACGACCTGCGAGAAGCCGAGCACGCGGTCGATGTCGTGCTCGACGATCAGCACGGGAATGTTGGCCGCGATGTTCTTGACGAGGTTGCAGACCCGCTCGCGCTCGGCGGCGGCGAGGCCCGCGAGCGGCTCGTCGAGCAGCAGCACCTGCGGCTTGCTGCCGAGCGCGATGCCGAGATCGACCAGCCGCTGCCCGCCATAGGACAGCTCGCCGCCCTCGATTGCCTCGATGCCTTCGAGGCCGAGGAACTTTGTCAGTGCCGCGGCTTCGGCGTGGATGTCTTCGTACGCGTCGATGTCGTTCCAGATGTTGAAGCGCATGGAACGGCGCGCCTGCAGCGACAGGCGCAAATTCTCGTAGATCGTCAGCCCGCGAAACAGGTTGGTGATCTGGAACGAGCGCGCCAGCCCCTGATGGCAGATCAGATTCGCGGGCACGCCGGCGATGTCGCGGCCCTGCAGGCGGATCGTGCCCTGCTCCGGCGCATAGAGGCCGGAGATGAGGTTGAACAGCGTGGTCTTGCCGGCGCCGTTCGGTCCGATCAGCGCGTGGATCTCGCCGGCCGCGACCGTGATGCTGGCATTCTCGACCGCGCGGATGCCGCCGAACTTTCGCGAGACACCGCTGACTTCCAGCACCGTTCCCTTCAGCGTCTCGGGCCGCAGGAAATCGGGCAGCGGCAGGCCGTCATAGATCTTGCGGCGGCTCATCGCGGCCGTTTCTTCCGCGGGCGGGCGGAGGCGGCGCATGATCAGCGCGCCGATGCCGACGAGGCCGCCGGGCGAATACATCACGAAAGCCACGAAGGTGAGACCGAACCAGAACAGCCAGTCCGAGGTCCAGATCGAGAACAGTTCCCTGAACAGGATGAAGAACAGCGCCCCGAGCGCGGGGCCGAGCAGGCTGTGCATGCCGCCGATCACGACCATCGCCAGCAGCTCGCCGGCGAAGGGCACCGAGACCGCTTCGGCCGAGACGAGATAGTTGAGGAATCCGATCAGCGCGCCGGCAAGGCCGGTGACGACGGCGGAGATCACGAACACCGCGAGCTTGTAGCGCTCGACCGGGTAGCCCTGAAAGCTCGCGCGCAGCTGGTTTTCGCGGATCGCGACCAGCACATGCCCGAACGGCGAGCGCACGAGGCGCATCAGCACGTAGAGCACGGCGAGGCCGATCGCCGCGACCACGATGTAATAGTTGAGGGCACTGTCGAAGCTGATAGCGCCGATGCCGCCGCGCTTGAGGCCGCCAAGCCCGTCCTCGCCGCCGGTGAGGCTCGTCCAGCGGAAGGCCGTGGTGTAGACCAGCGCGGCCAGCGCCAGCGTGAGCAGAGAGAAGTAGACGCCGCGCCGGCGCAGGATCAGCATCCCGATCACGGTTGATGCGATGGCGACCACGACCATCGATCCCAGCAGCGGCAGCCAGATCTCGCCGGGGAAGTAGCGAAGCTGGATCAGACCGGCAGCGTAAGCGCCGATGCCGAACCAGGCGCTGTGGCCGAACGAGACGAGGCCGGTATAGCCGATGCAGAGATTGAGCCCCATGGTCGCGATCGCGAGCCCAACGATCCATGTGCCGGTGTTGAGCGACAGACCGAACGCCTTCAGCAGGAAGGGCAGCGCGACGACCGCGACAGTCGCGATCAGCAGCGGTTTCAATCTGGCGATGGTGGAAGTGCTCCTCATTCGAACTTCTCGATGCGCTCGCCGAGCAGGCCGCGCGGGCGCACCAGCAGCACCAGGAACATCAGGATGTAGATCGAGGCCTCGCCGGCGGCTGGTTCAAAGTGAATGGCAATGCCGCGCACCACGCCGACGAGCAGGGCGGAGATGACGACGCCCCAGAAACTGCCGAGCCCACCGATCACGACAACGACGAAGGCCACCGTCATGATCTCCGCGCCCATCGCCGGATGCACGGTGGTGATCGGCGCGAAGAAGGCGCCGCCGAGCGCGGCCATGCCGACGCCGAGCATCACGATCCCTGTCATGTAGGGCTGCAGGCGGATGCCGAGCGCGGCGACCATGTCCGGCCGCTGGATGCCGGCCCGCACGACGCGGCCGAACGAGGTCTTTTGCAGCAGCAGCCAGATGCCGAGCAATATCGCGGCAACGACGGCAAGGATCAGGAGACGATACCGGGAAAACAGGAAGTCGCCGACGATGACCGAGCCGCGAAAACTCTGCGGGATCTCGGTCGACACGGGTGCAGCGCCCCAGATCATGCGGATCGCCTGTTCTGCGACCATCGCGAGGCCAAAGGTGACGAGCAGGCTCAAGATCGGATCGGCCGTGTAGAAGCGGCGCAGGATGACGCGTTCAAAGAGGATGCCGAGCAGGGCGACCGCGAACGGGGAGATCACCACGGAAGCGCCGAAGCCGAGGCGCTTCGTCAGCTCGACGCAGACATAGGCGCCGAGCGCATAGAAGGCGCCATGCGCAAGATTGACGATGCCGCCGACGGAGAAGATCAGCGACAGCCCGAGCGCGATGAGCAGGTAATAGCCTCCGAGCACGAGGCCATTCACCACCTGTTCCAGCAGGAACTCGAACTGCATGTTGCGTCCTTGCCGCGCGTGCGCGCGTCAGGCCTTCATCTCGCAGGGATTCTGTTCCCGGGTCGGATAGATCGTCTCCAGCGGATCGTTCGCCGCCGGCACCACATCGCCGAGCACCAGCATGTCCCACTGGTCCTTCATCTGGTCCTTCGGCTTGACGGTGAACGGATAGGCCTCCTGCACGAGCTGGTGATCCCAGCTGCGGAAATAGGCTTTTCGCGCCTTGCCAATGTCGAACTGCGCCTGCTTCTCGAAGTAGGCGATCAGCTCGTTGCTGTCGGTCGACTTCGTCGTGTTGATCGCCTCCGCCAGCAGCTTCAGCGTCACATATTCGATCCAGGCGTGGTTCTCCGGCGGCTTGCCATATTTTTTGGTGAAGGCCGCGACGAAGGCCTGCGACGTCGGATTGTTCAGCGTGTGATACCAGACCGTCGGCCAGGTACCGCTGAGATTGCCCGCGCCCGCGGCCCAGGCATCGCCGGTGTTGAGATTGAAGCCGACCAGCGGATAGGGGAAGCCGAACTCGGCATATTGCTTGACGAGATTGGTGACCTGGTTGCCGGCGAGATTGCAGCAGACCACGTCGGGCTTGGCCTGCCGTACCTTGAGGAGATACGGGCTGAAATCGGTGACGTCGGTGGCGATCAGCTCGTCGCCGATCAGGTTCGCCTCATGCGCGCCAAAGAACGATTTTGCGGCTTTCAGCAGGTCGTGGCCGAAGATGTAGTCGGCCGTGAGCGTGAAGAACTTCTTGCCCTTCACCATGCCCTTCTGCGACAGCGCGGTGCCGACCGCGTTGACCATCACGGTGTTCGGGATGTCGCAGTGGAACGAGTACTTGTTGCAGTTCTTGCCGCGCAGCGCGTCCGAGCGTGCGCCGGTCGAGAAGAACACCTTCTTGTTGCGCTCGGCGACCTGCATGATGGTGAGCGAGGAGGCCGAGGAGATCTCGCCGAGCAGCACCGCTGCGCCGTCCTGCTCCAGCATGCGCTGGGCTTTCGTGGCGGCGGTCGCGGGATTGATCGAGTCTTCCGAGAGCAGGTCGATCTGCTTGCCCATGATGCCGCCGGACGCATTGATCTCTTCGGCCGCGAGCCTCACGCCCAGCTGCGCGTAGCTGCCGATCACGCCGAGAAAGCCGGTCAGCGGCGTCAGGTGCCCGATCCGGATCTTCTCGGCCTGTGCCCTGACGATGGATGGAAACCCAAGTGCGGACACGCCAGCGAAGGCTGCGCCCGTGCGTAACAACGTCCGTCGGCTGGTGCGGATCATGTCTGTCTCCTCCCCGGGGTGCATCGTGTGCCTCCCTTTCAAAACCGGATATCCGGTATTGTGAGAGACGTTCTTTTAATGCTGGAGGATAATCCCGAACGCCATTGCCGGTGTCAACCGGCAAAATCGCCGCTCGGGTTGCGGCTCAGGCTTTTTGCGTGAGCGCCTTTTGCGCCGAGCCCTTGGCGCCGAATTCGGCCGACAGCCGGTCGGCAGCGGCCTGCACGACCTGCGCGCTGGCGTGCAGCGCCTGGTTGGAGAGCCGCCAGATCGGGCCGGAAATGCCGAGCGCACCGATCACCTGTCCGGTGAAATCGGTGACGGGCACGGCGACGCAGCGCACTTCCGGATTGAACTCGCCGTCGTCGAAGGCAACGCCGGTGCGCTGCACCTCGGCAATCTCGCGCATCAGCGCGGCGGGATTGCTGATGGATTTGGGCGTCGAGGGTTTGAGTTCCACGCGATCGATGAACCTCTTGAGCTGCTCGGGACGGAGCGAGGCCAGAATGATCTTGCCGAGCGCGGTGCAATGAGCCGGCCGCACCACGCCGACACGATCGGTCAATTGAAACGCGCCGGGACCGCTGGTGCGCGCGATCACGACCACCGCATCGCCCATCCGCACGGCGAAATGGCTGCTTTCGCTGGTCTGGAGCGACAGCTCCTCCAGCACGGGCGTTGCGACATTGACCATCTCGATCTCGTCGAGCGCGGATGCCGCGAGCGCAAACAAAGGGCGTCCGATGCGGTAGCGCTTGTTGTCCTTCTCCTGGCGAAGATAGCCGAGCGAGACCAGCGTCTTTGCCAGATGAAACGTGGTCGAGTTGTGCAGGCCGACGAGCTTGCTGAGTTCCGCAAGCCCAATCCCCTCGCGATGGCGCGCCACCTCCTCGAGGATCGAGAAGGCGCGGCCGAGCGACTGAACGCCGCCGCCGCGCTGCTTGTCCTCGGCGTCATCGTCGCTTTCGGGTGTGGGGCTGGGGACCAGTTTCGCAATCGCGGCCTTGCGCGGGCTTGCGGGCTTCTCGCCGGTCGTCGGCTTGGTGCGCGATCTCAAGGACAAGGCCCCTTCTTTCAAATCCGTCGTGACTCGATGCTGCGACAGTAGCACGCAACCACGCAGCCGTCGGAGCCGAGCCCGCGTTTCCTCAGGTCAACAGACTATCACAATATAAATTGACGTACAGCATTATGAGAAATAGGGTGCCCGCGGCTCAGCGACGACCGTCCCATTCTCTGCATCGGTCCATAAGAAGTCGTGGGTCGGCAGGAGACGGGTTGATGTCGAAGAACATGCTCAATGGCGCCCAGGTCATTGTCGATTATCTGATCCAGGAGAAGGTGCCGCAGGTGTTCGGGCTATGCGGCCACGGCAACATCCAGTTCATCGATGCGCTGTACGAACGCTCCCAGGAGATCAAGACGATCTCCGTGCATCACGAGAGCGTCGCCGGCTTCATGGCCGACGTCTACTACCGCGTCTCGGGCAGGCCGACGGCGACCTTTACTTCGTGCGGGCCGGGCTCCGCCAATTTGCCGATCTCGCTCGCCAACGCCTTCCTCGACTCCGTGCCGTTCATGGCGATCACCGGCAATGTGCCGACCAGCCAGTTCAATCGCGGCGCGTTCCAGGAGATGTATCGGCACTATCAGGCCGACTTCCCCTCGACCGTGCGCACGATGTGCAAGAAGGTGTTTCAACCGACGCGCGGCGAGATGGTGCCGCTGGCGGTGCGGCAGGCCTGGAAGACGATGGTCACGGGGCGACCGGGGCCCGTGGTGGTCGATGTGCCCTTCGACGTCTTCATGGAATCGGCGGCCGAAGAGGCGCCGAAGGCGATCGAGTGGAGCGCCAACATCTCCAGCCGCTGCGGCGCCGATCCTGAAGGTGTCGAGAAGGCGGTCGACATGCTGCTCGCGGCGGAACGGCCGGTGATGCTGGTCGGGCAGGGCGTACGCTATGGCGGCGCGGCCGACGAGCTGCGCAAGCTCGCCGAGCGGCTTCAGATTCCGGTGGCGGCATCAGCGAGCGGGCTAGGCGCGCTCGACGTCAATCATCCGCTGGCGCTCGGCCTCGTCGCACGCGCCGGCCACTATCAGGCCAACCACGCCGCGCGCCAGGCCGACGTGCTGCTCGCGCTCGGCGTCCGCTTCGACGATCGAACCTCGAGCTCGTGGATTCCCGGCTATTCCTTCACCATCCCGCCGACGCGGCTGATCCACGTCGACATCGACCCCGAGGAGATCGGCCGCAACTATCCCGTTGCGCTCGGGCTGATGGCCGACGTGCGCACGTTCCTGCGCCAGGTCCACGCCGAGCTCGATCGCCGCGACAACCTCTTCAAAAAGTCCGATGCGCGCAAGAAATGGCTGGCGCAGATCGATGGCTATCGCAAGGAGTGGGACAAGTTCGTCGCGCCCGGCTTCTCCGACGACACCACCCCGATCAATCCGCAGCGCGCGGCGGCCGAGATCGACAAGGCGCTGCCGGAAGACGCGATCCTCGTGTCGGACATCGGCGTGCATCACAACTGGCTGCTCGGCTTCTGCAAGCCGAAGCGGCCGGATTCGCTGATTGGCTCGATGGGCTTTGGTCCGATGGGCTTTGGCGTTGCCGGCGTGATGGGCGCGAAATTCGCGGCGCCCGATCGCCCCTGCGTATCGGTGTGCGGGGACGGCGCCTTCTTCATGCACGCGAACGTGCTGGGCACGGCGGTCGAGTACAATCTGCCCGTGGTCTGGGTGGTCTGGAACAATTACGCCTATGCCTCGATCCGTGGACTTCAGCGCGGCTACCTCGGCGGACGCGAGCTTGCGACCGACTTCAGGCATCCCGAGACGGGCGAGCGTTACAATCCGGACTTTGCGGCGATGGCGCGCTCTTGCGGCGTCGAGGGCGTGCGGGTCGACCGGCCCGGCGATCTTGGCGAAGCGATTCGCAAGGGCATCGCCGCGAACAGGCCTTATCTGATTGACGTCGACATCGCCGCCGACGTCAATCCGTCTGGCGCCGGCGTCTGGGAATTGCCGGGCCTGGGCCAAAGCAAGGCCGGCATCGGTACGCGCTTCCAGCCGGGCTGATCGCGCGGGCTCAACAATCAAACAGGAATGTCGGGAGATCGGAATGACGCTCGCAGGCAAAAAGGTCGTCGTGGTCGGCGGCTCCTCTGGAATCGGGCTGGCCACGGCAGAGCTTGCCAAGAGTCAAGGCGCGGACGTCATCATCGCCTCGCGCAGCGCCGCAAAGCTTGATCCCGTCGCCGAGCGGCTGAAGGTGACGGCTATCGCTGCCGACGTCACCAGCGACCAGAGCGTCGCTGACCTGTTCCGCCGCATCGGCGCCGTCGATCATGTCGTGCTCACGGCCGCGCAATTGCGCACTGGCCCGTTCAGGACGGTTGCGATGGACGACGTGCGCGCCACCATGGAAGGCAAGTTCTGGGGCGCCTGGCGCGTTGCGCGCGAGGCCGAGATCCGTCCGGGCGGCTCGCTGACGCTGGTCACCGGCTTTCTCAGCGTCGGGCCGCGGCCGAACTCGGCGATCATCAGCGCCGCGAACGGCGCGCTGGAATCGCTGACCCGCGCGCTCGCGCTCGAGCTTGCGCCGGTGCGGGTGAATGCGGTGTCGCCCGGCGTGATCGACACGCCGATCCGGGCGGCGATGCCGGAAGCTGTGCGGAAGGAGATGCTGGCGAAGACGGCCGCCGCGCTGCCGGTCGGCCGCGTCGGTGCGGCCGAGGACATCGCCTGGCAGATATTGAGCTTCATGGCGAACGGCTTTGCCACGGGCTCGATCGTCTATGTCGACGGCGGCGCGCTGGTGAACTAGGGAGCACGATCATGGCCGAGCAAAGCAATGCCGCCTTCATCCGCAACATCGCCGAGGTGCCCTGGCGCGAATTCCCAAATCACTTCGGCGGCGCGCTGTCGAAGCCGCTGGTGATGCCGGAGACCGCGGGCTCGCGCCACATCGATTATCGCATCTCCATGTACCAGCCGATGGCCCATGTCGCACGCCATCACCACAAGGTGCAGGAGCAGGTCTATCACGTGCTCGAAGGCGAGGGGCTGATGGAGATCGCGGGCAAGAACCATGTCGTGCGCAAGCACGACGTGATCTTCCTGCCGCCCGGCGTCGAGCACGCGATCTCGAATTCCGGTCTGACGGATCTCGTGTTCCTGGTGGTGACGTCGCCGGTGACCGACGACGACAAGCCGGTGTGAGCGGTCAGCGATCGCTCGATGCGAAACGGACGGCGCGGGCCTTCGCGCTTTTTCCGGCCGCGCGCACCGCAATGATGATGCGCGCCTTGCCGTGGGTGCTCTTCCGGATCACGGAGGCAAGACGCTTGCGTGCACGGTTGGCGGTCGATCGCGCCGCCATTTGCTCGGCCTTGCGAATGATGGCGGCAGCGGAGGGTGTCAGGTTCACCGGAACCCAGGCGACGTCCTTCGTCTTGGACAGGCTGCCGACGCCTTCGCATGGCGCTTCGCGCGGCAGGTCGATCCGGATCGCGAGGGCGTCCGCGCGCTCGGTCCAGTCCTCGGCCCTGGTGCCGGTGATGATGCGGACATAGTCGCGCGTCTCGCGCGGCAGCTCGCTTTCCCTGGCAAGCCACTTCTGGATGCGGCCGGGGCCGGCGTTATACGCGGCCGCGGCAAGGCCGAGATTGCCGAAATCGTCGCGGAGCTTGCGCAGGAATCTGGCTGATGCCGGCAGCGCCTTCATCGCATCGAAGGGATCGTCAAGCCCGACTTCGGCGGCAGTCTCCGGCATGAACTGCGCAACGCCCTGTGCGCCGGCCTGGCTGACCTCGTTCGATTTGAAGCGGCTCTCCTGCCAGATCAGGCGGGCGAAGAACGGCACCGGAATGCCGCTCGTTTCGGCGGCCTGGCGAAGTGCGTGGCAGAATCGTTCGGTCGGCGAAGCAGGCGCCTGCACGACAGCTTCGACTGCGCGCGGCGGCTCGGGTGTCTCTTCATAGGCCGCGCGCGCGTTGGTCAGCTCGATGGCTTGCACGCTCGCGAGGAAGAGCTCGACAACTGGAACAAGTGGCGAGGCTTGAGTGTTTTGAAGAACAACGCGGTCGAAAGTTGATGTCTGCCGGGACGGCGACGGATCGAGGTCGCACATCAGAATCAGAAACGCGGCGCAAGCCGCGACGACAAATCGCATTGCTGGGGCAACCTCGAACTGTGGGTGAACGGCCAGCGATGCGCCGGCAATAAGGAGTTCTTAACCGTCCGATTGCGGCAAAGCTGCGGTCTCGCCGGTTCCGTCGGTGTTACTACGGTGTTCCCGAAGTGAAACTCTCCGCGGTTTTTGCGGAGCGTTGGTGAATTGGGACGAGCGACATGACGCGGTGGATGCTTGGTGCGGTGATTGCGCTGTGGGTGACCTGTCCGGCACTCGCGAACAATCTCGATGCCACCGCAGTGAACGACGCCGCGCGTCCGGCAAAACAGCCTGCGACCGACAAGGTCAACGCATCCGTTGTGAAGCTTCAGGTCATGCTGGACCGTGCGCAATTCTCGCCCGGCGAGATCGACGGCAAGCTCGGCGAGAACGCGCAAAAGGCGCTGAGAGCATTTGCCGAGCAGAACGGTATCGCATCCGACAAGACAATAGCGCCGGAGCTCTGGGAGAGATTGAGCGCGGCGAGTGAAGGTCCCGTTGTCGTCGAGTACAAGATCGCCGACACCGATGTGAAGGGACCGTTCCTGAAGGTGTTGCCGGGCAAGCTGGAGGACATGAAGTCGCTGCAGGCGCTGAGCTACACCAGCCCGCTCGAGGGGCTCGCCGAGAAATTCCACATGAGCGAGGATTTGCTTCGATCGCTCAATCCAGGCAAGTCCTTCGACAAGGCCGGCGAGACGATCATCGTTGCAAACGTTTCGGCACGGCGAGAGCTGCCACGCATTGTGCGGGTCGAAGTCGACAAGAAGAATGGGACATTGAAGGCGTTCGACGGGTCCGATCGTCTGCTCGCGTTCTATCCGGCATCAATCGGCAGCCCGGATCGCCCGACGCCGAGCGGCACGCTCAAGGTCACCAGCACCAGCGAGAAGCCGACCTACCGCTACAATCCCGACTACAAGTTTCACAGCGTCAAGTCCAAGAAGCCGTTCGACGTCAAGCCGGGCCCGAACAATCCGGTCGGGGCGTACTGGATCGGCCTGTCGGCGCAGGGGTATGGTATCCACGGCACGGCGGAGCCCGACAAGGTCAGCAAGTCCGCGTCGCATGGCTGCATCAGGTTGACGAATTGGGACGTGCGCACGCTCGGCGACAACCTCAAGCGCGGCACGCCGGTCGTTTTCCTCGATGCGCCCACGGATTCGTCATCGAAGCAAGGGAAGCCTGCCGCCAGGCGCGCCGCGAACTAGGGCGTGTACTCATAAACCCGATCAGCCCACGCGGAGGTAGGGCTCGTGTCCGTTTAGTCTTCAAGACCGGACATCGCCAGTTCGCCCTAGCTAGCCCGCTAAGGGCCAGAAGCTGACTTAACGGTCTGCAAACCCTAGTCGTCAGAGAGCTGCCAGCTAAGAGGGTCCTCGTGCTACTTTAGCGGGCATGTCACCCTTCAGCATTCGCTCCACCCTTATGCTCGTCCTCGTCGTCGGGGGCACGTCAAGCGCCTACATGTTCCTCGGCCTCAGCCTCGTCGTGGTACTGATAGCGTTGGGCCTAGCCTGCCTTGTATACGTTCCATTCGCTAAGAGCTACGGATGGGGCAATGAGGGGCGTCTCACGAGACATCTCAGTCGTCCGCCATTCGAAGACGAAAGCCGCAGAGCCAGTTAGGCGCCAGAGCGTTCGTACCCTGGAGGAACAGGGATGACTGTTTCAGAGGAAGTCCGAGTTTGGCGGTTTCGAGTGCGAGGCTTTGCGGTTGCTGGAGTTGTATGTCTCGCCCTGATTTTCTTGCTGAAGATTTTCGATCCAACCGAGTTCGTGAAAAGCTTCATTCGTCCGCTTGTTCTGCTTCTGATTTTCCTTTGGTTGTGCGGGCTATATTGCACCTACCGGTATTGGACAGATTTTAGAGAAGATGAAGTCCGGCGCGGCGGATCAGAGCAAACCGCTCGCGCAAAATGGCTTAAACTGCACCCACCCCTTGGCTAAATGCTGGATAGGCCGCTTTGGGTCACAAGCCGCCGATCACGCTCAATGTGGCAGACTTCCGCTTTGCATTCGCAAGCCGACGTTTATGAGTACACGCCCTAGTCTTTCGGGAAGTCCTTACGCATCGCGATCTCTGCGGCGTCGCCAGGCGACAGCACGGTCTGGTCGAACGCGGCTTGCGGCCTCGTCATGATGTCGTAGAGCGAGATACCCTTGATGGGCTTTCCCATGAGCTCGCGAACGCAGTCGGCGAGCGTGCCGTTGTAGACCAGATAGGGCGGACCTCTGTCCTTCTGTCTCTCGCCCTTCAGCGACGGCCACTTCTTCAACTCGGCCGGCGCGTCATAGGCGATCGGCGATCCCTCTTTGAACATGCGCTTGGTCTCAGGCAGTGTGAAATGCCTGAAAACCTTACGGCCTGCCCGGTAAACGCTTGTTAAAGAATTAGTTCAAATCAGCCGGCAACGAAGGCGAGCAGGGTGCCGTTGGCCCTGGCCGGCGGTACGCAGATCGCAGCTCCGCTGCGCACGGCCACTGAGCCCAGCGCCTTCTCGGTCGCCGCGAGATCGCCGCTGACGAGCACCAGCGCCGCGCCGCCGCGCTCGGAGAGACCCGTGAGCGGCACGCCGGGATAGCGTTTGCCGAGCTGGTCCAAGGTCAAATAGACGAAGTCGGCACGATCGCCGCCGGAGGGCACGGTGACCGCGCCGTCCGCCTCGGCCTTCGGTTCGCGGTCGATCAGCCGTCCGAGATGCGCGGCCTCCTTCGCGGGCTCCGACGTTGCGATCAGCGTCTGCTTGATCCGCCTTGTTGCATTGGCATGCTTCATCAGTTCAGGGATCCACACGGTTTCGCGGGTCTTGTGCTGGCAGGCGAAGATGCGCACGCCGCCGGGCGCTTCCGCGGTCGGCCACATGAAGGTACGGAATTTTGCTGCCGACACCGTACCGTTCGGCAGCGTCACCGGCCGTTCGAAATCGGTCGGGCCGATCGGCGTGAGGCCGCGTGCGCGGATCTCCTCCGCGCCGGCTGCGGAATCGACCGCGGTGAAGGCGATGCGCTCGATGCCTTCGCCGCGCTTGTCGAGGAAGGCGCGCGCGGGCGCGTTGTGCTCGGTCGCAGCCAGCACGCCGAGCAGCTCCATATAGTCGGGGTCGAACATGATGGTGTAGTTGCCGGTGCCCATATGGGCACTGTGGGTGCCGCGCGGCGAGACGGTGAAGCCGAGTTGCCGGTAATTCTCGGCGGCCTTGTCGAGGTCCTGAACCATGACCACCGCGTGGTCGATACCGATGACGTTCTTGAGGGCCACTGTTCTTTCCCCGCGACAATTGCAAACTGACTTTGCGTCCGCATAGGCGGCCCGCTGGCCTTGTCTACGCCGGATGGGCGGTCAAGTCATTTTCAAATCGACGGGAAATGCGGAATTTCATTCCGCGAAATGCGCGGTCGACGCGCGTTGGCGTCAGCGCGCCTGCTCGATATAGGCGGCGAGGATGGCGCGCTCCTCGCTGGTCATCTCGGTGATGTTGCCCGGCGGCATCGCACTGGACCATGCCGCCACGCGGCCGATCAGGCGGATGTTGCGATGGATGTGCTCGGGCGCATCGAGCAAAATGCCTTTGGGCGCGGTCACGACGCCGGCCCAGACCGGCTCGGCCGCGTGGCACATGCTGCAGCGGGACATCACGATCTCCTCGACATTGGCGAGCGTCGGCTGCGCCGGCAGCGCGCTTGTCTTGACGTCGCGCGGTCCAGCGGCGGAGAGGAAGAGGATCGCGATCACGCCGGCTGCCGCCACGCCCCACACCCACCACGGCGATCTGCGCCCGGCATGCCGCTCGTTGAAGAAGTGGCGGATCACGGGGCCGAGGGCCAGGATGATCGCGACGATGATCCAGTTGAAGCGCGTGGCGTAGAGCAGGGGATAGTGATTGCTGATCATCAGCACGACGACGGGGAGCGTCAGGTAGTTGTTGTGAACCGAGCGCTCCTTGCTGGCTTTGCCGAGCTTGGGGTCGGGCGCCTGGCCCGCGATCAGGGCGGCTACGATCTTCTTCTGGTTCGGGATGATCAGCGCGAAGACGTTGGCGACCATGATGGTGCCGATGATCGCGCCGATCTGGTTGAAGGCGCCGCGGCCGCTGAGCACATGGGTAAAGGCGTAGGTCAACGCGACCAGGAACAAATAGCCGCCGATGGCAAAGGGTAGCTCGCGCTGCGCAAGCCCGCTGCGGCAGGCGGCCTCATAGAGCAGCCATGCCAGCGCGAGACTGCAGAAGCTGAACAGCCCCGCCTGGAATGGCGTGAGGTCGAGGATCGACTTGTCGACCAGGAACAGGTCGGCCTCGAGATAATACACCACCACCATCAGTGCGAAGCCGGACAGCCAGGTGGTGTAGGCCTCCCATTTGAACCAGGTGAGTTCGTCCGGCATCTGGCTGGGCGCAACCAGATACTTCATGATCCGGTAGAAGCCGCCGCCATGGACCTGCCAGGCCTCGCCCTGCACGCCGTCCGGCAGGTCGGTCTTCGGCTTCAGGCTGAGATCGAGGGCGATGAAGTAGAAGGAACTGCCGATCCAGGCGATCGCCGCCACCACGTGCAGCCAGCGGAGCAACAGGCTCGCCCATTCCGATATGATGGATCCCCACATGATTACCCCATCGGGTGCGACCCGGATGCCGCAGCTTTGATGACCGCAACCGGCGGCCACGCCCTTACAATGTGTCGCACCGATCTGCCGCATTTTCCAGTACGATGGGCTGCGGCTGATGCACATCGTGCGGGCATGAGCTGACGTGGGATTCGGCAGGCGTTCGACCTGCGGCAGAACGTTGTGTCGATAAGCATTGACGCTTGCGATAGGCAGGCCGGGAGGAAGACGACGTGAAAAACAGGATCTCGACTGCGGTGATGTCTGCGGGATTGCTGGTCGCGATTGCGGCTGGCGCGCAGGCCGAGCCGGTTCTCCAGGGCAATGACGCCTACGGCGATTGGCGGGCCGACAAGCCCGGCACGGTCAGGTTGATCCGGCCGCAGGATCTGGTTCGGCCCGGCGCCACCCGGTCGGTTGCGAGTACGTCGTCTGTGGTGCCGCGTCCGCCGGAGGCCGCGCTCCAGGTGCCGGCAGGCTTCAGGATCGAGCTGTTCGCCGAAGGCCTGCGCGCTCCACGCATCGTGAGGGTTGCGCCGAACGGTGATGTCTTCGTCGCGGAGACGCGTGCCGGCAACATCCGCGTGCTGCGCGCCGGCGAGGGCGGCAAGGTCGCGACCAACGAGATGTTTGCCAGTGGCCTCAGGCGGCCGTTCGGCATCGCCTTCTTCCCGAACGGAGACAATCCGCAATGGGTCTATATTGCCAACACCGACAGCGTCGTCCGTTTTCCTTATCAGGCCGGCGATCTCAAGGCGCGCGGCAAGGCGGAGACGATTGTGGCAAGCCTGCCGCGCGACGGCAGCCATTCCACCCGCGACATCGTCTTTTCGCCGGACAACAAGCGCATGCTGGTTTCCGTCGGCTCGCTCAGTAACGTCGCCGAGGGCATGGGCAATCCACCGGGCGGGTTGGATGCTTGGTCGAAGGCGCAGCCGCTTGGCGCGGCCTGGGCCAGCGAGACCGAGCGCGCCACCGTTCTGGCCTTCACTCCCGATGGCAAGGAGCGGAAGATCTACGCCACCGGCATCCGCAACTGCGTCGGCCTTGCGGTCCAGCCGCAGACCGGGTTGCCCTGGTGCTCGACCAACGAGCGCGACGGCCTCGGCGACGATCTCGTGCCGGACTATGTGACGAGCGTGAAGGAAGGCGCGTTCTACGGCTGGCCCTGGTTCTATATCGGCGGCAACGAAGACCCGCGCCATGAAAATGCGCGGCCGGACCTCAAGGACAAGGTGACGGTGCCTGATGTGCTGATCCAGCCGCACTCGGCCTCGCTGGGCATGACCTTCTATCAGGGCACGCAGTTTCCATCCGAGTATCAGGGCGACGCCTTCGCGGCCGAGCACGGCTCCTGGAACAGGTCCAAGCGCACCGGCTACAAGGTGATCCGCATCAAGATGAAGGACGGCAAGCCGACCGGCGAGTACGAGGATTTCGTCACGGGGTTCGTCGTGAATGACACGGAGGTCTGGGGAAGGCCGGTCGGCGTTGCCGTGGCGAAGGATGGATCGCTGCTGGTGTCGGAGGACGGCAACGGCACGATCTGGCGGGTGACAAGCGCGCCGCGATGACGGGTTTTCTTCCCCTCTCCCCGCAAGCGGGGAGGGGGGAAGGAAGGACCTACCCCCGCCTCACGCTCGCGCCGCCATCCACCGGCAGCGTCACGCCGGTGATGAAGTTCGCCTCATCTGAGGCCAAAAACAGCGCGGCGTTCGCGACGTCCCATCCGGTGCCCATCTTCTTGCGCAGCGGCACCTTGCTGTCGCGCTCGGCTTCGACTTCGGCGCGGGTCTTGGACCATTCACGGGCGCGGGTGTCGACGGCCATCGGCGTGTTCATCAGGCCCGGCAGGATGACGTTGGCGCGGATGCCGTATTCGGCATTCTGGTAGGCGAGCTGTTCGGTGAAGGCGATCATCGCCGATTTCGTCGCCTTGTAAGCGACGTAAGGATAGGTCGTGATCGCCGCCATCGAGGAGATGTTGATGATCGCGCCGCTTCTTTGCGCGCGCATGATCGGGATGACTTCCTTCGCCGCCAGAATGCAGCTCTTCAGATTGATGGCGACGACACGGTCGAACGCCTCCTCGGTAATTTGAAGCAGCTCGGCATCGCCCCCGGACAGGCTGACACCGACATTGTTGTGCAGCACGTCGATCCGGGCCCAGCGCGCCTGCGCGTCCGCCACCATCGCCTTGATGTCGGCGGATTTGGTCACGTCGGCCTTGAAGGCCGCGGCGGTGCCGTGCGTCGCCGCGATCAGGTCGACCGTTTCCTGCGCCGACTCCAGATGATGGTCGACGCACAGCACCTTGGCGCCTTCGCGCGCGAAGGTGAGCGCCGTGGCGCGGCCATTGCCCATGCCTTCGCCGGGGCTCTGGCCGGCGCCGACGACGATCGCAACCTTGTCCTTCAAGCGCATCTCACTTCACTCCCGGGATCGGGTACTGCTGGAGTACCTCTTTGTAATATGGTTCGTTGTCGATCTTCATGGTCGCGAGCACGCGCACCACGCCGCAATAGAAGGCAATGGTCAGGACGAGATCGACCATGTGCTCGTCGGAGAGGTGCTGCTTGATCTCGGCGAAGGTCGCGTCCGACATGGCGAGCTCGCGCACCATCTCTCGGGCGCCTTTCAGGATCGCCCTGGCCAGTGGCTCGAGCTTCGACGGCTTGCCCTCGGTCTCCGCCATCAGGCCGGCGATGTCCTCGTCGGTGACGCCGAACTCCTTGCCGATCTTCACATGATGGGTGAATTCGTATTCCGATTTCTCCATCCAGCCGACCTGGAGAATCGCGAGCTCGCGCAGGCGCGGGTCGAGCTTGCTCCTGAAGCGGATATAGCCGCCGATGCCGTTGAAGGCGCGCGCCATCTCCGGCGAGTTGACCAGCAGCTTGTGCAGATTGGTGTTGCGCTTGAGCATGTCGCGATATTCGGGCGCGACCTGGTCGGCCTCGAGATAGGGCAGGCGGGCCATTGCTGGTTTCCTCTAGTGTTCTTGTGACTCGCGTTCGGGGGCTTGCAGCGTGACGCCGCCGTCGACGACCAGCACCTGGCCGGTGATGTAGCGGGCAAAGTTGCTGAGCAGGAATTTGACGGCGTGGCCGACGTCCCAGCCGGTGCCTTCCGTCTTGAGCACTGAGGCCCTGGCCCGCTGCGCGCGAGCCTGCTCGCTCATGCCGCGGGCATAGACCATCGGCGTGTACATCGGCCCGGGGCAGATGCAGTTGACGCGGATGTTGTCGCGGCCGTGATCGACCGCCATCGCGCGCGTGAGACCGATGATGGCGGCCTTCGAGGTCGTGTAGGTCGTGAGCCCGCGCGGCCTGAGCGCCGAGATCGATGAGATGTTGACGATCGCGCCGCCCCTGGCGGTCTTGATCATGGCGGGAATCGCATGCTTCGACAGCAGGAACATGGTCTCGACATTGACCTGCATGACGCGACGATACTGCTCGGGGGTCTCGTCGACCACGCTGCCGCGGCTGCCGATGCCGACATTGTTGTCGAGGAAATCGAGCCGGCCCCAGCGGTCGAGCGCGGCCTCGACCAGTGTCCTGCAATCCGCTTCGCTGGTGACGTCGCCGCCATGCGCTGCTGCCGTGCCGCCTTCGGCCGCGATCATCCCGACGGTGCGCTCGGCGAGCTTGAGGTCGCGATCGGCCACCAGCACGTTTGCGCCGGCGCGGGCGAGCAAAATTGCTGCAGCGCGGCCGTTGCCGATGCCGTCGCCCGCGGCGCCGCCGCCGCTGATCAAGGCGACCTTGCCGGCGAGGCCGGCATCGTCCTCAGGGCCCTGCATGTCGTTTCATCCCGCTGTTTTTTGGTGACGATAGCAACGGGGGGGCAGGGGTGAGAAGGCCGGCCGTCCCGCGCAGATGTCATTGACATCGCACGGAATTGCATGCCGCCGCGCGGGATCGGGCGGTTCTGGAAGACGGCTTCCGGAACCGTCGCCATACAACTGCGTTTGTTGCGGGGAGATTTTCGCGTTACGCTTTCCGTCGGGGCTTCCCAATCGCCAGCGGTGTATCGATGAATCTGCTCGATCCACAAGGGCCGGTGGCTGTCGCCAACAGCACCATCCTGGTCGATTCCGTCTTCATCATGCTCGTGATCGTGGTGCCGACCATTTTCGCGATCCTGGCGTTTGCGTTCTGGTTTCGCGCCTCGAATCCGAAGGCGCATTACCAGCCTGACTTCGTCTATTCCGGCCGCGTCGAAATGGTGGTGTGGGCGATTCCCGCGCTCACCGTGATCCTGCTCGGCGGCGTCGCCTGGATCGGCTCGCACCAGCTCGATCCCGCCGCGCCCGTGCCGGGCACCGGCAGTCCGGTCCGCATCCAGGCCGTCTCGCTCGACTGGAAATGGCTCTTCATCTATCCGGATCAGCGCATTGCCACCGTCAACACGCTGACGGTGCCGGCCGGCGCCGAGCTGAACTTCCAGCTGACGTCGTCGAGCGTGATGAACACGTTCTTCATCCCGCAGCTCGGCAGCATGATCTACACCATGAACGGCATGGTGACGAAGCTGAACCTGCGCGCCGACAACGAGGGCAAGTTGCAAGGCCTTTCGGCGCATTTCTCCGGCGACGGCTTTCCCGACATGATGTTCGACGTCAACGTGATCTCGCCACTCGCTTTCCCGGACTGGGTTGCGACCACGGCGAAGACCGATGCCGTGCTGAACGAGGAGAGCTACAAGAAGCTGATGCAGCAGGGCATCGAGAAGGGCAGGCCGACCTACCGGCTCGACGATCCCCGGCTGTTCGACCTGATCGCGACCCAGCACATTCCGCCAGGGCCCGGCCCGGAGCTGATCTCCGATGCCGGCAGGCCGCACAGTGGAGGCCACGATGCTCGGTAAGCTCGATTGGTCGGCGATCCCGTTCGACCAGCCGATACCCCTCGTCGCGGGTGCCGTGGTGCTGGTCGCGATCCTCGGCGTGCTGATCTGGGTCGTCGTGAAAGGGCATTTGCCGTATCTCTGGCACGAATGGATCACCAGCGTCGATCACAAGCGCATCGGCGTGATGTACATCTTGCTGGCTTCGGTGATGCTGCTGCGCGGCGGCAGCGACGCCATCATGATGCGGATCCAGCAGGCGATCGCCTACCAGTCGCAAGGGTATCTGCCGCCGGAGCATTACAACCAGATCTTCTCGGCCCACGGCACCATCATGATCTTCTTCGTGGCGATGCCGTTCGTGATCGGGCTGATGAATCTGGTCGTGCCGCTGCAGCTCGGCGTGCGCGACGTCGCATTCCCGACCCTCAATTCCGTCGGCTTCTGGCTGACCGCGACCGGTGCGCTGCTGGTCAATCTCTCGCTCGTGATCGGCGAGTTCGCCCGCACCGGCTGGCTCGCCTTTCCGCCGCTCTCGGGGCTGTCCTATTCGCCCGGCGTCGGCGTCGACTACTACGCCTGGTCGCTCCAGATCTCCGGTGTCGGCACGCTGGTCGCCGGCATCAACCTCGTCACAACGGTGCTGAAGCTGCGCACCAAGGGCATGAACTATCTGCGCATGCCGATGTTCTGCTGGACCACGCTTGCCTCCAACCTCCTGATCGTGGCGGCCTTCCCGATCCTCACCGCCACGCTCGCGATGCTGCTGCTCGACCGCTACCTCGGCTTTCATTTCTTCACTAACGAGGCCGGCGGCAACGTCATGATGTTCATGAACCTGATCTGGGCCTGGGGACATCCGGAAGTCTACATCCTGGTATTGCCGGCCTTCGGCATCTTCTCCGAGGTGGTGTCGACCTTCTCAGGCAAGGCGCTGTTCGGCTATCGCTCGATGGTGCTCGCGACCATGGCGATCTGCGTCATCTCCTTCATGGTCTGGCTGCACCATTTCTTCACGATGGGCGCCGGCCCCGACGTCAACGCCATCTTCGGCATCGCCAGCATGATCATCGCGATCCCGACGGGGGTGAAGATCTACAACTGGCTGTTCACGATGTATGGCGGCCGCATCCGCTTCGCGACGCCGATGCTGTGGTCGGTCGGCTTCATGGTCACCTTCATCATCGGCGGGTTGACGGGCGTGCTGGTCGCGGTGCCACCGGCCGACTTCATGCTCCATAACAGCATGTTCCTGGTCGCGCACTTCCATAACGTCATCATCGGCGGCGTGCTGTTCGGCGCCTTCGCCGGCTTCGAGTACTGGTTCCCGAAGGCGTTCGGTTTTCGTCTCGACGAGCGCTGGGGCAAGTTGGCGTTCTGGTTCACCTTTCTCGGCTTCTACGTCACTTTCATGCCGCTCTACATTGCCGGCATGCTGGGCATGACGCGGCGCCTGCAGCATTACGACGTTGCGGCGTGGCGGCCATGGATGATCGTGGCAGCGTTCGGCATGGCCGTGCTGACGATCGGCGTGATCTGCCAGATCATCCAGCTCGTGGTCAGCATCCGTAACCGCGAGGCGCTCCGCGACCGCACCGGCGATCCCTGGGACGGCCGCTCGCTGGAATGGGCGACCTCGTCGCCGCCGCCGGTTTTCAACTTCGCTTTCCATCCCGACGTGCGTGGCGAGGATGCCTACTGGGACATGAAGGCCCGCGCCCAACAGCAATCGCTGGGGCATGAGAAGCCCGAATATCATGACATCGAGATGCCCCGGAACTCCCCGACCGGTTTCATCTGCGCGTTCTTCGCCACCATCATGGGCTTTGCGCTGATCTGGCACATCTGGTGGATGGTGATCCTGGGCGGAATCGGCGCGTTCGCGACCTTCGTCGTGTTCGCCTGGCGCGACCATGACGAATACGTCATTCCGGCCGAAGAGGTCGCTCGCATCGACCGCGTCAATATCGAGGAGCGGCGCAGCCTCGTCAGCATGGCGGGAGCGATCTGATGTCGATGACCGCAACTGCCGGCCGCGCGCATGCCGATCCCCATCACATCGGCGTCGTCGTCGAGCATCCGGGACCGGCGTCGAAGCGGATCGTGACCGCCTACGGCTTCTGGGTGTTCCTGCTCTCCGACATCGTGATGTTCTCCTGCTTCTTTGCGGCCTATGCGGTGCTGCACGGCCAAACCGCCGGCGGCCCGAGCGGCGCGGAGATTTTCGAGCAGCGGAACGTCGCGATCGAGACGGTCTGCCTGCTGCTGTCGAGCTTCACCTGCGGCATGGCCAGCATCGCAGCCGATGTCCGCAACCGGTTCTGGTTCTACCTCGGCATGGCCGTGACCTGCGTGCTGGGAATTATCTTCCTCGTGATCGAGTTCCGCGAGTTCGCCGACCTCATCGCGCGCGGCTATGGCCCGACGCGTAGCGCGTTCCTGTCGTCGTTCTTCTCGCTGGTCGGATGCCACGGGTTGCATGTGTCGGCCGGCGTTCTGTGGCTGCTCACCATGATGGCCCAAGTGTTCGCCAAGGGATTCCGTGCCGATGTCCTGCGCCGGATGATGTGCTTTGCGCTGTTCTGGCATGCGCTCGATATCATCTGGGTCGGAGTCTTCTCCGTCGTTTACCTGCTCGGGAGTGCCGTATGAGCGATCAGGCGCATGTACCGGCCGGCCACGACCTCGCACCGGGCGATGAGGAGCAACACAGCGTCGGCGCGCGCATCCTCGGTTACGTGGTCGGGCTTGTCCTCGCGCTGTTGCTCACGGCGACGTCGTTCTTCATCGCCGGGACCGATCTGGTCTGGCAGCCCTCCATCCCCGTTGCGCTGATCGTGCTGGCGATCGCGCAGATGGGCGTGCATCTGGTGTTCTTCCTGCACATCACGACGGGCCCCGACAACACCAACAACGTGCTGGCGCTCGCCTTTGGCCTTCTGGTCGTGTTCCTGGTGGTCGGCGGGACAGTCTGGATCATGGGGCATCTGAACGCGAACATGCCGCCGATGGACCACATCATGCAGATGCGCCGCTAGGGCGCGGGTCCCAAAAAGAAGAGCCGCTTGTTGTGACAAGCGGCCCAAGTCTAGGGAGGAAACGCCCGAGCAAGGCAATCGGCCAAAGCCGGATTGCTGCCAAGGAACGCTCGCGCAAAGCGCTTGCGTACACATATAGGTGTAGCAACTCCGGATAGAGTTCAATTCCGGATCAATACTGTCTCCGGCTACCGGTCACATCACCGTGACGGGCTTCCTCATTTCGGCCGGCGGCAATTGTAGGCCTTGCGGAAGCCGGCGGCCTGCGCGTCGTCCTCCGAGCAGAACCAGCGGTCGGGCTTGGTGGTCGCGGGATAGCTCGGGCAGCCCCTGAGATGATAGATGCCGATATTGCCGGTGACGCGTGCGCGCACGGCGAGCTTGCCCTTGATGCTGCAGCTCGGCGGCATCGTCAGCTCGTCCGGAAACAGCACCGCGCGGATTTCCTTGTCGCGGTCGGCGCGGCAGGCGGCGCCCAGCAGCGCGCCGTCCTTCTTGCCCGTGCGGAACTCTTGCGGTGCAACAAAGCAGCCCTTCCAAATGCCGGCTGAGGCGGTTTTGGCTTCGGTCGCGGCGGGCTTGACGTTCGCCTTGATCGGTTCGCGGGCGATGGCATAGCCGAGCTTGACCAGCTGCTCGTTCAACGTGACCTTGTCGCCCTCGGCCGTGCAGATCGCACGATGGCGTTTGCCAAAACTCTTTTCCGGACCGACATCGTCACAGCGCACGGTGCGTTTGTTGATCAGCTTCGCCAGCTGGTCGCGGGCCTCGACGCCGCAGGTCCAGGGATCGGCGTGATCGTCGATGCAGACCTGGTCCAGCTCGGGTGCGTCGACGCCGTCGAGGCGATAGGTGACGTCGCCGAGTTGGATCGAATTGGCGTCCCGGACGGTCGCAGCCGCCGTCAGCGCGGAGGCAGGTCCGGAAGAAGCCAGAAACCCGGACAGAGCGAGAAACGAAACAAGCGCGAAAGCGCGGGCGGCGGCAAATGAATTCCTAAAGGACATAATTTCTCGCTATCGATGGCTCAGGCGCCTCGTTCCTAGCATCCGGACGTCGCGATACCAATGGTCTGCGCCCTGCGAAGTGCGACATTCCCGCGCCAGCCTTTACTCACCGGCCGGTCTGCCCCTATCGTTCGGCACGATAAACAAGCCTGCGCAGGCCGAATCGCCCTTGAAGCGGCGAGGGCGGGAGGAAGAAGCTTCGATGAAAGAGCCCGTGGACGTCCTGATCATCGGCGCCGGCGCTTCAGGCGCGGCGGTGGCGTGGTCGCTGGCCGAAACCAAGATGCACATCCTCTGCCTGGAGCAGGGCGGCTGGATGAACCCGGCGGAATACCCCAGCACGGGCCGCGACTGGGAGGCCAAGTTCTACGGCGAGTGGTCGTCGAGCCCGAATGTCCGCGGCCGTCCCGAGGACTATCCGATCAACGACGACAGTTCGCCGATCAAGGTCGTCAACTACAACGCGGTCGGCGGCTCGACGGTGATGTACACCGCGCACTGGCCGCGGCTGCATCCCTCCGATTTCAAGGTGAAGACGCTCGACGGCGTCGCTGACGACTGGCCGATCGACTACGACGCGCTGACCCCCTTCTTCGAAGAGAACGACCGCATCATGGGTACGTCGGGACTATCGGGCGATCCGCTGTCGCCCCTGACGCATCCGCCGATGCCGCAGCAGCCGATGGGATTGACGGGCGCGATCATCGGCAAGGCCATGAACACGCTCGGCTGGCACTGGTGGCCGTCGGACACGACCGTCGCGACGATGGATTATGAGGGCCGCGCACGCTGCATCAATCTCGGCCATTGCACCCCCGCCTGCGCGCAGGGTGCGAAATCATCGACCGACATCACTTATTGGCCGCATGCGGTCCGCGCCGGCGTCGAGCTGCGCACGCATTGCCGGGTGCGCGAGATCACCACCGACGAGAACGGCATGGCCTCTGGCGTCGTCTATTACGACAAGGATGGCGTCGAGCAATTCCAGCCGGCGCATGTCGTGATCATCGCCTGCAACGGCGTCGGCACGCCACGCCTGCTGCTCAACTCGAAATCTGATCGTTTCCCGAACGGCCTTGCCAATTCGTCGGGCCTCGTCGGCAAGAATCTGATGTTCCACCCCTATGCGCAGATCTACGGCTACGTGAAGGAGCCGACCGATAGCAACCGCGCCCCGCCGACCTGCCTGTGGAGCAAGGAGTGGTATGACACCGACCTGTCGCGCGGATTCGTGCGCGGCTATGGCGTCCAGTTCGTGCGCGGCGCCGGGCCGGTGTTCGAGGCTGTCGTCAGCGAGCAGAAGGGCATCCTGCCCTGGGGCGAGGATCACCACCGCGTCTTCCGCAAGCTCAATGGCCACCGGCTGGGTTTCTCGGCGATCTGCGAGGATCTGCCGGAGGAGCACAATCAGGTCACGCTCGATCCGGTGCTGAAGGACAGCCACGGCATTCCCGCGCCGAAGATCAACTACACCATCAGCGAGAACAGCCGGAAGATGATGGAGCATGCGCTGGCGCGCGGGCGGGAGATTCTCGAGACGGCGGGGGCGACCGACATCTGCGTCAACTCGCCGATCCCGTGGGGCGGCTGGCATCTGCTCGGCACCGCGCGGATGGGCACCGATCCCGAACGCTCCGTCGTCAACGAATGGGGCCGCACGCATGACGTGAAGAACCTCTTCATCGTCGACGGCAGCATCTTCGTCACCTCGGGCGGCGTCAACCCGACCTCGACCATCCAGGCCCTCGCGCTCTACATCGCCGACCAGATGAAGCAGCGTCTCGCCAATTTGTTCGATTGAGGCCGTCATGTCCGAAAGTCATCAACTCACGCGTACTCAACGCGACGACCTCCGCACCGTCGCAGCAATGATCGTGCCCGCCAGCGACGAGTACAAGGTGCCCGGCGCCGACGATCCCGCGATCCAGGCCGATATCCTTGCAACGCTCGGCCGCGACGCCAAATTGGTGACGGCGGCGCTGGACCATCTGGCGCGGCTCGCAGGTCAGCCGCTCGCTGAGCTCGATGCCGCGAGGCGCGATGCTGTGGCGCAGGAGTTTCGCAAGCACGGCGGCGCGGCGGCCGCGACGCTCGTTCGCGTGGTGCTGCAATGCTACTACCGCGACGACCGCGTGCTGCGTTCGCTCGGGCTCGAGTTGCGCGCGCCGTTCCCCCAAGGCTATGTGCTCCCGGATGGCGACTGGTCGCTGCTCGACCCGGTCAGGGAGAGGGCCGGCACGCTGCGGCGGGCGCCCTAGCCACCTGGGCAGTCCAGCCTTGCGCCCCAGGCGGGTCCCTTGCGCGGGAGGGAACAGGCCACCATCTGTGTGAGCCTCAAGGACTATTGCCATGCTGGATTTCACATCAGATATCGCCGATGACACCGTGTCATCGCGAACGACAGCTGCTGCCCCGGTCGATGACCGGGCCTTGCTGGACGCCTATTCCAATGCCGTGATCGACGTCACCGACCGCGTCGGCCCTGCGGTCGTGCGCGTCGAGACCGGGCCGAAAGTGCCGAACGGCCGCGAGCGCGGTGGGCTCGGCTCGGGCATCGTGATCTCGCCGGACGGGCTCGTGCTCACCAACAGCCATGTGGTCGGCGCCTCCAAGGAGATCCGGCTGCGCGACGTCGAGGGCCATGTCGGCGACGCCCGGGTGCTCGGGGTCGATCCCGACACCGATCTTGCGCTGCTGCGCGCCAACGGCGTGCGCGACTTGCCCTATGCCGCGCTCGGCAACTCCAAGACCCTGCGCCGCGGCCAGCTGGTGATCGCGATCGGCAATCCCCTCGGTTTCGAATCGACCGTGACCGCCGGCGTGGTCTCGGCGCTGGGGCGCTCCATCCGCTCGGTGAGCGGGCGCACCATCGAGGACGTGATCCAGACCGATGCCGCGCTCAATCCCGGCAATTCCGGCGGGCCGCTGGTGTCGTCGAATGCCGAGGTGATCGGCATCAACACCGCCATCATCAATGGCGCGCAGGGCATCTGCTTCGCGGTCGCCAGCAACACCGCGCAGTTCGTGCTGTCGGAGATCATCCGCCACGGCTATGTCCGCCGCGCCTATGTCGGCGTGGCCGGACAGACCGCGCCGGTCCCGCGGCGGCATGCGGTGCTGGCCGGCGTCGAGAACAAGATGGGCGCGCTGCTGATGCAGATCGAGCCCGATGGTCCGGCGGCGAAGGCGGGCTTGCTACCCGGCGACGTCGTCATCAAGCTGGACGGCGTCGAGATCAACGGCGTCGACGATCTGATCCGCGTGCTCGACCGCGACCGGATCGGCCGGCGGCTCGCCATGGACGTGCTGCGGCTCGGCCGCCTGCGCGCGATCGACATCGACCCGATCGAGCGCAAGCCGGCCCGCTAGCATTGGGCAGGCGAGGCGGGGTATGACGGTGTCATGCCTCGCCTCCGGACCCTTGCCGCATGATTCCGGCACACGAGACCTACGACGTCATTGTCATCGGCGCGGGCGCCGGCGGCATGACGGCTGCGGCCGTTGCGGCTGCTGAAGGCCTGCGCGTCCTGGTGATCGAGAAGACCGCGTTCGTCGGCGGCACCACGGCCTGGTCCGGCGGCATGGTCTGGATCCCCGCCAATCCCAAGATGAAGGAGGCGGGGCTCTCCGACAGCATCACGGACGCCGTCCGCTATCTCTCAGGCACGGTACCCGAGCCCGCCAATGCCGGCTTGCGCGCCGCCTTCCTTGCGCGGGGGCCAGAGGCGGTCACCTGGCTCGAAGCCAACACGGAGCTGCGCCTCCAGCCGGTGAAAACCTATCCGGATTATTATCCGGAGCGGCTGGGCGCGACATCAGGCGGACGCGTGCTGGAGCCGGTCGCGTTCGACGGTCGGCGGCTGGGCGCGCATTTCGCGCGGCTGCGCGCGCCGCTGCCGGAGTTCACGCTGTTCGGCGGGATGATGGTCAATCGTCTCGACATTCCGCATCTGCGCCGGGTCGGAAAGTCGCTGCAATCGACCCTGCGCGCGGCGCGGCTCGTCTCGGAATACGCCTGGCAGCGGCTGCGCAGCCCGCGCGGGACGACGCTGCATCTCGGCAATGCGCTCGCCGCGCGGCTCTATGCGTCGCTGCTGGCGCGGCAGGTCGAAATCCTCTTCAGCGCGGACGTCGACGACTTGTCGATGCAGGGCGATCGCGTCAGCGGTGTCGTCATTCGCCATGGCTCGCGCGATCGCCCGATCGCCGCGCGACGCGGTGTGGTGGTCGCAACCGGCGGCTTCTCGCACGACGCGACCTTGCGCAAACGCTTCTTCCCGCCTGCGGCTGGTTTCGTCTCGGCGACAAGCACGTCGGGTACAGGCGACGGGCTTCGGCTTGCGGCCACGGCCGGTGCCGTGCTCAACACGGAGGCGACGAGCCCGGCCTATTGGGTGCCCGCCTCGCTGTTCAGCCGTGCTGACGGAAGCCGTGGCGTGTTCCCGCATACGGTCACCGATCGCGCCAAGCCCGGCGTGATCGCCGTCAATGCTGCGGGCCGGCGCTTCGTCAACGAAGCGCTGTCGTACCACGAGTTCGTGCTCGCCATGCTGCGCGACGGCAATGGCGAGCCGGACCGGCCATTCTATCTGATCTGCGACCGCCTGTTCCTGTGGAGCTACGGCCTTGGCCGCATCAGGCCATTCACGCGTGGCGTGCGGCGCTATGTGGCGAGCGGTGAGTTGATCGAGGCGCCTGACATCGCGCAGCTTGCAGCGAAGATCAGCATTAAGCCATCCGTGCTTACCGCGACGATTGCGAGCTACAACGTCGATGCGAAAGAGGGGCGTGATCCCGAATTCGGCCGCGGCAGCACCATCTATCAGCGTCATCTCGGCGACGCCGCTCACAAGCCCAATCCCTGCGTCGCGCCGATCCTCGGTGCACCGTTCTTCGCGATGCGCATCTATCCGGCCGATCTCGGCACCGCGATCGGCATGAAGGTGGATGCGCAAGGACGCGTGCTGCGCGAGGACGGCACGCCGATTGTCGGCCTCTATGCCTGCGGCAACGACATGGGCTCGATCATGAACGGCAACTATCCCGGCCCGGGGATCACGCTCGGGCCGGCGCTGACGTTCGGGTATATTGCGGGGAGGCATCTGGCGGAGGGGGCGACAGTCGCTACCGGTATGGCCGCAGCCTCGGTCTAATTATCCCCACCGCTGTCATGCCCCGCGAAAGCGGGGCATCCAGTACGCCGCGGCCTATCGATTGAACCACAACTGTCTCGGAGTACTGGATCGCCCGGTCAAGCCGGGCGATGACACCGGGTGTGTGGCCCGGCCGTCCCACAACCTCGTCATTGCGAGCGCAGCCAAGCAATCCAGAAATCCCGCCGAGGCGGCAGTCTGGATTGCTTCGTCGCAAGGGCTCCTCGCAATGACGGGTGGAGAGAGCGAGCGTCTAACCGCTACTCCGCCGCCGCCGCAAACCGGCTGTTCTCCAATTCCGCTTCCAGCCGCGCCTTCTCGGCTGCCGCCAGCTTGATGTTGGCTTCCTTGACGTGGCCGAAGCCGCGGATCGTCTCGGGCACCCGCGCAAGCCGCGCCAGCATCGGGATCTGCTCCGCCTTCAGCCCGGCCATCCGCTGATCGATCATCGCCAGATAATCCGCGACCAGCTTCCGCTCGGTCCGCCGCTCCTCGGTGCGGCCGAACGGGTCGAACGCGCCGCCGCGGAGGAACTTCAGCTTGGCGAGCACGCGGAAGGCATGGAGCATCCAGCCGCCGTACTCCTTCTTCTGGAGATGTCCCGTCGTCTTGTCGCGCTGGGCGAAGATCGGCGGGGCGAGGTGATACTTCAGCGTGAAGTCGCCGTCGAACTTCTCCGACACCTTTTTCGCGAAGCTCCCGTCCGTGTAGAGTCGAGCGACCTCGTACTCGTCCTTGTAGGACATCAGCTTGAACAGGTTTTTCGCGACTGCCTCGGTCAGCTCCGTGGACGCGGGCGAGGCGGCATTCTCCGCCTTGCGCACCTTGGCAACCGCCGCGAGATAACGGTCGGCATAGGCCTTGTCCTGATAGCCGGTCAGGAATTCGGCGCGCGTGGCGATGATTTCGTCGAGCGACTTCGTCGGTGCGGAGGCCCGGCTCTTGAACTGGAGCACGCTGCGGACCCGCGACATGTCGTGGGCGGCGAGGCGGCCCCAGGTGAAGGCGAGCTTGTTCATCTCGATCGCGGCGCCGTTGATCTCGATGGCGCGCAGCAGCGCCTCCAGCGACAGCGGGATCGCGCCCTTCTGGAAGGCGAAGCCGAGCATGAAGGGATTGGTCGCGATGCTGTCGCCCATCAGCGCCGAGGCGATGCCGGTGGCGTCGATGATGTCGAGGTTCTTGTCGCCGACGGCGTCGCGCAGCACGGTCTGCATCGTGCCCATCTCGAAGTCGAGGTCGGGATTCTGCACGAAGCTGGCGGTCGGCTGCAGGTCGGCGTTGATATAGGCCTTGGTCACGCCGCGCTCGGCGCGGCTGAGCGCGGTCGGGCCGGCCGAGACGATCATGTCACAGCCGAGGATGACGTCGGCGCCGCCAGTGGTGATGCGCACCGCGGAAATGTCCTCGGGCTTCGCTGCGATGCGGACATGGCTCATCACCGCACCGTTCTTCTGCGACAGGCCGGTGAAATCCAGCGCCGAGCAGCCGCGGCCGTCGACATGGGCCGCCATGCCGAGCAGCGCGCCGATGGTGATGACGCCGGTGCCGCCGATGCCGGTGACGAGGATGTTGTACGGCGCTTCCAGCTCGCGGGCAGGTGGCAGCGGCAGATCGGCGAACAATTGCCCGGAATCGACCGCCGAGGTCTTCATGCGCTTGAGCGTGCCGCCATGCACGGTGACGAAGCTCGGGCAGAAGCCCTCGACGCAGGAAAAGTCCTTGTTGCAGTTCGATTGGTCGATCTGGCGCTTGCGGCCGAACTCGGTTTCCAGCGGCTGCACCGAGACGCAGTTGGAGGCCTGCGAGCAGTCGCCGCAGCCTTCGCAGACCAGCTCGTTGATGAAGGCGCGCTTGGCAGGATCGGGATAGAGCCCGCGCTTGCGGCGGCGGCGCTTTTCCGCGGCGCAGGTCTGGTCGTAGATCACGACCGTGAGGCCCTTGATGTCGCGCAGCTCGCGCTGCACGGCATCGAGCTCGCGGCGGTGATGGATGGTGGCGCCTTGCGGGAAGTAATTGCCTTGCGGGTATTTGCCCGGATCGTCGGAGACGATCGCGAGCCGCTTGACGCCTTCGGCCCAGACCTGATGCGCGATCTGCGCGACGTTGAAGGCGCCCTCGGCCGGCTGGCCGCCGGTCATGGCGACGGCGTCGTTGTAGAGGATCTTGTAGGTGATGTTGATGCCGGCGGCCGATGCCGCGCGAAGGGCAAGAAGCCCGGAATGGGTGTAGGTGCCGTCGCCGAGATTTTGGAAAATGTGCTGCTCGGTAGTGAAGGGCGACTGTCCGATCCAGTTCACGCCCTCGGCGCCCATGTGCGAGATCAGATCGGTGCGGCGGGTCGGCATGCTCAGGGCCATGCCGTGGCAGCCGATGCCGGCCATGGCGCGGCTGCCTTCGGGCACCCGCGTCGAGGAATTGTGTGGGCAGCCCGAGCAAAAGAACGGCGTGCGCGCGAGCTTGATCTGCGTGCTCGTGGTGACGGGAGCGTCAAAGGCCTCGAGCCGGGCAAGGCGCTGCTCCAGCACCGGGCTGTGATGGCCGAGCTTGCGCAGTCGCGCCACCAGCGCGCCCGCAACAATGGTCGGCGTCAGCTCGCCCTCGCTCGGCAGCAGCGGCGCGCCGCGCTCGTCCCGCTTGCCGGTGACGGTCGGACGCTTGGACGCATCGATGTTGTAGAGGATGCGCATCAGCTGGTCTTCGATGAAGCCGCGCTTCTCCTCGACCACCAGCACGTCCTGAAGGCCTTCTGCAAAGCGCTTCGCGCCGCTTTCCTCCAGCGGCCAGGTCATCGCGACCTTGTAGATGCGAAGGCCGAGGTCCTGCGCGTCCTTGTCGGTAATGCCGAGGTCTGCCAGCGCCTGGCGCAGATCGAGATAGGCCTTGCCGGTCGCGACGATGCCGAGCCGGGCCGGTTTTGAATCGAGCACGATGCGGTCGAGCTTGTTGGCGCGGGCGAAGGCCTGCACCGCGGCCATCTTCGGGCCGAACAGGCGCTTCTCCGCCTCCAGTGGCGGATCGGGCCAGCGGATGTTGAGGCCGCCGGGCGGCATCTCGAAATCGTCGGGGAGCAGGATCTTGATGCGCTCGGGATCGCTGTCAATCGAGGCCGAGCTCTCGACGGTCTCGCTGATCGCCTTGAAGCCGACCCAGCAGCCGGAGAAGCGCGACAGCGCAAAGCCGTAGAGGCCGAGATCGAGATAGTCCTGGAGCGTTGCCGGGTTGATCACCGGGATCAGCGCCGCCGCGAACACCTGCTCGCTCTGATGCGCCAGGGTCGAGGACTGGCAGCCGTGGTCGTCGCCGGCCAGCGCCAGTACGCCGCCATTGAGCGAGGTGCCGGCCGCGTTGGCATGCTTGAGCGCATCGACCGAGCGGTCGACGCCGGGGCCCTTGCCGTACCAAATGCCGAACACGCCATCGACCTTGGCGCCGGGAAACAGGCCGACCTGTTGGCTGCCCCAGACCGCGGTTGCCGCCAGATCCTCGTTCAGTCCGGGAACAAAGGCGATGTCGTGCTGCTGGAGGTGCGCCTTCGCGCGCCACAGCGCGTGGTCGTACATGCCGAGCGGGGAACCGCGATAGCCCGAGATGAAGCCGCCGGTGTTGAGCCCCTGGAGCCGGTCGCGTTCGCGCTGCAACATGGGCAGGCGGACCAAAGCCTGCGTGCCGGACAGGAAGATCCGCTTCGATTCGAGCCGGTATTTGTCGTCCAGCTCGACCTGCATCAGCGTCATTTCAGGAGTCCTCGTCTCTTGCTCGGCGTGGGGTTTGCGCTGCGGGAGGGATAGCGGCGGCGCGACGCGAATTGTGACAGTCAAAAGCATGCACGGGCGAAGTCAATATCGCTGGCCGCATCCGTGGCGCTCCTGCTAGTCATGGCTTCCAGTGGAGAGCATCATGGCCGCACACGCATTCGACACCGAGATCACCGAGACCGCCGAGGCGCTGATCGGGCCGTGGCGCCAGCCGCGCCAGATGCTGCAAGCGCAAACTTACGATGCGCATGCGTCGATCCACGATGACACCACCGCGCAGAAGCTCGGCTTCAAGGGCGGCACCATCGAGGGTCCGACACATTTCAGCCAGTTCGCCCCGCTCGGTGCGCGGCTGTGGGGACAGGCCTGGTTCGAGAGCGGATGCCTCTCCGCGCATTACCGCAGCGTCTGTTACGAAGGCGAGGAGGTGCAGGCGATCCTGTCGAAGCCGCTGCCCGGCACGAGCCAGTGCCAGATCCAGATGGTCAAGCGCGACGGCACCGAGGTGCTGCGGGGCACGGCCTCGGTCGGCGAACCGCAGGCCGCAACCGCGCTCGAGGCGCGCCTCGGCGAGCTCAAGCCGCTCGCCGATCCCGTGATCCTCCGCGACGTCAAGGTGGCGCAGACGAGCAAGCGGCAGACGGTGCGGATGGCGTTCGACCAGAACATGGGCGACCTCTATCCGTTCTCGCTCAGGCAGAAGCTCGCCGTCATCACCGAGAACTCGCCGTATTATTCAGGTGCCGACAATCCGTGGGGCAGAGCCGTCATCCCGATGGAGATGCTGAGCGTGCTGTTCCAGTACCGCTCCAAGGACGAGCCGCTGCCCACGAAGGGTCCGGCGGTCGGCCTGTTCGCCGACCAGGAGATCAGGCTGATCAAGGGGCCGCTCTTTGTCGATGAGGCGTACGACGTCGAGCGTGAGGTTGTCGCGCTCTCCGGCAGCCGCCGCACTGAAAGCGCCTGGATGAGGACGCGCGTGTTCGACAAGACGGGCAGGGTGGTCGCGACCATGCTGCTCAACATGGCGACGCTGAAGGAGTCGTACGCGCGGTATGAGGAAGAGTATCGCCAGCTGTATGGAGATACTGGCCGCTAAGAAGCGAGCTTTACTGCCGCTCATCCTTTAAGCAAATGCACGTCGCAAAGCCGTCGCACAGGGAATAAGCAGACGTCGATCGCCGACGTAACCTTCTGACTACGCAACGAATTCCCGCGCTACCTGCGCCCCACCGCAATTGTACACAATGGCACGGCGCTTGCAGAACTCCTCGTAAAGCGAGTTCTCGCGAGGGGCGGGCGTCATGTTGAACTCAAGCAAGCCGACACTGGGCGTCATCAGCGCCGAGCCCGAGCCGATCAGGCTCGACTGGTCGTCGACCGCGCTTCTCATCATCGACATGCAGCGCGACTTCATGGAGCCCGGCGGCTTCGGCGAGACGCTCGGCAACGACGTCAGCCAGCTCGCGCGCGCGGTGAAACCGATCGGCGCGGTGCTGAAGGCGGCGCGCGACACCGGCATGCTGGTGATCCACACCCGCGAGGGGCATCTGCCCGATCTCTCCGACGCGCCGCCGGCAAAGGTCGAGCGCGGCGCGCCATCCTTGCGCATCGGCGATCCCGGCCCGATGGGGCGCATCCTCATTCGCGGCGAGGCCGGCCACGACATCATTCCCGAGCTTTATCCGCTCGACAGCGAAGTCGTGATCGACAAGCCCGGCAAGGGTGCGTTCTACGCCACCGAGCTCACGGATGTGCTGGAGAAATACGGCATCGAGAACTTGCTGGTGTGCGGCGTCACCACCGAAGTGTGCGTCAATACCACCGTGCGCGAGGCCAATGACCGCGGCTATCGCTGCGTCGTCATCTCGGACGGCTGCGCATCCTACTTCCCCGAGTTTCACGAGATGGGCCTGAAGATGATCAAGGCCCAGGGCGGCATCTTCGGCTGGGTCGCGAGCTCAGCCGCTGTCTTGGAGGCAATGCAGGTTTCGACCACACAGGGGTAACATCATGAGCACATTGACGGGGATGGCCGGCAAATCCGAGTTCAAGCCGGCACTATGGACATCGGGCGACTGGAACGCGTTCTTCGGCTTCGGCACCAACATCCTCGTCAACATGCTGGTGCTCACGGGCCTGCTGCGCTTCGTCCTGAAGATGCCCGATAGTCTCGTGTTCGGCCGCATCCTGCCCGCGCTCGGGCTGATGATGTGCCTCTCCACCTTCTACTACGCCTATCTCGCCTATCGCCTCGCGCAGAAGACCGGCCGCAACGATGTCTGCGCGCTTCCATCAGGCGTCAGCGTGCCGCACATGTTCATCGTCACCTTCGTGATCATGCTGCCGATCACGATCAAGACCGGTGACCCGCTCAAGGGCTGGTCCGCGGGCCTGGTCTGGGTGTTCTTCCAGAGTTTTATCCTGATGATCGGCGGCTTCATCGCGCCGTTCATCCGCAGGATCACGCCGCGCGCGGCGCTGCTCGGCACGCTCGCCGGCGTCTCCGTCACCTTCATCTCGATGCGGCCGGCGCTGGAAATGTACATGACGCCGCAGATCGGCCTCGTCTGCTTCGCCATCATTCTGCTGAGCTGGTTCGGCGGCGTGAAATATTGGCGCGGCATTCCGGCGGGCCTCGTCGCCATCGCGGTCGGCATGATCATCGCGTGGGGCTCCAACCTGTTCGGGCTCGGCCTCGGCGGATTGAGCATCGCGGGCGTGGGCGCAGCCTTCGCCAATTTCGGCTTCTCGGTACCGATCCCGGCGGTGGGCTATGTCTTCTCCGGCTTCGAATTCCTCGGCATCATCCTGGTCACCGCCATTCCGTTCGGCATCTATGACCTCGTCGAGGCCATGGACAATGTCGAGAGCGCGGAGGCGGCCGGCGACGAATATCCGACCACGCGCGTGCTCACCGCCGACGGCGTCGTCAGCCTGATCGGCTGCCTGATGGGTAATCCCTTCATCAACGCCGTCTATATCGGCCATCCCGGCTGGAAGGCGATGGGCGGCCGCATCGGCTATTCGGCCGCGACCGGCATCATGGTGGTGGTGCTGGCCTGGTTCGGCATCATCTCGGTGCTGCTGGCGCTCGTGCCCGTCGTCGCGATCTCGCCGATCCTGCTCTACATCGGCATGCTCATCGGTGCGCAGGCGTTCCAGACCACGCCGGTCAAGCACGCGCCCGCGATCGTGCTGGCACTGACGCCGCATCTGGCGGCCTGGGCGAAGCTGCAGATCGACACCATGCTGGGCTCGACCATGATGGCGGCAACATCGATCGGTGGTCTCGCTGCCGACAAGGCAGACGCAGTCAAGGCCGCTGCGATCGCCGCACTTCCGCAGCAGGGCGTGTTCTATCACGGGTTGGAGGTGATGGGCGGCGGCTCGATCCTCGGCGGCCTCATCCTGGGTGCGATCGGTGTCTTCATCATCGAACGCGACTTCGAGAAGGCATCCGCCTTCGCCCTGGTCGGTGCCGTGCTGACCTATTTCGGCTTCATGCACGGCGAAGCGGTGGGCATCGGCGGCGGCTTCGGTGTCACGCCTGCGGTGGCGCTCGCTTACGCCGTGGTGGCGGCCGGCTTGTTCGCAGCGAGCAAGCTCGGCGCCGGCGAGCCATACGCCGCGCATCCGGAGATGCACGCCGCACCGGCGGAGTAGGCCGGGTCAACAGAAGTCTGCGGACGGGCGGTGTCGCGTCGCCCGTCCGCATTCTGCCTCCGCCAATAATTACGCGTTGGATTCCATACTCACCAAAACCTCCCCGGCTATGATCTCGGGGGCTCCAAGGTCGAGGTCGTGCAGGCTTGCTTTAACGAAATCCAGCACTTTGTCGTTCGCCGCATTGGCGCTTTCGCGATCCTCGAATATCATCACAGCGACGCCGACGCCTTCGCCTCCATCCAGCACATAATAAGATCTGAAGCCGGGCGATTCCCTTAGGATGTGACCGATGCCGCTCTTGGCACGGCGAGCTACATCCGCAACCGAACGAACCTTGGTGTACTTTCGAACGAACATGTACATCAGGGCACCCATGTGTCTCAGTTCCTGCCCCACGCATCAAAGCATATGAGGACGCTGCTGGACTAGGGCTACTTCCGAGATGGGGCGCAGGCGCACTTGTCGGGGGAGACCTCCGGCGCGGAATTTACCCGCCCTTGACCGCTCCCGCCGTGAGCCCGGCGACGATCTGCCGCTGGGCCAGCACCGTCAGCAGCAGCACCGGGAAGGTGACGATCAGTGCCGCCGCCGCCAGCGGGCCCCAGCTCAACTGGTCGAACGAGATCATGTTGTAGACGGCGACGGGCAAGGTGCGCGTCTCGCGCCCCGCCAGCACGATGCCGAACACAAAGTTGTTCCAGGAGAAGATCACGGCGAGGATGAAGGCGACCGCGATGCCGGGCTTGGCGATCGGAAGCGCGACGTGACGAAAGACCTGCCAGCGCCCCGCGCCGTCGATGAGGGCGGCTTCTTCGAGCTCCATCGGCGTCGTCTCGAAATAGCCGATCATGATCCAGATCACGATCGGCACCGTCACCACGAGATGGATGATGATCTGCGGCACCAGCGTGCCGAGCAAGCCGAGCCACTGGAACAGCAGGAACAGCGGGATCAAATAGGACAGGCCGGGTGTGATGCGGGCGATCAGGATCACGATCGCGGATTTGTGCGCGGCCATGCGCGCGATGCCGTAGCCGGCGGGTACGCCGACAATCAGCGCCAGAAACGTCGCGCTGCCCGTCACGATCAGGCTGTTGATGAAATAGGTCAGGAAGCGGTTGGAGGCGAGCACGTCGGCATAGTTCTTCCAGGCGAAACGCTCGGGGATGAACACCGGCGGGTAAGCGGCATTGTCGACCTCGAACTTGAGCGACAGCGAGGCCATCCAGAGAAAGAACAGGATCGCCGGCGACACGATGACGAACACCGAAAGCCACAGGCCGATCCTGCCGATGATCTGACGCAGGTTGATTTGGCTCATGCGCCCCTCGCGATCTCGGTCCACAACATGCGCTGGCGGGCATAGAGCATCACCGCCGCGAGGGCGACGATAAGGAGGAAGAACACCACGGCGATCGCCGAGCCGTAGCCGAGGTCGTAGTAGGTGAAGGCGACGCTGTAGAGGTAGATGTTGATCGTCTCCGATGCCGAGCCCGGTCCTCCTTGCGTGATCGCGAAGATGATGTCGAAACTCTTCACCGCATCGATCATGCGGATCATGCCGGCGATGAACAGGAACGGCATGATCAGCGGCAGCGTGATGAAGCGGAATACCTGCCAGAAGCTGGCGCCGTCGATCTGCGCGCTTTCATACGGCTCGGTCGGGATCGCGGCGAGGCCGCCGAGCACGATCAGCATCACCAGCGGCGTCCATTGCCAGGTCTCGACCAGTACCAGTGAGGGAATGACGGTTGCGGGGTGGAAGACCCAGAGCTGCGCGGGAATCCCGACCAGCGACAGCAGATAGTTCAGCACGCCGAGCTGCGGGTGGAACATCATGGTCCAGACCAGCGCGATCGCCACGGGCGTTGCCATCATCGGCATGATGAAGACACCGCGCAGAAAGCCGCGGCCGGCGAATTTCTGGTGAAACACCACCGCCGAGAGCGTGCCGAGGACCAGCGGCAGCACCACCGACAGCACCGTGTAGACCAGCGTATGGCCGACCGCCTCGAGAAAACGGGGATCGCTGGTCAGCCGCAGATAGTTTGAGAACCCGACGAAGGTGGTCGGCGAGCCGACCTTCCATTCGTTCAGGCTCATCCAGATGGTGAAGACCCACGGGAAGATGATGATCGCGAGTACGACGACCAGCGCCGGCACCACGAACGGCCAGTAGGACGGCGGCCGCAACTCCTTCTCCGGCGCGGCACCCGATTGTGCCGCGGCCGGAGTCGACTGTGTCAACGCACTCACGCTTTTTCGCTACGCTCCAGGATCGGCCGAAACTGGTCGTGGGCCTTCTTCAACTCCGTAGCAGGGTCGGTGCCTGCGAGTGTCGAGGTGACTGCAGCGCCGACAAGATCGCGGAATTCGGCGACCGGGATGATCACGGGGAGGCCAAGCTTGCTGATCTTGGCGGAGTCGATCACTGACTGCAGCCACTCCTTGGGCATCTTCACGCCGCTCTGGACTTCGGTGTCGTTCAGGATCGAGTTGCGGAAGGGCACGCCGCCGCCGGCCTGCAGCAGCCGGGCGCCCTGTTTCTTTGAGACCACCCACTGGCAGAGCAGATAGGCGGCTTCCTTGTTCTTGCTCGCGGCGGCAATGCCGATGCCGTCGCCATAGGTGGCCGAGTACTGGCCCTTCGGTCCGGCAGGGACCACTGTGTAGCCGACCTTGCCGACGACACGCGAAGCGGCCGGATCCTCCAGCGGCGGCGCCCAGCCGACGCCGTCGATCCACATCGCGGAGCGGCCTTGCGTGAACGAGGCCATCGACTCCATCCAGTTGAAGCCGGCGACGCCGGGCGGAGCGACCTTGGTCAGCAGCGTCTGATAGAGCTTTGTCGCCGCGACCGCCTCCGGGCCGTCGGTGAGGATGTTGCCCTTGGCGTCGAGGAATTCGCCGCCATAGTTGAGGAAGAAGTTGGTCCACAACGTCATGTTGGCGTTGCGCAGGCCGCGCCCGACGAAGCCGTAGGTGCCTTCCTTGGTGTCGGTGAGTTTTTCGGCGGCCACGACCATCTCGTCGAGGGTCTTGGGGACGGCGACGCCCTTCTTCTGGAACAGCTCCTTGTTGTAATAGAGGATGAAATAGTCGACCGACCAGGGCAGCGACAGCATCTGGCCCTTGTCGTTCTTGGCGTATTGCAGGCCGGCCGCCGAGAAATCGCTCTCGACGAGATCGGGCGCGGTCAGCGCCGGATCCTTCATGAAGGGCGTCATGTCGGCGAGCCAACCGGCTTTCTCGAACTGCCGCTTTTGCACGTGATAGCTGAGATGGACGACGTCGAAGCTCGGCCGGCCCGAGGTCAGCTCGATCACCACTTTCTGGCGCTGCTGCTGCTCCGGGATCTGTTCGGATTCGACCTGGATGCCGGTGAGCTCGGTGAACTCCTTGATGTTCTTTTGCAGGTTGTCGCCGCGCGGACCCTTGGCGAGGATCACCTCCAGCTTGGTCCCGGCATATTTCTTCCAGTTGACCTCGGCGCGCGCCGGCAATCCGGTCAGGCTGAGCGCGCCGGCCGCGGCGGTGCCTGTCAATAGCGTACGGCGCGAGATGTTGTGGTTGGCCACTTCAAGTCCCTCCCTTAGAGTCATTTTCTTTGGGAGCGATACTAGCGGCCGCGCCACGCCTGCCTAGTCCTAATCTTGAGGACTCAGGGACGCACGGCCGGCGCTTCCATCGGCAGGCCGTGCGCCCGCGACATCAGGAAAAGTTCGAGCGCGACCAGCTCGGGCGAGCCGTAGTCATAGGCTTGGGCGCGGACGCCGGTCATGCAACTGCGCAACCGGCGCTCGATCGACCCCAGCGTCTGCCACTCAAGGCGGTAGAGCGGATAGCCGGTCGGCTGCCCCTGCGTGATCGGCGCGCCCGCAAGACGCTTGTCGAAATTGTCGTCGTGGCAATTGGTGCAGGCGAGGTTGAGCTGGCCCTCGCGCTGCATGAAGAGGTCGCGGCCCTGTTCGACAAAGGGTTTTAGCTGCGGATCATCGCCGGCGGTGATCGCGACGCCGCGGGACTGGTGGGCGACGAAGGCGGACAGCGCCAGGAGGTCGCGGCTTTCGTAGGGGAGGGCCGTCGCCTGCTGATGATTTACGCGGCAAGAATTGATGCGCTGGTCGAGCGTGACGGGACGCGCCAGTCCCTTGTCGAAGGCTGGATAGCGTGCCGCGACGCCCTTCATGCTGCTGCGTGCATCGCCATGGCAATCCGCGCAGGCCTTGCCGGCACTGCCGGCCTTCTTCGTCCAGAGCGCCTCGCCGTCGAGCACGAACAGCATGCCGGGATTGGACGTGTCGTCATCCTGCATGGCGCGGGTATCAGGGCCCATGAAGGAATAGCCGGACCGGCGCGCATCGGGCGGGATTTCACCGGCGAGCAGGACAGGGGCCGTGGCGAGCAGTGTTGCTGCCGCTATCGCGCGCCAAATGGTCATTCGACCGTGATCGATGCGGAAGCGGTCGACGAATAGCCGTTGTCACCGATCCATTCAAACTCCAGCTTGCCACTCTCCTTCGCGACCGTGAAGAAAGACAAATACGGGTTGGCCGCAATCGCCGGAAACAGATCGGCGCGAAAGATCTCGGTGCCGTTGTAGCGGCACGTAAAGCTCGTGATGATGTCGCGCGGCACCAATGCGCCGTCCGCGGTGTGGCGAAAGCCGGTCTCCATGATGTGCGAGGTCAGCGTGCGGATCTCGATGATGTCGCCGCGCTTGGCCTTGGACGGAACGTTGATGAGCGCGGCCATCAGTTCATCTCCTCGGTGCAGGCGGCGAGCGTCACGACGACATCGGCGGCGACCTGCCAGAACGTGTCGTCGGACAGGCGCGCGATTGCCACCACCTTCTGGGTGTCGGCGAGCCGGATCCGGGTCGAGACCTGGGCGCGGCCGGAGGACGAAGTGAGATGGAAATTGCCGATGTTCGGCTGCGGGTTCTTCTCGTTGAAGACGTGGATGCTCTTGACGTAGTCGTCCGCCGTCATCGGGCTTGCGACGCTCACCGTCATCGGCACCGTGTTGCCGTTCTCGACCAGCGGCGGAATGTCGAGCTTCACCTTGCCGTTGCGTATGGGCGCTTCGCCGACGACGTTGCGGATCGCCGTGGTGAGCATCGCCGGCGTTGCCTCGAGCGGCCGCAGCGTGACGATCGGGATCGTCCCGGCGGCCGTGACGCCTCCGGCAAGGCTCAGGAATTGTCGTCGCGTGGTTGGCATGCACCTAGTCCCGAAGCGTTGCAAGAAAGGCCACGATGTCCTCGATCTCCGAGGCCGACAATATCGGCTTGCCGGCGAAATTGCGCCCGACGCGCACGAGGCCGTCGTTGCGATAATAGGACGGCATGATGGTCTCCGGGTTGAAGCGCGACGCATCGACCAGCCGGAGCCGCAACTGGCTCGCCGTCCAGCGGTTCCCGGCGCCGGCGAGATCGGGCGCGAGGTCGCCCTGGAACCGCGTTTCCGGGAAGGGGCCGGAATGGCAGAGGATGCACGTGGTCGCGCGCGCGAGCACCAGCGCGCGGCCGCGCGCCGCATCGCCGGGCGCAGCGGTGAGCGACTCGGCAATGCCATCGCCGGTGACCTTGTAGGGCACAAGCTCGTCCGCGCTCGCAGCGCAGGCAAGGCTGGCGGCGATCAGCGCCGCAATATGGAGGGATGCCCTAGCCAAAGGTGTCCGCCGCAATGGTTTGAAACCAGCGTTCCGCCTCGGCGGCCTCGCGGGCGCGCAGTTCGCGCGGCGCGTCGACCGGGCTCGTCGCGCCGCCCTCGACCTCGGCAAAGATGTCGCCCCTGGGTTGGTAGTTGCCGGCGAGCGAGAAGCCGTAACCGGGCGCGACGGTATTGTAGCAGACGCCGGTCAGCCGCGGCGCCTCCGGTGCGCGGCCCGCGAACAGGTCGACGATGGCGGCGGCGCAAGCCTTGCCCTGCGCGCTCGCGGCCGATGCCGATTTGGGGATGCCGCCACCGAGGCAGGCGTCGCCGATGACGTGGAGGTTCTTGACCAACCTCGACTCGAAGGTCACGGGATCGATCGGGCACCAGCCGGTCGCATCCGTAGCGCCCGCGATCTCGGCAATGCGCCCGGCGCGTTGCGGCGGGATGACGTTGGCGACATCAGGCGTGTAGTTGCCGAACTCTGTGACGATGGTCCTGGTCGCGGGATCGACCGAAGTGACGCGGCCGCCTTGCGAGAGCGCCACGCGCTCGATCATGTCGCCGTAGAGTTCCTTCCACGCCTTCTCGAACAATCGCTGCTGCGAGAAATTGTCCTTGGCATCGAGGATCAGCACCTTCGAGCGCGGCTTCTTCGTCTTCAGGTAATGCGCGATCAGGCTGGCCCGCTCGTAAGGCGCCGGCGGACAGCGCGAGGGATTGGCAGGGATGGCAACGGCGACCGTGCCGCCGTCCGCCATTGCTTCCAATTGTCGTCGCAGCAACATTGTCTGCGCGCCGGCCTTCCAGGCGTGCGGCATCTTCTCCGATGCGGCCTCCTCGTAGCCGGGCAGGCCCTCGAAATGAAAGTCGATGCCGGGCGACAGCACGAGGCGGTCGAAAGGCAGCGCAACGCCATCGGCCGTCATGACGCTGCGCAGCTGCGGCTCGATTGTGGTGACAGTCTGGCTGATCACGGTGACGCCCTCGGCGGCGAGCTTGTCATAGCCGAATTGCTGCGCCTCGATGTCGCGCAGGCTCGCAATGACCTCGTTGCTGAACGGGCAAGAGGTGTAGACCGCATTGGGTTCGATCAGGATGACTTGCAAGTCTCCCTGCGTGCGCTTGAGTGCGCGGGCGCAGGCCGCGCCGCCAAAGCCGCCGCCGACCACGACGACGCGGCCCGCCGATTGCGCGCGCAGGATCGAAGGGATGGCGAGGGATGTGGCCGCGACGGTGATGCCGAGGACGGCATTCCGCCGCGTCACCGGCACATTCATGTGTCTTGTCCGGAAAATTGCCGCGGCGGCCATAGTGGCCGCCGCGGCGCTCTTTTAGGCGAAGGTGATGTTCTGGTCGCGCAGCGGCACCGAGCGGATGCGTTTGCCCGTCGCCGCGAAATAGGCGTTGAGCACCGCCGGCGCCGCAACGCCGATGGTCGGCTCGCCGACGCCGCCCCAGAACCCGCCGCTCGGCACCATCACCGATTCCACCTTCGGCATCTCGTTGATGCGCATTGAGTTGTAGGTGTCGAAGTTGGTTTGCTCGATCTTGCCGTCCTTGACGGTGCAGCCGCCGTAGAACAGCGCGGAGAGGCCGTAGACGAAGGAGCCCGCGATCTGCCGTTCCACCTGCGCCGGATTGACGACGTAGCCGGGATCGGTGGAGGCGACGATGCGATGCACCTTGATCTTGTTGCCGTCGGTCACCGAGATTTCGGCGGCGCCGGCGACATAGCTGCCATAGCCCATGACCTGCGCAATGCCGCGATAGACGCCCTTCGGCGCCGGCTTGTCCCAGCCGATCTTCTCGGCCACGGCATTGAGCACCGCCAGATGCTTGGGATGATTGCCCATCAGCTTGCGGCGGAATTCGAGCGGGTCCTGGCCTGCGGCCTGGGCCAGCTCGTCCATGAAGCACTCCATGTAGATGGCGTTGTGATTGACGTTCACGCCGCGCCAGAAGCCGGGCGGGACGTGCGGGTTGCGCATCGCATGCTCGACCAGCAGGTTCGGTACCGAGTAGCCGAACGCGGCCTCGCCTGATTGCGCGACGCCCTGGAATGCGGCCGGATCCATGCCGTTCTGCAGCGCTTCGGGGCGCAGCGAGAACAGGATCGACTGCCCGGACAGGCGGTAGTGCAGCGCGACCAGATTGTTGTTGGCATCGAACGCGCCGGTCATCTTGCACTGGGTGATCGGGTGATACCTGCCGTGCGCCATGTCCTCTTCGCGCGACCACAACAGCTTGATCGGTGTGCCCGGCATCTGCTTGGCGATCATCACCGCCTGGCGGACATAGTCGGTCTGACCGCGCCGGCCGAAGCCGCCGCCCGGCATCACCTTGTGCACGTCGCACTTCTCCGCCGGCAGGCCGGACGCCTCCAGCACAGCCGCGAAGGCTGCTTCGCCGTTCTGCGTGCCGCACCAGACCTCGCACTTGTCGGCCGTGTAGACCGCGGTGGCGTTCATCGGCTCCATGGTGGCGTGGTTCTGGTAGGGATAGCTGTAGACGGCTTCGACCTTCTTGGCGGCGCCGGCAATCGCCGCCTTGGCGTCACCGTTCTTGTTGCCGACATAGGCCGGTTGCGCGTCGTCGAGGCCCTCGGCCAGCCACTTCGCAATCGACTCGCTCGAGACCTTGGCGTTCTCGCCCTCGTCCCAGACGATTGGCAGTGCTTCCAGCGCGGTCTTGGCGCGCCACCAGGTGTCGGCAACGACCGCGACCGCGGTATCGCCGACCTTGACGACCTTCTTGACACCTTTCATGCCGGCGACCTTGGCCTCGTCATAGCTCTTCAGCTTGCCGCCGAACACCGGACAGTCCTTGATCGCGGCATTCAGCATTCCCGGCAGCTTGACGTCGACGCCGTAGATCATCGTGCCGGTGGTCTTGTCGGCGGTGTCGAGCCGCAGCAGGCCCTTGCCCGCGATGGTCCAGTCCTTGGGGTCCTTCAGCTTGACCTCGGCTGGCGGCGTCAGCTTTGCCGCGGCTTCTGCGACCTTGCCGTAAGTCGTCGTCTTGCCCGACGCCTTGTGGGTGATGACGCCCTTGGCAACGGTGCATTCCGAGGCCGGCACTTTCCATTCGTCGGCCGCGGCCTGGATCAGCATCACGCGTGCGGTAGCGCCGCCCTTGCGGACATAATCCTGCGAGGAGCGGATGCCGCGGCTGCCGCCGGTCGAGAAATCGCCCCAGACGCGCTTGCGGGCGACGCTCTGGCCGGGGGTCGGATATTCGGTCGTGACCTTGGTCCAGTCGCATTCCAGCTCCTCGGCGACGAGCTGGGCGAGGCCGGTGAGCGAGCCCTGGCCCATTTCGGAGCGGGCGATGCGGATCACCACGGTGTCGTCGGGCCTGACCACGACCCAGGCGTTGACCTCGGGCGAGCCGTCGGCTGCGCGGACCACGGCGGGGCCGCCGAAGGGCAGGTCGAAGCCGATGGCGAGGCCGGTGCCCACGGCGGCGGTGCCGATGACGAAGGCGCGGCGGTTCATCCGGGGAGAAACATGCTTGTTCATGGGCGGCTCCTTACGCGCTGGCGATCGTGTGGATCGCTTCGCGCACCTGCTGGAAGGTGCCGCAGCGGCAGATATTGGTGATGGCCTCGTCGATATCGGCGTCGGTCGGCTTCGGCTTCTCGCTCAGCAGCGCGGCCACGGCCATGATCATGCCGCTCTGACAATAGCCGCATTGCGGAACGTCCTGGGCGATCCAGGCCTTCTGCACCTTGTGCAGCGTGTCGCCGGAGGCGAGCCCCTCGATCGTGGTGATCTTCTTGCCTTCGGCCTCGCTGACCGAAACGCCGCAGGAGCGGATGGCGACGCCGTCCATGTGGACGGTGCAGGCGCCGCATTGCGCAATGCCGCAGCCATATTTGGTGCCGGTCAGGCCGGCATTCTCGCGGATCGCCCACAGCAGCGGCGTATCCGGCTCGACGTCGAGCGTGAAGGTTTTTCCGTTGATTGTTAGGTTTGCCATCGCAAGTCCCCTGATTGGCCCAATCCACCGATTGGACTCAGGGAACAATGTGTCCGGCAAATTGGAACTGTTCAAATCAATAGTCCGAGGGGGGCCATCGAAAATTCTCATGGGTGCGGGAAGATAGCGGACCGGGCGGTGTTGCGACCTCCCGCTCGGGCGCCGTCGGAACGCAGCCTGAGCGCCCCCTGGCTATGAACGCCGGTCTATGGCCTGATGCGACGTTCGGGCGCGTTCCCGGCGTCGGAACAGGCCACAGTTTGTCCCTTTTGCCGGGGTGCAAGACGGCAACGCTTTGCTACACTGCACCCGAGTCAGAAGGAGTTCCATGAACGTGACGACCCCCTGCAACGTGCTGATGCTCTATCCGCTGTTCTCGGCAGAGTCCTTCTGGACCTTTGGTGAATCCTGCAAAGTGTTGGGCGTGAAGCGCCCTGCCGCTCCTTTGGGCCTGATCACCGTCGCCGCGATGTTGCCCGAGAACTGGACGGTCCGGCTGATCGATTGCAACACCACGTCCTTCGGCGAGGAGGATCTTTCCTGGGCCGACGTCGTGTTCACCGGCGGAATGATGCCGCAGCAGGCCGACACGCTGCGCCTGATCGAAACGTGCCGTGCCGCAGGCAAGCCCGTGGTCGTCGGCGGTCCCGATCCGACCTCGAGCCCTCACATCTATGAGAGGGCCGACTTCCGGGTGCTCGGCGAGGCCGAGAGCGTCATCGACGACTTCATCGCGGCTTGGGACAGCGGCGCTCGCTCCGGCGTCTTCACGGCGCCGAAATTCCAGGCCGACGTCACCAAAACGCCGGTGCCGCGTTTCGACCTGCTCAAGTTCGAGGACTATCTCTATCTGGGTGTGCAGTACTCGCGCGGCTGTCCGTTCACCTGCGAGTTCTGCGACATCATCGAGCTCTACGGACGCGTGCCGCGCACCAAGACGATCGAGCAGATGTTCGTCGAGCTCGAGACGCTTTACCAGATGGGATATCGGGGCCATCTCGACTTCGTCGACGACAATTTCATCGGTAACAAGAAGTCGCTGCGGCAGTTCCTGCCCAAACTCGCCGAATGGCAGCGCGCGCATGGCTATCCCTTCGAATTGTCCACCGAGGCCTCGGTCAATCTGGCCGACGACGCTGAATTGCTCGACTTGATGGGCGCGGCCAATTTCTTCGGCATCTTCGTCGGCATCGAAAGTCCGGATCCGGCGACGCTGGTCGCGATGCGGAAGAAGCAGAACACGCGGCGCAACATCGCCGAGAGCATCCACAAGATCTACGCCGCGGGCATGCTCGTCACCGCGGGCTTCATCGTCGGCTTCGACAACGAGAAGCTCTCGATGGCGGATGCGATGGTCGACTTCATCGAGGAGGCCGCGATTCCAGTCGCCATGGTCGGCTTGCTCTACGCCTTGCCGAACACGCAGCTCACGCGCCGCCTGGAGCGCGAAGGCCGGCTGCACCCGGGCCACGATCTCGCGCCGACCCTCGGCGCCGATCAATGCACGAGCGGGATCAACTTCGATCCGGTGCGCCCGTTGCGCGACATCCTGACGGACTACAAGTCGGTGCTGGAGCGGGTCTACAGTCCGGCGGCCTATGCGGGCCGCATCGACAAGTTGATGACGCTGCTCGACCGGTCCAGACAGCGCTCCGAGCTGGCCGAGGGCGACATTCGCGCCAGGATCGGAGCGATGGAGACCGTGCACCGTGTGGTCACTGCGCTTCCCGAGGCGCGCGGACCGCTCTGGCAGACGTTCATGAACTGCGCCAAGCGCGACACATCATCGGCGCGGATCGCGGTGCAGATGATCGCGGCCTATGCGCATCTCGGGCCGTTCTCGCGCAAGGTGATCGAGGCGATCGACGGGCGCCTTGCGGCGCTCGACGACGAGGCTGTCGTCCCGGCGGCCGCGACGATCGACGCGACGGCGGCCCGGCATCTGGCCTGAGGGGCTACTTCACCGCAAGCCGCAGGAAGCTCATCACGCTGCCGAGGGCGGCAAAGCCGGCCCCGAGCGCCAGAGCGACCGTGGCGCCTTCGTGGCCCGCGAGAGCAAAGCAGGCCGCCGCGAGCGCGGCGCCGGTCGTCTGTCCCGTCAGCCGCGCGGTCGCGACGATGCCGGAGGCGCTGCCGCTGCGGTGGGGCGGCGCGCTCGACATCACCGCTTTCATGTTCGGCGCCTGGAAGAAGCCAAAACCCATGCCGCAGATCACCATCCGCCAGATGATGTCGGGGATGGCAGGATTGGACGGGAGCATCGCAAGCAACGCCATGCCGAGGCCGAGCAGCACGAGGCCGACGCCGCCGAGCAGGCCGACGGCGTGTCGATCGGAGAGGCGGCCGGCAATCGGCGCCATGATGCCGACCACCAGCGGCCACGGCGTCATGAAGAAGCCGGTCTCGACCTGCGAGCGGCCCAGCACGTCCTCGAAATAGAACGGCAGCGAGACGAAGGCGAGGCCCTGTACGGCGAAGGAGCACACGGCCGTCGCAGCCGACAGCGCGAACATCGGCCGGGCGAACAAATCGATCGGCAGCATCGGCGCCGGATGGTCGGCATGGCGGCGCGTCAGGATGAAGCCGAGCGCGAGGGCCGCGACCAGCTCGATGCCCACGACCACCGGCGACAGATTGTGCGCGGCGCTGCCGATGCCCGTGATGAACAGGCCGAGGCAGGCAGATGCCAGGATCGCGCCGAGGAAGTCAAAGCCGTGATCGGCCCGCGGCGTCTTCGGCAGCATCGCAAAGCCGATCCCGATCGCGACGAGGCCGAACGGGATGTTGACGGCAAACAGCCAGGGCCATGGGCCGACCGCGAGAATGGCGGAGGCGACCGAAGGGCCGAAGGTGAAGGCGGTCGCGACCACCAGCGCGTTGTGGCCGAAACCGCGGCCGAGCATCCTCCCGGGATAGACGAAGCGCACCAGCGCCGTGTTGACGCTCATGATGCCGCTTGCGCCCAGGCCTTGCAGCGTGCGCGCGACCAGCAGGCTGTCCAGCGACCACGCCACCGCGCAGAGCAGCGAGGCGATGGTGAACAGGACGAGGCCGCCGAGATAGATGCGCTGGTGGCCGACGATCTCGCCGAGCGCGCCGAGCGGCAGCAGCGTCGCCACCAGCGCGATCTGGTAGACGTTGACCACCCAGACCGACTGCTCCGGCGTGACATGCAGATCGGCGGCAATGGCCGGCAGCGCGATGTTGGCGATCGCGGTGTCGAGCGAGGCCATCGCCAGCGCGGTGAAGATCGCGGCGATCGCCCAGCGCCGCTGCGCGGCCGGCAGGCCGTCGGCAATGGGCTGGTCAGGCTCGCGCGCGGCGGCAGGTAACGTGATTGTCATTGCGTTCGCGCGTTGCTCCGGCGGCGTGGCTGAGGGGGCTTTTGGCATGTACTACGCCGAGGCCGCCTGCCACAGGCATATGCTTGCATGCTGTGTATGCGCGAAGGTCAGGCGATGACGCCTCGCGCTGGCGTATGATCGCGCCAGCTGCTGCAATTTCAGGGGATCGCCATGCAAATCGTCGTTCTGCCCGGTGACGGCATCGGACCGGAGATCACGACCGCGACATCGGGTGTGCTGCGCGCGGCCTCCGAACGCTTCCAGCTCAATCTGCGGCTGGAGGAGCACGCGGTCGGGCATGCGAGCCTCAAGCTATCAGGCACCACCGTGCGCCCCGAGCTGCTCGACATCGCCCGCGCCGCGGACGGCCTGATCCTGGGCCCGACCGCGACCTTCGACTTCAAGGACGAGGCGCATGGCGAGATCAATCCGTCCAGGCATTTTCGCAAGAACCTCGACCTCTACGCCAATGTCAGGCCCGCGCGCACCTATGCAGGGCGGCCCGGCCGGTTCGGCGAGTTCGACCTCGTCGTGGTGCGCGAGAACACCGAAGGCTTCTACGCCGACCGCAACATGGAGCAGGGCAATGGCGAGATGCTGGTCACGCCTGATGTCGCGATCTCGCTGCGCCGGATCACGCGGGCGTGCTGCGAGCGCATCGCGCACGCCGCCTGCCGTCTGGCGATGAAGCGGCGCAAGCATCTCACCATCGTGCACAAGGCCAATGTGCTCAAGATCGGCGACGGCATGTTTCTGGACATCTGCCGCGCGGCGGCGAAGGCCTATCCCGGCCTCGCAGTCGACGACATCCTGGTCGATGCCATGATGGCGCATGTCGTGCGCAACCCCGATCGCTTCGACGTGATCGTCGCCACCAACATGTTCGGCGACATCTTGTCCGATCTCACTGCGGAGCTTTCAGGCAGCCTCGGCCTCGGCGGCTCGCTCAATGTCGGCGACCGTTACGCCATGGCGCAGGCCGCGCACGGCTCGGCGCCCGACATCGCCGGGCAGGACGTCGCCAATCCGGTCTCGCTGATCCTCTCGACCGCGCTGCTGCTCGCCTGGCATGGCGAGAAGACCGGCGCCGTGCGCTACGAGGAGGCGGCACGTGCGATGGAGGCGGCGGTGGCGAAGGCGCTTCGCGAGGGCAGGGCGACGCGCGACGTCGGCGGCAAGCTCGGCACGATCGCAGCGGGGGCTGCGATTGCGGAGATCTTGCAGGCGGAGTGATGGACTCTCGCGCCTTTTTTCCTGGGCCTCAAAACAAAATGTCGAAAAACAACCCCATGCACAGTAGAACGCCCCTTGATTGATAAGGGTTTTTCGAACCGCGTCGCGACGACATTCGCAGTCGTGATCACGTTGACCCGTCGGGCAAAACACGGGCAGGATGCTATCGTGGCAGTGATCGCGAAACGTTCGGTATGTAGGGTGGGCAAAGCGAAGCGTGCCCACCATTCGCAGTGAGGATAAAATGGTGGGCACGGCGCGCAAAGAGTGCGCCTTTGCCCACCCTACGGCACCGATCGGCTCAGCCCCTAGAACTGGTACCGCCTCAGCCCCCCATCCACCGGGATCACCGTCCCCGTGATGTATCGCGCCACCGGTGATGCCAGAAACACCGCGAGCGCCGCGAGGTCCTCGGGCTCGCCCCAATAGCCGACCGGGATCTCTTCTTCCGCAAAGCGCTCGCGATAATCCGGCGGATAGTTGCGGCGGATCTGTTCGCTCATGATGCGGCCGGGCGGGATGCAATTGATGGTGATGCCGTGCCCGCCGATCTCGCGCGACAGGCCCTTGGCCCAGGCGTGCACGGCGGCCTTGGCGGCGAAGGCGGCGTTGAGGCCTTCCGGCTCGGACTTGCCGGTGATGTTGACGATGCGGCCCCATTTGCGTTCGATCATCTGCGGCAGAAGTGCATGTGCGATGCGGCGGTAGCTGGTGAAATTCAGCGCGATCGCCTCGTCCCATTTGCTGTCGGGCGCATCGACCGGCAGCGGGCGGCTGCCGCCGGCATTGTTGATGAGGATGTCGACATGGCCGAGCTCGCCCACGGCGAAGGCTGCGATCTTCTCCGCCGCGTCCTTGGCCATCACGTCCTGCTCGAACGGCGTGATCAGGCCGCCGCCGACTTCGTTCACAAGCTCGGCAAGCAGATCGGTGCGCCGCGCCACGCCGACGACGCGGACGCCTTCTGCAGCGAGGCCCCTGGCGATGGCGCGGCCGATGCCGATGCTCGCTCCGGTGACGACTGCGGTTTTCGATTTGAGCCCGAGGTCCATGGTCACACGCTCTCTTGTTTGTTTTTTGCGTATTGCTGTTCGTTTCCTGCCCTGTCCCTGTCAGGTGATTTGCCCGACCGGGACGAGCAGTGGTAACCAACAGCCATCGCGAAGGAAACACGAAAAAGAAAAGGCGCCGAACGATGGTCTGGGATCCGCAGCAATATCTGAAATTCTCCGGTCACCGGCTCCGGCCCGCCGTCGACCTGTTGATGCGGATTCCGGATGTCGGCCCGCGCACCATCGCCGATCTCGGCGCCGGCGCCGGCAACGTGACAAAACTCATCAAGGAACGCTGGCCGAATGCGAGCGTGACCGGTGTCGAGGGTTCGGCCGAGATGGTTGCCGCGGGGCGGAAGGCGGCGCCGGATGTGGAATGGTCGCACGAAGACCTCGGCCATTGGCGTCCCGCGAAGCAGTATGACGTCGTCTATTCCAATGCCGCACTGCACTGGCTGCCCAATCATGCGGCACTGTTTCCGTCGGTCATGGAGAAGGTGGCGCGTGGGGGCATGCTTGCGGTGCAGATGCCGCGCAACTTCCTCGCGCCATCGCATGTGCTGATTGGCGAGACGGCGCTGAACGGTCCGTGGCGTTCAAAGGTCGAGCATCTCGTCACGCCGCCGCCGGTGCAAGGGCCAGCCTACTATCACGATCTTCTTGCTCCGATGTCGGCCAATATCGACATCTGGGAGACCGAATATCTGCAAGTGCTCGAAGGCGACAACCCCGTGAAGGAATGGACCAAGGGGACCTGGCTGACGCGCTATCTCGATATCTTGCAAGGCGACGAGAAGGCTGCGTTCGAGGCAGCCTATGGCGAACGTGTCGCAAAAGCCTATCCGAAGAATGCCGCGGGACAGACGCTGTTCCCGTTCCGGCGTCTGTTCATGGTCGCACAGCGCAAAAGCTGATTGCACTGCCGCAATGCGACATAACCGCTCGTTCCCAGGAGTGGGAGCGGTTGCCGGGTTGCGTGGACAACAACCATCAAGATAGTTTGCCTGCGGCAAATTGGGCTTAGGTCTAGTTGTTCGGGTGGCCGATTGCTGCCACTACTGGACTGCAAACCGGGCTGCAAAACAAAAAAGACCCGGTTTTAGAGGTTGTTGGGAGGTTACTTCATGCGCAAGCTGCTTCTTGCGATCGCCGCCGCAGCTATTCTCGCGGCCCCTGCCGTTGCCCAGGCTCAAAGTCCAATCGTCATCAAGTTCAGCCACGTCGTCGCCAACGACACCCCGAAGGGGAAGGGCGCGCTGAAGTTCAAGGAACTCGCCGAGAAGTACACCGACGGCAAGGTCAAGGTCGAGATCTACCCGAACTCCACGCTCTACAAGGACAAGGAGGAGATCGAGGCGCTCCAGCTCGGCTCGGTGCAGATGCTCGCGCCTTCCACCGCGAAATTCGCACCTCTAGGCATCAAGGAATTCGAGGCGCTCGACCTGCCCTGGCTGTTCAAGGACGACGCGACCTATTCCAACGCGATGAAGGGCACGGTCGGCAAGTGGCTGTTCCAGAAGCTCGAGGCCAAGGGCATCACCGGGCTCGCCTATTGGGACAATGGCTTCCACATGCTGTCCGCCAACCGCGCCTTGGTGAAGCCGACCGATTTCCAGGGATTGAAATTCCGCATTTCGGGCTCGAAGGTCGCCGACCAGTATTTCCGCATCCTCGGCTCGATCCCGCAGATCATGGCGTTCTCGGAAGTCTACCAGGCGCTGCAGACCGGCGTGGTCGACGGCTGCGAGAACACCGCGTCCAACTATCTGACGCAGAAATTCTACGAGGTGCAGAAGGACATCACCGTGTCCTATCACGCGCATCTGCAATATGCCGTCATCGTCAACTCGAAATTCTGGAACGGGCTGCCGCCCGACATCCGCACCCAGCTCGACAAGGCGATGGCGGAGGCGACTGAATACACCAACCAGATCGCGCATCAGGAGAACGACGATGCGCTGGCCGAGATCAAGAAGACCGGCAAGACCACGCTGCATTATTTGACTGACGCCGACCGCAAGGCGTGGCAGGAAGCGATGCAGCCGACTTATAAATGGGCAAAGGGACGGGTCGGGCAGGAGGTGCTCGATCTCGTCGCCAAGGAACTCGACGTCAAGATGAACTGACGGCCGCGTTCGCATAAGAACAACATGAACGGTCGGGGGTATCGCACTCCCGGCCGTTTCGCTCTTGAATGACGGGCTATTTCTGGGGGGCCAAGTTGCTGCGTGTGCTGAATCGTTTCCTCGATCATCTCGAGGAGTGGCTGATCGCGACGATGATCGCGGCCGCAACGTCGCTCATCTTCGTCGCCGTGCTGCATCGCTACGGCGCCGGGCTCTCGATCGACATCGCCAAATGGGCGGAGGCGCGCAGTCTGAGCTTCATTGCCGTCCCCGCACGCGCGGCGTTTGTCTGGCTTGCCGCGCTCGACCTGTCCTGGGCGCAAGAGCTTTGCATCTACATGTTCATCTGGATGGCGAAGTTCGGCGCGGCCTATGGCGTGCGCACGGGCATCCATGTCGGCGTCGACGTGCTCGTCAACATCCTCCCCGGCGGCTCGCGCCGCCGCGTCATCACCTTCGGTCTTTTGTGCGGCGCGCTTTTCACCGCCATCGTGGCCTATTTCGGGGCCGCGTTCGTCGGCCAGATGTGGCAGACCGGCCAGCAATCCAACGACCTCGAAGCGCCGATGTGGATGGTGTATCTCACGATCCCGCTCGGTTCCGGCCTGATGTGCTTCCGTTTCCTGCAGGTCGCGTGGTCGTTCTACCGCACCGGCGAGCTGCCGCATCACGACATGGCGGGCGTCGAGGGCGTCGAGGCGGACCCGGTGCATCCGGCGCCGGTCACCCGCAGTCAGGTCGTCCGCGACGAGCGCAGCCCGCTCGGCTGGGTCCTGATACTGCTGCCCATGCTGATCGTCGCCGTATGCTTTGCGCATGCGGGCCACCTCATCACGCTGCCGCAGGGCGTGCGCGTCTTCATCGTGTTCGCGCTTCTGCTTTCGTTGATGCTCACGGGAATGCCGATCTCGATCGCGCTGGGTCTCACCGTGCTCAGCTTCATGTTCACGCTGACCGACGTGCGAACGGAATCGGTGGCGCTGAAGCTGTTCACCGGCATCGAGAATTTCGAGATCATGGCGATCCCGTTCTTCATCCTCGCCGGCAACTTCCTGACCCATGGCGGCGTCGCGCGCCGCATGATCAATTTCGCGACCGCGCTGGTCGGCCATTGGTACGGCGGTCTCGCCCTGTCGGGCGTGGTCGCCTGCGCGCTGTTTGCCGCGATCTCCGGCTCGTCGCCGGCGACCGTGGTGGCGATCGGCTCGGTGATCCTGCCCGCCATGATCGCGCAGGGATTCCCGAGACGGTTCGGTGCGGGCGTGATCACGACCTCCGGCTCGCTCGGCATTCTCATTCCGCCGTCGATCCCGATGGTTCTCTACGCGGTCTCCACCAACACCTCGGTCGGCAAGCTCTTCATCGCCGGCATCGTGCCGGGAATGGTGCTCGCATTCCTGCTCGGTGCGACGACCTTCTATCGCGCCTGGCGTAACGACTATCCGCGGATGCCGAAGGCCACGTTCATGGAGCGCTTCGATGCGTTCCGCAAGTCGATCTGGGGCATCCTGCTGATCGTGATCGTGATCGGCGGCATCTACACCGGCTTGTTCACGCCGACGGAAGCCGCGGCCGTCAGCGCGGTCTACGCCTTCATCGTTGCGGTGTTCATCTACAAGGATTTGAAGCTGCGGGACGTGCCGCGGGTGTTGCTGTCGTCGGCGAATCTTTCGGCGATGCTGCTCTACATCATCACCAACGCCGTGCTGTTCTCGTTCCTGATGACCTACGAGAACGTGCCGCAGGCGCTGGCGCAATGGATGATCGACCAGGGCTTGGGGTGGATCGGCTTCCTGCTGGTCGTCAACCTGCTGCTGCTGCTGGCGGGCAACGTGATGGAGCCGTCTTCGATCATTCTGATCATGGCGCCGATCCTGTTTCCGGTCGCGGTCAAGCTCGGCATCGACCCCATTCATTTCGGCATCCTGATGACGGTCAACATGGAGGTCGGCCTGTGCCATCCGCCGGTCGGGCTCAACCTCTACGTCGCATCAGGCATCGCCAAGATGGGCATTACCGAGCTCACGGTCGCGGTGTGGCCCTGGCTGTTGACGATGCTGGCCTTCCTCGTGGTCGTGACCTATTGGCCGGGCCTGTCGTTGTGGCTGCCGAGACTGTTGGGGATGTAGTCGTGTTTGCTAGGCAGCGGCGAATGCGGTGACACCCTCTCCCCCTGTGGGAGAGGGTGGCCCGCCGCATAGCGGCGAGGCGGGTGAGGGGTTTCTCTCCTCACGAACAACCATTGCGAATGGGAAAGAACCCCTCATCCGGCGCTTCGCGCCACCTTCTCCCACAAGGGGAGAAGGAAGAGTGCACTGTCCTTGCCTCGCTGCTTTAGCCTCCGCCAGCGATGGCAATCGACCGCGAGATGCGGTTAGATGCGCGCAACGAGCCGGGAGGAGACAAGCATGACAGACCCCAGCAAAGAGCCGAAGGACGCAACGGCGTCCGTCATCGCGCAGCAGGCGGCGATGCAAAATGCGCTGCCGTTTTCCGACACGCGGGATTTCGACGATGCCGCGCGCGGCTTCCTCGGCACGATCGAGAACGCGAAGATTACAAACCCGCAAGGCAGGACGGTCTGGAGCCTCGAGCCCTACGGCTTCCTGTCATCCGAGCAGGCGCCGCCGACGGTCAATCCGAGCCTGTGGCGGCAGTCGCGGCTCAACATGCAGCACGGGCTGTTCGAGGTCGTGCCCGGCGTCTATCAGGTGCGCGGGCTCGACATCGCGAACATGACGCTGATCGAGGGCGACAATGGCGTCATCGTTGTGGATACGCTGACCTCGATCGAGGGCGCGCGTGCTGCGCTCGATCTTTATTACAAGCATCGCGGCCAGCGGCCCGTCGCGGCCGTCATCTTCACGCACACCCACACTGATCACTGGGGCGGTGCGCGCGGCGTGCTGGAGGAGGATGCGCTGGCGACCTCCCGTGTGCCGATCATCGCGCCGAACCTTTTCATGGAGCACGCGGTCTCCGAGAACATCATCGCGGGACCGGCGATGCTGCGCCGGGCGCAGTATCAGTTCGGCCCGTTCCTCGCCAAGGGGGCACGAGGGCAGGTCGATTGCGGGCTCGGCAAGTCGATGGCCGCGGGATCGGTCGCGCTGCTTCGGCCGACCGACCTGATCATGGCGACCGGCGACAAGCGCATGATCGACGGCGTCGAGTTCGAATTCCAGATGGCGCCGAACAGCGAAGCGCCGGCGGAGATGCACTTCTTCATCCCGCGCTACAAGCTGCTGAACCTTGCCGAGAACTGCACGCACAATTTCCACAATCTGCTGCCGTTCCGCGGCGCCGACGTGCGCGATGCGCTGGCCTGGTCGAAGTATCTGGGCGAGGCCCTGCAGCTCTGGGACGGCAAGGCGGAAGCGATGTGCGGCCAGCATCACTGGCCGGTGTGGGGAGCCGATCGGATCGGCACGATGATCCGGCAGCAGCGCGATCTCTACAAATTCGCGCATGACCAGACCATCCGCCTGATGAACCACGGCCTCACGGCAGCCGAGATCGCCGAGACGATCCAGTTGCCGAAGAGCTTGGAGGGCGCCTGGCACGGCCGCGGCTATTACGGTCATATCCGGCATAACGTGAAGGCGATCTACCAGAAATATCTCGGCTGGTACGATGCCAACCCGGTCAATCTCGATCCGCTGCCGCCGGTCGAGTCCGGCAAGAAATATGTCGAGTACATGGGCGGCGCCGACGCCATCCTCGCGCGCGCCCGCAAGGACTTCGACAAGGGTGAATTCCGCTTCGTGGCGCAGGCGCTCGGCCATCTCGTCTTCGCCGAGCCTGATAATGCCGCGGCACGCGCACTGCTGGCGGATACGCTCGAGCAGCTCGGTTATGCCGCCGAAAGCTCGACCTGGCGCAACGCCTATCTGTTCGGCGCACAGGAATTGCGCCAGGGCATGCCGAAGACCCCGCCGCGCCCGCCGATGCCGCGCGAGACGTTGGCGGCGCTGCGCACCTCACAGCTCTGGGACGTGCTCGGCATTCGCCTCAACGGCCCGAAGGCGGAAGGCAAGCATATCGTGCTGAACTGGAGCTTTTCCGATACCGGCGAGACGTTCGTGCTCAACCTGGAAAACTCTGCGCTGACCTATACCGGAGGCGTGCAGGCGGAAGACGCGGACGCCAGCTTCACACTCGCGCGCGCAACGCTCGATGAAGTCATCGCCAAGCTGACCAGCTTTCCGGAAGCCGTCGCTGCCGGCAAGGTCAAGCTATCGGGTAATCCGATGAAGCTTGCCGAGCTGATGGGCCTGATGGACGAATTCCCGCGCATGTTCGAGATCGTCGAGCCGAAGCGCGCGGTGGTGGCGTAGGGCGGGCTGTTGTTGACGCGCTGAGGGCGCGTCACACTGCGCTGTCGTCCCTGCGAACGCAGGGACCCATAACCCAAGGCAGAAGTCGCCGGGCGAGACTGGTCACTCCGAGTCTTCGCCCAACAACGTCCTGTGGCTATGGGTCCCGGATCTGCGCTTCGCTTGTCCGGGACGACAGTTGTGATTACGCCGGCTACTCCGCGCTGCTCACCAGCTTGATCCGCGGCGCCTGGGCCTCGGTCAGGCTGCGATAGGCCGCGAGATAGTCCAGCGCCATCCGCCGCGCCGTGAAGCGCTTCTCGAACTGCTTGCGGATGGCCGCGCGATCCAGTTTCGCGAGGCGATTGACGACGCCGGCAGCGCTGATGATGTCCTCGACCACGAAGCCGGTGAGGCCTTCGTCGATGATCTCGGGCACCGAGCCGCGGTTGAAGGCGACCACCGGCGTCCCGCAGGCCATGGCTTCGATCATCACGAGGCCGAACGGCTCCGGCCAGTCGATCGGCAGCAGCAGTGCGAGCGCACCGCTCAGGAAGTCCGATTTCTCGTGATCGCTGATCTCGCCGATGAATTCGACCAGCGGGTTGTTCACGATCATCGGCTTGATCAGCTCGTCATAATAGTCCTGGTCGGCGCGATCGACCTTGGCCGCGATCTTCAGCGGGATGCCGCAATGCATCGCGATCTTGATGGCGCGGTCGACGCCCTTCTCGGGGGCGATGCGGCCGAGCACGGCGAGGTATTCCTGTTTCGCCGGCTTCGGCGTGAGCAGGTCTTCCGGCAGGCCGTGATGGATCGTCGTGACCCAGTTTGCCTGCGGCACCGGCCTGCGCTGCGCATTCGAGATCGAGATCACCGGCATCTTGGTGAAGGTGTTGAATACCGGCTGATGCTCCGGCAGGTCGAGCCGGCCGTGCAGCGTGGTCACGAACGGGGTCGGCTGCCGGTGGAACAGGGACCACGGATAGTAATCGAGATGGAAGTGGAGGAAGTCGAACTCCTCGTCGTCACATTTCTGCCGCACGCGCTCCAGGAGCACCATGTGAAGCGCGTTGGGATCGCGCACGGAACCGTCGAGGCGAAGCGCCCGCGGCCATAATGCATCCAGTTTCGCCGAGGTCTGCGAGTCACCGCTGGCGAACAGCGTGACGTCGTGGCCCAAGGCAACCAACTCTTCCGTCAACCAATGCACCACCCGCTCGGTGCCGCCATACAGCTTGGGTGGAACAGCCTCCGTCAACGGAGCTACCTGCGCGATGCGCATCTCACCATCTCCTTTGTGCGATCATGGAAACTAACCCCCGCCGTGACTGGGCACCGGCATGCCAGTCGAGGGAACGTTCTCGCAATTGCGAAGTTCCTTCAACGAACGTTACTTCTTGGACACACTTCTGCGTGGCCGCGATGCTGCCATCTCCTCTTCTCACATCGTCCGCATCCGCATGTCGTGATGGCCCGGCCCGGGAACCGAGGCGAAGCGGTCGATGTTCAATCGGCTAATAGAAACTTGAATCATCACGACGGGGTTGCAGTCATATGGATCATCTCTCTGGATACGCGCGCAGGCCATTTGCCTTTGTCTTGCGCTATTTGCGACGACGGCTGACGTCGCATCTCGTGATCCTGACCGCCGTCGTTGCAGCGGTTGCCTGCTCCGTGGGCACGCAGTACGGCGTCAAATCCCTGGTCGACAGCCTGTCCGCGGGAACATCGCACGGTGGCAGCGTATGGCTGGCATTCATTTTACTCATGTCGCTGATCGCCGCCGACAATTTCCTGTGGCGGATCGCGAGCTGGACCGCGAGCTTCACCTTCGTCCGTGTCACGGGCGATTTACGCCGTGACATATTTCGTCATCTCACCGGCCACGCACCGAGCTACTTCTCGGATCGCATGCCGGGCATGCTGACGAGCCGTATCACCGCGACATCGAACGCGGTGTTCACGGTCGAGAACATGTTCGTCTGGAATGTGTTGCCGCCGTGCATCGCCACAATTGCGGCAATCATGCTGATTGGAACCGTAAGCCCTTATATGGCACTCGGCCTGATCGTGATCGCCGGTGGCATGGTAGTCGCGATGTTCCATCTGGCCGCAGCCGGCAAGCCGCTGCATGATGACTTCGCCGACAAGGCCGCTGTCGTCGACGGCGAGATGATCGATGTCATCAGCAACATGCCGCTGGTCCGCGCCTTCTGCGGCATCGGCCACGAGCACGAGCGGTTCGACGCGACGGTGAACCGGGAACTGACCGCGCGCGGCCGTAGCCTGCGTTACCTGGAAAAGCTGCGGCTCACGCATGCCGGCGTGACGGTCGTCCTGACGGTGGCGCTGATGGCCTGGGCCATCATGCTCTGGCAGCAGGGTGAGGCGACCACCGGCGATGTCGTGCTGGTCTGTACGCTCGGCCTGTCCATCCTCAATGCGACGCGCGACCTCGCGGTGGCGCTGGTTGACGTCACCCAGCACGTCGCGCGCCTGACCGAGGCGATCGCGACCTTGCTCGTGCCGCATGAATTGCGCGATCATCCCGAGGCCGAGCCGCTGATGAAGCACGGCGCCGCGATCGCCTACAACAACGTCACCTTCGGCTATCCCGGCGGCGAGAAGATCTTCGATCGGTTCAGCCTGCGGCTTCAGCCCGGCCAGCGCGTCGGCCTGGTCGGCCAGTCGGGCGGAGGGAAATCGACCCTGTTCACGCTGCTGCAGCGGTTCTACGATGTCGACGATGGCAGCGTGACCATCGACGGCCAGGATATTTCCAAGGTGACCCAGCTGAGCCTGCGCGAGGCCATCTCGGTCGTGCCGCAGGATATCTCGCTGTTCCACCGCTCGATCCGCGAGAACATCCGCTACGGCCGTCCGAACGCGACTGACGACGAAGTGCTGCGCGCGGCGATTGCGGCGCGCTGCGATTTCATCGACAGCCTGCCGGAAGGTCTCGACACCATGGTCGGCGACCGCGGCGTGAAAATGTCCGGCGGCCAGCGCCAGCGCATCGCGATCGCGCGCGCCTTCCTGAAGGACGCGCCGATCCTGCTGCTGGACGAGGCGACCGCCGCGCTCGACAGCGAATCCGAGGAGGCGATCCGCGAGGCGCTGTCGCGCCTGATGCGCGGCCGCACCGTGATCGCGATCGCGCACCGGCTGGCGACGCTGCGCAATTTCGATCGCGTTCTGGTGCTGAAGAATGGCAAGATCATCGAGGACGGCGCGCCCGACCGCCTGATGCAGGGCCACGGTCCCTACCGTGAGCTGGTGACCCAGGAGATGAGCCGGCTCTCGAAGTTCGCCGCGTAAGTCCAACAGTTTGCGTTTGCGTTGGTCGCGTTCGAAAAAACAGGCCGCAGGGGAGCAGCTCATGGCAGCCGAAGCCGTAACCCAGATCGTCTCGGTATCGCGCACGGTCGAGGCCGTCGCGGAGCAGGCGTTCTACATTCCGATGACGGGGCCGGCCGCGCGGCCCCGTCGCTCGCTCAAGCACGACGACACCTTCATCGTGCTGGACAGCCATGGCGACATCGGCGCCTCCGCGGGCGGGCCGGACGGCCTGTTCAACTACGACACGCGCTATCTGGCGCGGCTGGAGCTCGTGCTCGACGACCTCCAGCCGCTGCTGCTCGGCTCGAATTTGCGCGACGACAATTCGGCCCTGACCGTCGATCTCACCAATCCCGACATCTATCGCCAGGGCCGCATCGCGCTCCAGAAGGATCTATTGCACATCGTGCGCACGATCTTTCTGTGGCGCGGCACGGCCTATCAGCGCATCGGCGTGCAGAACCATGGCGACCGTCGCGCCAGCTTCGAGCTGACGCTGCTGTTCGACAACGATTTTGCCGATCTGTTCGAGGTGCGCGGTGAGCGGCGCCCGCGCCGCGGCACCGGCACCAGCAAGTTGCTCGGGCCGACCGACGTGCTGTTCGAATATCGCGGCCTCGACGATGCCGAGCGAACCACCGGCCTGCATTTCGACCCGCGCCCGACGCGGTTGTCGGTGAATGCCGCGATCTGGCAGCTCGATCTGGACCCGCATCATTCGAAATCGCTGTTCGTGGCGGTGTCCTGCAACCGGCCGGTCGCGGAGAAGCCTGCGCGCTTCTTCAGGGGCCTGCTCGCCCATCGCCGCGAGATGCGCCAGTCGACGATGGGCGCGGCCAGCATCGAGACGTCGAACAACATCTTCAACGAGGTGCTGTGCCAGGCCATGGCCGACCTCAACATGCTGATGACGGAGACGCCGCAGGGGCGTTACCCCTATGCCGGCATCCCATGGTACTCGACGACGTTCGGCCGCGATGGCCTGATCACTGCGCTGCAGATGCTGTGGGTCGATCCGCGAGTCGCCAAGGGCGTGCTGCGGCGGCTCGCGCATTTCCAGGCCGAGGCGGTCGATCCGCTGAACGATGCGGCGCCTGGAAAGATCCTGCACGAGATGCGCGGCGGCGAGATGGCGGCGCTGCGCGAGGTGCCGTTCGCGCAATATTACGGCAGCGTGGATTCGACCGCTCTGTTCGTGTTGCTTGCGGGGCGCTATTTCGAACGCACCGGCGATGAGAAGACCTTGGTCGAGCTGTGGCCGGCGATCGAGGCGGGGCTGGCCTGGATCGACGGGCCCGGCGACCCCGACAAGGACGGCTTCGTCGAATATCAGCGCGCCACCGAAAAGGGTCTCGCCAACCAGGGCTGGAAGGACTCCTATGACGCGATCTTCCATGCCGATGGCCAGCTTGCGGAAGGCAATCTCGCCCTTGCCGAGGTGCAGGGTTACGTGTTTGCCGCCAAGCAGCTCGCCGCGCGTTGCGCGCTGCGGCTCGGCAAGCCGGAGCTCGCTAAAAAGCTCGAGACCGAAGCCAAGGCGCTGGCCGAGCGTTTCGAGAAGGCGTTCTGGTGCGAGGAGCTCGGCACCTACGCGCTCGCGCTCGACGGCAAGAAGCGGCAATGCAAGGTGCGGACGTCGAATGCCGGGCAGGTGCTGTTCAGCGGCATGATCCGCGAGGACCGCGCGCGTCTCGTCGCTGCGGACCTGATGGCGCCGCATTTCTTCTCGGGTTGGGGCATCCGCACCGTCGCCGTCGGCGAGGTGCGCTACAATCCGATGTCCTATCATGACGGGTCGATCTGGCCGCACGACAATGCGCTGATCGCGCTCGGGCTCGCGCGCTACGGGCTCAAGCATTCGGTGGCGCATGTCTTCAAGGGACTGTTCGACGCGGCGACCTACATGGACCTGCGGCGGCTGCCCGAATTGTTCTGTGGCTTCCGGCGCGAGAAGCGGCGCGGCCCGACGCTCTATCCGGTCGCCTGCGCGCCGCAGGCCTGGGCCAGCGCGACGCCGTTCACGCTGCTGGAGGCGGCGCTCGGCATCGAGTTCGATGTCGTGCGCGGCGAGATTCGCCTGCGCAATCCGCATCTGCCGGCGTTCCTGAACGAGGTGATCCTGCACGATCTGCGCCTCGGCGATTCCAGCGTGGATCTGCGGGTCAGCCGCCACGGCGACGACGTGGCGCTGGAGGTGTTGCGCACGCGCGGCCAGATCCAGGTCTCGATCGTGCTGGCGCGCTAGCGGCGCCTGCGAGGAGGGTTCATGCGTACCGCCGGATGGTTGGTCTTGAGCGTGGCGATCGTCGCAGGGTTGACGGTCGCCGTATCCCGCGCCGCGGAGGAGCCGCCTGCGGTGTCCCCAACGACGCCCCCAAGCGAAGCGAATGCGCCGGCGACGGTGCAGCCGCCGGCTTCCACCGTGCCGGTGACGCCGAAGGACGCCGCGCCGCCGCCGTCCGTGACCATCATCGGTGCGAGCGACGCCCATGGCGTGCTCGGCCGTGACGTGCGCAGCGCCGCGGACGAGGCCATGGGCCGCATTGTCGACATCATCGTCGACCGCACCGGCCATGTGCGCGCCGCCGTGATCGACTTCGGCGGCTTCCTCGGCGTCGGCAGCCGCAAGATCGTGGTGGACTGGAACGCGATGCGGTTCGGCAAGATTGCCAACAAGAAGGACAGCATCACGCTGGAACTGACCAAGGCGCAGGTCGCAGCCGCGCCGGAATACAAGGAAGACACGCCGATGGTCGTGCTCGGCGCGTCCGGCAGCCTGCAGCCGCTGCAAGCGATTCAGTGAGGCGAGAGGAGGGATGGCGGCCGGTGCTGTTGTCGAGGAAGCCGAACCACGCAGATCGCGAGAGCCGCGTTGAACGGGACCACGTCTCCGCGCCGCCGCCTGCGAGCATCCCGGCGCCGTCGCGCCAGAGCCTGCGCGGCCTCGACTGGTTCATCTTCTTCCTCGCCGACGTCCAGACCGGGTTTGGCCCCTTCATCGCGGTCTACCTCACGACGCAGAAATGGACCCAGGTCGAGATCGGCCTCGTGCTCTCGATCGGCGGCATCGTCGCGCTGATCGGGCAGATGCCGGGCGGCGCGATCATCGATGCCGCGAAGTCCGAGCGGCTGGTAGCAGCCCTTGCCATCGCGACCATCGGCTTCTGCGCGCTCGCCTATGCGGCGATGCCGATCTTCCCCGTCGTGGTGGCGGCCGCAACGCTGCATGCGGCAGCGAGCTGCGTGCTGGGGCCGGCGATCGCGGCCATCAGCCTCGGCCTCGTCGGTCCGCTTGCGATCGGCGAGCGGCTCGGCCGCAACGCGCGCTTTGCGTCCCTCGGCAACGGCGTCGCCGCCGCCGTGATGGGCACGGCCGGCTATCTCCTGTCGAGCCGCTCGGTGTTCCTCGTCACCTTCCTGCTCGCGATTCCGACCTTGATCGCGCTGTCGCGCATCCGCGAGGAGGAAGTCGACATCGCCCGCTGTCACGGCGAGATGCCGCGCGAGGCTCCGGTTCCCGGCGATACCAATATCTGGCATCTGATCCGGCAACGTCCCCTGATCGTCTTCGCGCTGAGCGTGCTGCTGCTGCAATTGGCGAACGCCGCGATGATGCCGCTGATGGCAAGCGCGGTGACGGCGCGGTCGAGCCAGTGGGCGACGGTGCTCGTCGCCTTCTGCATCGTCGTCCCGCAGGCGATCGTGGCGCTGCTGTCGCCGACGGTCGGGCGCAAGGCGCAGCTTTGGGGCCGCCGGCCGCTGCTGCTGATCGGGTTCGGTGCGCTGACGATCCGGGGCCTTTTGTTCGCGACGGTGCGCGATCCCTATCTGCTGGTGCTGGTGCAGGTGTTCGACGGCCTCACCGCGGCGGTGTTCGCGGTGATGATTCCGCTGATCGTCGCCGACGTCGCCTTCGGCAGCGGGCACTTCAATCTGGCGCAAGGTATCGTCGGCACGGCGACGGGCATTGGTGCATCGCTGAGCACGGCGCTCGGCGGCTATGTCAGCGACAAGTTCGGCAATGCCACCGCCTTCATCGGGCTGTCCGGCGTCGCCGCGACCGGGCTTTTGCTGATCCTCTTCGTGATGCCGGAAACCCGGCGCACCGGCATGATCGCGCCAAAAGAAATGGCCGGCTGAACGGCCGGCCAAGTGGGTGGGGAGGAAGAAAAGGTCAGGCGTCGAGATTGTGCAGGCGTGCCCGGTTGCGCAGCACGATCTGGCGGGCGCCGGAGAAGCCGAGAATGCCCTGGGTGTGAAGCTGCGACAGCGCGCGCGACACGGTTTCCAGCGTGAGGCCGAGATAGTCGCCGATGTCGCGGCGGCACATCGGCAGCGCCATCATGCCGGCAACCGCGAGGCGGCGGTCCATCTCGAGCAGGAAGGTCGCGACGCGCTCCATCGCGGTCTTGCGTCCCAGCAGCAGCATGTGGTCTTCGGCATGACGCAGTTCGCCGGCGGTCATGGCCCAGAGCTGGCGGGCGACCTGCACGTCGGTGCCGGCGGCCTTCTCCAGGCTGGCGCGCTTCACCAGGCGCACGGTCGTGTCGATGATGGCTTCGGCGGCGAGGCGGTGGCTGGGGCCGGATTCAAGGCCGAACACATCACCGGGAAGATGGAAGGAGCCGATCTGGCGGCGGCCGTCGGAGAGCAGCTTGTAGCTGCGCACCGCGCCAGTGATGACCTGGTAGACATATTCGGCCGGCTCGTCCTCGCCGTAGATCTCCTCGTCCTTGCGGTAGGAGAACTCCGTGGCGACGAGGCCGACATGGCCGGCGATCGCGCCGAACTGGTCGGAGACGGGATGGGCAGGAGCGATCTTGCCACGAATTTGCGTGTTGATCGCCTGGGTGTTGAGCGTCTGGGTCAGCATCTGCGCCATCTCCGTTGTGATGACGCTTTGGTACGCGGTATCGGGTGCCTCGAAAATTTCGCGAGATATCTTAAGGAGGTTGCCTTACGTAGAGTCCCGTAGGTCATGGAGCTCCATCCGGGCTACGGAGCCTACGTAGAATCCCGTAGGTCAGTTGCCGCGTCCGTCCTGGATGGCGTGGCGGATGGACTTGACCAGGTTTTCGTCGAGAAGCGGCTTCAGGATCACGTCTTTGACGCCTGCGGCCGCCGCGCGGGCCGAGATGTTCCCGTCGGGATAGCCGGTGATCAGGATCACGGGCGTGCCCTCGTCGGACTGACGCAGGCGGCCGGCAAGCTCGATCCCGTTGATATCGGGCATCTTGTAGTCGATCACGTAGCAGTCCGCGCCGGGGGCACCACTGGCATTGAGCAGGGCCGTCGCATTCCTGAAGGTCCGCACGTCGAAGCCGTCGGTTTCCAGCAGGAAGCGGAGCGATCCCAGCACGGCGGCATCGTCGTCGACCACGTAGACGGTGGGCTTTGCGGATGACGTCACTGGGAGCCGCTGATGGTGCGAGCCGATCTCGATCATCCCATTTGGCTAGCACGGCTCGGGAGAATGATTTTGACCTGCCTCAATCCTTCAGCATGCCGGCGCGCATCGCCAGCCGCACCAGTTCCGACAGGCTGCCCGCCTGCATCTTGGTCATGACGTTGGCCCGGTAGACCTCGATGGTGCGCGGGCTGATGTCGTATTCGCGGGCGATCAGCTTGTTGGAGAGACCGGCAATCAGTCCCTCCATGACCTGGCGTTCCCTGGGACTCAAGGAGGCGACGCGCGCGGCGACGTCCTGCGAGATGGCCTCGTTCCTGGCCGCCGGCTCGGCCTGGCGGATCGCCGTTTCGATCATGGTGGTGAGGCGGTCGTCCTCGAACGGCTTCTCGAGAAAGTCGATCGCTCCGAGCTTCATCGCCTCGACCGCGAGCGGCACGTCGCCATGGCCGGTCATGATCAGGATCGGGAACGCGCTGTGCTGAGCCTTCATCCACTTCAGAAGCTCGATGCCATCGAGGCCTGGCATGCGCACGTCGGAGACGACGCAGCCGAAGGCGAGGCCGGGGAGGGCATCGATGAAGCTCTGCGCATTGTCGAACAGCGTGACGCCGAAGCCGGAGGAATCCAGCAGGAAGTTCAGCGAGTCCCGCATCGCCTCGTCGTCGTCGATGACGTAGACATGTCCCTTGGTCATTGATCAGTTCTCGTCGGCTGCCGGCAAGGTGAAACGGAATGTCGCACCGCCCGATGCGTTGCCCTCGGCCCACATGCGGCCGCCGTGAGCCTCGATGATCGAGCGGCTGATGGACAGTCCTACGCCCATGCCGGTGTCTTTGGTGGTGAAGAAGGTCTGGAACAGATTTGGAATGACGTCGTCCTGGAAACCGGAGCCGGTGTCGGAGACCTCGACCTCGATCATGTCGTCACTGATGCGCTTGTTGGCGAGTACGAGCTCGCGCCGTGGCGACTGCGCCATCGCCTCCAGCGCGTTGCGGAACAGATTGACCAGCACCTGCTGGATCTGCACGCGGTCGGCGAGCACGAGATCGGCGTCCGGATCGAGGCTGAAGCGGAGCTGCACGTTCTGCTCGCGCGCGCCGGCAAGCCCGAGCGCGCCGGCTTCCTCGATCAGCTTGGACAGGCTCTCGACCCGCTTCTCCGACTCGCCGCGGGAGACGAAGTCGCGCAGGCGGCGGATAATCTGGCCGGCGCGCAAGGCCTGCTCCGCGGCGCGATCGAGCGCGTTTTCGATCTTTGGCGTGTTGGCGTCGGTGCTGCCGGCCAGCAGCCGCCGGGAACCCTTCATGTAATTGCTGATTGCGGCCAGCGGCTGGTTGATCTCATGAGCGAGCGCCGAGGCCATCTCACCCATCGCGGTCAGCCGCGAGACATGGACGAGCTCTGACTGCAATTCCTGGAGCCGCGCCTGGGTCTGCTGGTGCTCGGTGAGGTCGCGGACGAAGCCGGTGAAATAGGGCTCGCCGCCGGACTGCATCTCGCCGATCGACAGATGCATCGGGAATGTCGTGCCGTCGCGGCGCTTTCCGGTCACGATGCGGCCGATGCCGATGATGTGCGGATCGTTCGTGCTGCGATAGCGCGCGATATAGCTGTCGTGGCGGGTGCGGTCCGGTTCCGGCATCAGGATGCTGACGTTCTGGCCGATCGCCTCCTGCTCGGACCAGCCGAACAGGCGCTCGGCCGCGGTGCTGAACAGCTGCATGATGCCGCGGCCGTCGATCACGATCATGGCGTCGGGAATGGTGTGAAGGATCGAGCGGAGATGGGTCTCGCGCGTGCGCAGGGCTTCCTCGACCTGCTTCTCCTTGTCGATGTCGAGGAGGATGCCGCTGAGATGGCGGGCGACACCGGAATCGTCCCTGATCAGGCCGGCGCGGGCCCTGATCCATTTGCCGCGGCCGGAGTTGCCGGAAATCCTGAAGGAGACGTCGAAGCCGCCGCCATGCTCGGTGACCTGCCTGATCGCTGTCTCGACGCGCGCGCGGTCCTCGGGCTCGAGACGCGACAGGAAGAGCTCGTAGCTCGCCGGCTCGCCACGCTCGACACCGAGCAGCATCCGCGCGGTTTCCGACCACTCCAGTTCTTGCGTCGTGAGGTCGAGATCCCAGGTGCCGACGCCGAATCCTTCGATCCGAACCCGGAAATGCTCGCCGCGACCGTCGTCGGGCGGATGCGTTACGCGGGTCGGCGACAAGCGATGGCTCCCTTTCTGCGGCTAGCGTGGTGCCGCGAACATGATCGCAATTTCGCCCATGGGCGGGTCGGAGGCAAGTTCGGATGTCTGATTCCATTGGCGGATTTCCCGCAGGCCCGGCCCCGGCGCTTTGATCTATCTCATCCTGCCCCGCGCCGGCGAGGCTAGATTTCGTCCCAGTGCATTGCTGTTCGGAGACCCCCGATGACATTCGCGACCGTGATGGTCAGCCTGGCGCTCGATCAGTCCAACGAGGCGCGGCTTCAGGTCGCGGGCGAGCTCGCCGAGCGATTCGAGGCCGATCTCGTCGGGGTCGCGGCGGCACGGTTCGCTTCGCCCCTCTATTTCACCGACGGTGCGGAGGCCCAGAGCCTGATCGACCGGGAGGAAGCCTCCATCAGGAAGCGCCTTGCCGATCTGGAGGTCCAATTCCGCGCCGCCACGAAGAATCGCGGCGGGCGCGTGGAGTGGCGCAGCGCCATGGATTTTCCGGCGCGATTCGTGTCGGCGCAGGCGCGCTGCGCCGACCTCCTCGTCAGCGGCGGGCAGAGCCCGGCCTTCTCCGACGCGTTCGCGCTTGCAAGCCCGAAGGATCTGGTGATGCAGGCCGGCCGCCCGCTGCTGGTCGTTCCCGACAAGGCCAACTGGCTCGATCTGCGCAGCGTGCTGGTGGCGTGGAAGGACTCGCCGGAGTCGCGGCGCGCGGTGGCCGACGCGCTGCCGATGCTGCACAAGGCGCGGGATGTGACCATCGTTGAAATTCCGGAGCCCGGCGACGATCGTTCGGCCATGATGGCCGGCGTCACCGACGTTGCCGCCTGGCTCGCTCGTCACGGCATCACCGCGACGGCGCGGGTCTCGGAGGCCGTGCGAAACGACGCCGCCGCTGCTCAATTGGAGAAGATCGCCGGCGACGTCGGTGCCGGCCTGATTGTCGCCGGCGCCTACGGTCATTCCCGCTTCCGCGAGCTGATCCTCGGCGGCGTCACCGAATATCTGGTCACGCAATCCGCGCGCAGCGTGCTGCTGTCGCACTGACGGCCAGCCAAAAAGCTATCCGAGGAGGACGCGCCGTGTACAAATTTCTTGAAGAGACCGTCGACGGCTACATGACGCGCAACGTCAAGGCGGTGCGGCGCGACCACGACCTACTCGCGCTCAGCGAGATGTTCGAAAACGACGATTTCAACTCCTACCCGGTCGAGGACGACGGACAGGTGGTCGGCATCGTCACCAAATTCGACATCCTGAAGTGCTTCGCCTTCACGCCGAGCCAGATGCTGCCGCGCTATCACGAGCTGATGAGCCGCAAGATCGGCGACGTCATGACGCCCGAGTTCATCTATGTCAGCCCCGACACGCGGCTGACGCGCGTGCTCCAGATCATGGTCGAACACCGCATCCGGAGCATCATCGTGCTCGACGCCGCGCAAAAGCTGGCCGGAATCATCGCCCGCGAAGACGTCATCGCGGCGCTCAAGGCGACGGCGATGGACTAAGGCGGTGCCGTAGGGTGGGCAAAGCGAAGCGTGCCCACCATTTCTGTCGAGGTGTTGGATAGAAGGTGGGCACGGCGCAAGTGCGCCTTTGCCCACCCTACGATTCTGGACTCGCGGACAGAGACCGTCCTCGCTGCCTCTCCCACAAGGGAGCCGCAGAAATACGGGGACGAGCACGAAAAATGTCCGCCCGGGACCTGCAACTCAAATCCATGTCTTGATTTCAATCAATTCCCCGCGAGGGTGAATGTGGTTTCTGGCCCGGTGTTCTTTCGAAAGAGAATCCGCGATGAGCCAGCCCTCCATCTCGAAATCCATGTCCATCGGTGAAAGCGGCCTGGCTATAGGGTTCGCAGTCACCGCCTTCCTCTGCGTGATCGCCTCGGCCAAGGCGCTCGATGCGCCTTTCGCCTTCCACGCCGCGCTCAGCGCGGCGGCGAGCCTCGCTGTGGTCTTTGGTATCATCAACCGCTACTTCGATCGTCCGCCGGCGCTGCCGCCGGCGGAGATCGACGGCCGCCCCAACTACAATATGGGTCCGATCAAGTTCACCGCTGTCATGGCGATGTTCTGGGGCATTGCCGGCTTCCTCGTCGGCCTCATCATCGCCTCGCAGCTGGCCTGGCCCGCGCTGAATTTCGATCTGCCCTGGACCAGCTTCGGCCGGCTGCGTCCGCTGCACACCTCGGCGGTGATCTTCGCCTTCGGCGGCAACGTGCTGATCGGCACGTCGCTCTATGTGGTGCAGAAGTCCTGCCGCGTGCGCCTTGCCGGCGACCTCGCGCCCTGGTTCGTCGTGATCGGTTACAACTTCTTCATCCTGGTCGCCGGCACCGGCTATCTGCTCGGCGTCACCCAGTCCAAGGAATATGCCGAGCCGGAATGGTATGCCGACCTCTGGCTCACCATCGTCTGGGTCGTCTATCTCCTGGTCTTCCTTGCCACCATCATCAAGCGCAAGGAGCCGCATATCTTCGTCGCGAACTGGTTCTATCTCGCCTTCATCGTGACGATCGCGGTCCTGCATCTCGGCAACAATCCCGCGCTCCCGGTCTCGGTGTTCGGCTCGAAATCCTACATCGCCTGGGGCGGCATCCAGGACGCCATGTTCCAGTGGTGGTACGGCCATAACGCGGTCGGCTTCTTCCTGACCGCCGGCTTCCTCGCCATCATGTACTACTTCATTCCGAAGCGCGCCGAGCGGCCGATCTATTCCTATCGCCTCTCGATCATCCACTTCTGGGCGCTGATCTTCCTCTACATCTGGGCCGGTCCCCACCATCTGCACTACACGGCGCTGCCGGACTGGACGCAGACGCTCGGCATGACCTTCTCGATCATGCTGTGGATGCCGTCCTGGGGCGGCATGATCAACGGCCTGATGACGCTGTCAGGCGCCTGGGACAAGCTGCGCACCGATCCTGTGCTGCGCATGCTCGTGGTCTCCGTCGCCTTCTACGGCATGTCGACCTTCGAAGGCCCGATGATGTCGATCAAGGTGGTGAACTCGCTCAGCCACTACACCGACTGGACCATCGGCCACGTGCATTCCGGCGCGCTCGGCTGGGTCGGCTTCGTCTCCTTCGGCGCGCTGTACTGCCTGGTGCCGTGGGTGTGGAATCGCAAGGGCCTCTACAGCCTCAAGCTCGTCAACTGGCACTTCTGGATCGCGACGCTGGGCATCGTGCTCTACATCTCGGCGATGTGGGTGTCCGGCATCCTCCAGGGCCTGATGTGGCGCGCCTACACTTCGCTCGGCTTCCTCGAATATTCCTTCATCGAGAGCGTCGAGGCGATGCATCCCTTCTACATCATCCGCGCCGCCGGCGGCGGCCTGTTCCTGATCGGCGCGCTGATCATGGCCTACAATCTCTGGATGACCGTTCGCGTTGGCGAACAGGAAGTCCAGATGCCCGTCGCGCTCCAGCCGGCGGAATGAGGAGCTTTCCATGTCGTTCTGGACACGCCACCAAATCTTCGAAAAGAACTCGATCGTCCTGATCGTCGGCATCCTGCTGGTGATCGCGATCGGCGGTCTCGTCGAGATCACCCCGCTGTTCTATCTCAAGAGCACGATCGAGGCGGTCGACGGGGTGCGGCCCTACACGCCGCTGGAGCTCGCAGGCCGCAACGTCTACGTCCGCGAAGGCTGCTATCTCTGCCATTCGCAGATGATCCGCCCGCTGCGTGACGAGGTCGAGCGCTACGGCCACTTCTCGCTCGCCGCTGAAAGCATGTACGACCATCCGTTCCAGTGGGGCTCGAAGCGTACCGGTCCCGATCTGGCCCGCGTCGGCGCCAAATATTCCGACGACTGGCATGTGACCCATCTGACCAACCCGCGCGCGATCGTGCCGCAGTCGGTGATGCCGGGCTATCCGTTCCTGAGCCAGACCGAGGTCGATCCCGATACGATCGCCGACCACATGAAGACGCTGAAGGCCGTCGGCACGCCCTATACCGATGACCAGATCGCCAACGCGGGCGCCGACCTGAAAGCCCAGGCCGACCCTGACAATGCCGGCTCCGACGCCTTCAGCAAGCGCTACGCCAGGGCCGTCGTGCGCAACTTCGACGGCAAGGCCGGCACGCCGACCGAGATGGACGCGCTGATCGCGTACCTCCAGATGCTCGGCACGCTGGTCGACTTCAAGCTCTACAACGAGAAAGCCAATCTTCGCTGAGAAGGCATCAACGATGAAAGCCATCCTGACACTCGACAATCTCGCGTCCGGTCTCGTCACCACGATCTGGACGCCGGTGTTCGTCGCGATCTTTCTCGCGATCATCGCCTACGCACTTTGGCCCCGCAACAAGGCCGCTTTCGACGAAGCGGCTCACCTGCCGTTGCGGGAGGAGTAAGGGATCATGACCGATCATCATAGCGACATCGATTCCGTCACCGGCAAGTCCACGACCGGACACGAGTGGGACGGCATCAAGGAGCTCAACACGCCGCTGCCGCGCTGGTGGGTGATCTCCTTCTACCTCACCATCGTCTGGGCGATCGGCTACTGGATCGTCTATCCGGCCTGGCCGCTGATCTCCAGCAACACGACCGGCCTGTTCGGCTATTCGTCGCGTGCCGACGTCGCGGTCGAGCTCGCCAATCTCGAGAAGATCCGGGGTGACAAGATGGCGGTGCTGGGCGCGGCCTCGCTCGCCGACATCGAGAAGGACCCGGCGTTGCTGGCGCTCGCGCGCGCCAAGGGCAAGACCGTGTTCGGCGACAATTGCGCGCCGTGTCACGGCTCGGGCGGCGCCGGCGCAAAGGGCTTCCCGAATCTCAACGACGACGACTGGCTGTGGGGCGGCACGCTCGATCAGATCATGCAGACCATCCAGTTCGGCGCGCGTTCGGGCCACGCCAAGGCGCATGAGGGCCAGATGCTCGCCTTCGGCAAGGACGGCGTTTTGAAGGGCGACGAGATCGTCACGGTCGCCAACTATGTGCGGTCGCTGTCGGGCCTCTCGACCCGCAAGGGCTTCGATGCCGCCAAGGGCGAGAAGATTTTTGCGGAGAATTGCGTCGCCTGCCACGGCGACGGCGGCAAGGGCAACCCGGAGATGGGCGCACCGAACCTGACCGACAAGATCTGGCTCTACGGCTCGGACGAGGCGAGCCTGATCGAGACCATCAGCCTCGGCCGCGCCGGCGTGATGCCGGCCTGGGAAGGGCGGCTCGATCCGGCCACCATCAAGGCGATGGCGGTCTACGTCCACTCGCTGGGCGGTGGAAAATAACCTGCGCGGGACAGGCGGGGGCGAACAAAAGTGCCCCCGCTTGAGCTGGATCAATCGACGCGGCGGCGTCGGGTCTAGGTTTAATCGCACCTTCTCGAGACCATTTTCGCGATGAACAAGACCGTGAACCCGAACGAGCTCACATCGGACGACGACAACGGGCCGCTCTATGTGGCCCAGAAGAAAGTCTATCCCCAAAGCATCTCCGGCACCTTCCGCCGGATCAAATGGGGCCTGATGGCGTTCTGCCTCGGCGTCTACTACTTCCTGCCCTTCGTGCGCTGGAATCGCGGCCTCGGCGCCCCTAGCCAGGCGGTGCTGATCGATCTTCCCAACAGCCGCTTCTATTTCTTCTTCATCGAGCTGTGGCCGCAGGAGGTCTACTACTTCACCGGCCTGTTGATCGTCGCCGCGGTAGCGCTGTTCCTGATGAATTCGATCGGCGGCCGTATCTGGTGCGGCTATCTCTGCCCGCAGACGGTGTGGACCGATCTGTTCTACGCCGTCGAGCGTCTGGTCGAGGGCGACCGCCGCGAGCGGATGAGGAAAGACAAGTCGTCCGACCCGATGAAGCTCGAGCGCATCTCCGAGATCGTGCTCAAGCATTCGATCTGGCTGCTGATCGCCTGGTGGACCGGCGGCGCCTGGGTGCTCTATTTCAACGACGCGCCGACGCTGGTGAAGGAGCTCGTCACCTTCCAGGCGCCGATGATCGCCTATATCTGGATCGCCATCCTCACCGCGACGACCTATCTGCTCGCCGGCTTCATGCGCGAGCAGGTCTGCACCTATATGTGCCCGTGGCCGCGCATCCAGGCCGCGCTCACCGACGAATGGGCGCTCAACGTCACCTACCGCTACGACCGCGGCGAGAAGCGCACCTCGGTCAAGAAGGCCGCCGAGCTGCGTGCGCTCGGCGAGCAGGTCGGCGATTGCGTCGACTGCTATCAATGCGTCGCGGTCTGCCCGACCGGCATCGACATCCGCAACGGGCCGCAGCTCGAATGCATCCAGTGCGGGCTCTGCATCGACGCCTGCGACAACGTCATGACCAAGATCGGCCGGCCGAAGCGGCTGATCGGCTACGACAACGACATCAACATCCAGCGCCGCCAGGAAGGCAAGGCGCCGGTCTATCGTATCGTCCGGGCCCGAACCGTTGCCTACAGCGCGATCATCGCGGCGGTCGGCGGCATCATGATCTATACGCTGGCGACCCGCAGCCTGCTCGACGTCAACGTGCTGCACGACCGCAACCCGGTCGCGGTCAGGCTCAGCGACGGCTCGATCCGCAACGCCTATACGGTGCGGCTGCTGAACAAGAGCGGCTATGACCGCGTCGTCGCCATCGACGCGAACGGTCCGGCCAATCTGACCACGCACGTCGTCGGCATCGATTCCGTGACGCCGGACAGGCCGATGATCGTGATCCCGCGCGACTCCACCAGCGAGCTGCGCCTGCTCGTCACCGCGCCGGCGGAGAGCAATCCGGAGAAGTCCATTCCCGTGCGCTTCCACGTCACCGACATCGGCCTTGGCGAGGTCGCCACCGCCACCGACAATTTCGTCGCGCCGTAAGTTCAGGAGACTGCCATGGCCGCCAAGCCGCTGACCGGAACGAAGGTGTTCCTGATGCTGGTCGCCTTCTTCGGGCTCGTGATCGGCGTCAACGTGACCATGATGAAGCTCGCGATCGCGACGCTGCCCGGCACCGACGTCGACAGCCCCTATGCCGCGGGCCTGACCTATGACCGCGAGATTTCCGCGGCGCAGGACCAGGCCGCGCGCAAATGGCAGGTCAACGCGCACATCGAGCGCCGCGCCGATGGGGCCGCGACGCTCCAGGTCGATGCCCGCGACGCGAAGGGCCAGCCGATGAGCGGCCTGAAATTCGGCGGACGCCTGGAACGGCCGACCGACAAGCGCGCCGATCTCCAGGTCGAGCTCTCCGAGGCCGGCATCGGCATCTATCGCGGCAATGCCGCTGCCGTTGCGCCGGGCCAGTGGGATCTCGTGATCGAGGGCGAGGCGCGGGGACAGCGCGTGTTCATGTCGCGCAATCGCGTGATCCTGAACTGAAGGATTTTGTCATGCAGGTCACGCGGGATTTTTCGCATTACGTCCGGGCCGCGGGCGCGGGTGTGCAGCATATCGATCTCGCCGTCGAGGGCGTTCACTGCGCCGGCTGCATGGCCAAGATCGAGCGCGGCCTGTCGGCCATCCCCGACGTCACGCTGGCGCGCGTGAACCTCACCGATCGCCGTGTCGCGCTGGAATGGAAGCAGGGCACGCTCGATCCCGCCCGGTTTATCGACCGGCTCGAAGAGCTCGGCTACAAGGCTTACCCTTACGAGACCGAGAGCGCTGAAGCGACGGAAGTTGCCGAATCCCGCTTCCTGCTTCGCTGCCTCGGCGTCGCCGCGTTCGCCACCATGAACGTGATGATGCTGTCGATCCCGGTGTGGTCGGGCAACGTCTCGGACATGCTGCCTGAGCAGCGCGACTTCTTCCACTGGCTGTCGGCGCTGATCGCGCTGCCGGCAGCGGCCTATGCCGGCCAGCCGTTCTTCCGCTCGGCCTGGCGTGCGCTGTCGAACAAGACCACCAATATGGACGTGCCGATCTCGATCGGCGTGTGTCTCGCGCTCGGCATGTCCGTGGTCGAGACCCTCCATCACGCCGAGCACGCTTATTTCGACGCGGCGATCATGCTGCTGACCTTCCTGCTGGTCGGCCGTTTCCTCGACCAGAACATGCGGCGGCGGACCCGCGCGGTGGCCGGCAATCTCGCCGCGCTGAAGGCGGAGACGGCGGCCAAATTCGTCGGGCATGACGAGATCTCGCAGGTGCCGGTCGCGGCGATCCATCCCGGCGATATCGTGCTGCTGCGGCCCGGCGAGCGCTGCGCCGTCGATGGCACCGTGATCGAGGGGCGGTCCGAGATCGACCAGAGCCTGATCACAGGCGAGACGCTCTATGTCACCGCAGAGCAGGGCACGCCAGTCTATGCCGGCTCGATGAACATCTCAGGCACGCTGCGGGTGCGGGTCTCGGCGGCGTCGGAGGCGACGTTGCTGGCCGAGATCACGCGGTTGCTCGACAACGCGCTGCAGGCGCGCTCGCGCTACATGCGGCTCGCCGACCGCGCCTCGCGGCTCTACGCGCCGGTGGTGCATGCGACCGCGCTGATCACCATTTTGGGCTGGGTGCTTTTCGGTGCGAGCTGGCATGATGCGATCGTGACCGGAGTGGCCGTGCTGATCATCACCTGTCCTTGCGCGCTCGGACTGGCGATCCCGACCGTGCAGACGGTGGCTTCGGGTGCGATGTTCAAGGCGGGCGTGCTGCTCAATTCGGGCGATGCCATCGAGCGGCTGGCGGAGGCCGATCGTGTCATCTTCGACAAGACCGGCACGCTGACGCTGCCCGATCTCGAAGTGACGAATGTGGCCGACATTCCCGCCGACGTTTTTGAGCTCGCCGGCCGGCTGGCGCTGTCGAGCCATCATCCGGTCGCCGCCGCGGTGGCGCAGGCCGCCGGCGCGAGATCGCCTGTTGTCGGTGCGGTCGAGGAGGTCGGGCAGGGCGTGCGTGCGACCGTCGACGGTGTCGAGATTCGCCTCGGTCGTCTCTCCTTCTGCGGCGCCGAGGCATTGGTCGGCGGCGTGAGGCTCGACCCCGAAGCCTCCATCGTGGCGTTCAGCAAGGGCAGAGAGAAGTTCGTCCTCTCGGTTCGGCAGGGCCTGCGGCCGGACGCCCAGGCCGTGATCGCGGCGCTGAAGGCGCGCAATATCGGCATCGAGATCCTCTCCGGGGACCGCGAGCCGGCGGTGATCGCAGCGGCCCATGCGCTCGGCATCGCCGAATGGCGCGCCGGCGTCACGCCCGCCGACAAGATCGCGCGGATCGAGGAATTGAAGCGACGCGGCGCCAAGGCGCTGATGGTCGGCGACGGCATGAACGATGCGCCGTCGCTGGCAGCGGCCCATGTCTCGATGTCGCCGATCTCGGCTGCGCATCTCAGCCAGGCCACCGCCGATCTCGTCTTTCTCGGCCGGCCGCTGGCGCCTGTCGTCGCAGCGATCGATTCCGCGCGCAAGGCGCTGCATTTGATGCGGCAGAACCTCTGGCTGGCGATCCTCTATAATGTCCTCGCCGTGCCGGTCGCGATCAGCGGCGTCGTGACGCCCCTGATTGCGGCGGCCGCCATGAGCGGATCGTCGATCCTGGTGATGCTGAATTCGCTTCGCGCGCGCAACGCCTCGCGGGAGATCGTGTGATGGAGATCCTGGTCATCCTGGTGCCGCTGGCGCTGATGCTTGGAGGCGCCGGTCTCGTCGCCTTCCTCTGGTCGCTCCGCAGTGGCCAGTACGACGATCTCGACGGCGCGGCCTGGCGCGCGATTGCCGACGACGAGCCACCGCAGGAGGCTCCGGTCAAGCGTTAGCGCTTCAAGGCGAAGGTGAGCAGGGCGGCGGCCGCGAGCGCCACGCCGACTCCGGCAACGCACGCATGCCAGCCGAAGGCGTCGAACAGACGTCCGAGCACGGCCGTACCGACGAGCCCACCGCAGAAATAGCAGGCGAGATAGGTGCCGCTGGCGACACCGCGATTGTCGGTCGCCGCCTGTCCGACCAAGCCTGTCGCGGCGGCCTGCGCGAAAAAGGTTCCGACGCCGACCAGAACCATGCCGGTGAGGACCTCGGCCAGATGCGGCGTCAGCATCAGCGGCAGGCCCAGTCCCGCGACGGCCAGTGAACCCCAGATCGTCGGCCGCGTGCCGATGCGCGCGGCCACCTTGCCGGCCAGCAACGTCGTGACGACCGACGGCAGGAAGACGAAATAGACGAGGCCAAGATCCATCATGCCGAGTGACAGCGGCGGTCGGACCAGAACGAAATTGACGAAGGTGAAGGTACCGATGAAGGCGAACAGGATGCAGAAGCCGATGCCGAAGGCCGCGCGAAGCTGCGGATTGCGCCAGTGCGCGACCATGGCCGCCAGCGGCGAGGCCGCCGGTGCCGTCGCCGGCATAGGCTGTACGCGCTTGATCGTGAAGTAGACCAGCACGGCGCCGGTGAGATTGAGGGCGGCGAAGACATAGAAATTCCATTGCAGGCCGAGACCGTCGGCGACGGCGGCCGAGATCAGCCGACCGACGAGATTGCTGGCGACATTGCCGGTGATGTAGGCGGCAAAAGCGCCGCCCGCGTCCATGGCGCTGCATTGCTCGCCGAGGTGGGCCAGCGTCAACGCGAAGGCGGACGCCATGCAGAGGCCTTGGGCTATCCGCAGGGCGGTAAAGACGGCGAGATTCGGCGCGACCGCAAGCAGGCTGGTCGGGATTGCGAGAAGCGTCAGGCTCAGGAGAATTCCTCCGCGGCGATCGATATGGGGACTGAGAAAGCCGACGACGAGGCCTGCGACCGCCATGCCGAACGTGCTGGCATTGACGGCAAAGCCCATCGCCGCAGGCGTCGCGCCGTAGTGGCGCGTCAGCGAGGGCAGGATCGCCTGTGTCGCGAAGAGATCGACGACGGTCAGGAAGGCGGTCAAGCCGATGACGAGCGAGCGGAGCAAAACTCCCTCGCCATGCACATCCATGGCGATCGGGTCGGTCCTGATGCGTGCGGAAAGGTCGACCATGATGCGGCTTCTCCTGTGATGGATGCGGCGCCCGGCGGGGCTGGTGGCGTGGGGGATCCCGGGCGCCGCATCCGGTAACGGGTGCGCTGGGGCGGGGCGCGCGCGTTACATGTTGTGGTCGTGCGGGTCTTTGCGGACGTCGCCGACATAGAGAATGACCGTCTCCTTGCCGAGGTTCTTCCACCAATGCGAGGTGCCGAACGTTTCGGGGCGGAGGTCGCCGGCCTTGTGCACGATCGGATCGGCACAGTTGGAGGCGTATTCGACGATCTCGCCCTGCTGCACGAAGATCAAAGCGGGGCGGTCGTCATGGCTATGCCACGGCACGATGCCGCCGGGCTCGATGGTCAGCTTGCGGAAGCGCAGCTCGCGGCCTTCAATATGTGCCGGTTGCTTGCCGAGGTCGATCGCGCCGAGCGTGACGTCGGTGACGCCGACCGGCTTGTGGTCGACCATCTGTTGCGCGTTCGGCTTGATCTTGTCAGCCGGGCAGTCGCCGGCGAGCACTGGTTGCGCCGAGAGCGTCAGTGCACCGAAGATCGCGAGGCCCGGCCAGACCGCGCGTGACAATGTGTGATGCCTGGACATGGAATTCTCCTGTGTTGGCCGCAACCGCGATGGTCGCCGGCGATGTCGGGAGCTTCGTCGAGACGGCGTCCGGCTTGAAATGCCGGTTGGCTCTCGATGCGATAGCGCCGCGCTATGTTGATAGGCGCGCGCTATCGAACCGATTGGGGATCGGCATTTCCGTTTCCCGGGCTTCCGGCGTCCGATGGCCGTGCGCCCGATTGGCGGGCGTCTACGTCGATCCGGAGGAGCACTTCATGACGAAATTGTCCAAGACCATGATCGCCACGGCCATGTTTGCGGTGATCGCCACATCGGCCTTCTCTGAGGCGACGTGGGATTTCAAGGCCGGCATGGCCTATATGTATGGCGGACCCGGCAAGATGTCGGCGATGGCCATGGCCCCGGCCGAGAAGAACCACGAGGCGATGATGAAGCATGCGAAGAAGGTGCCCGACAACACCGTCTTCTTCATGGACAACGGATCGCTCTACTCCACCTCGGGGCGGCTCGATCCGACCGGCAATTTCTACGTGAACTGAGCCGCCCCGCCGTCGCGGCCGCCCCTTGCGGGCGGCCGAACCGGGCAACTATTATTCGCCCCCAGAACGCCGGAGCAGAAGATGACGTCTCTTTCGCCAGCCGACGCCGAACGGCTCAAGGTCGCTTTTCAGCGCTGCCGCGACATGGATGGCACGTTGAACGAGCAGCTCCGCGCCTATGCCGATGCCAGCCGCGAGGTCTTCCCAGCCTATGGCGAGGCGGTCGATCGCCTTGTGGTGAGACTAGGCGGGAACGGCGGCGGCGAGACCGCGCCGCGCCCGGGCGATACGATGCCCCCATTCATGCTGCCGGATGAAAGCGGACGGCTCGTCGCGCTGACTGCGCTGCTGGAGCGTGGCCCGGTCGCGGTGATGTTCTTCCGCGGTCATTGGTGCCCTTATTGCCGGCTCAATGTTCGTGCGGTGGTCCAGGCGCTGGACCGCATCGAGGCTATGGGTGCGCGGATCGTCGCGATCATGCCGGAGACGCAGGAATATACAAGCCAACTCAAGGCGGACGCCGGTGCCCCATTTCCGATCCTGACCGATCTCGATAATGGCTATGCGCTGTCACTCAATCTCGCGATCTGGCTCGGCAGCGAGATCCAGAGCTTGTTGTCCTATCAGGACATGGCAAAATTTCACGGCAATGATGGCTGGATGCTGCCGATCCCGGCCGTGTTCGTGATCGGCCGCGACGGCCTCGTGAAAGCCCGCTTCGTCGATCCGGATTTCCGCAAGCGCATGGAGATCGACGATCTGCTCGCGGCGCTGGAGAGTGCGAGCAAGGAGAATTGAGTTTCTCTTGCCTTCTGCCCTTGCGGGAGAAGGTGGCGCGAAGCGCCGGATGAGGGGGTGTCGCGGCGTATTCTCAAGTGAGAGAATCGTGCGCAGAGAGAACCCCTCACCCGTCTCGCCGCTACGCGGCGATCCACCCTCTCCCACAAGGGGAGAGGGTAAGCGGCAGGCTCTACCCCGCGATCGCTCGCCAGTCCGCGCCGCGCAGCATCCGCATCACGGCGTTGGCGACCGCCGTGCGCTGCCGGCCGGCAACTCCGTAGAGGCTGACGGTGCGGCGGGCGTCGAGCCCCGTGACCGTGGCGCGCGTCAGCTTTTCCGGTACGGGTGAGGTGTGCGGCAGCATGGCGACGCCGATGTCGGCCTCGACCAGCTCGATCAAATCGCGCTCGTTCGAGATCTCGTGGCCATGTTCGACGTCGATGCCGCATTCGCGCAGGCTCGCGGAGATCCGGCCGAAATGCTCGCAGAATGTCCGGCTCAGAATCTGCTCTGCGCGCAGGTCGTCCAGGTCGATCGCGCTGCGGCCGGCCAGCCGATGTCCGTCGCTGACGACGAGCTCGAAGTTTTCGGTGAACAGGGGCCAGACGTCGAGCCGCTCCCAGGATTCGTCGATCTCGGCGGCGATGCCAAGCTCGGCCTCGCCTTTCTTCAGGAACTCGGCGACCTCGCGGCTCGAGCCGCGCAAGAAGCGGAATTCGAGCCGGTTGAACTGCCGCTTGATCTCGTTGAGATGCGGGATGAGCAGCGCAAGATCGATCGAATGCGTCAGCGCGATGCGCAGCGCACCGATCTCTCCACTCTTGAACGAGGAAGCGAGCGAGCGCGCGCCGGCGGCGGCGTCATAGCACTGCTTGAGCAGCGGATGCATGCGCTGGCCGAGCTCGGTCAGCTGCGCCGCCGGCCGTTCGCGACGGAACAGGTCGCCGCCCAACTCGGCCTCGAGCTGCTTGATCGCGCGCGTCAGCGAGGGCTGCGTCACGTTGCACTCCTCGGCGGCGCGCGTGAAGTTCAATAGCTGCGCCACCGCGAGGAAATAGCGGACCTGGTGCATTTCCATGGATCGGCTCCCCAGCAGGATCGGTCGGAAATCTAGCCGATCGGGGCGGGGAATGACATCCCGCTTGCGATAGCGCGCGGGCATGGATTCGAAAGCCAAGCGGCATTCCAAAAGATCCTGCGATCTTCTAAAACGGTAGTGCGTAACAAGACCGCCGCGTCCGACGAATATTCGGCCGGGGGCGGGCTTATCAGGAGCGAACCATGAGCGGCGCGAAGGGCAAAGGTATGGAAATCCCGGGGCAAGTCGTGCTGGTGCTGCAAGGCGGCGGTGCGCTTGGTTCCTATCAGGTTGGTGTCTACCAGGCCCTGCACGAGGCGGGCATCGAGCCCGACTGGATCATCGGCACCTCGATCGGTGCCATCAACGCGAGCCTTATCGCGGGCAACGCGCCGGAAAACCGGCTCGCGCGGCTGAGAGAGTTCTGGAAACGGATGGAGCAGAAGCCGGCCTGGGACTGGCGCGCCGCATTTCCCGGCTTCAACGAGAAGCTGGCCTATTGGTCGACCGTGACCCACGGCATTCCCGGCTTTTTCCGCCCCAATCCGCTGGCGCATGCCGGGGATTCCTATCCGCTCGGCGCCGATCACGCCGGCTACTATTCGACCGCACCGCTCGAGGCGACGCTGCGCGAGCTCGTCGACTTTGATCTGGCCAATCGCTGCGCGCCGCGCCTGACGGTCGGTGCGGCTCATGTCGGCACCAGCGAAATGCGCTATTTCGACAGCCGCGACGGCGAATTGACGGTGAAGCACATCATGGCCTCGGGCGCGCTGCCGCCGGCTTTCCCGGCTGTACGTATCGACGGCGAGCTCTATTGGGACGGCGGCATCCTGTCGAACACGCCGACGGAAGCGGTGTTCGACGACAATCCACGCAGGAATTCGCTGATCTTCTCGGTGCATTTGTGGAATCCTGTCGGCGCCGAGCCTGCGACGATGGCGGAGGTCTTGAACCGGCACAAGGACGTGATGTACTCCAGCCGCATCGCCAGCCAGATCACGCGCCAGCAGCAAACCCATCGCTTGCGACACGTCATCAACCAGCTTGCAGCGCGGCTGCCGGAGACCGAGCGTAGCGATCCCGCCGTGATGGAGTTGATGAGCTACGGCTGTCCGACCCGCATGCACGTGGTTCGGTTGCTCGCGCCACAGCTCGATCGTGAGACCCATACCAAGGACATCGACTTCAGTCCGTCCGGGATCACGCGGCGCTGGCATGCCGGTTATGCTCACACGAAGTCGGTGCTCGCGCGAAAACCGTGGATCGGCGAATTCGACCCGCTGGCCGGCGTGGTGCTGCACGAGCATATGGACGAGATGCCGATTGCGGCGGAGTGAGGGCCTTGTCGCTGATTGTGTCGCGCGATGACGATTTCATGCGGGTGCTGTCCGGGTTATTGTTGCCGCGTCTTCATCGCGAGGCTTGCAATTGGTCGATGAGAGGGATTTGGAGTCGACGCTAGAGCTCGTCCGCGCCAACGCGGCGGGGCCGGTGGCCGGCGTGTTCGGTCCTGACACGGTGACGTGGCGGATCGACCGGGAGGCCGTCATCTTTCTCGGTGCCGGCCGCGCGCTGCTCCTTCAACTCGCGCATCCCTGGGTCGCGGCCGCCATCGCCGAGCATTCGCGGACCCTTGCCGATCCGATCGGCCGCTTCCATCGCACCTTCGACATCGTCTTTGCCATGGTGTTCGGCTCGCTCGACCGGGCGCAGCTGTCGTCCCGGCAACTGCACCGGCGTCACAGCATGATCGTCGGCGAGATGCCCGAGACGGTCGGTCCGTTCGCGGCCGGCTCGCGTTACTGCGCCAACGACATCCCGTCGCTGCGCTGGGTTCACGCGACGCTGGTCGAGACTGCGCTGATGGCGCACGATCTGGTGCTGCCGCCGCTCTCGGCCGAGGAGCGCGAGCGCTACTGGACCGAGAGCCGGACGTATGGCGCGTTGTTCGGATTGACGGGCGATGATCTGCCGGCGGATTGGGCCGGCTTTGCTGCCTACGCGGCGGCGATGGCACAGTCGGAGACGCTGACCGTCAGCCCGGCCGCACGCGAGATCGCCGCGCAGATCTTTGGCGGCGCGCGCCCGTGGCTGCGGCCACCGCGATGGTATCGCGCGCTCACGGCGCGGATGTTGCCAGAGCCGATACGTGCGGGTTTTGGGTTTGAGTTAAGCGAGCGTGACGCGAGATCGGCGGACAACGCGCTGAGATGGATCAGGCGCGTCTATCCGAAACTGCCTGACCGGCTGCGCTATGTCGGTCCCTATCAGGAAGCGCTGGCGCGGCTGAATGGCGAGACCGGGCCCGACTGGATGACCCGCTGCCTCAACCGGGCCTGGATCGGCCGGCCGCAGATGGACGTGCGCGGGAAGGGGTGAGGCTCTCCGCCGGCACCACAAACTCCGTCATTGCCAGCGTAGCGAAGCAATCCAGACTGCTGCCGCGGAGGGATTCTGGATTGCTTCGCTACGCTCGCAATGACGTGGAAACGCCTCGGGCGCTCTCTCACGCCGACGCCAGCTTCCGGTATAGCGCGCTATAGCTCCCTGCCGAGATGCTCCAGGAGAACGATCGTCCCATCGCGCTGCGGCGCATGGAGTCGAGCTGGTCGTGCGCCATGAAGGTCGAGAAGGCGCGGCGGACGCCGCCGAGGAAGGATGCTCGCGAGGGCTGCGAGAACAAAAAGCCGGTTTCGCCGTCGGTGATGGTCTCGGCAAGGCCGCCGGTCTGATGACCGATCGGCAGCGAGCCGAAACGCTGGGCGTACATCTGGCTGAGCCCGCAGGGCTCGAAGCGCGACGGCATCAATGTGAAGTCGCTGCCGGCGAAGATGCGGCGGGCCTGGGCCTCGTTGAAGCCGATCGTAACCCCGATCGCGTCGGGGCGGCGGCGATGGGCGTCGATCAGCGCCTGCTCGAGCGCGGGCTCTCCGGAGCCGGTGACCACGATCTGCCCGCCGGCATCGATGATCTCGTCGGCGGCCGACAGCACGAGGTCGATGCCCTTCTGGTGCACGAGGCGTGCGACGATCGCGAACATCGGTCCGCGTGACACCGCGAGCCCGAACTGCTTGCGCACATAGTCGGCATTGGCCTTCTTGCCGACCCAGTCGCCGGCGCCGAATTGCTGGGCGAGCTGGGCGCAGGAGCGGGGGTCCCAGCTCTCGTCGATGCCGTTGAGGATGCCGGTGAGCTCGGCCGCGTCGGAGCGGACGCGCAGCAGGCCTTCGAGGCCGCAGCCGAATTCCTCCGTCGTGATCTCGCGTGCGTAAGTGCCGCTGACGGTGGTGAGATGCGAGGCGTAGACCAGCCCGGCCTTGAGGAAGGAGAGCTGGTCGTAGAACTCGACGCCGTCGATGTGGAAGGAGCTTTCGGGGACGCCGATCCGCCGCAGCGACTCTTTTGGGAAGAGACCCTGATAGGCGAGGTTGTGGATGGTCAGGATCGACGGCAGCCTGGCCCCGCGCCAGGCGAGATAGGCCGGCACGAGCGAGGCCTGCCAGTCATTGGCATGAATCAGGTCTGCTGCCCAATTCTTGTCCAGCTTGCCCATGGCCAGCTCAGCGGCTGCCGAGGCAAAGCGCGCAAAGCGGATGTCGTTGTCGGGCCAGTCGCGCCCGGACTCGTCGCCATAGGGATTGCCGGGCCGGTCGTAGAGTTGTGAGCACAACAGCACATAGACCGGCAGGCCGTCCTTGGTCGCGGCCCGGCCGAGCGAGCAGGCCGGCATCTCCGCGAACGGCGGACAGCGGCCAACGATCTGAATATGCGTGAGTTGTTCGATGATGTCGCGATAGCCGGGCAACATGACCCGAATGTCGGCGAAGGCACGCAAGGCTCGGGGAAGGGCGGCCGAAACGGCGCCGAGTCCGCCAACGCGGACGAAGTCGTCCATCTCGGTTGTGACGAACAAGACCCTCAAGAACAGCTGCCCTCTTCCGATCCCTCTTGCTGCTATGCAAGAACGGGTCCAGTTGTCCTGGAATTCCCAAGCCCGCCCGCAGAACGCGTCCGTTCGGTAAAGACTTTCCTACCCAGCCGCCGCCCTCTAGGGTCGGCGCATCAACAAGAGAGAACTTCGATAGTTCCTAAGCGGCCGAGGGGGCGCAGGCGGGCATGCAGTTAGCAGATAAGCATGAGGGGACGACGACAAAGGCCTTCGCGGGCCTGAGGGTCCTGGATTTTTCGACCACCATCGCCGGTCCCCATTGTGCCCGGATGCTTGCCGACATGGGCGCCGAGGTCATCAAGATCGAGACCGACGGCGGCGAGACGATGCGGACCCGGCCGCCGCTGCGCAAAGGCTGCAGCACCGTGTTCGGCCAGCTCAATGTCGGCAAGAAAAGCGTCGTGCTCGACCTCAAGTCCGAGGACGGCAAGGAGGCGGTGCGGCGGCTGGCCGCGACCGCCGACATCCTGGTCGAGAATTTTCGCCCCGGCGTAATGCGCCGCCTGCGGCTCGACTACGACAATCTGCGGCCGGTCAACCCCAAGCTGATCTATTGCTCGATCTCGGGCTATGGCCAGAGCGGCCCCTCGGCCGAGCTGCCGGCCTACGCCCCGGTGATCCATGCGGCCTCCGGCTACGACATGGCGCATCTCGCCTACCAGCCCGGCCGCAACCGCCCGGATTATTGCGGCATCTATCACGCCGACGTCGTCACCGGCACCTACGGTTTCGGCGCGATTGCATCTGCGCTCTATCAGCGCACCGTGACCGGGCTCGGCCAGCACGTCGACGTCTCCATGCTGGAATCGATGCTGAGCTTGACGGTGATCGAGTTGCAGAGCTCGCAATTCGCCGTGAAGCCGCCGCCGCGCCCTATGTTCGGCCCGACCGAGACGGCGAATGGCTACGTCATGATCACGGTCGCCAGCGAGAAGACGTTTCAGGGCCTGATGGGGGTGATCGGCCGGCTCGAATGGATCACCGACGCGCGCTTCTCCAGCTATGCCCCGCGCCGCGAGAACTGGGCCGACATGATGGATGGCGTCGAAGCCTGGTCGCGGCCGCTCACGACCGACGCGTGCCTTGTCGCGCTTGGCGCGGCCGGCGTGCCGGCCTCGGCCTATCGCACCGTGTCCGAGGCGCTGGCCGATCCGCAGCTCGCGCACCGGCAGGCGCTCTCGTCCGTGGAGGACGAGGGCGGCTCGTTCCAGGTGCTCAATCTGCCGTTCCGGATGTCGGGCGCCGACACCACGCCCGCCAAGACGATGGCCGTGCTCGGCGAGCACACGGATGCACTGCGCGACGAGATCGGCCTCGCCAGTGAGGCGCCAATTCCGACAGGCAAAACAGCCGCGCCGCGCTGAGCGCATTGCGCCGCGCGCGTGCGGCATTTGATCTCTCGTGCGTTCCTCTTGCCGTCGCGTGCATTTGTCGCCAATCTCGCCTCCGAGTCATTCAACGATCCGAAACATCGGACGAGGATCCCGGGAGGAACCATGACGAACATTGCTGCCGCGGTGCGCAAGCATGCGCCGATTTTCCTTGTTGCGGCATTTGCGCTTGTCCCACCAGCGCAAGCGCAAAAATCGGGCGGCAGCATCACCGTCGGCCAGGAGCTGGAGATTACGGGCTTCGATCCGCTCAAGGTCGGCGTCTACGACACCTCGACCTTCACCGCGGCGGCCGCGATCTTCGACACGCTGACCACGCTCGATGAGAAGGGCGAGGCCGCGCCAAAGCTGGCGGTGTCCTGGACCCATTCCGACGATTACAAGAGCTGGACCTTCAAGCTGCGCCAGGGCGTGAAATTCCACGACGGCACGCCGTTCAACGCGCAGGCCTTCAAGGAGAATTTCGACCGGCAGAAGGACCCCGCCAACAAGTGCCGCTGCGCCTTCTACATCACCAACGTCAAGGAGGTGCTGGCGCCCGACGAATACACCGTCATCTATAACCTCACTGATCCAGCCGTGAATTTGCCGGCAACCAACACCATCCAGAGCCAGAACAACGTCGTGCATTCGCCGACGGCCTGGAAGACCAAGGGCGACGACTACAACCGCAATCCCGTCGGCACCGGCCCCTACATCCTGAAATCATGGTCCGCCGGCGACCGCATGGTGCTGGAGAAGAACCCCAACTACTGGGACAAGGGCCGGCCCTATCTCGACCGCATCATCCTCAAGCCGCTGCCCGACGCGCAGTCGCGTTTCGCCTCGCTGCAATCGGGCGAGGCCGACATCATCTGGGATGACGAGAACGACGCCGACAACATCATGAAGGCGCAGAAGGACTCCAAGCTCACCGTGCACACCTACAAGGGCTCGGGCGCGCAGGTCTATGCCTTCAACACCAAGCAGGCGCCGTTCGACGACGTCCGCGTGCGCCAGGCGCTGGTGATGTCGATCGACCGTCCAAAAATGTCGCAGGCGATCAGCAACGGCCTGAGCCGGCCCGCGTCCAACCCTTACGGCGACGGCTCCTGGGTCAAATGCAAGGACGACGGCGCGTTGCCGTTCGACGTCGAGAAGGCCAAGGCCCTGCTCAAGGACTACGGCAAGCCGGTCGAGTTCAAGATGCTGGTGACCGCGACGCCGCGCGGCCGCATGATCGGCCAGGTGCTCCAGCAGTTCTGGAAGCGCGCCGGCGCCAATATGGAGATCGAGCAGGTCGACCAGGCCACCATCCCGCCGCGCGCCTTCATGCGTCAGTTCCAGCTCGTGCCGTGGCGCATCGTCGATCTCGCCGATCCCGATCCGCAGATGTATGCGAACTTCCGTAGCGGCAGTCCGCTGGCGCTCTCCAACTTTGCCGATCCGGAGCTGGACCGGCTGCTCGATCATTCGCGCACCACCGCCGATACCGCGGCGCGTATCGAGGACTATTGCGCGATCAGCCGCCTGATCAACAAGGAGGCGATCTGGTTCTGGACCTTCCAGAACACCTATTATGCGCTGTCGAGCGCCAAGCTGAAGGGCTTTCCAAAAATCTACAACGGCGTGATCGACGTCTCCTCCACCTGGCTGGAATGACCGCGCGATGCTGAACTTCGTCGTGCGGCGGCTGCTTGCCATCCTGCCGGTGCTGCTTGCGGTCTCGCTGCTCACCTTCCTGATCGCCTCGCTGCTGCCGGGCGATCTCGCCTACGTCATCCTCGGTGATCAGGCGACGCCGGAGAATGTCGCGGCGCTGCGCCGTGACATGGGGCTCGACCAGCCGCTGTGGTGGCGCTACCTGAGCTGGCTTGGTCACGTCCTGCAAGGCGATCTCGGCCGCTCGTTCCGCACCGGGCAGACGGTGCTGCAGGCGGTCGCCGAACGCATTCCGGTCTCGCTCGAGCTGATGCTGATGGCCGAGTTCATCGGGCTCCTGATCGGCGTTCCCGTGGCGATTGCCTGCGCCGCGCGGGCCGGCGGCGCGTTCGATCGCTTCATGACCGGCAGCGCCTTCGCCATGCTGTCGATGCCGTCGTTCCTGACCGCCATTCTCCTGATCTACCTGTTCGCGGTCGAGCTGCACTGGCTGCCGGCGACCGGCTATGTGCCGTTCAGCGAGGCGCCGCTGTCGAACCTGCGCTTCTTCGTGCTGCCGGCTTTGACGCTGGCCCTCGCCGAATGGCCCGGCATCATGCGGGTGCTGCGCTCCGACATGATCGCGACCTTGCAGGAGGACTATATCGCGCTCGCGAAAGCAAAAGGCCTCAAGCCCGCGCGCATCCTGTTCGTGCATGCGCTCAAACCATCATCGCTGACCCTGGTGACGGTGACAGGCATCAATATCGGCCGCCTGCTCGGCGGCACGCTGATCGTGGAATCGATCTTCGCGCTGCCGGGCATCGGCCGGCTGCTGGTTGGCGCGATCTACACCCGCGACCTCGTCATCCTCCAGGGCGTGGTTCTGCTGGTCGCCTGCGGCTTCGTCCTCGTCAATTTCATCGTCGACATGCTCTACGCCGTGCTCGATCCGAGGATCCGCCATGGCCACGCTTGAGCTTTCGATCCAGGACGAGGTGTCCGCGCCCGTGCGCCGCAGGCGCAAGCTCGGCCTGTTGTTCTGGCTCGCGAGCGCCTGGCTCGCGATCATCCTGTCGCTCGCGATCCTCGCGCCGGTGCTGCCGCTGCAGAATCCTGTAGACATGGACATGCTGGAGCGCCGCGCCGCGTTCTCCACCGAGCACTGGCTCGGTACCGACGGGCTCGGCCGCGACGAGCTCGCCCGCCTGATCTTTGGCGCGCGCGTGTCGCTGACGGTGGGGCTGATCGCGCCGCTGATCGGTCTTGGAATCGGGGGGGCGCTCGGTCTCCTCGCCGGCTATTTCCGCGGCCGGTTCGAGACGCTGGTGGTCGGCAGCATGGACGTGCTGCTGGCCTTTCCGCCGCTGATCTTCGCGCTCGCGGTGACTGCCTATCTCGGCCAGTCCATTCCCAACCTTACAATCATCCTCGGAGTGCTCGGCATTCCCGCCTTCATGCGCGTGGCGCGTGCGGCGACGCTGACGCTGGCGCGGCGCGAATTCGTGATCGCGGCCGAAGCGCTCGGCGCCAGCCATGCGCGCATCCTGCTGCGCGAGCTGCTGCCGAACGTGATCCTGCCGCTGCTGGCTTTCTTCCTGCTCGGCGTCGCCGTCACCATCGTGGTCGAGGGCGCGCTGTCCTTCCTCGGTCTCGGCGTGCCGCCGCCGATGGCGAGCTGGGGCAGCATGATCGGCGAGGGCCGCGACAGTCTCGACGTCGCGCCGCGGCTGGCCTTCCTGCCGGCGGCGGGGTTGTTCTTGACCGTGCTGGCCTTCAACCTGGTCGGCGATACCTTGCGGGCCCTGACCGACCCGCGTCAGGGGGCGCTGTGAGCACGCCGCTGCTGACCATCGAGGACGTCGCGGTCGAGCTGCCGACCCCGCGCGGAAACTTGCGCGCCGTGGATCATGTCGATCTGTCGCTGGAGGCCGGCCGCACGCTCGGCATCGTCGGCGAATCCGGCTGCGGCAAGACCATGCTGTCGCGCGCGGTGCTTCAGCTGCTGCCGAAGAAGGCGAAGCTGACGGGCCGGGTGATGTTCGACGGCCAGGATCTGGTGCGGCTCGATGCAGAGCGCCTGCGGCAGCTGCGCGGCCGCGATCTCGCGGTCGTATTCCAGGACCCGATGACCTCGCTCAATCCGGTGCTTACCATCGGCACCCAGCTGATGGAGACGATCCAGGAGCATCTCGAACTCGATGCGCCCGCCGCGAAGAAGCGCAGCATCGAGCTGCTCGCCGCCGTCGGCATTCCGGCGCCGGAGCAGCGGCTCGCGCAATATCCGCATCAATGTTCCGGCGGCATGCGCCAGCGCATCGCGATCGCGATCGCGCTGTCCTGCGAACCGAAGCTCCTGATTGCGGACGAGCCGACCACGGCGCTCGATGTTACCATCCAGGCGCAGATCCTCGACCTGCTCGCGCGCGAGCAGCGCCGCCGCCACATGGCGATGATCATCATCACCCATGATCTCGGCGTCGTCGCCGGCCGTGCCGACGAGGTCGCGGTGATGTACGCGGGCAGGGTGGTCGAGCGCGCGCCGACCCAGGCGTTGTTCAAGCGCATGCATATGCCCTACACCGAGGCGCTGCTGGCGGCGATCCCGAAGCTGGAAACCGCCCCGCATACGCCGTTGCCGGCCATCTCCGGCCGTCCGCCCGATCCGACCCGGCCGCTGAAGGGTTGCTCCTTCGCCCCGCGCTGCCGTTATGCAACCGGGCGCTGTCACGAGGCCAAGCCCGAATTGAAGAGCGCGGAGATGCCGGGACATGTCTACGCCTGCTTCCATCCGATCCAGATGACGGAGGGAATTGGCGCATGATGCAGCTTGCCGTGCGCGACGAGCCGCTCCTGGACGTCGACAATCTCGTCGTCGAATATGGTCTCGGCAACAAGACGGTGCATGCCGTCTCCGGCGTCAGCCTCCAGGTCGCGCGCGGCGAGACGCTGGGGCTGGTCGGCGAATCCGGCTGCGGCAAGTCGACGCTGGGGCGCGCGGTGCTGCAACTCCGCCGCGCCAGATCCGGCCGCGTGCTGTTCGACGGCGAGGACCTGACCGCGATGGAGGGCGATGCGCTGCGCAAGATGCGCCGCCGCGTGCAGCTCATTTTCCAGGATCCGATCGCCTCGCTCAATCCGCGCCGGCGCATCGGCGACATCGTGGCCGAGCCGCTGATCATCGCCGGCGTCAAGGACGCCGCGGAGCGCAAGCGGAGGGTTCACGAGGTGCTCTCCGCGGTCGGGCTCGATCCTGATCTCGTGGCGGGACGCCTGCCGCATGAATTCTCCGGCGGCCAGTGCCAGCGCATCTGCATCGCGCGGTCGCTGGTGCTCAACCCTGAATTCATCGTCTGCGACGAGCCGGTCTCGGCGCTGGATGTCTCCATCCGCGCGCAGATCCTCAACCTGCTGGAGGAGATGAAGGCGCGCTTCGGCCTGACGCTGCTGTTCATCGCGCATGACCTCGCGGTGGTCAAAGCGGTCAGCGACCGCGTCGCGGTGATGTATCTCGGCCGGCTCTGCGAGGTCGGGCCATCGGAGCAATTGTTCGCAAAACCCGCGCATCCCTATACCAGCCTGCTGCTGCAGGCGATCCCGGTGCCGGACCCGGACGTGCGTCCCGCCGAGAGTGTGGCGACCGGCGAGCCGCCATCGCCGATTGCACCGCCGTCCGGGTGCCGCTTCCGCACGCGCTGCCCCCGGGCCGATCAGCGATGCAGCGCGGAGATACCGGAGTTGCGCGAGGTCGCACCCGGCCAGTTCGCGGCTTGCCACCATCCGCTGGCCTGAACTAAGACCGCTGCCAGGTTTGTCTCGTCCCGCCGCCCGTGGCATGGTGGCGCGACAACGAGAAGCATGCGGGAGGACGCCGATGAAGAGTTTCAAGGTCGCCGATTTCAAGGCGCCGCTGCAGGAGTTCGACGAGGCCACGCCGCAGCCGTCAGGCACGCAGGTGCTGATCAAGGTGAAGGCGGCCGGCGTCTGCCACAGTGATCTCCACATCTGGGAAGGCGGCTACGATCTCGGCCATGGCCGCAAGCCGCTGTCGCTGAAGGACCGCGGCATCAACCTGCCGCTGACCATGGGTCATGAGACGGTCGGCGAAATCGCAGCCTTCGGCCCCGACGTGAAGCCGACCGACCAGGGCGACCTCAAGCTCGGCGATGTCGGCCTCGTCTATCCCTGGATCGGCTGCGGCAAGTGCGCCACGTGCCTGGCCGGTGACGAGAACATGTGCCTGACGCCGCGCTCGCTCGGCGTCTATTGCGACGGCGGCTATTCCGACCACATGCTGGTGCCGCATCCGCGGTATCTGCTCAATCTGAAGGGCCTCGATCCCGCGACGACCGCGCCCTACGCCTGCTCGGGCGTCACCACCTACAGCGCGCTGAAGAAGGTCGAGCAGCATTTCGACACGCCGATCGTGATGTTCGGCGCCGGCGGTCTCGGCCTGATGGCGCTGTCGCTGCTGAAGGCGATGGGCGGCAAGGGCGCGATCATGGTGGACATCGACGCCAGAAAGCGCGAGGCGGCCGAGAAGGCCGGCGCGCTCGCGACCGTCGATCCCAAGGCGCCGGATGCGCTGGAGCAGCTTGCGAAGAAAGCGGGCGGACCGATCCGCGCGGTCATCGATCTCGTCGGCAATGCCGCGACCACGCAGCTCGGCTTCGATTGCCTGACCAAGGGCGGCAAGCTCGTCATCGTCGGCCTGTTTGGTGGCGGCGCGACCTGGGCGCTGCCGCTGATCCCGATCAAGGCGGTGACGATCCAGGGCAGTTATGTCGGCAATCTGCGCGAGACGCAGGAGCTGCTCGATCTCGTGCGTGCCAAGAACGTGGCGCCGATCCCAGTGACGAAGGCGCCGCTCAACAAGGCCAACGACGCGCTGGTGCAATTGCAACAGGGCGCGGTGGTCGGGCGCACGGTGCTGACGCCGTAGCTCTCCCGTCGTTCCGGGGCGGTCCGAAGGACCGAACCCGGAATCTCGAGACCCCGGATTCGGCTCTTCGAGCCGCCCCGGGATGACGCCTCTTCCCCAGGAAGCCCTCATGTCTGCAAACAACGCCTTCCACATTGCCGTGCTCGCCGGTGACGGCATCGGTCCCGAAGTCATGGCGCCGGCCATCGAAGTCCTGCGTAAGATCGAGGCGAAGTCGGATCTGCGCTTCCGCTTCACCGAGGCGCCGGCGGGCGCCACCAATTATCTTGCGACCGGCAAGTCGATGCCTGACAGCACCATCAAGCTCTGCGAGGAGGCCGATGCGATCCTGCTCGGCGCCTGCGGCCTGCCGGCGGTGCGCTACCCTGATAACACCGAGATCGCGCCGCAGATCGAGCTGCGCTTCATCTTCGATCTCTATGCTGGCGTGCGTCCGGCGCGTCTCATTCCGGGCGTGCCGAGCCCGATCGTCGGCGCCGACCAGCGCGGCATCGATCTCGTCGTGATCCGCGAATCGACCGAAGGCCTGTTCGCCTCGATGGGCAAGGGCGTCGTCACCCACGAGGACGCGCGCGAGACCATGGTGATCACGCGCAGGACCTCCGAGCGCCTGTTCGAGTTCTCGTTTCGGCTCGCCGAGCGGCGCAAGGCGCGCGGCAAGCCGGGCGCATTGACCTGCGTCGACAAGGCGAACGTGTTCAAGGCCTTTGCGTTCTTCCGCGGCATTTTCGACGAGATCGAGAAGAAGCATCCCGGCGTGAAGACCGATCGGCTCTATGTCGATGCCTGCTCGGCGATGCTGGTCAAGCGGCCCTGGGATTTCGACGTGATGGTGATGGAGAACATGTTCGGCGACATCGTCTCCGACATCACCGCGAGCCTGATCGGCGGCCTCGGCATGGCGCCGTCGGCCGACATCGGCGACAAATATGCCGTGTTCCAGCCGTGCCACGGCACCGCGCCTGATATCATGGGGCAGGGCAAGGCCAATCCCACCGGCATGATCCTGTCGGCGGCGATGATGCTGGACTGGCTGGCCGACAAGCACGGCGTCGAGAGCGCGGCGGAAGCCGGCGAGACGATCGAGCGCGCGGTGGACAAGATCTATGCCGGCGGCATCAAGCCGATGGAGTTCGGCGGCAGCAACGGCACGGCCGATATCACGAAGGCTGTGCTCGGGGCGCTGTAGGCCCCCGCGCAGCAAGAAGGCCGGGAGACCATGAGTAAGCCGGACGATGTCCCGACTACGTCCGCTTTAGCGCCCTGAACGGATATCATCAGCGCGCCGTGACGGGAGCCGCGACATTGAACGCAGCGCCCGGTCACGGCTCGTTGAGTTTACTCGGCCGCAATCGTGTGCACGGTCCCGCTTTGGCCAGTGCTTTTGAATACGAAGCCCTCGTAGCCCTTTTCTGCGACCTCGGCGCACTTTCTGCGGTATCCGCCCACGCCCTCCGGACCGAGATAGGGCATGAATCGACGCGGCTTGCCTTCTATGTTGGCGCCCATGTACCAGGAATTGGCACCGGGCATGAGGGTCGAGTTCACGATTTCGGCGACGTGGGCGCCCCATGCGTCCTGCGCCTGCGGGCTCGCCTCAATCGTCGTTAGTTTGTTTCTTCGCATGTGGGCGATGCATTCGGTGATCCATTCGACATGTTGCTCTATCGAGACCGGCATGTTCGACAGCACCGAGGGGCTCTGCGGACCGGTGATCGTGAACAGGTTGGGATAGCCGGCGATCGCCAGGCCAAGATAGGTCTGTGGGCCATCCGCCCATTCTTGCGCCAGCGTCCGGCCGCCGCGACCCTTGATACCAAGGTTCTTCAGCGGGCCGGTCATTGCGTCGAAGCCGGTGGCGATGACGATGATGTCGAGCGGATACTCCTTGCCGCCCGCTTGAATGCCATTCGGCGTGATCTTCTCGATAGAACCGTCGGTGCTCGCATCCACCAGCGTTACGTTCTTCTTATTGAAGGTCTCAAAATAGTTGGTGTCCAACGGTTGGCGCTTGGTGCCGTAGGGATAAGACTTCGGCGTCAACTTCTCGGCGATCGCCGGGTCGTTGACGACCGAGTGGATCTTTCGCTTGAGGTAGTCGGCGATGACGTCGTTCGCCTCCTTGGAAAAAAACATGTCCTGATAGTTCGCCAGCCAGAAGGCGAAGCCGCCCGCATCCCACATCTTGTCGAACTGCTTCTCGCGTTCCTCGGGCGTTGTCTCGAGCACCGACTGCGGTATGAAATTCAGCTCGAACCCGAAGAAGGAATCCTTGATGCGCTGCCGGATTCCGTCGTAATCGGCCTTGCGCGCCCTGGTAACCTCGGGATCGACACGGCCGTTGCGGGCCGGTACGCAGAAGTTCGGCGTGCGCTGGAATACGGTCAAGTGCTTGGCCTGCTGCGCAATCTCTGGAATCGCCTGCACCGCGGTGGCGCCCGTGCCGATGACGCCTACACGCTTCGCGGTGAAGTCGACACCATCGTGCGGCCACTGGCTCGTGTGGTAGCACTTGCCCTTGAACGAGCTCAGCCCCTCGATCGATGGTACGTTCGCGGTCGACAGAGCCCCGACGGCTGGGATGACGTAGCGTGCCGTCACGGCGTCGCCTTTGTCGGTGCGTACGGTCCACAGCTCCGTGTCCTCATCGAAGAGGACTTCGACGACGCGCTTGCCGAACTGGATGTCGGGCTTCAGGTCGAAGCGATCGGCGCAGTGCTCGAGGTAGCGCAGGATCTCGTCCTGCTCCGGATAGCGCTCGGACCAGTTCCACTCCTGCAACAGGTTCTTGTCGAAAGTGTAACAGTAAATGTAGCTGTCGGAGTCGCAGCGCGCGCCGGGATAACGATTCCAGTACCAGGTGCCGCCGACACCGTCGCCGGCCTCGAACACCGTAACGTTCAAGTCAAGCTTGTCGCGCAGCGAATGTAGCATATACATGCCGGAGAACCCGGCGCCGATGATGATCGCATCGAAGTCGGCTCTCGCGCCAGCCCGTTGCGCGGATTCAATATTTGTCATGACCTACCTCGCGTTGTGAGAATTCTCCCTGCATTCGTGTTCAGTGTTCTTCGCCTTGTGCAGGAGCCGGCCTGCGGGAGAAGAACAAAAGCTCGGCGCCATCGGAGAGCCCGCGCCACGGCGCGCTCGCTCCATCGAGTGGAAAGCGGAGGCGCCGTGGGTGCAGGTAGGCGCTCGCACGGCACTACGCCGCGGCGCGCGCCTCACCGGTCGCGTAGGCGGCAGTTTCGAAGTCCATGTAGCCGCCGAAGGAAGTCGGGTCGCCGAACGGCAGGATTTGCGTCGCCCAGTACCCGCCGAACCCGTTCTTGCGATCGATCCAGTAGAACGTGTTGGCGAGTCCAGCCCAACCGATCGCTCCGGCCGGGCGGCCGGTCGGCGCGTCCTCGTCGTTCACCATGAAAGTCAAGCACCAGGACTTCTTCAGGCCGGGAAAGAACTCGGCATCGTTCGACAGGCTCGGAATGATGCCGGGTAGCATCGTGACGGTCTGATGTGCCTGCAGGCCGTTCCGGACGGCGGCCTCGACCGTTTCTTTCTTGAGCACACGACCCTCCGATCCGGCTCCGTCGTTCAGCCACATGCGAACGAATTTCATGTACTCGCCGATCGAGCCATAGAGACCGTGGCCGCCCATGTGGACCTCGGGCTCAGGCGGCAGTTGCATATCGGGGAGTGGAGTCAGCGATCCGTCGGCTTCGCGTTGGTGGATCGTGGCGAGGCGCGAACGCATCGAAGGGGTCAGCGAAAAGCCGATGTCCTCCATGCCGAGCGGCGCAAAGATTCGCTCCCTCATCACCTCGCCGAGGCGCTTGCCGCGGATGCTTTCGACGACCTGGCCGGCCCAGTCGATGTTGCTGCCATATTCCCATTTGTCGCCAGGATCGAACAGCAGCGGCGTGTTCAGTGATGCCTTCGAGCAGGTCACCACGCTCGGTTGGCCGCGCTCCTGCGCCAAGCGAAGGTAATTGGCATTGAAGAAATCGTAGCCAAGGCCGGCGGTGTGCAGCATTAGCATGCGGGTCGTGATGTCGCGCTTCGGAGCTCGCAGCTTCGGATTGCCCTTGGCATCGAACCCGGTGAGTACCTCGAGCTTGCCGATATCGGGCACGTAGTTCTTGGCGGGGCCATCCAGGTCGAGCTTGCCGTCCTCGACGCATTGCAGGACCGCCGTGCCGGTGATGGCCTTCGTGGTCGAGAAGATCGCGAACACGGTATCGGTCGTCATTGCCTGGCGTCCGCCAAGGCTACGCTCGCCGGCCGAGCCTTCATAGACGTTGGCCGAGCGATCCGTGATCATCGCTACCACGCCGGGAACGCGGTCCTTTCCAGTCACGACTTTTTGCAGAATCCCGTCACATGCGCTTTTCAGATTGCTACCCATAGGCGTTTCTCCCGTTGCCAAGTTTGATCACGTGCTTCTCGGCAGTCCGTTGGCGGTTCGCGCCGAATGACATAGACGGTTGGGACGTATTGAAGTTGGGTGCGGAGCCGATGGCCCCGATGAGAGTGCGCGAACGAAATCCCGCCGCAGTTCTGGCAACATTAACGACTGGAGTCTTGATCATGAGGTGGCTCCAGGTCAGCATCGCAGTTCGACCGAGCGCTGGGAACGTAGACCGTTTTCCTCCGATCGACCACTCCGATGATTTTTTGATTTTTCAGAGGCTGGTCAGTGAGGCTGACACTGATCTGCCCCGGCCGTATTGCTCGTCAATCGGCAGGGTCAGTCATTGCATTGGCGCTGCTTGGTTTGACGTGACCGGACGCCGAGGTTATTTCCCCCAAAACTGCGGCTTGCGCTTTTCCATGAAGGCCTGGCGGCCCTCGCGGAAATCCGCGCTGTCCATGCAGGCATTGCCGATCGCCTTGATCGCGTCCATGTCGCGTCCGCTTTCGTCCTTCAGCACTTGCGCGATGGTGAGCTTGGCGGCCTTGATTGCGAGTGGCGCGTTCTGCGAGATCGTTGCGGCAATCGCCATGGTCTCGCCCCAGAGCTGATCGTCCGGAAACAGGCGCTCGACGAGGCCAATGCGCAGCGCCTCCGCCGCATCGATGCGCATGCCCGTGTACATCAGAAGCCGCGCCCAGGACGGGCCGACCAGCGACACCAGATGCTTCAAGCCGTCATAGCCATAGGCGATGCCGAGTTTTGCCGCGGGAATGCCGAACTGGCTGCCATGTGCCGCAATGCGGATGTCGGCGAGCATCGCGACCTGCATGCCGCCGCCGAGGCAAAAGCCCTGGATACAGGCAACCGTCGGCTTGGGATAATCGGCGAGCAGCGCGCGCTGAGCGGCGCTGCGCTTGGCATATTCCTCGGACGCCGCCGCGTTGTGGCGGGTCTTCTCGAACTGGCTGATGTCGGCGCCGGAGACGAATGCCTTGCCGCCTGCGCCGCGCAGGATGACGACGCGCACCGTGTCGTCGTCGCGCAGGCTCGTCAGCGCCTCGCCAAATCCCTCCCACATCTCCAGCGACATCGCATTGCGCTTGTCGGGATTGTTGAAGGTGATCACGCCGACGCCGCTGGTTGCGTGCTTGAGGATCTTGCCGTCGGCGTAAGGCGTTTCGGTGGTGCTGGACATGTCGGGCATCGCGCGCTCACTGGTCGTTGGTAAGGCGCAATGTGTGGCCGAGGGGCGGCCGGGGTCAACCGCGGCAAGGGAGGCGGCTTTGCATCCGCCTGTACCGCGATTGCATTGCTCTAGCGCGTCATGTGCGCGGTGAGCGGGTGATTGCCGGCATTGCTGAAGAACGCCGCCTCCTCGGCGGTCGCCTCCAGGAGCTGCTCGTCCTGGTTATAGACGTCGTTGCGGAACTGGACGGTCTGGTCCTTGGTCATCCAGGCCGTGAGATAGATCCAGGCAACCGGCACCTTCTTCGCCATGGCGACGTCGAGGTGCTGGCCGCTCGCAATCTCCGCGTCGATCGCGGCGCGGGTCCATTTCGGCTGGTCCTTCAGCAGCCACGCGGCGAGATCGCGCACATTGTCGACACGCGAGCAGCCGTGGGAATCGAAGCGGTAGTCGTCGTTGAACAGGTTGCGCTGGTTGGTATCGTGCATGTAGACCGAATAGGAGTTCGGCATGTCGATCTTGACCGCGCCGAGCGCGTTGAAGGTGCCGTTGTGCTGGCGCACGGTGAAGTTCGGCGTGTGCGTACCCGACCAGTCGACCGAATGCGGATCGATCGGATTGTCGTGGGCGTCGAGCACCTCCATGTGCATGCGCGACAAATAGGTCGGATCCTTGCGCATATGCGCGGAGATCTCGGTCTTCGCGATCGAGGAGGGCACCGTCCAGGTCGGATTGAGCACGACGCTGGTGATCTGGGCCGTCAGCGTCGGCGAAGGCTTTTCGGTCTTGCCGACGATCACGCGATAGCGCCGCACCACCACATCGTTCTCGACCGCTTCGGCGAAGGCGGCGGGGATGTTGACCACGACATAGCGCTGGCCGAAGCCGAAATTCATGTTCTCGAGCCGCTGGAGCGAAGCCTCCAGCTGCCGGATGCGCTTCTGGACGGAGACGTTCATCGCCGCGATCGTGCGCGGCGTCATGGTCCCGGTCGGCGCCAGTCCATGACGGGCCTGGAAGCGCTTGACCGCGTCGGCAAGCTCCTGGTCGAAGGCGCCGCTCGCCTTGTCGGCGGAAAGATCGCCGGAGACGATCAGCCGCTTGCGCAGCAGCTCGTCGCTGGTGCCCTGGACGCCGAGGGCGAACCTGGCATCCGCGGGGATGGCCGGCCAGCCGCCGCGTACGGCAAGGTCGGAATAGCTGAGTGCGGCATCCCTGATGCGTTGGGCCGAGCCTTCGTCATAGGTTGGCTCGTGCGTCAGCGCGAGCGCCGCGGCGGAGCGGCTCTCCGCCGTCGAAGCGGGCGCTGCAGCCTTCGGCGCGGCTGCATGGGCCGGGTTCGCCGCTGCCGGCACCGTACCGGCCGCCGTTGCCGGCCTGGGGCCTGCCTGTCCCGTGGTTTCGGTTTGCGCCAGTGCGGAAGCGCTCGCGAGCACGCCGACGGCAACGATCATCGCATGGCGTTTCGACATGTGTCCCATCTTCCCCATGAGGACGAGGCCCGGACGGGCGCTCGGCAGTCGAAAGCCCCGCGCGTCCAATGCGGGGCTTCTCGATTGGGTCGCGGCAGGGGCGGGATGGGTTCGCGAAATCCGCGCGCAAAGGCGGGCAAATTGCCAAGAAACCGGCAAGAAAAAGGGGCGGCTTGGCCGCCCCGAAAAGAGAGCCGCGCGCAAGCGCGCGGACTGGGTCTCGTTCAATCCGGCCGCACCCCCGCGACGCGGCGGATTGAACATCGGCCGCAGAGGCCAGAGCGTCGATCCGCTCAGCCTTCGTTCGCTGCGATCGATTCCATCAGCGAGACGAGCTGACGCTGCACCGTCTGGTCCTTGATCTTGCTGTAGGCGCGCAGCAGGCGGAGGCTGAAGGCCGAATCGAGGAAGAGCAGGCTTTCGACTTCACGCGCCTTGTTGTCGCCGTCATAGAAGAAGGTCACGGGCACATCGAGGGCGGTGGCGATCTGCTGAAGCCGAGCCGCGCCGACGCGATTGACGCCCTTCTCGTATTTCTGGACCTGCTGAAAGCTCACGCCGAGCTTCTCGCCGAGCTCGGCCTGCGAGATCTTCATCTCGACGCGCCGCAGACGGATCCGCTTGCCCAGCTCAATGTCCGGCTTGCCGGCACTGCGCTGCTTCATTCTTTTCGCCGCTGTTTTCATATTCGTTTCTCACCGTTGTTCTTCGGTTGAAAATCCCCCGAAGAGCTGGGTCAGGGGTTCGCCCATATACGAGTCCTTGAATTCGTGAGGATGCACGAACTCTTCCTTAAACCACGGGAAGCGAGCCGGGCTGAAAGCTTCGATCAGCCAGTCGATCATGTGCCGCACGCGTGGAATCCTGCCGCTACCGGGGTGGTAGGACAACCAGATATCCAGCGGTCGGTTCAGTTCGACCTCCAGTGGAATCAACTTCCCGCCAAGCGCAATGGCGTAGCTCGGGAAGACGCCGATTCCGGCGCCATTCGCGACCGCCCAATAGTTGGCGCTTGAGACGTTGGTCTTCATGACCAGAAGGTCACGTTCCGGAACGCCCGGGAAGAAGCTCTCGAAGGTTTCCTTGGCGGCGAGCTGGTCGGCGAATTGCAGCACCAGACGGTGCTTGATCAATTCGACGGCCGAGCGCGGCGTGCCGTATTTCTCGAGGTATTTTTCCGAAGCCCAGAACATCAGGTGCATGCGGCCGAGCCGCACCAGCTTGACGTCGAGCGCCGAGGGACGCGACAAATGGATGGCGACGTCGGCCTCGTGGCGGGAGACGTCGGCCGAGCGCATCGCGCAATGCAGGTCGACCAGGATCTTCGGATAGGCCTGCTGGAATTCGACCAGCCGCGGGGCGAGCCAGAACGTCCCGAGACCCTCGGTGACGGCCACCCGAACCTCGCCGGACAGGGCGTTGGCCGTCGAATCGCTGGTGCGCAGCACGTCGAAGGCAGCCGCCTCCATGCGCTCGACAGCGGAGACGACCAGTGCGCCTTCATCGGTCAGATGCGTGCCGTGGACGTCGCGGGTGAACAGGGTGGTGCCGGTCTGGCGCTCGAAATCATCAATCCGGCGGCGGACGGCGTTGATCGACAGCGACAGGCGTTCAGACGCCGAGCGAAAGCTGCCGCATCGAACGACTTCCAAGAATATGCGGGCCGCATCCCAATCGGAGAGGCCGCTGATGTTGATCTTTGGGCGTTCCTCCAGTGGAACGCCCCTTTCCGCCAAGGAGTGCATACAAGTCCCTTCGGGTCGCTAAACTGGCAGAATCTGGCGCAAACCACAACCACTGCGGGTTGGGGGCTGGCGAGTTTTGAACGCCATCCTTACCGCCGCATGGGTGGTATCCAAGTGCTGCCAGGGGCTGGGAATCGGACGGAGGATTATCGTCCGGATGAGGGGTGTGGCGTGAGTTCCGTTGCGAGCCCTGAAATGGCTGCGGGATTGTCGGCGCTGTCCGTATTGGACGTCCATGCGCGGGAGCTGCCGCTTTGCGGAATGGATCAATCATCCAGCGCCACGCGTTTTACTCCCGGCCGGCACGAAAATGGCCTCTCGCTCAGCGGGGCGATGTTCGCTGGAACCACGGTTTCCAGGCAGAAACACACGGAAATCATATTCGAAGGCGCGGACGGCTCGTGTTATTCTCGGTATCCCATGGGGGCCGAGGGGATCATCACAAGCACGTCTCGCAGGCCGAATTAACGGAAAGAACGCCCGTGTCGCATTCAGACGAACAGTTGCAGTCGGTGCTGGAAACGCTTGAGGAGTGCCGCAAGGCCCTCAACGAGATGAACAGTCGCGAGTCGGCCGAGCTGCTGTCCATCGTCATCCTCGATGTGCGGATGAAGCTCAAAGGAATTGACAGTGCCGATCTCAAGGCGCTGTGCGACGAAATGCTGCGGAGCGCTGGAAGCGAACCGCAGCCTCCTTCCAAGCAGACGCAGGACCAGCCCCGGCGTCCGCTGCTCCGCGTGGTGAAGTAGCCGCGCCGCCGAGTCTCGCTTTTTGGCGAGATTTGTGCGCGTCCCGATGCCGTATCTGTGATCGCAGACGGCATCGGGAGGAGCCTGGTTTGATGGCGCCTCAGTTGCGCATTCTCCGGCATGGGTTACACCAGAGCCGGTTCTGCTCTGGTCCGGCGGGCATTTTCGCGCGCGGCCCCGAGCATGAGATGGCTCCGACTACATCATGCAAAATGTTTCGATCCCGGCGGCGCTGATTGCCGGCCTCGTCAGCTTCCTCTCCCCCTGCGTCCTGCCCCTGGTTCCGCCGTATCTGATCTATCTCACGGGGGCCACGATCGAGCATGTCGAGAGCGAGGAACCGGCCTCGGCTTCCAAGCGCGCGATCATGATGGCGGCGCTGCTGTTCGTGCTCGGTTTCTCCACCGTCTTCGTGGCGCTCGGCGCCAGCGCCTCGCTGATTGGCGGGCTGATCCGCGCCTGGTCGGCCGAGCTGTCGATCCTCGCCGGCATCGTCATCATCATCATGGGGCTCCACTTCCTGGGACTGACGCGGATCGGCCTGTTGATGCGCGAGGGGCGCCTGACCGCACCGAGGCCAGTCGGCCTCTGGGGCGCCTATGTGATGGGGCTCGCCTTCGCGTTCGGCTGGACGCCATGCATCGGTCCGATCCTCGCCGCGATCCTCTCGATTGCCGCGGCGGAGGCCACGGTCACGAAGGGGGCCGGCCTGCTCGCGGTCTATTCCGCGGGCCTCGGCATTCCCTTCCTGATCGCCGCCCTGATGATCGAGCAGTTCTCGAAACTGTTCGCGCGCATGAAGGGTCAGCTCGTCAATGTCGAGCGCGCCATGGGCGTCTTGATGGTGATCACCGGCATCGGCTTCCTCACCGGCGCGGTCTCGAATGTGAGCATCTGGCTGCTGGAGACGTTCCCGGCGCTGCAGACGATCGGGTAGATCACGGCGTCGGTGCGACGGTGTTGCCAAATCCGATACGGGCAATGATGCCGGTCGCGCCGTTTCGGTTACGATGCGTCAGTGTGAAGCCCTGCCGGTCGGCGGCCGACTTGGCGATCGCAAGACCAAGCCCGGTTCCCTCGACGCTTTGCGGCACCGCCCTGAAGAAACGGTCGTAGATGAACGGCATCGATTCTTCGGAGATGCCCGGCCCGTCGTCGACGATTTCCAGTGCGCAGGTCTTGCCGTCATCGACGATCCCGAGCTCCACGGAGCCACCTGCTTCCGAATAGCGGATGGCGTTGTCGAGGAGGATGCCGATCAGCTTGCCGATTGCGTCGCGATCACCCTGGATCGTGCAAGGCGCATCCGCCGTCATCGCGAGCTGGATGTTGCGTGCCTCGGCCAATGGATGGAAGTCGGCGAGCAACGACGTTGCGAGCGCGGCGAGATCGACGTCATCGCGCTTCTGGAGCGATGCGCCTTCCGTCCTCGCCATTTCAAGCAATTGGCTTGCAAGATATGACGCACGCCTCACGCCGTCGCGAAGCTCGTCCGCGAGCTCGCGTGTCTGTCCGGGCAAATCCGCCGCGATGAGGTTTTCGGTCTGGATCTGGAGGGCGGCGAGCGGGGTTCGTAGCTCGTGCGCCGCGTCGGCAACGAACCGTCGCTGGGCCTCCAGCGCCGAGCGATGACGGTCGACGAGCTTGTCGATGGCGACGATCAGCGGAGCGACTTCCGCCGGCACGCCGACCGGACGGAGAGGCTCTTGCGCGTCGACGCTGCGCCGTCCGATTTCGGCAGACAGGCGTTGCAGGCCGCCCATGGTGCGCTTGATCGACCAACCAAGAACAGCCCCGACCAGCGGGATGGCAAGTAACAGGGGAAGTGCCGCGCCTGTCGCAGCATGCAACGCGATCTCGTGTCTCGCACTCCAGGTCTGCGCGATCTGAACGTCGTGCTGCGCGTGGCTCCAGCGATAGATACGCCAATCCTGTCCGCCGGCGGTGACATTGGACAGTCCCGGCACCGGCTGCCACGGGATATCAATCGCAGGCCCCGCGCGATGCACCAGTTCGCCCGAACGATCCCAGATGCGGACGACCAGCTGATCCTCGTCCTCGCTTTCGAGCAGCGGGCCCGCATCCTTGCGGTCGCCCGGTCCGACATTGACCGCGATCTCTTGCAACTGCGCGTCGAGGAACTTGTTCATTTCATAGGTCACGAGGCCGAACGACGTCGCCGTTGCCAGGAGGCCGATGGCCGCCAGCAACAACATCGCGCGCGTGGTGATCGTCCTGCGGAGCGAGCTCATGCCCCGGACCTGGTGACCATCCATCCGGCGCCGCGGATGTTGTGGATGATGTCCTTGCCGTATCGCTTGCGCAAACCGTGGATGACGACGTCGACGGCGTTGCTCTGCACCTCGTCGCTCCAGCCATAGATCCGGCTTTCGATCTGGCCGCGCGACAGGATGGTTCCGGGGCGTTCCATCAGGGCGTACATCACGGAGAATTCGCGCGCGGACAGCGTCGACTGGATGCCGCGGAAGGTCGCGACGTAAGTCGAGGGATCGAGCGTGATCTCCTTGCTGCTCATCAGCGAATTGGAGCGGTCGTTGACCCTGCGTATGATCGCGCGGATGCGGGCGAGCAGGGCGCGCAGTTCGAACGGCTTGACGATGTAGTCGTCGGCGCCGAGATCGAGCCCCGTCACCATGTCCTCGACCCGGTCCCGAGCCGTGATCACCAGGACGGGCGGGGCCTTCCTCGATCGTGCCGCCTTGAGAATTTCGAAGCCTGTCATTCCCGGCAGCCCGATATCGAGCAGGGCGATCGCGTGTTCGGCGCGTTGCAGGGCGGCGTGGCCGTCGTGTCCGTCGCGAGTCCAGTCCACGGTCATTCCGTTTCGCTTCAATCCGCGGACGAGCGCTTTGCCGAACATCGGATCGTCTTCGATCAGCAGAAGGCGCATTGGTTTGGGAAAATCGCGTTGTCGGGAGGGGAGCCGTTGCGTGGCGCGGTCGTCAGCCGCGGCCTGATCATCTAGCCACATTCGACGCCAGGGCCAAATGGTCAACCGCCAGCGCACAAATTTAGAACTTCTAAAAACTGCTGTGCGGGATTCCGGGAGCCTCGACCTATTCTAAACCCGATCTAATCCTCATCTAATTCTTCGCATTGCAGATGCGCCTCGGTTTGGGACCGCGAAGCCGTCTTTCCAGAACGGCACGCGACATTTTGGGGCGTTGCAGATGAATATGGGTTGTTGGAGTGGCCGCAAGGCCTTGCGTGCTATCTTGCTGTCGACGAGTGCGGCAGTGTCGTTTGGTGTCGGGCTGACGATGCAGATCGGCTCAGCTTCTGCGCAGCAGGGGCAGGCAGCGAATACCGTGCCGCCGGTCAGCGTTTCCCCTCCGCAGCAGCGCGCCCGTCGGGCTCAGACAGCGACCACATCGCGCGCCGCGCGATCGACCCGCCGCACCGCCGTAGTGGCTCCAACCGAAAAGAAGCCGCCGAGCGTCAACAATCAGGACGCACGCACGGGCCAGCAAGGCTACCTCACGCGGAGCGTCACCAGCGCAACGAAGACCAATACGCCGCTCATCGACGTGCCGCAATCGGTGACGGTGCTGACCAGGGAGTTCATCAGAGACCAGGCGTTCACCTCGATCGGTGAGGCGACCCGCTACGTGCCGGGCGTGATCTATCATCAGGGCGAATCCCATCGCGACGATCTGGTCATACGCGGCCAGCGCAGCAACGCGGATTTCTACACCAACGGTATTCGCGACGACGTCCAGTATTTCCGCGATTTCTACAACCTCCAGCGCCTCGAAGTGCTGAAGGGGCCGAACGCGATGATCTTCGGCCGCGGCGGCGGTGGCGGTGTCGTCAATCGCGTGCTGAAGGAGGCCGACGGCACCACCGCTCGCGAGGTGACGGTCGGCGGCAATTCCTATCCCGGCGGGCGCGTGACCACCGACGTCGGTCAGGCCATCAACGAGAACTGGGCCTTCCGCCTCAACGCGATGTACGAGAACACGCAGAGCTACCGCGATTTCGTCAACCTCGAGCGCTGGGGCATCAATCCCACGGTGACCTTCGCGCCGAACGACACCACGACGGTGAAGCTGAGCTACGAACATTTGCACGACCGGCGTACGGTCGATCGCGGCATCCCCTCGCAAATCCGCGCGGGAAACGCCTTCCCGCGCTATCCCTACGACACCCCGTCGTCCGCGTTCTTTGGTAATCCCAACCTCAACTACGCGCTCGCCGACGTCGATATCGGAACCGCCGTCGTCGAGCACGATTTCGAGAACGGGTGGGCGATCAAGAATTCGTCCCAGATCGCCAATTACGACAAGTTCTACCAGAACATCTATCCGGGCGGCGGCGCCAATGCGGGTGCGGTGAATGCCGCCGGCACGTCCAGCAATCTGTCGGCCTACAACAACGAAACTGACCGGACCAATTACTTCAACCAGACCGACCTCACCTACAAGTTCGGCACCGGCCCGATCCGCCACACCGTCGTGTTCGGCGCCGAGGTCGGGCGGCAGGACGGCCTGAACTACCGGCAAAGCGGGCTCTTCAACGGCGTCGCCTCGACCATCGCGATCGATCCGAGGAATCCGACATCGTATGTCCCTGTCACGTTCGCGAATAACGGCGGCACGGATGCCAACAATACCTACAAGCTCAATCTTGGTGCCGTCTACGTGCAGGACCAGGTCGAGATCACGCGTTATCTGGAGCTGATCGGCGGGCTGCGATTCGACCATTTCGACCTGACCTCGCAGGACCGCCGCACACTCGTCGCGCTCAATCGGGTCGATGATCTGGTATCGCCGCGTGCCGGTGTCGTGTTCAAGCCGCTCGAGAATTTGTCGATCTACGGCAGCTACAGCATCTCGTATCTGCCGAGTGCCGGCGACCAGTTCAGCGTGCTGACGCCGGGCCTCGTCATCGCAGCGCCCGAGAAGTTCGTGAACGGGGAGGTCGGGCTCAAATACGACATCTTGCCGCGCCTGCAATTCGCCACCGCGATATATGATCTGAACCGCACCAATCAGCGCTTCGCCGATCCCAACAACGCGGGGTTCTTCATCTTGAGCGGCGCTACCAAAACCCGTGGCTTCGAGGCGTCGTTGACAGGCTACGTGACGGATGCCTGGCAGGTCATGGGCGGCTACGCCTATACGGACGCGCGGATCACCAGCAACAATTCGGCGACTATTCTTGCCGGCAACCGCGTGGGGCTTGTCCCGTACAATACGTTCTCTCTGTGGAACAAGTACCAGTTCACGGAGCAGTGGGCCGCGGGCCTCGGTGTGATCCACTACTCGAACTTCTTTGCATCATCCGACGATACCGTACTGATCCCGGAGTTCACGCGGGTGGATGCCGCGGTCTACTTCAGGCTCGACAAGACCTGGCGTGCCCAGCTCAACATCGAAAATCTCCTCGACCGGAAATACTATTCGACGGCCGACGGGAATAACAACATCACGCCGGGGTCTCCGCGTGTGTTCAGATTGTCAGCAACGGCCAACTTCTGATGACGCGTACAGGCAGCCGGGCCGAGGGCAGGTCGGCAGCACGCAAGAGCAATCGCGCCGCAGAGGCGGCGCGACAACCTTGCTTCGTGCTGGAGATCAATCAGCGGCCCGTTCTGGCGTTCTCGGCGAGGTCGCTGCACTCCGCCCGAACGCGGGTGCAGGAGGCCTGGTTCGTCGAGGAGTTGGAGAGTATGCGTTCGGCCGGGAAGCCTCTGCTGCGCCCGGATGATGTCCGGCATGTCAGACTCGCACTTCCCGCGGAGATCGCCGCGGTGGAACTTGGACGCGGCCTCGATGAGGTGCGCGGCGAAGACGCTAAATATGGCTTTGCGTTTCTTGTGCCGATCGACGTGCCGCCGAATTGATGGGGGCGGGCACTCTTGGGTCCCGTAGGGCGAAGCGCACCGGCTCAGCGCTACGCGACCCGCCTTGCCGCATCCGGCGTCCTTTCCGAAAATGGCGACTGGTAGAGCCAGGCGAGATTATCGCAGAAGCGCTCCAGGCTCGTCTCGCGCATGAGCTGATTGCGCAGCAGCGCGTGGACGCCGGCCGGATGATAGACGTGGTCGCCGAGCTCCCGGGCCTGAAGCTGGACGCGCGCGGTACGCAGCATCCGGGCATTGCGGTATCGCTCCAGCGCGTGGGCGACATCGCCTTCCGTCGCGTCGAGCTCGTCCGCGAGGCAGACGGCGTCTTCCAGCGCCATGCAGGCCCCTTGCGCGAAATATTGCAGCATCGGATGCGCGGCGTCGCCGAGGAGAACGACGCGCCCGTCGATCCAGCGATCGGTCGGATCGCGATCGCAGGTCACCCACGCCTTCCAGTCCCTCCCATGATGAATGATCGCCTTGGCGCGCGGGTGCACGTCCCGGAAACCTTCGAGCACCTCCTCGTGGGTCACGGGCTTCGCCGCGAACGCCTCGGCGGGATCGTTGTGGCAGGTGATCGCGAGATTGAACACTTTCCAGCCCGAGAGCGGGTAATGCACGAGATGGCACTTGGCGCCGGCCCACAACGTCGCGGCGTTCCAGCGCAGATATTCCGGCATCTGCTCGGTCGGGATGACCGAACGATAGGTGGTGTGGCCCGCGACCCGTGGCGCGCCGTCGGCGACCATCTGCTGGCGAATGCGGGACCGGAGCCCGTCCGCGGCAATCAAGAAGGACCCGGCGACGCGCTCGCCGGATTTGAGCAGCGCCGTTGCCGAACTGCCGTTCTGCTCGTAGCCGACGACGTCGCAATCGGAGCGCAGCGTGACGGACGGGTGCGCCTCGCAGACGCGGACGAGGATGCCGTGAAGATCGCCGCGGTGAACCACGGCGTAGGGATTGCCGAAGCGCTTGCGGAAATAGCTGGTCAGATCGATGCTGGTGATTTCTTCCGCCGAGATCGCGTCCATCAGCCGGAGCTGATCGATGAAGACCGCGATCGAGCGCACGGCATCGCCGAGTGCCAGGCGATCAAAGGCGTGGAATGCGTTGGGACCAAGCTGGATGCCGGCGCCGATCTCCTGATAGCGCGGTGCGCGTTCCAGGACGATGACCTGAAAACCCTTCTGTGCCAGTGCGATTGCGGCTGCAAGTCCGCCGATGCCGCCGCCGGCAATGATGATGGGATCCTGTCGCATGTCCTCTCCTCGGTGGTTTCCCTATTTTCTTGATGTCTTGGCGCGGGGCTGCCTCGCCCTGGCGCGTGCCTCCGGTTGCTCGTCACGGACGTCCTTGGGCCGCGCCGACGGGGGCACCTTGATCAATCCGGCTTCGACTTCCTGCTCGAGCCGATCGATGTTCTTGTAGAGCTCGACCAGCACGCGCTTGAGCTCCGCTGCTTCCTTGGCGGACATGCTGCCGGTTGCGACTTCCTCATAATAGGCGGCGAGCGGCATCAGCCGCCCCGCCAGCTCGGCGCCTTTGGGCGTTAGCACGACCTGGAGGCTGCGCTGGTCGTTCTCGGGCCGGTCGCGTGTCAGGAGGCCCGCGCGACTCATCTCCGCGACGATGCGCGACAAGGTGGAGACGTCGGCGGACGTCAGCTCGGCGATCTCTCCGAGCCGCAACGGATGGCCCTGCTCCGACAGTGCGGCTAGCACGCGGTACATCGGAAGCGTCAACTTCTCGTGACGGATCACGCGCGCGAAGAGGTCGCCCATGCGAACGCCGAGCCGGGCGAGCAGATAGGGCAGCGAATTCGAAAATCGATACATGGACTTGGATCCTGGCGGGAGAACTCCGCCCGGAATAAGCGTCAATCTTCGCATTAGCAATATTTGCATATCAATCATTTGCATTTACAACTTTCTCATTGACAAGTATTTGGATCAGGTGCTTTGCTTTGTCAACGCCGAAAGCAGAGCCGAAGGAACGACGCCATGCAGGGAAAGATTGCGCTCGAGGAGCACTTCGCGCTTCCGGGGACCGTTCAGGACAGCGCGGGCTTCGCGCCGGCCGACGACTGGCGTGAGCTCGAGGCGCGGCTGCTCGACATTCACGACCGGCGGCTTGCGGAGATGGACGCGCACGGCATCGAGATGATGCTGCTGTCGCTGAATGCGCCGGCCGTCCAGGCTATTCCGGACCGCAGCCGTGCGCTCGAGCTGTCACGCCGCGCCAATGACTTCCTCGCCGAGCAGGTCGCCAAGCGGCCGGATCGCTTCCAGGGCCTCGCAGCGCTGCCGATGCAGGATCCCGACGCGGCCGCGCGCGAGCTCGATCGCAGCGTGGGCACGCTTGGATTTCGCGGAGCGCTGGTCAATGGCTTCAGCGAACTCGCCGGCACCGATCATGCGATCTATTACGACCGCAAGGAGTTCTGGCCGTTCTGGTCGGAAGTCGAGCGCCTCGGCGTTCCCTTCTACCTGCACCCGCGCAATCCGCTTGCGAAGGACGCGGCGATCTACGAGGGGCACCGCTGGCTGCTGGGACCGACCTGGGCTTTCGGGCAGGAGACCGCGGTCCATGCCCTGCGCCTGATGGGGTCTGGACTGTTCGACCAGCATCCGCGGCTTCAGGTCATCCTCGGCCACATGGGGGAGGGGCTGCCGTACTCGATGTGGCGGGTCGACAATCACAACAAGTGGATGCGGACTCAGAATGCCTATCCCGCGCGGCGCAAGATCGCCGACTATTTCCGCGAAAATTTCTACATCACAACGTCGGGCAATTTTCGCACCCAGACGCTGATCGACGCGATGCTCGAGATCGGCGCCGACCGCATTCTCTTTTCCGCCGACTGGCCGTTCGAGAACATCGACCACGCCGCCGACTGGTTCGACAACGCGACGATCTCCGAAGGCGACCGCATCAAGATCGGTCGTGACAACGCCCGCGCCCTGTTCGGGCTTGGAAACACAATGACCCAATCTGCCACAGAGCAGAAGGCGCAATCGCTATCAATGGAGGAACCCCGTGAGCATCTCGTCCGAAATCGACGTGCATGAAGAACTATCCGGAGCCGCGATCGGGCCGTTCCACAAGCTGCTTGGTATCCTGATCACGCTCATCACCCTGTTCGACGGCTATGACACCTTCAATCCGGCCTATGTCATCCACTACGTCATGCAGCCCTGGGGACTCGCACCAAGCCAGGCCGGGTTTCTGGTGAGTTCGGGTCTCGTCGGATTCCTGTTCGGCGCGATCGGTCATGGCAGCGTGGCGGATCGCTTCGGCCGCCGCGGCACGCTGCTCGCTGGCTTGTGGATCGTCAACGTCTTCACATTACTGACGGCGTTGCTGGCGAACGATTTCTGGAGCTATTGCGCTTTGCGTTTCGTCACCGGGCTCGGCCTCGGGGTGCTGCTGCCGTTGGGAACGACGTTCATCAACGAGCTCGCGCCCAAGCGAGTCAGCAATACGTTCTCGCTGTGGGGCGTGACGCTGGGCTGGTCGCTCGGGGGCGTCTGCGCCGGTCTCGTCGGCGTGTTCCTGACGCCGCAGCACGGCTGGCAGATCCTCTATTATATTGGCGCGCTGTCGATCCCGCTGACCTTCGTGGCGCACGCGATCCTGCCGGAAAGCCCGCAATTCCTGGCGGCAAGGTCGCGGGTCCCGGAATTGCGTGCCCTGCTGGCGCGGCTGCGGCCCGAGCGGGCGGCCGTCTACCAGAATGCCACGTTCGCATCGCATGACGATCCGCGGCCGCAGCACACGATCGGAGCTTTGCTGAGCCCGCGCTACCGCAGCGTTTCGCTGACCATCTGGATCACCGCCTTCCTCAGCCTGTTCGCGATCTTCGGACTGACGGGCTGGATTCCGACGGTGATGCTCAAGCGCGGCGAGACCTTTGCGGCGTCATTCGGCTTCGGCGCCCTGATGCAGGCGATGTCGTTCATCGGCGGCCTCACGCTCGCCATGCTGGCCGACCGCAATTTCTCGCTGACGCCCCGTTACCTCGCGACCTGGTGGTTGACCGGCGGCATTGCCGTGCTGGCGCTCGTCTTCGTCAGCGGTCATGGCGTCAATCTCGCCATCGTGGCCGTTGCGGGTTTCTGCATCATCGGCGCGCAGCACGTGCTCAACAATTTCACCGCCGGCTCATACGAGACCTGTTTCCGCGCCAGCGGCGTCGGGATGGAATTGGGCGTCGGCCGGGTAGGAGCGATCCTTGGCCCCTATGTCATCGGTCTGCTGCAGCAGGTGACCGGTGGACCCGACGCCGTGTTCTGGGCCATCGGCGGCGCATCCATCGTCGGCGCGCTGGCGATCGGATCGCTTGGTCTCGCCGCGGCAACGCGTCTGCCACGCGCCGACATCGCACCCGCGGAGTGATGAGGCGCGGGTCCGATCGACAATCACCGGCCGTGCCTTGACTGCCAGGCTTCACCAGAGGAGATCCGAAATGCCGACATCCACCCGTTCCGCCGCGACCGCAGGCCCGCTCGATGACTGGGTGCTTCTGTTCGCACGCATCGCGATCGCACCGCTGTTTCTCTACAGCGGCGTCGGCAAGGTGCTGGCATTTGCCGCGACCGCGAGCAGGCTTCCGGGAGGAGCAGACGGGCTGGGCGTCGTTCTCGCAGCCGGCGCGATTGCGGTTGAACTCGGAGGTGGCACGGCCCTGTTGCTCGGCCTGTTCGCGCGTCCGGCGGCAGCGGTGCTGATCCCGTTCACCATCGCGGCCACGCTGATGTTTCACAATTTCTGGGCCGCGCCCGAAGCGCAGGTGGTGATGCAGACCATCAACTTCCTGAAAAATCTCGGCCTGCTGGGTGGCCTTGCGCTCGTCGCTTATTACGGACCGGGCGTCTACGCCGTGCAGGCCGCGATCAGGCCCGGCTCCAAAGGTGCCCCCCGGCTGACGTGATCCTTGGCTATTCCGACGAGCTGACCGCGAACCGCGCCAGCGCGGCGCGGTCGATCTCGATGCCGAGACCGGGGCCATCGGGCACCCGCACCACGCCTTTCTCGTGCTCGATCGGATCTTTCAGGATCGCCTGACGGATCGGATGCTCGGTGCGGTCGAATTCGAGCATCGGCTCGAGCGGTGCAAGCGAGGTCGGCGTGTGTGACGGCAGCACGGCGAGAAGCTGGAGCGAGGCCGCGATCGCGATGCCGGTGCCCCAGACATGCGGATTGTAGCGGATGCCGAAGGCCTCGCTCATGTCGGCGATCTTCTTGCATTCGGACAGGCCTCCGGCCGCGCAGGTGTCGGGTTGGGCGATGTCGAGCGCATGCGAGGTGAACAGGTCGCGGAAGCCGAAGCGCGTGAATTCGCACTCGCCGCCGGCGATCGGAATCGTCAGCGCGGACCGCACGGCGCGATAGCCGGCGACGTCCTCCGGCGGCACCGGCTCCTCGAACCAGCCGATGTCGTCGCGCTCGATCAGGCGGCCGAGCCGGATCGCCGCGACCGCGTCGTAGGCGTGGTTCGCATCGACCATCAGCGCGACATCGCCGCCGATCGCCTCCCGCACGGCGCGCGTGACCGCGGCATCCTCCTGGATGCCGAAGCCGACCTTCAGCTTCACGGCACGAAAACCTTCCGCGGCATAGCCGGCCGCTTCCTCCGGCAGATATGCGAGCGGATCTCCCGATCTGCGCCGGTAGAGGCCGGTCGCATAGGTGGCAACCTCCTTGCGGGCGGCGCCGCCAAGAAGCTGATGCGCGGGCACGCTAAAATGCTTGCCCTTGACGTCCCACAACGCGATGTCGATGCCGCTCAGCCCCTGGATCACGACACCCTTCTGGCCGTGATCGCGCAAGCGTGCGTAGATCGTCTGCCACAGCACGTCGGTGCGCAGCGGATCCTCGCCGACCAGCCAGGGCGCGATGCTCTGCACCACCGCCGCCGTCATCCGCGCCGGGCCGTAGCATTCGCCCCAGCCGGTCAGGCCATCATCGGTCTCGATCTCGACCAGCATCGCGGTGCGCGTGTCGTACCAGGCGCGCGAATAGGCGAAGGGCTGCGAGAGCTTTGCTTCGAGGATGTGCGTGCGCACCTTGGTGATCTTCATCGCCGATGTTCCTTCAGTCCGTTTACCGCGCCTCGTCCAGCACGCATGTCACCGTGCAGACCACGCCGCGCGGCAGGAAGTCGACGGTTGCCTCGCCGCCGAGCTGGTCGCGCGCGCTGCGCTCGATCAGGCGCGAGCCGAAACCGCGCTGCACCGGCGCCGTCACCGGCGGTCCGCCGATCTCGCTCCAGATCAGCCGCAGCCGCGGCTTCGGCGTGTCGGCGATGACCTCCCATTCCAGCGTCACCCGGCCGGCCTCGTTCGACAGCGCGCCGTATTTCGCGGCGTTGGTGGCGATCTCGTGCACGATCATCGACAGCACCACGGCGAGCCGCGGCGACAGCGGCACGGCGGGGCCGGCCATGCGGATGCGATCGGGATTGCTCAGCAGGAACGGCTGGAGCACGCGCAAGATCACGTCCCTGAGCTCCGAGCCCGCCCATTTCTCCTGGCTGAGGAGATTATGCGCCTCGGCGAGCGCGCCGAGCCGGCCCTCGAACTTGGTCCGCTCCTCGCGGCTCGAACTTCGGAAGGTCTGCACCGCGATCGCCTGCATCAGGGCCAGCGTGTTCTTGACGCGATGGTTGAGCTCGTCGATCAGCAGATTGTGCAGCATCTCGCCGCGCGCGATCGTGGTCGCCATCCTGACCGCGAAGGTCAGGCCGGTCAGCAGCAGGATGCCGCCGATCAGACTGGTGATCGCGATGTTGCGCCAGAGCGGGGCGATCAGCGAGCTCTCGGCGACACCGGCGGCGACCGTCCAGCCCGTCAGTTGCGATCGCGTGTAGGCTGCGGCCAGCGCGACGCCGTCGAGCGACACCGTCGGGAGCGATGCCTCGCTGCTGCGGAACATCTCGTCATAAAGCGAAGGGGACGCGCGCTTGCCGAATGTCTCACTGGGGTTCGGCGTCCTTGCGAATACAATGCCCTTGGTGTCGAGCAGAGACACCGTCCAAAACCGGTCGGGCCGCTGCTTCTCCACCAGCTCCTGAAAGATGCTGACCGGCGGGCTGAAGCAGAGGTCGTAGATCACCTCGCCGTTGCGAAACACCGGGACCTCGACGGTGAGCACCTGCCGGCCATTGATGGCGCCCGTGAACAGGTCGGAATATTGCGGCGACCTGGTCGCAAACACCTTTTCGATGGTCTCGAGATTGCCGCGCGGCGGCAGGCTCGCAGTGTCCTCCGTCGTCGAGGAGAACACCAGCCGGCCCTTGCGGTCGGAGATCAGCACAAGGCCGCCCTTGCCATATTGCTCGACGAAACCGAGCGCGATGCGGCGGAAGTTCTGGAAGTCGTCGTTGCGCAGCGAATTCGTCAGCGCAAGCACCTGCAGGCCGCCGGTCATCCGCTGCACCTCGGAGTCCAGCACGAGGCGCATGCTGCGTACGTTCTCCAGCACGCGGCGGGTCGCGTCGTTGCGGTCCTGCTTGTAATTGTAGACGACAATACCGACCGCGAAGACGATCAGCGGCAACATCGTTCCCGTGACCAGGAGAGCGAGCCGAACCGGCAGGGTGAGCTTTGACAAACGCGGACGTCCCGGTTCCAGCGCAGGGGCGCCGGATTATGATTTTGGGGAGACCATACGGGCGGGACTTGCCCCGCGCCACGATTTTCGCAGCGGCGAGCAGCCCGGAGACGCGATGTTGCAGCGCAGTCCGGGACGCCGGCGCTTCAGCTCATGCTGATGGCGGTCAGCAGCAGACACATGGCGTAGACAGCCGCCAGGCTGAGCCCGGCGATCCGGGCCTCTCGATGCGATGTCATGCGGTGAACTCCAGGAGGGCCGCCGCCTTCAAGGCGACCGCCCATCGCGCCTCGATCAATCGATTTCCTGCACGACCGTGCGCGAGCCGGGGTCCACCAGCATCACGCGCTCGCCGGAGTAGACGCGAGTTGCAGTGCAATAGGTCGCGCGGAAACAGCCCTGCGACGAAGAGTACCTCCGGCGCACGCGAAATCACTTCCGTCCTGCCGACGTTTTTCATACGCTTGCCTCTCGCACGCCGCATACCGGCTGCGCTCACGGCCCGGCTACAGGGCCGGAGCATCAAGGGAGGGGAGACGATGAAGCGAAGGTCATTTCTCGCTGGTCTCGGTGCGACCACTGCGGCGGCTGCGATTGGCATGCCGTCGATCCTCAGGGCGCAAGCACCGATCACGCTGAACGGCGCGGTCCAGTTCAATGACGACCATGCCTTCAACCGGGCACTGATCCGGTTCGAAGAGCTGGTGAAGCAGTACTACGGCAAGCCGGTCAACTTCACGCTGCACAAGAACTCCTCGCTCGGCCTCGAGAAGCAGTATTTCGAGTACATGTCGCAGGGCAAGGCGGTCGATTACGGCATCGTCTCGCCGGCCCACATGTCGACCTTCGCCAAGGCGGCCCCGTTCATCGACGCGCCCTTCGTGTTCAAGGGGATCGAGCACATGAACAAGGTCGTCGAAGCCAATATCCTGGCGCCGATCGCCGATGAGGTCGAGGCGAAAGCCGAGGTTGTTCTGATCGGTTATTCCGGTGGCGGCATCCGCAACATCTTCGCCAACAAGCCGCTCAAAAATCTCGCCGATCTCAAGGGCCTCAAGGTTCGCGTGCAGGGCGCGCCGATCTGGTCGAAGACCTTTGCGGCAGTCGGAATGAGCCCCACTGTGATCGCCTACAACGAAATCTACAACGCGATCCAGAACGGTGTGATATCGGCCGGCGAAAACGAGGCGGCCGGCGTCGAGGCGATGAAGTTCTACGAAGTGGCCCCGCATCTCAGCCTGACCCAGCACGCCGTATCGATCCGGCCGATCTGCTTCTCGGTGAAGACGCTGAAGACCTTGCCGAAGGACCTGCAGGACGCGATCAGGAAGGCCGGCAAGGAGGCCGGCGACTACGGCCGTCAGCTCGAGTCGAGCGAGGAGGTCGTCAAGCTCGACACGCTCGAGAAGGCCGGCAAGCTCAAGCGCGTTCCCTTCGAGGAGCGCGACGCCATGAAGAAGCTCGCCGACCCCGTGATGGCCACTTACGCCAAGGACATTGGTGCAGAAGCTATCTTCGAGAAGATCAACGTTGCCTGAGATCGTTGCGTTCGCCCACGACATTCCGGGCAGGCCCCGCTTCCTGCCTGGACGTGGCTGATGAGCTGCCGCACGGAGCCCCGATGTCTGAAATGCCCGTCCCGTCCACACCGTCGCTGTGGCGTCGCGTCACGGCCGCCTATGCGAAACTGCTGGAATTCCTGCTGGCCGCCTGCGTCGGCGTCCTGATCATTCCGGTCACGCTGCAGATCATCTCGCGCTACACGCCCTTCATTCCGTCCTACATCTGGACGGAGGAAATGGCCCGGTTCCTGTTCGTCTGGACGATCATGATCGGCGCCATGGTCGGTGTGCGGGAAGCGCAGCATTTCGAGGTCGACGTGTGGCCCGACCTGTCGCGGCGGTCGGAGGCCGCGGTGCGGATCCTCGCGCGGCTCGGCGTGCTCGCGCTGGCGCTGGTGTTCGTATCCGCCGGCCTCGAGTTCACCCGCTTTGCCTGGAACAGGACTTCGGAGCTGGCCGATCTGCCGCTCTGGCTGATCCACGTCGCCTGGCCCGTGACCGGCGCGACGTGGATCGTCTTTGCGGGCGAACAGATCATCGATGAAATGCGCATTCTTGTCGGGGCAGGGCGATGAGCGGCAATGTACTCTCCGCCGGACAGGCTGCGATGGTGCTGTTCGGGGTCTTCATCGGCCTGCTCATCGTGCGCGTGCCGGTCGCGTTTGCGCTCGGCCTCGCCTGCGTGCCGATCCTGCTGATCGAGCCGCATCTGTCGCTGATGACGCTCGCGCAGGAAACATTCAATGCCTACAATTCATTCATCCTGCTGGCGGTGCCGTTCTTCCTGCTGACGGCGAACCTGATGAGCATCGGCGGCATCACCGACCGCCTGGTGGCGCTGTCGCGCTCGATGGTCGGGCACTGGCCGGGGTCGCTGGCGCAGATCAACGTCGTGCTGTCGGTGTTCTTTGCGGGCATCTCGGGCTCTTCCACCGCCGATGCGGCGAGCCAGTCCAAGATCTTCATCGATGCGCAGACGAAGGAGGGCTACGATCTCTCGTTCTCCATCGCCATCACTGCGGTTTCTGCGGTGCTTGCGGTCATCATCCCGCCGTCGATCCTGATGATCGTGTGGGGCGGATTGATCTCGACCTCGATTGCGGCGATGTATCTGGCCGGCATCGTGCCGGGCCTGCTGATCGCGGGCGCGCAGATGGCGACGGTGCACATCTATGCGGTGCGCCGCGGCTATCCGACCTATCCGAAGGCGACCTGGGTCGAGATGCGATGCGCCATCTGGCAGTCGCTACCGGCGCTGATGACGCCGTTCATCATCGTCGGCGGCATTCTGCTCGGGTGGTTCACCGCGACCGAGTCCGCCTGCGTTGCGGTGCTCTATTCCGTCGTGCTGTCGGCGTTCTTCTACCGCGAGACGGGTCCACGCGAATTGTACAAGGCGCTGCTCGACACCGGGCGTCTTGCCGGCGTGGCGCTGTTTTGTGTCGGCACCGCAAGTGCGTTCGGCTGGCTGCTCGCCTACTACAAGATCCCGCAAGCGCTGTTGGCGAACGTCTCGACATGGGGGATGGGCGTCGTCGCCGCCGGCTTCTTCATCTCGTTCTGCTTTCTGGTGGTGGGCTGCTTCCTCGACGCCATCCCGGCGATCATCATCGTCGGCACCGTGCTGGAGCCGCTGGCCAAGTCCGTCGATCTCCATCCGGTCCAGTTCGCGATCATTTCCATCGTCTCGCTGGCGTTCGGACTGGTGACGCCGCCCTATGGCTTGTGCCTGATGATCGCCTGTTCGATCGCCGGCGTGCGGCTGCGCTACGCCTTGAAGGACACCGTGATCATGCTGGTGCCAATGCTGCTCGTGCTGGCGGCCGTCATCATCTGGCCCAGCGTGTCGCTGTTCCTGCCGCGCCTGATCGTACCGGAGATGTTGAAATGAGCAGGGCTCGATCCCGCGGCCCTGCGGCCGCGGGACCGGTTCGATTGCTCAGAGATTGCTGTCGGTGATCGCGGCATAGACCATGCTGCGCAGCTCGCGGCGGAGCGGATAGGCGCTCGACGGCAGCACCTGCGTCATGAAGATGGTGATCAGCTCCTCGGCCGGGTCGATCCAGAACGAGGTCGTGGCCGCACCGCCCCAACTATACTCGCCCGGGCTGCCGGCGATCAGCGTCTCCGCCGGGCGCATGGTCACGGCGAAGCCGAGGCCGAAGCCGATGCCGTTATAGCTCGCCTCCGAGAACAGGGAGCGGGAGACTTCCGGCAGCGCGCGATCGCCCGGAATGTGATTGCTCGTCATCAGCGCCAGTGTCTTCGGCCCGATCAGCCGGACGCCGCCCAGCTCGCCGCCATTGAGCAGCGCGCGGCAGAAGGTGAGATAGTCGGCGATCGTCGAGCACAGCCCGCCGCCGCCCGAGATGAACGAGGGCGGGGACAGGAACGAGCTCTGGGTCGGATCGTCCTGGAGCGTCAGGCCCTCGCGGCGCTGCCCGGCATGGAAGGTCATGCCGCCGCCCGGATCGGCGGAATAGCAGGCTGCGAAACGATGCGCCTTGGCGGCCGGCACGTGAAAATCAGTGTCGGTCATGCCGAGCGGATCGAGGATGCGTTGCTTCAGGAACTGTTCGAAGGGGATTCCGGAGATCCTGCCGATGAGATAGCCGAGCACGTCGGTCGCGACGGAGTAGTTCCAGGACTCGCCGGGCGAGAACTCCAGCGGGATCTTTGCGAGGGCCTCGATCATGGTCTGGAGCGTGCCGGCTTTCTCGACCTCGCCGATCTTTTCGGTGCGATAGGCGGCATCGACGTTGGAGCGCTGCTGGAAGCCGTAGGTGAGGCCGGCCGTGTGGCGCAGGAGGTCGACGATCAGCATCGGCCGGGACGGCGGCCGGGTCAGGAAGGCCGGCGCGGTGCCGGCGACGAACACGCCGAGATCCTTCCATTCCGGAATGTACTTGGCGACGGGCTCGTCGATCGCGACGAGGCCTTCCTCGACCAGCATCATGAAGGCGACGCTGGTGAGCGGCTTGGTCATGGAATAGATGCGGTAGATGGTGTCGTCCTTGACCGGAACCTTGCGCTCGACATCTGCAAAGCCCTGCACCGAGCTGTGGGCGATCTTGCCGCGGCGATAGACCAGCAGCTGCGTGCCCGGGAAGCGGCCGGCATCGATGTATCGGCTTTTCAGATGCGCATCGACGCGGTCGAGGGCGGCCTTGGACATGCCGACGGATTCGGGCGAGGCGGGGGTAGGGGCAAGCATCAGTTCCTCCGGACGGTTTTGTTCAGAGGTGATAGCGAAATCGTGCCCCCATTCCAAGCCGGTCCGCGCTTAACGCGGGCCCCCTGGCTGGTGTAGGCTCACCCTAGAACCCCTCGGGGACCAACAAGAAGATCGAAAACGGGAAGCCCAATTGCCATGACCCAGTTCAACGAGACCGAACTCACCGAAGCCGTCGTCAAAAGCTTCGACAACACGCCCGATGCGCGCGCGAAATTCCTGCTTCAGGAACTGGTGAAGTCGCTGCACGATTACGTGAGCAAGACCGGTCTCACCTTCCCCGAGTGGGAATACGCGATCGATTTCCTGACCCGCACCGGCCAGAAATGCACCGATACCCGCCAGGAGTTCATCCTGCTGTCCGACGTGCTTGGCGTCTCCATGCTGGTCGATGCCGTCAACCACCGCGACCGCGAAGGGGCCACCGAGACCACCGTGCTCGGCCCGTTCTATGTCGGCGAGCACAAGGTCACCGCGCACGGCACCGACATCTCGCCGAACAACCAGACCGGCGAACGGATGTTCGTGCAGAGCCGCGTCACCGATCTCAACGGCAAGCCGCTCGCCAATGTCCCCGTCGACGTCTGGCATGCGGACGATGACGGCTTCTACGATTCACAGAAGGCCAATTATGACGAGGTCGGCGCCTCGGCGCGGGCGCGGTTCATCACCGACGCCGACGGCCGCTTCTTCTTCCGCACCATCTTGCCGTGCAGCTACCCGATCCCGACCGATGGCCCCGTCGGCGAGATGATCGTGCAGACCAGGCGCCATCCGATGCGCCCGGCCCATGTGCACTTCCTGGTCAACGCGAAGGGCTACGAGCCGCTGATCACGCATGTCTTCATGGACGGCGACAAATATCTCGATTCCGACGTGGTGTTCGGGGTCAAGGACGACCTCGTCGCCAAGGTCGAGCCGCGCAACGATCCGGCGATGCCTGACGGGACCAAGGCGAGCGGGCAGTGGCACCTGATGACCTACGAATTCCACCTCAAGCCGGGCGGCGGCATGGCGCCGAAACCGCTCGGGACGAAGGCGGCGGAGCCGGCGTGACCGCCCGCCGGAAACGCGGCAGTCTTGGCCCAGGTCGTCCGCTCTGCTTCGAGCTGCGCCAACGGCAGGCTCGCGCGTTGCTGCAATGACTGGTCGATCACATCGTGGGGCATTCCGCCGAGCGGCAAAGATCGCGAATAGTATGATGTATGCAAGATCGTGGTTGCGCGGCGAGGGCGCCCATCAAGTCTCCGCAAATGTCCGTGCTTGATCTCGACCAATGGCTCTGTTTGGATAGTTGCTGTTCGGCAATTCGTATTTCGGATAATCATGGTAGATGAATTAAACGGATACCGTCGTTCATCGGGGGCTCGCTCGCAAGAAGGCATCGTGACTGTCCACCGCACGGGCACCGGGAATCGGTTGCTGGCGGCGTTGCCGCCAGCGGATCTCGGCTTGCTCACGCCCTACTTCCAGAAGGTCTCGTTCGAACCCGGTGCCGTCCTGGTGCGCTCGGGCGACGAGCTCGACCCGGTTTGTTTTCCCCATAGCGGCGCAATCGCCTTCATGCTCGACATGCCGGACGGGCAAACGGTCGCAACCGCGTTGATGGGACGGGAAGGCGCTCTGGCCTCGTTCTCCGTGCTCGGCCCGTCGCTTTCATCCGTGACCGCGGTTGCACGCATGGCCGGCACGGCATCGCTGATTTCCGCCAGCAGATTTCGGGCTGCCTATGGGCAAAGCGCAGCCATCAGGAATGTCGTGCAGGTCCACGTCCGCGCGGTGATGCTGCAGCTCCAGCATGTAGCCGCTTGCAACGCGCTGCACCGGGTGGATAGCCGCATGGCACGCTGGCTCCTGCAGCTTCACGACCGCGTTCCCGATGACCGGCTTCCGGTGACGCAGGAGGCGCTTGCGCAATTGCTTGGTGTGCGACGGACGACAGTGACCCTGACGATGAACAAGCTGCGCGAAGCCGGCGCCGTCCCGTCCGACCGGCGCGGGTTCGTAGAGATCGATCGGGCGCGGCTCGAGAGGGTCGCATGCGATTGCTATGCGCTGATGCAGCAAAACATTGATCGAATGTATTGCCAGGAATTGGAGGCGCCGCAGCCTGCCTCTGCGCCGTTCCGGGAAAGCGCCATCGTCGCCTCCAACGGAGTGGGATAATAAATCCAGGCCGCTTCAGTCCTTGAGCTCTGAAACCGCTCGCGTTTGCCGTTCAGAGCGGCAGAAGTGCTGCTGCCTTCTGGAGTCCGTCGCTGGATTCGAGTTCATGCGACCGCGCGAAAACAATCCGGGATCTCAGGGCTATTTCCGCGTCGCCCCTGCCATCTTGGCCAATCAGGATCAATCCGGCGCCTCCATTGGCGACGTTCAGAATGATCGGCTCGCCGCTCCAGGTTCTTATTGGCTCCATGCCAATGATGAGAAATTCACCCGCGGGCTGGTCGAAATATTGAATGCGCAATTGAGGACCGACCTCGGCCGCGGCAAGCGCGAAGCCGAGCTTCCGGGCGCGGGCGTAAATGGAGGCCAATGTCACGGTATCGGTCTTGAAGCCGAGCTCGGCCGCTGACACGGCCACGAGCTCCACGTCGATTGCCTTGGAGCCGATGGTGAAAGCCGGTCGGGCAAGAATTTCGCCAGCCGCCCCGCCAACATTGCAGCCTGCGGCATCAAGAGCACGACGCAGCGCGATCCGGTCGGCAAAGTTGCCAATCGTAATCCTCTTCCATGTCGGGACGTCGCGGGCTGACGTGATGAGCTTTTGAGGCACGTCGACCGGGCGCGCCTTGTTGGCTTTCAACTGGTTCTGCAAAACGTCGCGAGCCGTGCACTGAGCCCAGGCGCTGTTTGCGAATTGAAGGACCAGGCAAGCAGCGCAAAACACCGAAAGGATGAAGTATCGGCCGGCACGCGGAGTCTTCGAGCCGCAACCGGCTCGGTTCGCCAGAACAGACATGTCGAATATCCATTCGGTCGTAGCACTTGAAAAAGCCCGCCTCCGAGTCAATGGGAAGAGCGGAGGGTGATGCATCAACGAAACATCGCCGGCCGACTTTAAAATGCGTCCGGGGGCGGGGCGCTAATGGCTCAAGTATTCCCATTCCAATGACGGGCGGCAGTCCGCAAGCCTGGTCGCCCGCCCATCAGACCTAACGAGGAATGATGCAGTTTGAAGAGTAGCACTGCGGTCTTGTTGGTTCAATCTTGAACTGGGCTGACCTCTCCTGCATGCGCGCGTCGGAAGAGTGATGCTGACGTTCAACCGAGTCCGCTCGGCAAGATCGCGACGTCTGTGCCCTTATTCCCTCTAACGTGCGTGCAGCAGCGCCAGAAGGACGACGACGGCGCAGGCGAGCGCTGCCGAGGTCAGCTTCCAGAACATCAGCGGGCTGCGCTCCAGCAGGGGCGTGATCCGCGTGTTGAGGTAGGCCGGATTTGGCGTGCGAAGCTCGAAGACGAATTCGGACAGGTCCTCGTGCCGCTTGTAGGGATCGGGATGGAGCGCGCGCCTGAGCGCCCCGTCGACCCAGGCCGGCACGTTGCGGTCGTCGTCGGCCGGGCGATACTGAAGTCTCCGCACGTCCGCCTTGCGCCGGATCCTGGCGACCTGGGTGCCATAGGGGAGCTTTCCCGTGAGCAGCTGGTAGCAGATCACGGCCAGCGAGAACATGTCGGAGCGCGGCGAGCCGCCCTGCCCAAGAAAATACTCGGGCGCCGTGTACTGGACCGTCCCCAGGATTTCGTCCGCCTCCTCTCGCGGCGCGGCCTCCGCGACGCCAGCGACCCTGACCGATCCGAAGTCGATGATCTTCGCGGTGCCGGTCTTGTCGATCAGGATGTTGTCGGGCCTGAGATCCTGATGCAGCATTTCCATGCGGTGGAAGGCGCGCAGGCCGGCGGCGATCTGCTCGACCAGTCCGCGCACGGTTTCCAGATCGGGGCGCGGATTGTCGGTCATCCACTGCTTCAACGTCTGCCCTTCGACGAATTCGGTCGCGACGTAGAGGTAGCTGCGCCGGCGCGACTGCGACAGCGGTTTTAGCACGTGCGGGCTGTCGATCCGGCGCGCGATCCATTCCTCCATCAGGAAGCGCTTGAGATAGGCGGGGTTGTCGCGCAAATCGATCGACGGCAGCTTGAGCGCGACCGGCTCCTCGGTCTCGGCGTCGACCGCGAGGTAGATGTGACTGCGGCTGCTGCCGTGGATTTCGCGGACGATCCTGTAGCCGTCGAAGATCGCCCGCGGCTCCGGCAGCGGAGGCAGCGGCAATTGCGATGTCTGATTGAAGATGCCGGCCGGCTCGCGCTGCGGCACGGCGTCTATGCGCAGGATCTGGACGGTGATGTTGTCGTCGCTACCGCGCCGGTAGGCTTCCTCGACGATCGCCTTTGCCGCGCTGTCGAGCTCGGCTGCGTGCTCGCCGAGCGCGCTTGTCATAAAGCGCTGATCGACGAATTCATAGGCGCCGTCGGTCGCGAGGATGAAGGTATCGCCGGCCTCGATCTCGAACGCCTGGTAGTCGATCTCGAGTTGCGGATTGATGCCGAGTGCGCGACCGAGATAGGTCTGCTCCGACGAGACGATGATCCGGTGATCGTCGGTCAGCTGCTCGAGCGCCTTGCCGGCGACGCGATAGACGCGGCAGTCGCCGACATGGAAGATGTGCGCGGTGGTCGCCTTGATAACCATGGCGCTGAGGGTGCAGACATAGCCCTTGTCGCGGTCATAGGCATATTGGCTCTTGCGCGTCTGCGCGTGCAGCCAGGAATTGGTCGCGTCCAGCACGCGGCGGGCGGAGGTCTTCACCGTCCAGGATTCCGACGTGCAGTAATAGTCCATCAGGAAGCTCTTGACCGCCGACTCGCTGGCGATCTGGCTCACCGTGCTGCTGGAGATACCGTCGGCCAGAACGGCCGAGATCCCCTTCAGGCTGAGCAGTGGCTCCTCGGGGATGAGGACGCCGTGAAAATCCTGGTTGATGGGCTTGCGACCCTTGTCGGAGTGCTGGCCGACCGAGATCTGGAGTCCGCGGGTCATCGTCGCCACCGGAAGAGGGGAGCCTCACCCTGCTCGGGCGAGGCTCCCTGTCGAGACGTATTCGATCAGGCCGCGACGCGGGTCGGCGCAGTCGTGCCGGCCTGACGCTTCGGCTTGGTCATAACGTGCGTGGTGTAGAGGGTCATGCCGGTGAAGGCGAGGCCACCGACGAGGTTGCCCAGCACGGTCGGGATCTCGTTCCAGATCAGGTAATCCATAATCGAGAATTTTGCGTGCAGCATCAGGCCCGAGGGGAACAGGAACATGTTCACCACGGAATGCTCGAACACCATGTAGAAGAACACCAGGATCGGCATCCACATCGCGATGACCTTGCCGGGGACCGAGGTCGAGATCATGGCGCCGACGACGCCGGTCGAGACCATCCAGTTGCAAAGCATGCCGCGCAAGAACAGCGTCGCCATGCCGGCTGCGCCGTGGGCCGCGTAGCCCAGCGTGCGGCCCTCGCCGATGTTGCCGATGGCCGCGCCGATCTTGTCGGGGGCCTGCGTGAAGCCGAACGTCGTGACGAAGGCCATCATGAAGGCGACGGTGAAGGCGCCGGCGAAGTTGCCGACGAAGACCAGGCCCCAGTTGCGCAACACGCCGCCCATGGTGACGCCGGGACGCTTGTCGATCAGGGCGAGCGGCGAGAGCACGAACACGCCGGTCAAGAGGTCGAAGCCCAGCAGATAGAGCATGACGAAGCCGACCGGAAACAGCAACGCGCCGACCAGCGGCTGGCCGGTGTTGACGTTGATGGTGACGGCAAACCAGGCCGCCAGCGCGAGGATGGCGCCGGCCATATAGGCGCGGATGATGGTATCCCGGGTGGACATGAAGATCTTGGACTCGCCTGCATCCACCATCTTGGTGACGAATTCCGAGGGCGCGAGATACGACATCAATGGTTCCTTTTGCTTCGTAAGTGAGAGCGACACGCCCGGGAGCGCGGCTGAACGTCATGGGACGTGCGGGCTGGCCTGCCGCACGCGAGCTATGGAAAGTCTGGAAGCCTTGGGAATCGCGTCACGACGACTGAGCCGGGAAAGGCCGCGAAGCAGTTGAGCTTCCGGAATGCAGCCGCCAGAGGCTGCAACAATGCGGCAAGCCGCAGTCTTCGTTGACAGCAAAGGATAAGCAAGTTGCGTGCCGACTGTAGACGTCAGAAAGATGTAGCGAAATCAATGTGATGCGTTGGCGCCCGACCTTGCTCGGACGCGACGCCGGGCCTCTTGCCTGAGCTGTTGCACAGTCTTTGTGCGTCGCACAAGGATTGTGCAGGCCGCAAATTTCCGATGCGGAACACCCCTGCGGCAGTCTGGCGCGGGCGCCGTAACCCACTCATTATCCAGCGTTTTTCGGCGTGCGAAGCTTGGCACGAAGCTTGAATAGTTCCAGGCCGACGCCATTGAAGCCGTCCCGCGAGACTTCTCATCCGATTTGCTGACGCCACCAGACGGGGGGTTCCCCGTCGTTGCGTTCGCATGCGCCAAAGCCGGCGTCACGGACGGACGGGCTGCTCGCGAGCACTGACGCCAACAATTCTGCAACGATGCAAAGGACGACACCGCCTATGACCACGCGCATCCGCCGGCCCTCGGGCCTGAGCCGCCGTCAATTGTTGAAGGCCGCCGGCTCCACCGCCGCACTTCTCGCCGCAGCAAAACTGAATTTCCCCGCCGGCGCCTTCGCGCAGGAGGCAGGCCCCGAGGTCAAGGGCGCCAAGCTCGGCTTCATCGCGCTGACCGATGCGACCCCGCTCTTCGTCGCCAAGGAGAAGGGCATCTTCGCCAAATACGGCATGCCCGACGTCGAAGTGCAGAAGCAGGCCTCCTGGGGCACCACGCGCGACAACCTCGTGCTCGGCTCCGAGGGCAATGGCATCGACGGCGCGCACATCCTCACCCCGATGCCGTATTTGATCTCGGCCGGCAAGGTGACGCAGAACAACCAGCCGACGCCGATGTACATCCTGGCGCGCCTGAACCTCAACGGTCAGTGCATCTCGGTCGCCAAGGAATATGCCGACCTCAAGGTCGGCATCGACACCGCGCCCTTCAAGACGGCGCTGGAGAAGAAGAAGGCCGGCGGCAAGGCTGTGAAGGCGGCGATGACCTTCCCGGGCGGCACGCATGATCTCTGGATCCGCTACTGGCTCGCCGCCGGCGGCATCGATCCGGACAAGGACATCGAAACCATCGTGGTGCCGCCGCCGCAGATGGTCGCCAACATGAAGGTTGGCACCATGGACTGCTTCTGCGTCTGCGAGCCCTGGAATCTCCAGCTCATCCATCAGGAGATCGGCTACACCGCGATCACCACCGGCGAGCTCTGGGACAAGCATCCGGAAAAGTCGTTCGGCATGCGCGCGGCCTGGGTCGATAAATATCCGAAGGCGGCGAAGGCACTGCTGATGGCGGTGATGGAAGCCCAGCAATGGGCCGAGAAGGCCGAAAACCGCGAGGAGGCCGCGGTGATCTGCGCCAAGCGCCAGTGGATCAACTGTCCCGTCGAAGACATCACCGACCGCATGAAGGGCAAGTTCGACTACGGCACCGGCCGCGTCGTCGACAACTCGCCGCAGCAGATGCGCTTCTGGAAGGACCAGGCCTCCTATCCGTTCCAGAGCCACGACCTCTGGTTCCTCACCGAGGACATCCGCTGGGGCAAATACGAGGCGAATTTCGACACCAAGGCGCTGATCGCCAAGGTCAACCGCGAGGACCTCTGGAAGGATGCGGCCAAGACGCTCGGCGTCGCCGCCTCCGACATCCCGACCTCGACCTCGCGCGGCAAGGAGACCTTCTTCGACGGCAAGGTGTTCGATCCCGAAAATCCGGCGGCCTATCTGAAATCGCTCGCGATCAAGCGCGTCGAAGTCTGATGGAGCCCGCGGCCGCCGTCGGGCGGCCGCATCGTCCTTGGAAAGCCGGAGAGATATTGCGATGAACATGCCTGCCACGAAAATCGAGGTTGAGACCGCGATGCCCGCGGTCGTTGCCGCACCCGTCGTCGCGATGACGCCAAAGCGTCCGCCGCGCGCTGAGACCTACGCACGGATGGCGCGGGAGACCGCTGTGCGCGTGATTCCGCCGCTGGTCGTGATCGCGCTGCTGACGCTGGTGTGGGAGCTGGTCTGCCGCCGCGCCGGCTCGGCCCTGCCGCCGCCGTCAAAGGTATTCAAGGACACCCAGGAATTGATCCTTGATCCGTTCTTCGACCATGGCGGCATCGACAAGGGCCTGTTCTGGCATCTCTCCGCAAGCCTTCAGCGCGTCGCGCTCGGCTATTCACTGTCCGCGATCGCCGGCATCGCGCTCGGCGTGCTGGTCGGTCAATCGGTCTGGGCGATGCGCGGGCTCGATCCGCTGTTCCAGGTGCTGCGCACCATTCCGCCGCTCGCCTGGCTGCCGCTCTCGCTTGCGGCGTTCCGTGACGGCCAGCCTTCGGCGATCTTCGTCATCTTCATCACCTCGATCTGGCCGATCATCATCAACACCGCGGTCGGCATCCGCAACATCCCGCAGGACTACCGCAATGTCGCGGCCGTCGTGCAGCTCAACCCGCTCGAGTTCTTCGGCAAGATCATGATTCCGGCGGCGGCGCCCTACATCTTCACTGGCTTGCGCATCGGCATCGGCCTGTCCTGGCTCGCCATCATCGCGGCCGAAATGCTGATCGGCGGCGTCGGCATCGGCTTCTTCATCTGGGACGCCTGGAACTCCTCGCACATCAGTGAGATCATCCTGGCGCTGTTCTATGTCGGCATCGTCGGCTTTGTGCTCGATCGCCTGATCGCGGGCCTCGGCAAGATCGTCACCCGCGGCACGGCGCAGAATTGAGGGAGAAGAGCGCATGACCACCTATCTGAAGCTCGACCACATCGACAAGATCTTCACCCGCGGCGCTGCGACGACCGAAGTGCTCAAGGACATCAACCTCTCGATCGAGAAGGGCGAATACGTCTCGATCATCGGCCATTCCGGTTGCGGCAAGTCGACTTTGCTCAACATCATCGCAGGCCTGACCGGCGCCTCGACCGGAGGCGTGCTGCTCGAGAACCGCGAGGTCAACTCGCCGGGTCCCGATCGCGCGGTGGTGTTCCAGAACCACAGCCTGTTGCCGTGGCTGACTGTCTACGAGAACGTCAAGCTCGGCGTCGACAAGGTCTTTGCCAGGACCAAATCCCGCGCCGAACGCGACGCCTGGGTCATGCACAATCTCAACCTGGTGCAGATGGCTCACGCCAGGGATAAGCGTCCTTCCGAAATCTCCGGCGGCATGAAGCAGCGCGTCGGCATCGCCCGTGCGCTGGCGATGGAGCCGAAAGTACTGCTGCTCGATGAGCCCTTCGGCGCGCTCGACGCGCTGACCCGCGCGCATTTGCAGGACTCGGTGATGGCGCTGCATCAGAAGCTCGGCAACACCATCTTGATGATCACCCACGACGTCGACGAGGCGGTGCTGCTGTCTGACCGCATCGTGATGATGACGAACGGGCCGAGCGCGCGCATCGGCGAGGTGCTGGAGGTGCCGCTCGCACGTCCCCGCAAGCGGCTCGATCTCGCGACCAACGCCACCTATTTGAAGTGCCGCCACCGCGTGCTCGAATTCCTCTATGAGCGGCATCGCTTCGTCGAGGCCGCGTAAACGAAGGTTTAACGCGCAAGATGGGCGCGCCCAAATAATCGACACCTCGCTCAATCCTTGTGCGCCGCACAAGGATTGAGCGAATCGCAAGATTTGCGAGCGAAATACACCTGCCGGAACTTCGGGCAATGCGAATAAGCTCCTGAATTCCCTGTATTTCCCGAACGCGCGGAATTGGCACGGAAATTGAAATGTCAATTTGCGACGCCAACGACGACGTCCCTCAACATCATCAATCAGCATCGTGAACTCGCCACCGGGGCTTGGCCTCGGCGCGCGCCTCCATGCGGAGGCAGAGCCTGCAACGACGCAGCGGTGAGCCTAGAAGGGATTATCAATGACGACGAATCCGACACGGAATCCGACGTGGATTTCAGACTGGCGCCCCGAAGATGAGGCGTTCTGGAATGCGACTGGCAAGACTATCGCGCGACGCAACCTGATCTGGTCGATCGTGGCCGAGCATATCGGCTTCTCGGTCTGGCTGATCTGGAGCATCGTCACCACCAAGCTGCCGCAGGCGGGCTTCCACTACACCACCGACCAGCTGTTCCAGCTCGTCGCGGTGCCTGGGCTCATCGGCGCCTTGATGCGCTTTCCCTACACATTCGCGGTGACGACGTTCGGTGGCCGCAACTGGACCATCTTCAGCGCGGCAATCCTGTTCATTCCGACGCTGTCACTCGCCTGGTTCGTCAGCCATCCCGACACGCCGTTCTGGCTGATGCTGCTGGTTGCCTCGACCGCGGGCCTCGGCGGCGGCAACTTCGCCTCCAGCATGACCAACATCTCCTTCTTCTTCCCCGACCGGATGAAGGGATGGGCACTCGGCCTGAACGCCGCCGGCGGCAATATCGGTGTCTCCAGCGTCCAGCTCCTGACCCCGATCCTGATGACGCTCGCCGTCATCAACCTGTTCCAGGCAAGCCCCGTCGACGGCATCTTCCTCCAGAATGCCGGCCTGATGTGGGTGCTGCCGATCGCGATCGCGGTGTTCGGCGCGGTGTTCTTCATGAACAACCTGACCACGGCCAAGTCGTCGATCGGCAACCAGCTTGCCGTCGTCAAGCGCAAGCACACCTGGATCATGGCGTATCTCTATATCGGCACGTTCGGATCCTTCATCGGCTACTCCGCGGCGTTTCCGCTGCTGATCAAGACGCAGTTTCCGACGGTGACGATCGCGATCGCGTTCCTGGGGCCGCTGGTCGGCTCGCTGTCGCGTCCGCTCGGCGGCTGGCTCGCCGACAAAATCGGCGGCTCGATCATCACCTTCTGGAATTTCATCGTGATGGCGGGCGCCACGGTCGGCGTGCTCTACTTCGTCGGGCAAAAGGATTTCATCGGCTTCCTGTCGATGTTCCTGGTGCTGTTCGTGACGACGGGCATCGGCAACGGCTCGACCTATCGCATGATCCCCTCGATCTTCCGCGAGCAGAACCTGTTCAAGGTGCGCGGCAAGGGCGACGCGGCGCGCGCGCTCGCGCTGAAGACGGCGAGCATCGAGAGCGGTGCGGCGGTCGGCTTCATCGGCGCGATCGGCGCGGTCGGGGGCTATCTGATCCCGACCGGTTTCGGCAAGTCGATCGCCATGACCGGCGGTCCGCAGCTCGCGCTCGCGATCTATCTCGGCTTCTACGCGTCCTGCCTCGCTTTGACCTGGTGGTTCTATCTGCGTCGCAGCCCGCAGGGCGAGGGCGCAGGAAGCCTCGCCGAAGCGCGTGTGTGACACTTGGTATGAAACTCGCTTCTCCCCGTACGCGGGGAGGAGCTCTCTCTGATGACGTTTGATCCATGAACTTTTTCCGCAACGGCGCGGACAAAGGCAGACCGAAACAGACAGGAAAACACCATGACGCCCGAACAGATCACTCTCGTTCAGCAGAGCTTTTCCAAGGTCGCGCCGATTTCAGAGGCGGCCGCGGTGCTATTCTACGATCGCCTGTTCGAGGTTGCGCCGTCCGTGCGTGCGATGTTTCCCGAGGACATGACCGAGCAGCGCAAGAAGCTGATGGGCATGCTCGCCGCCGTCGTCGGCGGCCTGTCGAAACTGGACTCGATTCTTCCTGCGGCCTCCGCGCTCGCCAAACGCCATGTCGCCTACGGTGCGAAGGCCGAGCACTATCCGGTGGTCGGCGCGACCTTGCTCTGGACCCTCGAGAAGGGCCTCGGCGAGGCCTGGACGCCCGAACTCGCCACGGCCTGGACCGACGCCTATGGCGTGCTGTCCGGCTACATGATTTCCGAGGCCTATGGCGCGCAGGCGCAGGCCGCCGAATAGGAGATGCCTTGTGAGTGAACCGCTCGTCATCGTCGGTAACGGTATGGCGGCCGCGCGTCTGGTCGACGAGCTCGCCAAGACCGCGCTCGGCCGCTACGCGGTCGCCGTGATCGGCGAAGAGCCGCGGCTCGCTTACAACCGCGTGCTACTCTCCTCGGTGCTGGCCGGCGAGACCGGCTCGCACGAGATCGAGCTGAGGCCGGCCGACTGGTGGCGCCATCGCGGCGTCACGGTGCGCTACGGCTATCGCGTCACCGAGATCGACACCGGCCGCCGCGAGCTGAAGATCGAAGGCGAAGAGAGCATGGAATATTCCAAGCTCGTGCTCGCCACCGGCTCGACGCCGCTGCGGCTCAACGTGCCGGGCGCCGATCTCGCCGGCGTTCACACCTTCCGCGACACGCGCGACGTCGACCTGCTGCTGACGCTCGCGGCGGCGAAGAAGCGCGTCGTCGTGGTCGGCGGCGGCCTGCTCGGGCTTGAAGCGGCCTATGGCCTTGCGAAAGCCGGCGCGCCGGTGACGCTGCTGCATCTGATGGACCGGCTGATGGAGCGCCAGCTCGATCTGCCGGCGGCCGAACTGCTGAAGACGCTGGTCGAGCGCAAGGGCATCCGCATCCTGCTCAATGCGTCGACCGCGCGCATTCATGGCGAGGGCCATGTCGAAGCCGTCGAGCTTGCCGACGGCAGCCGCATCGAGGCGGACGCCGTGATCTTCGCCGCCGGTATCAGGCCGAACGTGGCGCTGGCCAAGGACGCCGGCATCGCGGTCAACCGCGGCATCGTCGTCAATGATGAGATGCAGACGGCCTCGCCCGACATCTACGCGCTCGGCGAATGCGCCGAGCATCGCGGCACCTGCTATGGCCTGGTCGAGCCGGCCTATGAGCAGGCGCGCGTGCTGGCGCGGCATCTCGCCGGCCGTCCCGCCGCCTATCAGGGCAGCGTGGTCTCGACCAATCTGAAGGTCTCGGGCGTCAGCGTGTTCTCCGCCGGCGACTTCCTGGGCGGGGAGGGCAGCGAGAGCCTCGTGCTCACGGACCGCAGGCGCGGCACCTACAAGAAGCTCGTCATCGCCGACGGCCGGCTCACCGGCGCGGTGCTGATCGGCGATACGGTCGATGCGCTCTGGTATCTCGAGCTGATCCGCAATCGCGACAAGGTGGCGGCGATCCGCACCGACATGATGTTCGGCCGCGCGCTGGCGCGTCCCTCCAAAGCGGCTTGATGAAGGCGGCCTGATATGACGGCGATCGACCCGAAGCTCCGCGCCACCAGGACGACCTGCCCCTATTGCGGCGTCGGCTGCGGCGTGCTCGCAACGCCGGACGGCAAGGGCGCTGCGGCGATCGCGGGCGACCCCGATCATCCCGCCAATTTCGGCCGGCTGTGCTCGAAGGGCTCCGCGCTCGGCGAGACCGTCGGGCTGGAGAGCCGGCTGCTCTATCCGATGATCCGCTGCAAGGGCGTGCTGGAACGCGTCGCCTGGAGCGATGCGCTCGACCATGTGGCCCATCGCATGCAGCACATCGTGGCGCGCGACGGCGCCGACGCGGTCGCGTTCTATCTGTCGGGCCAGCTCCTGACCGAGGACTATTACGTCGCCAACAAGCTGATGAAGGGTTTTGTCGGCACGGCCAACGTCGACACCAATTCGCGGCTCTGCATGTCGTCCTCGGTCGCCGGTCATCGCCGCGCCTTCGGCGCGGACACCGTGCCCGGCTGCTACGAGGATCTCGACCAGGCCGATCTGCTGGTGTTCGTCGGCTCGAACGCGGCTTGGTGCCATCCGGTGCTGTTCCAGCGCATGCTGAAGAACCGTGGGGAACGCGGCGCGCGGATGATCGTGATCGATCCGCGCCGTACCGACACCGCGAGCGACGTCGATCTGTTCCTCGGCCTGAAACCCGGCGCCGACACGGCGCTGTTCTCCGGCCTGTTCGTCCATCTCGCCGACAATGGCGCGCTGGATCAGGACTACATCGCGAACAACACGTCGGGCTTCGATGACGCACTGGCGCGCGCACGCAGCATCGCCGGCAGCGTCACCGCGACCGCGCTCGCCACAGGCCTCTCTGAGCAGGACGTTGCCACCTTCTTCAAGATGTTCCGCGAGACGCCTCGTGTCGTCACGCTTTATTCGCAGGGCGTCAACCAGTCGGCGCAGGGCACCGACAAGGTCAACGCGATCCTGAACTGCCATCTCGCCACGGGGCGCATCGGCAAGCCCGGCGCTTCGCCGTTCTCGCTGACCGGTCAGCCCAACGCGATGGGCGGCCGCGAGGTCGGCGGCCTTGCCAACCAGCTCGCCGCGCATATGAACTTCACGCCGCCGGATATCGACCGTGTCAGGCGGTTCTGGAAGGCGCCGCGCATCGCCACCCATGAAGGGTTGAAGGCGGTGCAGCTGTTCGAGGCGATCAACCGCGGAGAGGTCAAGGCGCTGTGGGTGATGGGCACCAACCCGGCGGTGTCGCTGCCCGATGCGGATTTTGTCCGCGAGGCGCTGAAGAAGCTCGAGCTGTTCGTTGTTTCCGAGAACGTGCTCTCCAACGATACCGTCGAGGCGGGGCCGCATGTGCTGCTGCCCGCGCTGGCCTGGGGCGAAAAGTCGGGCACGGTGACTAACTCCGAACGCCGCATCTCCCGCCAGCGCTCGTTCCTGCCGGCGCCGGGCGAGGCGCGGCCGGACTGGTGGATTCTCAGCGAGACCGCAAAGCGGCTCGGCTTCGGCGACAGCTTCAACTACAAATCCGCCGCCGACATTTTCCGCGAGCATGCCGCGCTTTCTGCTTTCGAGAATGACGGCAGCCGTGACTTCGACATCGGCGCACTGACCGCGCTCTCGGACGAGGCCTTCGATGCCTTGAAGCCGGTGCAGTGGCCGACGCGAGAGGGCGCGGCGTCTGGTGAACGCTTCTTCGCGAACGGCGGCTTCTTCACCAATGACGGCAAGGGCCGCTTCGTCGCGCCGGAGGTGCCGTCGCTGCGCAGTGAGACCGGCGCCTCGCGCCCCCTGCGGCTCAACACCGGACGCATCCGCGACCAGTGGCACACCATGACGCGCACGGGCCTCAGCCAGCGGCTGGGTGCGCATCTGCCGGAACCGTTCGTCGAGATCCATCCTGACGACGCCAGCAAATACGGCATCGTTCATGACGCCTACGCCCGCATCACCACCGATTACGGCCAATGCATCTTGAAGGTCGTTGTCAGCGACCGCCAGCAGCGCGGCACGCTGTTCGTTCCGATCCACTGGAGCGCGATGAACGCCTCGCACGGCCGCGTCGGGGCGCTCGTGCAGTCCTTCACCGACCCGTTCTCTGGCCAGCCGGAATCGAAAGCCACGCCGGCGGCGATCGCGCCCTATGAGTACGTGTTCCGCGGCTTTGCGCTGTCGCGCAAACAGCTCGATCTGCCGCCGAACCTGCTGTGGACCCGCGTCACGGTCGCTGGCGGCTTCGGCTATCTCTTCGCCGACAATGCCGATCTGTCGCGCTGGCCGGCCTGGCTCGGCGGCGTCGCCGGTGAGGATGTCGCCGACTATCGTGACTTCGGCGGCGGCGTTTATCGCGCGGCATCGTTCGCAGGCGACCGTATCGAGACCTGCCTGTTCGTCGGCCCCGCGCATGATGCCGGCGACTGGGAGGTCGTGAAGAGCCTGTTCGTGGCCGATCATGTCACCGACGAGCAGCGCCGCATGCTGCTGTCGGGCAAGTCGACGGAGGGCGCGGCCTCGACCGGCCCCATCGTCTGCGCCTGCTTCGGCGTCGGCCGCGGCACCATCTGCGACACAATCGCAGCCGGCGCGCGCACGGCGGCCGAGATCGGCGCCAAGCTCAAGGCCGGCACCAATTGCGGCTCCTGCATCCCCGAGCTGAAGCGCCTGATCGCGACGACAGAGGTGGCGCCAGTGAAGCAGGCCAAGCTGGCGGGCGCGGCGGGGTAGGCGCGACGTTCTCGGTCGTCGCCCGTATACTCCTCCGTCATCGCCCGGCTTGACCGGGCGATCCAGTACGCCGAGACACCTGTGATTAGGCGGTGAGGCCGCGGCGTACTGGATTCCCCGCTTTCGCGGGGAATGACATTGAGGGTGGGGCGCCATGCCCTCCGCACCAATCGACGTTCCCGCGATTGTGCCCTATGCTGCCGCGCTCCCCCCATCAACACCCATAACAAAAATGATGTACCTGGAAACGCCGCCGCGCCTGATCGAGACCACGGTCTTCTCCGCCATGCCCGACAAGTTCCGCCGCAAGGGCGTGCGGACCGATTGGGCCGATGCCAACCGGCCGGGTGTGCCGACCGATAGCTTCATCGAAGGGCCGTCGTTCGACAAGGACGGCCATCTCTACATCGTCGACATTCCCTTCGGCCGCATCTTCCGCATCGCGCCGGATGGCGAGTGGTCGCTGGTGATCGAATATGAGGGCTGGCCGAACGGATTGAAGATCGCCGCCGACGGCCGCATCCTCGTCGCCGACTACATGCACGGCATCATGGAGCTCGACGCCGGGGCAGGACGCATCAAGCCGATCCTGACCGCGCGCAATTCGGAATCCTTCCGTGGCTGCAACGACCTGCATCTTGCCTCCAACGGCGACATCTTCTTCACCGATCAGGGCCAGACCGGCCTGCACGATCCCAGCGGGCGTGTTTATCGCCTGACGCCGAGCGGCCGGCTCGATTGCCTTGTTGACACCGGCATCAGCCCGAACGGCCTGGTGCTCGATCCCGGTGAAACCGTGCTGTTCGTCGCGATGACGCGCGACAACGCGGTGTGGCGGCTGCCGTTCATGAAGGACGGCAGCGTGTCGAAGGTCGGCCGCTTCTGCTCGCTGTTCGGCACCAGCGGCCCCGACGGCATGACGATGGATGCGGCCGGCCGCCTGTTCGTCGGCCACGCCTCGCTCGGCCACGTCTTCGTATTCGCACCGAACGGCGAATTGGTCGCGCGGGTCAAATCGTGCGCAGGGCCGAATTGCACCAATGTTGCGATCGGCGGCGCAAGCAAAGATCGGCTCTATATCACGGAGTCCGCGACCGGCAGCGTGCTGGTCGCCGACGTCAGCGGATTGAACTCTTGAGCTCGATGGTGGTTGCCTGGGCGAAAGAGCGAGAGCGGAGACGACCATGAACACGAAACCCTTCGGCAAGACGAGCACCAGCGTTTCCGTCATCGGTCAGGGCACCTGGTATCTCGACCATGGCGACCGCAAGCGCGCGATCGCGGCGCTTCAGCGCGGGCTCGAGCTCGGCATGACCCACATCGACACCGCCGAGATGTATGGCGATGCGGAGCTCGTCATCGCCGATGCAATCGCAGGCCGCCGCGACGAGGTGTTCCTCGTCTCGAAAGTGCTGCCGAGCAACGCCTCGCGGGGCGGCACCATCACGGCCTGCGAACGCTCGCTGAAGCGGCTGAAGACCCATCGTCTCGATTGCTATCTGCTGCACTGGCGCGGGTCCTATCCGCTCGAGGACACCGTTGCCGCGTTCGAGGAGCTGGTGAAGGCCGGCAAGATCAAATCCTGGGGCGTTTCCAACTTCGACGCCGACGATCTCGACGAAATCCTCGCGGTCTCCGGTGAAGGCCGCATCGCCTGCAATCAGGTGCTCTATCATCTGAAGGAGCGCGCGATCGAGCATGCGGTGATCCCGTGGTGCGAGAAGCACGGCGTTGCGGTAGTCGCGTATTCGCCGTTCGGGCACGATGATTTTCCGGATGCGCGCAGCAAGGGTGGTGCCGTGCTCGCGCGCATCGCGGAGGCGCGTCGTGCGACACCGCGTCAGGTCGCGCTGAGCTTTCTCACCCGTGCGACTACGGTGTTCGCGATTCCGAAGGCGTCGTCCGCGGAACATGCCGGCGAGAATGCGGCCGCGGGCGGTCTCGTGCTGACGAAAGAGGAGATTTCGGCGCTCGATGCGGCGTTTCCGCGCGGTCCGAAGCCGCGCAGTCTGCCCATGCTGTAGTGCACAAAGGCCTATTATTAATGGAGTATTGACGCGCGAGGACCTGAGCGCATATCGGCATCCTGTTTTCGGAAGTTGTGAAAGCGGCGCTTTTGTCGTTTTTTACGCTCGTTCCCGAATCGTATTTCCCAGGTTCCAGCCGTGACACCGCCGCCCGCCGTAGCCGCAAGGCTCGACAGTATTCCCATGCCCGTGCCGGAGAAGAAGCAGGAGGCTCGCCGTGCGCCTGCGCGCGTCGATCATCCCTTCAAGGGCATCGCGCTGGTGCTACTGTCGACGATCTTCCTCGGCTGCTCCGACGTCACCGCAAAGTATCTGTCGACCAGCCTGCCGTCGATCGAGATCACCTGGATTCGCTTCGTCACGTTCGCGCTGATGTTCACGCCGGTGATGCTGCCCGGCTCGCCGCTGCATGCGATGCGCACCGATCGCCTCGGCCTGCAGCTGATGCGCGGCGCAGCGCTGCTCGGCTCGTCGCTGTTCTTCATCACCGGCCTGCGCTTCCTCCCGATCGCGGAAGCCTCCGCTACCGGCTTCGTCTCGCCGCTGTTCGTCACCGCGCTCTCGATCATCTTCCTGAGCGAGAAGGTCGGCATGCGCCGATGGATCGCTACCGCGATTGGCCTGACGGGCGTGATGATCATCCTGCGGCCGGGCTCAAGCGCGTTTCATGCTGCCGCGTTCTTTCCGATCGTCTCGGCCTTCTGCTGGGCCGCTGCGCTGATCCTGACGCGCATGATGAGCGGACGTGAAGCCGTCCTCACCACCATGGCGTATTCCGCGCTCACGGGCGTTGCGATCCTCAGCCTGATGGTGCCGTTCGTCTGGGTGACGCCGAGCTGGACCGCGATCGGGCTCGGCATCGTGATCGGCGTTGCCTCCACCGTCGGCCAGTGGATCATCGTGCTGGCCTATCGCTATGGCGATGCCTCGGTGCTGGCGCCGTTCTCCTACACGCAATTGCTGTGGGTCAGCATTCTGGGCTTTTTCCTGTTCGGCGAAGTGCCAGATATCTGGACCGTCACCGGCGCGGCCTTCATCGTTGCCAGCGGCCTCTACATCGCCCATCGCGAGCGCATCCGCCGCGCCCAGCTCCTGGTGCTGGAAGAGCGTTCCCCGAACCCCTGACGCAAGTCCGCGCGTCCCGCTTCGTGCTATCAACGGCTCCAACAACACGGGAGGAGCCGGATGCGCGCTGCGATTTTCAGGAACGGTGAGATTGTCGTCGACCGCATGGCCGAGCCGACGCCCGGCAACGGCCAGGTGCTGGTCAAGACGCTCGCCTGCGGCATCTGCGGCTCCGATCTTCACGCGCGCCAGCACGCCCACCGCATGGTGGAGATGGCGAAGAAGACCGGGCGCAAGCCGATGGACCTCACCCGCGACGTCGTGTTCGGCCATGAGTTTTGCTGCGAGATCGTCGATTACGGCCCGGGCACTGCGCGCAAGCTCAAGCCGGGCACGCGCGTCTGCTCGCTGCCGGCCCTGGTGACGCCGCAGGGCATCGAGGGTATCGGCTATTCCAACGACAATATCGGCGGCTATGCCGAGGCGATGCTGCTCAGCGAGCCGCTGCTGCTCGAAGTGCCCAACGGGCTTGCGCCGGAGCATGCCGCGCTGACCGAGCCGCTCGCCGTCGGCGTCCACGCCGTGGCGAAGGCCAACATTAGCGGCGGCGAGGTGCCGCTCGTGATCGGCTGCGGACCGGTCGGGCTCGCGGTGATCGCCGCGCTCAGGATCAAGGGGCTGCATCCGATCGTCGCCGCCGACTATTCGCCGACGCGTCGTGCGCTCGCGGCAAAACTCGGTGCCGACATCGTGGTCGATCCCCGGGTGTCGCAGCCCTATGCGACCTGGGCCGAGCACGCGCAGATGTCGGACGCCGAGAAGGCGGCGCGGCCGCCGCTCCAGGCCATGCTGCCGGCGCTCAAGCCCGCGATCATCTTCGAATGCGTCGGCGTGCCCGGCCTGTTGCAGCAGGTGTTCGAGGGTGCGCCGCGCGATGCCCGCATCGTCGTGGTCGGCGTCTGCATGGAGACCGACCGGAGCGAGCCCATGCTCGGCATCATGAAGGAGCTCAACGTCCAGTACGTGCTGGGTTACACGCCGGATGAGTTCGCGGCCTCGCTGCGGCTGATCGCGGAAGGGCAGGTCGATGCCGCCGCGATGGTCACCGCCGAGGTCGGCATCGATGGCGTCGCCAAAGCGTTTGCCGACCTCGCCAATCCCGAGGCGCATACGAAGATCATCGTGCAGCCGTGGAGATGACGGTCTCGTAGGGTGGCAAAGCGTAGCGTGCCCACCATTCTCACCACGAACGCGGAGGCATGGTGGGCACGGCGCTACGCGCCTTTGCCCACCCTACGAGACCTCCCTCAATATTTCGACGGCACGTGCATCTCCGCCGGAATCGGTCCGCGGTGATAGTCGGGATTTCGCACGCGCGGCGGCAGCACCACCGGCACGCGCGCGACCTCCTGGTACGGCATCTGGCTGAGCAGATGCGAGATGCAGTTGAGGCGGGCGCGCTTCTTGTCCACGGCATCGACGATCCACCAGGGCGAGTCGGGCAGGTGGGTGTGCTCCAGCATCGTCTCCTTGGCCTTGGTGTACGCCTCCCAGCGGCTGCGGGCCTCGACGTCCATCGGGCTCAGCTTCCACTGCTTCAAGGGGTCCTTGATGCGCATGGTGAAGCGGAACTGCTGCTCGTCGTCGGTGATCGAGAACCAGTATTTGATCAGGATGATGCCGGAGCGGATCAGCATTCGCTCGAACTCCGGCACCGACTTGAAGAACTCCTGGTACTCCTCCTCGGAGCAGAAGCCCATCACGCGCTCGACGCCGGCGCGGTTGTACCAGCTGCGGTCGAACAGCACGATCTCGCCGCCTGCCGGCAGGTGCGACACGTAGCGCTGGAAATACCATTGCGTGCGCTCGCGCTCGCTCGGGGCGGGGAGCGCCGCGACGCGGCAGATGCGGGGATTGAGCCGCTGGGTGATGCGCTTGATGACGCCGCCCTTGCCGGCGGAGTCGCGGCCCTCGAACAGCACCACGACCTTCTTCTTCTCGCTCTGCACCCAGTCCTGGAGCTTGACCAGCTCGCCCTGGAGCCGCAGCAATTCCCGGAAATAGAGCTTGCGATCGACCGTCGGTCCCGGCGCATCGGTCTCATCCAGCAGCTCGTCGAGACGGGCGTCGTCGAGCTCCATTTCAAGCTCTTCGTCGAGGTCGTCGGCCATCTCCTGAAGGATGCGCTCGCGCTTGGCGGTTTCGGAGGTGCGGCTGGCGTCGGTCATGGCTACGGCTCTCGCTACGGGACAATCGTCAAATGACCATCCCCGGCGTTTGTTTCATCCATGTGACACCATCGCCGTCACACCGGCAGCGCGATCGAGTATTTGACCTGGCTCAGCGCAAAGCTCGACTCGATCGAGGCGATGCCGTCGAGCCGGGTCAGCTTGGTCTTCAGGAAGGTCTCGTAGGAGGCGAGGTCGGCGGCCACCACGCGCAGCAGATAGTCGCGGTTGCCGGTCATCAGATAGCACTCCAGCACCTCGTCCCATTTCGAGATCGCGCGCGCGAAACGGTTGAGGTCCTCCTCCTTCTGCCGGGCCAGCTTGATCGAGATGAAGACGCTGACATGCAGCCCCAGCGCCTTCTGGTCGACGGTCGCGATATAGCGCGAGATGACCCCGCGCTCCTCCAGCAGCTTGACCCGGCGGTGGCAGGGCGAGACCGAGAGCCCGACCTTGTCGGCCAGTTCCTGCATGGTCAGCCGGCTGTCGTTCTGGAGCAAAGCGAGGATTTTTCGGTCGATGGCGTCGAGCTCGGGCATTGGGATGGAACCTGTATTCTGCCGGGTCATCCTGGTAAAATATCCCAATATTCGAGGGTATGGCGCGAAAAATTGAGAAGTTTGGCGCCGTCCGCAGGCGTATTATCGGGTACCTGTTTCCGGGAGCATTGCCATGCCCGTTGATTCCGCCCGTCTCGACACCTTGACCGCGCTGGCCCGCAAGGCGCTGTGGCTGTCGTCATGGACCATCCACCACGCCAACCACGTCCGCCCGAACACGGATGGCCTCAAGGTCGGCGGCCACCAGGCCTCGTCCGCCTCGCTCGCGACCATCATGTCGGCGCTGTACTTCCATGTGCTGCGGCCGGAGGATCGCGTCGCGGTGAAGCCGCATGCGAGCCCGGTGTTCCACGCCATCCAGTATCTGTTCGGCCGGCAGAGCCGCGAGAAGCTGGAGAATTTTCGCGGCTTCAAGGGCGCGCAGTCCTATCCCTCGCGCACCAAGGATGTCGACGACGTCGATTTCTCGACCGGCTCGGTCGGCCTTGGCGTCGCGCAGACGCTGTTCTCCTCGCTGGTGCAGGACTACGTCAAGGCACACGGCTGGATGAAGGATCGCCGCGAGGGGCGGATGATTGCCCTCGTCGGCGATGCCGAGATGGACGAGGGCAATATTTTCGAAGCCCTTGCAGAAGGCTGGAAGCATGGCCTGCGCAACACCTGGTGGGTGGTCGACTATAACCGTCAGTCGCTCGACGCCGTCGTGCGCGAAGGGCTCTGGGAAAAGTTCGAGACCATGTTCCGCAATTTCGGCTGGGACGTGGTGATCGTGAAATATGGCCGCCTGATGCGCGAGGCCTTTGCCGAGCCCGGCGGCGAGGCGCTGAAGCGCTGGATCGACAATTGCCCGAACGCGCTCTATGCGGCTCTGTGCTTCCAGGGCGGCGGCGCCTTCCGCAAGCATCTACACGATGAGATCGGCGATCAGGGCCCGATCACCAAGCTGATCGACAAGCGCAGCGACGAGGAGCTGCTGGCGCTGATGTCGAACCTCGGCGGCCACGACATGGCGAGCATGGTGGAAGCGTTCGAATCCATCGACCACGATCGCCCGGTCTGCTTCATCGCCTACACGATCAAGGGCGTCGGCCTGCCGTTCCAGGGCCACAAGGACAATCACGCCGGCCTGATGACGGTCGCGCAGATGGAGAAGTTTCGCGACAGCCAGGCCATCCGGCCTGGGCACGAATGGGACAGATACGAGGGCCTCGCGCAATCCGCGGCCGAGCTCGACGCCTTCCTCGCGCGCGTGCCGTTCAACCAGGACGGCCGCCGGCTAACCGCGCCTGTCATCGAGGTGCCGCAGCAACTCGCGTTCAAGCCGTCGGCGCAGATGTCGACCCAGCAGGGCTTTGGCCTCGTGCTGAACGAGATCGCGCGCAGCGACAGCGAGTTGGCGAGGCGCATCGTCACGACCTCGCCCGACGTCACCGTCTCGACCAATCTCGGTCCGTGGGTGAACCGGCGCGGGCTGTTTGCGCGCGGCGAGAAGGCGGACTTATTCCGCAGCGAGAAAATTCCGTCCACGTTCAATTGGGACTTCTCGCCCAAGGGACAGCATCTCGAGCTCGGCATCGCCGAGATGAACCTGTTCATCATGCTCTCGGCGCTCGGCCTGTCGCACCAGATCAACGGCGAGCGGCTGCTGCCGGTCGGCACGCTCTACGATCCCTTCATCGAGCGCGGCCTCGATGCGCTGAACTATGCCTGTTACCAGGACGCGCGCTTCATGGTGGCGGCAACGCCATCGGGCATCACGCTCGCGCCCGAAGGCGGCGCGCATCAGTCGATCGCAACGCCGCTGATCGGCATGGCGCAGGATGGGCTCGCCTCGTTCGAGCCGGCTTTCGTCGACGAGCTCGCCGTGATCATGGCTTGGGGCTTCGAGCACATGCAGCGCGATCCGGGCGAGGGCGGATCGATCTATTTGCGGCTTTCGACGCGCAGCATCGAGCAGGCGCAGCGGATCATGACACCCGAGCTTGCGCAGGGCGTCACCGACGGCGCTTATTGGCTGCGCAAGCCGGGCCCGAATGCCGAGCTCGTGATCGCCTATACCGGCGCGGTCGCGCCCGAAGCGATCGAGGCGACCGGCTTCATCGGCGAAAGCCGGCGCGACATCGGGCTGCTCGCGATCACCTCCGCGGATCGTCTCCATGCGGGCTGGACCGCCGCGCGAAAGTTGCGCCGTGACCGGCGCGGCGTGCAGCACCTCAGCCACATCGAGAAGCTGTTGGCGCCGCTGGCGCGTGACTGCGGCATCGTGACCGTGATCGACGGGCATCCGTCGGCGCTCGGCTGGCTCGGCAGTGTCCGCGGTCATCGCGTCGAGGCGCTCGGCGTCGAGCAGTTCGGCCAGACCGGCACGATCGCCGACCTCTACCGCCACTATGGCCTCGACGCCAACGCCATCATCGATGCGGCGGAAAGCCTCACCGCGGGCGCGCCGATCGCCCATCGCAAGATGGCGGTGTAGTCGGGGTAACTACCCTGTCATTCCGGGCTCGCGGCTTTGCCGCGTCCCGGAATGTCGATGTTGTGCGACCTTGCCACGTTCCCGCCATCGGCTCATATAACCTCCGTCCGCCGCAACGCTGGCCCCGCATATGGCGGGTTCAATTGCCGGCGCTTTCGTGCAAGGATGCCTGCCGAAACGCCCCCACCAAGCCCCCAAGAAGAGGTTAACGATGGTCAATCGCATGCAATTCTACATCGACGGCGCCTGGGTCGATCCCGCCGTCAAGAAGTCCACCGCCGTGGTCAATCCCGCGACGGAAGAGGCGATGTACGAGGTTGCGCTGGGCTCCAAGGCTGACGTTGACAAGGCCGTCTCTGCTGCCAAGCGCGCCTTTGCAACCTTCTCCCAGACCAGCCGCGAGGAGCGCGTCGCGCTGCTCACGAAAGTCATCGAGATCTACAAGGGCCGCCTCAAGGAGATCGGCGCCGCCGTCTCCGACGAGATGGGCGCGCCGCTGCCGATGGCGGAGAAGCTCCAGGCCGGCGCCGGCCTCGGCCATCTCATGACCACGCTCGACGTGCTCAAGAACTACCACTTCGAAGAACCGGTCGGCACCGCCATGGTGCTGCGCGAGCCGATCGGCGTGGTCGGCATGATCACGCCCTGGAACTGGCCGCTCAACCAGATCGCCTGCAAGGTCGCGCCCGCGCTGGCCGCCGGCTGCACTATGATCCTGAAGCCGTCGGAGTTCACCCCGACCTCGGCGCTGATCTTCGCGCAAATCCTCCATGAAGCTGGCGTGCCCAAGGGCGTGTTCAACCTCGTCAACGGCCTCGGCCCCGAGGTCGGCGCCGCCATGAGCGAGCACCCCGACATCGACATGATCTCGTTCACCGGCTCGACCCGCGCCGGCATCGACGTTGCCAAGCGCGCGGCGCCGACCGTGAAGCGCGTCAGCCAGGAGCTCGGCGGCAAGTCGCCGAACGTGATCCTCGAAGGCGCCGACCTCACGAAGGCGGTGACCGGCGGCGTGATGCACATGTTCAACAACTCCGGCCAGTCCTGCAACGCGCCCTCGCGCATGATCGTGCCGCTGTCGAAGATGAAGGAAGTCGCCGCGATCGCGAAGGCCGTCGCCGACAAGACCAAGGCGGGCGATCCGCGCGCCGAAGGCACCACCATCGGCCCGGTCGTCAACCGTGGCCAGTGGGACAAGATCCAGGGTCTGATCAAGAAGGGTATCGACGAGGGCGCAACGCTCGTCTCCGGCGGCCCGGGCCTGCCCGAGGGCGTCAACAAGGGCTTCTATGTCCGTCCGACCATCTTCGCCGACGTCACGCCCGACATGACGATCGCCCGTGAAGAGATTTTCGGACCGGTGCTGACCATCATCGGCGCCAAGGACGAAGCCGATGCGGTGCAGATCGCCAACGACACACCGTATGGCCTCGCGGGTTACGTCACGGGCGCTTCGGTCGAGGACGCCAAGCGCGTCGGTCGGCAGATCCGCGCCGGTAACGTCAACCTCCAGGGCGTGCCCAACGACCGCACCGCGCCGTTCGGCGGCTACAAGCAGTCGGGCAACGGCCGCGAGTGGGGCAAGTATGGCCTCGAGGACTTCCTCGAAGTGAAGGCCGTTGCCGGCTTCAACGCGGCGTAAGGCTTCTTACGCGAACAAACAAAACGCCGGAGCGTGAACCGCTCCGGCGTTTTTGCTTTTGTTCAAATGTCTCGACAACGTGAGATGCCGTAGGGTGGGCAAAGCGAAGCGTGCCCACGTCTTCGCCCGCGACGGCGCGATGGTGGGCACGTCGCTTGCGTTCCTTTGCCCACCCTACGGCGTTGTCAACGTGGCGGCGCCTATCCCCCCAAGGCGCCCTGCGTATTCACATACAGCGCGTAGATCGACTGGCTCGCTGCCATGAACAGGCGGTTGCGCTTGACGCCGCCGAAGCAGACATTCGCGCACCGTTCGGGCAATGCGATACGCCCGATCATGACGCCGTCAGGCGCGAACACGACGACGCCGTCGAGCTCGGGATCGCCCATGCCCCAGCCGCACCAGAGATTGCCGTCGATGTCGCAGCGCATGCCGTCCGGCGTGCCCGGACCTGCATCGATATGGACACGCTTGTTGGAGATCGTGGTGCCGTCAGGCGAGACGTCATAGGCGAGGATTTTCCGGTTCGGCACCCCGCGCGATTCCACGACGTAGAGGATCTTCTCGTCGGGCGAGAAGCACAGCCCGTTCGGACCTAGCACGCCTTCGGCGACGATGGTCGCCTCGCGCGTCACGGGATCGAGCCGATAGACGTTCGGCTCGATCTCGGGCTCGGCCTTGTAGCCCTCGTAATTGCCGAGCAGGCCGAACGTCGGGTCGGTGAACCAGATCGAGCCGTCGGACTTCACCACGACGTCGTTCGGCGAATTCAGCCGCTTGCCGCCGAAGGAATCCATCAGCACGGTGATGCTGCCGTCATACTCGGTGCGCACCACGCGGCGCCCGCCGTGCTCGCAGGTGACGAGCCGGCCCTGGCGGTCGCGCGTGTTGCCGTTGGCGAAATTGGAGGGTTTCCGGAACACGCTGACCGTGCCGGTCTCCTCCTCCCATTTGATGATGCGCTGGTTCGGGATGTCGCTGCACAAGAGATAGCGCCCGTCGCCGAACCACACTGGGCCCTCGGCCCAGCGCAGGCCGGTCGCCAGCCGCTCCACCGCCGAAAGCTTCAGCCAGTATTTTTCGAAGCGGGGATCGAGCGCATGAATGGCCGGATCGGGGTAACAGGTCGCCGGCCGCCAGCCTGGCCGCTCCTGGGACGATGCCTCATTCATGTCGGTTCTCTCGTTTCGTTCCCTCTGGACAATCCTGCTATCATTAGAGACACGTGACGGCAAATCGGACACCAACGGTGAGGGACAACATGCCGCGTATTTTGATGACGGGAGCTTCGGGCGGAATTGGCACGAGCCTGCGAAAACTGCTGCCGCCGATCTATCCTGATCTCCTGCTCTCCGACATCAAGCCGCCGGCCGATCTCGCCGCGAACGAGCAATTCAAGGCGGCGGACCTCGCCGATCTCGCGCAGTGCGAAGCAATCTGCGAGGGTGTCGACGGCATCATCCATTTCGGCGGTTATTCGGTCGAAGGCACCTGGGACCAGATCCTCCAGGCCAACATCATCGGCGGCTACAATCTGTTCGAAGCCGCCTACCGCAAGGGCGTCAAGCGCGTGGTGTTCGCCTCCTCGAACCACGCCGTCGGCTTCTATCCGCGCCACCACAAGATCGGTACCGACGTCACCCCGCGCCCGGACGGCCGCTACGGCGTCAGCAAGGTGTTCGGCGAGGCGGTCGGCGCGCTTTACGCCGACAAGCACGGGCTGAAGGTGACCTGCCTGCGCATCGGCAATTTCGGCGACATGCCGCTCGACCAGCGCCGGCTCTCGATCTGGCTCAAGCCCGACGACCTCGTGCAGCTCTGCCGCATCGGGCTCGAACATCCCGACATCCAGTTCGAGGTGTTCTACGGCGCATCGCTGAACGAGCGCGCCTGGTGGGACAACCACCGCGCCTACGAATTCGGCTATCGCCCGACCGGCCGCGCCGAGGATTTCCGCGAGCACGCGATGGCCGAGCAGGCCAAGCTGAAGCCGGATCCGGTCGGCGATTACTTCCAGGGCGGCGCGTTCTGCAGCATGGAGTTCGACGCCGACCCGAGCCGGATCATCGACTGGAAGAAGCGGTAGGCCGCCATGCGCTTCCTCGCCCCGCGTGCGGGGTGAGGAGGGCCCGCCGGCACTCGCGCCGGGAGCCTAGTCGAGGCCTTCGTCGGGAATGTTCAGTACGGTCCCGCAGGCCTTGCAATGCACCGCGTCGACATCATGGCGCTGCAGAGCGCAGACCGGGCAGGGGAAGCGGACCTTGGAGGGCGCGAGCAATGCCTTGGCGAGATTCAGAAAAAGAGTCACGCCGAAGATCATGATGACGACGGTGATCAGGCGTCCGACGGTGCCTGGCAAGGTGATGTCGCCGAAGCCGGTCGTGGTCAGTGCGGTGACCGTGAAGTAGAGCGCGTCGGCATAGTTGGCGATCTGGTGGTTGTGTGACCTCTGGGTCTCGTAGACAATTCCCGTCATCACGAAAATGAATACGCCGAGGTTCGCGACGGCAAAGACGACCTCCTCGTTCCGCCGGAAGAAGTGACTGTCGATCCGGAGCCGCGCCACCATCTGATAGTCGCGCAGCAGCCGCAATGTTCGAAATGCGCGCAGGAAGCCGCCGGCTTCTCCGGCGAGCGGCGCAAGGAACGAAATGATGACGACGATGTCGGTCCAGGTCGAAAGCCGCGCGAGCTCGTGCAGCGGTTGACGGCTGATGATCATTCGTGCGGCGAAGTCCGCAAGGATCAAGACACCGAACACGACATCGAGCGTCTCGATGGCCCTGTTGCGCGGCAGGAACGAGGTCGCGATGATGAACAGAACCGTGACGATATCGAGCACGAGCAAGGCGTATCGGAATCTGATGCAGCCGAAAGTGTCGCCTTCATAAAGCTGCCGGATCCTGCCCTTCAGGACCTCGAATGGCACGGAGATGGCGTCGGCCAGCCCATGTCCCTTTGTGTTGTTGCGATAAACCATCTCCCGGCAGCCTAGCCCTCCGAAGGATCGAGCATCTCGCCGATCTTGTTGACGGCGACATTGATCGACATGCCGAGATAGTCGTCGGGATCGCCGAACCACGAGCCGGCCAGCGGCACGGCCTGGCCCGGATGCCGCGCGATGGCCACCGGAATGAGATCGAAGCCGGCACTCAAGCTGTTGGTCGGATCGTAATCCAGCCAGCCGGCGCCGGGCAGCTGCTTGATCTAGATCAACGTTGCCTCTGGGATGGTCTGGCTCTTCAAACGATCACGCGTTCCGTCAGACGCTGATGCACGAATTGGCCGAATGGAGCGATGAAAATGGGTATCCTTTGGACGATCATCATCGGATTTATCGTTGGAGTGGTCGCGAAGTTCATCATGCCCGGCGACAAATCCGAGCCAAGCGGGTTCATTTTGACGACGGTTCTCGGAATAGTCGGTGCGTTCGTTGCGACCTGGCTTGGTCAGGCCGTGGGATGGTATCGGTTCGGGGAGGGGGCCGGGTTCATCGGGAGCGTGGTAGGAGCGATCATCCTTCTCTTTGTGTACGGGCTCGTCGTCGGACGCCAGAGCCGCGCTTGAAAGTCGCCCTCCCAGTCGTTGCGGTGCTCGGGATGATCGTGTCGGGAATCGCATCAGGACCAGCGCGTGCTACAGCACTCAGCAATGCCGAAGCGACGTTCCTCGATCAGCTCGTCACCGCATCCGCGGTGCTGGAGCAACGATGCGTCGGCTACGAGGTCGACGGTGCCGGCGGCGTTCAACTCGGCGCCCGGCTTCTCGGCAGCCCCGATGCGGCGATGGCCATGATCGACGCCTATGCTGCGGCCATCAAGGCCCGCGATGGCGAGAGCTACGATCCCGGTAAATTCCGCCCCGAGGTGTCCGAGACGGCGGGCAAAACGTTCAGGCGCGTCCGGGCAGACTTGATCAAGGACCCGAAAGGGGCCTGCGCCGACTATGGCGATACCAGCGTGGACCGCGGCCTGCTGAGACGATACTAAACGCCCGTCGTAGGATGGGTAGAGCGAAGCGAACCCCATCGCACTTTTTCTCTGCAGTCGGATCCATCAAGAAGGGCCCGACCTCATTTTGCAACGCGCGCTTCCTGTTTCCTGGTCACGTGCCAGAGCACCAGATGGTAATGCGGCACATCCACGCCGGGGTGGCCGGGGTTGAAGTAGATGCTGACGTGGTCAACTGGCCGCGCTGACCCCGCCCCCTCCAATGACTTGTGATCGTCGATGTCCTTGTTCGGGACCATGTACACGGTCGCGATCAGGCGGTCCCTGCGATCGAAGCACAGGAATGGGCCCAGCGGCAAAGTGTCGGGTTTGACCAAGATGATGCCAAGGCCCGGAAAGAACTTCGGGAAGTTCACGAGATCGCTGACCCGCTCGTATCCGTTTTTCGTCGCGAGCTTCAGCTGATTTGGAGGCGGACGAACGACTTTGTGCTTCCTGGGCACGTTGCTGCTTCGGTGCGGAGCTGTCCTGGTTTGCTCGACATTGTCGGCCGGTGGCGCGGCGGCCGGTGGGAGCTGCTGCGGCGCTGTTGGCCAGAAGGGAGCAAATTGGGCGGCGGGACGCCTCACGTCGGCGATCAGGGCGAGCAGCGCAACCAGGGCTGCGCTCACCAGCGCTTTGCGCATCGACACCTCCCGAGGTTGCTTGCCAAGGTTTGATCACTTGGCCGGATTGCGCTCTCTCCAGCGCAAGAAGTCTCTGAACAACTCTTCGCGGTCTGGCGGATTGGCGGTTGGCTTTTCCTCGATGAAGCGGCCGAACGCCTTGCGAAGCGCGGCCTCGCCACTGGATTGCTGCTGGAGCCACCGCTCTGCCGGTCGGAATCGTCGCCATCCGGGGAGCTGCGCGGCCAGGTTCACCTCGCGCCATTTGGGGTGATGTGCGTCGCCCAGAAATTCCGGAAAGCGCGAGAACAATGTCTGAACGAAGAATTCCAGCAACCGAAACCGCTCGTTTCCGCTCGGCCAGTTGTAGGCGAAGAGAGCGGATTGGATCGCGATCGTGTCGACGCTTGCTTCGGCTGCGATGATATTCGGGTAGTCCTGATGGCGAAGCGTCGATGGCAGATAAGCTTCTTGCAGCAGCTCGCTGGAGTAGGGGATGGGCAGGAGGTGAATATCATCGAGCTGCGAGACCTGCGTCAGGAAGCTGACCGGCTTTCCTGAGACCAACAGAGCGGCGGAGAGATCTCCCTTCCTCAAACCATCCAGCGCAGCCTCCGGTCCCAAGTTCGACTCGCTGATCTTGACGCCCAGACGGTTCAACACTTCGCGGCCGAGGATGGCGCCGGCGCTGCCGTCCTCCCCGAGATTGACCCTCTTTCCCGACAGCTCCGACAGACTTCGGATCTCCGGCCGCGCGAGAAGATGGAACTCTTCGACATGAAGCGGGGCAATGTAGGTCAGCCTTCCAGAGATATCTCCGAAGGTCCTTGTCTCCCGCAGGCGATCGACCAGCACGACAGGCGCGATCGCCACGTCAGCACCCGCCAGGGTCAGCACATCAAGGACGTTGCGGATACCGCCGTTTCCCACGATGGGCAGGATCCGCAAGGCAACCTCGCCACGAGGGCCGGTCTCTTGGCCGCTGGCGAGCGTGGTCGCGATGTCCTGAGCGATCGCGAATTCAGTGCATTGCGGCGTGCCGGTTACGAAACCCACCGTATAGGGGTCCGCAGATCGTCCCGTTTCCTTCCTGGGGGTGACTTCCTTCCTCGGAGACGTCTTCGTGGATTCGCTCGGAGAAGCAGGCGGCCGCTTTTGTGCAAGGGAATCCTGGACCTGCCCGCCGAGCAAGGCCGCTGCAATCAGTGCGATGAACAAACCGGCCCGCATCGCTCCGCAGACCCTCAAGACCGAGGCTGAAGCTTGGCCTTCCAACGCGCCCGGGGCAGCGGCGTTCCGTGATGATGCCTGCATCAGGAGTTTGCCGACTGGCCCGATCGTCGGCTCGCGCCGCGCCGCGCCGGGGACAGGCAGGAAGGCCGAGCTAGCTCGCCTCGCCACCAATCCGCGCCAGATAATCCGACTTGCTGAACTGCATGTGATCCACGCACAGCTGCGCCAGCGCCCAGCTGTCGCGGCCCTTGAGCAGCTCGATCATCAGTTCGTGCTGGCGCCGCGACTGCGCGAGGCCCTCGCGGTCGGCGAGATTTTTCGCGCGCATCGGCAGCGTCAGGTTCATGTAGTCCTGGAGCGAGCGCACCAGATAGGGATTGCCGCAGGCTGCGAACAAGGCGACGTGGAAGGCGTCGTTGGCCTCGTGAATGCCGCGCAGGTCGCGGATGTCGGCCTTCGCGCAATAGTCTCGTTGTAGCGCAGTCAATTCGTCGATCAGGCCTTGCGGTGCGGGCAAGGGGATCATCAGCGCGGCCTGCCGGGTCAGCATCTCCCGCACCTCGTAGATCTGCCGGACCTCTTCGGCCGAGTAGAACCGCACGGTGGCGCCGACGTTCTTCTCGCGGCGGACGATGCCGCGACGCTCCGCGTCCACCAGGGCCTGGCGTACGAAGTGGCGCGAGGTGCCGTAGCGCGACATCAGCGCGTCCTCGGTCAGGCGCGCGCCCGGCGGCAGGCGGCCGAAGATGATGTCCTCCTCCAGCCGCGCGACGACGTCGTCCGGGTCGTCGCGCCGGACCGGCATTGCCTCAGCGGTGCGAATATCGGACATGCCCTCAGCCTCCGGCTTCGGCCGGTCAGCCCTGTGGAGCAGGGAAGGGACAGATTGTCAATAATTCGTGTCGCAACAGGCCCCTCAGGCCAGAAAGCGCGACAATATGGACCAATCTTATTGACAATCGAGGGGCAGCCTGTACCACAATGGCAACGTAAGGAGTGGCATGATGACGAGTGGTTTGCGCAAGGGCCTCACGAGCTATGGCGATGCCGGCTTCTCGCTGTTCCTGCGCAAGGCGTTCATCAAGGCCATGGGCTATTCCGACGACGCGCTGGAGCGGCCGATCGTCGGCATCACCAACACCTATAGCGACTACAATCCCTGCCACGGCAACGTCCCGCAGATCATCGAGGCCGCAAAGCGCGGCGTGATGCTGTCGGGCGCGATGCCGTTCGTGTTTCCGACCATCTCGATCGCCGAGAGCTTTGCGCATCCGACCTCGATGTACCTGCGCAATCTGATGGCGATGGACACCGAGGAGATGATCCGGGCCCAGCCGATGGATTCGGTGATCGTGATCGGCGGCTGCGACAAGACGCTGCCGGCGCAGGTGATGGCCGCGATCAGCGCCGACCTGCCGACCGTGGTCATTCCCGTCGGCCCCATGGTGGTCGGCCATCACAAGGGCGAGGTGCTGGGGGCCTGCACCGATTGCCGCCGTCTCTGGGGCAAGTACCGCGCCGGCGAAATGGATGATGCCGAGATCGAGGCGGTCAACGGCCGTCTCGCGCCGTCGGTCGGCACCTGCATGGTGATGGGCACGGCCTCGACCATGGCCTGCATGATCGAAGCCATGGGCCTGTCGCTGCCGATGAGCGCCACCATCCCGGCGCCGCATGCCGAACGCTTTCGCCTGGCCGAAGCCAGCGGCCGGGTTGCCGCCGAGATGGCCAAGACCAAGGGACCGAAGCCGAGCGATCTCCTGACGCCGGCCTCGTTCAAGAACGCGCAGGTCGTGCTCCAGGCGATCGGCGGCTCGACCAACGGCCTGATCCATCTGACCGCGATGGCGCATCGCTCGCCGCACCGGCTCGATCTCGAAGTGTTCGACCAGATCGGCCGCGAGGTGCCGGTGCTGGTCGATCTCAAGCCTTCCGGCGAACACTATATGGAGCACTTCCATCACGCGGGCGGCGTGCCCAAATTGCTGGCGCAGCTCGGCGATCTCGTCGATCTCGACGCCAGGACCATCAGCGGCCAGACGCTGCGCGATGTCGTCGCGAACGCGGAGGACGTGCCGGGCCAGGACGCGATCCGTCCGCGCGACAATCCGATCAAGAAGGAAGGCGGCCTTGCGGTCCTGCACGGCAACCTCGCGCCGCGCGGTGCCGTCATCAAGCAGTCGGCGGCGAGCCCGAAGCTGTTGAAGCACACCGGGCGCGCGGTGGTGTTCGAGTCCGTCGAGGACATGACCCTGCGGGTCGATGATCCCGAGCTCGACGTGAACTCCGACGACGTGCTGGTGCTGCGCAATGCCGGCCCCAAGGGCGCGCCCGGCATGCCCGAGGCGGGCTATCTGCCGATCCCGAAGAAGCTCGCGCGCGGCGGCACCAAGGACATGGTGCGCATTTCCGATGCGCGCATGAGCGGCACCGCGTTCGGCACCATCGTGCTTCACATCACCCCGGAATCCGCCGTCGGCGGGCCGCTGGCGCTGGTGAAGAACGGCGACATGATCAGCCTGGACGTTGCCAGGCGCAGCATCGAGCTGCTGGTCGATGCTGCCGAGCTGGAGCGTCGGCGCGCCGCATTGAAGCCGGCCGCTGCGCCGGAGGAGGCGCGGCGCGGCTACGCCTGGCTGTTCAACGAGACCATCATGCAGGCCGACGAGGGCTGCGACTTCGATTTCATGCAGAGGACTGGCAAGACGACTGGGAAGGGTTGATCGACCACTCGATCGAGCGCTCAGACCGCTAAAGCGGCGGGCGATAAAACAGGGGGAGACGATGATTGCACGATCCATGCGTGGGTTGGCGGCTGCGGCCGCCATGCTTTTCGTCACTGGGGCCGGGGCGCAGGAGGTGAAGCATTATCGCTTCGCCTATGACCAGCCACGCAACACCGGCTACTCGATCGCGGGCGACCTCTTTGCCGACAAGCTCAAGGAATTGAGCAAAGGCACCATGATCATCGACCAGTATCCGGGCGCGCAGCTCGGTCAGGAGCCGCAGGTGCTCCAGCTCGTGAAGGCCGGCGACATCGAATTCGCGATCATCTCCTCGGCCAACACCGCGACGATCTCGCCGCAGGCCGGCGTGATGTCGCTGCACTATCTGTTCCGCGACGAGAACCACGTGATCAAGGGGCTGGCCGATCCCCGCGTGTTCGAAGCGCTCAAGACCATGATCGACGAGACAACGCAGGGCCTGCACGTCATCGCGACGGGTTCGCAGGGCGTGCGCCACATGTACTCCAAGAAGGAGATCCACAATGTCGGCGACATCAAGGGGCTGAAGATCCGCGTCCAGGCGACCGCGACCGAGGACACCATGTTCCCGGCCTACGGCGCCCAGACCGTGCATATGCCGTTCGGCAGCGTCTACACGAGCTTGCAAACCGGCGTGGTCGACGTCGCCGAGAACAGCATCAACGTCTACCTCGTCAACAAGCACTACGAGGTCGCGCCGGTCCTCAACATCACCGAGCACGAGGCCAACAACGCGTTGGTGTTCGTCTCCGACAAGCTCTGGCAGAGCCTGTCGGCCGAGCAGAAGCAGTGGGTGCAGACCGCGGCCAACGAGGTCAGCACGAAGGAGCCCGCGAAGGCGTTCGACCTCGAGCGCACGGCGGCCGAGAAGCTGAAGAAGATGGGCGTCAAGGTCGTCGATAACGTCGACAAGAAGAGCTTCACGGCGGTCGCCGATCCCTATCTCGACAAGCTCGCCAAGGAGCTCGGCCCGCATGCCGAGAAGATCAAGAATTTGATCCGGTCGGTCAACTAGGGGGCTTGCGGCCATCCTTCGAGACGCCCGCCTCCGGCGGGCCCTCAGGATGAGGTCGCGTGTTGCGGCGAGATCTTAGACCCTCATGGTGAGGAGCCCGCCAAGGCGGGCGTCTCGAACCATGCAGGCCGAGCACGATCGGCAGCTTCCAGCTGTCACATCCGATAGCTCCGGGACGACGGGGGGAGTTGATGGCCATCGCCGATAAACTGCTCGTTCAGCGTCAGCGCCACCTCAAATGGCGCTGGCTCGACTGGCTCGAGCTTGCGCTGATGATCCTCTGCGGCGTGCTCTGCTTCGGCTTCTCGCTGTCGGTGACCGCCGACATCGTCACCCGCACCATCGGCCATCCCTGGCTGTGGCTTCAGGAAGTCACCTCGACGCTGTTCATCTATGCGATCTTCGTCGGGACCGCGGCCGCGACCCGGCGCAACGATCATCTTTACCTCACGGCGATCTCCGAGGCGATGCACGGCACGCCGCGCCTGATCGTCGAGGTGATCATTCGCCTCGTCGTGCTCGGCGTCGCCTTCGGCCTGGTCTGGTACGGCTATCAGAACTATCTCCGCGGCTTCGGCAGTTTCCGCCTGCCGTCGGGCACCCCGATCGCCTCGCTCTACGCGATCATCCCGCTGTCGGGCGTGCTGATCGGCCTGTTCACCATCGAGCAGCTCGTCAACGGCTTGCGCAACGGCTTTGACCATCCCGAGCCGCCCGAGGAGGACGGGGCGCCCGTCATCACCGAGGCACAGATGAGGGCGCAGCCGTGAGCGCACCGATTGTCCTGGCGTTGATGTCGATCTGCTTCCTGTCGTTCGGCTATCTCGGCGTGCCCGTGCCGTTCTCGCTGATGGCCGGCGTCTTCATCGGTGCGCTCCTGTCCGACGTGTCGCTGGCCGCGATCATCCAGAAGATCTTCGACGGCGTGGACTCCGAAGCGCTGCTGGCGATTCCGTTCTTCCTGCTGGTCGGCGAGCTCATGAGCTCGGCCAATGTGGTGGTGCGGATCGCGAACCTGTCGGTGTCGCTGGTCGGGCACATCAGGGGCGGGCTGTCGCAGGTCGTCGTCGTCTTCAGCATGTTCTTCTCGGAAATGTCGGGCTCGACCACCGCCGACGTCGCCGTGATGAGCCGCGCGCTGGGCGGCCCGATGAAGCGCGAGGGCTATGAGCCCGCCTTCATCGCGGCGATCATCGCATCGGCCTCGACCATTGCGGCGCTGGTGCCGCCGAGCATCACGGCGGTGGTCTACGGCGCGGTCGGCAACGTCTCGATCGCCGGCCTGTTCATGGCGGGTGTCGTGCCGGGCCTGATGATCGGCTTCGGCCTGATGATCTACTGCTACTTCTTCGGCCCCTCCGGCCTGCGCAAGCCGCGCGCGCCGCTGCGGCAGGTGGCGTTCGCCGCGGGCGATGCCGCCCTGCCGTTGATGATCCCGGTGATCCTGCTCGGCGGCATCCTCACCGGCTGGTTCACGCCGACGGAAGCCGGCGTCGTTGCCGTGGTCTGGATCATCCTCGTGGTCATCCCCGCGCTCAATCGCGGGCACATCAAAAAGATCCCCTACGATTTCTGTCTCGCCGGCCTAATCTTCTCGCTGCCGCTGATCACCATCGGCGCCGCCAACGCCTTCGGCTGGATGCTCGCTTATCTGCGCGGCGCGACCTATATCGCCGAGTGGATCACCTCGATCGCCGGCAACGATCCGCATCTGATCATGCTGCTGATGGTGCTGCTGTTCACCGTGGTCGGTGACTTCATCGAGCCGGTGCCGACCATCATCATCTTCATGCCGCTGGTCAACGCGCTGACGGAGGCCGGCGACATCAACGCCGTGCATATGGGCGTGGTGCTGATCGCCACGCTCGCCTTCGGTCTGATCACGCCGCCTTACGGTCTCGTGCTGCTGATGGCCTCGAAGTTCGTCGGGATCAGTTTTGCCAAGGCCCTGCGCGCCGCATTGCCGATCTATGTGGTGTTCCTGGCCACGATCGCGTTCGCGATCTACTTCCCGAGCGTGGTGCTGTGGCTGCCGCAGAAAGTGCTGCCGGAATCGGTCGGGTGCTTCAAGTCGCCGGCGGGGACAGGTTACATCTGTCCCAAGTGAATGCCCAAGTGACCGTCCCAAATGACGGTCCTAAGTGACGAGTTGCTCCACGCGCCAATGCGCTGCTTCGCGGACATAGCGAAACGGCGTGCCGTGGCTGTTCTTGAAGTAGCTGCCGCTGAGCGCCTTCGCGATACCCTGCATCACCGCGTCGTGGCAGACGAACAGGAAGCGGTCGCCGGGATGCCGGTCGAGCCACGATGAGACGCAGCGCAGGGAACGTTCGGTCATGGCGTCCCAGTTCTCGCCGTCGGCGGGCAGGATCGAGACGAGGCCCGTCGCCGAATTGACGCCGTGCTTGATCATGAGGTCGCGGACGGGAAGGCCCTCGAAGCTTCCGAAATCGAACTCGATGATGCCGTCGTCGATCGTGAGCGGCACCGAGATCGCGTCCGCGATGATCTCGGCCGTTCGCGCCGCGCGCACCAGCGGGCTTGCGACGATGCGGCTGATACCAGCACCGCGCAGCATGTTCGCGGCCTCCTGCGCTTGCCGCAGACCGTCCTCGTTCAGCGGGTTGTCCGTGCGCCCCTGGAAGCGCCCTTCGCGATTCCAGTCGGTCGCACCGTGACGCAGGCCGCAGAACGAGCGCGACGGCGCCGGCGCGCTCACTTGCCCTTGCTCGTGAATTTCTTCACGGCGACGCGGAAATCCTCCGTGTTCATCGCCATGATGATCTTGTGCTCCTCGGCATCGAGCTGCTGCTTCACCGGCGTGGTGGCAGCCTGATAGACCAGCGACTTGGTGCCGGCGATCGCCGCCGGCGGGTTCTGCGCCAGGCGCTCGGCGAGTTTTCGCGTGGCCGCCTTCAACTCGGCGGCCGGAACGGTCTTGGCGACGAGGCCCCATTCATAGGCCTGCTGCGCGGTAAAATTATCCTCGGACAGGAAGATCTGGAGCGCACGTCGCGATCCGACCGTGCCGACGATCCCGACCGTCGAGCCGCCGTCCGGCGACACCCCGATCTTGGCATAGGCCGGCGTGAATTTGGCATCGTCGGCAGCGATGCAGAGATCGGTGACGAAGGCGAGGCCCATGCCGGCGCCGGCCGCCGAGCCGTGCACGCTGGACAGCGAAATCTTCGGCATGCGCCGGATGATCTCGATGAAGGCGTGATAGTGCTTCAGCAGCTCGCCGACGACCGGCGTCACCGTGTTGGCTTCGGCCGCAGCGCCAATCGTCTGCAGATCGCCGCCGGCCGAGAAGGCGCGGCCTTCACCTTCGAGCACCACGACCCTGATGTCGTCGGCGCCCTCGATATAGGCCGCGAGCTGTTCGAGCTTCTGCGCGATCCCAAGGTTGATCGAGTTGAACGCGGCGGGGCGGTTGAGCGTGATGGTTGCGATCGGGCCGTCGATCCGCAGCAACGCGGGATCATCGGGTTTGGAGACGGGAGCTGGCATTCTGGAAATCCCCGGCATGAGGTCGTTTCCGCAACTAAATCGCAGATGGGCAGGGGTGACAATCCCCGGCGGCCAGTGCCCCGCATGCCGCTCTTGCGCAAGCCGAAACGATAGGCTCAAATGGGGCTGCCTTTGTTTAGGGACGGACACGAGCGCCGGCTCCTCCTAGGCCAGCAAAGCCAAAATCAGCGAGAGAGGAGACGACATGGGTTACGCTCGTGTCTCCGGAAATGGGCTGTTCCAATGACGGACGGTCCGGTGATCATTGTCGGGGCCGGCCATGGCGGCTACCAGGTCGCGGCATCCCTGCGCCAGGCGGGCTTTTCCGATCGCATCTGCCTGATCAACGACGAGGCGCATCTGCCCTATCAGCGGCCGCCGCTGTCCAAGGGCTATATCAAGGGCTCGGCCGGGCCGGATAGCCTGATGTTCCGGCCGGAGAAATTCTACCAGGACCAGACAATCGAGCTGATCGCGGGCCGCGTGGTGTCGATCGACCGCGCCGGGCGCAAGGTGCATCTCGCATCTGGCGAGACGCTGCCCTACGGCCACCTCGTGCTGGCAACGGGTGCGCGGAATCGGTTGCTCGATCTGCCCAACGCCAATCTGCCGGATGTGAAATATCTGCGCATCCTCGACGACAGCGAGGCTTTGCGAAAGATCATAGCCTCGAAGACGCGCGTCGTGGTGATCGGTGCCGGCTTCATCGGTCTCGAATTCGCGGCCACCGCGCGGATCAAGGGGCTCGAGGTCGACGTGCTCGAACTCGCCCCGCGCGTGATGGCGCGCGCGGTGACGGCGGAGGTCTCGGAGTATTTTCAGGCGCGGCATCGCGAGGCCGGCATCCGCATTCATCTCGGTGTGCAGGCAACCTCGATCGAGGCCGAGGGCAGCAAGGTCACCGGCGTCTCCTTGAGCGATGGAAGGCATCTGCCGGCCGACCTCGTCGTGGTCGGTGTCGGCGTGTTGCCGAACATCGAGCTGGCGGCGGAGGCGGGGCTTCCGGTCGCCGCCGGCATCATCGTCGACGAATATCTCTCGACGTCCGATCCTGACATCTCTGCGATCGGTGACTGCGCGCTGTTCGCCAGTCCGCGCTTCGGCGGATCGCAGCGGCTGGAATCGGTGCAGAACGCCACCGATCACGCCCGCTGCCTCGCGGCGCGGCTGACCGGCGACCGCAAGGCCTACGACAGCCATCCCTGGTTCTGGAGCGACCAGGGCGACGACAAGCTCCAGATGGCGGGGCTGACCACCGGCTACGACCGCGTCGTGCTGCGCGGCGATCCCGCGAAGAAAGCGTTCTCGGCGTTCTGCTACAAGGGCGACAGGCTGCTCGGCATCGAGTCGGTCAACCGTGCCGGCGACCACATGTTCGGCCGCCGCCTGTTCGGCATGGAACGCTCGATCACGCCGGAGCAGGCGGCGGATGAAGGCTTCGACCTGAAGAGCGCGCTGGCGTGATCAACTGGCCTTGACGACCGCGGCGACTTCCGCGGCCGTCGGCATCGACGGCCCGGCGCCCATGCGCTGCACGCTGATCGATGCGGCGGCGTTGGCGAAGGCGAGGGCCGTGCGCAATTGCACACCCTCGGCCAGCTGCGAGGCGAGCGCGCCGACGAAGCAATCGCCGGCGCCTGTGGTGTCGACCGCCTTCACCGCGCGCCCGGGCACTGCGAATTCCTCGCGGCCGGCGAGCGCGAGCACGCCCCGCTTGCCGAGCGTGATGCAGATGGTCTGGTCCGCGCGCGCCTGAAGTTTTCGCGCGACGGCGATGATTGTTGCGGCCTTGTCGCTGTCCGAGAGCTCCACGCCTGCGAGGAAGCCGAGCTCGGTCTCGTTCAGCACGAGGATGTCGACGAGCGCGAGCAGCTCGCCGGACATCTTTTGCGCCGGCGCCGGGTTCAGGAGCGTCGTTGCGCCGGTGCTACGGGCGCGCTGGAAGAACGCGGCAATGGTCGGCAGCGGGATCTCGAACTGGCTGACGGCGACGTCGCCCTTCGCCAGCGGGACGTCCGCGACGTCGTCGGCGCTGACCAGCGCGTTGCTGCCGGGGATGACGACGATGGTGTTGTCGGAGGCCGCGACCGTGATGATGGCTGTGCCGCTGTGCGTGTCGGCGTCGCGAACGGAGCCGAGGTCGATGCCCTGGGCGCCGAGGAACGTCCGCAACTCGGCCCCGAACGAATCCTTGCCCAGCCGGCCGATCAGCGTGGTCTTCACGCCGAGCCTGGACGACGCGACCGCCTGGTTCGCGCCCTTGCCGCCCGGAAAATACAGCACCTGCTTGCCCGCGACGGTCTCGCCGACCCTTGGATGGCGATCGGCGGTCGCCACCACATCCATGTTGATGCTGCCGGCGATGTACACGCGCCCCATGATATGACCTTACAAAATCCTAGACCCTGACTTCGAACTCGTGCCTGACTTTGGCGATGTCCACAAGGGTCGGCAGGCCGGCCTCGTTGCCGAGCCGCTGGATCTTGAAGGTCGAGGCGGCGCGGGCGAAATCAAAGTGCTCGCGCCAGCTTTTGCCGGGATGGGCGAGGTAGGAATAGACATAGGCGCCGTGGAAGACGTCGCCGGCGCCGTTGGTGTCGATCACGCGCTCGCGCGGGATCGGCATCGCCGGCATGGTCTCGACCGTACCTGTCTCGTTGTACCAGAGCAGACCCTTCTCACCCATGGTGACGCCGCCGATCTTGCAGCCGCGGCTCTTGAGGTAATCGAGCATCTTCTCCGGCGTCAGGTCCATCTGCTCGCACAACCGTTCGGCGACGATGGCGACGTCGATGAATGCGAGCAGCTCATGCGTGTTGGTGCGCAGGCCGCCGCCGTCGAGCGAGGTCAAAATGCCGGCCTCGCGGCAGACCTTGGCATAGTGGATCGCGGCATCGGGCTGGTGGCCGTCGATGTGCAGCGCGCGGCAGCCGCCGAGGTTGAGCATCGGGAACGGATGGATGTGCTCGTCGTCGCGGCAGCGGACGATGGCGCGCTTGCCGTCCTTGGGCATGATGAAGGACAGCGAGGACTGGTTCACCTTCCGCCCGTGCAGCGAGATCGCGTATTTCGCGCACATGTCCTGGAACATCCGCCCCAGCCAGTCATTGGCCGCCGTGGCGATCAGATCGGGCACGATGCCGAGCTTGGCGCAGCAGAACGCGGCCGTCACCGCGTTGCCGCCGAAGGAGACCGCGTAGTTCGTCGCCACGTGTTTCTCGTCGCCGGTCGGCATGTGGTCGGTGATGAAGACGACGTCGATATAGGTCTGTCCGATAAAGAGGGCCTGCATTGGTTGTCCGTGATGCGCTGGGTGGTCCCGGCCGGCGGGATTTACTCTAACACCGGTTCCGCTCTGGGGACGCTGAAATTATTCGCAAAACTGCCGCCAGAGCGCTTGAGGTCGGCAGGGGGCCGGAATACGACCATCACCGGCCCATGCCAAGCCCGGACAAACGCCGTCTCTCGGAATATGGTTCCGGGCCGATCAGAAGGGGAAATGATGATCACCGGCCTCGATCACATCGTCGTTCTGGTGAGCGATATCGATGCGGCCAAGGCAGCGTATCAGACACTGCTCGCCCGCGCGCCCGCCTGGCAGAATTCCGGCGAGGGCGCCGACCGCGTGCTGTTCACGCTCCAGAACATGACGATCGAGCTGATGGCGCCGAGCGGCTTCAATGTTGCCGCGGACCGGATCCGCGCGCTGCTCGACGACCGCGAGGGCGTGCTCGCCAGCCTGTGCTTTCGTGTCGCAGACATGGGCAAGATGCACCGGCGGCTGGAGCGGGTCGCCTTGAAGCCGGATCCCATTGCCGAGGTCGAAAGCAGCGACGCCGGGAGCGGCGCGGTCCTGCACTGGCGGCGCACCCGTGCCGCGACCGAACTGACGCGTGGCGTGCGGATGTTCTTCCTCGAGCTCGCCGAGGAGCGGCCGCTGTCGGCTGCGACCGACATCGCGCCGATCGACGGGCTCGACCACGTCGTGGTGACGACCGAGGATTCCGACCGTGCCGCCGCGCTCTATGGCGCCCGGCTCGGGCTTGATCTCGCGCTCGACCGTTCGCACCAGGATTGGGGCCAGCTGATGTTCTTCCGCTGCGGCGACCTCATCGTCGAAGTGGTGCGCCGCCCCGTGGCTGGCGGCGACATCATGCATGACCGGCTCTGGGGCCTGAGCTGGCGGGTGGCCGACATCGACGCCACGCGCGCCCGCCTGATCGCCGGCGGCCTCGACGTCACCGAGGTGCGCAACGGCCGCAAGCCGGGCACGCGGATCATGACGGTGCGGAACGGCACCTGCGGCATCCAGACCGTGCTGCTGGAGCGCTCGCCGAAGCCGGTGGATTAAGAGCGCCGTTCTTCCCTCTAGAAGACCCCTGTAGGGTGGGCAAAGGCGCGCTTGCGCCGTGCCCACGTCTTCTAACAAGTCTCCAACACGTGGGCACGCTTCGCTTTGCCCACCCTACGAAACTGTCTCCGCGCCGGCAGTCTGGATTGCTTCGTCGCTTCGCTCCTCGCAATGACGGCGGGAGCGTGGTACATGGCATACCGTGAGCACCCAGCGAGCAACCGGTTTGGCGAAGGCAAAGCGAACTCTGAAATGGCAGCGCGACCCCGAAGGGATGCGGCTGCGCATTCTCGAAGCCGCCAAGCAGGAGTTCTCGGCCCATGGCCTCGCCGGCGCGCGTGTCGACCGCATCGCGGCCAAGGCCGGCGCCAACAAGCGCATGCTCTACTACCACGTGGGCAACAAGGACGAGCTTTATCTCGCGGTGCTCGAAGGTGCCTATGACAAGATCCGCAGCGAGGAGCGGGGGCTCGACCTCGAACATCTCGATCCGCCCGAGGCGATCCGCCGGCTGATCGAGTTCACCTGGAGCTACTTCCTGCGCAATCCCGAATTCCTGTCGCTGCTCCAGACCGAGAACCTCGCGCGCGCCAAGCATTTGAAGAAATCGACCAAGGTCAAGTCGATGCACTCGCCCTTCGTCGAGATGATCCGCACCGTGGTGCGGCGCGGCGTCGACAGCGGCGACTTCCAGGTCGCCGTCGATCCGGTGCAGCTCTACATCTCGATCGCGGGGCTCTGCTTCTTCTATCTCTCCAATTCGGCCACGTTGAGCGTGATCTTCGGTCGCGATCTGCTCGCCAGGGACGCCAAGGACGAGCGGCTGGCGCACATGGTCGGCCTCGTGCTGGCCGCGCTGACGGGGCAGTCGGTGGCGCTGTTCGAGATTGCGAAGACCCCGAAGTCGCGCACTGCGGTGGCGCAGACGGTTTAGCGCGCGCTATCTCCCCATCGTCGTCCTGGCGAACGCCAGGACCCATACCGCGTGATCTATCGATTTGGCCGCGGTGCTAATCCCGGACGACCAGCCTTCGCCAAACCCCTCCCTGGGGTAGTGGGTCCTGGCGTTCGCCAGGACGACACCGATTGTGTGGGACGGGTGTGCATTCCATCACAATCCTCCATTGAGCCCCGGAACCGGCACAAAACGTCACAGGGAAAGCTCTGGACAGTATTTATCCAACGAGTTAATTTCTCCTCCGAACGAAGAAGAATGCCGGGAGTGAGACGTGGCTGAATTGAAGCCGCAAAGTGCGGTGTCCAAGATACTGAACGCGGCCTGGGTGCGGCCGTTTCTGTTCCTGGTGTTCATCGTCGTTGCCTGGGATCTCGCGATCCGCCTGTTCAAAATTCCCGCCTATCAGATTCCGTCGCCGGGCGATGTTCTCGCCGTGCTGCGCACCGAATGGCCCGAGCTGCTGCGCCAGTCCTGGCCGACCACTTATGCGACCGTCTGCGGCTTCCTGCTGTCGGCGCTGTTCGGCATTCCCGTCGCGATGCTGATCGCGGGGTCGAAGACGGTGGAGAGCTACGTCTATCCGCTGCTGGTGTTCTCGCAGTCCGTGCCGAAGATCGCGATCGCGCCGCTGTTCGTGGTCTGGTTCGGCTTCGGCATCATCCCAAAGGTGATTTCGGCGTTCCTGCTCGGCTTCTTTCCCGTCGTCGTGTCCGCCGTGCAGGGCTTCAAGTCCGTCGACCCTGACATGGTCGATCTCGCCCGCGCCATGCAGGGCAGCCGCTTCCAGGTGTTTCGCGCGGTGAACCTGCCGCATGCGCTGCCGGCGATCTTCTCTGGCCTCAAAGTGTCCGTGACGCTCGCCGTGGTCGGCGCCGTCGTCGGCGAGTTCGTCGGCTCCAATTCCGGCATCGGCTACGTGATGCAGCGTTCGATCGGCACGTTCGACCTGCCGACGATGTTCGCAGCGCTCGTCATCCTCGCGCTGCTCGGCGTGATCCTGTTCTGGATCGTCGACCGGATCGAGAAGCTGATCATTCCCTGGCATGTCAGCCAGCGCGAAGACGTGATTTTTGCCTCTTAACTTAAGCAACGGCCATCAACGGCCGAAACATAACGACAAAGGGAGAGTGACGATGAAGCGGTGGATAGGGGCTGTCTCGACGGCGTTGATGGTGTTCGCGGCCATGCCGGCGCAGGCAGCCGACAAGGTCGTGCTGATGCTGAACTGGTACGTCTATGGCGAGCACGCGCCGTTCTATTATGGCAAGGCCAAGGGCATCTATGCCGCCGAGGGCATCGATCTCGAGATCCAGGAAGGCCGCGGCTCGGCTGCGACCACGCAGGCTGTCGCCGCCAAGACCGCGGACTTCGGCTATGTCGACGTTCCCACCATGATGCGCGCCGCGATCAAGGGCGCGCCCGTGGTTGCGACCGGCGTGCTGCTCCAGACCAGCCCGATGTCCGCGATGGGTTTTGCCGACAAGAACATCAAGAAGCCCGAAGACATCAAGGGCAAGACGGTGGCGATCACGCCGGCGGATTCCATGACCCAGATCTGGCCGCTGTTCCTGAAGAAGACCGGCCTGAAGGAGAGCGACTTCCAGACTGTTGCCGGCGACGGCCAGACCAAGCTCAACGCGGTCATCAACGGCCAGGCTGACCTGCTGCTCGGCTACGTCATGGACCAGTCGATGAAGATCAAGGACGCGACCGGCAAGGACGTGTTCCCGATCAAGTTCGCCGACTACGGCATCAACATGGTCTCCTCGGGCATCATCGCCAACTCCGACTATGTGAAGGCCAATGCCGACCTCGTCCGCCGCTTCATGTCAGCGACGACCAAGGCGGTCGAGGCCGCCGAGAAGGAGCCGAAGGCGGCGGCGCAGTCAATCCTCGATGCCAACCCCAAGGGCGGCAAGATCGATACGCTGACGCAGGGCTTTGAGCTGACCATTCCGCTCTACCGGACCGCGGAGACCAAGACCAAGCGGCCGTTCCAGGTCACCGACCAGAACATGACCGACTCGGTCAATCTGATGGTCGAATATGGCGGCCTCGACGCCAAGGCCAAGGAGAACCCGAAAGCCTTCTATACCAACGACTACCTCCCGAAGAGTGGCTCGTGAAACCAGCGGCGATCGTGAGTGACACCGTGCAGCCGGCCGCGCATCTGAGACTGGTGAGCGACCGGGCGGCGGGCGATGCGTCGGGCATAAAACTGTCCGGCGTATCGAAGACCTACCGGACGCGCGACGGCGACGTGCCGTCGCTGCGTCCGCTCGACTTCCACATCAACGATGGCGAGTTCTTCGTCGTCGTTGGCCCGTCCGGCTGCGGCAAGTCCACGCTGCTCAAGCTGATCTCGGGATTGCTGCCGCCGACCACGGGCGAGGTGCTGGTCGAGGGCGAGAAGGTGACGAAGCCGCATGGCAATGTCGGCATCGTCTTCCAGAACGCGCTGCTGCTGCCATGGCGGAACATCCTTTCCAATGTGATGTTGCCGATCGACATGAAGCGTCTGCCGCGGCAGGAATATCTCGATCGCGCCAAGGCGCTCTTGAGGTTGGTCGGGCTCGAAGGGTTCGAGAAGAAGCTGCCCTGGCAGCTCTCCGGCGGCATGCAGCAGCGCGCCTCGATCTGCCGCGCCCTGGTGCACGATCCCAGGATCATGCTGATGGACGAGCCGTTCGGCGCACTCGATGCGTTGACGCGCGAGCGCATGAATGTCGAGCTGATGCGGATCCAGCGCGAGACCAGGAAGACGGTTCTGCTGATCACGCATTCGATTCCGGAAGCCGTGTTCCTCGCCGACCGTGTGCTGGTCATGACCGAGCGGCCCGGTGCGATTGCGGCGATCTACGACGTGCCGCTGCCGCGCCCGCGCTCGCTCGACGTGATGGCCGACCCTGTCTTCACCGAGCTCGTGCAACGCATCCGCAAGCATTTCTTCTCGCAAGGTGCATTGGACTGAAATCATGGCGCCGCGCCTGAAGCTGCGAGACATCGCATTCTTCGAACGACCGACGCAGTTCGCGCGGCCGTTTCGCTTCGGCGCGATCACGATCAACGCGACGCCGCAGCTGTTCGTGCGGGTCGAGATCGAGGTCGAGGGCAGGGGCGTTGCGGTCGGCGCCAGCGCCGAGCTGCTGGTACCCAAATGGTTCGACAAGCGGCCGGAGCTGTCGCCGGCGCAGACGGTCGATGGCCTGCGACGATCGCTTCAGATCGCGCGCGGGCTGTATCTCGCGCAGACCGGTTTTCGCCCCGCGTTTGGATTGCATGCGTCGTGCATCGGCGCCCAGATCAAAGCGTGCGCTGAGCAAAGTATTCCGCCGCTTGCCGCGGGCTACGGTTCGGCGGAAATCGACAAGGCGATCCTCGATGCGCTCCTGCGCGCGGTCGACACGAATTTTTTCAACGGAATGGCGGATAACATCGCGGGGATCGATGGGCGCATGACGCTCGATCTGACTGGCGCTGACATCACGGGGTTTCTGAAGGAACGAACGCCCTTGCCTCGCGTCGCCATCCGCCACACGGTCGGCCTCGATGACGAGATAGAGGGCGAGGGTGGCGTGGCAGACGTGCGCGAAAACGCCGGCGCGCGCTATTTCAAGCTCAAGCTGTCCGGCAATCCGGAGGGAGATGCAGCGCGCCTGGTACGTATTGGCAAGGAGTTCGATACGCTCGACCATGACTACAGGGTCTCGCTCGACGCCAACGAACAATACGCTGACCTCGCCGCGTTGCGCGTGCTGATCGATCGCCTTGATCACGACGCGGCGCTGCGGCCGATCGCGGCCAGGCTGCTCTATATCGAACAGCCGATGCCGCGCGACATCACTCGGGAGACCGCGCTCGGTCCGCTCGCTACACGCGACTTCATCATCGACGAGGCCGATGATTCCTATGATGCATTTCTGGCGATGAGGCCGCTCGGCTATCGCGGCATCTCCTCAAAGTCCTGCAAGGGTCTCTACAAATCGATCATTAACGCGGTCCGCGCAGCTCAATGGACCTCCGGTGCCGAAACCTTTTTCGTGACCGGCGAGGACCTCACGTGTCAGGCCGGCCTTGCCGTGCAGCAGGATCTCGCGCTCGGTGCCTTCATCGGCGTCACCCACGCCGAGCGCAACGGCCATCACTACGTCGACGGCTTCGGCGACACGCCGGCCGCTGAAGCGCAGGCCTTCGCGGCCGCGCATCCCGATCTCTATGCCGATGCCGGGCAGGGCATCCGGCTCTCCATTCACGACGGCGATCTCCTGACGGGGTCGCTCAACGCAACGGGCTTTGCGACGTCGGTCCATCCGGACTGGTCGGCGCTCTCCCCGCTCGAACAGCCAAAATCACTTCAGGAGCAATTGGCATGACCACCCAACGCCTCGGCCTCATCATGAACGGCGTCACCGGCCGCATGGGGCTCAACCAGCATCTGATCCGCTCGATCGTCGCGATCCGCGAGCAGGGCGGCGTCCGCTTGAAGAACGGCGACCGCATCATGCCCGATCCGATCCTGGTCGGCCGCAGCGCCGACAAGGTGGAGGCGCTCGCCAAGCGCTACAACATCACGCGCTGGACCACCGACCTCGATGCGGCGCTCGCCGACAAGAACGACACCATGTTCTTCGACGCCGCGACCACGCAGGCGCGGCCCGGTCTGCTGACCCAGGCCATCAACGCCGGAAAGCACGTCTATTGCGAGAAGCCGATCGCGACGAACTTCGAGGAGGCCCTCGAAGTCGTCAAGCTCGCCAATGCCAAGGGCGTCAAGCATGGTACGGTGCAGGACAAACTGTTCCTGCCCGGCCTGAAGAAGATCGCCTTCCTGCGCGATTCCGGCTTCTTCGGCCGCATCCTCTCGGTGCGCGGCGAGTTCGGCTATTGGGTGTTCGAAGGCGGCTGGCAGGAGGCGCAGCGCCCGTCCTGGAACTACCGCGACGAGGACGGCGGTGGCATCATCCTCGACATGGTCTGCCACTGGCGCTACGTGCTCGACAACCTCTTCGGCAACGTCCAGAGCGTGGTCTGCATCGGCAACACCGACATCCCCGAGCGCTTCGACGAACAGGGCAAGAAGTACAAGGCGACCGCGGATGATTCCGCCTACGCGACCTTCCAGCTCGAGGGCGGCGTCATCGCGCACATCAACATGTCCTGGGTGACGCGCGTCTATCGCGACGACCTCGTCACTTTCCAGGTCGACGGCACGCATGGCTCGGCCGTCGCGGGCCTCACCGACTGCATGATCCAGGCGCGGCAGGCTACGCCCCGTCCGGTCTGGAATCCCGACGAGAAGCGGCTGCACGATTTCTACGGCGACTGGCAGAAGCTGCCTGACAATGTCAGCTACGACAACGGCTTCAAGGAGCAGTGGGAGATGTTCATCCGCCACGTCTACGAGGATGCGCCCTACAAGTTCACGCTGCTCGAAGGCGCCAAGGGCGTTCAGCTCGCCGAATGCGCGCTGAAGAGCTGGAAGGAACGGCGCTGGATCGACGTCGCCCCGATCAAGGCCTGAGGAGGGACCCATGAACAAGCCCGTCCAGCCGATGTCGTCGTTGTCGCTCAAGCTGCCGAAGGCCGACCGGTCGATCGAGACCTACCGGCTCGCGGCCTCGCGCACGTTCCCCGCAAAGCTCGAGGGGCCGCTGAACCGCATCGCCTTCTCGGCCGTGCACACGGTGGTCGATCCCTTCGCGGACAACGATCCCTGGCTGTCGGCTGCCGTCGACTGGGACAAGACCATCGCCTTTCGCGAGCACGTCTGGGATCTCGGCCTCGGCGTTGCCGAAGCCATGGACACCGCCCAGCGCGGCATGGGGCTGGACTGGCCGACCTCGCTGGAGCTGATCACGCGTTCGGTCGGCGCCGCCAAGCGCCGCAACGCGCTGGTGTTCTCCGGTGCCGGTACCGACCATCTCGCGGTCGAGGATGCGAAGAGCCTCGACGACGTGATCCGCGCCTATGAGGAGCAGATCTCGGCGGTCGAGAAGGTCGGCGGCCGCATCATCCTGATGGCGTCGCGCGCGCTCGCAAAACTCGGCCGCAATGCCGACGACTACGCGAAGGTTTATGACCGTGTGCTGTCGCAGGTCCGCGAGCCCGTGATCATCCACTGGCTCGGCGACATGTTCGACCCGGCGCTGACGGGATATTGGGGCACGAAAGACCTCGACAAGGCGATGGATACCGCGGTGGCCATCATCAACGGCAACGCTGCCAAGGTCGACGGCGTCAAGGTCTCGCTGCTCGACAAGCAGCGCGAGATCGACATGCGCCGCCGCCTCGACAAGCGCATCAAGATGTATACCGGTGACGATTTCAATTATGCGGAGTTGATTGCCGGTGACAGCGAAGGCTTTTCGCATGCGCTGCTCGGCATCTTCGATGCCATTGCGCCTGCGGCGTCCTACGCGCTGTCGCGGCTGGCGGCCGGCGACGAGGCTGGCTTCCACGACGTGCTGGGGCCGACGGTGCCGCTGTCGCGGCACATCTTCAAGGCGCCGACGCGGTTCTACAAGACCGGCGTCGTGTTCATGGCGTATCTCAACGGCCATCAGGATCATTTCACCATGGTCGGCGGTCAGGAAAGCACGCGCTCCACGCTGCATCTGGCCGAGCTGTTCCGTCTGGCCGACAAGGCCGGCCTGCTTGCCAACCCTGAACTCGCGACGCAGCGGATGAAGACCGTGCTCGCCACCCACGGTATCGAATCCTGATGCGCGATTTTTCGTCCGACCATCGCTGGCTGTCGCTGAACACGGCGACGGTCCGCAAGCAGGGGGACCTGGTAGAGATCATCGATGCCTGCGCGAAGCACGGCATCCGCGCCATCGATCCCTGGCGGGATCAGGTCGCTTCCGTCGGTCTCGATCGCGCGGCGCGTGCGGTGCGCGATGCCGGCCTCGATCTCTCAGGCTATTGCCGTGGCGGCATGTTCACCTCGGACGCGTCGCGCCGCACCGAAGTGCGCGATGACAATCGCCGCTGCGTCGATGAAGCCAAGGCGCTGGGCGCACCCTGCATCGTTCTCGTCGTCGGCGGCCTGCCGCAATATTCGCGGCCGGGCAGCGCGGCGTCGAAGGATATCGTGGCGGCGCGCGGGCAGGTCGAGGAAGCTCTCGCCGACATGCTCGATTACGCCAGGCAGGCAAAGCTGCCGCTGGCGATCGAGCCGCTGCATCCGGCCTATGCGGCCGACCGCGCCTGCGTGAACACCACAAAGCAGGCGCTCGACATCTGCGACCGGCTCGATCCTGATCGCAGCGGCATGCTGGGCGTCGCGCTCGACGTCTATCACATCTGGTGGGATCCGGAGCTGATGGGCCAGATCACGCGGGCCGGCAAGGATCGCCTGCTCGCGTTCCACGTCTGCGACTGGCTGGTGCCGACCAGGGACATCCTCAACGACCGCGGCATGATGGGCGACGGCGTCATCGACATCAAATCCGCGCGCGCAGCCGTCGAGGCGGAGGGCTTTGCCGGCTATTCCGAGATCGAGATCTTCTCGAATGACTGGTGGGGCAAGCCGATGGATGAGGTGCTGCGCACCTGCATCGAGCGGCACAGGACGGTGGTGTAGCTCCCACGCGCGTTGCCTCACGGGCTTGCGAATTGTTTCGGCGTGTCGAAGCGCGCCTTCTGCTCGCTCCTTGGCGTGGCATAGAACTCGTCCAGGTTCGGCCAACTCGGCGGTTGTGATGGGCCTGATGCTCTACCCCCGCTTTCGGCAGCAGAATGGACTTGGTCGGACTTGCTGCCGGCTCGACCTGATCCCGAATGACCCGAGGCGGACGTTGGCATTTCTGTCGGGTGACGCCGGCTTTTGGGACGCGGAGGGACGTCAAGTCTGGTTTGAGGACCACCTCGTGGTTCGGCGCTCCGTGTCGCAAGATACTGGCGGACAACGGGACGCAAGCCATCTGCTCAATGATGGTCGCGCGGGTCAACCAAATGTTGTAAGGTTCAACGATCGCGCGTCACTGCTCGGAAGGTGTCCGGGTACTTGGTCCCTTAGCATGACAAGGTGCGCATGAATCAGGCTGAGCAAGCGACAGAGGCGCCGTCCATCGCACCGTCGATGATTACGAGGCGGCTTGCTGCCATCGCCTTTGCCGATGTCGCCGGCTTTTCCCGGCTCATGGGTCTGAAGGACGTTGATACCGTCATGCGCTGGAAGGCGTTGCGGACCGAGATTATGGAGCCTCACATGGCTCGCCACGGTGGACGGATCGCCGAGATTGCGGGCGACGCCGTGCTGGTCGAATTCCCGAGCGTCGTGAATGCGGTGCGTTGGGCGACCGACGTTCAGCGTGTTCAGGAGCGCATTGTCGGCGACAAGGATCCATTCGCGCTGCATCTTCGCATTGGCATCAACGTCGACGACATCATTGACGAAGATGGAATATTGCAGGGTGACGGCGTCAACGTTGCGTCTCGCATCCACCAGGCCGCGCAGCCCGGCCAGATAGTCGTCACGGCGGCAGTCCGCGACTACGTCATCAATCGACTGCCACTGACATTTCATCACCTCGGCGCGCCTGTGATGAAAAATATCATGCGAACCGTTCATGTCTATTCCGTCGAGTGGACCGAGGGAGACGGAGACCGCCAGATCGCGCAGCCATACCTGCAATGGGCGTCGAGGCCGACGCTCGCCGTGCTGCCGTTCCGGACGATCGGCGGTACAGACGACGACAGCTATTATGGTGAGGGGATCACGGACTCGATCATTACCGGACTCTCCAGAAATCGGTCGCTTTACGTCATCGCGCGCAATTCTACCCTTCGTTATAGCGCCGGCGGAAAAGACCTGCGACAGATCGCCAGTGAGCTCGATGTTCGTTACCTGCTCGACGGCAGCGTGCAACGCCAGGGCACGCGATTGAGGATCAACACGGAGCTGACCGACATTTTGGGGAATGTCTCGATCTGGGCCCAACGGTACGAGGGGTCCACCGACGACCTGTTTGAATTTCAGGATCGCATTGCCTCAAGCATACTGTCCTCGATCGAGCCGCGCGTTCGTGCAGTCGAGATGGCTCGCGTCGCTGACCGCCCGACCGAGAGTTTGGATGCATTCCACTGCGTCCTCCGCGCGATGTCGCTTCTGTATCTCCTCACCGAAGAAAGCCACCGGGAAGCGGGTCAACTCCTGGAACGGGCGATCGTGCTCGATCCGTCCTATGCTCAGGCCCATGCCTACCTTGCGTGGTGGCTGAACTTCCAGTTTGGCGAAGGTTGGTCGCTGGACCCGGACCGCGACCGGGCGCGCGCCCTCATCGTGTCGCGGCGCGCCATCGAACTCGACCCCGACGATCCGTTTGCGCTGGCTGTGGCCGGGCACATCCTCTCCTTCATGGGAAAATCACCGGGAGAAGCGATGGAGCTTTTTGGGCGGGCGCTGGCCCTCAACGAGAACTTGGCGTTCGCATGGGGTTTGAGCGCCTTGACGCTCGCCTATTTGGGGCGGCCCGACGAAGCGCTGGAGCGATTGCAGAACGTATGGCGTCTTAATCCCTTTGATCCCTTGAACTTCTATTTTTGGATCGTGGCGGGAATTGCCGAGTTCGTCGCTGGGCGGTACGATGAAGCGATCGTTTACCTGAACAGGTCACGGCGGGCGAATCTACTTTTCCGTCCCTGCATACGAACTCTGGCCGCCGCGCTTGCCCTTTCGGGTGACGAAGCTGGAGCTGAATTGGCGGCTCGACAGCTTCTCGAAATTGAACCTTCGTTTAGAGTCTCAACTTTCGTTTCCTGGTATCCGCTGCGGAAGGATGATCTGGATCGTTTGGCGAAGGGATTGCGCGCCGCGGGGTTACCGGAATAGCCGCATATAAATTTCAAGCGTCAGGGAGGCTTGCCATGGGAGCTGGTGCTGGAGCGGGGGCAGGTGCTGGAGCGGGCGCAGGTGCTGGAGCGGGCGCAGGTGCCGGAGCGGGCGCAGGTGCCGGAGCGGGGGCAGGTGCTGGAGCGGGCGCAGGTGCCGGAGCGGGCGCAGGTGCCGGAGCGGGTGCAGGTGCTGGAGCGGGTGCAGGTGCAGGAGCCGGAGCGGGTGCAGGAGCCGGTGCAGGCGCGGGAGCCGGTGCGGCGTACAGTGCCGAAGCGGGGCCGGGCACGGGACGCAGTTTTTACGCAACCCCGTGGGACCTGGGCTTTCGACCTTGGGCACTCGACTTCACTCCAGATGACGCTGGGAATCCGCCGTATCCGTGGGCGGAAGTCGTAAATCCCTATCAGGTCGACGCCGCAACCGGGCAGGATGCGTTCCTCGAATGGACGACCGATGATTGGGACCCGGCATTGCGGTTCTGGACGCTTCCATACGACCGTTATCTCACGCAATGGCTGACGGCAGTCGATCCCTCTCGACCGTCAATCATGGTGGCGCGGGAATTCGGCGGCCAGAGAGATCAATGGCAATTCGGTCGGGCTGAGCTGCTGGCGATGAGCTGGCTCGAGGGCCTCGATTTGGCGTGGCAACCCGATCCCCGGTCGAATCCTCTGGATCCCAACCCGTACGGCACTGCCACAGGTCCCGGGTGGATTGCGGCGAAGGCTGCGGCCTTTAGCTCGATCCTTGGCGAAATCGAACAACTGCAAATGTTGATGCAGGACGATCGCGATCGCTATATGGCCGAAATCATCGAGCAGGCGGATGGCAGCGCCGGCTACATTACCGCCTTCATCGATACGAGTGAATCACGGCGCCCGTGGACAATGGAGCTCATCAATTGCGGGTACGCGATAGGTAACGTCGCATATTTTTATTACAAGCAGCAATTCAGGCGCGTTCGCCCATCGACGTTATGCCCGGGGCTGGCGCCTCCGTTCGGTCCGCCCGCCCATCCGTCGTTTATCAGCGGGCATTCCTTCATCGGTCATTTCATCGCGCTTCTGCTCCTGGAAATACCGGCGCTTCGCCAGCGCTACGGCATGTTCGCCGCTCCATACGACGGAAAGCTGGGCAAGGTGGTCGACCGCTATCCGGCCGTGACGATATCCCTCGCCAACCCCGCTGTCGTCACCTTGAGCGCGTTGACGGCGCACGGTCTGAGCCCCGACGATCCGATCAATTTTGAGCCTCTTCCCGGCGGCCAGCCGCTTCCCGCGCCGCTCGTCGTCGGAACAACCTATTACGTATTGGCCCCCGGCTTGACCGCCAATAGCTTCGAAATTGGCGCTGTGCGCGGCGGCGTCCCGATCAACACCGGGCCTGCGGGGCCGGCTGTGGCGGCCTTGCTACCCTTGGCAAACCCTTTGATGGGGCGCGGCGAACTCACATCGCCGCTGCTTTGGCTTGCCGGGCGTATCGCCAAGAACCGCGAACGTCTCGGCGTCCACTATGCTTCCGACTCGGCTGGAAGTCGTCACATCGCAGCCGGTATTTGGCGAGCGCTGCTGCACGACAGCACGCCGAGCCGCATTCATTGTCCAACGCTCCGCTCGGTGCTCGCCCACGCAACCGCCGAGTGGCCGACCAAGTGGCCCTGACCGGGCCTTGTCCCTTTTGCTCGGCCGACCTGAACAACGAAACGCACGCCATAGCATCGGGCTGCCGCTAGGGGCCGCCAACGACGATGAGACCGAGATTGTTGTCATTGGGTACGAGGTCAATGAGGTCCGTGGGCAGTTGGCTGCACGGGAATGACGTCGTTGGATCAGTGTTGGCAGCGTCGTCGCCGCAGGTTGCGATAGCCAGCACCAGATAGCGGGTGCCGGATGACGGTGGGTTGAACGTGAAATCAAATTCGACAGGCGGCGCACCGGGGGCAATGGTTTGGCCGGGGCTTGGTGACGGGGTGCACGGTGTCCACGGCGTTGACCCTGGTGAAGTATCATTCCATTTCGGCGGACTGCCACTGGGCCATGCGTGCCACCAAACGCTGACTTCAACATTCGTTGCCTGTTGACCGCCGCGGTTTCCGACCCTCACGGTAATATTGCCGCCCGACACGACGATCGCGCTTTGGTCGGCTTGCCACAAGGGCGGAGCACCTGAACCGGACTGGTTGGGATCCCAATCGAGCGAGACCGGATTGTAGCTGCCCGGCCCATACGCGATATCGCCGTAGGGCGAGGCTTCCGAAAGTGGCCGCCGGTCCAGAATGTAGACGTCGACCGGCGGTGGAAGGCCTGGCGCGTTGGTGATCGTTCCGGCAATGGCATACAGGCCCTGGACTTCGAACGCCCAGCGAATGACCTTGTGCACACAGCCGCCAACCCTGTGGAACGAGAACGATTTGGTGTTGCTGGCGGTGTACGGAGGTGGAGGAAAGGTCACCGTAATGTTGACGTCCCAGGGAATGGGGCTGATGTCGGCGTCGATCAGCGCGGAGACGAGCTGATCCGGCTCGTTGGCCAACACGGTGATCGATGTCGGCAGAATCTGAATCCCCCTCATGATGAGGTAGACGGAATAGAGCGAAGCCGACTCGCGGGCGGATTGGTCAGGCTGGTTTTGCGTTCCCACCGCCTTCGTGTCGCCGCCGATAGCGCGGTACAGCCGGAACAGCGACGACGAGAGGATCTGCTCGGTCCAGTAACCCTTGCGGCGGGGCGGCGTTGAATCGGGCACCTGGGACATCGCATAGTGCAACGAGCCGCCCCAGCTCCATCCATGCGACACGCATCGGTCGTGGCGACGCGGCGCAAACACCCACGGGAATGTCGCGCCGCGCCAATTGCCGTCTCCCGCCAATTGCGATTGCGGGTCCGAGACGATCGCTGCGAGCGCGTCTCCGGCGCTGTGGGCGAAGCGGAATTCCAGCTCACCGACCGAGCACATCAAAAGCACATGCCCGATCTCGTGCCAGATCCAGCGCGCGTCGGCCGCGATGCCAAGCGGCTCCGCTTGCGAGCGGTTGGTTCCGTCCCATGGCTTGCGCGCCCGGGTCGAAAGGTTGGCCAGCGCCAAATGCAGTTGCAGGATCGGACGATCGCCGAGCGGGGTCGGTCCGACGTAGTCGACCGGCCAGCCCTCCGGAAGAACACGTGCATTGACTGTCTGGCCGTCCTTGCCGGGGCCTGGCCTCACCCCGGAGCGATAAAAGACCTTGAGCGGCAGGCTGGCGATCCGAAAGTACGAAAGCGCATCAATTCCATACGCATCGAGCCGCTGGAAGAATTGCCTGACATTGTTGTAGGCGCTGATTGCCGCGAAGTCGTTCGATCGAACGAGAGGCGCGGACGTGCCGGGCAGATCGACCGTCTTCGGATCTCCCGGGCTAGGGGGAGGGGGAGGACCGTCGGCAAGAACAAATCCGGGGCAAACCACCACCCTTTCATCTTCGATGAATCCTGGTGGTAGTGGAAGGGTCGTCGGCGGGTAGATCAACGGATCCGCCTGATGCGCGGTGATTTCCTCATAGTCGCGATAGTGCTCGAGTGCTTCTTCGCTGCGTGTCGGACGCCGTTTGCGAAGATCAGTCGGCGGCTCCTGCGACGCAGGATCAAGCGGAAACACCCACGCGTGTCCAGGCGTCACCGCGTCGGCGACGAGCTCAACCTTGCTGACAAGAGCCCCAGCTTCTTTCGGCGTCCCGAAGAACACGAACGAATACGGCGTAGCCTTGGTTCGGCCGCCATCCGTCTCGGGCTTGCTCGCGGCTTGCCACTGGACACTCGGTGTTCCGTCCGGTGTTCCGTCGGATGCGGTGGCGATCCGGACGCCTCGAATGGAGACGGATTGATTTTTCAAGCCAAGCTGCTCGGACATCTCGGCCTTGACCCGAGAAAGCGAGGCCGTTCTGAAGATCGGTGCGAACTCGTTTTTCTTTACCAAATTGAATACTTTGACGGTGCTGTAAGGGCCGAACGGAAGTGACGCGGTCATTCCGGTGATGCGTATTTCGTATTCTCCGTTTACCGGCCGCGCATGCGCAACCACGCGGATGCCGAACCCGGAGCCCAGGAAATGGCCGCGTGGTGGACTGTCGGGGTCGGCATCGGGGGCGGGGTCGAGGTCGGGAATCCACTCGGAAGCCACCAGAATCACGGTCTGATCGACAAGAGCGCCTGCGTGCGACTTGGGCTCAACTCGGAACGACACGAACGGGTTGCCGGCATCGTCGCCGTCCGGATCCGCAGGAGGCCAGCCAAGTGGCAGCCACCGGATGAAGCCCGAACCGCGCTTGAAGAACTCCCTCGAGTCGGTTGTGAACACTGCCGGCAGATCGATTGGCGGATCGATATCGTCGTTGCTCGCTACCGCTTCGAGGTATTCATTTCCCACGCGCTGCATATTGGAATCATCAATTGCGGGGACGGTAACGAGAAACGGAGCCGTTGGATGACGCAGCAAGATAGAGGTCGGTGTGTTGTCCGCGTCGCCCCAGCGCTCGCTCCAGAGCGCATATTTGCTGGGATGCCACTCCGGTGAATCGCCCGGTCCGCGAGCAACTTCATCTGCCATCTGCCACCCCTCCTGCTTGAGGCGTCCGTCACCCTGTGACGGCGCTCAATGGTGTGTGCACTTGCGCCTGGCGTCGTTGTCGATGAATTCTACTCCATGCCGGCATCTCACGATAGCCGGTCCAGCAGGTATGGCCTCGTCAGGTGGCGGACTGGTTCGTTGTTGGCCGCGGCCGGCATTGCGATCCTCCGGCGGAGGCAACCTCAAGAGAAATCCTGCGTCAGGGTCGTGGCGAACTGCTCCAGCGCCCAGTCGACCTGGTCGCTGGTGATCACCAGCGGCGGGGCGATGCGGATCGTGCGCTCATGGGTATCCTTGGCGAGGATGCCCTTGCCCTGGAGCACGCGGCACAGGACGGTGGTGTAGCTCCCACGCGCGCTGCCCTTACGGGCTTGCGATCTGTTGCAGCGTGTTGAAGCGAGCCTTCTGTTCGCTGCTCAGCGTGGCATAGAACTCGTCCAGGGCGGGTTCGACCAGCTTGGCGGCGGTCAGCATCGCCTCGAGCCGGTGCTGCATCGCCTCCAGCCGTCCCACCGGCGTCAGCGGCACATCATTCGGACAGGCGGCCTGCAGGTCTCCAACGCCCTTCGCCGTCGCTTCGCCGAGGCGATCGAGCGCTTCCTTCTGCTTGCCTGCGGGATGCAGCACAGTCTCGATCCTCTGGATCGGCAACTGGGTCAGGCTGGACTTCGGATCGCCGCAGCCCTCGGCGCTGACTTCCTGCGGCTGCGGCGAGCGGTCGCCGACATTGGGGCCGAGCGCGTTGAAGCGGGCCTGTTGCTCGTCATTGAGCGAGTTGTAGAAACTCTCCAGTGCCGGTCGCACGATCTTGACGGCTTCCAGCGTCGCGCTGACGCGGTTCATCATCGCGCGCAAGCGGCCGGGCGGAGTCAGTGCATAAGTCTCGGCGCAGGAGTCCTTGAACACACCGGCAGCATTGGCCGCCGCGGTCTTCAGCTCGTCGAGCAGGGTACGTTGCTCTGGCGTCGGCCGCACTGCTAGCGTGATATCGGCAAGCGGCCAGGCGGTCACGCCCTTGTCCGGTGTGCTGCACAATTGCTGGAGCGTCTGCGGGCTCACGCTGGCACGTTGGCGCGCGCGGTAGCTGCCGCCGGCTTGCGGATAGTCATAGGAGTTGGTGCTGGCATAGGCCGCATAGGGGCTGTCACCACCCCAGAACACGGTGTCGACGAAATCGTCATAGGCGTACGCCCAATAGCCGGGCTCGTAAGCATAGGACCAGAACGTGTAGTTGAAGATGTCGGAGTAGGCGTAAGGCCAGAACACGGGCCCAAGCCAAGCCACGAAAGCCGCACGATGGCGGTGACGCCAGGCCTGGCGGGGAGACCAGCCGCTCTGGCGGGCGACGAGGGCCGCCTGGGTTTGCGAATTGGCCTGCTCTCGGAAGCGTGCCGCGAACCGCCCGCGCTCGGCAGCCTGCGCGGCGGCCGCGATGGTCGAGGCGCGCTCGGCCGGAGCCTGGAGTCCGAGCCGCTGCTGGCGAGCCAGGTCAAGTTGCTGGGCGCGCTGCTCGCGACCAAGCAAGCGGTTCTGCGTCTGGAGCATCCGTTGCTGCTCGCGTTGCGCCCGCGCGCCTTCCACCTTTTGCGACTGCAGTTGCTGCACGCGCTGCTGCAGGCGATCGATGCGGGTCTGGCGCTCCGTCGTCTGGCGGGACAGCATCTCGCGCTGCCGCTGCTGCACCATCTGCCGGCGCTGGTCGACGTGCTGCTCGCGCTGTTGGACACGCTGCTCCCGCTCAAGCAGGTGGCTCTGCGACTGCAGCAATCGCTGCTGCTGGTGTTGCGCCCTTGCGCCCTCTGGCTTTTGCGACTGCAATTGCTGTACGCGCTGCTGCAAGCGGTCGATGCGGCCTTGGCGTTCCGCGGATTGGCGCGAAAGCGTCTCGCGTGGCCGTTCCGGCCCCACGCTTGCGGTGGGCGGTGCGCTGGGGCGCGCGGGGGCGGCGATATGCGGCGTCGGCCGCGGGGCCATGGCCGGACGTTGCGGCGCTGCCGGCGCCCGATGAATTTCAGGCCGCGGTGCCGCAACGTGCGGGGCAGCCCGCGGTGGCGGCGCAGCGATATGGGGGGCCGGACGCGGCGGCGGTGAGGCCATGCGGGGCGCCGGATGTGGCGCCATGGCCGGTCGCTGCGACATGGCAGGTGGATGGAATGCCGGCGCGGCGGGCCGCGCCATGGCTGGCGGCGCCGCCGGGCGGGCCATAGCAGGTGGTGCTGCAGGCCGCGCTGCCGGCGCTGGCCCTGGTGGTCCACCCCTTCCGTGTCCTGGCGGTCCCTGGGCGAACGTGCCGACGCTCGCTCCCAGCATCGAGACACCAACCAAAACAGCCGTCAGGCAAACGCCACGCGGAAGCATGATCCTAGCTCCCAGCTCGTAATCGCCCACGATTTTTCAACGCACGGGTCGCGCAATGGTTCGTTGTGGGCAGCGGCTGGCATTGCGATCTTCCGACGCAGGTAGCCTCAAGACAGGTCCTGCGTCAGGGTCGTGGCGAACTGCTCCAGCGCCCAGTCGACCTGGTCGCTGGTGATCACCAGCGGCGGAGCGATGCGGATCGTGTGCTCATGAGTATCCTTGGCGAGGATGCCCTTGCCCTGGAGCGCCTCGCAGTAGCGGCGGGCGCGGCCGGCCTCGGGATGCAGTTCGACCGCCAGCATCAAGCCCCGCCCGCGCACTTCGCGGATGGTGTTGGCGCGGATGTCTTTCAAGCCTTGCAGGAAGCGTGCGCCCTGCATGGCTGCATTCTCGATCATGCCTTCCTCGACCAGCACACGCATCGCGGCGCGCGCCACCGCGCAGGCGAGCGGGTTGCCGCCGAAGGTCGAGCCATGCTGCCCGGGTCTCAATGTCCCGAGCACTTCGTTGTTCGAGAGCACGGCCGACACGGGATAGAAGCCGCCGGACAAGGCCTTGCCAAGCAGCGTCACGTCCGCCTCGATTCCCTCGTGCTGTTCGGCAAGCAGCTTGCCGGTGCGGCCGAGCCCGGTCTGGATCTCGTCGAGCACCAGCATCACGTTGTTGGCGGTGCAGAGCTCCCGCACCTTCGGGAAATAACCGGATGGAGGAATGATGACACCGGCTTCGCCCTGGATCGGCTCGACAAGGAAGGCGACGGTGTTCGGCGTGATCGCCTCTTCCAGCGCCGCAACGTCGCCGAACGGGATGATCTTGAAGCCCGGCGCGAACGGTCCGAAGTGCGTGCGTGTCTCAGGGTCGGTTGAAAAGCCGACGATGCCCAGCGTGCGTCCATGGAAATTGTTGGCGCAGACGATGATCTCGGCCTGGCCGTCCGGCACGCCCTTCACCTCATAGCCCCATTTGCGTACCGACTTGATCGCGCTTTCGACCGCCTCGGCGCCGCTGTTCATCGGCAGCACCTTGTGGGAGCCGGTCAGCGCCGCGATCTCTTCGTAGAACTGGGCGAGCTGGTCGTTGTGGAAGGCGCGCGAGGTGAGCGTCAGCCTGTGCGCTTGTTCCACCATCGCCGCCAGGATCTTGGGGTGGCAGTGGCCCTGGCTGACCGCCGAATAGGCGGAGAGGCAATCGAGATAACGGTTGCCTTCGGTATCCCAGACCCAGACACCTTCGCCGCGCGACAGGACGACCCCGATCGGCTCGTAATTTTTGGTGCCCAGGCGTGCTTCTGTTGCGAGGAAATCAATGACCGAGGAGCTCATCTTCGCCACTCCCGTGCTGTGCGCGCCGGTGTCAGTCGACTACATTGGCCGCGCTTGGATTGATCTGGGTATCAGTCTGCCCCCTTGGAAGCCTTCATGCGCCCGATCGCCCGATTTGCTCTGGATGTCAGATGGTTCTGCGGAACCAGAGGGCATCATTCGCCAATCCGCCCTCTACTGTGCATGGGGTTGTTTTCGACATTTTTGTTTCGAGGCCTCATCCGATCGCGCAGGGCACGCTCAAAAAGCCGCGGAACCGCACCCGTCCGCCGCGCACCGGCTGGCCGGTGACTGCATAGTTCGGGAAGCGCGCCAGAAAGCGCGAGATCGCAATGGCGCCTTCGAGCCGCGCCAGCGCCATGCCGGCGCATTGATGCGCGCCGGTGGCGAAGGCGAGATGCCGGTTTGGCGTGCGTGCGACGTCGAAGCTTTCAGGGTCCGGAAACTGCGCGGGATCGCGGTTGGCCGCACCGATGCACAGCGTCACCGACGTGCCGGCCTCGAGCATGACGCCGCCGAGCTCGACGCGCTCGGTGGTCATGCGATTGCCGAGCTGGTTCGAGCTCTCGTAGCGCAGCATCTCCTCGACGGCGGTCTTGATCATGTCGGGGTTGTCGATCAGCCGCTGCTTCTGGTCCGGGTTCCGGTGCAGCGCGACGAGGCCGTTGCCGATCAGGTTCGTCGTGGTCTCGTGGCCGGCATTAAGCAGAAAGATGCAGTTGTGCAGCAGCTCCTTCTCGGTCAGCCGCTCGCCATTCTCCTCACCCTGGATCAGGCGCGTCAGCACGTCGCGCTCGGGATTGCCCGGCTTCTCGCGCCGGCGCGCGACGAGCGTCGAGAGATAGGCGAGGAAGTCCGTCACAGCCTTGTTGCCGCGCGCAGCCACGTCGGGTGACACCACGGGCTCGAGCGCACCGAGGATCGCCAGTGACCAGTCGCGCAGCGGCTCACGCTCGTCATGGGGCACGTCGAGCAGATTGCCGATCACCTCGATGGGGATCGATGCGGCGAAGTCGTCGATCAGCTCGCAATGGCCCTTGGCGGCGATGGCGTCGAGCAGGCCGTCGACCAGCTTGACGATATCAGGCTCCATCCCCGCGATCGCGCGTGGCGACAGCGCACCCATGATCAGGCGGCGCACGCGGGTGTGGGCCGGCGGGTCGTTGAAGACGAGGCTCGTGGTGTGGTGCTCGTAGAGCGGGGTATCGCCGTATTTCGGCGCGAACTCGCGCTTCTTGTCCGAGCTGAAGGACTTCGTGTTCTTGTAGGTCGTGACGAGATCGTCATAGCGGGTCAGGAACACGGTGCCGTTCGGCAGGCGCTTGACCGGCTCGTTCTCCCGCAGTGCACGATAAGTCGGGTAGGGATCGTAGTAGAATTCGCGCGTCAGCTTCTCCAGATCGAAATCGGCCGCCAGTTTTTTCGCATCTGCGTTCATGCCGCCATACTCGCCGGTTGAAACCGATATGCTGTTTTCGCTCTTTCGAGCAGCTTGGATCACCGTCTACAGTCGTGCCGTGATTTGCAAGCCGACCGGACAGGAAAATGCACGCCCGCGCTGACGCTGCCGACACGGCCCCGAATTGGCCCGACGATATTTTCGCGACATTGCAACGCTTCGACGTTCGGCAGGTGCCTTACGTGCCCGACGCCGGCCATTCGAAGCTGATCCAGCGCGTGCTGGGCTCCTCTACGATGCGCGGCATTCCGCTGACGACGGAGGAGGAGGGCGTGGCGCTTCTGGCCGGGGCCTGGATCGGCGGCCAGCGCGGCGTCTTGCTGATGCAATCGAGCGGCGTCGGCAATTGCATCAACATGCTGTCGCTGATCCCGATCCTGCGCTTTCCGTTCCTCACGCTCGTGACCATGCGGGGCGAGTGGGGCGAGTTCAATCCATGGCAGGTGCCGATGGGGTCGACCACGCAGGGCGTGTTCGAGCTCTCGGGCGTCCAGGTGCTGCGCGCGTCCAACGCGGCCGAGGTGCCGGCCGTGCTGGAGGCGGCCGCAGCCCAGGCCTACAACGCGCTCACGCCCACCGCCGTCCTGCTGTCGCAGCGCCTGATCGGCGCCAAGGTTTTCACCAAATGAGCAAGGCCAATCTCCTCGACCGCCGCCAGGTGGTGTCCACCCTGCTTGCGAACCGCAAGGACGTCGTCGCGATCGGCGGCCTCGGGGCCTCCACCAACGACATGTGCGCCGCCGGCGATCACGCCCGCAACTTCTACCTCTGGGGCGGCATGGGCGGGGCGGCGATGATCGGGCTTGGCCTGGCGCTGGCGCAGCCAAAGCTGCCGGTGCTGGTCATCACCGGCGACGGCGAGATGCTGATGGGCATGGGCAGCCTTGCCACCATCGGCCTGCAGAAGCCGTCCAACCTCTCGATCGTGGTGCTCGACAACGAGGCCTATGGCGAGACCGGTGGCCAGACCAGCCACACCTCCGCGGCGGCCGACCTCGTCGGCGTCGCCAGGGCCTGCGGCATCCAGGACAGCCAGTCGATCTCGACCATGGCCGAGGTGGAGGCCTTCGCCAAAACCGTCCACGACGTCTCGGCCGGGCCGCGTTTTGCCAATGTGAAGATCGACAGCGCCAATCTGGAGCGGATCCTGCCCACCCGGGACGGAACTTACATCGTCAACCGGATCCGCGGCGACCTCGGCTTCCAACCCATCTAGGTCAACGATTCCCTGACGTCTCACCCTGCTCGCGGACCGTGTAGCGGAGCCAATTTCCACTGAAATTACAACCCACTTAGGTTGCGATGCAGCATATTGCTTGACTTTTGCGTGGGTGAGTGCTTACTCACTAACATGAGCTCATTGCGTATGACGAGCGACCTGAGGCGTCAGTTGATCCTCGGTGCCGCGAAACGCTGCTTCGCCCGACACGGCTATACCGGCACCACGACCAAGAGCGTGGCGGCCGCCGCTGCCATTTCCGAGGCGCTGCTGTTCAAGCATTTCCCGTCCAAGGCGGCGCTGTACGCGGAGATCCTCAGCGACGAATGCGAAGCCGATCCGGCACTGACGGACCTGCTCGAGCGGGAGCCCTCGACGGCCACGCTGGTCGAGTTGATCCGCGGCATGGTCGAGCATTTCCTCGAGATCGCCGACGGTCCCGATCAGGAAGAGGCCCAGCGCCTGCGACTGATGGCCACGAGCCATTTGGATGATGGTGAATTCGCTCGTTTGCTATATGCCAAGATCGAGAAGCTGATCGGGGCGGTCTTCCTCGCCTCGCTCGAGCGTGCGGTGGCCGCCGGGGACGCGCGGCCATTCAGCGGCGATCCACTCAACCTGTTCTGGTTTGCGCATCACACCGTGATGACGGCTGCGCTGACCAGGCTGCCGGCCACGCCTTGTCTCGCTTACGGCAAGGCGAGCGACCTGGAGCGGCAGCTGTGTGAGTTTCTCCTGAGGGGTATCGGACTTAACGACGCCGCAATTGCTTCGCATTTGGGCCGCGATCAGGCCGCGGATGCGGGCAAGACGGCGATTGCAGAAAGTGCATGACATGAACATCGTAGCCGAACACAAGATTTCGGGCGAACCGATCGACAACAAGGCTCCCAAGCGTCCGGTCAGGCCGGTGCTGTGGTTCATCATCGTCGGCACGCTTTTGGGCGTGCTCGTCGGTGGGCTCGTCTGGTTCAATTATTTCCGTGGCCAGATGATCAAGCAGTTCTTCGCGAACAACAAGCCGCCGCCGACCTTGGTCAGCGCGGCCGAGGCGAAGTCCGAGGTGGTGCCGAACCTGCTCACCGCGGTCGGCGGGCTCTTCGCCGTGCATCAGGTCGACGTCAGCGCCGACGTCAATGGCCGCGTCACCGAGATCAAGTTCGAGCCGGGTACGCATGTCGAGGCGGGTACGCCGCTGGTGCAGCTGTTCGACATGCCGGAGCAGGGCGACCTCGCCAACTACAAGGCGCAGTCAACTGTCGCGCAGCTTTCGCTCGATCGCGCCAAGCAACTGGCATCGCGCCAGTTCGGTCCGCAGGCGACCGTCGACACCGCGCAGGCCGCCTACGACCAGGCGCTGGCCGGCATCGCCAAGACCGAGGCGCTGATCTCGCAGAAGCTGGTGCGCGCGCCGTTCTCCGGCGATCTCGGCGTCCGCAAGGTCGAGGTCGGCCAGTATCTGACGGCCGGCACGGCGATCGTGTCGCTGACTGATCTGTCGGAGCTGTGGGCCAACTTCACCGTGACGGAAAAGGACTCGGGCAACCTCAAGGTCGGTCAGGTCGTCCGGCTGAAGGTCGACGCCTATCCGGGCCGCGTCTTCGAGGGCAAGATCACCACGATCGAGCCGCAGATCGCCACCGATACCCGCAACATCCGCGTGCAGGCGACGGTCGCTAATCCGGAAAAGATCCTGAAGCCCGGTATGTTCGTGACCACGACGGTGGTGCTGCCGGACAAGCCGGCGGTGATCACCGTGCCCGAGACAGCGGTCGACTACACGCTGTACGGCGACTCCGTGTTCGTGATCACCGAGAAGAAGGAAGAGGACGGCAAGACCAGCCTGAGCGCGGTGCGCACCTTCGTGCAGACCGGCAACCGGATCGACGGTCGTGCCGAAATCGTCAAGGGCCTGAAGGCGGGCGACAAGGTCGTCGCCGTCGGCCAGCTCAAGCTGCAATCGGGCTCGGCGGTGTCGATTTCGACCGACCCGGCGCCGCCGATTCCGGCGCAACCGCCGCGATACTGACGCCGCACACGTCGCAGCATGATCCGGCACGGCCGGGTCATGCGCTTTGCAAGTCAACGAAATCGAGATCGCCGCGATGCGCTTTACTGATATTTTCATCAAACGACCGGTCTTGTCGGTCGTCGTCAGCCTGCTGATCCTTCTGATCGGCCTGCGCGCGGCGACGACGCTGCCGATCCGGCAATATCCAAAACTGTCGAACACGGTCATCAACATCACGACCGTCTATCCCGGCGCGTCCGCCGACCTGATTCAGGGCTTCATCACGACGCCGATCGAGCAGGCGGTCGCCTCCGCTGAGGGCGTCGATTACATGACCTCGTCCTCGGTGCTCGGCACCTCGACGATCCAAGTCTACATCAAACTGAATTTCGATCCGAACCAGGCGCTCACCGAGGTGCTCGCCAAGACGAATTCGGTCAAATATCTCATCCCGAAGGAATCGAACGATCCGATCGTCACGAAAACCACCGGCCAGACCACGGCCGTAATGTATCTCGGTTTTTCGTCTGACGAATTGTCGGGCTCGGCGATCTCGGACTACCTGACGCGTGTGGTGCAGCCGGTGCTGTCGACTGTTGATGGTGTCGCCTCCGCCGACATCCTCGGCGCCCAGAATTTTGCGATGAGGCTGTGGCTCGATCCGGTGAAGATGGCCGGCCGCAATGTGTCGCCGGCCGATGTCGCCGCGGCGATCGCCGCCAACAACTTCCAGTCCGCGGCAGGCCAGACCAAGGGCTATCTGATCGTCTCGAACATCGCGACGAACACGGGCCTGACCGACGTCAACCAGTTCAAGAAGATGATCGTCAAGGCCAAGGACGGCGGCTTCGTCCGGATGGAGGACATCGCGTCGGTCGAGCTGGCCGCGCAGACCACGGATGCGAGTGTGGCCTTCAACGGCGAGCACGCGATCTTCATCGGCGTGCAGGCGACCCCGCAAGGCAACCCGCTGACTCTGGTGAAGGGCGTGCGCGCGCTGTTCCCGGAGCTCGAGCGCAACCTGCCGCCGTCAATGAAGATGAAGGTCGCCTACGATTCGACCAAGTTCATCCAATCCTCGATCGATGAGGTCGAGAAGACGCTGGGCGAAGCCATCATCATCGTCATCGTGGTGATTTTCCTGTTCCTGGCCTCGTTCCGCTCCGTCATCATTCCGGTTGTCACGATTCCGTTGTCGATGATCGGGGTCTGCACGCTGATGCTGATGCTGGGATTCAGCTTCAACCTGCTGACGCTGCTGGCCATGGTGCTCGCGATCGGACTTGTGGTCGACGACGCGATCGTTGTGGTGGAGAACATTCACCGCCATCTGGAGGAGGGCAAGACACCGGTGCAGGCGTCGCTGGAAGGCGCGCGCGAAATCGTCGGTCCCGTCATCTCGATGACGATCACGCTCGCCGCCGTGTATGCTCCGATCGGCTTCCTCGGCGGTCTCACCGGCTCGCTGTTCCGCGAATTCGCTTTCACCCTTGCGGGCTCCGTGATCGTGTCCGGCGTCATCGCGCTGACGCTGTCGCCGATGATGTGCTCGGTGCTGCTGAAGAATACGGAGGAGGGCCGGTTCGCAAAGCTGGTGAACAGGGTATTCGGCGCCATGACGCGCTGGTACGGCCGCAGGCTCGACCGCTCGCTCGACTACAAGGCGATCACCGGCCTGTTCGCGGTGACGATCCTCGGGCTCGTCGGCTTCCTGTACATGCATACGTCGAAGGAACTGGCGCCTGAGGAAGATCAGGGCATCGTGTTCGCGGTGACCAAGGCGCCGAAATACGCCAACATCGACTACGTCGATTTCTACGGTGACAAGCTCGACAAGGAATTCCAGAAATTCGCTGAAACTGACCTGCGTTTCGTGCTGAACGGCATTAACGGGCCGCAGGGCGGTATCGCCGGTATGCTGCTGAAGCCGTGGGACGAACGGAAGCGTTCTTCGATCGCGCTGAAGCCGCTGGTCCAGGCCGAGCTTTCCAAGATCGAGGGTGTTCAGGCCTTTGCGTTCAATCTGCCGCCGCTGCCGGGTGGGCCGGGCGGCCTGCCGGTGCAGATGGTGATCAACTCGACCGCGGGCTTCCAGGCTGTCTACGAGCAGATGGAGAAGCTGAAGGACGCCGCGCGCAAGAGCGGCATGTTCATCGTGTCCGACAGTGACCTCGCCTACAACCAGCCCACTGTCACGGTGAAGATCGATCGCACCAAGGCCCAGGACCTCGGCGTGAATATGCAGAACGTCGGCAGCGCGTTGGCAGTGCTGCTCGGCGGCAACTACATCAACCGCTTCAATCTGGAGGGGCGTTCCTACCAGGTGATCCCGCAGGTGCCGCGTGGCCAGAGGCTCTCACCGGAATCGCTCGGCGGCTACTATGTGACGACCAACACCGGTCAGCAGCTTCCGCTGTCGACAGTGGTGTCGGTCGAAACCAGGACCGATCCGAATTCGCTGACCCACTATAATCAGCTGAACTCGGCGACGTTCTCGGCGGTGCCGATGCCCGGCGTGACTGTCGGTGCGGCGGTGGACTTCCTCGAAGGCGAGGCCAAGAAGCTGCCGCAGGGCTTCACCCACGACTATCTGGCGGATAGCCGGCAGTACGTGCAGGAAGGCAACCAACTTGCGATCACTTTCGGCTTTGCGCTGATCATCATCTTCCTGGTTCTGGCCGCGCAGTTCGAGAGCTTGCGCGACCCGCTGGTGATCATGATCTCGGTGCCGATGGCGATCGTCGGCGCTCTGATCCCGCTGTTCTTCGGCGTGGCGACCATGAACATCTACACCCAGGTCGGCCTGCTGACGCTGGTCGGGCTGATCACCAAGCACGGCATCCTGATGGTGGAGTTCGCCAACGAACTCCAGATCAACGAACGGCTCGACCGTCGCTCGGCCATCGAAATGTCGGCCCGTATTCGTCTGCGGCCGATCCTGATGACCACGGCCGCGATGGTGACGGGCCTGATCCCGCTGCTGACCGCGACCGGCGCAGGCGCTGCCAGCCGTTTCTCGATCGGCCTCGTGGTCGTCGCCGGCATGTCGATCGGCACGCTGTTCACGCTGTTCGTGCTGCCGGCAGTCTATGTGGTGCTGGCGACCGACCATCGCGCGGCGGCCGATTCCGAGCGGAACAAGGAGGTCAACGATCTCGACCTCAATTCCAAGGCGCTGCGACCGACCTGAGGCGGAAACAATCGGACAAGAAGGGCGGCAGCGGCCAATCCGTTGCCGCCCTTTTTATTTGCCCGGTTATTTGCCCGGGCACCCACGGGCGCCGTTAAGCCCAGGGCGAGGCTTTCCCGCGCTGAGAAGAGACAAGGTCCGGCCTTCTTGCTAGGTTTGGCGGGATGAGCATCTCCCTCCACCCAGACACCCCGCAAGCCAGGACGCTGCCGAGCGCGGCCGCGGCTGGCGCTGTGCCCGGTGAGGCGGCGGGGCGGGGGATCCGGATCCGGCTTTTCACCAAATATGTCGCGCTGTTCGTGGCCGTCGTCGCCATCGCGCTGCTGGCCAACGGCCTGTTCGAGGTCTTCTTTTATTATCGCGAGCACAAGGCCGCGCTGATCCGGGTCCAGCACGAGCAGGCCGAGGCGGCGGCGGACAAGATCGGCCAGTTCGTCAAGGAGATCGAGAGCCAGCTCGGCTGGACCACGCAGCTGCCCTGGTCGGCGGGCTCGATCGAGCAGCGCCGGTTCGACGCGCTGCGGCTGCTGCGCCAGGTGCCCGCGATTACCGAGCTCGCCCAGGTCGATGCGACCGGCAAGGAGCGCCTGCGGGTCTCACGGCTGGCGATGGACGCGATCGACAGCGGGATCGACCTGTCGGACGATCCGAAGTTCACCGAGGCGGTCGCGCACAAGGTCTATTATGGGCCGGTCTATTTCCGCAGGGAGTCCGAGCCCTACATGACGCTGGCGCAGGCCGGCGCGCGCAAGGATGCCGGTGTCAGCATCGCGGAGGTCAATCTCAAGCTGATCTGGGACGTCGTGTCCCAGATCAAGGTCGGGCAGCACGGACACGCTTACGTGGTCGGTCCGGAGGGGCGGCTGATCGCGCATCCCGACATCAGCTTGGTCCTGCGCAACACCGACATGTCCGGCCTCGCGCAGGTGCGTGCCGCGCTCGCTGGTGGCACCATGCCGGACTCCTTGCAGGAGGCGACCAATATCCAGGGCAAGAAGGTTCTGACGGCATCCGCTCCGATCGCGCCGCTCGGCTGGACCATGTTCGTTGAGCTGCCGGTTGAGGAGGCCTATGCGGCGCTCTATGCGTCGTTGGAGCGGCTTGCAGTCGTGCTGCTTGCCGCTTCCATCTTCGCGGTACTCGCCGGCATGTTTCTCGCGCGCCGCATGGTCGGCCCCATACAGGCGCTGCGCAGCGGCGCCGAGCGGATCGGCGGCGGCGACCTCTCCCAGCGCATTTCGATCAAAACCGGCGACGAGCTCGAAGGGCTCGCCGATCAGTTCAACGACATGGGCGCGCGGCTGCAGGAATCCTATGCCGATTTGGAAAAGAAGGTCGAGCAGCGTACGGCGGAATTGAGCGAGTCTTTGCAACAGCAGACGGCGACCTCGGAGGTCCTGGAGACCATCAGCTCGTCCGCGGGCGAACTACAGCCGGTCTTCAACAAGATGTTGGAGAATGCAACGCGGGTCTGCGGCGCGAGCTTCGGCGTCATGGATCTCTGGGATGGAGCGCGATACGCTCTGGTATCGGACTACAATCTGCCCCCGCAATTTGCGGCTACGCGACAGCAACATGGCGGGATGCTTGCTCCGCATCCCGAAAGCGGCCTTGCCGAGGTCGCCAGAACGCATCAGGTTGCCCACGTTCTCGATGTCCGTGAAGCCGCCGCCTATCGTGCCGGAGCCGAGATGGCGGTCTTGCTTGCCGACGTTGGAGGCGCCCGCACGACGCTCATGGTCCCGCTATTGCGGGACGACGAGCTGGTCGGCGTGATAACCATCTTCCGTCGGGAGGTTCGCGCATTCACCGACAAGCAAATCGCGCTTGTAGAGAATTTTGCCAACCAGGCGGTCATTGCCATTGAGAACGCGCGACTGCTCAAGCAGCTTCGCGAACGCACCAGCGAGCTTTCTCAATCCCTCGACGATTTGCGCGCCGCCCAGGGCCGCCTGATCCAGACCGAGAAGCTCGCTTCGCTCGGCCAGCTCACGGCGGGCATCGCGCACGAGATCAAGAACCCGCTCAACTTCGTCAACAATTTCTCCTCGGTGTCGACGGAGCTGATCGACGAGCTCAACGAGGCTCTGCAATCGGCATCGCTCGACGGCAAGACGAGGGAGGCGGTCGACGAGCTGACCGGCATGCTCAAGGGCAATCTGGAGAAAGTCGTGCAGCATGGCAAGCGCGCCGACTCCATCGTCAGGAACATGCTGCTGCATTCGCGCGAGGGCTCCGGCGAGCACCGCCCCAGCGACATCAACGCGATCGTCGAGGAGAGCCTCAATCTCGCCTATCACGGCGCGCGTGCCGAACGGCCCGCCTTCAACGTCACGCTCGAGCGCGACTTCGACCCCGCCGCGGGCATGGTCGACATCTATCCGCAAGAGATCACGCGCGTCCTCCTCAACCTGATCTCGAACGGCTTCTATGCATCGGGCAAGCGCAAGGAGAGCGCTGCGGGCGGGTTCGAGCCGACCTTGCGAGCGGCAACGAAAGATCTCGGCGGCCAGATCGAGATCCGGATCCGCGATAATGGCACCGGAATTCCGCCAGACGTGAAGGAGAAGATGTTCAATCCCTTCTTCACCACCAAGCCGGCCGGCGAGGGTACCGGCCTCGGGCTTTCCATGAGCCATGACATCGTCGTGAAGCAGCATGGCGGCACGATCGACGTGAACAGCACACCCGGTGTATTCACCGAGTTCATCATCACCCTGCCGCGCGTGATGGCGGCAGGCAGTACTCCCGGAGGCAAGAGTTGAACGTTTACATCCTGGTCGTCGATGACGAGCCCGACGTCGAGGCGCTGTTCCGGCAGCAGTTCCGGCGCGATTTGCGCGCCGGCCGCTTCCAGATGGAATTTGCGGCGTCGGCGCCCGATGCGCTCAAACTTGCCTCCGAGGTGCGCGATCCCTCGTTGATCCTGATCCTGTCCGACATCAACATGCCCGGCATGAGCGGGCTCGACATGCTGCCCAAGGTGCGCGCCGAGCATCCGGACGTTCCGGTCATCATGATCACGGCCTATGGCGATGCCGAGACGCGCCGGAAGGCGATCGAGCGCGGCGCCATCGGGCTCCTCACCAAGCCGATCGATTTTGCGCTGCTGCGGCAGGAGATCGACACGAGGCTCGAGCAGGCCGCATGACTTCGACCATCCTCTTCGTCGACGACGAGCCGGACCTCGAGGCGCTGATCCTGCAGAAGTTCCGCAGGCAGATCCGCGACGGGCTCATCGACATCATGTTCGCGCGCGACGGCCTCGAGGCGCTGCAGTCCCTCGAGCAGAATCCGCATGTCGACATGGTGGTCTCCGACATCAACATGCCGCGCATGGATGGGCTGTCGCTGCTCGCGAAGCTCCAGGAGGCCGAGGACAAGAAGTCGACCATCATCGTCTCGGCCTATGGCGACATGAGCAACATCCGCACCGCCATGAACCGCGGCGCGTTCGACTTCCTCACCAAGCCGATCGACTTCGCCGATCTGGAGGCCACGATCCAGAAGACCATCCGCCACATCGAGATGCTGCGCGAAGTGCGGCGGCGTCAGATGGAGGCGGAGCGGGCCCATGCCGCGCTGTCGCGTCATTTCTCGCCCGAGCTCGCCAAGCGTCTGGCGGCAAGCGGTGAGCGAGAGGGGATCGAGGTGCAGTGGCGCGATGTCGCCACCATCTTTACCGACATCACCGGCTTCACCTCGCTGGTCGAGAGCGCGCCGCCCGAGACGCTGGGCGAGCTGCTCAACGAATATGTCGGCGGGATGACCGAGGTCGTCTTCGCGCATGAGGGGACGGTCGCCAAGATCATCGGCGATGCGATCCAGGTGCTGTTCAACGCGCCCGGCGATCAGCCTGATTACGCGACGCGCGCCGTCGCCTGCGCCCATGATCTCGATGCCTGGGCGCAGGACTTTCGCGCGCGCCAGCTGGCCAAGGGCGTGAATTTCGGCGCCACCCGCATCGGTATTCATGCCGGGCCGGCGCTGGTCGGCAATTTCGGCGGCAACCGCTTCTTCGACTACACCGCGTATGGCGACTCCATCAACATCGCGGCGCGGCTTGAAGCCGCCAACAAGCATCTGGGAACGCGCATCTGCGTCAGTGCCAGCGTCGCCAAGGCGGCTGAACATTTTCAGGGCCGCCCCGTGGGCGATCTCATGCTGCGCGGACGCAGCGAGCCGCTGCGCGCGTTCGAGCCGCTGCCGCAGGCCAGATTCGAAGCGCCGGAAACGGCGCTGTATTCCGAGGCTTTTGCCAAGATGGAAGCCGGCGACGTCGCGGCCATGCCCGCCTTTGCCGCGCTGGTCGGGATGCACGCCGACGATTCGCTCGCCAGCTTTCACCTGAAGCGCCTGCTCAACGGCGCCAAGGGTATCCGCATGCAACTGGAATAGGGGTTCGACATGGTCAGTGACTTCTCCGCCGGCAATTATCGTTTCATTCCGTCCGTGTTCCAGTATTCGGCCGGCGCTGCCGCGGACGACGGCTATGAGATCGAGCGCGTTCGGTTCGACCGCCTGGTGCCGCTCGCCGAAGGGTTTGCGCTGGCCGCGAAATACATCCAGGAAGCAGGCCGGCCGTTGACAGCCTTCTGCGCCTGCGAGCTGCGCTCACCGGCAGCCTTCAGCGAGGAAGGCTTTCGCGCGTTCAACCTGCATTACGTGAAGACGCTGTCCGAATGGGGCATCTTCGACGGCACCACCAATCCGGTGGCGCGCAGCAATGTCTGTCCGGAGATCGACCCGCCGTCCGAGCCGTCGTTCTATGCCTTCTCCTTCACGCGTCCGTCGACGTCGAAGGCGCCAAGCTTCGTGATCGCCGGCGGCGCCGAGGCGCGCGAGGGCAGCGGGACCTATGTCGAGCGCACCGTGCGCTACCGCGACCTCAGTCCGGAGGGCCTTCGCGAGAAGGTGCGCTTCACCACCACGTCGCAGATGGAAAGCCGGATGACGGCGTTCGGCTTCGGCTGGAAGGACACGACCGGCGTGCAGGCCTATTCCGTGCACGATTTCCACCACGCGCTGGTCGACGAGCTTGTTCGCCGTGGCGCGTTGCGGTCCGGCCTGACCTGGCATTTCGCCCGCCCGCCCGTGGTCGATCTCGAATACGAAATGGATTGCCGTCGCGTGATGCGCGAGACCGTGATCTGAAGTCCTCATCCTGAGGAGCGGCCGTCAGGCCGCGTCTCGAAGGATGGCCGCGGGCGAGATCCGGGCCTTCGTGGTTCTCCCGGCGATGCGAAGCATCGTCCGGAGACGGGCGTGAGGACGCGCTCCTCACCATGAGGAATGTCTAGCGTTGGCGCGGATCGAGCGCGTCGCGCAGGCCGTCGCCGAGCAGGTTCAGCGACAGCACCACGAGAAAGATCGCAAGCCCCGGCCAGATCGCCATCCACGGCGCCTGGGTCAGGAAGCGTTGCGCCGCGTTGAGCATGCTGCCCCAGGACGGCGCGGGTGGTTGCTGACCGAGGCCGAGAAAGGACAGCGCCGCTTCGGCAATGATGGCGGCGGCGATCGACAGCGTGGCCTGCACCAGCAACGCCGGCAAAATGTTCGGCAGGATGTGCGAGAACGCGATCCGCCACGGCGGATTGCCGAGCGCGCGCGCGGCCTCGACATAGTCTTCGGCCTTGACGCTCAACACCTGCCCGCGCGTCAGTCGAATGAAGATCGGCGTTGCCGAGATGCCGATCGCGATCATGGCGTTGCCGAGGCTGGGCCCGAGGAACGCCGCCAGCGCGATCGCCAGGATCAGGAACGGGCAGGCCAACATCGCATCGGTGATCCGGCTGATCAGGGTATCGGTGAAACCGCCGCGATAGCCGGCGAGCAGGCCGAGCGGCACGCCGATGCCGAGCGCGATCGCAACCGAGATGAGGCCTGCGAGCAGCGACGCACGCGCGCCGTAGACGACGCGGCTGAGGATGTCGCGACCGAGCTCGTCGGTGCCGAGCCAGTGCGCGGCCGTGGGCGGCTTGCGCACCAGGCTCCAGCTCGTCGCAATGGGGTCGTAGGGCACGATCAGCGGGGCGAGGACTGCAAGCGCGATGAACATCATGATCACGACCAGGCCGAACACCGCCGCCTTGCGCTTGAACAGCCGCCGGCGCGCGCGCCGTGCCGGACTATCCAATTCGTAGGCTTGCGTAACGGGACCAGGCAGCGCGGCGTCGGTCATGGATCTAGCCCCGCAGCCGCGGATTGACGAGGATATAGGCAATGTCGGCAACGAGGTTGAGCGTGATGTAGACCGTGGCCGTCACCAGCACCACGCCCTGCACCACGGCGTAGTCGCGGTTGAACACGGCGTCCACGATCAGCTTGCCGAATCCGGGAATGGAGAAGATCTGTTCGGTGAGCACCGCGCCCGACAACAGCGTGCCGAGCTCGAGTGCGCCGAGCGTGATGATGGGCGTCAGCGCGTTGCGCATGGCGTGCTTGAGGATCACCGAGCGCTCGGAGAGTCCCTTGGCGCGCGCGGTGCGGACATAGTCGCTCTCCAGCACCTGGAGCATGGCACTGCGGGTATGCCGCATCAGGATCGCGGAAATCGCGTTGCCGAGCACGAAGGCGGGCATGATGGTGGCAGCCAGGCTCGCCCGCCAGTTCTCGGTGAGCGGCACATAGCCGGAGGCGGGGAGCCAGCCGAGCTCGATGGAGAACAGGAAGATCAGCATGATCCCGAGCCAGAAATTCGGCGTCGAGATACCCCATAGCGCGAAGAAATTGGCGCCGTAATCCCAGGCCGAGCCTTTCTTCACGGCCGCGACGATGCCGGCGGGGATGCCGATCAGGAACGCGATGATGATCGCCATGGAGCCGAGCTGCAGCGTCACCGGCAGCTTCTGTGCAATCAGCTCGCGCACCGGCATCTTGTTGCGCAGCGATTCGCCGAAATCGCCCGACAGCACACCCTTGATCCAGTAGGCATACTGCACGGGGACGGGCTGATCGAGCCGGTACTGGTGCCGGATCTGCTCGATCACGGCAGGATCGCGCTCTTCGCCCGCCATCACCAGGGCCGGATCGCCCGGCAGCAATTGCTGCAGCGAGAAGATCAGCACCGAGACGAAGAACAGCGTCGGTACGATCTGCAGCAGGCGGCGGGCGAGGAAGTTCAGCATCCCTGGTGTGTCACTTCAGCTTGAGGCCGATCACGCGCACGAGGCCGTCAGGCATCTGCCTGTAGCCTTCGAGCTTGGTCGTGTGCGCGATGATGATGCGGCGGTGGTAGAGGTACAGCAGCGGCTCCTCGTCCTGGACCAGCTTGGCCAGGGCCTCATAACTGGCTTTGCGCTTGACGGGGTCGGTCACCAATCGCGCGTCTTCCAGCGCCTTGTCGGCCTGCGCATTGTTCCACGCGCCGTAATTCTGCGGAGCGCCGTTGTGCAGGAAGACGAAGGTGTTGCCGTCGGGATCGACGCGGCCGCTCCAGGCGAGCATGAAGGCCTGGTAATCGCCGGCTTCGGCCTGCTTGAGCCCTGTCGCGAATTCGGTGACGCGGAGCTTCATGTCGAACCCGGCTTCCGCCGCCATCGACTGGATCACCTGCGCCGGCGTCTCGGTCTCCGCGCCCTTCGGCACCAGGAAATCGACGCTGACCGGCGGGGTCACGCCGGCCTCCTTCAGCAGAGCCTTGGCCTTCTCCACGTTGCGGGGACGGACCGGGAGGGATTTTTGATAGTAGGGATGGTCGGGATTGACCCATTGATTGCCGGGCTGGAATTCGCCGTTGAATACGACCTGGTTGATCGCCTCGCGGTCGATCGCAAGGTCGAGTGCCTGCCGCACCTTGGCGGACTGGCTGAGCGGTCCCTTGGCCTTGTCCTTGCCGATGTTGAGCGTGATGCCCTGATAGCCGAGCTCGATCGCGGTCGCGACCTTCAGCCGTGAATCCGTACGCACCTCCTTCAGGTCGGTGGCGAGCACGCGCTCGATCAGATCGAGGCCGCCGGATTTCAGGTTTGCCAGCCGCACGGTGGCGTCGACGATTGGCTGGAACACGATACGGTCGATGAAGACGTTGTCCTTGTTCCAGTAGTCGGCGAATTTCTCGAATACGATGCGATCCTGCTGCACGCGCTCGACGAACTTGTAGGGACCGGCACAGACCGGACGCAGGCCGAACTTGTCGCTGGATTCCTTTGCCGCCTTCGGCGACATCATCATGCCGGCGCGGTCGGTGAGCTGGGCGAGCAGCGGCGAGAACGGCGACTTCAGCACCAGGCGGACGGTGAGGGGATCGATGACCTCGATATGGTCGACCGAGGCAAGCTCCGGCTTGCGGAACGAGCCGGGGAACGTCAGGTGACGCTCCAGCGAGAATTTGGCGGCTTCCGCGTCGAACGGTTCGCCGTCGTGGAATTTCACGCCGGGGCGGAGCTTGATGACGAGCGCCTTGCCGTCGTCTTCCGTCTCGCTGGATAGCGCGAGCTGAGGCACGATGTTGAGCTTCTCGTCGATGTCGAACAGCTTGTCGCAGAATGCGGAGAACACGATGCGGCCGACATAGGTGCGCGCCATGGTCGGATCGAGGATGTCGGGGTCCTCGGCAAGACCGATGCGCAGCGTGGTCTGGGCTTGCGCCGTTGCGACCGACAGCAGGAGGGCGGCGGCCGTTGCGGCCAGGCGATACATCTTCATCGGACAGTCCTCATTTTTCGGCTAAATCGTGGTCGGCGCCGCACCTTGTATACCAACCCCGGCGGGGCCGGCGCCTTCCGTCTTTCGGCTGAAGGCGGCGACCAATTTTGCAAGCGCGGGCGAAAATCCGCCGGCGGCCGGCAGGATGGCGTCGGCAGACGGCAGCTCGCTCACGCGGTGACAGGCGGCGGCGTGGCCTGCGCTGTCGGCCACCAGTTCCGGCGCCTCGGTGTGGCAGCGGTCGACGACGAAGGGGCAGCGGGTGTGGAAGCGGCAGCCGGCCGGCGGATTGAGCGCACTCGGGATTTCGCCTTGCAGCAGGACCGTGGTTCGCTTCGCCTTCGGCTGTGGCAGTGGGATCGCGGACAGCAGCGCCCGGCTATAGGGATGCCGCGGCGCGGCGAACAATGCGTCCGCCTCCGCGGTCTCGACGATCTGGCCGAGATTCATCACGGCCACGTGGTCGGCGATGTGCTTGACGACGGCGAGGTCGTGCGAAACGAAAATGTAGGCGAGGCCGAGCCGGTCCTGGAGCTCGCGCAGGAGGTTGAGAATCTGCGAGCGGATCGAGACGTCCAGCGCCGAGACCGGCTCGTCGCAGATGATCAGCTTCGGCTCGACCGCGAGTGCGCGGGCAATCGCGATGCGCTGGCGCTGGCCGCCAGAGAATTCGTGCGGATAGCGCCGTGCCAGCCGCGGCTCCAGTCCGACCAGTCGCAGCAGCTCCGCGACACGCTCGCGCCGTTGCGCCGCCGGCACGAGATCGTGCAGTGCAAGTGGCTCCGTCAGGATCTGGCCGACCGTCATGCGCGGATTGAGCGAGGCGTAAGGGTCCTGGAAGATGATCTGCGCCTCGCGGCGGAAGGCGCGGAGTGCCTCGGCGTCCAGCGAGAGCAGGTCGCGGCCGGCGAAACGCACCGTGCCTGCATCCGGCTCGATCAGCCGCAGGACGAGGCGGCTGACGGTGGATTTGCCGCAACCGGATTCGCCAACCAAGGCCAGCGTCTTGCCGGCTTCAAGAGAGAACGAGACGCCGTCGACAGCTTTGACATGCGCCAGTGCCCGGCCGAACAGCGAGCGCTCGGCGACGAAATGCTTGACCAGGCCTTCGACCTCGAGCAGCGCCATCACGACACCAGACGTTCGAGCGGCGCACGGATGCAGCGCGACAGGTGGCCGGGGCTGACTTCGACCAGCGGTGGCGGCGCCTCGGTGCAGGCGTCCAGCACGAAGGGGCAGCGCGCGGCGAAACGGCAGCCGGCGGGGGGCTGCATCATGTTCGGCACCATGCCCTCGATCGTGGCGAGCTGCTCGGCGCGATGGTCGAGCCGCGGGATCGAGCCGAGCAGGCCGACGGTGTAGGGATGTTGCGGCGTCGAAAACAATTCGTCCACCGGCGCGCGCTCGACGATCTCGCCGGCATACATCACCGCAACCTCGTCGCAGACTTCGGCGACGACGCCGAGATCGTGGGTGATCAGGATGATGGCCGCGCCGCTCGCCGCCTTCAATTCGCGCATCAGTTCGAGAATCTGCGCCTGCAAGGTGACGTCGAGCGCCGTGGTCGGCTCGTCCGCGATCAGGAGCCGCGGGTCGCAGGCGAGCGCCATCGCGATCATCACGCGCTGACGCATGCCGCCGGAGAGCTTGTGCGGATATTCGTCGATCCGCCGCTCGGGCGAGGGGATATGGACGCGGCGCAACAGCTCGATCGCCCGCTCGCGCGCGCTGCGGCGTGAGCCGCCGCGGTGGCGCAGGATCGCCTCGGTGATCTGGTCGCCGATCGTGAAGCTCGGGTTGAGCGACGTCATCGGCTCCTGGAAGATCATCGCCAGCCGGTTGCCACGCAGGTCGCGCAAGGTCTGGTCCGGGGTCTTGAGCAGATCCAGGCCGTCGAAGCGGATCGCGCCAGTGATCTCCGCGCTCTGCTTCGGCAGCAGGCCCATGATTGCCAGCGACGTCACGCTCTTGCCGCAACCGGACTCGCCGACAAGCCCGAGCGTCGCACCGTTGGCGACGCTGAGATCGACGCTGTCGACCGCATGGGTGATACGGCCGTCGTCGCCGTGGAAGCGGATGCGCAGATCCTTGATCTCGATGAGAGGGCTCGCGCTCATGACCGCTTTGCGCGCGCTGCCGCGATGCTGGCGTCGATGACGCTGCGATCGGTGTTGCCGGCCGGGTTCTGCCGGGTCGGCATGGAGCCGCGGAAGTGCACCCAGAGCTCCTGGCTGACGCGCTCGAGCCGTTCGAGTTCGCCGAGCGGGTCGGGATGATCGTCGGCGCGAATGTCCAGCGCCGGCCATTCCTCCTCGCCGTGGATCAAAAGCGCAGCGGATTGCCTGCCGCGCTTGTCGCCGCCGGCGGCCTCGCCCGCGCGCATGGCGGCAAGCAGGCGGCGCGGGAAGGGCAGGCTGTCATTGGCGATATAGGTCTTCGCGGTCTCGTCGAGCACGTCGGCGCCTGCCAGCATGTTGCCGGCAATGGAGAAGCCGCTGCCGGCGACGTGTCCGCACCAGTCGATGCAGTCGCGCCCGGTATGCGCGGCGATCTCGCCGCTCGCGTCCATGATGTGGACCTGGCGACTTTCGCGGCCGTCGTCGCTCGCGAGCAGGGCGGCGAGAACGTCATGTGCATTCAGGCCTTCACCGAGCAGCTTGACGCCGTCGATCCCGTAATAGGGATTGACGAAGGCCTGCGTTGCGATGGCTCCGAGCCCTGCGGCGACGTAGGGCACCCGCGCGCCGACGGCGAAGAAGCGGGTCGCAACGGCGATGCCGAACTGGCCGGTGGCAGGATCTCGCGCGATGATCGACCAGGTCATGTGCTGCCTTCAGCGTCCTGCGGCGTAGCCCTGCATGCCGCGCGGGTTGGCGGCGGCGCGGCGGCGCACACCGACGCGCGAGGCCGCGGTGAGGCGGCCTTCGGACCAGTCGGGGCCGACCTCCACGATATGTCCGCGCTCGCGCAGGTTCTTGATCGTCGCCTCCGGAACGCGGTTCTCGACCACGAGCACGCCCGGGCGCGCCGTACGCGGCCAAAACGAGATCGGGAAATGCTCGGAGTGCCAGGCCGGCGCGTCGATAGACTCCTGGAGATTGAGATTGCAATGGACGTGGCGCAGGAAGAATTGCGTGATCCATTGGTCCTGCTGGTCGCCGCCGGGCGAGCCCCAGGCCAGATACGGCTCGCCGTCGCGCAGCGCCATGGTGGGTGACAGCGTCGTACGCGGCCGCTTGCCCGGTGCGAGCGAGCTCGGTTGGTTCTCCTCCAGATCGAACATCTGTGCGCGGCTGCCGAGGCAGAAACCCAGCTCGGGAATGATAGGCGAGGATTGCAGCCAGCCTCCCGACGGCGTCGAGGACACCATGTTGCCAGCTTTGTCGATGATGTCGAAATGCACGGTGTCGCCGCGCACCTCGCCGAAGCGCCCCACGGTTGGTTCACCGGCGCCGAGTGCGCCAACGGCCTCGCGTTGGCCTTCAGCGCGGCGCAGCTTGATCACGCCGCCGAAGCCCTCGACCGCGCCGGGCCGGAGATCGAGCGAAGCCTTGTCGGTGACGAGCTTGCGGCGCTCGTCATTATAGGCGTCCGATAGCAGCGTTGCGATCGGGATCTCGCTGAATTTTGGATCGCCGTAGAACTTTTCGCGGTCCGCGAAGGCGAGCTTTGCGCATTCGATCTGGAGATGGATGAATTCCGGCCCGGTCGGATCGAGACCGTCGAGCGCAAAGCCCTTCAGCAGCGCGAGCTGTTGCAGCGTCACGGGACCCTGGCTCCAGACGCCTGCCTTGCAGACGGTGTAGCGGCCGTAGTCGTAGGTGAGCGGCGCCTCGACCGTCGGCTGCCAGCGCGCCATGTCGTCGGCCGAGAGCACGCCGCGATGCGGCGAGCCGCTGACGTCCATCACTTCCTGGGTGCGGCAGAACTTGTCGATGGCTTCCGCGACGAAGCCTTGTGACCACGCCTTTCGCGCGCGCTCGATCTCGGCGTCGCGGCCTCCACCACCGCTCTCGGCTTCGTTCAAGATCCGGGTGTAGGTGGCGGCGAGCGTCTTGTTGGTGAAGAGCGTGCCGGGCTTCGGCACCTCGCCGTTGGGCAGATAGACCGCGGCCGAGGTCGGCCAATGCTTGCGGAACAATTGCTCGACGGTCTGGATCGTGGCGCAGGCGCGCTCGACCAGCGGATAGCCGTCGCGCGCATAGGAGATCGCGGGCTCCAGCACGTCGCGCACGCGCATCGTGCCGTAGTCGCGCAGCAGCATCATCCAGGATTCGAAGGTACCGGGGACGCAGGCCGCGAGCAGGCCGGTGCCGGGCACCATGTCGAGGCCCTCGCTCTTGTAATGCGCGATGGTGGCGCGCGCCGGCGCCGGGCCCTGGCCGCAGATCACCTCCGTGCGCGCGCGCTTGACGTCATGCACGATGATGGGTACGTCGCCGCCCGGGCCGTTCAGGTGCGGCTCGACGACCTGCAGCGTGAAGGCGGTGGCGACGCCGGCGTCGAAGGCGTTGCCGCCCTTTTCGAGGATGGCCATGCCGACGGCGGTCGCGATCCAATGGGTGGTGGCGACGACGCCGAATGTGCCCTCGATCTCGGGGCGCGTCGTGAACGGATCGGGATTGACATTGCTGGCCATGGATTACCTCAGTTGCGGCGCGCGCAATTGATCACAGGGAATGCCGGGCCGCCAATGCGCTGACAGCATGGCACGCGCGCGTCACGCAGGCACCGGCGCGGTGTTGACGGCGTGGCAGGCGACGCCGTCAATCAGTTCCGGGGTCTCCTTGCGACAGAGATCGAACGCCAGCGGGCAGCGTGGATTGAAGGCGCAGCCGGAGGGCGGGTTGATCGGGTTCGGAATCTCGCCTTTCACCGGAATGCGCTGGCGGCCTGACATCGCGAGATCTGGCACGGCGCCCAGCAGCATCCTGGTGTAGGGCATGCGCGGACGGGCGAACAGTTCGCGGCCCTCCGCGATCTCGACGATGCGGCCGAGATACATCACGCCGACGCGGCTCGCCATGTGGCGGACCACGGCGAGGTTGTGGCTGATGAACATGTAGGTCAGGCCGAACTTGTCCTGGAGGTCGCGCATCAGGTTCAGGATCTGCGCCTGCACGGAGACGTCGAGCGCCGAGGTCGGCTCGTCGCAGACGATGAACTCGGCATCGGAGGCGAGCGCCCGGGCGATCGCGATGCGCTGGCGCTGGCCGCCGGAGAATTCGTGCGGAAACTTCAGCCGGTCGTCGGGATGCAGGCCGACGAGGCTGAGCAGCTCGCCGACGCGCCCCTGGATGTCGCGCTCGCCCTGGATCAGGTCGAAAGCGCGGATCGGCTCGGAGATGATGGCATCGACCCGGAAGCGCGGGTTCAGGCTCGCATAGGGGTCCTGGAAGATCATCTGGATGCGGCGGCGCAGCTTCCGGCGCGCCGGCGCCTGCCGCGGATCGGTCATCGAGACGCCGTCGATCAGCACGTCGCCGGAGCTTGGCGGCAACAGGCCGACGACCATCCGAGCCACCGTGGTCTTGCCCGAACCGGACTCGCCGACCAGCGCAAAGGTCTCGCCCTTCCTGATGTCGAAGGTGACGCCGTCCACGGCCTTGAGATATTCGAGATGACCGCCCTCGAGCACGCGGTTGAGCCAGGGCTTGGAGACGTCGAAGACGCGGCGCAGATTTGTGGCCTGGACGAAAGGAGCGCTCATGCCGCGCTCTCCGCCGGCACGTTGTCGTAGAGGTGGCAGGCGACCGATTGCGCGCCGCGCGGCAGCGGCTCCGGCCGCTCAACCCGACAGCGATCGAACGCGAAGGCGCAGCGCGGATTGAACGAGCAGCCGCGCGGGATCGCCGACAGGCGCGGCATGGAGCCGGGGATCTGCACCAGGCGCTTGTCGTCCCCGGCAAGCGTCGGGATCGCGCCCATCAGGCCCTTGGCGTAAGGATGCAGCGGATTCCTGACGATGTCCTGCACCGGGCCGATCTCGGCGACGCGGCCGGCATACATCACCGCGACCCGGTCGGAGGTTTCCGCGATCACGCCCATGTCGTGGGTCACCAGCATCACGGCGGTGCCGTGGTCGCGCCCGAGCCGCTTGATCAGCGAGATGATCTGCGCCTGCACGGAGACGTCGAGCGCGGTGGTCGGCTCGTCCGCGATGATCAGCTCGGGCTCGGCGCAGATCGCCAGTGCAATCACCACGCGCTGGCGCATGCCGCCGGAGAATTCGTGGGGATAGCCGTCGATGCGCTTTTCCGGAGCGGGAATGCCGACTTCGGCGAGCAGGTCGATGGCGCGGCGGCGAGCGGCCGTCTCGGAGAGATTGAGGTGGGTCCGGATCGTCTCCACGATCTGGTCGCCGACCTTGTACAACGGATTGAGCGAGGTGAGGGGATCCTGGAAGATCATGCCGATCCGCTTGCCGCGGACACGGCGCATCTCCTCGGGCGGCAGGTTGTCGATCCGCATTCCTGCGAGACGAATCTCGCCACCGGCGATGCGGCCGGGGGGATCGATCAGGCCGATCACCGCGAGGCCGGTGACGGATTTGCCGGCGCCGGATTCGCCGACCACGCCGAGCACCTCGCCCTTGGCGATGTCGAAAGAGACGTCGTCGATCGCGCGCAGCGTGCCGCGGCGGGAGGCGAACTCGACCCGAAGATTGCGCACGGAGAGGACGGGTTCGGTCATGGGTGACGCATACTCATCGAAGTCTTGCTCATCGGAGTTTCGGGTTGAGCGCGTCGCGCAGCCAGTCGCCGAGCAGGTTGATCGACAGGATCAGTGCGGCGAGCGCGAGGCCGGGGAAGGCGACGATCCACCATTCGCCCGCGAACAGATAATTGTTACCGATGCGGATCAGCGTACCGAGCGACGGCATCGTGTCGGGCAGGCCGACGCCGAGGAAGGACAGCGTCGCCTCGGTGATGATGGCGAGCGCGAGGTTGATGGTGGCGATGACCAGGATCGGTCCCATCGTGTTCGGCAGCACGTGCCGCATCATGATCTTGGGTGCGGGCAGGCCGATCAGCTGCGCTGCGGCCACGTAATCCTTGTTCTTCTCGACCATCACGGAACCGCGCACCGTCCGGGCATATCCCACCCAGAAACTCAGGCCGATCGAGATCACGAGAACCACCAGCATGCTGTTGGCATCCAGCCGGTTACCGAGGATCGATTTCGCGATGCCATTGACCAGCAGGGCGATCAGGATGGCGGGGAAGGTGAGCTGCACGTCGGCGATCCGCATGATCACGCCGTCGACCGCGCCCCCGAAATAGCCGGCGATCAGGCCGAGCGCGATTCCGAGGGCGCCGGCGAAGATCACGCCGGCCACGCCGACGGCGAGCGAGATGCGCAAGCCATACAGGATGGCGGAGAACACGTCGCGGCCCTGCTCGTCGGTGCCGAGCAGGAACGGGCTCTGGCCGTCAGCGGTCCACAACGGTGAGATCCGCGAGTTCATCAATTGCAGCTGCGCCGGATCGAACGGGTTCTGCACCGCGAGCACGGATGCAAAGATCGCGAGCAGGAAGAACAGCACGGTAATGGCCGCCGCCACCATGGTCAGCTTGGAGCGGCGGAACGAATAGAAGACGTCGCTGTCGAACGCGCGGCTGAGCCAGCTGCGGGCAGCATGCTTCTGCAACGCGCTCTGCTTGTCGGAATTGGAGGCGACTGCGTCGGACATGGAGGCTGCCTTATGCGGCGCGACCGATGGTCGAGCGCAGGCGCGGATCGACCACGGTGTAGAGGATGTCCACCACCAGATTGATGGTGACGAAAATCAGGGAGACCATCAGCAGGTAGGCGGCCATGATCGGGATATCGACGTTTTGCACGGCCTGCACGAACAGAAGTCCCATGCCCGGCCATTGGAACACGGTTTCGGTGATGATCGAAAATGCAATAACCGAGCCAAATTGCAGCCCGGCCACCGTGATCACGGGAATGAGCGTGTTCTTCAGCGCGTGGCCGAAATGGATGGCGCGGGTGGTCAGGCCGCGGGCGCGAGCGAAGCGAATATAGTCGGTCCGCAGCACTTCCAGCATCTCCGCGCGCACCAGCCGCATGATCAGGGTCATCTGGAACAGGCCGAGTGTGATTGAGGGCATGATCAGCGCCTTCAGGCCCGACAGCGTCAGCAGCCCCGTCGTCCACCAGCCGAGCTTGACCACCTCGCCGCGGCCGAACGAGGGCAACCAGCCCAATGTCACCGCGAACAGGTAGATCAGGAGAATGCCGATCAGGAAAGTCGGCAACGAGATGCCGATCAGCGAAACCGCCTGGAATAATTTGGCGAGCACGGTGTCGCGCTTGAGCGCCGAATAGACGCCCATCAGGATGCCGAACACCATTGCAAATACGGTCGCGCAGATCGCAAGTTCCAGTGTCGCGGGCATGCGCTCCATCAAGAGCGTCGAGACCGGCTGGCGGAATTGATATGAGACGCCGAATTTGAACTGCGCGGCATTGCCGAAATAGCGCACGAATTGCAGCGGCACGGGATCATCGAGGCCGAGCGATTTGCGCACGACTTCGCGTTCGGCCGCGGACGTATCGATCGAGACGATCTGGTTGACGGGGTCGCCGGCGAAGCGGAACATCGAGAACGCGATGATGCCGACGGCGAACATGACGCCGATGGCCTGGACGGCGCGGCGAAGAGTGAAAGCGAGCATGCCTTCCACTATCCTTGGGTATGCGTTTGGTTGACGTCTTTGTCAGCCGGAAAAGGAGAGGTCCCGGAAGCCTGCGCTGCCGGGACCTCGTGTTCAATCGACGCTATTCCTTCTTGGTCGCCCAGTGGAACATGACCAGATTGTCGGCGCGCTGCGGCAGGTTGACCTTTTTCGATACGCCCCAGGCCAGCGCCTGCTGGTGCAGCGGGATGTAGGACCAGTCCTTGTTGCCGATTTCGTAGGCCTGCTTGATCAGCTGGTTGCGCTTGCCGGTGTCGGTTTCGACCAGCACCTTGTCGGTGATGGCGTCGAACTCCTTGTTGCAGTAGCCGCCGAGATTGGCCTCGCCCCGCGAGGATTTTGCATCGTCGCGGCAGCCCATGATGTCATAGAGCACGTTATGGGAGTCCATCGTGCTCGGCGTCCAGCCCAGTAGATAGAACGAGGTCTGGTAGCCGCCTTGCTTCAACACCTTGGCGAAGTATTGCGCCTTCGGTTGCGCCAGCAGATTGATCTTGACGCCGATGCGGGCGAGCATTCCGACGACGGCCTGGCAGATCGCGGCGTCGTTGACGTAACGATCGTTCGGGCAATCCATGGTGACCTCGAAGCCATCGGGGTAGCCGGCCTCGGTCAGCAGCTTCTTGGCGCCATCAGGGTCGAATTTCGGCCGCTTAAATTCCTTGGACAGCAGGAAAAGTTCCGGAGCGATCATCAGCGCCGACGGCGTCGACAGCCCGCGCATGACGCGCGTCTTGATCAGCTCGATGTCAATCGCCTTGTAGAAGGCCTCGCGGACACGAACGTCCTTGAACGGGTTCTTGCCCTTGATGTTGGAGTAGAGCAACTCATCGCGCATCTGATCGAAACCGATGAAGATGGTGCGCAGCTCCGGCCCCTTCAGCACCTGGGCATTCGGGCTGGAATCGACGCGGGAGATGTCCTGGATCGGCACCGGCTCGATGACATCGACTTCGCCCGACAGCAGCGCGGCGACGCGGGTGGCATCGGAGGCGATCGGGGTGAAGATGATCTCCTTCAGGTTACCTTCGACCTTGCCCCAGTAATTGGGATTGGCCTTGAACACCGTCTTCACGCCGGGCTGATGGCTTTCGATGGTGAAGGGACCGGTGCCGTTCTCGTGGAGCGAGGCATAGCTCGGCGTGGTCGCCGCCACCGGCGTCGGATCGACGACGTTGTTCTCCTCGGCCCATTTCTTGTCCATGATGTACCAGACGTCCCACGCATTATGCAGGATGGGATTGGGCGAGGGCAGGACGAAATCGACGGTGTAGTCGTCGACCTTGACGACCTTGACGTCGGGCGCAAGGCGGGTCTGCATATTGGACCCCTTCTTGCGGACGCGATCGGCGGAGAACACCACGTCGTCGGCGGTGAAGGGGTCGCCGTTGTGGAACTTCACGCCCTTGCGCAAGTGGAAGCGCCAGCGGGTCGGCTCCGGAGTTTCCCAGCTCTCCGCCAGCGCCGGGATGATCTTGAGGTCCTTGTCGCGCGCGGTGAGGCCTTGATAGACGTGACCGAGATGGGCGTGAGTGGTGCTCTCGTTGAGGGTATAGGGATCGAGCGACTTCAGGTCACCCTGGTTGGCATAGCGCAGCGTCTGGCTCCATGCCGGTGACACCGTCAACGCAAGGACACTGGCAAACGTTGCCGCAAACAGACGACGACCGACTGACATTCTTGACCCCTCTCCACTCTGCCGCGCCGTGATTTTTGATTGTTCGGCGGGCGATCCAATCCATGTTGCCCAGAGTTCTCGACCCGTGCAAGCGGCATTCCAGCAAGGAACGCGCCAAGTTGCGCCGCTGTGCAGCAATGCTGACCGACAATCCGGGGGCGCGGGGCGGATTTTGATTGACCATATCTGCCGATCGCGGAAGCCGGTGCCTGGCCGCCCGCCTCAGGTCGCTTGCGTTGCACACCGTCTCGCGGCGATACTGCGGCAGGCCGCTCAAATCTCATCTGGAGGGGACATGAAAGTTAACATCGAAATCGACTGCACCCCCCTTGAAGCCCGCCAGTTCTTCGGCCTGCCCGACGTGATGCCGATGCAGACCGCCGTGATGGACAAGTTGCAGCAGCAGATGATGTCCAACATCGAGAAGGTCTCGCCGGAATCGCTGATCCAGAGCTGGTTCACCTTCGATCCGAAGATCGCGGAGCGGTTTCAGGACATGTTCGTCACCATGGCCGGTCTCGGCAGCCCGCGCAGCGGCGACAAGAAGAAGTAATGTCGCCCGGGCCGGACGGGCCGAAGGCGTCAAGCCGGCTTCGTCCGCCGAGCCTCGGTCTGTTGCTTGCCGAGGCTCGCGGCCTGTTCGAATTCAATGCCAGCGTGATGCTGTCGCCGCTCCTGATGCGCGCGCCCAGGGGCGACGGCCATCCGGTGCTGGCTCTGCCGGGCTTTCTCGCCAGCGATCTCTCCATGATGCCGATGCGGCGCTATCTCAGCGAGCTCGGCTATGAGGCGCATGCCTGGCGGATGGGCCGCAATCTCGGTGGGCTGGGGCGGATGAGGGAAGCCTTGCGCGCACGCCTTGCCGAAATTCACGCCACGAGCGGACGCAAGGTCAGCCTGGTCGGATGGAGTCTCGGCGGCGTCTATGCCCGCGATCTTGCGCTCCAGGCGCCCGAGATGGTCCGCTACGTCGTTACGCTCGGCAGCCCGTTTGCCAACGATGTGCGGGCGACCAATGCCACGCGGCTCTACGAAGCGTTGTCCGGCGAGCGTGTCGAGGATTTTGCGGAAGCGCGCGAGGCGATCGCCGGCGACCTGCCGGTGCCGGCGACGTCGATCTATTCGCGTGCCGACGGTGTCGTGAACTGGCGAACCTGTCTGCTCCGTCCCTCCGATCGCTCCGAGAATATCGAGGTGCACCTGGCGAGCCATATCGGGCTCGGGGTGAACCCCGCGGCCCTGTGGGCCGTGGCGGACCGTCTGGCGCAGCCGGAGGGCGAATTCTGGCCTTTTGACCGGACAGGGCCGTTTGCCATTGCATATGCCCCGCCGGAACAGGCAGTATCGGCCTGACGAGAAGCGCCGGCAAAGGCGCCCGTCAAAATTAGCGGAGGGAACTATGGCTGACGGTAAGAAACTGTCGTCGCTGGACGCATCATTTCTTTATCTGGAAACGCCGGAAATGCCGATGCATGTCGGCAGCATGGCGATCTTTCGCCTGCCTGAGGACTACAAGGGCGACTTCTTCGAAGACTTCAAGGCGATGATCGTCTCGCGCCTGCACATCGCGCCGATCCTGAAGGCGCGGCTCGAGAAGGCGCCGCTCGATATCGATCATCCGTCCTGGGTCGAGGACGACCAGTTCGACATCGATCGCCACATCTTCCGCGCCAGCCTGCCGCAGCCGCGCGACCGCGCCACGCTCGAGCGCATCGTCGGCTGGATGCACGCCAAGCTCCTGAACCGCGCCCGGCCGCTCTGGGAGTTCTACGTCTTCGAGGGCATGAAGGACAACGAGGTCGGGCTCTATTCCAAGATGCACCACGCCGCCATCGACGGCGGCGCGGGCGCAGCCCTGACCAACATGATCTACGACATCTCGCCGATCCCCCGGAAGGTCGATCCGCCGACGAGGGGAGCCAAGCCCGGACAGGAGCCGCGCGACATCGCCGCGAACCTGGTCGATTCCTATCAGCAGCTCTTCACCCAGCCGCTCGACGCCTCGGCGGCCGCGAAGAACCTACAACTGCCGCGCACCGGCAAGAGCGACATCGGCTCGATCCTGTTCGACAATGCGATGTACCAGATCGAAAGCGCCGTGCGTTTCGCCGGCAACATTCCGACCATGGTCAAGAGCGTCTCCGACGTGCTCGGCAAGATTTCCGATCCGAAATCCCGGGAAAGCCTCGCCAGCATGGTGTCGCCGCCGACCATGCTGAACAAGACGATCTCCTCGGAACGCAGCTTTGCCGGCGTCTCGATCTCGCTGTCGCGTTCGAAGGCGCTCGCCAAGCAGGCCGGCGGCAAGCTCAACGACGTGGTGCTGGCGCTCGCCTCCGGCGTGGTCCGGCGTTACCTCCAGCAATATGGCACGCTGCCGGCGAAATCGCTGACCGCCGCCGTGCCGATCTCGTTGCGCGAGGAAGGCAACACCGAGGCCAACAACCAGGTGTTCGGCATGATCTGCTCGATCGCGACCAATGTCGACGATCCCAAGGCGCGGCTGGAGGCGATCATCGCGCAGTCGACCAAGTCCAAGGAGATGTCGCATCCGTTGCGGGCCCTGATGCCGCAGATTTCCAACATCTCGATGCTGGGCGCGCCGATGATGGTGCAGGTTCTGGCGTTGCTCTACAGTCGCTCGAACCTGTCGGATGTGTTGCCGCCGGCGGCCAACATCACGGTGTCCAACGTGCCGGGGCCGCGGCAGACGCTCTATGCCGCCGGTGCCGAGCTGCTGCACATCTTCCCGGTATCGATCTCGACGCACGGGCAGGCGCTCAACATCACCGTGCAGAGCTATCGCGACCAGCTCGATTTCGGCTTCATCGTCGGCGCCAACATCATTCCGCACGTGCAGGTGATGTGCGACATGCTGCCGGAGGAGTTTGCCGCGCTCGAAGCGGCCTACGCGCCGCCGGCGGCCGACATCAAGGGCGCCGCAGAGTAGGAATATTGCGATGATTGAAATGCCACCGCTCAAGTTCGTGCAGACGAACGGAATCCGCATGGGCTACTACGAGGCGGGCCCGGTCAGCGACAAGCCGCCGGTGGTGCTGTGCCACGGCTGGCCCGAGCTCGCCTTCTCCTGGCGTCACCAGATCAAGGCGCTGAGCGAGGCCGGCATCCGGGTGATCGCGCCGGACCAGCGTGGCTACGGTGCAACCGACCGGCCCGAGCCGGTCGAGGCCTACGACATCGAGCACCTGACCGGCGACCTCGTCGGGCTCCTCGATCATCTGAATATCGACAAGGCGATCTTCGTCGGTCACGACTGGGGCGGTTTCATCGTCTGGCAGATGCCGTTGCGGCACCTCGAGCGGGTCGCGGGGGTGGTCGGCATCAACACGCCTCATACCAACCGGGCCTGGGCCGATCCGATCGAGCTCCTGCGCACGCGTTTCGGGGACAAGATGTACATCGTGCAATTCCAGGATCCCGCGCGCGAGCCCGACAGGATATTTGGCGATCGTGTCGAGCAAACCTTCGATGCCTTCATGCGCAAGCCGGCGCCGCGCCCGCCCGACGCGCCGGCAGAGGAAGTGGTTGCCGGCGTCGGCGCGTCGCCGCGGGTCAATCTGGCGTTTCCGCAAATGATCGCGGCCTATGACGCGAAGCACGATCCGCGCACGCCGATCCTGTCGCCGGAAGAGAAGAAGGTGTTCGTCGACAACTTCACCCGGACCGGCTTTACCGGCGGCATCAACTGGTATCGCAACATGTCGCGCAACTGGACGCGCGCCGAAGGACTCGATCATACGGTACGCGTGCCGTCGCTGATGATCATGGCCGAGAACGACGCGGTGTTGCCGCCTTCTTCCGCCGATGGCATGGACAAGCTGATTCCAGATCTCGAAAAATATCTGGTCCGCGACAGCGGCCATTGGACGCAGCAGGAGAAGCCGGAAGAGGTCAGCGCCAAGCTGATCGAATGGCGTAGAAAGCGGTTTGGGTGACGACGCAGTCGTCGATGTAAATGAGACGTCATTCCGGGGCGCCCGAAGGGCGAGCCCGGAATCTCGAGATTCCGGGTTCAATGCTGCGCATTGCCCCGGAATGACGCGGTCAGGGGGAAACGCACGTCAATGTCATCCAAGAACCGACTGGACCCGATCCCGCATCCGCCGACCAAGCCGGTGGTCGGCAACATGCTGTCGCTGGACTCGGCCGCGCCGGTGCAGCACCTGACGCGGCTTGCCAAGGAGCTGGGCCCGATCTTCTGGCTCGACATGATGGGCTCGCCGATCGTCGTCGTCTCCGGCCACGATCTGGTCGACGAGCTCTCCGACGAGAAGCGTTTCGACAAGACGGTGCGCGGCGCGTTGCGGCGCGTGCGCGCGGTCGGCGGCGACGGGCTGTTCACGGCGGACACCAGGGAGCCGAACTGGAGCAAGGCGCACAACATCCTGCTCCAGCCGTTCGGCAACCGCGCCATGCAGTCCTATCACCCGAGCATGGTCGATATCGCCGAGCAGCTCGTCAACAAATGGGAGCGGCTCAACGCCGACGACGAGATCGACGTCGTCCACGACATGACGGCCTTGACGCTGGACACGATCGGCCTGTGCGGCTTCGAGTACCGCTTCAATTCCTTCTACCGGCGCGACTACCATCCCTTCGTCGAGTCGCTGGTGCGCTCGCTCGAAACCATCATGATGACGCGCGGTCTGCCGCTCGAGCAGTTTTGGATGCAGAAGCGGCGCAAGACGCTGGCCGAAGACGTCGCCTTCATGAACAAGATGGTCGACGAGATCATCGCCGAGCGCCGCAAGAGCGCGGAAGGGATCGACGACAAGAAGGACATGCTCGCCGCGATGATGACCGGCGTCGACCGCTCGACCGGCGAGCAGCTCGACGATGTCAACATCCGCTACCAGATCAACACCTTCCTGATCGCGGGCCACGAGACCACCAGCGGCCTGCTGTCCTACACGCTCTATGCGTTGCTCAAGCACCCGGACATTCTCAAGAAGGCCTATGACGAGGTCGACCGCGTCTTCGGCCCTGACGTCAACGCAAAGCCGACCTACCAGCAGGTCACGCAGCTCACCTACATCACGCAGATCCTGAAAGAGGCGCTGCGGCTGTGGCCGCCGGCACCCGCCTACGGCATCTCGCCGCTGAACGACGAGACCATCGGCGGCGGCAAGTACAGGCTCCGGAGGGGCACCTTCACCACCATCCTCGTGACCGCGCTGCATCGCGATCCCTCGGTCTGGGGGCCGAATCCGGATGCCTTCGATCCCGAGAATTTCAGCCGCGAGGCTGAGGCAAAACGGCCGATCAATGCCTGGAAGCCGTTCGGCAACGGCCAGCGCGCCTGCATCGGCCGCGGTTTCGCCATGCACGAGGCTGCGCTCGCGCTCGGCATGATCCTGCAGCGGTTCAAGCTGATCGACCACCAGCGCTACCAGATGCATCTGAAGGAAACGCTGACGATGAAGCCGGAAGGCTTCAAGATCAAGGTGCGTCCGCGCGCCGATCGCGAGCGCGGGGCCTATGGCGGACCCATCGCGGCCGCGGTTTCGGCACCAAGGGCACCGCGCCAGCCGACGGCGCGGCCCGGCCACAACACGCCGATGCTGGTGCTCTACGGCTCCAATCTCGGCACCGCCGAGGAGCTCGCGACGCGCATGGCCGATCTCGCCGAGATCAACGGCTTTGCCGTGCATCTCGGGCCGCTCGACGATTACGTCGGCAAGCTGCCGCAGGAGGGTGGCGTGCTGATCATCTGCGCCTCCTATAACGGGGCGCCGCCCGACAATGCGACGCAGTTCGTCAAATGGCTCGGCGACGACTTGCCGAAGAATGCCTTTGCCAATGTGCGCTACGCCGTGTTCGGCTGCGGCAACAGCGACTGGGCCGCGACCTATCAATCGGTGCCGCGCTTCATCGACGAGCAATTGTCGGCGCATGGTGCACGCGCGGTTTTTCCGCGCGGGGAGGGCGATGCGCGCAGCGATCTCGACGGCCAGTTCCAGAAGTGGTTCCCGGCGGCCGCCCAGGTCGCGACCAAGGAATTCGGCATCGACTGGAATTTCACCCGCACGGCTGAGGACGACCCGCTCTACGCGATCGAGCCGGTGGCGGTAACCGCCGTCAACACCATCGTCGCCCAGGGCGGCGCTGTCGCGATGAAGGTTCTGGTGAACGACGAACTCCAGAACAAGACCGGTTCCAATCCGTCGGAGCGTTCGACGCGTCACATCGAGGTGCAGCTGCCGTCCAACATCACGTACCGCGTTGGCGATCATCTGAGTGTGGTCCCGCGCAACGACCCGACGCTGGTGGATTCGGTTGCCCGCCGTTTCGGCTTCCTGCCGGCCGACCAGATCAAGCTTCAGGTCACCGAGGGCCGCCGCGCGCAATTGCCGGTCGGCGCCGCCGTGTCGGTCGGCCGCCTGCTGAGCGAATTCGTCGAGCTGCAGCAAGTGGCGACGCGCAAGCAGATCCAGATCATGGCCGAGCACACCCGCTGCCCCGTCACCAAACCGAAGCTGCTCGCTTTCGTCGGCGAGGAGGCCGAGCCGCTCGAGCGTTACCGCACCGAGATCCTGGCCAGGCGAAAATCGGTGTTCGACATGCTGCTCGAACACCCGGCCTGCGAATTGCCGTTCCACGTCTATCTGGAGATGCTCTCGCTGCTGGCGCCGCGTTATTATTCGATCTCATCCTCGCCGTCGGTCGATCCGGCGCGTTGCAGCGTCACCGTCGGCGTGGTCGAGGGGCCGGCCGCTTCCGGCCGCGGCACCTACAAGGGCATCTGCTCTAACTATCTCGCCAACCGGCGCGCGGGCGATGCGATCTACGCCACCGTGCGCGAGACCAAGGCCGGCTTCCGGCTCCCGGATGAGTCCTCCGTGCCGATCATCATGATCGGCCCGGGCACCGGACTTGCACCATTCCGCGGCTTCCTCCAGGAGCGCGCCGCGCGCAAGGCGAAGGGCGCCGCTCTCGGTCCGGCCATGTTGTTCTTCGGCTGCCGCCATCCCGACCAGGATTTTCTCTACGCCGACGAGCTGAAGGGGCTGGCGGCGAGCGGCATCACCGAGCTTTTCACCGCGTTCTCGCGTGCGGACGGACCGAAAACCTATGTGCAGCACCTGCTTGCCGCGCAGAAGGACAGGGTCTGGCAGCTGATCGAGCAGGGCGCGATCATCTATGTCTGCGGCGACGGCGGCAAGATGGAGCCCGACGTGAAGGCCGCGCTCGTCGCGATCCATCGCGAGAAGAGCGGCAGCGATGCAGCCACAGCTGCGCGCTGGATCGAGGAGATGGGCACGAACAACCGCTATGTGCTGGACGTCTGGGCGGGTGGATAAAGCGAGATGGTAGGGTGGGTTAGCTAGCGAAGCGTAACCCACCACTTGTGTCCACGCGGAAAGTAAAGAGGTGGGTTAGGCCTTCGGCTAACCCACCCTACGAATTGCGATCGTGCTAAACGTCACGCATGATTCCCTGGGAAAAGATCGATACCGCCAAGATCCCCGGCTCCGACGAGGAACTCCGCCTGATGCGGCGAGGCAAGGAGTTCTCCATCAAGCTCGGCACCAACGAGCTGATGAACAACCGCCTGTCGGGCTCCGAGGCCGCACTCGCGACGCTCGCGGCCAAGCAGATCGAGAAGGTCGCAAAGCCCGTCGTTCTCATCGGCGGCCTCGGCATGGGCTTTACGTTGCGTGCGGCGCTCGCGGTGCTCGGGAGCAAGGCGAAGATCGTGGTCTCCGAGCTCGTGCCGGCGGTGGTCAGCTGGGCGCGCGGCCCGATGGCGGAGGTCTTCGGCGACAGCCTCGACGATCCCAGGGTGAGCATCCGGGAGACCGATGTTGGCGAAATCATCCGGACGCAACGGTCGGCCTTCGACGCCATTCTCCTCGACGTCGACAACGGGCCGGAGGGGCTGACCCGGAAGGGCAATGACGCACTCTACAATGCGAGCGGATTGAAGTCCGCGAAGGTGGCGCTGCGTCCGGGCGGCGTGCTCGCGGTCTGGTCGTCCGGACCCAACCCCGCCTTCACCAAGCGCCTCGGCAGCGCCGGCTTCGATGTCAACGAAGTCAACGTTCGCGCCACCGGAAGAGGCGGTGGCGCGCGCCATGTGATCTGGATGGCGAGGAAGAACTAGGCCGCTTGCACCGCCGGTTCTATCCGTCAGAACATCGTGTTGTTGTTCGCGGGATTTTCGGGGATGGGCTGAACGGCGTCCCAGTGCTCGACGATCTTGCCGTTCTCCAGCTTGAAGATGTCGACGATCGCGTTGCCTCTCGTGCCGGGCTCGCGAACCGCGTGAACGTGCAGGATGACGTAGTCGCCATCCACGAAGCTGCGCTTGATGTCGCTGTGCGAGTTCGGAAACTTCTCGCGCAGGAAGCCGATGAACTTCCGGAAGCCTTCCGGACCGTCGGCCGCATTGGGATTGTGCTGGACGTAGCGGTCGCCGACATAGGCGAGGGCCGCATCGGCGTCCTTCTGATTGAGCCCCTTCTCGTAGAAGGCAAGCACGGTTTTGCGATTGGCTTCTTCTTGCGCGCTGGCGGCAATCGCGGCGGCGCTTGCGAGGGACAGCATGAGAGCTGAAGCGACGACCATTGCGGCCGAGCGGACGATGAGATGCATGTGAGCTCCGAGAGGCCGTAGCCCCTGTCTTGCGATTGAGGGAGGCCTGTATAGCTTTCGTGCCGGCTTGCGTTAAGAGAGTAACCGGCAGCTCACATGGTTACCGTCGGGAGACCGGACGCGCCGGCTTACGCCGCCTGCGCCGCCGCGCCATGCGCGTGCTTGTCGATGGCGCCGATGATCTCCGGCCAGAAGCGCATCGGCAGGGCATGGCCCATGCCGTCGATCATCAACAGCTTCGCGCCCGGAATTGAGTCTGCCGTGTCCTTGCCGCCCTCGGGACGGACCAGGGGATCGACGGTGCCGTGGATCACCAGCGTCGGCGTCCTCACGCCGCGCAGCCGTTCCTTGCGGCTGCCGGAGGCGAGCACGGCGCGGAGCTGTCGGCCGACGCCGGCCGGATTGAGCCCGCGCGCGAACACGCGCTCGGCACGATCAGGATCGAGCGCTTCCTCTTCCGGAAAGGAGCCGGCGCGCAGCACCTTCCAGGTCTGGCCGAAGCGGACCATGAACTCCTCCTTGCTCTGCGGCGGCGGCGCCATCAGCATGGCAGAGGCCTCGCGTGTCGGCGGCGGCACGCGCGGATTGCCTGTCGTCGACATGATCGAGGTGAGCGAGCGCACGCGCTCGGGAAACGACAGCGTCACCTCCTGCGCGATCATGCCGCCCATGGAAGCCCCCACCAGATGCGCCGACTTGATGCCAAGCGCATCCATCAGGCCGACCGTGTCCTTTGCCATGTCGATCAGCTTGTAGGTTGCGGCCACGGGAATTTTGAGGAAGCGCAGCTTCAAGAGCTCGAGCGGCGTCAGCCGCTTGCCGCCCGTCAGATGGCTCGACTTGCCGATGTCGCGATTGTCGAAGCGGATCACGCGAAAACCGTGCACGGCGAGCTGCTCGCAGAACGCATCGTCCCAATGGATCATCTGCGCCCCGAGCCCCATGATCAGCAGCAGCGGCTCTGCATTGTCGTTGCCGAAGATCTCGTAGCAGATGTCGATGCCATTGGCGCGGATGGTCTGGGGCGGCTGATGGGCGGTCACGGATGCGTTCCCTCTCTGCTGGTCAATGCTGTATCGCACGGTTTCCCGCCGCAATGAAAGTCGTGTGCGCGACATCGAGCCGCCGCTTGCCGGTTGACCGGCACCTTGCAACGGTGTGGTATGGCAAAAAAAGAAGGGCATCGCAGCTCTCGATACCAGGAGGAAGCCGATGACCGACAAGATCAACGACCCCGTCGCCATGTGGCAGAAGATGGTTGGCGAGATGGAAAAGGGGTTCAACTCCTTCGCCAATCAGGCCATGTCGTCACCCGAGTTTTCACAGGCCATGAATCGGGCCGGCGGCGTTGCTGCAGGTGCTCAGAAGCAGCTCGGTGAGCTCATGGAAAAATATCTGGTCTCCATGAACCTGCCGAGCCGCGAGCAGGTCACCGGCCTTGCCGAGCGGTTGCAAGCCATCGAAGGCCAGATCGGTGAGATCAAGTGGATGCTGAGCCAGATGGCGGCAGGTTCCGGCGTATCTCAGGGCTTCGATACGGCATTGCGACCGCCGCGCACCAAGCGCCCGCCGTCCGAGGGAGAGCAGACATGAATGCTGCCCCCGCACTAGATTTCGCATCGATCCCGGATCGCATCCAGTCCGAGGTGCAGCGCGCCATCCAGCGCAGCATCAAGGGCGTCGAATATTTCTCGACGTCGGGCCCTTCGCTCGGCTCGACGCCGAAGGATGTGCTGCATTCGCGCGGCACCATGAGCCTTTATCACTACCGGCCGATGTCGGACGAGATCTACCGCGTGCCGGTCTTGATCGTGATGGCGACCACCAATCGCGGCTACATCCTCGATCTCGTGCCTGGCCAGAGCTTCATCGAATTCCTGCTCAAGCGCGGTTACGACGTCTACATGCTGGACTGGAGCGCGCCGCGGCCGGAGGAGAAGAGCCTGCGCATGGAGGACTATGTCCTCGACTTCATCCCGGACTGCGTCCGACGCGTACAGCAGGATTCCGGCGAGCAGGACGTCTCCGTGATCGGCTATTGCTTCGGGGGCGTCCTGTCGTTGCTCTACGGCTCGATCTTCAAGGACGGGCCGATGAAGAATTTGATCTGCTTCACCACGCCGATCGACTTCCGCGAGATGAAGCTGTTCTCGAATTTCTCCGACCGCCGCTATTTCGACGTCGACCGTCTCGTCGACAGCGTCGGCAACGTGCCGCCGGAGATGATCTTGTCGTCGTTCGAGATGCTTCGCCCGGCTTCGCGCACGGTGAGCCAGATCCAGCTTTGGGAAAACATCTGGAACGACGAGTTCGTGAAGTCGTACCGCATGTTTGACCGCTGGGCGACTGACACGCTGCCCCTTGCGGGCGAGTATTTCCGCGCCATCACCAAGGACCTGATGTGGGACAACAAGCTGTTCAACGACAACATGTCGGTGGGTGGCCGCGCGGCGAAGCTCGAAAACATCAAGGTGCCTATCCTGCATGCGGTCGCCGAGCACGATCACATCGTGCCGTATGACGCCGCGAAATATCTGATCGCGAAGATCGGATCCGACGACAAGGAAGAGGTGATGCTGAAGGGCGGTCACGTCTCGCTCGTCGCCGGTGCCAACGCTGTGAAACGGCTGTGGCCGAAACTGGACTCCTGGCTGGGGAAGAGATCGACATGAGCGAGCAGCGTTCCTATCCGCGTCACGTCAAGACCGATGCCGGCGATATTGAGATCCGCCTGATGTCGCCCGCGGACGAAGCCGCGGTGCTTGCCTTCGGCAAGGGCCTGCCGACCCACGATCTGTTGTTCCTGCCGCGCAATATCAGCGAGCCGAAGGTGCTGTCGGCCTGGGTCAAGGAGATCGAGCGTGGCGCGATCACGAGCCTGCTCGCGGTCAGAGGCGGCACGGTCGTCGGCTGCGGCACGCTGGTGCGCGATCCGCATTCCTGGTCGCCCCATGTCGGCGAGATCCGCATGGTGGTCTCGGTCGACGTGCGCGGAAAGGGGGTAGGGCGGGCGCTGTCTCAGGAGACCTTCGCGCTCGCGCTTGGTGCCGGCCTGGAAAAGCTCTCGGTCCAGATGACGGTGGATCAGCAGGCGGCGATTGCCCTGTTCGAGAGCCTCGGCTTCAAGGCCGAGGCGCTGCTGCGGGACCATGTCCGGGATGTCGACGGCAAGACCCACGACATCGTCGTGCTCGGCCACAACGTCGCGCAGGTCCAGGCGCAGATGGAGGCTTACGGCTTGCCAGGCGCCGTCCAGCACTAGAAAGCGCCACCCAGCACTAGAGCCGCCGCCCCGAGCTGCGGCCAGGACCCTTCCTGACCAGGGAGGCACCATGTTGCCTTCGGTTAAGGCTGTTCACGATTTCGTGATATCGCAGTGCAATACGAATATTGCATCGCACAATTAACTATGCCATATAAGCCGTGCCCCGGGCCAATGAGGACGGGGTGAGCCCATAGCTCAAACCAATGAGGATGGAGAGAACCCCATGACCACTGAAACCAACACCGCTTTCGAGGGCTTCAAGGACGCTTTCAAGAACATCCAGAACCTGGAAGTTCCCGAGGCCGCCCGCGAGTTCGTCAAGAAGTCTGCCAACACCGCCAAGGACCGTGCTGCCGAGGTGTTCGCTGGCTCCGAGCGCGTGACCGCCGCCGTCGAGAACGCGGTGACCGAGTCCGTCACCGAGGCCGGCAAGATCAGCCGCAACATCCAGCAGGCGATCTACGAGGACGCCGAGGCGTTCTTCTCGGGCATCGACAAGCTTGCCTCCGCCAAGTCGGTCAGCGAAGCCGTCGAGATCCAGTCGAGCCTGCTCCGCGCCCGCGGTGAAGTGTTCGTCTCGCGCGCCAAGGCGACCGCCGACTATTTCGGCAAGCTCGCCGCCAACGGCGCGAAGTCCGCTCAGGACAACTTCGCCAAGGTCTACAACAAGACCGCCTGATCTGGCGTCCTGCGACGACAAACTGAAATTTGAGGCCCGCTTCGGCGGGCCTTTGTTTTTGCACTGCCGTCATTGCGAGCCACCGGGTCCGCGCGAAGCGCGGCCCGATGACAGGCTCCGCGAAACAATCCAGAGTCTTTCCGCGGAGACAGACTGGATTGCTTCGCTTCGCTCGCAATGACGGGTACTGTGATCGAGTGATGACTCCCCCCGCCACCTTCTCCGTCGACACTCCCGGCGATACCGAACGCGCGGCTGAGCTGCGCCGCGTCAAGGCGCTGGCGACGCTGGTGCTGGTCGCGACGCTTGTCCTGTTCGTCGTGGCGAAATGGCTTGTGCCCGTGCATCCCGTGTTCGGCTTCGTCGCGGCCTTCGCGGAAGCTGCGACCATCGGAGGGCTGGCCGACTGGTACGCGGTGGTCGCGCTGTTCAAGCGGCCGCTCGGCCTGCCGATCCCGCACACCGCGATCATCCAGAGCAATCAGGCCCGCATCGCCGACAAGCTCGGCGAGTTCATCCAGGTGCATTTCCTCGAGGCCGGCCCGGTGGAGGCCAAGCTGAAGGAGATCGATTTCGGCTCTTTCGTCGCCGACTGGCTGCGCGACCGCAAGCGCAGCGATGATCTGGCGCGCTTTGCGCTGCGCCTTCTGCCGGAGGCCGTCTCCGCGACGGAAAGCTCGGGTCTGATGACCTTCATCATTCGCCGCATGTCCTCGCAGCTTCAGGCGATCGACCTTGCTCCGCTCGCCGCCGGCACGCTGCGCGGCTTCGTGGCGGAGGGGCGGCACCAGATCCTGTTCGACGATCTCCTGCGCGTGATGCACGAGACGCTGAACCAGAAGGAGACGATGGCGATGATCCGCGAGAAGGTGCGCGCGGAGTTGCCGACCCTGCTCAGGCTCTATCGCGCCGACAAGTTTCTGGTGAACAAGATCGTGTCGTCCGCCACCGCCTTCTTCAATGAAGTGCGCAGCGATCCCAAACATCCGTTCCGCGGCGAGTTCGACCGCATGGTGCTGAGTTTCGTCGACCGGCTCGGTACCGACCAGGCCTATATCGACCGTATCGACGGATTGAAGCGCGATCTGCTCGCCCGGCCCGAGCTCGCCGATCTCGCCCGCACGGTCTGGGCCAACACGCGCTCCTTCATCGAGCGTAGCGCGAGCGGCGAGACGCAGGTGCTTCAGCATCATCTCGCCGGCATGTTCGTCGCCGCGGGAGAAGCGCTCGCCGGCGATGCCGAATTGCGCGGCGAGATCAACAAGGGCCTGGTGGCGGTGCTGCGCAGCTTCGTCGCGGACCAGAAGAGCGGCGTCTCTACTTTCATCTCCGACCAGGTCAAGGCGTGGGACATGGCGCAGCTGATTTCGCTGATCGAAATCAACATCGGCCGTGACTTGCAATACATCCGCTTCAACGGTTCGCTGATCGGCGGGCTCGCAGGTCTCGCGCTCTACTCCGTAGAATTCCTGCTTCGATTGTTGTGACTTTTGCGTCACGGACGCTGGCATTCACCCGCGGGCCTATTGTCGCCTCGCGTTTCGCCCGCTTGAATGTCGGGAACCGGCCGCCTCGCTGATTCATGTTGCGCTGCGGAACATTCAAGAAGCCGGCGTATTGGAATTCATGCCCATCTGCCGGCATCGCTGCCGGCGCCTTCTCCAGGGGACCCATTGATGACCGCTACTGCCCAGACGCTGCGTCCGCCGTCCCGTACTCTGATGTTCCTGGAAGGGCGCGCGATCCACGAGTTCGGCGCATTCCTCGGCGCGCTGCCGCTGCTGAGCCTCGCGCCGCGTGGCGACGGGCATCCGGTGCTGGTGTTGCCGGGCCTCGTGGCCTCCGACGCGTCCACCCGCGCGCTGCGCACGTTTCTGACCAGCAAGGGCTACGCGGTGAGCGGCTGGCGCCAGGGCCGCAACTACGGCCTGCGCGACGGCGTCCAGCATGCGATGGTCGACCTGGTCCATGAGCTCAGCGACACGCATGGCCGCAAGATCAGCCTGGTCGGCTGGAGCCTCGGCGGCCTTTATGCGCGCCAGCTCGCCAAGATGATGCCCGAGCGCGTGCGCCAGGTGATCACGCTCGGCAGCCCCTTCGCGGGCGATCCCCGTTCGACCAATGCCTGGCGCGTGTATGAGTGGGCGAGCGGGCGGAAGTCCGACGAGGTCGATCCCGAGTTCGGAGGCGAACTTGCGGTCGCGCCGCCGGTGCCGACCACCGCCATCTTCAGCCGCACGGATGGCGTTTGCGCCTGGCAGGGCTGTATGGAGAAGTCGGGCGCCGAGACCGAGAGCATCGAAATCGAGAGCAGCCATTGCGGCATGGGTCATCATCCCGCAGCGGTCTATGCGGTCGCCGACCGCCTCGCGCAGAAGGAAGGCCAGTGGCGGCCGTTCGACCGCAGCGGCTGGCGCAGCATGGTCTATCCCGATCCGCACAGGTAGTTTCTTCGCCTCTCCCCGCGTGCGGGGAGAGGCCGAAATCTGCGATAGCAAATTCGGGTGAGGGGGACTCTCCGCGAGTCCAATTCTCACCGACCTTGCGGAGACTCCCCCCTCATCCCGACCTTCTCCCCGCAAGCGGGGAGAAGGAGGAAAGGCATTGTCGCTCCCGTCCATTGTCGCGCCCGCACCAAACGCGCTATGCCTCGGGCATGGCGCACCCGCTCTCCCGCATCATCGATCAGCTCAAGCGCGAGCCGTCCCGCACCGGCTCCATCGTCATCACCGTGTTCGGCGATGCCATCGTGCCGCGTGGCGGCTCGGTGTGGCTCGGCACGCTGCTGGAATTCTTCGATAGCCTGGACATCGACAGCGGCGTGGTGCGTACCGCGATGTCGCGGCTCGCCGCCGATGGCTGGCTGACACGCGAAAAGGTCGGCCGCAACAGTTTCTATCGGCTGGCCGACAAGGGTAGCCAGACATTTGAAGCTGCCACGCGGCACATCTACGATCCGCCGCCATCCGATTGGACCGGGCGCTTCGAACTGCTCCTGATCGGCAATGGTGAAGATCGCGACGCCGCGCGCGAGGCGCTCCGCAATGCTGGCTTCGGCAGTCCGCTGCCGGGCGTCTGGGTCGCGCCATCAGGCGTGCCGGTGCCGGACGAGGCCGCAGCTGCCATCCGTCTCGAAGTCTCGGCCGAGGATGACAGTGGTCGCCGCCTGCTCAGCGCGAGCTGGCCGCTGAAGCGCACTGCGGATGCCTATCTGAAATTCATGAAGACCTTCGAGCCGCTTCGCGCCGCAATCGACCGCGGTACGGATCTGTCCGACGCCGACGCCTTCACCGCGCGCATTCTCCTGATCCACCATTATCGTCGCGTCGTCCTGCGCGATCCACTGCTGCCCGAAGGCCTGCTGCCCGCGGACTGGCCGGGCAGGGCGGCTCGCGAGCTCTGCGGCGAGATCTATCGCGCGCTGCTTGCCCCATCCGAACAATGGCTTGATAGCCATGGAACCAATGAGAAAGGCGCGCTGCCGCCGGCCCGGAAGCTTCTGGAAAGGAGATTTGAGGCCTGATCTATATGTTACAGAAATATCTTGCATGACGTAATTTTTGTTATATATTGCCTCCCAATAAAACGGGAGGACGCGCATGTACACCCAGGCGCTGAACACGGCCGAGACCGATGACCGCGGCCTTGAGGACGCGACCAGGGCCGCGCAGTTCCAGGCGCGCATCGATGCCGAGGAGCGCATCGAGCCGAACGACTGGATGCCGGCGGCCTATCGCAAGACGCTCACCCGCCAGATCTCCCAGCACGCCCATTCCGAAATCGTCGGCATGCTGCCCGAAGGCAACTGGATCACGCGCGCGCCGACGCTGCGCCGCAAGGCCGCGCTGCTCGCCAAGGTGCAGGACGAGTGCGGCCACGGGCTCTATCTCTATGCCGCCGCCGAGACGCTCGGTACCTCGCGTGAAGAGCTGGTCGACGCCATGCTCGCCGGCAAAGCCAAATATTCCTCGATCTTCAACTACCCGACGCTGACCTGGGCGGACATCGGCACCATCGGCTGGCTGGTCGACGGCGCCGCGATCATGAACCAGATTCCGCTGTGCCGTTGTTCCTACGGCCCGTATGCGCGCGCGATGATCCGCGTCTGCAAGGAGGAGTCCTTCCATCAGCGCCAGGGCTACGAGATCATGCTGACGCTGTGTCGCGGCTCCGATGAGCAGAAGGCGATGGCGCAGGACGCGCTGAACCGCTGGTGGTGGCCGGTGCTGATGATGTTCGGCCCGCCGGATGCGACGAGCCAGCACAGCGACACCTCGACGAAGTGGAAGATCAAGCGCTTCTCCAACGACGAGCTGCGCCAGAAATTCGTCGATGCGACCGTGCCGCAGGCGCAATATCTCGGCCTCACCATTCCCGATCCTGGCATGACCCAGGATGCGGACGGACACTGGCGCTACAGCGAGATCGACTGGACCGAGTTCAAGCAAGTGCTCGCCGGCAACGGTCCGTGTAACCGCGATCGGCTCGCCGCGCGCCGCAAGGCGCATGACGAGGGCGCCTGGGTGCGCGAGGCGGCAGCCAGCTATGCCGCGAAGCGCGCGCAGCGCCAGACCGCACAGGCCGCGGAATAGGGAGATCATGATGGCCACGCCGAACACGCCGCTGTGGGAAGTCTTCATTCGCAGCCGCAACGGGCTCGCGCACAAGCATGTCGGCTCGCTGCATGCGAGCGACGCCACCATGGCCCTGCAGGCCGCCCGCGACATCTACACTCGCCGCGGTGAGGGCCTCTCGATCTGGGTCGTGCCGTCCACCGCGATCACCGCGAGCGATCCCGCTGAGAAGGGCATGATGTTCGAGCCGGCGGAATCGAAGATCTACCGGCATCCGACCTTCTATGAGGTGCCCGAGGAAGTGGGGCATATGTAACGCTCTCTCCCCTCATGGTGAGGAGCCGCGAAGCGGCGTCTCGAACCATGAAGGGCGGTAAACCTGCGGCCATCCTTCGAGACGGCGCTTCGCGCCTCCTCAGGATGAGGTCGGAACAAGTGGCAAGATGGATAGGACAGATGCCCGTCGCCAACATTGAGGTCGCCGAAACGCCGCTGGTGCTCTACGCGCTGCGCCGCGCCGACGATGCGCTGATCCTCGGCCATCGGCTGTCGGAATGGTGCGGACATGCGCCGATGATGGAAGAGGACATGGCGCTGTCCAACATCGCGCTCGACCTCATCGGCCAGGCCCGCGAGCTCTACAGCTATGCCGCCAAGGCTGAAGGCAAGGATAACGACGAGGACAAGCTCGCTTACCTGCGGGACGTCCGGCAGTACCGCAATCTGCTGCTGGTCGAGCAGCCCAACGGCGACTTCGCCCGGACCCTGGTGCGGCAGTTCTTCTATTCCGCCTTCGCCGACCTGTATTGGCGGCCGATGACGGCCTCGCATGATCCGACGCTTGCGGCGATTGCCGCCAAGTCGGAGAAGGAGAGCGCCTATCATCTGCGTCATGCCTCGGAATGGATCATCCGGCTCGGCGACGGCACGGACGAGAGTCACGCCCGTGCGCAAGTCGCGATCGATCACCTCTGGGCCTTCACCGGCGAGATGTTTGCCGTCGACGACGGCGAGCGCGCCCTGATCCACGCAGGTATCGCCATCGATCCCGGCACCTTGCGTGGCCGCTGGCTGACGACGCTCTCCGATGTGGCCGGTGAAGCAACACTCACGCTGCCACAGAACGACTGGATGCAGCAGGGCGGCCGTGCAGGCCGCCACAGCGAGCATCTCGGCCACCTCCTGTCCGAGCTGCAATCGATGCAACGCACCTTCCCGGGGCTGACATGGTGACGGTGCTCGAACGCGACAACGAGCTGCGCCGGCGCGCGTGGGATGCCGCGGCGAGCGTGGTCGATCCGGAAATCCCGGTGCTGACCATTGCCGATCTCGGCGTGCTCCGCGATGTCGTTGTCGACGGCGATCAGGTCGAGGTCGCGATCACGCCGACCTATTCGGGCTGCCCGGCCATGAACATGATCGCGTTCGAAATCGAGGTTGCGTTGGAACGCGCCGGCTTCCGCCGTCCCAAGGTCCGAACCGTGCTGTCGCCGGCCTGGACGACGGAGTGGATGAGCGAGGAGGGCCGCCGCAAGCTGAGCGCCTACGGCATCGCACCGCCGCAAGCCTCGAACTCGCGCCGCGCGCTGTTCGGCGACCAGGCCGTCGCGTGCCCGCAATGCGGCTCCGGCAATACCGAGCTCCTGTCTGAATTCGGCTCGACCTCCTGCAAGGCGCTCTGGCGCTGCAAGGCCTGCCGCGAACCCTTCGATTATTTCAAGTGTCATTGATCATGTCAGCAGCCGCACCGCGCTTCCACCGCCTGACCGTCAACGACCTCCGCCGCGAGGCGTCGGACGCCGTCTCGATGACCTTTGCGGTCCCCGGCGAACTCGCTGGCGACTACAGTTTCACGCCCGGCCAGTATCTCACGCTCCGCACCATGCTGGATGGCGAGGAGGTCCGCCGCTCCTACTCGATCTGCTCCGGCCCCGACGATGGCGAGATCCGCATTGCCGTGAAGAAGATCGACGGCGGCGCATTTTCGAACTGGGCCGCGGATGAACTCAAATGCGGCGACGAACTCGACGTCATGACGCCGACCGGACGTTTCGGCGCGGTCCCGCCGGCGGACAGCGGACGCATCCATGTCGGCTTTGCCGCAGGCTCCGGCATCACGCCGATCCTGTCGATCGTGAAGGGCATCCTCGCGCGCGAGCCGGACAGCCGCTTCTTCCTGTTCTACGGCAACCGCGCGACCGACAACATCATGTTCCTGGAGGCTCTCGAGGAGCTCAAGGATCGCTTCATCGACCGCCTTTCGATCTTCCATGTCATCTCCGGTGAGGAACAGGACATCCCGATTCTGCATGGCCGGCTCGACGGCGACAAGGTGAGGGTGCTGCTGCGCTCGCTGGTGCCGGCGGGAAGCGTCGATCATGTCTTCATCTGCGGTCCATCAGGAATGAGCGAGGACATCGAGGCGACCTGCCGCGATCTCGGTATCGTGGAGGAGCGCATCCATGTGGAGCGCTTTGTCTCCGAATTCGGCGGCAAGCCGCGACCGAAGAAGATCGTTGCGCCCGACGCGCCGCCGAAGGCGATGGCCTCGCTGATCATCGACGGCAAGCGCCGCGACGTGCCGGTTGCCGAGGACGAGGCGATCCTCGACGCTGCGCTACGCGCCGGCGTCGATCTGCCCTTCGCCTGCAAGGGCGGCATGTGCTCGACCTGCCGCGCCAAGCTGGTCGAGGGGGAGGCGCCGATGGACCTCAACTATTCGCTGGAGCCGTGGGAGTTGAAGGCCGGCTTCGTCCTGACCTGCCAGGCAAAGCCATCGTCGGAGCGGGTCGTGGTCGATTACGATCACGTTTGACAGTCATGGCCAGGCAGCAGACGATGATGGGTAAGCATGTGGCCGGGAGAAGCGCGTGAACGTCAAAGCCAGCCTGTCGCCCGAAGATGTTGCCCGCGCCTGTGCCGACGCCATGTGGGCGGAGGACGATGCTTCCAAAGGGCTCGGCATGGAGATCGTCGAGATCGGCCCGGGCTTTGCGACGCTGGCGATGAATGTGCGGCCCGACATGGTCAACGGCCAGCGCATCGCCCATGGCGGCTTCATCTTCACGCTCGCCGATTCCGCCTTCGCCTTTGCCTGCAATTCGCACAATGAACGTGTCGTGGCGGCGCAGGGCCAGATCACCTTCATCAAGCCGGGCAAGCTCGGTGACCGCCTCGTTGCAAAAGCGCGCGAGGTCAGCCGTGGCGGACGCTCCGGCATCTACGACGTGCGCGTGACAGTGGGCGACACGGTCATCGCCGAATTCCGCGGGCATTCACGTGTCATTCCCGGCACGTGGCTGCCGGCGGAAGAACAGCAATAAAACCAGCAAGAAGAACAAACCAATGATGTGGGGAAACGAGGATGGCTCTGACGAGGCTCAAGGAAGGTGGCAGCACCTATAGCGCCGAGATGGACGCGCATGAGCGCGCGTCGCGCGACGAGATCATGGCGTTGCAGACCCAGCGGCTGGCCTGGTCGCTGAAGCACGCCTACGACAACGTCGCGCATTATCGCAAGGCCTTCGACAAGGCCGGCGTGCATCCGTCGGATTTTCGCGAACTCTCCGATCTCGCGAAATTCCCGTTCACGGTGAAGACGGACCTCCGCGACAATTATCCGTTCAACATGTTCGCCGTGCCGCGCGAAAAACTTGTGCGCGTGCATGCGTCCTCCGGCACGACGGGCAAGCCGATCGTGGTCGGCTATACGCAACGCGACATCGACACCTGGTCGGACGTGATGGCGCGCTCGATCCGCGCCGCCGGCGGCCGCACCGGCATGATCATCCACAACGCCTATGGATATGGTCTGTTCACCGGCGGGCTTGGGGTGCACTACGGCGCCGAAAAGCTCGGCTGCACGGTGGTGCCGATCTCCGGCGGCATGACCGAGCGTCAGGTGCAGCTCATCAACGACTTCAGGCCCGACATCATCACGGTGACGCCGAGCTACATGCTGGCGATCCTCGACGAGTTCAAGCGCCAGAAGCTCGACCCACGCCAGTGCTCGCTCAAGATCGGCATCTTCGGCGCCGAGCCCTGGACCAATGCGATGCGGGGCGAGATCGAGGACGCCTTCGACATGGACGCGACCGACATCTATGGCCTCTCCGAAGTGATCGGCCCCGGCGTCGCGCAGGAGTGCATCGAGACCAAGGACGGCCTGCACATCTGGGAGGACCATTTTTATCCAGAGGTGATCGCCCCCGAGACCGGCGCGGTGTTGCCCGATGGGGAGAAGGGCGAACTGGTCTTCACCTCGCTCACCAAGGAAGCGTTTCCGGTGATCCGCTATCGCACCCGCGACCTGACGCGGCTGCTGCCGGGCACGGCGCGGCCGGGCATGCGGCGGATGGAGAAGGTGACGGGCCGTTCGGACGACATGATCATCCTGCGCGGGGTCAACCTGTTCCCGACCCAGATCGAGGAGGTGCTGCTCGCGACCGACTGGTGCGGCGGCCACTTCGTCCTGGAGCTGACCCGCGAAGGCCGCATGGACGAGCTCACCATCATCGCCGAGGCGCGGCCCGAAAGCTGGGACGGTCGGGGGCTGGTCGACCACGCCGATCGGATTTCGACCCACATCAAGAACACCATCGGCATCAGCTCCAGGGTGCAAGTGGTCGCGCCGGCCACGCTGGAGCGCTCGCTCGGCAAGGCCAAGCGCCTCTACGACAAGCGGCCGAAGGATTGACTTGGCCGCCCCCAAAGGCGACAAGGCCCGCGAGAAATCGTGGGTCTTTCGATGTCGTCAGCCGATAGCAAAACCGCCGAAGCGCGATGCGTGCGCCTCAATGCCAAGGCCGAGAACGCTGCCGCGGTTGCGCCGGTGATCGAACGCCATGCGCTCGCGCGCGGTCCGAACGATCTGTTGATCGAGGTGAAGGCGGCGGCTGTCAATCCGTCCGACGTGAAGGCCGCGACCGGACTGATGCCCTATGCCGTGTTCCCGCGCACGCCGGGCCGCGACTACGCCGGCGTGGTGATTGACGGGCCGGCCGGCACAATGGGGCGCGAAGTGTTCGGCTCCTCCGGCGATCTCGGAATCCGCCGCGACGGCACCCACGCCAGTCATCTCGTCGTCGAGGCCGACGCCGTGGTGGAGAAGCCGAAGACGGTGTCCTGGGAGGAGGCCGCCGGCATCGGCGTGCCCTTCGTCACCGCGATGGAAGGCTTTCGCCGCGCCGGCATTCCAAAGCCCGGTGAAACCGTGCTGGTGTTCGGCGTCAATGGCAAGGTCGGTCAGGCCGCGGTGCAGATCGCGACCTGGCAGGGCGCGCGCGTCATCGGCGTGGTGCGCAAGGCGGAAGCCTATGAGGGCCATGCCAACGCGGCCATCGAGGTCATCGACGCCTCCGCAACCGATGTGGCCACCCGCGTGCGCGAATTGACCGGCGGCAAGGGCGCCGACATCGTGTTCAACACGGTCGGGGATCCCTATTTCCAGGCCGCGCACAAGTCGCTCGCACTGCGCGGCCGCCAGATCCTGATCGCCGCGATCGATCGCATCGTGCAGTTCAACATCCTCGAATTCTACCGGGGGCAGCACACCTATGTCGGCATCGACACGCTTGGGCTGTCCTCGGCTGCAACCGGCGCGGTGCTGCGCGACCTCGGTCCCGGCTTCGCGAGCGGGCACCTGAAGCCATTCCCGATCAATGCCAATGCCGTCTATCCGCTGGAGCGCGCCAAGGAGGCTTACGTCGCCGTCGCCGGTTCGTCGCGCGATCGGGTGATCCTGAAACCGTGACCATGGAGTCCACCCAACTCGTCATCCTGGCCGGCCTGGTCATTGGCCTCGTCTATGGCACCGTCGGCCTGCTCAGCGGGTTCTGCCTGATGAGCAGCATGCGCGGCTGGCTGGCCGAGGGAGACGGGCGGCTGGTGCGGACCTATGCGCTGGCGATCGCCGTCGCGATCGCCGCGAGCCAGTTCCTCACTGGCAACGGCATGATCGATCTCGGCAAGTCGATCTACCTGCAACAGACCTTCTCGGTGCCGGTGCTGTTCCTCGGCGGCCTGCTGTTCGGCTACGGCATGGTGCTGTCGAACGGCTGTGGCTCGCGTGCGTTGGTGCTGCTCGGCCGCGGCAATCTCCGTTCCTTCGTGGTGGTGATCGTGCTCGCGATCGCCGCGCAGATGACGCTCAAGGGCCTGATCGCGCCGGCGCGCATTGCGCTGGTTCAGGCCTCTCAGACGACCGTCAACGCGAATTCGCTGCCGTCACTGTTGGCGACGCTCGGTCCCGGTGAAGCGGTCGCGCGCATATTGGCCGCTGCCATAATTGTCGTTGCGCTGATCCTGTTTGCTTTCGCGCACCCGACGTTCCGGCGTTCGCCCGGCCAGATTGCAGCCGGTATCGTTGTCGGCCTGCTGGTGGCCAGCGGGTGGTTCGTCACCGGCTATGTCGGTGCGGATGATTTCAACCCTGTGCCGGTGACGTCGCTCACCTTCGTCGCGCCGATCGCGGACGCGCTGCAATACGCCATGCTCTCGACCGGGCTGACGCTCAATTTCGGCATCGCGACGGTCGCCGGCGTCTTTGCGGGCAGTCTGGCGACGGCGCTCGCCACAGGCCGCTTCCACCTCGAAGCTTATTCGTCGCCGCGCCACATGCTGCGCTCGGCCGGTGGCGCCGCGCTGATGGGGATCGGCGGCGTGATGGCATTTGGCTGCTCGATCGGGCAGGGGCTCACCGGCGTGTCGACGCTCGCTCTGGGCTCGTTCGTCGCGGTCGCCGGCATCCTGCTCGGCACGGCGGCGGGCTTGCGCGGCGCACTGCGGGTTCAGCCGCTCGCAGTAGCCTGACTGCGCAGCAGCCGGTCGCCCAGTGTCGCAAGGCCAATGCCGGTGACGATCAGTGCGGCAGCGATCGCAAGACTCATGTCGATCGGCTCGCCCAGCAGGATCGCCGCGCTGGCGATGCCAACCAGCGGCGTTCCGGTGGTGCCGAGTGCCGTCGTCAAGGCCGAGATACTCTTGTTGACCATCGACATCGCCCAATAGGCCAGTGCTGTTCCGATCAGGCCCGAATACAGGAACAGCAGCACGAGCCGCCACGACCACTCTGCGTGCGGCAGGCCCTCGACCACGAGCGCGCTGACCGACAGCACGATCGTCGCCGCGAGTACCTGCCAGATCAGAAGCTGGAGCGGCGAGGCGATCCAGCGGTGCGCGCGGATATAGATGATGTTCGCGGCCCAGGAGATCGCGGCCAGGATGACCATGCCGGCGCCGAGCATGACGTTGTTGTTGGTCCAGTCGATCGAGGTGGGGTTCAGGATCACGGCAAGGCCGATCAGCCCGAGCAGCGCGCCGGCGAGTTTTGGCGCGGTCAGTGTGTCCTTGCCAAGGAGGGGGGCGGCAAGCGCGACCCAGAGCGGCGTGGTGTAGCCGAGCACGATGGCCTTGCTCGCGGGCAGGAAGCGCACACCGGCAGCGACCAGGACCGAGAAAATCGTCATGTGCAGCAGCGCGACGCTGAGGATGACCGGAATGTCGCGCCGCTCCGGGATCACCAGATTTTTGCTCGATCCGAGGATCACGAACAATGCAGCCAGCGCGATCCAGCTCCGGATCGCTGACGTCCACAGCGGGGGGAGGAACTGGACAAGCTGCTTCGTCACCGACCAGTTCACGCCCCAGGCCAGCACGACGATCAGGAACAGGCCGATGGCCGCGCGCGGGGAGAGGGAGTTCATTGCAGAATCCTTGAAGCAGTGCGGTACGCGAGATAGCATCCTGGCTGGCACCCGAAAAAGTGCCAGATAGGAAAGGAATAAGGTGCCAGTCTCGGAAGCCATGATCTCCGCGCTGATCGCCCTGAGGAGGGTCGATGAGGAGGGGCTGGTGGCCCAGCTGACGGGCCAGCTCAGAGCCTTGATCGCAACCGGCCGCCTCGGCAAAGGCCTCGCGCTGCCATCGAGCCGTCGGCTTGCGAGCGATCTCGGCGTCTCGCGCAACACCGTCACCTATGCGTTCGAGCAGCTTGCGGCGGAGGGATATCTCGAGGCCTCGCACGGCCGCCGTCCCGTGGTGACGGTCGACGGTGGTGAGCGCGGCGACGGGACGGGCGCCGTCGCGTCGAGCGCCCGCTCTGCCAGGCCGCAGCTCTCGCCTTGGGCCTCGAAGCTCAAGCAGACCGACTGGCCGATGTCCTATCAGGCGCCACTCAAACCCTTGCGGCCCGGGCACGGTGATTTCCGGGAGTTTCCGAACGAGATCTGGGCACGTTGCCTGCGCCGTAGTGCTATGCGTGCGGCCAGGCGCGAGCTCGGACCGGTGAACCGGATGCGCCTGCGTGAGGCGTTGGCGCACTATCTCGCGACCAGCAGGGGAGTGCGCGCGACAGCCGAGCAGATCTTGATCCTGCCGAGCGCGCAAGCCGCGCTGACCCTGATCGCGGCGGTGCTCATCTCGCCCCGTGACGATGTCTGGGTCGAGGACCCCGGCTATCCCGGCGCCGCAGCTGCCTTCCGCGCGTCTGGTGCGCGCGTGACGGGCATGCGGCTGGACGAGCAGGGCATGCAGCGGACGCCCGGAATGGCTCCGCCGAAGCTTATCTTCATGACGCCATCGCACCAGCATCCGACCGGGCGGCTGATGTCACTGGCGCGCCGCACCGAGTTTCTCAGGTCAAGCAGGCCCGGCAAGACCTGGATCGTCGAGGACGATTACGACGGCGAGTTTCACTACGACAGCCGGCCGGTGCCGGCCCTGCAGGGGGTGGACGCCCACGGCCGCGTGTTCTATGTCGGTACGTTCTCGAAGGCGATGACGTCGGATATCCGGCTTGGTTATCTCGTCGTGCCGCCGGCGCTGGTCGGCACCCTGGAGATCGCACAGCGGCATATTGGGCTGATCGCTGCCAGCCACGTCCAGGAAGCGCTGGCCGAATTCGTTGCCGATGGGCATTTCCTTGCGCATCTGCGCCGGATGCGCCGGCTCTACCACGCCCGCCGCGATCACCTCGTGGAGGGACTGGAGCGCCATCTCGGCGACGTGCTCTCGGTCGAGATCCCCTCGGGCGGCATCCAGCTCGTGGCGCGGCTCAAGCGCGGCCGGGCCGATCAGGCCGCGGTCAAGCGGCTGGTCGAGGCGGGCGTTGAAACACGGGCCTTGTCCAGTCTGGCGCTCGGCCGTCCGCGCGATCACGGCCTGCTGCTCGGCTTCGCGGCCTGGCGCGAGAACGAGATCAGCGCGGCGTTGCGGACGATGGCGTCGTGCTTCTGATGCAGGCGCGCTAGTCCACGGCCTTCGTCACGATGCGGATCTCCGAGGTGAGCGTCCGGTGCACCGGACACTTGTCGGCGATTTCCATCAGCTTCTTGCGCTGCTCGGCATCGAGTGCGCCGTCGATCGCGATGTCGCGCTCGATCTGGTCGAGCATGCCTTCGCGCGTCTCGCACTCCGCGCAGTCCTTGGCATAGATTTTCGAATGCTTCAGCGTGACCGTGACGCGATCGAGCGGCAGCGACTTGCGATCGGCATAAAGGCGCATGGTCATGGAGGTGCAAGCACCAAGGCCGGCCAGCAGGAAGTCGTAAGGGCCGGGACCGGCATCCTCGCCACCAGCGGCGACCGGCTCGTCGGCCACCAGATGATGCGGCCCGACGGTGACGATCTGGTTGAACTTGCTCTTGCGAGTTTCCTGCACCACGACCTTGCGCGGCTCCTCGGCGAGATCCATCGTTGTCGCGGGCTTTGCAGCCTCGATGTACCGGCTGGCCCAGGCCGCGATCACGTCGGCCGCGTAGAGGGCGTCGGCCGGCTTGGTGAGGAGATGATCGGCATGGTCGAGCGAGACGAAGCTCTTCGGGTGCCTGGCCGCAACGAAGATCTTCGTCGCATTGTCGATGCCCACGGTGTCGTCGACGGGTGACTGCATCACCAGCAGGGCCTTGTGCAGGCCGGTGACGTCCTTCATCAGCTCGTGCTCGGCGATGTCGTCGAGGAATTCGCGCTTGATCCGGAATGGGCGCCCCGCCAGCGAAACCTCGACTTCGCCCTGTGCGCGGATGTTGTCGAGATGCTCCCTGAACAGGCCGGTGACGTGAGCGGGATCGGATGGCGCTGCGATGGTCACGACAGCCCTGGCTTCCGCAATCTTTCCGGCAGCGGCGAGGATTGCGGCGCCGCCGAGGCTGTGGCCAATCAGGATCGACGGCGCCTTGCGGACCTTGCGCAGATGATCGGCAGCGTGCACGAGATCGGCGACGTTGGAGGAAAACGTCGAATTGGCAAAGTCCCCCTCACTGGAGCCGAGCCCGGTGAAGTCGAAGCGCAGCACCGCGATGCCCTTGGCCGCGAGCGCGACCGAGATACGCTTGGCTGCCAGAGTGTCCTTGCCGCAGGTGAAGCAGTGGGCGAACAGCGCGAAGGCTGCGGGCTCGCCATCCGGCAGCTCCAGCGCGGCCGAAAGTTGATGACCGCCTTCGCCGGTGAATTGAAAGCGTTGCGTCGGCATGGGCTTTCCCCCGTTTCTAAACTCTAATCGCCCGAATAGCGCTGCTCGGCCCAGGGATCGCCGCGATTATGATAGCCGCGGACTTCCCAGAAACCCGGCGCATCCTCGGTCAGGAATTCGATCGCCTGGAGCCACTTTGCGCTCTTCCAGAAATACAGATGCGGCACGACCAGCCGAACCGGGCCGCCGTGTTCGTCCGACAACGGCTGACCCGACCAACTGTGGGCGAGCAGCGCGTCCTCGGCGGCAAAGTCCTCGAGCGCGAGGTTGGTGGTGTAGCCGTCATAGGAGTGCAGGACGACGAAGCGCGCATCGGCTCGCGGCTGGCAAGCTGCGAGCAACTCGCGCGTCGCAAGCCCTTCCCACTCATTGTCGTAGCGCGACCAGGTCGTCACGCAGTGGATGTCGGAGGTGAATCGGTCCTGCTTCCGTGCAGTGAACTCCGCGAAGGTCCAGAACACGGGATTCTCGATCGCACCATAGACGTCGAGCCGCCAGCGCTCGCGCGACACCGGGGGCACGACGCCGAGATCGAGCACCGGCCAGTCTTTTGTCAGATGCTGGCCGGGCGGCAGGCGTTGGTCTTCCGGACGCGTGATCTTGCCGGTGAGGAAGCGGCCCTCGCGCGCCCATTTCTCCTTGGTGCGCGTCAGCTTGCTGTCGGGCGGCTCGTTGTCGTCGGCCATGAGCTACTCGTGGCGATGCATCGCGGAGGCGTGCTTGGTGTCGCGCATGGTGGAATAGATGATCAGCGACAGGAAAATGACGCCGGCGAGATAGTAGTAGAACCACTCCTCATGCCCAATGCTCTTGAAATAGAGCGCAATCGCGGGTGCCGTGCCGCCGAAGATCGAGACGGTGATGGCATAGGGCAGGCCGACGCCGAGGGCGCGGACATTGGTCGGGAACAGCTCGGCCTTCACCACCGCGTTGATCGAGGTGTAGCCGGCCACGAAGAGCCAGGCGGCGCAGATCAGGATGAACGCGATGAAGGGCGACTTGGTCTCCTTCAGCGTCATCAGCAGCGGCACGGTTGCGAGCGTGCCGGCGACGCCGAAGAAGATCAAGAGCGGCTTGCGACCGATCCTGTCGGAGATGGCGCCGTAGATCGGCTGCAGGATGGTTGCGAAGATCAGCGTGCCGAAGATCACGAAGGTGGTCTGGTCCTCGGTCAGCCCGACCGAGAGCTTGACGAAGGTCTGCATGTAGGTGGTGAAGGTGTAGAAAGCCGCGGTGCCGCCGGCAGTGAGGCCGACCACGAGGAGCAGCTCGCGGGGATAGCGCAAGAGGTTGGTGATCGAGCCGGTCGGCTTCACCACCTTCTTGGCTTCCTCGAAAGCCTCGGTTTCGTGCAGATTGCGCCGCATGACTGCGGCAAAGATCGCGAGTGCCGCGCCGATCGCGAACGGGATGCGCCAGCCCCAGGCTTTCAGCTCCTCCGGCGTGAGGAAGACCTTTTGCAGCAGCAGGAGCACGATGATGGCGGTGAGCTGGCCGCCGATCAGCGTGACGTACTGGAAGCTCGAATAGAAGCCACGATGCTTGGGATCGGCGACCTCGCTCAGATAGGTGGCGCTGGCGCCGTATTCGCCGCCGAGGCTCAGGCCCTCGATCACGCGGGCCAGCGCGAGGATCACGGGGGCCGCAAAGCCGATGGTTGCATAGGTCGGCGTCAGGGCGATGATCAGCGAGCCGAAGCACATGAAGACCACCGACAGCGTGAGCGAGATGCGGCGGCCGAAATGATCGGCGAGATAGCCGAAAAACCAACCGCCCAGGGGCCGCATCAGAAAGGTCGCCGCGAACACGACCGCGACGTTCAATTGCTGCACGACAGGGTCGTTGCCGGGAAAGAAGGCGGGAGCGAAATAAAGCGCGAACGCCGTATAGGCGTAGAAATCGTACCATTCGACGAGATTGCCGATCGAGCCGATCAAGATCGCCTTGATCCGCCGTTCGGCGTCGGCGATGTCAATGTGGTCGGAGGCCGGTTGGGTTGCTTGCACTGTCACGTCCGGCCTCTCCGCTGTTTGGAAAGGCCTACATCGCCTTTCCGAGCAGAAATGGCAACTGTCGGGGACCTCTCACGGTGCCCTGTGACCAGGTCACCGTGCCTGCTGGATCGAGGGCGAAGTCCGGAATTCGCTTCAGCCATTCCTCCAGCGCAACCTGCATCTCCATGCGCGCAAGGTTGGAACCGACGCAGCGGTGGATGCCAAGGCCGAAGGCGGCGTGGCGGTTCTCGCGGCGATCGATCACGACTTTGTCAGCGTCCGGAAACATTTTTGGATCACGGTTGGCGGCCGGGAAGGACAAGAGCACCATGTTCCCGGCCTTGACCGGGCAGCCCGAGATCGTGGTCTCCTTGACCACCTCGCGGGCCATCGTCACCGGCGAGTAGGCCCGCAGCAGCTCTTCCACCGCGGTCGGGATCAGCCCGGGCTCGGCGATCAGGCGCTCGCGGTCGGCCGGCGTCCTGGCGAGATGCCAGAGCGAGGAGCCAATCGCGCTCCATGTGGTGTCGATGCCCGCGATCAGGAGCAGCCGCAGCGAACCCAGCACGTGGGACTCTTCCAGCGGCTGGCCTTCCCGGTCCTTGGCATTCATCAGGTAGGAGATGAGATCGTCGGTCGGCTTCGACCTGCGCGCCTCGATATGCGTCCTGAAATAGTCGCTCATCTCGTGGACGGCCTGGAGCAGCATATTCTCGTCCTTGATGCCGAGCTCCAGGATCATGTGGATCCAGTTGATGAACAGGTCGCTGTCGCTCTCGGGGATGCCGAGCATATGGGCGATCGCGCGCACCGGAATGTGCTTGGTATAACGCGCGGCTGCGTCGACCCGGCCTTCGGCGATGAAGTCGTCGATCAGCTCGTTGCAGATGGCGCGGACCCGCGGCTCGAGCTTCTTCATCGCGTCTGGCGTGAACGGCGGCAGCAGCAATTGCTTGGCCGGCTTGTGCACGGGCGGATCCGAGGTGATCGGCGGCGCCGCGTTCCTGGCGACCTCGGGCCGGACGTCACGGACGATGATACGGCGCGAGGAGAAATGCTCGGTGTCGTTGGCGATCTCGCGCACGGCCTCGTAGGTGGTCGGCATGTAGCAGCCGAGAAAACGCTCGGTATGCACGACCGGGCTCGCGGCGCGCAGCTCCTCCCAGATCGGGAAGGGATCGTCCGTCCATTGCGGATCGGTGTGGTCGAAATCATGCACCCAGTCGGTCACGGGCGGATGGGCGGCGGGCTGGCTGACGTCGGACATCTCGGATTCCTCGGGCTCGTGTTCGCTGAAAAGCACGCGGGGCGCGTTGAGCCCGCGCTACTCCTCGATCACATCGATCGCAATTTCCGGGCAGTTGGATTTGGCAAGCCAGGCCTTGTCTTCGAGGCCGGGCGGCACAGTGCCGTCCCCCGCTTCATGGGCGTTGCCGTATTCGTCGAGTTCGAACAGTTCAGGCGCCAGCGCCTTGCAGCGCGCGTGGCCCTGGCACTTGTCGGGATCGACGTGAACCCTCAGACGCTCTGTCATGGCGGCTTCCTCGGTCGTGTATGCGCGGGGGGCCCGAAGGGCGGCGCGCGTTCCTCGTGTCAATTTATTCGCGGCACTTGCCGCTCGTTCTAAGTTATATGCTATTACATTCGCGACAGGCTTCCCCTGTCAAGCGCAAACTTATAGGCTTCGCCGCGACATGCGTTCACAACTCGCTCGCAAGCCCGGGAACACCTACCACCACGGCGACCTCCGCGACGCCCTGATCAAGGCCGCGTTGCGCGAGGCCGAGCAGGGCGGCGCCGAGGCGATCAGCATCAAGGCGCTGGCAAAACAGCTCGGCGTCTCGCAGCCGGCGCCGTATCGGCATTTTGCCGACCGTGATGCGCTGCTAACGGCAGTGACGGCGGAGGCGTTCCGGCAGCTCAGTGCACTTCTGCGCGAGGCGATGGCGAAGCCGTCGAAGCAATCGAAACTGTCGCGGCTGGCGCAGGCAACGCTGGATTTCGGTCTGCGCCGTAACGGCATCTATCGCCTGATGTTCGCGTCGCGCACCGTATCGTGCGCGACCAAGGGCAGCGAGCTGCATGAGGCGACGCGCGAGACCTTTGGGCTCGTGATCGAGGCGCTGGAGGCGCCGGCAGTTGGCTATTTGCGCGAACGGCAAGCACTCAAGATCTGGGCGGCGCTGCATGGCGTCGTGATGCTGGCGGAGCAGGGGCTGTTCACCGGCGAGGCGGCGCATGCCACGCGCGAAGAGCTGGTCGAGGATTTTGTGAACGAAACGAAGGCTGCGCTTGCGGTCGCGATCAAGGACGCACGGCGTCGAAAGAAGGCCGGCGCTTAAGGCTTCGCCTTCAGCAGCCTGATCAGCTTGTCGACAGCACTGTCAGGTGTGGTCACGACGGGACGGCCGGTGGCCTCCGCGACCAGCGGCGCCGTTGCCGCGATGCTGAACTGGGCGAGCGCGATGACGTCGCAATCACGCAGATCGCGCGAAGCTTCGACAATCAGCCGGTCGTGCGTGGCGCGATCGCCGCGGTCGAGCGCGGCCAGCGCGCCTTCGGCAAGCTTCGGTACGATCTGGACGGAGGCGGGAAACTCCGGCGGCATCGAGACCAGCGTCGGCGGGAAGGTCGAGAGCAGGCCGATCCTCTTGCCCATCGTCACCGCGCGCTCGATCATGGCCTCGTTCGGCTTGAGCACCGGCATCGGCGCATGTGTGCGCGCGACGGCCTCGATGCAGGGACCGAAGGCCGAGCAGGTGAACAGGATTCCATCGGCTCCGGTCGCTGCCGCATAGTCCCCGAGCGCGAGGAAGCGCTCGGTCATGGCATCGTTGAGCGCGCCGTCGCGCGCCAGATCCGCCGACAGGCTGTCGTCGAGCAGGTTCATCAGCCGCGCTTCGGGCCACGCGTTTGCGAACGCCGCCTCGATCGGGGCGATGGAATGCTTGAGTGCGTGGATCAGGGCGATGCGCATGGGCTCGGTGCTTCTTCTCCCTCTGCCCGTTCTTGCGGGGAGAGGGGTGGGGTGAGGGGCTCTAGCGGCGCAAAAAGTGAAGGTTGGACTCGCGGAGAGTCCTCCTCACCCGGATTGCGCCGGACGATGCCTCGCATCGCCGGGGCAATCCGACCTCTCCTCGCAGGCGGGGAGAGGTGAACTCCTTACTTGAACGGCACCGCGTACATCAGGCCGCCCTTGCTCCAGAGGCCGTTGAGGCCGCGGTCGAGCTTGAGCGGGCTCGCCTTGCCGACATTGCGTTCATAGATCTCGCCGTAATTGCCGCCGGCCTTGATCACTGTCACCAGCCATTTGTTGTCGAGTCCCAGCCGGGAGCCGAGATCGCCAGAGGCCCCCAACAGCCGCTGGATCGCGGGTGTCTGCGACTTCGTCATCTCATCGACATTGGCCTGCGTGACGCCGAGCTCCTCGGCCTCGATCAGGCCGTAGTGCAGCCAGGTGACGATGTCGCTCCAGACCTCGTCGCCGTTGCGGGTGAAGGGGCCGAGCGGCTCCTTGCTGATGGTCTGCGGCAGCACGACGTAGTCGGCCGGGTTCGGCGCCGCAGTCGTGACGGCGCCGGCGAGCGCGGAAGCGTCCTGGGTCATGGCATCGCAGCGGCCGCCGAAGAAGGTCTGGTACATCGTATCGACGCGGTCGAACACCAGCGGCTTCCAGTCGATGCCGTTGGCGCGGCCGTAATCGCCGAGCGTGACCTCATGAGTGGTGCCTTGCGCGACGCAGACGGTGGCGCCCTTGAGGTCCTTCAGCTCCTTCACGCCGAGGTCCTTCTTCACCACAAAACCCTGGCCGTCGTAGAAATTGATCGGCCCTTGCCGCAGGCCCAGCGTGACACCCCGCAAGTACGTCTGGGTCGAGTTGCGGTAGAGCACGTCGATCTCGCCCGATTGCAGCGCAGTGAAACGGTTCTGCGCGGTCAGCGAGACGTAACGCACCTTGTTGGCATCGCCGAGCACGCCAGCGGCGAGCGCGCGGCAATAATCGACGTCGAGGCCCTTGTAATTGCCTTGCGAGTCCGGTGCGGAGAAGCCGGCAAAGCCGGCGCTGACGCCGCACACCAGCGTGCCGCGGCTCTTCACCGTGTCGAGCGTCGCCGCCGACGCGACGACCGTCGATGCCGCGAGCAAGCCCGCTGCGATAACCACTTTCCTCATTTTACTCTCCCCTCAGTGATTGACACTACGCAACACGTTGTCGACGGTCGTGCCGAGCTTGTCGACGATCTGGTCGATTTCCTCCGCAGAGGTGATGTAGGGCGGCGCCAGCAGCACATGGTCGCCGCGGACGCCGTCCGCGGTGCCGCCGCCGGGATAGCAGCCGAGCCCGTTGGCGAACGCTTCCGCCTTGATCTTCTGGTTCAGCTTGAGCGCGGGATCGAACGAGGTGCGGCTGGCACGATCGGCGACGAGCTCGATCGCCCAGAACAGGCCGCGGCCCCTGATGTCGCCGACATGCCGATGATTGCCGAAGCGCTCGATCAGCCGTTGCTCGAGCTGCTTGCCGCGCTCCTTCACGCGGCCGAGCAGGCCGTCCTCGCGGATCACGTCCTGCACCGCGAGCGCCGCCGCGCAGGCGAGGGGATGTGCGAGATAAGTGTGGCCGTGCTGGAACGCGCCCGATCCGGCGCGGATGGTGTCGACGATCTTGCCGCTTGCGAGCATCGCGCCGATCGGCTGGTAGCCGCCGCCGAGCCCCTTTGCGATCGCCTGGATGTCCGGGGCCACGCCTTCCTGCTCCCAGGCATGCGTTGTGCCGGTGCGGCCCATGCCGGACATCACCTCATCGAGGATGAGCAGCGCGCCGTGCCGGTCGCAGATTTCGCGCACGGCCTTGAAGTAGCCGTCCGGTGCCGTCACGGCGCCAGCGGTGGCGCCGACCACGGGTTCGGCCAGGAACGCCGCGACGGTATCCGGGCCAAGCCGCTGGAACTCGGCTTCGAGCTCGGCGGCGAGCCGCGCCACGAATTGCGCGTCAGACTCGCTGTCGTGCTTCTCGTGATAGGCGAAGGCCGGCGTCACATGGCTGAAAGCGCCGGAGAGCAGCGGCGCATAGGGGGCGCGCCGCCAGGCATTGCCGCCGGCGGCGAGCGCGCCGAGCGTGTTGCCGTGATAGCTCTGCCGCCGCGCGATGAAGTGCTGCCGCTGGGGCTCGCCGCGCTCGATGAAATATTGCCGCGCCAGCTTGATGCTGGCCTCGATCGCCTCCGACCCGCCGCTGACGAAATAGGCATAGGCGAGACCGCCGGGTTCGTGGCCGACCAGCGTCTCGGCCAGCGCCTCGGCCGGCTCGGAGGAGAAGAAGGCGGTGTGCGCATAGGCCAGCGTCGAGGCCTGCTTCGCCATCGCCGCGATCACGCGCGGATGCTGATGGCCGAGGCAGGAGACGGCAGCGCCGCCGGAGGCGTCGATCACACGCCGGCCGTCCTCGGCGAAGAGATAGACGCCTTCGCCGCCGATCGCCTTGGGCGGCGTTTCGCGCAATGAGCGGTGCAGCACGCGGCTGGTGCGAGCGGCCATGGGTCAACCTTTCTCTGAGACGTAGGTGGAGGCGGCGGCGAGCCGCGCCTCGGTAGTTTCCAGGCGCTTCTTCGCGGCCACGCCGCCGAGCGAGAACGTCACCGCGGCGAGCGATTGTGCGATCGCGATGGCGCCGGTCAGGCTGGGGAAGAAGCCGGGGGAAGAGGCCGCCTCGAACAGCAGCACGTGGTCGGCGCCTTCGGCCATCGGCGCCGACAGGCTGTCCGCGATCGCGATCAGCGTTGCGCCGCCGCGATGGCCGGCTTGCGCGACGCGGACGCTCGCATGCGTATAGGGCAGGAACCCGATGACGATGACGGCCTCGCCGGGCCGGAACGCGCCGAGATCGAGATCGTCGGGGCCGGACACGCCGACGAGTTGCACCTGCTCGGGGCGAAACAGCCGCAGTTCGTAGTTCAGCAGCTCCGCGACGCTGCGGCAGCTGCGATAGCCGGCAATCCAGATCCGCTTGGCCTCGTGCAGCGCGCGGGCCGCGTCCGCGATTGGCTGTGCCGGAATACGCGGAAGGCCGGCGGCCTCGGCCTCGAGCTTGTCGGTGACGAACGCGGCATCCGCGTTGGGGCCGTGACGGCGGCTCCGGGCGCGGCCGGAGAAGGGCGAGGTCTGCGACGGCCGCCGCGCCTCGGTCAGAGCTGCGCGGAGTTCGTCCCAGCCCGAATAGCCGATCGCCTTGGCAAGCCGGGTGAATGCGGCGGGGTCGGCGCCGGCCTCGGCGGCGAGATCGCGCATCGATCGGGTGGTGGCGTCGTAGTCATTGGCGGCGACGAAGCGGCCGACCTCCTGCAGGCGCAGGGGGAGCGATGGCAACGCAATGCGCAGTTCGCTCAAGGGCGAGGATTTCGCGGGCTCGGCCATGAAACATTTGTTGCACGCTTTTGAGATTGGTGCAACAGTTGACGTGCGCTGCCGGAAATCGTTGCTCGTGAAAAGGATTTTTGTGCTGTGACTTCAGACAGTCCGAGACCGCCGCCCCGCCGTCGCTTCTTCGGCGCATGGGGTCGCAGAGAGCTGCAAGGCCTGTTCTGGCAGGTGCTCGTCGTCGGGATCGTGCTTGGGGTTGTCGTTTTCCTCTGGTCAAACACCGTCACCAATCTCACGGCGCGGCGCATCACGACCGGCTTTGCCTTTCTCGGCCGTGAAGCGGGCATGCCGATCGCCGACAGCCTGCTCGCCTATAATCCGAGAGACACGTACCTGTGGGCCTTCGTCGTCGGCATCGCCAACACCTTGCGTGTCGCCGTGATCGGCATCGTGCTCGCGACCATCCTGGGTACGCTGATCGGAATCTCGCGATTGTCCGCCAACTGGCTGCTGTCGCGACTCGCGGCCGTCTATGTCGAAACGCTCCGCGACATCCCGCTGCTGCTCCAGCTCCTGTTCTGGTACGTCCTGATGCAGGCGCTGCCGGCCGCGCGCGCGGCATGGCGGCCGGTCGAGGGCGTCTTCCTGTCCAATCGCGGCCTGATCCTGCCGGCGATTCCGGTCGGCTCGCCGCAGCTCTGGGTGATCGGCACGGCGGTACTCGGCCTTGCCGTGTTCTATCTGATCAGGCGATGGCTGATCGCGCAGCAGATGCGCGACGGCAGACCGCGGGCCGCTTGGCCCTTTGCGGTCGGGCTCATCCTCGCGCTGCCCGCGACGGTATCCGTGGTGCTCGGGGTGTCCTGGACCATCGAATGGCCGCAGCTGCGCGGCTTCAATTTCGTCGGCGGGCTGACGCTCGCCCCGGAATATTTCGCGCTGCTGATCGCGCTCGTGACCTATACCTCCGCCTTCATCGCCGAGATCGTGCGCAGCGGCATCCAGTCCGTGCCGCGGGGGCAGTGGGATGCCGCCAACGCGCTCGGCCTTCGCCGCAGCTTCCTGCTGCGGCAGATCATCCTGCCGCAGGCGTTGCGCGTCATCGTGCCGCCGATGACGAGCCAGTATCTCAATCTGACCAAGAACTCCTCGCTCGCGGTCGCGATCGGCTACCAGGACGTGGTCTCGATCGCCAACACCACGCTGAACCAGACCGGGCAGGCGATCGAGGCCATCGCGCTGATCATGGCGGTGTTCCTGACCATCAGCCTCGGCATCAGCTTCTTCATGAACTGGTACAATGCGCGCATCGCGCTGGTGGAGCGCTGAGCATGACCGCGATCACCGACATCCCGGACGCACCGCGCGCCGCCCGCCGACCGCAAGTCGGCAATCCGGTGCTGCGCTGGCTGCGCACCAACCTGTTCTCGTCGATCCCGAACGGCATTCTCTCGGTCGTGCTCCTTGCGGTGCTCGCCAAGGGCATCCTCAGTTTCGTGCAGTGGGGCATTGCGAACGCGGTCTGGCTCACGCCGGCAAGCGATTCCAGCGCTTGCCGTGCGGTGCGCGGCATCGGCGCCTGCTGGGCGATCATCCCGGAAAAATACCGCTTCATCCTGTTCGGCACCTATCCGTTCGACGAGCAGTGGCGGCCGGCGCTGTCGGTGGTGCTGTTCATTGCGCTGTTCTATTTCTCCACCCGCCGCGCCCTGTGGCGGCGCGAACTGGCCTATCTCTGGATCGGCGCGCTGGCGCTGATCAGCGTGCTGATGTGGGGCGGTGTGTTCGGGCTCTCCTTCGTCTCGCAGGACCGCTGGGGCGGCCTGCCGGTGACGTTGATCCTGGCGACGTTCGGCCTGGCCTTCGGCTTCCCGCTCGGCATTCTCGTCGCGCTCGGCCGGCGGTCAAAACTGCCGGCGATCCGCTCGCTCAGCGTGCTCTATGTCGAGCTGATCCGCGGCGTGCCGCTGGTCAGCCTGCTGTTCATGGCGAGCGTGATGTTTCCGCTGTTCATGCCAAGCGGATTCAACATCGACAAGCTGCTGCGCGCGCAGATCGCCATCATCCTGTTCGCCGGCGCCTATCTTGCCGAAGTCATTCGCGGCGGCCTCCAGGCCGTGCCGCGCGGGCAATATGAGGCCGCCGATGCGCTGGGACTGTCCTACTGGCGCAAGCACCGCCTGATCGTCCTGCCGCAGGCGATCCGCCACGTGATCCCGCCGCTGGTCAACACGTTCATCGCCTTCTTCAAGGACACCAGCCTCGTCCTGATCATCGGCATCTTCGACCTGCTGACAACGGCGAAGACGGCGATCATCGATCCCGCCTGGCAGCAGTTCTCCGTCGAAGTCTACATCTTCGTCGCCGCGATCTATTTCATGTTCTGCTTCGCGATGTCGCGCTACAGCCGGAGCCTCGAGGCTCACTCCGCCGTGAGGTAATCCGGGCCTACGGAAAGTTTATTCCGCGCCTATAGCAGGAGCCCGGATTCAGACTGGGAATCCTACGTTGCGAAGCCCACCTCTTATTTGCTGGTGGGCTTCAACACGAGGCACGTCAAATCATGATGAAATCTGTTCTCGCCGCGGCGGCCGTTCTGGTCGCGCTTTGCTCTGCTGCCGACGCCCGCGGCGTCGTGCATCATCCAGCCATGGCTTCGGAAGCCACCGTCCGGATGTCACAGCCCCATCCGGGCTTCATGGCCCACGCCGCGATGACGGAGGATTCGGGCTACGACGCGCACCAGTATCACGGTGGCCCGAAGGTGAACGACTAGGGCGCGAGGTTGCTGGCACTGGGGGACAATCCAGGTCCCCCGGCGCGGCCCGCATTAAGCCTTTACCTTCGGATCGATCGGCGTCGTTCCGCGCAGGCCCAGAATATCCTCCAGCACCTTCGCGCCCGCGAGCACCTGCGCGTCCCCGCGCGGCGCGCCGACGACCTGCACGCCGACCGGCAGGCCCGAGGCCGTGAAGCCGCAGGGCAGCGACAGCGACGGGCAGCAGGCGAGCGTGATCGCGTAGACGATGCCGAGCCATTCGACGTAGTTCTCGAACGTCTTGCCGGCGCATTCGGCGACATAGCGATGCTCGATCGGGAAGGGCGGCACGATCGTCGTCGGCGTCAGCAGCAGATCGTATGTCTCGAAGAACGCGACGGCGCGTGCGGTCATGCCGACGCGCTGGGCTTCGGCGCGCGCAAGCTGCTCGACGGTGAGCTTGAGGCCCTCCTCGATGTTCCAGATCACCTCGGGCTTGAGCAAATCGCGCTTGGTGCGGAGCAGATTGGCCTTGGTGATCGCGAAATCGAACGCGCGCAGGACGTGGAAGCACTCATGCGCCTCGCGCCAGTCCGGATGCGCCTCTTCCACGATGGCGCCGGCTTCCGCGAAGCGTTCCGCCGCCTTGCGCGTGATCGCCTTCACTTCGGGATCAACAGGCGTGATGCCGAGATCAGGCGAATAGGCGATGCGCTTCGGCTTCTTGCCCGACTGTGCCGCCGACAGGAACGAGGTCGCAGGTGCAGGCAGCGACAGCGGATCGGCGGCATAGTCGCCGCTCATGGCATCCAGCAGCAGCGCGAGATCCTCGACGTTGCGCGCCATCGGGCCGACGACGCCGAGATTGCGATCGATGGCGGATTTGGGGGTATGCGCGACGCGGCCGATGCTCGGCCGCATGCCGACGACGCCGCAGAAGGCTGCGGGGCTGCGCAAGCTGCCGCCCATGTCCGATCCCTGCGCAAGCCAGGCCATGCCGGTGGCAAGCGCTACCGCCGCGCCGCCGGAGGAGCCGGCGGCCGATTTCGAAGTATCCCAGGGGTTGAGGGTCGCGCCGAACACTTCGTTGAAGGTGTTGGCGCCGGCGCCGAATTCCGGCGTGTTCGACTTGGCGTAGACGACGGCGCCATTGCCTTCGAGGTTCTCGACCATGAGGTCGGACGTCGAGGGGATGTTGTCCCTGAAGATCGGCGAGCCCTGGGTGTTCAGCACGCCGGCGACATCGGTCAGATCCTTGATCGGCACCGGCAGGCCGGCAAGCAGACCGCGCGCGCCGGCGGGCTTCTGCATCAGCGCCTTTGCATTGGTCCGCGCACGATCGAAGCACAGTGTCGGCAGCGCGTTGACCTTGCCGTCGACCTCGCTGATGCGCTTCTCCACCGCATCCAGAAGTTCGAGCGGCGAGACGTCGCCGGAGCGCAGCTTGTCGACGACGGCGCACGCGGTTTCGCTGATCAGGTCTTGAGACAACTATTTTACTCCTATGCTGTGTCGTCATTGCGAGCGAAGCGAAGCAATCCAGTCCGTCACCGCGGAGACATTCCTGGATTGCTTCGCTTCGCTCGCAATGACGGAAGAACTAACCCCATCCCGCGCTGATGCCGCCATCCACGGTATAGATGACGCCCGACGTATAGCCGGCGCGATCCGATGCCAGGAACGCCATGAGATCGCCGATCTCGCGCGCATGCGCAGGCCGGCCGAGCGGCAGGCTCTTCTGGAATTCCTTGTAGCGGCTCTCGTCGCCGAACTGGTGCTTGGCCCGCGTCTTGAGCAGGGTGACGTGGCGATCGGTGCCGACAGGGCCGGGGTTGATGCCGACCACGCGGATGTTGTCGGCGAGGCTCTTGCCGCCGAGCGCGCGGGTGAATGCCATCAAGGCGGCATTGCCGGCGCTGCCGCAGATGTAGTTGGCGTCGAATTTCTCGCCGGCCGCACCGATGTCGTTGATGATGACGCCGCCGCCCTTCGCCTTCATCTGCGCGTAGATCTGCCGCGTCAGGTTGATGTAGCCGAACACTTTCAATTCCCAGGCGTGCCGCCAGGTCGCCTCGTCGATCTTGTCGATGGAGCCGCCGGGGATGTCGCCGGCGTTGTTGACGAGCACGTCGATATCGGCGGCTTCCCTCGCAAGCCGCGCCACGTCCTCTGCCTTCCGCAGATCCACGATGGTCGTCGCGGCATCGATCTGGTGCGCCGAGCGCAAGCGATCGGCCAGCGCCTTGAGCTGGTCGCCGCTGCGGGCGGCGAGCAGGAGGTTTGCGCCTTCTTCGGCGAACGCTTCGGCGGCGGCTGCGCCAATGCCCTTGGACGCGCCCGTGATCAGGACGCGCTTGCCACGCAGATGCAGATCCATGAGGGGTACTCGCAGGAGAGGAACAAGGAAGGATCAAACCAGTAGGCGCATGGCCGCGCCATGGTCAACATTGCAGTGCAGCGTTGCACTGCCGCCGAGTTTGGTTCATTGCAGTGCGGTCAAAAAGGCGGCGGCTGCCGGACCAACCAAGGACGTTATCGATGAGCAAGAAGCAATACCGGATCGCGGTCATTCCCGGCGATGGCATCGGCAAGGAAGTGATGCCGGAAGGCCTGCGCGTTTTGGAGGCGGCGGCGAAGAAGCATGGCGTGTCCCTGCATTTCGACCATTTCGACTTCTCGTCCTGGGACTATTACGAGAAGCACGGCCAGATGATGCCGGATGACTGGAAGGAAAAGATCGGCAAGCACGACGCGATCTATTTCGGCGCGGTCGGCTGGCCGGCCAAGATTCCGGACCACGTCTCGCTGTGGGGCTCGCTCATCAAATTCCGCCGCGAGTTCGACCAATATGTGAACCTGCGTCCGGTGCGGCTGATGCCCGGCGTGCCGTCGCCACTGGCGAACCGCAAGCCCGGCGATATCGATTTCTGGGTGGTGCGCGAGAATACGGAAGGCGAATATTCCTCCGTCGGCGGCCGCATGTTTCCGGACACCGACCGCGAGTTCGTCACCCAGCAGACGGTGATGACCCGCACCGGCGTCGACCGCATCCTGAAGTTCGCCTTCGAGCTCGCGCAGTCGCGGCCGAAGAAGCACCTGACCTCGGCGACGAAATCCAACGGCATCTCCATCACCATGCCCTATTGGGACGAGCGGGTGGAGGCGATGGCCAAGAAATTTCCCGGCGTGAAGTGGGACAAGTACCACATCGACATTCTCACGGCGAACTTCGTGCTGCATCCGGACTGGTTCGACGTCGTGGTCGGCTCCAATCTGTTCGGCGACATCCTGTCCGATCTCGGCCCGGCCTGCACCGGCACCATCGGCATCGCGCCGTCAGGCAACATCAATCCCGAGGGCGATTTCCCCTCGGTGTTCGAGCCCGTGCACGGCTCGGCGCCCGACATCGCGGGGCAGGGCATTGCGAATCCGATCGGCGCGATCTGGTCGGGCGCGATGATGCTCGAGCATCTCGGCGAGAAGGTCGCCGGCAAATCGATCGTCGACGCGATCGAGCGCACGCTGGCAGAGCGCACGCTGCGCACCAAGGACCTCGGTGGCAACGCCGATACCACAGCGTGCGGCAAGGCGGTCGCGGATATGGTGGACTGAGGCGGGGCGTTAGCGAGGCTAACTCCGGCGTTGCAACAAACTCTCCCGTCGTCCCTGCGAAAGCAGGGACCCATAACCCCGTCGAGGAGTTATGGAGCGAGCTGGCAACTCCGAGTCTTCGCCAAACTGCTCCCTGTGGTTATGGGTCCCGGATCGGCGCTTCGCTTGTCCGGGACGACAGCCGCGTTTTGGCGGGCTTTACACGTATGACTTCCGCGCCGGATCGAAGATCGGCGGATAATCGTTCTCGTCAAGCAGATCGAGGAACGGATCGAGTCCTCTGGTTTTGATCAGCCCAAGTTCCTGGCGTGAGATCAGGTTCACGGTTAGGACCTCCACTGGATCACCGGCAATCTCGAGCGCCTCGGCGATCTGCTTGTCCGGGCCGATGATCGGCGTGAGAAACAGGAATGTCTGGAACTCCGTTCCTGCAACCGGCGGTCTCGGCAACGCCACCCGGTGGCCGAAGCCGAACCAGGTGGAGTCGATGAACGGCAGATTGGCGAGCCAGCGCAGATTGTCGCAGATCTCCGGCGTCGGCTCGCGGACGTACCACATCAGTTCGGCGCGCGGCTTCGCGTCACCACGCACTCCCGGCATCCGCTGTTCGCTCATGCCGTTGGTCAGAAGCACATAGCCTTCGTCAGAGCCCTCCTGGCACACCGGCACGAAATCGCGGCCGAAGGCGTGGATGTCGATGCGCCGCTCGGCGCTGTCCGTGAAGCTGTATTCGGGCTCGTCCAGCTCGTTTTCATAGATGGCGAGCCGTTGCCGGTAGAGATCAGGTGACGGACTGTTTGAGCCGGTCATGAATTTTGTAAAACGGGAGAGCATGTAAACCTCGGGGGCAGATGTGAGCCGGGATCTCCGCGTTGTCGTAAGACAACGCGGGCCGGTTCAAATCCGCTCGACGAGTGCGGCGATGCTTCGCCTTGGTCCAGACGCCAGTGCGCAATTGTTCATTCGGCCGGGGACTAACCCGACCGATGGGCTTCGCGCCCGATCAGCCGACGATCTTCTCGATCGCGGCCTGATCCAGCCCGAACTTCTTCCCGGCCTCGAGAATCTCCTGCCAGGTGGTCGGATCGACAGGAATGCCTTCGGCGAGGCGCTTCTTCTTGGTCTCGCGCTCGGGCTCGCCGGCGATCTTCACCTTCTCCACGCCGGGGCCGGGAGGCGAGCCGGTGTGCCAGGCGACGAAGCTCTCGACTTCGCTCGCGAGGTTCTCGCCGGTGCCGAGCTTGTTCGGATCGATGACGATCGAGAGCATGCCGTTGAGCACGTTGTACTTGCCGTCGGACGGCCCCTTGACCACCTGCCCGCCCGAGAGCGCGCCGCCGAGGATTTCGCACACCAGCGCGAGCCCCGAACCCTTGTGCTCGCCGAACGGCAGGATGGCGCCGTGCGGCGGGATCACGGTGTAGCGCGGATTGACGGTGGGCTTGCCTTCGTTGTCGATGATGGTGCCGGGCTCGAGTTCGACGCCCTTGTTGTGGGCGACGCGGGTCTTGCCCTGCGCGATCCTGCTGGTGGCGAAGTCGAGCACGATGGGATCCTTGCCCCTGCGCGGGATGCCGACGCAGAACGGGTTGGTGCCGTGGCGCGCATCGCTGCCGCCCCAGGGCGCAACGATCGGGCGCGAGATCACGTTGACGAAGTGGATCGAGACCAGCCCGTGGTCGATGCACTGCTCGGCCCAGTGGCCGATGCGGCCGATATGGTGCGAGTTGGAAAGGCCGACGAGGCACACGCCGTTGCGCTTGGCGCGCTCTGCCGCCAGTTCCATCGCTTCATGGCCGATCACCTGGCCGTAGCCGGTGACGCCGTCGAGGGTGAGAAGCGGGCCGGTGTCGAGCACGATCTTGACGTGCGCGTTCACGGCGAGGCCGCCATTGGTGACGCTCTGGACATAGCGCGGGATCATGCCGACGCCGTGGGAGTCATGCCCCTTGAGATTGGCCTCGACGAGATTGGTGGAGACGAGTTCGGCTTCGCGGTCCGAGGAGCCGCCCGCCTTGACGATGGCGCGGATGGCGTTGGTGAGCGGCTCTGCCTTGATGGTACGATAGTCGGCCATTGGTGTTGCTCTTATCCTTTCACGATCCGGCGGCAGTGGACCCACGCCGCTTCAATCAGGTTCTCGCTGGCCTCCGGCGTACGGAATGCCGAATGCGCCGACAGCGTCACGTTCGGAATCTTCGTCAGCGGATGATCCGCCGGCAGCGGCTCGATGTTGAAGACGTCGAGGCCGGCATGGCGGATGTGGCCCGACTTCAGCGCATCGATCATCGCCTGCTCGTCGACAACCGCGGCGCGCGCGGTGTTGATCAGGATGACACCCGGTTTCATCGCAAAAATCTTCTCGCGCGTGATCATGCCCCGCGTCTCGTCATTGAGCAGCAGGTGCAGCGACACGACGTCGCTTCTCGCCAGCAACGTGTCGAGATCGGTGAACTCGACGCCGGGGTGAGTCTTCGGCGAGCGGTTCCAGGCAATCACCTTCATGCCTGAGCCAATTGCAATGCGAGCGACTTCCGCGGCGATGCCGCCGAAGCCGATCAGGCCGAGCGTCTTGCCCGTGAGCTGCATGCCGTCCTCGCGCAGCCAGCTGCCGGCGCGCATCTCGCGGTCCATCATGGCGATGACGCGGGCCGAGGCCCACATCAACGCGATCGCGGATTCAGCGACGGCGGTGTCGCCATAACCCTTGATCAGATGCACGGAGATGCCGAGCTCGGCCAGCTCTTCCGGATTCATGTAGCTGCGCGCGCCCGTGCCGAGGAACACCACATGCTTGAGGCCGGTGCACTTCTTCGCGACCTCGGTCGGCAGTGCCGTGTGGTCGACGATCGCGATCTCGGCGCCGTCGAGGATCTCAGGATATTGCTCGGGCTTGATATCGGGATCCCGGTGGATCCGCACCTTGGGATCATCAGGCTTTTCCAGCCGCTCCATGATCACGGCGAGGGCTTCGTTGGCGTCGACGAAAACTCCGCGCATGGTTCTCTCCGGTCAGGATGCGACGCCGGCGATCGCCAGCACGGTATGCATCAGCACGTTGGTGCCCGCCGCGCAGTCGGGCTGCGTGGCATCCTCCAGCTCGTTGTGGCTGATGCCGTCCTTGCACGGCACGAACACCATCGCCGCCGGCATGATTGTGTTGAGGTTGCAGGCGTCGTGTCCGGCGCCGGAGGTGATGCGGCGAGAGGAATAGCCAAGCGTCTTGGCCGCGTTCTCAACGGCTGCAATGAGCTTGGGATCGAAATGCGTCGGCGGCTTGCGCCAGACGAGGTCGATCTTCACGTCGACCTTGCGGCGCGTGGCGATCTCGGCAATGGCGGCGCGCAGATCGCGATCGAGCGCGTCCATGATGGCGCCGTCCGCGCTACGGCAATCCATAGTGAAGGCGATCTCGCCGGGAATGACGTTGCGGGAGGGATTGGCGATCACGGCCTCGCCGATGGTGCCGACCGCCTTCGGCCCGTGCTTCTTCGCAATGGCCTCCATCGCCAGCACGATTTCCGAGAGCGTCGCGAGGGCATCGCGCCGCAGCGGCATCGGCGTCGATCCCGCATGGCTCTCGAAGCCGGAAATCTTGCCGTCGTACCAGAGCACGCCCTGGCCGGAATCGACCACGCCGATGGTCTTACCTTCGGCTTCGAGAATTGGGCCCTGCTCGATGTGCAGCTCGACGAAGCAGCCAAGCTTCTGAAAGCCGACCGGCTTGTCGCCGCGATAGCCGATGCTGTCCAATGCCTGGCCGACGGACGTGCCCTCGACGTCCTTGCGCGAAAGGATGTCGTCGGTGGTGAAATCGCCGACGTAGGCGGCGGAGGCCATCATCGCCGGCGCGAAACGCGAACCTTCCTCGTTGGTCCAGTTGACGACGCAGATCGGCGCGTCCGTCTCGATGCCGGCGTCGTTCAGCGTGCGGATCACTTCGAGCGCGCCGAGCGTGCCCAGAATGCCGTCATACTTGCCGCCGGTCGGCTGGGTGTCGAGATGCGAGCCGATGCCGACGGGGAGCTTCGACATGTCGCGGCCCTTGCGCAGGCCGAACTGTGAGCCGAGCGCATCGGTGTGCACCTCGAGGCCGGCATCCTCGCACGCCTTGCGGAACCAGTCGCGCACCTGCTTGTCTTCGCTGCTGAGCGTCAGCCGCCGCACGCCGCCCTTGGCTGTCCCGCCGAACTGCGCGGTCTCGTGGATGGAGCCCCAGAGGCGGGCGGAATCGATTTGCAGGTTCGTGGCGGCTCGGCTCATGCGGTCGTTCTCTCTTTTGTCCGGCGCCTTTTTCAATGACGCGCCGGCGCGGCCTCGTCAACCGCGAGGCTGCTCTGCGCAATCTGCCTTGCAAGCTCGGCGACGCGCTCGATCGCCACGACATCTGGCGAGGCGAGCCAGCTTGCAGTGAAGGTGAGGGGGGCGATCGCGAGGTCGGTGTCGAGCAATTGCAGTCGCCCGTCGGCAAGTTCGTTCTCGACGATGGCGTCGGGGATCACGGCGATGCCGAGCCCCTCGACCGCCATGTGGATGACGGTCGCAAGCGATGCGGACGCATGCAGCCGGATCGGCGGCAGCTCCGGCCGGTCAAACACCTCGCGCACGACCTCGTAAGGCTTGGTCTTGCGCGGGAAGGTGATGATCGGAAACCGCGCGAGCTCCGCCGGCGTCACCGGGCCCTTGCCGAGCCCGAGCGAGGGGCTTGCGAGAAAGCCGATCGGATAATCCGCGAGGACGCGATTGTGCACGCCCGAGGCCGACAGCGGTCCCACCACGAAGGCAAGCTCGATCTCCTGCGCGAGCAGGCGCGCGGTGAGGTTCGGTGTGATGTCGACCTCGATCTCCAGCGACAGGTTCGGATAGACCTCGTTCATGCTCTTCACCAGCCGTGGCAGCCAGGTGTGCACGATGGTTTCTGCGACGCCGAGACGCATCACGCCGCGCATGGCGGAGCGGTCGCCGATCTCCGCCATCATCGCAGCGCGCAGGCCGATCAGCTTCTCGGCATAGACCATCATCTGCCGGCCGCTCGGCGTCGGCGAAGCGACGCGATGATCCCGGTTCAGGAGCTTCACGCCCATCTCGCGCTCGAGCTGGGCGATGCGCTGGGAGATCGCCGGCTGGGTGGTGTTGAGCCGTGCTGCGGCGCCGCGAAAGCTGCCAAGCTTCACAACCCAAAGGAAGGTTTCGATCGACCTGAAGTCCAGCATTGGAAGGGACTTTCCCGATCGATAAAACAGGTTTATCGATATCGATTAGAAAGGACGATTAGACTTTATAGTATGCTTGATGTTGGCTGTGCTTGTCGAGTTCATAGGCAGGTCGATCAAATGACTATTTTGGTGGCAGCGCAGCAAACCGAGACGTCCGACACCCTCCCGAGCCGTCAGGCACGGCTCGCCTATCGCGCCGGTCAGGTCGGATCCACCGCCGGCGTCGCTCCCGGCTTCGTCCAGGGCAATCTGGCTATCCTGCCGGCCGAATATGCCAGTGCCTTTCACCGCTTCTGCCAGCTCAATCCGAAGCCGTGCCCGATCATCGGCATGTCCGATGTCGGCAGCCCGTACATCCCTGCACTCGGCGCTGATCTCGACATCCGCACCGACGTGCCGCGCTACCGCGTCTGGCGCGACGGCGAGGTGGTCGACGAGCCGACCGACGTGACCGGGCATTGGCGCGACGATCTCGTCACCTTCGTGCTCGGCTGCTCGTTCTCGTTCGAGGAGGCGTTGCTCGACGAGGGCATGCCGATCCGTCACATCGAGCAGAACGTACGCGTGCCGATGTACCGCACCAACATCGCCTGCGGCGAGGCCGGTCCGTTCGCCGGTCCCATGGTGGTGTCGATGCGCCCGTTCAAGCCGGCGGATGCAATTCGCGCGGTGCAGATCACCTCGCGTTATCCCGCCGTGCACGGTGCACCCGTGCATCTCGGCCATCCGCACCTGATCGGCATCAAGGATCTCGCCAAGCCGGACTACGGCGATCCCGTGCCCGTCGCCGATGACGAGATCCCCGTGTTCTGGGCCTGCGGCGTGACGCCGCAATCGGTGATCAACGCCGCCAGGCTGCCGTTCGCGATCACGCATTCGCCCGGCCTGATGCTGGTGACGGATCTGAAGAACAGAACCATGGCCGTGATTTAGTAGGCAGCGTTTGCTGCTTCTTCGGGCTTTACCGCATCCATCAATCGCTTCATTCGATCAGCCGAAATTCAGTAACAGGGGACTTTGCCATGACGATCTCTCGCCGCGATGTGCTGCTTGGAGCCACCGCCGCTGCCGCGCTGGTGCCGCTCGCTGCACGCGCCCAGACCTCGGAAGTCGTGATCGGCGTCATCTATCCGTTCTCCGGCGGCAGCGCGCAGCAGGGCGTCGACGCGCAGAAGGCCTATGAGACCGCGCTCGAGGTCATCAACAAGGACACCGATTTCGACCTGCCGCTGGCGAAGGGCGAGGGCCTGCCCGGCCTCGGCGGCGCCAAGGTGCGTCTCGTGTTCGCCGACCACCAGGCCGATCCGCAGAAGGGCCGCGCCGAAGCCGAGCGCCTGATCACGCAGGAGAAGGTCTCCGCCATCATCGGCACCTACCAGAGCGCGGTCGCCGTCACCGTCAGCCAGATCTGCGAACGCTACCAGATCCCGTTCGTCTCGGCGGACAACTCCTCGCCGAGCCTGCATCGCCGCGGCCTCAAATATTACTTCCGCGCTTCTCCACATGACGAAATGTACTCGGCCGCGATGTTCGACTTCTTCGACGCCATGAAGAAGAAGGGCACCAAGATCGAGACGCTGTCGCTGTTTCACGAGGACACCATCTTCGGCACCGATTCCGGCAACGCCCAGGCCAAGATCGCCGGCGAGCGCGGCTACAAGATCGTCACCGACATCAAGTACCGCGCCAACTCGCCCTCGCTCTCGGCCGAAGTGCAGCAGCTCAAGACCGCGAATGCCGACGTGCTGATGCCCTCGAGCTACACCACGGACGGCATCCTCCTGGTCAAGACCATGGCCGAGCTCGGCTACAAGCCGAACGCGATCGTGGCGCAGGATGCCGGCTTCTCGGAGAAGGCGCTCTACGATGCCGTCGGCGACAAGCTCGAAGGCGTGATCTCGCGCGGCACCTTCTCGCTCGATCTCGCGCAGAAGCGCCCCATGGTCGGCAAGATCAACGAGATGTTCAAGGCGCGGTCGGGCAAGGACTTCAACGACCTCACCTCGCGCCAGTTCATGGGCCTGATCATCCTGGCCGACGCCATCAACCGCGCCAAGTCGGCCGACGGCGAGAAGATCCGCGATGCACTGGCTGCGACCGACATTCCGGGCGAGCAGACCATCATGCCCTGGAAGCGCGTCAAGTTCGACGAGGCCGGCCAGAACAACGATGCCGACCCAGTGCTGCTGCAATATATCGGCGGCAAGTTCGTCACCATCTTCCCGCCGCAGGCCGCGATCGCCGAAGCGACCTGGCCGATGAAGTAAGCGCTGCGGGGGCAGCAGAGCAAATCGAGATCGTCGCACGAGCCTCGTCATTGCGAGGAGCGAAGCGACGAAGCAATCCAGAACGTCTCCGCGGTGAGATTCTGGATTGCTTCGCTTCGCTCGCAATGACGGAGCAAACGATGACGTTTCGCACGGGGGACCAGAGTTGACAGCCCAAGCCATTATCCAGAGTCTCGCGAGCGGCCTGCTCATGGGCCTGCTCTACGGACTGATCGCCGTCGGCCTCGCGCTGATCTTCGGCCTGATGGACGTCACGAACTTCGCTCATGGCGAGTTCCTGATGATCGCGATGTACCTGTCCTTCTTCCTGTTCGCGTTCTTCGCCATCGACCCCTTGCTGTCCGCGCCGCTGGTCGCTGCGGCGCTCTTCATCTTCGGAGCGGTGGTCTATCTGCTGCTTGTACGCTTCGCCATGCGGGCCAAGGCCAATGCCGGCATGGTGCAGATCTTCACCACCTTTGGCTTGGCCATCGTGATGCGGGGCCTCGCGCAGTTCTTCTTCACGCCGGACTACCGCAGCATTCCGCAGTCATGGCTCGGCGGCAAAACCATTTCGATCGGCGGCATCTTCCTGCCGGAGCCGCAGCTGATCGGCGCACTGGTTTCGATTCTCGCCTTCGCCGGTCTCTATTTCTTCATCCACCGCACCGATTTCGGCCGCGCGCTGGAAGCCACCCGTGAAGATCCCGGCGCGGTCGCGCTCGTCGGCATCGACAAGAACCGCGTGTTCGCGTTCGGCTGGGGCCTCGGCGCCGCGCTGGTCGGTCTCGCCGGCGCGATCATGGCGGTGTTCTTCTACATCTATCCCGACGTCGGCGCGTCCTTCGCCTTGATCGCCTATGTCACGGTGGCGCTCGGCGGCTTCGGCAGCGTGTTCGGCGCCTTCGCCGGCGGCATCATCGTCGGTCTCGTCGAGGCCACGACGGCCCTGGTGCTGCCGCCGTCGCTGAAGTCGGTCGGCATCTACGCCGTCTATCTCCTCGTCGTCTTCATTCGGCCACGCGGCCTGTTCGGATCGATGTGATGGACAAGGAATTTGCCGCGCGGCGCCGCCGCGACCTCATCATCGCCGCGATGCTCGCCGCGATTGCCGCGCTGACGCCATTGTTCGTGAAGGACGTGGTCGTGCAGAACATCCTGATCCTGACGCTGATGTATGCGGGGTTGTCACAGAGCTGGAACATCCTGTCCGGCTATTGCGGGCAGATCTCGCTCGGGCACGCGCTCTATTTCGGTCTCGGGGCCTACACCACCGAGCTGCTCTTCACGAAGTTCGGCGTGCTGCCCTGGTTCGGCATGTTGGCGGGCGGCGTGGTGTCGGCGCTGATCGCGATGGGGCTCGGCTATCCCTTCTTCCGCCTGCGTGGCCATTACTTCGTGATCGCGACCATCGTCATCGCCGAGATTGGGTTGCTTCTGTTCCATAACTGGGAATGGGCCGGCGCCGCGATGGGCATCACCATTCCAATCCGCGGCGACAGCTGGCTGAAATTCCAGTTCCTGCGCACCAAGCTGCCATACTTCTATTTCGCGCTGGCGCTGTGCTGCATTGCCTGGTTCGTCACCTGGTGGCTGGAAGATTCCAAATGGGGCTTCTGGTGGCGTGCGGTCAAGGACAATCCGGACGCAGCCGAGAGCCTCGGCGTCGACGTGTTCAATTCCAAGATGGGCGCGGCCGCGGTCTCCGCCTTCCTGGTTGCCGTCGGCGGCAGCTTTTACGCCCAGTTCGTCTCCTACATCGATCCCGAAAGCGTCATGGGCTTTCAGTTTTCGTTGCTGATGGCGCTGCCCGCCGTGCTCGGCGGTATAGGCACCCTGTGGGGGCCGGTGCTTGGTGCCGCGATTCTGATCCCGCTGACTGAGCTGACGCGCTTCAAGTTCGGCGGCTCGGGGCGCGGTGTCGACCTCATTGTCTACGGCACGCTGATCGTCCTGATCTCGCTGGCGTTGCCGCGAGGGCTGTTGAGCCTGTTTTCACGCCCGAAGAAGACGGGAGCCACGCAATGACCGCACTCCTTGAGACCCGCGGCGTCTGGCAGCGGTTCGGCGGCCTCGTCGCCAACAGCGACGTCTCGATCTCGGTCGGTCGCGGCGAGATCGTCGGTCTGATCGGTCCCAACGGCGCCGGCAAGTCGACGCTGTTCAATCTCATCGCCGGCGTATTGCCGCCGACCCAGGGCTCGATCTGGTTCGACGGCGAGGATGTCACCCGCATGCGGGCGGCAGAGCGCTGCCAGCGTGGCGTCGGCCGCACCTTTCAGGTGGTGAAGAGTTTCGAGACGATGACTGTCATCGACAACGTCATCGTCGGCGCACTCGTGCGCAACACCGTGATGCGTGAGGCGCGCCGCAAGGCGCATGAGGTGCTGGAGTTCACTGGTTTGGCCGCGCGCGCCGACGTGCTCGCAAGCGACCTGGTGCCGGCCGAAAAGCGCCGTCTCGAAGTCGCGCGTGCGCTCGCGACCGAGCCGAAGTTGTTGCTGCTCGATGAAGTCCTCACCGGCCTGACGCCGACCGAGGCACAGACCGGCGTGGCGCTGGTGCGCAAGGTGCGCGATGCCGGCATCACCGTCTTGATGGTCGAGCATGTCATGGAGATCGTGATGCCGCTGGTCGACCGTGCGATCGTGCTCGACCTCGGCAAGGTTCTGGTCGAGGGCAAACCCGCCGACGTCGTCCGCGATCCGAAGGTGATCAAGGCATATCTGGGAGATCGTCATGCTGTCGGTGCATGAAGTCACGACAGCCTATCAGGGCCTGGTCGCGATCTCCGCGGTCAGCATCGAAGTCACCAAGGGCGAGATCGTCTGCGTCGCCGGCGCCAACGGCGCGGGCAAGTCGACGCTGCTCAAATCGATCGCCGGCGCCGAGCGTCCGCGCTCGGGCACCGTGACCTTCGACGGCAAGCGGCTCAACGGCATGGCGCAGCACCACATCACCGCGGCCGGTATCGCCTATGTGCCGGAGAACCGCCGTCTTTTCCCGCGCCTGTCGGTGCGCGACAATCTTCGTCTCGGCAGCTACCTCTACCGCGGCGAAGCGAACCGCGAAGAGCCGCTCGATCTCGTCTTCAAGCTGTTTCCGCGCCTGTCCGAACGCCTCGACCAGCGCGCCGAAACGCTCTCCGGCGGCGAGCAGCAGATGCTCGCCATCGGCCGCGCGCTGATGACGCGCCCGCGGCTGCTGATGCTGGACGAGCCGTCGCAGGGCATCATGCCGAAGCTGGTCGACGAGATCTTTCAGGCGGTGAAGCTCATCCGCGATTCCGGCATGACCGTGCTGATCGTCGAGCAGCGCATGGCCGAGTGCCTGGAGATCGCCGACCGCGCCTACATCCTGCAGACCGGCCGCGTGCTGATGCACGGCCCGGCGGCGGAGATCAAGGGCAATCCCGACGTGCGCAAGGCGTATCTGGGGCTCTAGTCTCAGGGGGATTTCGTAGGGTGGGCAAAGGCGCACTTGCGCCGTGCCCACGATCCCTCCCGATCGCTAAAGGTGGTGGGCACGCTTCGCTTTACCCACCCTACGGCACTATCGCGTTCGCTCTTTCGCCGCAGCGATCAGCATCTGCTCTACGATCCCCTCGAACTCGCTCTTGGCGATTGGATCGGTCTTGACGAACTCCTCGTACGTTTTCATCGACTTGTCCCACCAATGATGATGGTGTCCGGCCCTATCGAGAACCCGGGCCGCGGCTTCGACCTCCGCGTCGGTGGGGCGTCCTGCTGGCGCATGTGTGTGCTCATGCCCATGCTCCGGCAGCGTCACCCCGAACACCTTCACCAGATCCTTCACCTGCTCCGGTGACAAATACCGCGGGTTCATCCCGCGCAGCAGCAGGTAGAGCTTCGCCGTCTCCTCCAGCTCCTCGGTCGCAAACACCGCCGCTTCCAGCGTGTCGCCGGCGACAACAGGACCGTGATTGGCGAGCAGCACGGACGAATATTTGCCCGCGAGCCCCTTGATCGCGTCCGCGACCGCGGGATCGCCGGGGCGGTAGTAGGGCACGAGCGCTGTGGCGCCGCATTTCATCAAATAATACGCCGTCATCGGCGGCAGCGCGGCGCGCGGGTCGATCTCGGGCAGCATCGAGAGCGCGACCGAATGGGTGGAGTGAAGATGCACGATCGCGCGCGCACTTCCGCGCGTGTCGTAGAGCGCGGTGTGCAGCGGAACTTCCTTGGTCGGTGCGTCGCCCGAAACCAGCCGGCCCTGTTCGTCCAGCCGCGACAGCTTTGCCGGATCGAGAAAGCCGAGCGAGGCGTTGGTCGGCGTCACCAGCCAGCCGCCACCATCCAGGCGGACGCTGATGTTGCCTGAAGAACCCGGCGTCAGCCCGCGCTCGAACAGGGACCGTCCGAACCGGCAAATATCCTCGCGCAGCCGCGTCTCGTTGCTCATTTCAGTTGTCATGGCCGTCATGCCCGCTTGTCTCACGCTTTGGCAGCGCGGCCAAGCCGTGTTATTCGAGATGACGAACCGCCGCAAAAGGGCGGCCGTCCGGGAAACGTTCGCAAGGGTTAGTTGCATGTCCGCCTCCACGTCACAAAATCAGCGCATCGCCGTCATCGGGCTTGGCTCGATGGGGTACGGCATGGCGACCTCGCTGAAGCGCGCCGGCCATGCCGTGACCGGCTGCGACGTCTCGGCTGACGCGGTGGCGCGCTTCGTGAAGGACGGCGGCGTTGGCGCCAGGACGCCGGCGGAAGCGGCCAAGGGCGCCGACATCGTCGTCAGCGTCGTCGTCAATGCCGCGCAGACCGAGACCATCCTGTTCGGCAAGGACGGCGTCGCCGAGACCCTGCCGAAGGACAGCGTCTTCCTGTCCTCCGCCACCATGGACCCGGACGTGGCCCGTCGCCTCGCAAAACAGTTGGAGGCGACCGGCCGTCATTATCTGGATGCGCCGATCTCCGGCGGCGCGCAGCGTGCCGCGCAGGGTGAGCTGACAATTCTTGCTTCCGGCAGCGCGGCGGCCTTCGCAAAGGCGCGCCCGGCGCTCGATGCCATGGCGGCAAAACTCTACGAGCTCGGTGATGCCGCAGGGCAGGGCGCAGCCTTCAAGATGATCAACCAGTTGCTCGCCGGCGTGCATATCGCCGCCGCCAGCGAAGCGATGGCGTTTGCCGCCAAGCAGGGCCTCGACATCCGCAAGGTCTATGAGGTGATCACGGCCTCCGCCGGCAATTCCTGGATGTTCGAGAACCGCATGCCGCACGTGCTCGACGGCGATTACACGCCGCGCAGCGCGGTCGAGATCTTCGTCAAGGATCTCGGCATCATCCAGGACATGGCGCGCAGCGCCAGATTCCCGGTGCCGGTCTCCGCCGCAGCGCTCCAGATGTTTCTGATGACGGCCGCCGCCGGCATGGGCCGTGACGACGACGCTTCGGTGGCGCGGATGTATGCGCAGGTCACCGGCGTGAAGCTGCCTGGCGACAAGTAGACAAGAGGAATCCGATGCCCCGTTTTGCCGCCAACCTCTCGATGATGTTCACCGAGGTGCCGTTCCTCGACCGCTTCGATGCCGCCGCGCAAGCAGGCTTCACTGCGGTCGAGTTTCTCTTTCCCTATGAGCACCCGGCCGAGGTGGTCGGCGAGCGCCTCAAGCGCAACGGGCTGACGCAGGCGCTGTTCAATCTGCCGCCGGGCGATTGGAATGCCGGCGAGAAGGGCTTTGCGGCGCTCCCCTCGCGGTTCTCCGACCTCAAGGCGAGCCTTGAGACGGCGTTGCCTTACGCCAAGGCGACCGGCGTCAAACGCCTGCACTTGATGGCGGGCATCGCCAACCGCGGCGAGCGCGTTGCGATCGAGGCGTTCTACAAGTCGGTGGCATGGGCCGCGGAATTCTTCGCACCCCACGGCATCGACATCGTGCTCGAGCCGATCAATGCGCGCAACGTGCCCGGCTATTTCCTCAACGATTTCGGCTTCGCGCGCGACCTGATCCAGGAACTGAGGCTGGCGAACCTGAAGCTCCAGTTCGACATCTATCACTGCGGGATCATCCACGGCGACGTCACCATGCGCCTGCGCGAGATGATGCCGATCATCGGCCACATCCAGATTGCCAGCATCCCCTCGCGCAACGAGCCGGACGGCGAAGAGCTGAACTATCCGTTCCTGTTCGCCGAACTCGACCGGCTCGGCTATACCGGCTTCGTCGGCTGCGAATACAATCCGCGCGGCAAGACCACCGATGGGCTCGCCTGGTTCAAGCCTTATGCGGGAGTGAAGCCGTGACGCTTGCGCTGGGTTGCATCGCCGACGACTATACCGGCGCCTCTGATCTCGCCAACACGCTGACACGCGCGGGCCTGCGCACCGTGCAGACCATCGGCGTGCCCGCGGACAATCTCGCGCTGCCCGAGGTGGACGCCGTCGTGGTGTCGCTGAAGAGCCGCTCGATCGAGGCCGGCCTTGCCGTGTCGCGCTCGCGCGCGGCGGAGACTTGGCTGCGCGGCCGCGGCGCGGGCCACGTGCTGTTCAAGATCTGCTCGACCTTCGATTCCACCGACGCCGGCAATATCGGCCCGGTGATGGACGCGCTGCGCGCCGATGGCGGCGAGGGCACCGTGCTGGTGACGCCGGCCTTCCCGGAGACCGGCCGCACCGTCTACCAGGGCAATTTGTTCGTCGGCGCCGTGCCGCTGAACGAGAGCCCGCTCAAGGACCATCCGCTCAATCCGATGCGCGATTCCGACCTGGTGCGCGTGCTGGCACGCCAGAGCAGGACGCAAGTGGGCCTGGTCGATCTTGCGACCGTCGCTCGCGGCGCGGAGGCCGTGCGCGCCAAGCTTGCCGAACTATCGGGCAAGGGCGTCGGTGCCGCCATCATCGATGCCGTGTTCGACCGCGACCTCGAGACCATCGGTCTCGTTGCGGCCGAACATCGGCTGTCGGTCGGCGCCTCCGGCATCGGTCTCGGGCTGGCGCGCGCGCTGGTCTCGACGGGCAAGGTCAAGTCGGCCGCTGGCAGCGCCGGGTCGGACGCAGCCGTCGGCGGACCGGCGGCCTGTCTCGCCGGAAGTTGCTCACAGGCGACGCTTCAGCAGATCGCCAATGCCGAGCGCGCCATGGCGGTGCTCCATCTCGATCAGGACCGTATTCTTACGGGAGGGGACGAAGTGCAGCGTGCGATCGCCTGGGCCGGGCCGCGAATGGCTGACGGTCCGGTCCTGATCGCGTCGAGCGCCACACCGGATCAGGTCGCCGCCTTGCAGGCGCGCCACGGCCGCGATGCGGCCGGTCACGCCATCGAGCAGGCGATGGCCGACATTGCGGAAAACCTAGTGAAATCAGGTGTTCGGCGGCTGGTCGTGGCTGGCGGCGAGACCTCCGGCGCCGTCGTCGATCGCCTCGGGATTCCCGGCTTCCTGGTCGGCGCGGAGATCGCGGCCGGCGTTCCGGTGCTGCGTGCCGTCGGCGCTCAAGCAGGCGACATGTTGCTCGCGCTGAAGTCCGGAAATTTCGGCGGGCCGGAGTTTTTCTCGGACGCGCTTGGGCTCATGCGCTGAGCGCAGGGCGTTTTTAGTCCCTCATTCACTTCTTTAAGGTTCCGTACTCGTACGGAGTCGTAGTTAACAACTGCTCAGTTGCTTTGTTGTTGGATGTCGGCGCCGCTCCTTTTGGTTGATCCACCATTTCCGGACGCGCCATCGCGCCAACGCAAAGAGACAACTTATGCTCGCCACCATCTCCATTCGCGCCAAGATCATCAGTGTTGTGGCGTTCCTGCTGGTCGCGATGGCCGGCATGGGCCTGTTCGCCGTCATGAAAATGCGGTCGATGAATGCCAATACGACAGACATCACCACGAGCTGGATGCCCAGCGTCCGCGTGCTCGGCGAGCTCCGCGCCAGTGTGATCACCTATCGCAACGTGGTGCGCCAGCACATGCTGGCCGAGACCCTCGAGGAGAAGCTCACCAACGAAAAGACCGCCGGCACCGTGCTGGAGGCTCTCGCCAAGGCCCGCAAGGCTTACGAGCCGATGATCACCTCGCCCGAGGAGCGGAGGCTTTATGGCGAATGGGCCAAGCTCTGGGACGACTACAAGAAGGGGACCGAAGAGGTCTTTGCGCTGTCTCGCAAGGAGGCCGGCAAGGTCCCGCATGACGCCCAGGAGCTGAACACCAAGACGGTCAACAAGATCGGCCTTGCGTCGGATGAGGTCCTGATGAAGGACATCGAGCTCAACACCAGGGGTGGCGATCAGGCGGCGCAGGACGCTGCGGACAGCTACTACTATGCCTTCATGCTGGTCTCGCTCATTCTCGGCGCCGCGGTCATCATCGGGATCGGCGTCGGCTTCTACCTCGTCCACGACGTGTCCAGCGGCATCAACTCGATCATCGAGCCGATGCAGGCGCTCGGCAAGGGCGACCTCTCCGCCGAAGTCCCGCATCGCGGCGAGAAGACCGAGATCGGCGCCATGGCGGACGTGCTCCAGATCTTCAAGGAGGCGCTGATCGCCAAGAAGGCCGCCGACGAGGCTGCCGCGGCCGATGCCGAGGCCAAGATCGAGCGCGGCCGCCGCGTCGACAGCATCACCCGCGATTTCGAAACGATGATCGGCGAGATCGTCCAGACCGTGTCCTCGGCCTCGACCCAGTTAGAGGCCTCCGCCTCGACGCTGACGTCGACCGCCGACCGTTCCCAGCGGCTGGCGACCACGGTTGCCGGTGCTTCGGAGGAGGCCTCGACCAACGTGCAGTCGGTGGCCTCGGCCACCGAGGAGATGGCTTCGTCGGTGGGCGAGATCAGCCGCCAGGTGCAGGAATCGGCCCGTATGGCAGGCGATGCCGTCGGCCAGGCTCGTGCCACCACCGAGCGCGTCAGCGAGCTGTCCAAGGCGGCTTCCCGCATCGGCGACGTCGTCGAGCTGATCAACACCATCGCCGGCCAGACCAACCTGCTGGCGCTGAACGCCACCATCGAGGCGGCGCGTGCCGGTGAAGCCGGCCGCGGCTTCGCGGTGGTCGCCTCCGAGGTGAAGGCGCTCGCCGAGCAGACCGCCAAGGCGACCGGCGAGATCGGCCAGCAGATCTCCGGCATCCAGGCGGCGACCAACGACTCGGTCGGCGCCATCAAGGAGATCTCCTCGACCATCGAGCGTCTCTCCGAGATCTCGTCGGCGATTGCCGCCGCGGTGGAAGAGCAGGGCGCAGCGACCCAGGAGATCGCCCGCAACGTGCAGCAGGCCGCGCAGGGCACCCAGCAGGTCTCGTCCAACATCACCGATGTGCAACGCGGTGCGACCGAGACGGGCACGGCCTCCTCGCAGGTGCTCTCGGCAGCGCAGATGCTGTCCAACGACTCGAGCCGGCTCAAGACCGAGGTCAGCAAGTTCCTGACCAACGTCCGCGCGGCGTAAACTGGAAAACGGATCGCAGTTTGGAAAGCGGCGCCTCCGGGCGCCGCTTTTTTACGTGGGTGTAAGCCATTGCTGTAATCTCCGGGCAGAGGCTGCATATCTGGAATGCGATTTTCGCGGTGCGATAGCAGGGAAGTGACCGGGTGTGACGGCGCCGCCGTTGGCCATTTCAGCAGGGTTCGGGTAAATCAGCCTCAGGAACCCGTGGGGCGTGTTCCCTGTCCCCCGATTTTGGAATTGCCTGACGAATGATTGCTCTGGTCCGTATTGCCCTGAGCCGGCCCTACACGTTTGTCGTGCTCGCGCTGCTGCTCCTGATCATCGGACCGCTGGCCGCGCTGCGGACGCCGACCGACATCTTCCCGGACATCCGCATCCCCGTGATCGGGGTGGTCTGGCAGTACACCGGGCTGCCGCCGGACCAGATGTCCGGCCGCATCACCACGCCGTTCCAGCGCGCGCTGACGACGACGGTCAACGACATCGAGCACATCACCGCCAACTCCTATAACGGCTTTGGCATCATCAAGATCTTCTTCCAGCCGAACGTCGACATCCGCACCGCCAATGCCCAGGTCACCGCGATCTCGCAGACGCTGCTCAAGCAGATGCCGCCGGGCGCAACGCCGCCTCTGATCCTGAACTACTCCGCCTCGACCGTGCCGATCATCCAGGTCGCGCTGTCGGGCGACGGCCTGACCGAGCAGAACCTCGCCGACATCGGCATCAACCAGCTCCGTACGCCGCTGGTCACCGTGCCCGGCGCGGCGATCCCCTATCCGTTCGGCGGCAAGCAGCGCCAGGTCCAGATCGACCTCGATCCGACGGCGCTCCAGGCCCGCGGCCTGTCCGGCCAGGACGTCGCCAATGCGCTCGCCGCGCAGAACCTGATCACGCCGGTCGGCACCCAGAAGATCGGCACCTTCGAGTACAACATCCAGCTCAACAACTCGCCGCTTCGGATCGACGAGCTCGGCAATCTGCCGATCAGGACCGTCAACGGCGCGATGGTCTATGTGCGCGACGTCGCGACCGTGCGCGACGGCAATCCGCCGCAGACCAACATCGTGCATGTCGACGGCAACCGCTCGGTGCTGATGATGGTGCTGAAGGCGGGCGCGACCTCGACGCTCGACATCATCGCCGGCATCAAGCAGAAGGTGATCGACGTCAAGGACCAGCTGCCGGACGCGCTGAAGATCGGCTTCATCGGCGACCAGTCGGTATTCGTCCGCGGCGCCATCGAGGGCGTCGCCTTCGAAGGCGTGATCGCGGCGCTGCTCACCAGCGTCATGATCCTGCTGTTCCTCGGCAGCTGGCGCTCGACCATCATCATCGCCGTCTCGATTCCGCTGTCGGTGCTCGGCGCCATCATCATGCTGTCGGCGATCGGCGAGACGCTGAACATCATGACGCTCGGCGGCCTCGCGCTCGCAGTCGGCATCCTCGTCGACGACGCCACCGTCACCATCGAGAACATCAACTACCATCTGGAGCAGGGCAAGCCGGTCGAGCAGTCGATCCTCGACGGCGCCAACCAGATCGTGACGCCGGCCTTCGTCTCGCTGCTCTGCATCTGCATCGTGTTTGTGCCGATGTTCTTCCTCACCGGCGTCGCGCGCTTCCTGTTCGTGCCGATGGCCGAAGCGGTGATGTTCGCGATGATCTGGTCGTTCATCCTGTCGCGCACGCTGGTGCCGACCATGGCGAATTACCTGCTGAAACCGCATGTCCATCACGAGGGCCCGCCGCCGAAATCGCGCAATCCGCTGGTCTGGTTCCAACGCGGCTTCGAGAAGCGGTTCGAGCGCATCCGCGGCGGCTACCACAATTTGCTGGGGCTCGCGCTCGCGCACCGGGCGGTGTTCGTGATCGGCTTCCTCTGCGTGGTCGGCGCGTCCTTCGCGCTGGTGCCGTTCCTGGGGCGCAACTTCTTTCCGGCCGTCGATGCCGGCAACATCCTGATGCATGTCCGCACCCAGGTCGGCACGCGGGTCGAGGAGACCGCCAACCAGCTCGCGGATGTGCAGAAGGCGGTCCGCAAGCTGATCCCGGGCGAGATCGAGACCATGACCGACAACATCGGCATGCCGATCTCTGGCATCAACATGACCTACAACAACACCGGCGTGATCGGCCCGCAGGACGGCGACATCCAGATCAAGCTGAAGGAAGGCCACAAGCCTACGGAAGAGCACGTGCGCGTGCTGCGTGAGCAGCTGCCGCGGCTGTTCCCCGGCGTCAGCTTCGCGTTCCTGCCGGCCGACATCGTCAGCCAGATCCTGAACTTCGGCGCGCCGGCCCCGATCGACCTGCAGATCCGCGGCGCCAATCTCAGCGCCAACTTCGCTTACGCCAACAACCTGCTGGCAAAGGTCCGCAAGATTCCGGGCGTTGCCGATGCGCGCATCCAGCAGTCGCCGAACAACCCGACCTTCAACATCGACGTCGACCGCACCCGCGCGCAATATGTCGGCCTGACCGAGCGCGATGTCACCAACAGCCTTGTGGTCAATCTCGCCGGCTCCTCGCAGGTGGCGCCGACCTACTATCTCAATCCTGACAACGGCGTGTCCTACTCGATCGTGATGCAGACGCCGCAATACCAGATCGACTCGCTCAGCGCGCTCCAGACGCTGCCGATCACGGCCGCCGGCAATGCGCAGTCGCCGATCCTCGGCGGCATCGCCGACATCAAGCGCTCGACCTCGAGCGCGGTGGTGTCGCAATACGACATCCAGTCGATGGTGCAGATCTTTGCCACGACCTCGGGCCGCGACCTCGGCGCGGTCGCCGCCGACATCCGCCAGGTGATCGCCGACACCGCCAAGGAGGTGCCGAAGGGCTCCTCCGTGGTGCTGCTCGGCCAGGTGCAGACCATGAACAGCGCCTTCACCGGCCTGCTGTTCGGCCTGCTCGGGGCGGTCGTGCTGATCTACTTCCTGATCGTCGTGAACTTCCAGTCCTGGTCCGATCCGTTCGTGATCATCACGGCGCTGCCGGCCGCGCTCGCCGGCATCGTCTGGATGCTGTTCATGACCGAGACGACGCTGTCGGTGCCGGCGCTGACCGGCGCCATCATGTGCATGGGCGTTGCCACCGCCAACAGCGTGCTCGTGATCTCCTTCGCCCGCGAGCGCTACGAGGAGCTCGGCGATCCCATCGCAGCCGCGCTCGAAGCCGGCTTCGTCCGGTTCCGCCCCGTCCTGATGACCGCGCTCGCCATGATCATCGGCATGGCGCCGATGGCCCTGGGATTGGGCGAGGGCGGCGAGCAGAATGCGCCACTTGGCCGCGCCGTGATCGGCGGCCTGATTTTCGCAACTTTCGCCACGCTGATGTTTGTTCCCGTGGTGTTCAGTATGGTACACAAGAAACAAGGCGCCAAAGCCGCCGCCCCATTGGAGACCACGCATGTCGCCCACTGAACCCCGCTCCCCGGTGTCGCACCGGAAACTGGGCATCTTCGGCGTGGTGGCGCTGATTGCGGCAGGCCTTGTCGTGGGCACCGGCATTCGCGCCCGTGAGGAGCAGGGCTCCAAGCTGAAGGAATGGACCGACGATCAGGCCGTTCCGAGTGTCGCGGTGACCTTGCCCAACGCCAAGGCTCTCAATTCGACCATCGACCTGCCGGGCCGCCTCGAAGCCTATTACCGCGCGCCGATCTTCGCCCGCGTCCCCGGTTACCTGAAGAGCTGGAGCGCCGACATCGGCGCGCGCGTCAAGGCCGGGCAGGTGATCGCCGAGATCGAGGCGCCCGACCTCGATCAGCAGCTCTTGCAGGCCCGCGCTGATCTCGCCAGCCAGCAGGCCAGCGCAAGGCTGTCGGAAGCGACCCTCAACCGCCGCAAGACGCTGGTCGCCTCCAACTTCGTCTCGGCGCAGGAAATCGACGAGCGCACCGCCGATCTCTCCAACAAGAACGCGGCGGTTCGCTCGGGCCAGGCCAATGTCGAGCGCCTGGAAGCGCTGGCCGGCTACAAGAAGATCACCGCGCCATTCGACGGCGTGGTCACGGCGCGCGACACCGACGTCGGTGCGCTGATCAATTCCGGCGGTGGCTCGGGCCCGGCGATGTTCGTGGTCTCGGATATCACCAAGCTCCGCGTCTACATCAACGTTCCCCAGAACTACGTTCCGGCGATCAAGATGGGCGCCAAGGCCATCATCGCGCTGCCGGAATATCCGAACCGGACGTTCCAGGCGACGGTGGAGGCCTCGTCGCAGGCCGTTGACGTCGCCTCGGGAACCACGCGCATGCAGCTCGGGCTGGACAACACCTCGGGCGAGCTGATGCCCGGCGGCTATGCCAGCGTTAAGCTCAGCCTGCAGCGCGACTCCGCGCCGCTCAGCATTCCCGCCAGCGCTCTCATTTTCAACGGCAGCGGCCTGCGCGTCGCAACGGTCGGCGTGGACGACAAGGTGCTGTTCAAGCCGGTGACCATCGCCCGCGACCTCGGCCGCGAGATCGAGCTCGCCTCGGGGATTGCCGCGGACGACCGCGTCATCACCGCCCCACCGGACGGCCTCTCCGACGGCGATGCCGTCCGCGTCGTCGGCGCCAAGGGCAAGCCAGCGACGGCGTCGGAGAAGCAGGCGCCGAAGAGCTAGGCGGTCTTGTAGGGTGGGCAAAGGCGCTCTTGCGCCGTGCCCACCATCACTTTCGTGATCGTGGTTGGATGGTGGGCACGCTTCGCTTTGCCCACCCTACGATACTTACGCTACCCGCCACTCCGGCACGCCATCCGCGGCCATCTTGACCTCGCCGAGCGAGCCCACCGGCGTCTTGTCCATATTCAGCAGATGCGCCAGCGTCGCCGTGTCGCTCGCGGCAATCCGCGCCAGCGTGCGCCGGTCATCTTCCGTGCGCAGCATCACCACGCCGTGCTCGACATCGCCGCCACGGCCATAGAGCACGGTAAAGCTCTCGACCTTGGCCTTGCCGCTCGGCTCCGTGACGAACTCCGGCACCGCGCGCTTGTTGCGGTCGGCTTCCGCCTGCACGCTCGTCTCCTGCGTCAGGGCCTCGCGCGGCGGCGTCGTCGACACCACCAGCGCGTGGTGCTTGGTGACGAAGCCGCCCTGGCCGTAAAGCAGGCCGAGCTTCGCGCCCTCACGCAGGCGCCGCACCATCGCGCAGGCCGCATGCGTCATGTAGGTGTTGAGCGGCGCGCCGAAGAAGGTGAGGCCGCCGGTGACGGTCGGCTGCACGTCGGCGGAAAGGCCCAGCGTGCGCCGTGCCATCTTGGGCACGCAGGGGAAGCAGCTGTAGAGCTCGATCGCGTCGAACTTCCTGCCGTCGCCGCCGGCGAGGTCCATCACCGCTTTCAGCACCGCGTTCTGCGGGTGGCTCTCGTAAAACTGGTCGCGCAGGAGATAGTCGCGCGGCTCCTCCGCCGAGGCGCCGCCGAGCAGATAAACCAGCTTGTCCTCCGCGATGCCGAGCGCGCGCGCCTTGGCGAGGCTGGTCAGCAGCAGCGCGCCGCCCATGTTGACGCTGGGATTGGCGACCATGAGCTTGTTGTAGGGCCACGCGATCAGCCGGTTGTCCGCGGTCGGCGTCGTGATCTCGTCCGGCGCATAGCGCCGGCTCAGCCAGGCGTTGGGATTTTGGGCGGCGGCTTGCGAATAGCGCGACCACAGCGTGCCTGACTCCGCCATCGCTTCGCGTGGCGTCTGGCCCCAATGCGCGGAGGAGGCGGCCTCGTAGAAGGGATAAACGGTCACAGGGCGGAACACGCCGAGCTTCACGGCAAGCGGCTTCTGGAACGCCGCACCGCGCTTGGGCTCCTCGACATCATGGGCGAACGGCGTCCACGGCAGTTTTGCGCCGGCGCGCTCCGCCTTTGTCGCGGTCGACTGCGCCTCCGCGCCGCAGATTGCCGCTACCGTGCATTCACCGCGCGCGATGCGCTTTGCCGCCTCGTGAATGTAGCGGATCGGGCTCTCGCCACCGACCGGGCCGTAATAGCAATGCGCGGGCGCGATCCCGAGCCGCTGCGCCAGAAGCTTTTCCGGATCGCGATAGCGCCAGCTCAGGAAGTTGACGACATCGAGCGACTGCACCTCGCCAAGCAGTTTTGCGCCGGCATCCGCCTCGGCGCGCCGCAGCGCCTGTTCGAGCAGATCGAGCGGCTCGAGGCCTGCGGTGATCTCCTTGGGGCGGTCGACGATCTCGCCGATGCCGACGATGACAGGGATGCGGTCAGGGGAAACGGTTGTCATTGTTCTTGCTTCTTCGCTCTCTCAGAAATCACCGACCTCATCCTGAGGAGCCCGCAAGGCAGGCGTCTCGAAGGATGGGCCGCGGGCCCTCATGGTTCGAGACGGCGCTTGCGCGCGTCCTCACCATGAGGGGCTACACCATGCTACTCCGCCACCAGCGCATTCATATGCTCGACGGTTTCGGCAAAATCTTCCTTGAACTCCTGCACCACGGCGCCAGCCGACTTCACGCTGTCGATCAGGCCGACGCCCTGGCCGACGAAATAGCTGACGAGATCGCGCGCCTTCGCGTTGCCGCTCGCCGCCGCGCGGTCGATCGAGTTGAAGGCGTCGCGGCTGACGATGCTTTGCAGCGGCATCGGCAGTGCACCCGGGCTTTCCGGCGCGCGGTCCCAGGCATCGGTCCAGACCGAGCGGAGTTGTCGCGCCGGCTTTCCCGTGCGGCCCTTCGAGCGGATCGCGTCACGGGAAGAAGCCGCGATCATCTTCTCGCGGAAGATCTCCGTGGTCTCGGCCTCGACGGTGGCAAGCCACACCGAGCCGGTCCAGGCACCGGCTGCGCCCATGGCCATGCAGGCCGCCATCTGCCGTCCCGTCATGATGCCGCCGGCCGCCAGCACGGGCACGTCGCGGATCGGCTTGATGGCCTTGATCACCTCCGGCACCAGCACCATGGTCGAGACTTCGCCGCAATGGCCGCCGGCCTCGGTGCCCTGCACAACGAGGATGTCGACGCCGGCCGCAACCTGACGCAGCGCATGCTCCTTGGCGCCAACGAGGGCGGCAACAGGCACGCCATGCTTCTTGCCCATCTCGATCATGGCCTTCGGCGGCACGCCGAGCGCGTTGGCGATCAGGCGGATCGGATGATTGAAGGAGACGTCAAGCAGCGCCAGCGCCGTCTTCGCATCGAACGGCTGCGGCTGGTTGTCGGCAACGCTGGTTGTGGTCAACTCGATGTCGTACTTCTTCAGGAGAGCGCGTGTGTAATCGCGGTGCTCCTGCGGCACGCGCGCTTCCAGGCTCTTCCAGGTGACGTCCTTCTCGCCCGCAGTCGAGATGTTTTCCGGGATCAGCACGTCGATGCCGTAGGGCTTGCCGTCGACATGCTCGTCGATCCATTTCAGCTCGCGCTCGAGCGTATCAGGCGTGTGCACGGTGGCACCCAGCACGCCGAAGCCGCCGGCGCGGCTGACGGCAGCAACGACGTCGCGGCAATGGCTGAAGGCGAGCAGCGGGAACTCGATGCCCAGCATGTCGCAGATCGGCGATTTCATGGCTCTCTCCCGGCGGTCGCCTTCGTTGCTGTTGTTGCTTTGCTTGAGCGAAGGCGTTTCGACGCTAACCCATCGTTACCTGCGATGCCAAGCCGGATTTGGCCACACATCTTGCGTGCAGGCGCCACGCAGCGATGAGCCATTCCGCTGCACAAAATAAGCAGGCCAGTGTCCGCCGATTTGCCTCTTGCGCTTTCGTGAGGGCGAGAGAATGCTGGCTCAAACAAAGAGAAAACAACTAGGGAGCGCCAACCGATGTCGCCAGCGCAAGCGAGTCCGGCCCAAACCGTGGAAGCCTACGACGTAGTGGTCGTCGGCGCGGGCTTCGCCGGCATGTACATGCTGCATCGCCTGCGCGAGCTTGGTTTCTCGGCACGGGTCTACGAGCAGGGCGGTGGCGTCGGCGGCACCTGGTACTGGAATCGCTATCCCGGTGCACGCTGCGACGTCGAAAGCATGCAGTACTCATATTCCTTCTCCGAGGAGCTTCAGCAGGAATGGGACTGGAGCGAGCGCTATGCGCCGCAGCCGGAGATCCTGAAATACGCCAATCACGTTGCCGATCGTTTTGATCTTCGCCGCGACATCCAGTTCGACACCCGCGTCGAGCGCGCCGCGTTGGACGCGCGCACCAAGCGCTGGTCGGTGACGATCTCCGGCGACAAGACGGTTCAGGCGAGCTTTATTGTCCTGGCCACCGGTTGCCTCTCGAACGCGCGCAAGCCCGACATCAAGGGCCTCGAAAACTTCAAAGGTCCCGTCTACCACACCGGCAACTGGCCGCACGAAGACGTCGACTTCACGGGCCTGCGCGTCGGTCTCATCGGGACTGGTTCATCGGGCATCCAGTCGGCGCCCGTCATCGCCGAGCAGGCAAGGCATCTCACGGTATTTCAGCGCACCGCAAACTTCTCGATTCCCGCCCGCAATGCCGCCCTGACCGATGCGGAGCGTGACACGTTCCGCAGGAAATATCCCGAGGTCCGCCAGTTCGCGCGCGAGGTCGCGCGCAACGGGATCTATGCCGAGCAGCCCGATCGCGGTGCGCTTGACGATAGCGACGAGACCAGGAACGGCAAGTACGCGGCGCGATGGGAGCGCGGCGGACTCACCTTCATGTATGTCTACAACAATCTCGGCCTCGATCGGTCCGCGAACGACACCGCGGCGGATTTCGTGCGCGGCAAGATCACCGAGATCGTCAAGGATCCCGCAACGGCAAAATTGCTTCAGCCCAACAGCCATCCGATCGGCACCAAGCGCATCTGCATCGACACCGATTATTTCGCGACCTTCAACCGGCCGAATGTGTCGCTGGTCGACATCAAGACCAATCCGATCGAAGAGATCACGGCGAATGCCGTGCGCGTTGCGGGCGTAGACCACGCGGTCGACGCGCTGGTGATGGCGACCGGCTTCGACGCCATGACGGGCTCGGTCGCGAAGATCGACATTCGCGGCCCGGGCGGGCAGACGCTGAACCAGAAATGGGCGGAAGGCCCGAAGACCTATCTCGGCCTGATGAGCGCGGGCTTTCCGAACCTTTTCATCATCACCGGCCCAGGCAGCCCATCGGTGCTGTCGAACATGATCGTGTCGATCGAGCAGCATGTCGACTGGATCGCCGATTGCCTCGTCCACATGCGCCGGCGGGGCGTTGCCACCATTGAGGCGGGCGGGGAGGCCGAGGAGAAATGGGTGGCGCATGTCAACGAGGTCGCCCACGGCACGCTCTATCCGCAGGCCAATTCCTGGTACATGGGCGCCAATGTCCCGGGCAAGCCGCGCATCTTCATGCCCTATATCGGCGGCGTCGGCGTTTACCGCCGGATCTGCGACGAGGTTGCGGCGAAGGGGTACGAGGGCTTCGTGATGGAGGCCGCAGCCCGGCCGCGCAGGCTGGAAGCAGGCGAGGTTGCATGACGCCGGCCTGAGGCCCGCGCCGGACGCAGAGCCGGCAGGGCTTGTCATCGGCCATTCGCGGGCTAATTAATGCAGGCGCATCTTTCCGCCGGAGCCCCCCGCATGACCGACGCCCCCGCCTACGTGCCGCCAAAAGTCTGGACCTGGAACAAGGAGAACGGCGGCCAGTTCGCCAGCATCAACCGGCCGATTGCCGGCGCGACCCACGACAAGGAGCTGCCGGTCGGCAAGCATCCTCTCCAGCTCTATTCGCTGGCGACGCCGAACGGGGTCAAGGTCACCGTGATGCTGGAGGAACTGCTGGCGCTCGGCCACAAGGGTGCCGAGTATGACGCCTGGCTGATCAAGATCGGCAACGGCGACCAGTTCGGCAGCGGCTTTGTCGACATCAACCCGAACTCAAAAATCCCGGCGCTGATGGATCGCGCCGGTCCGGAGCCGATCCGGGTGTTCGAATCCGGCTCGATCCTGTTCTACCTTGCCGAGAAGTTCGGCGGTGCCTTCCTGCCGAAGGAGATCAAGGCCCGCACCGACGCCATGTCCTGGCTGTTCTGGCAGATGGGCAGCGCGCCGTATCTCGGCGGCGGCTTCGGCCATTTCTACGCCTACGCGCCGTTCAAGATCGAATACGCCATCGATCGCTTCGCGATGGAGGTCAAGCGCCAGCTCGACGTGCTCGACCGGCGCCTCGCCGACAACGAGTACCTCGCGGGCAAGGAGTACACGATCGCCGATATGGCGGTGTGGCCGTGGTACGGCGCACTTGCCAAGGGGCTGGTCTACGGCGCCGGCGAATTCTTGTCGGTGCAGGACTACAAGAACGTGCAGCGCTGGACCGACCAGATCGCGAAGCGTCCCGCCGTGAAGCGCGGCCGCATGGTCAACCGCGTCTCCGGCGATCCCGCCAGCCAGCTCCACGAGCGGCATGATGCGTCTGACTTCGAGACCAAGACGCAGGACAAGCTCGCACCCGCGTCGTAGGTGTGTAGGGCGGATTAGCCGAAGGCGTAATCCGCCATTTCGCGGTCAAAATTCGGCGGATTACGCTTCGCTAATCCGCCCTACGGCTTCTTCGCACCCTCCGCCGCCGGAAACACCACGCGGTCATCCGTGCGGCAGTAGCGATCGGCGAACATGCGGCCGATCGGATGATAGCGGTCCATGTGCACCCGCATCTTGTCGCCATCCCACAGCTCGTCGCGGATATGGAAGTGGATGCCTTCGCCCATGATCAGGCGGCGGTCGTCGTTGACGTCGATCATCTTCCAGAGTTTGCACTCCATTGCCCAGGGCGTGTCGGCCAGTCGCGGCACGGCAATCCTGGTTGATGGCGCGAGCTTCAGCCCGAGATAGTCGGGTTCGCCGATGTCAGGCGGGAAATCGCCGCTGCTCTCGTGCATGGCCTTCGCCAGCGGCTCGTCGGCGAGGTTGACCACGAACTCGCCGGTGCGCTGGATGTTGAGGAACGTGTCCTTGTCCTGTCCGTTCGGCTTGCGGTTCGCCGCGAACATACACAGCGGCGGATCCTCGCAGAAGGCGTTGAAGAAGCTGAAGGGGGCGGCGTTGACGATTCCGGTCGGCCCGACCGAGGTCACCCATGCGATCGGCCGCGGCAGGATGAAGGACGTCAGCACCTTGTAGCGCTCGCGTGGCGTCAGCTCGCTGGCGGCGTAGTCCATGGTGGCTCCTGGAGGGAGAGAGCTTGCTTTCTTCACCTCGCCCCGCTTGCGGGGAGAGGTCGAATTCGATTGCAGATCGAATTCGGGTGAGGGGGAGTCTCCGCGAGTCCGATTGTCACCGTCCTCGCGGAGGCTCCCCCTCATCCTGACCCTCTCCCCGCAAGCGGGGAGAGGGGAAAGAGAGAGTGTGGATCACGCCATGCTCAGCTCGTGCCGGCCGACCACCATCCAGTGCACCTCGTCCGGACCATCGGCAAAGCGCAGATGGCGGACGTCCTGGTACATCTCGGCGAGCGGGGTCCAGTGCGAGATGCCGGTGGCGCCGTGCATCTGGATCGACTGGTCGATGATCTTGCAGGCGCGCTCCGGCACCATGGCCTTGACCATGGAGACCCAGACGCGGGCTTCCTTGTTGCCGAGTACGTCCATGGCCTTGGCGGCCTTCAGCACCATCAGCCGCATCGCCTCGATCTCGCAGCGTGCCTGCGCGATGATCTGCATGTTGCCGCCGAGATGGGCGATCTTCTTGCCGAAGGCTTCGCGGGTGAGGCCACGCTGCACCATCAAGTCGAGCGCCTTCTCGGCCTTGCCGATGGTGCGCATGCAGTGATGGATGCGGCCGGGTCCGAGGCGGAGCTGCGATATCTCGAAGCCGCGGCCTTCGCCGAGCAGCATGTTCTCCTTAGGGACCCGGACGTTGTTGAAGCGCATGTGCATGTGGCCGCGCGGTGCGTGGTCCTGTCCGAACACGTACATGGGACCCAGCACTTCGACGCCGGGCGTGTCGCGCGGCACCAGGATCTGCGACTGCTGCTTGCTCGGCGCCGCATCCGGATTGGTCTTCACCATCACGATCAGGATCTTGCAGCGGGGATCGCCGACGCCGGAGATGTAGTACTTCTCGCCGTTGATGACCCATTCGTCGCCGACGAGCTTGGCGGTCGTCGAGATGTTCTTGGCGTCGGAGGAGGCGACGTTCGGCTCGGTCATGACATAGGCCGAGCGGATCTCGCCGTTCATCAGCGGCTTCAGCCACTTCTCCTTCTGCTCCTTGGTACCGACACGCTCCAGCACCTCCATGTTGCCGGTGTCGGGGGCCGAGCAGTTCATGGTCTCGGAGGCCAGCGGGCTCTTGCCGAGTTCGGAGGCGATATAGGCGTAGTCGAGATTCTTCAGGCCCTGGCCGGTCTCGTCGTCGGGCAGGAAGAAGTTCCAGAGGCCTTCCTTCTTGGCCTTGTTCTTGGCGACCTCGAGCACCTCGAGCTGCTTCGGCGTAAAGCTCCAGCGGTCTTGCTTGCCTTCGCCGGCCTTGGCGAATTCGATCGACATCGGCTCGACGGTGTCGCGGATGAATTTCCTGACGTGATCGTAGAGCGGCCGGACCTGGTCCGACATGCGGAGGTCATTCAGCTCGTCGCCGGGATTGAGGGTGTAGTTGGTGGTGCGGGGTATGTAGGTGTGCTTTGTCATTGTTCCTCCCGTTTCGCTGAGACCGTGTTGGCCGGGACAATAGTCGCAGCGCCGCCAAAGCGCGAGCGCGTATTTTCTCACGCGAGCCATGCCATGCGATGGAATTTTCGCAGGGCGTTTGAAATGTTGTTTGAATGGAGTCGGAGTTTCGGTGAGCCTGTGCGCCAATCTCCGCTGTCATCGCCCGATTTAATCGGGCGATCCAGTATTCCAGAGACTGCAATGATTGAACCGAAAGGCCGCGGCGTACTGGATGCCCCGGTCAAGCCGGGGCATGACAGCGATGGAGGTGGCCGGCTCAGTTCGGCAGCCGATGCATCGCGCAGATCTTGTTGCCGTCGAGGTCGCGCAAATAGGCGAGATAGAGCTTGCCGCCCGGACCCTGGCGCACGCCGGGCGGATCCTCGATCGGGGCGCCGCCGGCTGCGAGGCCGGCTGCGTGCCACGCATCGACCTGCTCCGGCGAATTGCAGGCAAAGCCGATGGTGCCGCCGTTCGCGCACGTGGCCGGCTCGCCGTTGATCGGCTTCGACACCGAGAACACGCCGGTCTTGGTGATGTAGAAGATGCGGTGGCCGTCGACCCTGGCCGGCCGCACCTCGAGCGTGTTCAGCAGTTGGTCGTAGAACGTCTTGGCCTTGTCGAGGTCGTTGGTGCCGATCATGATGTGTGAAAACATTTTGCCCGTTCCCCTCTGCGCTTACAAACTCAGAAACCGTAGGGTGGGCAAAGCGCAGCGTGCCCACCACAACATTCGAAAATGATATTGGTGGGCACGGCGCAAGAGCGCCTTTGCCCACCCTGCGAGATCTCAAAATGCGGTATAGCCGCCGTCGATCACGAACGTATCCGCGGTGTGATACGACGACGCTTTGCTCATCAGATACACCGCGATGCCGCCGAAATCGCTGGCCTCGCCGAAGCGCCGCACCGGAATGCGCGGCATCACGTTGGCGACGAACTTGTCGTTGGCCATGATGCCCGCGGTCATGTCGCTCTTGATCCAGCCGGGCAGGATCGCGTTCGCGGTGACGCCGTGCCGCGCCAGCTCGACGCCGAGCGCACGCACCAGCGCGTTGATGGCGGCCTTGGTCGCCGCATAATGCTCGTTGCGCGCGGTGCCGAAGATCGAAGCGAGGCTCGAGGTCGCGACCAGCCGGCCGAAGGGGTCTCCGGCATTGGCGCGATCGGTCATATGCCTGGCGGCGGCCTGGAACGCGTGGAACACGCCGTCGAGGTTGGTCGCGAACATCGTGCGCCATTCCTCCTCGGTGCGCTCGATGAAGGAACGCCGGCCGCCGCCGCCGATGCCGGCATTGGCGAAGCAGCCGTCGACCCGGCCGAAAATGTCGAGCGTCGCCTTCATCGCGGCATCGACCGAGGCCGGATCGGTGACGTCGCAGACGCGGCTGTCGACCTTGCCTGATAGCCCCGCCATGCTCGCGGCAGCGGCCTTGTTCTTGTCAGGATTACGCCCCCAGATCGAGACGTTGCAGCCCTGGCCGGCAAGCGCCTGCGCGATGCCGAGCCCGATACCGCCATTGCCGCCGGTGATCACGGCGACGCGGCCGGTGAGGTCGAAAAGGTTCATGGCGCGTTTCCTGTTTTTGGCATGAGGCGCATCAGCCGCTGCGCGCAAGATTGCTTGCTATGCTCTGACCACCATGGACAAGGCCGCGACAAAAATCAAATATGCGCCCCGGCAAAAGTAATTCCGGTCTGCGAAACTGACACAGGCCGCAACGCACGAGGAAACCATGCAGTTCAAACACGTCACGCTCGATTTCGATGGTTCGGTCGCGATCCTCAGGCTCGACCATCAGGAGGTGATGAACGCGGTCTCCATGGACATGCTGGGCGGCCTCGCCGACGCGCTCGACGCGATCGAGGAGAAGAAGGAGGAGGTGCGCTGCGTCGTGCTGACCGGCGCGGGGCGGGCGTTCTGCACGGGCGCCAATCTTCAGGGCCGCAACAACCAGTCGAAGAAGACCAAGGCCGGCCTGACGCTCGAGACCGGTTTTCATCCCTTCCTGCGCCGCATCCGCAATCTGCATTGCCCAATCGTGACCGCGGTCAACGGCCCGGCCGCCGGCGCCGGCATGAGCTTCGCACTGCTCGGCGACATGATCCTGTGCGCGCGCTCATCCTACTTCCTGCAGGCGTTCCGCCGCATCGGCCTGGTGCCGGATTGCGGCTCGACCTGGCTGCTGCCGCGCCTCGTCGGCCGGGCGCGCTCGATCGAATTGTCGCTGATGGGCGAGCGCCTGCCGGCCGAGAAGGCGCTGGAATGGGGCCTCGTCAACCGCGTCTACGACGACGGCGTGCTGATGGAGGAGGCGATGAAGCTTGCGCGCGACCTCGCGAGCGGGCCGACGGTCGCGCTGTCGTTGATCCGCAAGCTCTATTGGGACAGCCCGGAAAATTCCTTCGAGGACCAGCTCAACCTCGAATTCCAGTGCCAGCTCCGCGCCGGCGATACCGATGATTTCCGCGAAGGCGTCGGCGCCTTCCTGGAGAAGCGCCCGGCGCAGTTCAAAGGCAAATGATCGAGGCGGAGCTTTTTCGCAGCGTCCAGCGCTGGTGCAAGGGCGCAACCGGCGTCACCGGCGCAGCAAAGCTGTCGGGCGGCGCCAGTCAGGAAACCTGGCGCTTCGACATCGTGCATCCCGACGGGGCGATCGGCGCAATCCTGCGCCGCTCGCCGAAGGGCTATGGCGCAGCCCCAACGCGCGCGGCGGGCCTCGCCGCCGAAGCGCAGCTGATGCAGCTCGCCTTCGAGGCGGGCGTGCCGTCGCCGCGTGTGATGCATGTACTGACGCCGGATGAAGATCTCGGCACCGGCTTCATCATGCAGCGGGTCGAGGGCGAGACCATCGCCCGCAAGATTCTGCGCGATGAGGAATTTGCTGCGGCACGGCCGCGGCTCGCGCGGCAGATCGGCGGCGTGCTTGCGGGCCTGCACAGGCTGCCGCAGGACAAGCTGCCCGAGCTTCGCAGCCGCAACGCGACCCAGGAGATCTCCGAGTTCGAGCGCGACTATCGCAGCCTGAACTGGCCAAAGCCCGTGTTCGAGCTGGCACTGCGCTGGCTGCGCGACCACGATCCCGGCCCGTCGGTCGAGACCACGCTGGTGCATGGCGATTTCCGCAACGGCAATCTCATCATCGGTGCCGACGGCGTCCGGGCCGTGCTCGACTGGGAGCTTGCCCATCTCGGCGATCCCATGGAGGATCTCGGCTGGGTTTGCGTCAACTCCTGGCGCTTCGGCGAGATCGACAAGCCGGTCGGCGGCTTCGGCTCGCGCGAGGAGCTGTTCGCCGGCTATGAGGCAGCCGGCCGCAAATGCGATCCCGAGCGCGTCAAATTCTGGGAAGTGATGGGCACGCTGCGCTGGGGCATCATGTGCGGCGGCATGATGCAGCGGTTCCGCGAGGGACCGGACCATTCGATGGAGCGCGCCATGATCGGCCGCCGCGCCAGCGAGACCGAGATCGATCTGTTGCGGCTGCTCGCGCCGCGCGGGAGCTAAGCATGCAAGACGAACCGACACCGATCGAGCTGACCAAGGCGGTTGCCGATTTCCTCCGTAACGACATCACGCCGCTGATCTCCGGCCACCAGGCCTTCAAGCTGCGCGTCGCCGTCAACATCCTCGACCTCGTCACGCGGCAATTGACGCGGGAGGAGGGGAGCGACGCCGCGGAGGTGGAGCGCCTGCGCGCGCTGCTCGGCATGGACGGCTCGGTCACCGACCTCAACCGCGCGCTCGCCGAGCGCATCGCCAAGGGCGAAGCGGGCCTCGCAACGCCGGGCCTTGTCGAGCATCTGTGGGCGACCACGATGGACAAGCTGGCGGTCGATCAACCGAATTATGCGTCGTACAAGCGGGAGCTGGGGCGGGGCGAGTAGGAAGTCGCGCGCCATACTCGCTGTCATCGCCCGCCTTGTGCGCACTTGCGCACCGGGGCGGGTGATCCAGTACTCCGAGACAGTTGTGATTTGATCGATGGGCTGCGGCGTACTGGATGCCCCGGTCAAGCCGGGGCATGACACCGCTGATGTGGGGGCGTCTCGTTGTGGCGGCGAAAGGCCTCCTACTTCCCCACCCATTTCGGCGGACGCTTCTCCGAGAACGCCTTGGGGCCTTCGACGTAATCCTGCGAGGCCACCATTGCCTTCACCGCCGGATATTCGCGCTGCTCCTCGATCGCCTGCTCCAGCGAGACCGCGAGACCCTTCTGGATCGCCTGCTTCGAGGCGCGGATCGACATCGGCGAGTTCTTGGTGATCATCTCCGCCCAGCGCAGCGCGCCCGACAGCGCCTCGCCCTGTGGCACGACCTCGTTGACGAAGCCGAGCTCATGCCCTTCCTTGGCGCTGACATGGCGCGCGGTGAGGATCATGCCCATGGCGCGCTTCAGCCCGATCTGGCGCGGCAACCGGTGCAGGCCGCCGGCAAGCGCTGCAAGACCGACGCGCGGCTCGGGCAGGGCGAAGGTCGCGTTCTCGGAAGCGATGATCAGGTCGCAGGCGAGCGCGATCTCGAAGCCGCCACCCATGGCAACGCCGTTGACCGCGGCGATGATCGGCTTGTCGCAGTCGAAACGCGCAGTGAGGCCGGCAAAGCCGCCCTTGTCCCAGCCGCGCTTGCCGCCGGCGGCCTGCCACTTCAGATCGTTGCCGGCGCAGAACGCCTTCTCGCCGGCGCCGGTGACGATCGCGACCCATTGCTCGGGGTCGGCAGCGAAATCGTCGAACACCTTCTGAAGCTCGAAATGTGCATCGGTGTGGAGCGCGTTGTAAACCTCGGGCCGCGACAGCGTGACGATCGTGACCGGCCCCTTGCGTTCCACCTTTGAGAATTTCAGCTCCATCGCGCGCTCCCGCATTTTCTCGTGAAGGAATATTGGCGTCATACTACCGCGCGCCAGCACGAGAGCACCATCGAAATGCGCGGGCGCGCCTTGCGCCTGTCACACGCCTCGCTTTGCTTGACTTGCGCGCGCTCTTCTCACCTTAATCGTGCGAAGCAAAACGCGCCTAGCGCCTTAACGCAAAACGATAAAATCAATCCGGGAGAGAACCTGTGGATTTCTCATTGCCTGCCGATCTCGTCGCCTATCTCGGAGAGCTCGACCGTTTCATCGAACGCGAGATCAAGCCGCTCGAGCAAGCCGACGACAACATCCGCTTCTTCGATCATCGCCGCGAATGGGCGCGCACCGATTTCGAGAATGGCGGCCTGCCGCGCCATGAGTGGGAGGCGCTGCTGCGCAAGGCAAAGGATCTCGCAGACGCCGCCGGCCATCTGCGCTTTCCGGTGTCGAAGCAGTATGGCGGCAAGGACGGCTCCAACCTCTGGATGGCCGTGATCCGCGAGCATTTTGCGGCGAAGGGCCTTGGCCTGCACAACGACCTCCAGAACGAGCACTCGATCGTCGGCAATTTTCCCGTCGTCACCATGCTCGACCGCTACGGCCGCGACGACCAGAAGGCGATGATCGACGGCTCGATCAAGGGCAAGTACCGCATCACCTTTGGATTGACCGAGCCGCATCACGGCTCGGATGCGACCCACATGGAGACGCGCGCGGTGCCGGCGACCCGCGACAACGTCAAGGGCTGGATCATCAACGGCGAGAAGATGTGGACGACCGGCATGCACGTCGCCACGCATTGTGCGCTGTTCGCGCGCACGTCCGGCAATGACGGCGATGCCCGCGGCATCACCTGTTTCCTGGTGCCGGCCAAGAGCCATGGCGTCAGGATCGAGGAGTACATGTGGACCTTCAACATGCCGACCGACCATCCCCGCGTCAGTTTTACGGACGTGTTCGTTCCGGAGGATGCGTTGTTCGGCGAGGTCGGCCGCGGCCTGTCGCTGGCGCAGTGTTTCGTCCACCAGAACCGGATCCGCCAGGCGGCGAGCTCGCTCGGCGCGGCGGTCTACTGCATCAACGAGAGCGTCAAATACGCGCGTGAGCGAAAGCCGTTCGGCCGGGCGCTCGCGGAGAACCAGGCGATCCAGTTCCCGCTGGTCGAGCTTGCCACGCAAGCCGAGATGCTGCGCCTGTTGATCCGCAAGACCGCCTGGGAGATGGACCAGCTCACCGAGGAGCAGATCGAGCGCACGCTCTCCGACCGCGTCTCGATGTGCAACTACTGGGCAAACCGCCTCTGCTGCGAATCCGCCGACCGCGCCATGCAGGTCCACGGCGGCATGGGCTACTCACGCCACAAGCCGTTCGAGCACATCTACCGCCACCATCGCCGCTACCGCATCACCGAGGGCAGCGAGGAGATCCAGATGCGCAAGGTGGCGGGATTTTTGTTCGGGTATATGGGGCCGGGGAAGCATTGAGGCTTGCACCGGCATCGTAGGGTGGGCAAAGCGCGAGCGTGCCCACCAGCTCTCTCGTAATCGAAGAATGGTGGGCACGGCGCTTTGCGCCTTTTTCCCACCCTACGGTACTGCCGGCGTTGCTGCTTATTTCTCCCCGACGTCGTCCCCGCGAACGCGGGGACCCATAACCACAGGGAGAAGTTCGGGGCGAGCCGGTCACTCCGAGCCCTCGCAAAACTCGATCCTGTGGTTATGGGTCCCGGGCTCGCGCTGCGCGCGCCCCGGGACGACGGCGGGGCTAATTCACCCGCCGGTCCTTCCCCGTCCAATACGGCTCGCGCAATTGCCGCCGCAGGATCTTGCCCGAGGGATTGCGCGGCAGGGCCGGCAGAAACTCTACGCTCTTCGGCGTCTTGAAGCCGGCGATGCGCTCGCGGGTGAAGTTGATGATGTCGGTGGCGGTCGCCTGCTTGCCCGGCTTCATCACCACGACCGCCTTCACGGCTTCGCCCCATTTGTCATCGGGCACACCGATCACGGCGGCTTCGGCGACGTCGGGATGATCGCACAGCGCGCTCTCGACCTCGGCCGGATAGATGTTCTCGCCGCCCGAGATGATCATGTCCTTGATGCGGTCGTGGATGTAGAGATAGCCGTCCTCGTCCATGTAGCCGGCATCGCCGGTGCGCAGCCAGCCGTCGGCGCGCAGCGTCGCGGCGGTCGCCTCAGGCAAATTCCAGTAGCCGGCCATGTTGTGGTCCGAGCGCGTTGCGATTTCACCGACCTGCCGCGGCGGCAGCGGCTTGCCGTCGGGATCTAGGATCGCGAGCTCCACGCCCGCCAGCGCCTTTCCAGCCGAGCGCATCCGCTCGAGGCCCTCGACGTGATCCTCCGGCGGCAATGCGACGATGGTCCCGGTCGTCTCCGTCATGCCGTAGAGTTGCACGAACCCGCATTTGAAGATTTCGATGCATTCCTTCAGCAGTGCCGCCGGAATAGGCGAGGCGCCATAGAGCATGTATTTCAGCCGCGAGAAATCCATGGTCTTCGCGCGCGGTTGCCGCACCACGAATTGCATCGCCGCCGGCACCATGAACAGCTTCGTGATGCCGAATTGCTCGAAGAAGTCGAGCACCTTGGTCGGATCGAACTCGCGTGCGATCACGCTGCGCGCACCGTGGCCGAGTCCCACAACGCCCCAGCCGGAGCCGCCGATATGAAAGATCGGCATCGCGACCAGCGAGACGTCGTCGGTCGACCACCTGTTCCATTCCGGCGTGTCCGCGCCGCTCCCGGCCTGCAGCAGGCTGTTGAAGTTCGAATGCGTCAGCATCGCGCCCTTCGGCTTGCCCGTGGTGCCGGAGGTGTAGAGCTGCATCGCGATATCCTGTGGGGTGATCGGGACCCTCGGATCATCGCTGCTCTGTGCATCCCGCCAGCCCGCAAAATCCTGCCATTCCGGCGCGCCGCCCTCGGTCGTGATGATGGTACGGACGCCGGGCAGCTTGTCCCTGATCTGATGGACTTGCGCGATGAATTCCGGCCCGACGAACAGCACCGGGGCCTTGCAGTCGGCGACGATGAAGGCAACCTCGGGCCCGGCGAGCCGCCAGTTCACCGGCGCCATCACCACACCGGCCTTCATCGCGCCCATCAGTAGTTCGAAATAGAGGTCGCTGTTCTTGCCGAGATAGGCGATCCGGTCGCCCTTCTTCACGCCCATCGCGATCAGCGCGTTGGCGACCTTGTTGGTCCTGACGTCGAATTCGGCAAAGCTGGTGAGGCGGCCCTCGAACTCATAGGCGATCGCATCGCCGCGGCTCTTCGCGCGCTCGCGCACCATGTCGGCGAGGTTCGCCAATGGCTGTGTGGTGGACATGTCTCTCCCGTGGCGTTTTGTTTTTATACCGCGGAGTGTGGCGTCATCCGGGGGCAAAGACAATACGGGAGAGGAAGATCACCCTCGTTTCGCCCGGTCCTTCTCGTTCTGCGCCATGATGCTCTCGCGCGCGGTCTTCCAGTCGTCGTCGCTCCAGTCGCGGAGCTGGTAGAAATTGCCGCCCATGGCGAGCGCCTGTGCGCCGTCCATGGCGATGGTCTCGCCGGTGATCCAGTCGCAGCCACCGGAGATCAGGAACACCGCGAGGTTCTGCAACTCCTCCATGGTGCCGACGCGGCCCATCGGATTCATCGCCCTGGTGCGCGCGCCGGCTTCGTCGCCCGGCTTGATGCGCTTGCTCATGCCCTCGGTCGGGATCTCGCCCGGCGCGATCGTGTTGAGGCGGATGCCGTACCGGCCCCATTCGGTCGCGAGCGACATCGTCATGGCGTGGATCGCCGACTTGCTCATCGCCGACGGCACGACGTAAGGCGAGCCGTTGCGCACCCAGGTCACGGTGATTGACACGACATTGCCGGGCTGTTTCAGCGCGATCCAGCGCTTGCCGACCGCATGCGTGACATAGAACGTGCCGTGCATGACGATGTTGGCGACGGCATCGAAGCCGCGCGGCGAGAGCTCTTCGCTGCGCGAGATGAAATTGCCGGCGGCGTTGTTGATGAGGTCGGTGAGGGGCGCCTCGCGAAAGATGGTCTCGACCATCTCCTCGACCGCGAGCGCGTTGCGGATGTCGACGCCGTGGCTGGTGACGCGGCCGCCATACTGATCCATCAGCTCGGTCGCGGTCTCGTCGCAGACGATCTTGCGCCGGCCGCAGATATGCACCTCGGCGCCGAGCTGAAGGAAGCGCGCCGCCATCGACTTGCCGAGCCCGGTCCCGCCGCCGGTCACGAGAATGCGGCGTCCAGCCAGAAGATTTTCCTTGAACATGGCTGTTTCTCCCGTACGGATTGTCAGTTAATTGGTCGATTGACTAAATCCGGCCGCCGTCTTCCTGTAAAGCGGCACCGAACAAGAACAGGGGAGAATTCATCCATGGAAGAGCGCGTCTCGATCTCGATCTCGGAAGGCGTCGCCGACGTGCGTCTGGTGCGTGCGGACAAGATGAATGCGCTCGATCAGGCCATGTTCGAGGCCCTTGTCGCGGCAACCGAGCGGCTTTCGAAGGAAAAGGGCGTGCGTGTCGTCGTGCTCTCGGGCGAAGGCCGCGCCTTCTGCGCCGGTCTCGACATGGGGCGTTTTGCCGCCATGAAGGAGAAGGGCGGCAACGGAATTCCGGGTGGCGAAAATCGCGATCTCACCAAGCGGACGCATGGGCAAGCAAACTTTCCGCAGCAGGCGGTATGGGGATGGCGCCAGCTTCCGGTTCCCGTCATCGCAGCCGTGCACGGCGTCGCTTTCGGCGGCGGCTTCCAGCTCTCGCTCGGCGCCGACATGCGCTTCCTCTCGCCCGATGCGCGGATGTCGGTGATGGAGATCAAATGGGGCCTCGTTCCGGACATGGCGGGAACGCCGATCCTCGCAAGTCTCGTGCGCGACGACATTTTGCGCGATCTCACCTATACTGGCCGCATCTTCTCCGCGCAGGAGGCGATGACCTACGGTCTCGCGACGCGCATCTGCGACGACCCGCGCGCCACGGCACTCGAAGTCGCGCGCGAGATCGCCGGCAAGAGCCCGGATGCGATCCGTGCGGCGAAGCGTCTGCTGAACAATCTCTCGGTCGATCCGGGTCCCGCGCTGCTCGCGGAGTCCGTCGAGCAGCAGAAGCTGATCGGCAGCGCCAACCAGACCGAGGCGGTGCGCTCCAATCTGGAGAAGCGCGCGGCGAAGTATGCGGACTAGCTTTCCGTCGTTCCGGGATGGTCCGAAGGACCAGACCCGGAACCTCGAGATTTCGGGTTCGATGCTGCGCATCGCCCCGGAATGACGAACACAACAACAAAGAAAAACAAAAATGAGCGAAGCGTCAAAGTTCCTCGGCATCGTCTCCGGCGACCGCCGCCGCAATCATGCGGAGGTAGCCAGCCGCGCCGATCGCATCGCCTCCGGCCTTGCCAAAATCGGCGTCAAGCAGGGCGATTGCGTCTGCATGCTGATGCGCAACGACATTGCCTTCCTCGAAGCCGCCTACGCCGCAATGCGGCTCGGTGCCTATGGCGTGCCGATCAACTGGCACTTCAAGCCGGAGGAGATCAACTACATCCTCGGGGATACCGGAACGTCAGTCCTGATCGGACATGCCGACATGCTGCACGCCTTGCGCGATGCGATTCCGAAGGGCGTCACCGTGCTCAGCGTGCCGACGCCGCCGGAGATTTTGTTCAGCTACAAGATCGATCCCGATCACCTGAAGACGCCGGCCTTCGCGATCGATTTCGAATCCTGGCTCGCGCAACACCCGCCCTACGACGGGCCGGTCGTGCCGCAGCCCATGAACATGATCTACACCTCGGGGACGACAGGCCATCCCAAGGGCGTCCGGCGCAATGCGCCCACGCCGGAACAGGCGGCGGCCGCGGAGCGCATGCGTGCGATGATCTATGGCCTCAAGCCCGGCGCCCGCACGATCCTGCCGGGCCCGCTCTATCATTCCGCGCCGAACTCGTTCGGCATCCGCGCCGGCAAGCTCGGCGGCGCGCTGGTGCTGATGCCGCGCTTCGAGGCGGAAGAATTCCTCCAGTTGATCGAGCGGTACAAGATCGACACCATCTTCATGGTGCCGACCATGTTCATCCGCCTGATGAAATTGCCGGAGAAAGTTCGCAGGAAATACGACGTCTCCTCGCTGCGCCACATCATTCATGCCGCAGCTCCCTGTCCGGCCGAAGTCAAGCGCGCGATGATCGAATGGTGGGGGCCGGTGATCTACGAATTCTACGGCTCGACCGAATCCGGCGCCGTCACCTTCGCGACCTCCGAGGATGCGCTGAAGAAGCCTGGAACGGTCGGCAGGATCTCGCCAGGCGCCGAACTGCGCTTCATCGGTGACGACGGAAGGGAGCTGCCGGTGGGCGAGATCGGTGAGATCTATTCCCGCATGGCGGAGATGGCCGATTTCACCTACCACAACAAGGCGGAAAAGCGCGCCGAGATCGACCGCGACGGTTTCATCACCTCCGGCGACGTCGGTTACCTCGATGAGGACGGCTATGTCTTCATCTGCGACCGCAAGCGCGACATGGTGATCTCGGGCGGCGTCAATATCTATCCAGCGGAGATCGAATCCGTGCTGCACGCGGTGCCCGGCGTGCATGATTGCGCGGTGTTCGGCATCCCCGATACCGAGTTCGGCGAGGCGCTGATGGCCGTGGTCGAGCCGCAGTCCGGCATCACGCTCGATGCCGCCGATGTCCGTGCGCGCCTGAAGACCTCCCTCGCGGACTACAAGGTGCCCAAGCACATCGAGATCCGCAGCGGCTTGCCGCGCGAAGACTCCGGAAAGATCTTCAAGCGCCGCCTCCGCGACCCCTATTGGGAGCGCGCGGGACGGAAGATTTGACAGTTCGTAGCCCGTAGCCCGGGTGAGCGAAGCGATACCCGGGACGGTGAGAGCTAAAATCCCGGATGTCGCTACGCTCATCCGGGCTACAAAAGAGGGGGACTCCCATGAGCGACGCAGGTGCGGATACGACCAAGGAAGTCCTCTATGAGGTCGCCGATCACATCGCGACCATCACGCTGAACGCGCCGGAGCGCATGAACACGATCTCCGGCCCGATGCTGAACGATCTGGCGCGGCTGCTGACCGAGGCCAACGAGGACAAGAACGTCCGTGTCGTGATCCTCACCGGCAAGGGCAGGGCGTTCTGCGCGGGCCTCGACCTCCGCAAGGAGCGCGACGGCAACGGCCTCAGCGCCGCCTCGTCGCCGACCACGATCAACCTCCGCAACACGCCGCCGACGGTCTTGCAGGCGATGGACAAGCCGACCATCTGCGCCGTCAATGGCGGCGCCGCCGGCTACGGCATGGACACCGCGCTCGGTTGCGATATCCGCATCATGGCGGAGTCCTCAAAGCTTGCCGCCGCCTTCGTCAAGCGCGGCGTCGTGCCGGAATCCGGCGGCACCTGGCTGCTGCCGCGGATGCTCGGCTGGGCCAAGGCCTCCGAGCTGATCTTTACCGGCCGCACGCTCAGCGCGCGCGAGTGCCTGGAGTGGGGCCTCGCCAACGAGGTCGTGCCGGACGCCGACCTGATGAACCGCGTCCACGCCATTGCCCGCGAGATCGCCGCCAACGCGCCGCTCGCGGTGCAGGCCTCCAAGCGCATGATGCGGATGGGGATGAACGAGAACTTCTCCGATCATGTCCACCACGTCTATCTCCAGCTCCTGCCGCTGTTCAAGACTCAGGACATGGCCGAGGGCATGAAGGCCTTCATGGAGAAGCGCGAGCCGAAGTTCGAAGGGCGGTAGGCGTCGTCGTGCGGTCCGGGCTACGCCGTCCTAGCAGGGACAGATTTCGTCCCTATATAGGTGGCGTCACTGTCTCGCGGATCATCCCATGGCTCCCGTTTCCATCCTGCTCAACCTGCTCTGGATCCTCATCGGCGGCGCCTGGATGGCGTTCGGCTGGCTGGTCGCCGCGGTCATCATGGCCGTCACCATCATTGGCCTGCCGTGGGCGCGGGCGGCGTTCAACATCGCGGTCTACACGCTGCTGCCGTTCGGCTCGAGGGCGGTCAGCCGCTACGAGGTCACCGGCGAGAGCGATATCGGCACCGGTCCGCTCGGGGTGATCGGCAACATCATCTGGTTCGTGCTCGCCGGCTGGTGGCTGGCACTCGGCCATCTCCTGACCGCTCTGGTCCTCGCGGTCACCATCATCGGCATCCCGTTCGCCTGGGCCCATCTGAAGCTCGCCGGGATCGCGCTCTGGCCGATCGGCAAAGTGATCGTGCCGGTCTAGAGCTCTCGGCTCGCAGGCTTCAGCTTTTGGAGATGAAGCGGACGTTTGCCGTGCCTGATCCTCATTGGCGGCTTGTGACCCAAAGACGACGTAGGGCGGGAACGCGCTGAAACCGGCTTCTGACCCGAAGCGCCCATCACCCTTCCGGCACGCCAGCGAGGCGCAGGCCTTCACAGACGCGCTCGAGCCCAGCAAGGAAAATCGGGTTGTCGCTTCGTTGAGCAACGAACAAGCGACGGATGGTGAAACCTGAGTTGAGCGCAAGTCCCGTTCTTGCAGCAGCTCGCGCCTCATCGAGCGTGCCGGTCAAGCCCAACGCAGCAGCGAGCAACACATGAGCGAGAGGAAAGTTGCGGTTCGCCTCAGTGCTTCGTCGTAGCCAACTGACGGCTTCGACGTCCGAACCAAGCTGCAACTTGGCCACGCCCACATAACACGTCCACTGGTAGGCTTCAACGTCGCGAGGGGAAAGACGTAGAGCCTCGAGTACATGGCCTTCGGTCTCGGCACCGCGCCCCATATAGAATTTGGCAAAACCAAGGGCAGCATGAGCGTTGGCCCTATTCGAATCCAGCGCCAACGCATGCTCGAATTCACGGATGCCTTGGGCGGCCCGGTTCGTAAAGATCTGAACCCAACCCCGAGCCGAGTGGGCTGAAGTATAGTTCGGCCTGATCGACAATGCCTGATTCACCATCGCCTCGGCCGCTGCAAGCCGCGCAGGCCCATCATCCGTCGTAAAGCTGGCTGCAATTGTCGTATCAACACTTGCCAGGCCGATCATTGCTTCGACGTTGCCGGGGTCGAACTCCAGAGAGCGTTCGAAGAAGCTCCGCGCTTGCGTCACGCATTCAAGGCTAAACCCCTTCATCAACCAGGCCCGGCCCTGGAAGTACAAATCCATCGCATCGGGATGCAGCGTACGCTCGGCGCGTCGCGCCTCAGCCTCGATGAGCTGGGCACCTAACGTATTGGCGAGCCTCGATACGATTTCGTCCTGCATGTCGAACAAATCGACGACAGGCTTCTCGAAGCGATCGGCCCAAAGATGCTGGCCGCTCTTGGCATCGATCAACTGCACGTTCATCCGAAGCCGCTTGCCGCTGCGCTGCACTGAGCCTTCGAGCACGTAGCGAACGTTTAATTCGCGGCCGACTTGCCGTACATCGACTGCTTTGCCCTTGTATGAGGCAGCGCTGTTCCGTGCGATTACAAATGAACCATTGATGCGCGACAAGTCCGTGGTCAAACTCTCGGTTATACCATCCACGAAATAGTCCCGTTCGCGATCATCGCTCAGGTTCGCGAAGGGAAGCACGACGATGGACAGGCGTGGCGCCGTGTCGTCGGTTCGCTCGACGGGGCCCACCGTCTCATTTGCGGGTCCCCGGGCTTCCTGCACTGCCCCCACGAAGCGGAAACCTTTGCGCGGCAATGTTTTGATTAAATGCTGTTTCTCGCCCGTGTCGCCGATTGCGCTCCGGGCGGCATTCAGGCGAGTCGTCAGCGCAGCATCCGAGACGATGCGTCCCTTCCAAACGGCGTTGATGAGGTCGTCCTTGCTGACGACGCGCTCTCTGTTTCGGATCAGGTATTCAAGCAGATCGAACACTTGGGGGGTGACAACAATCACGTCCGTTGCGCGCTGCAGTTCGCGCCTGTCGGTATCCAATGCGTAATCCTCAAAAAGAAAACGCAAGCTGCATTCCTCGCGCGGGCCACCCTCTGAAACCCCGAGAATAAGCTGCCAGTGAGGAAATTGTAAGCGAGCTCTGTTACCTTTGATCTGCCGAAGGAAGTCGCTGAAGTCGGCTTTGGGTCCGTTCCTGACTTTCGCCTGGGACACCGAGAGCTCACGGATGACTCCACACCTCCCGGCATCGCAAAAGCGGTTGGGAAAAAACAGCAAAAAGAGAGGGAACGGTGAAACGTGGATCGGGTTGATCGAGCGCGTGGAGCGCTTCGATGGACAGAACCTCGATCTATGACGAGTTGGGCCGCGTTGAGCGTGAAGTGGTCGCAGGAGAGCGCCAGCTTGCAGAACAGGAGCGGCTGGTTCTCGACTTGAAACGGGAAGGTCAAAATACTGCAAGCGCTGAAAAGGAGCTAGAATGGCTGCGTGAATGCCAGCGCCTACGCGATCAAGACCGTCAGAGGCTCCTATCACTCCTGCAGCCCTGAGACAGCGAAAATACGACACCTTGCTTGTTGGGGCTCGTTGACGAGGTGATTGATTGGCTCGCGGTAGCGGTTTGAGAGTCCGGCTGTGGCCCGTCGCGTCGCTTGTCTCCGGCCGTGGTCGTGAACCTGTAAAGTGGGAAGGGTCCGCATTGTAGGCGAGTATGCGCCAACCCTTGAGCGCACGATGCGCTATCGATAATCCATTGCGCGACTGGATCACCTCTGCGAATTTGTACATCTGGCCCAATCCAGGAACGCTTAACTATGCTCACCGTCTATGGCGAAGGTCGTGGCTTTCGCGTTGTTTGGCTGCTCGAAGAATTAGGATTGGCTTATCGGCTGCGTCCGGTCGATCTGCTCGCAGCCGAGAAGGATCACGATTTCCTCGCTATCAACCCTGCCGGCTTCATTCCCGCACTGCAGGACGGCGAGATGATCATGGTCGAATCGATCGCGATTCTTGAGTACCTGCTCGCCCGCCACGGCTCAGCTTCGCTCGCCGTCGCCCCCGACGATCCCGCCTTCGCGTCCTATCTGCAATTTCTGCACTTGGGCGAGGCCGGGCTCGCCGGGCCGATGAACGCCGTCTTGGTCGGTCGTGGACTGGCGCCCGAAGCCGAGCGAAATGCTCGGGTTACACGTTGGGCACTCGAGACCTTCGAGAGCCGGCTTGGTTTGGTTATCCGCCGCCTCGCGGAATGCCCCTATCTCGCCGGCGACCGATTCACTGCAGCCGATATCTCGGTGAGCTACGCCCTCCTGCTCGGCCTGCGAACTGGCAACTACGTCCCCGGTTCGACCGAGCGGGACTATCTCGCCCGCACGACCGCACGCCCTGCCTATGCCCGAGCGATGGAAAGCTGCCAGGCCACCAAGGCTTGGGCGGCGAGATCACCCGGATTGTAGTGCTCGCTTCAGCGGAGCGGCCAGGTGGCTGGTTGGGTAGCTGAAAAGCTCCTCGCGGGCATCGACCAATTGGGGGCTTCCAGCTTGCACTCAACTCTGAGTCACGCGCGGCAAGGCTTGTGGTGGTGGAGCGGCCCGCCACCGCGAGACCGAAGGCATGTGTGCGCGCTGCGAGGCGCAATCCCAACCTTGTCCAACCTTGATCGGCGATGTTGCCGCGCCGCCCCCAAGTTCATCTTGCACTGCGGCAGAAAAATATCGCACACTCCCCCGGACCGGGGAGCCGCAGGGAGCTCTACAAGGGGAGCGAGCCATGTCCCTCCAGACCGTACCATCCGACGCCACCGATCAGCGCCCCAACCGCCCTGAGGACGTTCAGGCGCTGGAGGCAGATGCACGGCTGCGTGACGACATCCGCCTGCTCGGACGCATCCTGGGCGACACCGTGCGCGACCAGGAGGGTGCCGAATTGTTCGACCTGGTCGAGCGCATCCGGCAGACCTCGATCCGGTTCCATCGCGACGAGGACCGGCTCGCCCGCCGCGAGCTCGAACAGATCCTCGACAGCATGTCGACCTCCGAGACCGTGCGGATCGTCCGCGCCTTCAGCTATTTCTCCCATCTCGCCAATATCGCCGAGGACCACAACAATATCCGCCAGATGCGGGCGCGCAGCGCTGCCAAGGGCGGCGAGGCCGGGGTGCTGGCGGAGACGCTGGCCCATGCCAGGGACGCCGGGATCGGCCCCGACGTGCTCCGCAACTTCTTCAAGACCGCGCTGGTCAGCCCGGTCCTCACCGCGCACCCGACCGAGGTCCGCCGCAAGAGCACCATGGACCGCGAGATGGAGGTCGCAAGCCTGCTCGACCGCCGCGAGCGCGTTGCGCTGACCGCGGACGAGGCCGCCGCCAGCGATGAGCAGCTCCGCCGCGAGGTGCTGACGCTGTGGCAGACCAATCTGCTCCGCCGCACCAAGCTGACCGTGCTCGACGAGGTCGCCAACGGCCTGTCCTTCTACGACTATACCTTCCTGCGCGAGGTGCCGCGGCTGGTCAACGTGCTGGAAGACCGGCTGGAGGCAGGCGGCGAGGCGGCGGCAAGCGAGCTCGCCTCGTTCCTGCGCATGGGCAGCTGGATCGGCGGCGACCGCGACGGCAATCCCTTCGTCACCGCAGACGTGATGCGCGGCACGCTGCGGCTGCAGTCGAGCCGGGTGATGCAGTTCTATCTGAACGAGCTGCATGTGCTCGGCTCGGAGCTGTCGATCGCGGCGCATCTCGCCGACGTTTCCGAAGAGCTGCGGACACTGGCGGAACGCTCGCCCGACACCTCGCCGCACCGGAGCGGCGAGCCTTATCGTCTCGCGGTCTCCGGCATCTATGCGCGCCTGACGGCGACGGCCGAAAAGCTCGAGGTCGAGATCACGCGCCGTCCGGTCGGCAAGGGCAGGCCCTACGAGACCGTCCGGGAGCTGCAGGCCGATCTCGACGTGCTGCACCGCTCGCTGATCTCGAACAACGCTCGCGTCATCGCCCGCGGCCGGCTGCGGCTGCTGCGGCGCGCGGTGGATTGCTTCGGCTTCCATCTGGCGCGGCTCGACATCCGCCAGAATTCGGCCGTGCACGAACGTACCATCGCCGAGCTGATGGATGCCGCGAACCCCGGCATGTCCTATCTCGCGCTCGGCGAGGAGGCGCGCATTTCGCTGCTCACCAACGAATTGCGCAGCACGCGCTCGCTGGTGTCGCCATTCGTCAAATACAGCGACGAGACGATGGGCGAGCTCAACGTCTTCCATGCCGCCGCGGAGGCGCATGCGAAGTTCGGCTCGGACGCCATTCCCCAATGCATCATCTCGATGTGCAAGGGCATGTCCGACATGCTCGAGGTCGCGGTGCTGCTCAAGGAGGTCGGCCTCGTCCATCCCTCCGGGCGTAGCGCCATCAACATCGTGCCGCTGTTCGAGACCATCGAGGACTTGCAGGCCTCCAGCGGCATCATGGATCGCATGCTCTCGCTGCACGACTACCGCCGCCTCGTCGACAGCCGCGGCAGCGTGCAGGAGGTCATGCTCGGCTATTCCGACAGCAACAAGGATGGCGGCTTCGTCACCTCGGGCTGGGAGCTCTACAAGGCCGAGATCGGCCTCGTGGACGTGTTCGAGCGCCACGGCGTCCGGCTGCGCCTGTTCCACGGCCGCGGCGGCTCGGTCGGCCGCGGCGGCGGGCCGAGCTATGACGCCATCATCGCGCAGCCCGGCGGCGCGGTGAACGGCCAGATCCGCATCACCGAGCAGGGCGAGATCATCTCGTCGAAATATTCCAACGCCGAAGTCGGCCGCAACAATCTGGAGATCCTGGCCGCGGCCACGCTGGAGGCGAGCCTGCTGCATCCGCGCCAGAGCGCGCCGCGCCGCGAATATCTGACCGCCATGGACGAGCTGTCGAACCTCGCCTTCAAGGCCTATCGCGGCCTCGTCTACGAGACCGAGGGCTTCGTCGATTATTTCTGGGCGTCCACCGTCATCAACGAGATCGCGACGCTGAACATCGGCAGCCGTCCGGCCTCGCGCAAGAAGACCCGCGCGATCGAGGATCTTCGCGCGATCCCCTGGGTGTTCTCATGGGCGCAGTGCCGCCTGATGCTGCCCGGCTGGTACGGTTTTGGCAGCGCGGTGGAGCAGTGGATCGCCGAGCATCCCGACAAGGGCATGCCGTTCCTCAAAGAACTCTACAAGGAATGGCCGTTCTTCCGCATGCTGCTGTCGAACATGGACATGGTGCTCGCGAAAAGCTCGATCGCGATCGCCTCGCGCTATGCCGAGCTCGTGCCGGACGAAGACTTGCGCGAAAAAATCTTCGGCCGCATCCGCCGCGAATGGCACTCCTGCATCGAGACGCTCTTGGACATCATGGGCCAGGACCGGCTGCTGCAAGGCAATCCGCTGCTGGAGCGCTCGGTGCGCCATCGCTTTCCCTATCTCGATCCGCTCAACCACGTTCAAGTCGAGCTGCTCAAGGAGCATCGCGCGCAAAATCCGGACGAGCAGGTGCTGCGCGGGATTCAGCTGACGATCAACGGGATCTCGGCGGGCTTGCGGAATACGGGTTGAGAGGCGAATAGCGAACAGATGGGCGGGGCGCCGCCAACTATTCGCTACTCCCCACTCGCTATTCGTTGATGCTCACGGCTTTAGTGCGCCCTGCACGCTGGTGTAGACGGCATAAAGCGATGTCGAGCCACAGATATACAGCCTGTTTCTCTGCTGACCGCCGAAGCTCAGATTCGCCACTGTTTCCGGAATATGAATCTTGCCGAGCAGATTGCCCGATGGCGTATAACAGCGCACGCCGTCTTCGTTGGGATCGCCCCAGCCCACCGAACACCAGACTCGTCCTTCGGTGTCACAGCGGACGCCGTCGGTGATGCTTGGCTTTGGCATCTCGGCGAAGACCTTGCTGTTCGACACCTTCCCCGCAGCCACGTCGAGGTCGAACACGCGGATATGCGATGGATTGTCCGGTCCGTCCGTGAATCCGGTCTCGCAGATGTAGAGCTTCTTCTCGTCGGGCGAGATGGTGATCCCGTTGGGCTCCACGAAATCGTCGATGACGACCTTGACGTCTCCGGACTTCGGATCGACCCGGTAGACGTTCTTCTTCTCCTGCTCGGGCTCGGCCTTGATCCCTTCATAGAAGCCGCCGATGCCGTAGGCGGGGTCGGTGAACCAGATCGCGCCATCGGCGGTAACGACCGCATCGTTCGGCGAGTTCAGTCGCTTGCCATTGAATTTGTCGGCAATGATGGTGATCGAGCCGTCGAGTTCGGTTCGCGTCACGCGCCGGCCGCTATGCTCGCATGTGATCAGGCGTCCTTCGCGATCGATGGTGTTGCCGTTCGAGTTCATCGAGGGCTGACGGTAGACGCTGACGTGACCGTCATCCTCCGAGAAACGCATGATGCGGTTGTTGGGAATGTCGCTGAACAACAGGTATCGCCCGGCTGCGAAATACACGGGACCCTCGGCCCATCTGAAGCCGGTTGCAACCCGCTCGACCGCCATGGTGCCGGCGAAGGCCGGGAAGTCCGCAGGCCCGAACGTTGGTGGCCCCTTCTTGGCGGATTCCAGACGGGAGTCCGGATAGCGGCTGCCGGGGAGAGGTCCCAAGGGCAATGGCGCCGTCGACCTCGTCGGAGTGGCGGTCTGGCCGAACGGCGTGACGGAAGCCGCCATGGCTGCGTTCATGGTGACGCCCGTCGCGGCTACTGCAGCCGCCGCGCCTTTCAGGAGAGCGCGGCGCCCGAGGCAATGGTCATTGGTACCGACAGAAATGGTCAGTGGTTTTGTCATAGTCGCCTCCCATTTTTTGTTGGAAGGAAACCATTCGCCCGCAATCGGGCGTAATGCGGGCGATCTCCGGCCGGACAACCGGAGATCGCAGCGCAACAATAGCTGGGAAAGCGCTAGACGGGATCCCAGGGGAAGATGTCGGCGGAACGGTCGAGCTTGTAGAACGAGCCCTTCAGCGCCGGCATGCCATGTTCCGCGATCGATTGCGGCGTCCAGCCTTCGCTCCGGTGCACCGAGCGCAGCGGACGGTTCTGGCTGAACAGGAACAACTCGTTCATGCGCGCGCCAAAGATCTGCCCGGAGACCTCCTTGGCGGCATCGGAGAGCAAATAGGCGCAGATCGGCGCGATCTTCTCCGGGCCCATCTGCTTGATCTTCTCGACGCGCGCCTTTTCGGCCTCGGTCTCGGTCGGGATGGTGCCGATCATGCGGGTCCAGGCGAACGGCGAGACGCAGTTCGAGCGGACGTTGAACCGGCCCATGTCGAGCGCAATGGACTTGGATAGCCCGATGATGCCGAGCTTGGCCGCGGCGTAGTTGGCCTGGCCGAAATTGCCGATCAGGCCCGAGGTCGAGGTGAAGTGCACGAAGGAGCCGCTCTCCTGCTCGCGGAAGATCCGCGCGGCGGCGTGCGAGACGTAGAACGAGCCCATCAGATGCACCTTGATGACGGCCTCGAACGCTTCCACGCTCATCTTGTGGAAGATCATGTCGCGCAAGATGCCGGCATTGTTGACGACGCCGTCGAGCCGGCCGAAATGATCGGTCGCGGTCTTCACGATCTTGCTGGCGGGGATTGCTTCCGCGACGCTTTCGAAATTGGCAACGGCGGTGCCGCCGCGCTTCTTGATTTCCTCGACCACTTCTTCCGCAGGCGTGGCGCTCGTGCCGGCGCCGTCGGAGGCGCCACCGGGATCGTTGACCACGACCTTGGCGCCTTCGGCCGCGCAGAGCAGCGCGATTTCGCGCCCGATGCCGCGGCCCGCGCCGGTGACGATGATGACCTTGTCTTGCAGTGATTTGCTCATGTGGATTACCTTTCGTTCGTAAACACGATCGTGCCTGATGCCGCGAACATGCCGCCGACGCCGTGGCACACCGAAATCTTCGCGCCCGCGACCTGCGCCGGTGCGATGCCGCGCATCTGGCGTACGCTCTCCTGGAGCGCGTACATGCCGTACATGCCCGAATGCATGTAGCTCAATCCGCCGCCATTGGTGTTGAGCGGAAGTTTGCCGCCCGGCCTCGTGTTGCCGTCGGCGATGAATTTGCCGGTCTCTTCGTGCGGCATGAAGCCGAGGTCGCCGAGGCCGAACAGCGGCAGATGCGCAAAGGCGTCGTAAATCATGAGATGATCGACGTCCTTGTGTGCGATGCCGGCTTCCTTGAAGGCGAGGGGGCCCGCGGTCTTGAACGCGCGCGAGGAATTAAAGGTCTCCATCTGGCTGACCATCGGCGTTTCCACGCTCTCGCCGGTGCCCATGATGTAGACGGGCTTGCGCGGAAAATCCCTGGCGCGGTCGGCCGAGGTCAGGATCAGCGCGCCGCCGCCGTCGGTGACGAGGCAGCACTGCAGCAGACGGAACGGATAAGCGATCATGCGCGAGTTGAGGACGTCGGCAACCGTGATCGGGTCCTTCATCATCGCCCGCGGATTCTTCGCCGCCCATTCCCGCTGCACGACCGCCACCGCGGCGAGTTGCTCATGGGTGATGCCATAGGTCTTCATGAAGCGCAGCACGGGGATCGGGAACATGCTGGGCGGACCGTACACGCCGTAGGGCGCCTCGAACTGGCCGTTGAGGCTGTCGGCCGGCGTCGAGCGCGGCAGCTTGCCGATCATCGACTTGCCGCTCTCGGCATGGGTGATCAGCACCGTCTTGCACAGGCCGGCCTCGATCGCCGCCGCCGCATGGCGGACGTGCAGCATGAAGGAGCAGCCGCCGACCGAGGTGCCGTCCACCCAGGTCGGCTTGATGCCGAGATAGTGGCAGACCTGCTGCGGCGTCTCGACCGCGGTGGCAAACCCGTCGATGTCGGACAGCTTCAGCCCGGCATCCGCGATGGCATTGAGTGCCGCATCCGCGTGGAGCTGGAGCTGCGACATGGTGGGGACGACGCCGAGCTCGGTGGTCTCGGCCGCGCCGACGACGGCAACCTGGTTCCTGCGCATCGTCTACCCCTTCGCCGGACGGAAGACGGGAAGGGTGATCTTGTCGTCGAGCTCCTGGAAGGCGACCTCGAGCTTCATGTCGAGCTCCAGCGCTTCCGGCGTCTGCGGACAGTCGATGATGTTGCTCATCATCCGCGGCCCTTCGGCCAGCTCGACCACGGCGATGGCGTAAGGCGGGGTAAAGCCTGGCGCGGCGGGGCGGTGGTTGATCACGTAGCTGTAGAGGAAACCCTTGCCGCTCGCCTTGAAGATGCTGACCTTGCGCGAGGCGCAGGACGGGCAGAACGGGCGTGGTGGGAAATAGACATGCGCGCAGGCGTCGCAGCGCTGCAGGCGCAGTTCGCCCGCTTTCGTGCCGTCCCAGAAATGCTGGGTTTCCGGCGTCGGTTTCGGTCGCGCGCGCTGCGGTTCGGCCATTCAGATGGTCCTCCCAAGGCACAGGCTTCACGCCCGCCTGTTTCGATCTTGATGCGACAATCGACCATGGCGCGTCAACGGTCCAGCAATGCGCATGCATGCCATCATGCGCACAATGCTTGTGTCGAGCTGAGCCGGCGCTATAGATTGCGCGCGCAATATTCCGTGAGACAGACATGCCCGATTTTCCGACTCTGGCGAAGCTCGCCGAAGACCTCGAAAGCGGCCGCACGACCTCCCGCAAGCTGGTCGAGGCGTGCATCGCCAGGATCGCCGACCCGGCTGGCGAGGGCCAGCGCACCTTCATCCACGTCGACAAGGACGCCGCGCTCGCAACGGCTGACGCGATGGATACCCTGCGCAAGGTCGAGGCTGCGCCGTCGCGCTATGCCGGTATCCCGATCTCGATCAAGGATCTCTTCGATATCAAGGGACAGACGACGCGCGCCGGCTCCCGTGCGCTCGACGATTCCGATCCGGCGGAGCACGATGCGGCAACGGTGGCGCGCCTGCGCAAGGCCGGCTTCGTGCTGATCGGCCGCACCAACATGACCGAGTTCGCCTATTCCGGCATCGGCATCAATCCGCATTACGGCACGCCGAAGGGGGCTGGAACCGGGCCGTGGGCCATGTGCCCGGCGGCTCGTCCTCGGGCGCCGCGGTCTCCGTGCTCGACGGCATGGCGCATGGCGCGCTCGGCACCGACACCGGCGGCTCCTGCCGGATTCCGGCGGCCTTCAACGGCATCGTCGGCTACAAGCCGACGCAGCGGCGCGTGCCGCTCGACGGCGCAGTGCCGCTGTCGTTCTCGCTCGACAGCATCGGGCCGTTGGCGCGATCGGTCAGCTGCTGTGCCATTCTCGATGCCGTGCTGGCGAACGAGCCGGTCGTCCCGCTGAAGCCGCGCCCCGTGAAGGGCATGCGGCTCGCCGTGCCGACCACCGTCGCGCTGGACGACCTCGATGCTGAGGTCTCCGAGACCTTCGAGCGGACGCTGAAGACCCTTGCCGATCACGGTGCGATCATCGAACGCATCGAGATGGCGGAATTCCACGACATCGGCCCGATGAACGCCAAGGGCGGCTTTGCCGCGGCCGAGAGCTTCGCCTGGCACCGCTATCTCATCACCGCCAAGGGCGACGTCTACGACCCCAGGGTCTTCGTGCGCATCATGCGCGGCGAGGCGCAGAGCGCGGCCGATTACATCGATCTCCTCAACGAGCGCCGCTCGCTGATCGCCCGCGTCAATGCGCGCCTCGCGCCCTATGACGCGCTGGTGCTGCCCACCACCGCCAACACGCCGCCGAAGATTTCCGATCTCGCCGACGACAAGGCGTTCACCAGGGAAAACCTGCGGGCGCTGCGCAATTGCACCCTCATCAACATGATCGACGGCTGCGCCATCTCGCTGCCCGCACATCGCGAGGGCGACGTTCCCGTCGGCCTGATGCTGGCGGGCGCGGGCGGATCGGACCGCCGTATTTTCGAGCTTGCTGCCGGCATGGAGGCCGTAATTCGTGTTTGACCTGACTTTCACCGTCGACGCCCAGGACACCACAACGCCGCTGACGCTAGCGATCGACCAGATGGTCATCGCCGGCTGGACCGGCCGCGACCCGGTCGCACGCGACAAGCATATCGCCGAGCTGCAAGAGATGGGCATCGCCCCGCCGGCCTCGACGCCGATCTACTATCGCGGCGCGGCACGGCGGCTGACCCAGGAAGACAGCATCGAATGCACCGGCGGCGATTCCTCGGGCGAGGTCGAGTTCGTGCTGATCGGCTGGCAAGGCCGCATCTTCGTCGGCTGTGGCTCCGACCACACCGACCGCAAGGTCGAGGCCTACAACGTCACGGTGTCGAAGCAGATGTGCGACAAGCCGATCGCGTCCACGCTGTGGGAGCTGGAGGATGTCATCGGTCATTGGGACAAGATGATCCTGCGCTCCTGGGCCACGATCAAGGGCGAGCGCGTGCTCTACCAGGAGGGCACGCTGGACGCGATGCTGCCGGTCGCCGATCTCATCGCGCGGGGTTTTCCGGGCGGGAAGCTGCCCGACAGCTGTGCCATGTTCGGCGGCACTTTTGCGGCCAAGGGTGGCATCCGGCCGGCGGATCGCTTCGAGTTCGAGCTCGAGGATCCCGTGCTGAAGCGGACGATCAAGCACGGCTACGACGTGGTGACGCTGCCGGTGCTGGGCTAGCTCCACAAGCAACAGTCCTGTAGGGTGGGCAAAGCGAAGCGTGCCCACCATTTCGTGATGGTGGGCACGTCGCTTCGCGCCTTTGCCCACCCTACGAGATCTCTCCTCTGTCATTGCGAGGAGCGCTTGCGACGAAGCAATCCAGGCTGGTTCCGCGGAGGGATTCTGGATTGCTTCGCTTCGCTCGCAATGACGGGGAAGTCGTCGGAAATCGGGTGGCGCCAGAGGGGGGCGCATTGCGAAAGTCATGGCCATGACAGCAACAGCACGCAAATCCCCGCCTTCGTCCGCCGACCTCACCACCCACGTCGATGCCCTCGATTGGCCGCAAATCACCGCCGAGCTCGACACCCAGGGCTGCGCCGTCCTGAAGGGCCTGCTGACGCCGGACCAGTGTCGCACCGTCGCTGCGCTCTATCCCCATGACACTAACTTCCGCAGCCGCATCGTCATGGGCCGCCACGGTTTTGGCCGCGGCGAGTACAAATATTTCTCCTATCCGCTGCCGGACCTCATCGCGCAGCTGCGCCCGGCGCTCTATGCGCATCTGCAAGGCGTCGCCAATCGCTGGAACGAGGCGATGGGAATCGACATCCGCTATCCGGCTGCACATCCGGCGTTCCTCAAGCGCTGCCACGAAGCCGGCCAGAGCCGTCCGACGCCGCTGTTGCTGCAATACGAGGCCGGCGACTACAATTGCCTGCACCAGGACCTCTATGGCGAGCACGTGTTCCCGCTCCAGGTCGCGATCCTCTTGTCCGAGCCGGGCCGCGACTTTACCGGCGGCGAGTTCGTGCTGACCGAGCAGCGCCCGCGCATGCAGTCGCGCGCCGAGGTCGTGCCGCTGGCGCAGGGCGACGCCGTCGCCTTTGCCGTGCATCATCGCCCGGTGCAGGGGACACGCGGCACCTACCGCGTTAATCTGCGCCACGGCGTCAGCCGGCTTCGCACCGGCCAGCGCCACACGGTGGGTGTGATCTTCCACGATGCCAAATGAGCGCTGCGATTGACGGGTGACCTGTTCGATACTGTCGCTGAAGCGCAGCCATCGCGCGAAGACATCGCCGATGGCGCCGTGCTGTTGCGCGGCTTCGTCAGGCCGATCGAGAGCGAGCTGATCGATGCCGCGCGCGCCATCGTGGAGCAGTCGCCGTTCCGCCGCATGACCACGCCCGGCGGCCACCTGATGTCGGTGGCGATGACCAATTGCGGCGAGCGCGGCTGGATCACCGATCACACCGGTTATCGCTATGATCCCATTGATCCGCGAACCGGCGCGCCCTGGCCCGCCATGCCGCCCGTGCTCCGCGACCTCGCCCGCCGCGCGGCAGAGCAGGGAGGTTTCACCGGCTTTGCGCCCGATGCCTGCCTCGTTAATCGCTATGAGCCCGGCACGCGGCTCTCGCTGCACCAGGACAAGGACGAGCTGGACTATTCGGCGCCGATCGTCTCGGTCTCGCTCGGGCTGCCCGCGACCTTCCTGTTCGGCGGCCTGGCGCGCAGCGACAAGCCACGCCGCTTCCGGCTCGTCCATGGCGACGTGGTCGTCTGGGGCGGACCGTCACGGCTCGCCTATCACGGCGTCGCGCCGCTCGCCGATGGCGAGCATGCGCTGCTCGGCCGGAAGCGGATCAATCTGACGTTTCGACGGACGCGGTGATCTATCCCCTCATCCTGAGGAGCGCGCCACTCGGCGCGCGTCTCGAAGGATGAAGGCCGAGATGTCGCAGCCGGGCCTCGATGGTTCGAGACGGCGCTTCGCGCCTCCTCACCATGAGGATCACTACGGCTTCGGCGGGTGAATGAACGCCCAGGGGCTGACTTCCGAGTCCCGCGTCACCTCGACCGAAATCAGATACGGCCCGCCATGCGCGAGCGCCTTCTCCATCGCCGCCTTGAACTGATCCGGCGCCGTCACGCGCGCGGCGGCCACACCAAAGGACTCCGCGAGCTTGACGAAATCCGGATTGACGAGATCCGACGCCACCACGCGGCCGTCGAAGCGTTCGCGCTGGTCGCGGCGGACATTGCCATAGGCGTTGTTGTTGAACACCAGCGTCACCACGCCGATGTTGAACTGCACGGCAGTGGCAAGCTCCTGCACGCCGAACATGAAACCGCCGTCGCCGGTGATCGCCACCACCGGCTTGTCGGGATTGGCGACCTTGGCCCCGAGCGCGGTCGGAAAGCCCGAGCCGAGCGTGCCCTGATAGCCCGAGGTGATGAAGGTGCGCGGCTCGTAGACCGGAAAGCCGTACCAGGAAGCGAAGCCGAACTGCGACAACTCATCTGTGACGATCGCGTTCGCCGGCAGCACCTCGCGCAGGATGTTGAGGTACGCCATCTGGGGCTGGATGCGCTGGATCTCGGCTTGGGCTGATGCGGTGGCCTCGCGGATTTCACCGCGCCGGCCGCTCGTCCTCGCATAGCCGGCCTTCTTCACGGCCGCGACGAGATCGGCCGTCCCGGCCTTCGCGTCGGCGACAATAGCGGTATCGGAGGCGAGGCGGCGCATTTCGGCCGGATCGATGTCGATCCGAATGGACTTCAGTCCCTTCGGCTGAAACGGCCAGCGGAAGCCCGACGCGGGCAGTTCCGCGCGGGTGCCGATCGCGATCATCAGATCGGTCGTCGGCCAAAGCTTGTAAGCAGCGGCCATGGTGAGCCCGAGCTCGTGCGCGTTGGAGACGATGCCGCGGCCGCTGCGAAACGCGACGACGGGGGCATCGATCATCTCGGCGAGCTCGAGGATTTCCTCGCTGGCCTCGATCGCGCCACTGCCGACGAAGATCATCGGCGCCTTGCTGTTCCTGATCAGCGCGGCGGCCTGCTTGATCATATCGGGGTCAGGCAGCGGTGCGGGCAGCGGCTCCAGCACCTGTGCTGCCGCCGTGCCGGCGCGCTGGGTGAAAATATCCCAGGGCATTTCGACCGAGGCAGGGCCACGGCGCCCGGACGTCATCTCCTGGAAGGCACGCGCGACGACCGTCGGCGCGTTGCCGGGATATTCGATGCGGTCGGCCCACTTCACATAGGTCCGCAGGGTCGCCAGCTGGTCCGGCATTTCGTGCAGATGGCCGCGGCCCTTGCCCAGAAACTGTGTCGGTACCTGGCCTGTCACGCACAGCACCGGCTCGTTGCAGCCGAAGGCGGTCAGCAGTGCCGCGCTGGCGTTGAGCACGCCGGGGCCGGGCACCACGCTGAACACGCCGGGCCTGCCGCTGGAGCGCGCATAGCCGAACGCCATGTAGCCGCAGGCCTGCTCGTGCCGCGCCCCGATCACCTTGAGCTGGGCCTGGTGGAAGGCATCGAACAGGCCGTAGACCTGCGCGCCGGGCAGGCCGAACACAGTGTCGACGCCGTGGGCAACAAGGCCGCTTACGATCGCTTCGCCGCCAGTGAGGGTCGTCATTGCACTATTCCACTTCGATTGTTGTTCAGGCTTCGTCGACGACACCGTTGCGCAATTGGCCGATGCCTTCCGCCTCGACCTCGATGACATCGCCCGGCTTCAGGTAACGCGGCGATCGAACCGCGCACCGGCGCCGGTCGGCGTGCCCGTGACGATGATGTCGCCGGGGACCAGCGTTGCGAAGGTCGAGATATAGCTGATGAGATAGCGGAACGGGAACATCAGCCGGCTGGTGCGATCGTCCTGCCGCAGCTCGCCGTTGACATGCGTGGTGAGCCTGATGTCCGCGATCTGGGATTCCTTCGTGTAGGGCACGAGCCACGGGCCGAAGCTACCGCTGGAATCGAAATTCTTGCCCTGCGTGACGTTGAACTTGGCGTGGCGCAGCCAGTCGCGCACCGAGCCTTCGTTGCACAGCGTGAGCGCGGCGATGTGATCGAGCGCGGCACTTTCGGCAATGTGCCGGCCTTGCTTGCCGATCACCAGCACGATCTCGCCCTCGTAATCGAGCTGCGCTGACGCGCGCGGGCGCACCAGCGGCGTGTCGTGACCGACGAAGGAGCGGGGTGAGCGCATGAACATGCTCGGATATTTCGGCGCGTCCTGGCCGTCCTTGTACTCGGCGTTGCGGTCGGGATAGTTGACGCCGATGCAGATGATCTTTTCCGGTGCGGGCACCGGCGGCAGCCAGGTGATGTCGGCGAGCGCGTGATCCGGCGTGCGGCCGGCGGCTTCTTCGGCGAAGCTCACGAGCTTTCCGGCCGCGATCACCTCGCGCAGCGTCGGATAGTCCTTTGCGTGGCGCGAAGAGAGATCGACGATGCCGCCCTCCAGGACGGCGCCGTAGCTGATATCACCCTTGACGGAATAGGTGGCGAGGCGAGGGAGCTTCATAGGTAATCAATCTCTCTTGTCGTCCCTGCGAAAGCAGGGACCCATGCCGCGTGATCTATCGATGGAGTGCGACGACAATCCCGAACGACCAACCTTCGCCAAACTCCTCCCTGTGGTTATGGGTCCCTGCTTTCGCAGGGACGACGGGAAGAGTTGTTTTGCTTGTCACCGGCATCAATCCGCCACCAGCACGTCGGCCACGAACTTCGGCTCGCGCACGGCTTGCCCTGAGAAAGGCGAGCCCTGCTCGAACCAGGAGCGTGGCGCCGGCGCGCCCCACAGCGTCTGGCGGCGCGGATCGCGCAGCGACCAGCGCAGCGGCTCGTGGTCGTGATCGCCGGTAAAGTAATCGCTGGTGTAGAGCTCGAGGCGGTGTCCATCGGGGTCGCGCACATAGAGGAAGAACGCATTCGAGATGCCGTGGCGTCCCGGACCGCGCTCGATGTTCTTCACAAAGCCTTGCGAGGCCATGACGTCGCAGAGATGGATGATGTTCATCGCCGTCGGCGTCCAGTACGCGAAATGGTGCAGGCGAGGGCCCTTGCCATTGGTGATGGCGAAGTCATGGACATTGCCCTTGCGATGCATCCAGGCCGCGGCGATGCGGCCGTTCGGTCCGTCCTCCTCGGCGTATTCGGTGAGACGGAAGCCGAGCCGTGCGTAGAACTCGACGGTGTCCTGCACCTCGGCGGCGAACACGTTGAAATGGTCGAGCCGCTGCGGGTGGCATCCCCTGTAGAGATCGTAGCGGCGAAGCAGGTGCGGCCGGCGGTCCATCGATGCGTAGAGTTCGATCTGGAAGCCGAAGGGATCGGTGAATTGCAGCGTGCGGCCTTGGAACGGCTGGTCGACGAAGGCGTAAGAAAGGCCGTTCTCGGAGAGAAAGGCGGCAGCCTTGTCGAGATCCCCGTCGTTGCCGACCTTGAAGCCCAATCGATTGCAGGCAGGCACCGCCGCCTTGCGCAGCACCAGCGAATGATGCTGATGCTCCTCGGCGGCGCGCAGGTAAACGAATTTGTCGTCGGCATCCTCGACATGCATGCCGACGGTGGTCTCGTAGAATTCGCGGCTCAGCTTCAGGTCGGTCACGTCGAGCACGACGTGGCTGGAGCGGATGATGTTGAACGGCGGCTCGAAGATATGTTGCGGTACGGGCATTGGCGTTTCCCCTCGGAACGACGAGCGTCAGAGTCCCAATTTCTGAATCTTGTGCGTGCCCCGCGCCAGCGAGACGTGCTTGGTTTCCATGTAGAAGTCGAACGAGTAATCGCCGCCGTCGCGGCCGATGCCGCTCGCCTTCATGCCGCCGAACGGCGTCGGCAGATGGCGGACGTTCTCCGAGTTCAGCCAGATCATGCCGGCCTCCAGCGCGTCGGCGACACGCAGCGCGCGGCCGACGTCGTTGGTCCAGACATAGCCGGTTAAGCCATAGCGGATGTCGTTGGCGATTTCGATCGCGTCCGCCTCGTCCCTGAACGGCAGCACGGTGAGGAACGGGCCGAACACCTCTTCCTGCGCCACGCGCATCTTGCCGTGTGCGCCGGTCACCAGCGTCGGCTCGACGTAATGTCCGCCGCCGGGGCCGTCATAGGCCTTGCCGCCGACCGCGATGGTCGCGCCGTCCTGGCGCGCGACGTCGAAATAGGAGCAGACTTTCGCAAGGTGCCGTTCATGGATCAGCGGCCCGATCTCGGTGGCGGGATCGAGGGGATGGCCGACCTTCAGCGCCTTCACGCGCGCGGTCAGCTTCTCCACGAATTTCTCCGCGATGCTTTGCTGGATCAGCAGCCGGCTCGACGACGTGCAGCGCTCGCCGTTGAGCGAGTAGATCATGAACACGACGGCATCGAGGGCGCGGTCGAGATCGGCATCGTCGAACACGATGACCGGGTTCTTGCCGCCGAGCTCGAAATGCACGCGCTTCAGGGTCGGGGCGCCCTGAACCATGATCGCCGAGCCCGTCGCGCTCTCGCCGACGAAGCCGATCGCCTTGATCGCGGGATGCTCGGTCAGGGCCTTGCCGGCTTCCTCACCAAAACCGTGGACGGTGTTGAGCACGCCGTCGGGTACGCCGGCTTCCTTGACCAGCCTTGCCAGAATGCTCGCCGTCACCGGCGACCACTCGGCCGGCTTGTGCACGACGGTGCAGCCGGCGGCCAGCGCAGGGGCAATCTTCCAGGTCGAGAGCATGAACGGCGTATTCCACGGCGTGATCACGCCGACGGGGCCGATCGGCACGCGGGTCGAGACGTTCCAGTGCTCGTCGCTCGGCGTGTTCTGGCCATCGCGCGCCTCGGCGCATTTGTCGGCGAAGAAGCGGAAATTCTCGGCGGCGCGGATCGCGGCCTTGGCCATGAAGCGATAGGCCTGCCCGGTGTCGATGCATTCGAGCACCGCGATGTCGTCGGCATTGTCCTCGATCGCATCGGCGACGCGATGCAGCAGCTTGCGCCGCATCGCAGGCCCCATGTCGCGCCAGGACTTGAAGGCGAGGGCGGCGGCAGTGGCCGCGGCGTCGATGTCCTCGGCGTTGCCGCGCGCAACGCTCGCGAGCGTTGCGCCATCGATCGGCGATTTCGTCTCAAAGGTTTCGCCGGAGATCGCGGGCACGATCTTGCCGTCGATCATGTGGCCGACGCCGTCGGCGCGCAGCGTTTTCAGCAGCGGCGCGGCGCGGTCGCGATTGGCCTGGAACACATCGGCTTTCGGCGTGGACTTATCCATGGGCAGCCTCCACTTTCAGGGCGTCGTGGATGTTGTTGCGCTTCCAGCTCGTGTCCTTGTCGTTGATCTGCATGTCGAACGACAGAGCGAACTTGCTGGCGGCGAAGACGGGATCGAGATGTTTCGAGAGCGCCTGGAAGACATGCTCGCCGGCCTTCTGGCGCGTGGGGAGATCGCGGCCCTCGCCGATACGCAGCACCATGTCGAGAAAGCCGTAGTCGTTCCGCGCATCGGCGATCGCATAATGCTCGCACCTGATGGCGCGGACGCGGATGCCGCCGAGCGGGAAGATGCCGGTCTCGACCGCCGCCTTGCGCACGACCTCGCACACCTGCGCCATGTCGAGGCGGCTGTCGAGATTGGCAGAATATTCGATCGTGAAATGCGGCATCGCGGTTTCACTCCCTGGTGTCGTCTTGTTGCTTTACGCGAAGTAGCAGCTCACCGAGCCGTAGGTGCCATAATCGGCCTGAATTGTGTCGCCCTTGCGGGTCTCGATCGGACGGATGAAGGAGCCCGCGAGCACGACCTGACCGGGCTCCAGCGCAAGGCCGAGCGGCGCGATCTTGTTGGCGAGCCAGGCCACCGCGGTGGCGGGATGATTGAGCACACCGGCGGCGAGACCCGTTTCCTCGAGCTGTCCGTTCTTGAAGCACAGCGCGCCGATCCAGCGCAGATCGGCGTCCAACGGACGGATCGGGCGACCGCCGAGCACGATGCCGGCATTCGCCGCATTGTCGGCGATGGTATCAAAGATCTTGCGCGTCGCTTTCGTCTTGGGATCGACGCGCTCGATGCGGGTGTCCAGAATTTCCAGCGCCGGCACGACGAAATCGGTGGCGTTGAGCACGTCGAACAGCGTGCAGTCGGGGCCTGCGAGCCGCTTGCTCATGACGAAGGCGAGTTCGGCCTCGACGCGGGTGGCGATGAAGCGCTCGGTCGGGACAAGGCCGCCATCGGCGAAGAACATGTCGTCGAGCAGCACGCCGGAATCCGGCTCGTCGATGTTGAGCGAACTCTGCATCGCCTTCGAGGTCAGGCCGATTTTGTGGCCTTTGACGATGCGCCCCTCGGCAATCTTGACGTCGACCCAGGCCTTCTGAATCGCGTAGGCATCAGCGATGCTGATGCCGGGGAAATCCTGTGAAAGCTGCCGGATCTGCGTGCGGGTCTTCTCCGCCTGGTGCAGACGCCTCGCGCAAGCTTGGATATCGTCGTTGGAAAGCGCCATCTGTGATCTTCGAAATCCTGGTGCCCGGAGATACTTAACATGTTAAGTGAATGCGTCAAACACAATTCGGGCTTGCTGCACTGCAAACATTTTGCGGCTTGAAAGGGCATCATGGCGAAAAGACCGGCTGATCCCGCGAACGGAAGTGAGCCTGCCGCACGGCAGGTGCCGATGCGCGACTTCTCGCGCTCGCTTCCGATGTCGCTGCTCAGGGCGCGCGAGGCCGTGATGCGGCAATTTCGCCCCAAGCTGCGCGAGCACGGCTTGACTGAGCAGCAATGGCGCATCCTCCGCGCACTCGCGGCGATCGAGGCCGCGGAGGTCACGGAACTCGCGCGCACCGCGTTTCTCCTCGGTCCGAGCCTGTCGCGCATCCTGCGCGATCTCGAGGCGCGCAATCTGATCGAGCGCAAGACGGCGAAGACCGACCAGCGCCGCAGCATGGTCTCGATCTCGAAAGAGGGCGTGAAGCTGATGGCCTCCGTCGCGCCGTCCTCGGAAGCGATCTATGCGGAGATCACCCAGCGCTTCGGCGCGCGCAAGCTCGCCGAGTTGCAGGAGATGCTCGGCGAGCTCGAACAGAGTCTTGCAGGGCTCGGCACCGGCGAGGAGGCAAGTGCCGAGGAGTGAAAGCAGATATGCGCGAGCGTGCGGCAACGGCCATGGACATGGCGGCATTTTTTCGCTCAAAATGCTTCTCAAGCCGATCGCTTCAAAATCGGCGCGGGGTAGAGGCAAGCAGGCCGTCATGGTCACCATACAGGTCCAGAGGCTGATCGACTTCGTCACTGAAGTCTTTGCGCACGCGCAATCGTCCCCCGAAGAAGCCAGGCGCATCGCCACCTACCTGACCACGGCGAACCTGACCGGCCACGACAGCCACGGCGTGATCCGCGTGCCGGTCTATATCCGCTGGCAGAAGACCGGCTTCGTCGTCCCGAACCAGAACGCCGAGATCGTGCTCGATACGCCGTCGCTCGCGGTGGTCGACGGCAAGTTCGGCTATGGCCAGACCGTGACGCCGCAGGCGGTCCGGATCGGTATCGAGAAATGCAGGAAGGCGGGGCTCGCCGCCATCGCATTGCGCAACGCCGGCCATATCGGCCGGGTCGGCGACTGGGCCGAGATGGCCGCCGCCGAAGGGCTGGTCTCGGTGCATTTCGTCAATGCCGCGGGCTCGCTGCTGGTGGCGCCGTTCGGCGGCGTCGAGAAGCGGCTCTCCACTGCGCCTTATTGCGTCGGTATCCCGCGCGAGGGCCAGGATCCGATCGTGCTGGATTTTGCAACCTCGGTCGTGGCCGAGGGCAAGGTGCTGGTCGCAAGCCGCGGCGGCAAGAAGCTGCCGAAGGGCGCGCTGGTCGATGCCGACGGCACCTTGAGCGAAGATCCGGTTGTCCTTTACGGGCCCTTCACGCCGGACGGGCCGCGCGATCACACCAAGGGCACCGGCGCCATCCGCGCCTTCGGCGAGCACAAGGGATCGGGCCTCGCCTTCATGTGCGAGCTGCTCGGCGGCGCGCTGACCGGAACCGGGGCCACCTCGGGCGGACGGCGCTTTGCCAACGGCATGCTGGCGTTCTATATCGATCCGAAGGTGGTCGATACCTCCCATGTGTTCGACGCAGAGGTGTCGCGCTATGCGGACTTCATCCGTGCCACCAAGCCGGTGGCGGGGGTCGATCAGGTGCTGATTCCCGGCGATCCCGAGCGGAAAACGAGGGCTGAGCGCAACCAAAACGGCATCCCCTTGCCGGATGACACCTGGGCGGCAATAGTGAACACCGCCCGCGAGGTCGGCGTCAGCGAAGTCAGCATCCAGAGCGCGACCGCATAGGTCTTGCGTCATTGCGAGCGTAGCGCGGCGCCCCGGTTCGCGGTAACAGCGGGGTCGTGCGGTCGCGGCGCTCGGCGTGGTGACGATGGTCCAGACAACACGGTCCAAACAACAAAGAAGGAAGGCAACGTGGCGAACAAGGTCAAGGAAATCTGGAAGTCGGGCAAGGCCGTGGTCAACGCGTGGCTCGCGATCCCCTCAGGCTTCTCGGCCGAGATGATCGCGCAATGCGGCTTCGACAGCGTCACCGTCGACATGCAGCATGGCGTGCAGGACTATCTGTCGATGGTGCAGTGCTTCCAGGCCATGGACAAGCATCCGGTGACCCCGATGGTTCGCGTGCCCTGGAACGAGCCCGGCATCATCGGCAAGGTGCTCGACGGCGGCGCCTATGGCGTGATCTGCCCGATGGTCAACACGGCGCAGGAAGCCAAAAACCTCGTCTCCTATTCCAAATATCCGCCGCAGGGCGTCCGCTCCAACGGCCCGATCCGCGCCGGCATGTACGGCACCGCGGGCTCCTACCAGAAGACCGCGAACGCCGACACCATCCTCCTGCCGATGATGGAGACCAAGACCGCGGTCGAGAACATGGAAGCGATCCTCGACGTCGAGGGCATCGACGGCGTCTATATCGGCCCGTCCGATCTCGGCTTCTCCTACGGCCTCGAGCCGAAGCTCGACCGCAGCGAGCCCGAGATCCTCGCGATCTACGAGAAGATCATCAAGGAATGCGGCAAGCGCGGCCTCAACCCGGGCATCCATTGCAGCGGCGCCGAAGGCGCGGCGCGCGCGATCAACATGGGCTTCAAGCTGGTGACGCTCTCGAACGAGGTCGGCCTGATGACGACCTACGCCAAGATGCAGGTCAACGCGACCCGCAAGGATTCGGCCGGCAAGGCCTGAGAAACTCGGGAATGGCGAATGGGGGGTGGCGAATAGTGCTGCTCCCCTTTTTCCATTCGCTACTTACTACCCGCTATTCGCGTCCGAAGGAGATTCGCCATGACCATCAGCCCCGTCATCCGCCTGCATCCCGCTGACGGCGTGCTGATCGCGCGCGCGAGCCTGCCGCCGGGGACGGTGGTCGCCGACGGCGTGACCACGGTCGAGCGCATTCCCTCCGGCCACAAGGTCGCGATCAAGCCGATCGCCGTGGGCGAGCCTGTGATCCGCTACGGCCAGATCATCGGCTTTGCGACCATTCCGATCGCGCCGGGCCAGCACGTGCACGTGCAGAACTGCGGCATGGGCGATTTCTCCAAGGACTATGCCTACTGCGCCGACGTCAAGCCGACGCCGAACTTCGACCTGCCGGCGACCTTCGAGGGCATCCGCCGTCCGGACGGCCGCGTCGCCACGCGCAACTATATCGGCATCCTCACCTCGGTGAATTGCAGCGCGCATGTCGCGAGCCTCGTCGCCGACGTCTTCAAGAAGAATCCGTTCACCGGCGACAATCCGCTCGCCGACTTTCCGAATGTCGACGGCGTGGTCGCGCTGACCCACAAGACCGGCTGCGGCATGACGCAGAACGAGCCGCTGGCGCTGCTCCGCCGCACGCTCGGCGGCTATGCGCGGCACGTCAATTTCTCCCACGTCATCGTGCTCGGCCTCGGCTGCGAGGTGAACCAGATCGGCGGCCTCATGGAAGAGCAGAAGCTCGCCGGCCGCCTGCGCGCGATGGACATCCAGGAGGTCGGCGGCACCCGCAAGACGGTGGAGGCGGGCATTGCCTTCGTGCGCGAGGCGCTCGCTGACTCCAACAAGGTCACGCGTGAGTCCGTACCGGTGAGCGAACTCACCGTGGCCCTGCAATGCGGCGGCTCGGACGGCTATTCCGGCGTATCCGCCAATCCGGCGCTGGGCGCTGCCAGCGATCTCATCGTCCGTCACGGCGGCACCGTGATCCTGTCGGAGACGCCGGAGACCTACGGCGCCGAGCATCTCTTGACGCGCCGTGCGGTCAGCCGCGAGGTCGGCGAGAAGCTCGTCGATCTGATGCGCTGGTGGGACGAATACACCGAGCGCGAAGGCGCCGAGATGAACGCCAATCCGAGCCCCGGCAACAAGGCCGGCGGCCTCACCACCATCCTGGAAAAATCGCTCGGCGCGATGGCCAAGGCCGGCACTACCAATCTCGTCGACGTGCTGCGCTACGCCGAGCCGGTGACCAAGCGCGGCTTCGTGTTCATGGACACGCCCGGCTACGATCCGGTCGCGGCCACCGGCCAGGTCGCCGGCGGTGCCAATCTGGTCTGCTTCACCACCGGCCGTGGCAGCGTGTTCGGCTGCAAGCCCGCGCCCTCGATCAAGCTCGCCACCAACACGCCCATGTACAAGCGCATGGAAGAGGACATGGACGTCAATTGCGGCACCATCCTGGAAGGCGAGGAGAGCGTCCAGGAGTGCGGCCAGCGCATCTTCGAGCTCATCCTGAAGACTGCCTCGGGCCAGCCGACCAAGAGCGAGAGCTTCGATTTCGGCGGCGCCGAGTTCGCGCCCTGGGTGCTCGGCGCGACGATGTGAGAGGGGGTGAATGGTGAATAGGGAGCGGCGAATTGCCTGCTCGAACACCCATTCGCCATTCGCCACTCACTATTCGCCCGTGCCGTAGGCACGGATTGCCCGTTGTTAGTGCTTGATCGAGGTCACCGGCGGTGTTCTGCTCAAAAATGCTGCTGGAGCACCGCACCCCGTGTCGATCTACGTCGCATTACACCACGTCACGCACTACAAATACGACCGTCCGATCGATCTCGGCCCGCAGACCATCCGGCTGCGGCCGGCGCCGCATACGCGCACGCCGATCCTGAGCTATTCGCTCAAGGTCACGCCATCAAATCATTTCGTGAACTGGCAGCAGGATCCGCAGGGCAACTGGCTCGCGCGCTACGTCTTTCCTGAAAAGACGACCGAGCTGAAATTCGAGGTCGATTTCACGGCGCAGATGACCGTGGTCAACCCGTTCGATTTCTTCGTCGAGCCTTATGCCGACAGCTTCCCGTTCGACTATCCGAAGGACCTGAAGACGGAGCTCGCGCCTTATCTCGAGACCATCAAGCCCGATCGGCTGTTCGCGAAATATCTCGACACGATCCCGCACGAGGCCCCGAACACCGTCAACTTCCTGGTCGATCTCAACAGGGAGCTCCAGAAGAAGATCCGCTACATCATCCGGATGAAGCCGGGCGTGCAGACGCCGGAGGAGACGCTGTCGTCCTGCGCCGGATCATGCCGCGACTCCGCCTGGCTTCTGATCCAGACCTTCCGCCATCTCGGTCTCGCCGCCCGCTTCGTCTCCGGCTATCTCGTCCAGATCCGTCCCGACATCGATCCGATCGAGGGCCCGCCGGAAGTCGAGAACGATTTTACGGACCTGCACGCCTGGGCCGAGGTCTATCTGCCGGGCGCGGGCTGGATCGGGTTCGATGCGACCTCCGGCATGCTCGCGGGCGAGGGGCACATCCCGGTTGCCGCCACGCCGCACTATCGCTCCGCTGCGCCGATCTCCGGCGGTGCCGGCTTCGCCGAGGTCGAATTCGAATTCGACATGAGCGTGAAGCGCATCCGCGAGGCGCCGCGCATCACAAAACCGTTCTCCGACGAATCCTGGGCGCGGCTCAACGATCTCGGCGAGCAGGTCGATGGCGATCTCGCCGCACAGGACGTGCGCCTCACCATGGGCGGCGAGCCGACTTTCGTCTCGGTCGACGATCTCGAGGCGGCGGAATGGAACACCGAGGCCGTGGGCCCGACCAAGCGCGCACTCGCCGACGATCTGATCCGCCGCCTGCGCACGCGCTTCGGGGCGGGCGGGCTGCTGCATTACGGCCAGGGCAAATGGTATCCCGGCGAGAGCCTGCCGCGCTGGGCCTTCGGCCTGTACTGGCGCAAGGACGGCGTGCCGATCTGGAAGAACGCCGACCTCATCGCCAGCATCGAAAATCCGCGGCCGGCGCAGGTGAAGGACGCCGAGACCTTCATGGAAGGCACGGCGGCGCGGCTCGGGCTCGACCCCGGTTACATCATGCCGGCCTATGAGGACACGGCCTATTGGCTCCAGAAGGAAGCCGAGCTTCCCGTCAACGTCGATCCCTCCGATGCCAAATTGTCCGATCCGGAAGCCCGCGCGCGCATGGCGCGCGTCTTCGAGCATGGCCTCAACACGCCGCGCGGTTTCGTGCTGCCGGTGCAGCGCTGGAACGCGCCGCCGCGCTGGCGCAGCGAGCGCTGGCAACTCCGGCGCAATCATCTGTTCCTGACACCGGGCGATTCACCTCTCGGCTTGCGCTTGCCGATCGGCTCGCTCGGCTACGTCCCGCCCAACCAATATCCCTACATCGTCGAGCAGGATCCGTTGGACCCACGGGACAAGCTGCCGGTGTTCACGCTCGCCGCGCGTCCGGAAGCGCCGCCGCGGGGCGCGCCCGAGCAGCTCAACACGTCGGTCCCGGTCCGCACCGCGATGTCGGTCGAAGTCCGCGACGGCGTGCTCTGCGCCTTCATGCCGCCGGTCGAGCGTATCGAGGATTATCTCGAACTGGTCGCGGCCCTCGAAGCCACTGCCGAGGAGATGCAGCTCCAGGTCCATGTCGAGGGCTATCCGCCGCCGTTCGATCCGCGCGTCGAGGTGATCAAGGTGACGCCCGATCCCGGTGTGATCGAGATCAACATCCAGCCGGCGAAGAGCTGGCGCGACGCGGTCGACATCACCTCCGGCCTCTATGAGGATGCGGGCAAGGTGCGCCTCGGCGCCAACCGCTTTCTGGTCGACGGCCGCCACACCGGCACCGGCGGCGGCAATCACGTCGTGGTCGGCGGCTCCTCTCCGCAGGACTCGCCGTTCCTGCGCCGGCCCGATCTGCTCAAGAGCCTGGTGCTGCACTGGCAGCGGCATCCCTCGCTGTCCTATTTCTTCTCAGGGCTCTTCATCGGCCCGACCAGCCAGGCGCCGCGCATCGACGAAGCGCGCCACGACAGCATCTACGAACTCGAGATCGCGCTCTCGCACGTGCCGCCGCCGGGCTACCAGACCCCGCTATGGCTGGTCGATCGCCTGTTCCGGCATCTGCTCGTCGACATCACCGGCAACACCCACCGCGCCGAGATCTGCATCGACAAGCTCTATTCGCCTGACGGCCCCACGGGGCGGCTCGGCCTCGTCGAATTCCGCGCGCTCGAAATGCCGCCCGATCCGCGCATGTCGCTGGCACAGCAGCTCCTGATCCGCGCGCTGATCGCAAAGTTCTGGCGCGAGCCACAACAAGGCAAGTTCGTGCGCTGGGGCACGTCGCTGCATGATCGCTTCATGCTGCCTCACTTCATCTGGCAGGATTTTCTTGAAGTGCTTTCTGAGTTGAAGCAGTCCGGCTATCCCTTTGAGCCGGAATGGTATCTGGCCCAGCTCGAATTCCGCTTCCCCGCCTTTGGCCGCGTCCATCATGGCGGCGTGACGCTGGAATTGCGGCAGGCGCTGGAGCCCTGGCATGTGCTGGGCGAGGAGGGCTCGGCTGGCGGCACGGTGCGCTATGTCGACAGTTCGGTCGAACGACTTCAAGTAAAAGCCGAGGGTTTTGTCGAAGGCCGTCACATCGTGACCTGCAACGGCCGCCGCCTGCCGATGACCTCGACCGGCCGTTCGGGGGAAGCCGTGGCCGGCGTCCGCTTCAAGGCCTGGCAGCCGGCCTCCGGCCTGCACCCGACCATCCCCGTCCACGCGCCCCTGACCTTCGACCTGATCGACAGCTGGAACGGCCGCTCGCTCGGCGGCTGTGTCTACCACGTCGCCCATCCCGGGGGGCGCAGCTACGACACCAAGCCGGTCAACACCTACGAGGCCGAGGCGCGGCGGCTGGCGCGCTTCCAGGACCACGGCCACACGCCGGGTCCGATGCAGCCGCCGCCCGAGGAACGCACAAATGAGTTTCCCCTGACCCTCGACTTGCGGACCCCGCTCCTGCAATGAGTATGATGGTGGGGCAGGGAGAGGCGCATGGGCGAGGGCGCAGCCGAGGAAAACGACCAGACAGGCAGGGCACAAGCCCAGCGCCGCCTTGCGCAATGGGTCCGCGACTATCGCCGTCTGCCCGGCATTCCCGACGAGTTTCTGGGGCCGGACGGCGCCCCCCGCGCGGTCTGGAGCCGCTTCTTCGATGCCTTCGGCGCGCTCGCGCCGGATGAGATCGAGCGGCGGTTCGGCATGGCCGACCGCCATTTGCGCGAGGCCGGCGTCACCTACCGCGCGCCCGGAGACAGCGCCGACCGGCCGTGGTCGATCAGTCATCTGCCGCTGCTGATCGACGAGGCCGACTGGAAGCAGCTGTCCGCCGGCATCACCCAGCGCGCCGAGCTGCTCGAGCTCGTGCTGCGCGACGTCTATGGCGAAGGGAAGCTGGTCGCCGAAGGCGCACTTCCGGCCGCGGCGATCGCCGGCAGCCCCGAATATCTCCGCGCCGTCTGCGGCGTGCCGCCGCCGGGCGGGCGCTACCTCTCGCTCTATGCGGCCGATGTCGGCCGCGGGCCCGACGGGCGCTGGTGGGTGCTCGGCGACCGCACGCAGGCGCCGTCGGGGGCGGGCTATGCGCTGGAAAACCGCCTGGTGCTCTCGCGCGCCTTCTCCGATCTCTACAAGTCGATGAACGTCCCGCGCGTCGCGCCGTTCTTCGAGGCGTTCCGCGACAGTCTTCGCGCGCGGGCGGACCGCGACGAGCCACGCATCGGCGTGCTCTCCCCCGGTAGCTTCAGCGAAACCTATTTCGAGCACGCGACGCTGGCGCGCTATCTCGGCTTCCTGCTGGTCGAGGGCGACGATCTCGCCGTCGCCGACAACCGTATCCACATCCGCACCGTCGCCGGGCTGAAGCGGCTCGACGTGCTGCTGCGCCGGGTCGATTCCAACTCGCTCGATCCGCTCGAGCTCGATGCCTCCTCGCGGCTCGGTGTCCCCGGCCTGATCGACGTGCTGCGCAAGGATGGCGTAGTCGTCGCCAACATGCCGGGCTCGGGCGTGCTGGAGGCGCGTGCGATGCTCGGCTTCCTGCCGGCGCTCAGCCGCCGCCTGCTCGGCGAAGAGCTGAAGATGCCGCACATCGCGACCTGGTGGTGCGGCCAGCGCATCGCGCGCGACGAGGTGCTGTCGCGGCTCGACGAGGTCGCGATCGAGGGCGCCTACCGGCGCGGCGTTCCCGGCTTCGAGAGCAACGGTCCGGTGCTGGCGAGTGAGCTCGATGCCGCCGGGCGCCAGCGCCTGATCGACGCCATCACCGCGCGCGGCATGGACTATGTCGGCCAGGAGGTGGTGCGGCTCTCGACCATGCCGGTGTGGGAGCAGGGACAGCTCACGCCGCGTCCCTTCGTGCTGCGCGTGTTCGCGGCCGCGACGCCCGACGGCTGGGCCATCATGCCCGGCGGCTTCTGCCGGATCGCCGAGCAGGCTGATGCGCGCGCGGTGTCGATGGGCGACGGCGCCCGCGCCGCCGACGTCTGGGTGGTCTCTGAGAAGAAGGTCTCGACCGCGACGCTGCTGCCGGCGACCGACAAGGTCCGCATCCGCCGCATCGCCGGCGTGCTGCCGAGCCGTGCCGCCGACAATCTGTTCTGGCTCGGCCGCTATCTCGAACGTGCCGAAGCAACGCTGCGTCTGGTGCGCGCGCTGGGCTCGCCGAGCGGGCCCAACAAGGGAACCGCGGCCTCGCTGCAATCGGCCGAGCGCATCCAGCGCCTGCTGGTGGCCTGGGGCGCGATCTCGCAGGCCTCGCGCACGGCACCGGGGCGCATCGTCGCCGAAGCGCTGCAGAGCGAGGAGCGTTTCGGCTCGGCGCTGTCACTGGTACGCGCGGCGCAGCGCACGGCAACCTCGCTGCGCGAGCGGCTGTCGCCCGATGCCTGGCAGGTCATCACCGAGATGACCGACCGGCTGGCCTGGGAGGTCGAGGATGACGACAGCGTGGTGAGCGCGGCCGAGCTGACCTTGCAGGAGCTTGCGAGCTTTGCAGGGCTGGCGCAGGAGAACATGAACCGCGCCGCCGGCTGGCGCTTCCTGGATATCGGCCGCCGCACCGAGCGCGCCATCAACACCACGCGCTTTGCGCGCCAGTTCGCCTATGACGAGGCCGGCGACGAGGATCTCGATATCCTGCTGACGCTGGTGGATTCCCAGATCACCTACCGCTCGCGCTATCTGCTGGCGCCGATCCTGGCGCCGGTGCGCGATCTCGCGGTGCTCGACAGTTACAATCCGCGTTCGGTCGCGTTCCAGGTGACGATGCTGAACGAGCACATCGCTTCGCTCCCGAGCCTGAAGGAGCACGGCCTGATCGAGCAGCCGCAGCGGCTCGCGGTCGCGGTGCAGGCGATGCTCGCGACCGCCGAGGCCGAGAAGCTCGAGGTCAAGGCCCTGTTCGCGCTGGAGCAGGACCTGCTCAGCCTCGCCGAGGCGATCGGGCTGCACTACTTCCCGCACGGCCCCAATGCCAGCCGGCCCGAAAAGCTGACGGGGCTTGCGTGATCTACGACATCAGGCACGTCACGACATATGAATACGAAAGTCCGGTCAGCTTCGCCCGCTGCACGCTGCGGCTTGAGCCGAGGAGCGGCAATGGTCAGGAGTTGATCTCGCACCACGTCGAGATCCGTCCGCGCCCCTCCGAGCGCAACGTGCGGCGCGACTTTTTCGGCACCCTGACCGAGAGCGTCGTGATCGAAACCGCGCATCGCAATCTGCGGATCGACTCGCGCTCGCGCGTCTCCGTCTCGCGACGGCCGCCCGCGCGCGATGCCGCCAGTCCGTCCTGGGAGAGCATCCGCGACATCGCGTTTGAAGCGACCAGCCTCGGGCCGTGCTCGCCGGTGGGCTATGTCTTCGCAAGCCCGCTGGTGCCGGTGCTGCGCCCCGTCAGCGCCTATGCGGCGACGAGCTTTGCGCCCGGCGCGGGCATCCTTGCCGCCGCGGCCGATCTCATGCATCGCATCCGCACCGAATTCCGCTACGATCCGAAGGCGACGGTGATCTCGACGCCGCTCGGCGAGGTCTTCGACAAGCGGCACGGCGTTTGCCAGGACTTTGCCCATGTGATGATCGCAGGGCTGCGCGGGCTCGGTCTGCCGGCGGCCTATGTCAGCGGCTATCTCCGCACCGTTCCACCGCCGGGTCAGCCGCGCTTGCAGGGCGCCGATGCCACCCATGCCTGGGTGTCGCTGTGGTGCGGGGCCGAGCTTGGCTGGGTCGATTTCGATCCGACCAATGATTTGCTCGTGGCGAACGACCACATCGTGCTCGCGGTCGGTCGCGACTTCTCCGACGTCTCGCCGGTCGACGGCATCATCGTCGGCTCGCCGAAGCAGAAGCTCGGCGTCGCCGTGGACGTGCTGCTGGTGGAATGACGGCGGGTTTTGCCGGCCTGGCGTCTTCTGCTCCAGGGTGTGTCATGTGCCAACCACAACCGTGATGGCGCAGAGCACAACAGCAACATATTTCCGTAATTTCGTCCCGGGGTTTGGTCACTTGGCCCAAGATGGGCTATGCTGGCTGTCGCGTCGAGGACACGAATGAGACGTCGGGAGCTGACGTGGGACACCACCGACAAGCGGGGCTGCATCCATGATGACGTTACCGAGGCTGGCGGCTGAATCCCTGGAGAAGTTGCTGGGCTCGTTCATGCGTCGCAGGTACGACGATTCCTATGCCAGGGTGGTGGAGGCCTCGACGCGCACCGCGATGGAATGCATCGGCAATAGCGACGCGCTCTATCACAACATCGAGCATACGATGCTGGTGACGCTGGCAGCCCAGGCGATCATGCTTGGCCGCAATCTGCACACGCACCTCGATGCCGAGGACTACATCCATATTCTGATCGCCTGCCTTGCGCACGACATCGGCTATGTCCGCGGCCTGTTTCCGGAGGACGACGAAGACGGTTTCGTGGTCGACGAGGCCGGCACCAAGGTGTCGCTGCCGCGCGGCGCGTCGGATGCCAGTCTGATGATGTATCACGTTGATCGTTCGAAGCTTTTCGTGCGACGGCGGCTGCCACCGATCCGCGGTATCGACAGTGAACGCGTCGCCCGCGCCATCGAGGGCACCCGCTTCCCGGCCCGTGAAGGCCAGGAGTATGACGACGAAGCCTCGATCCTGCGGGCCGCCGACTTCATCGGCCAGCTCGGCGATCCCAATTATCTGCGCAAGGCCAACGCGCTCTATTACGAGTTCGAAGAGGTCGGCATGAACCGCCAGCTCGGCTACGACTCGCCCGCCGACATCGTGAACCGCTATCCACAGTTCTATTGGAATAGCGTCGCACCGCACATCCAGACCGAGATCGGCTATCTCAACAAGACCGAGATCGGCCGGCAGTGGATCGCCAACCTCTACAGCAACGTGTTCCGCGCCGAGCGCGACATCTCGCTGTCGGGGCCGCAGAAATAGGCGGCCGTCGCGGTGCCGTAGCCCGGATGAGCGAAGCGATATCCGGAGCCGGTGGCGCTGCATCCCGGATGTCGCTGCGCTCATCCGGGCGACGGTCTCTCGCAATCCGTGAGCAAATCATGCAACAAAAAACCATCTCCACGGACGTCCTCGACATCGCCTATCTCGAATACGGCGCGCCGAATGGCTGGCCCTGCATCATGGGCCACGGCTTTCCCTATGATGTGAACGCCTATGCCGAGACCGCGCCTCTGATCGCGGAAGCGGGCGCGCGGGTGCTTGTGCCCTGGTTGCGCGGCTACGGGCCGACCCGTTTCCGCTCCGCCGAGACGCTGCGCTCCGGCGAGCAGGCCGCGCTCGGCGCCGATCTCCTGGCCTTCATGGATGCGCTGCGCATCGAACGCGCGGTCGTTGGCGGTTACGATTGGGGCGGCCGCGCGGCCTGCGTCGTCTCGGTGCTGCATCCCGAGCGCGTGATCGCGCTGGTCTCCGGCAATTCCTACAACATCCAGAACATCGCGAAGTCCATGGAGCCGGCGTCACCGCCGGAGGAGGCGGCGCTCTGGTATCAATATCTCTTCCACAACGAACGCGGCCGCCGTGCGCTGGAGCGCAACCGGGCCGGCTTCGCCCGCCAGCTCTGGTCGATGTGGTCGCCGCAATGGGCCTTCGACGACGCGACGTTCAAGACGAGCGCGGCGTCGTTCGACAATCCTGATTTCGTCGATGTCGTGATCCACTCCTACCGCCATCGCTACGCGCTGGTCGAAGGCGATCCAGCCTATGCCGCGATCGAGGCAAAGCTCGCCGCGCAGCCCCAGGTCCGCGTCCCCACCATCGCGATCGACGGCGACAGCGACGGCGTCAATCCCGGCACCGCCCATCATGCGCGCAAGTTCGAGGGTTATCTCGAGCGGCGCGTGTTCGCCGGAGCCGGCCACAACCTCCCGCAGGAGCGGCCCGCCGAATGGGCGCAGGCCGTGCTCGACGTCAGGCAAGCAGCAAAATCCTCATCCTGAGGAGCCCGCGGAGCGGGTTCGAAGGATGAAGGCCCGGCTGCCGCAGCCGGGCCTGCATGGTTCGAGACACGCCTTCGGCGCTCCTCACCATGAGGGTCTCAAGGCGCGTCCCACCGATCGGCCACCCGCCAACCTTCCGATTTTTCCTGATCTCGGGAACCTTTTCCAATCGCAGCCGTCCAAGCTGTGGGGCCGCGTCCGGTTGCGGCTCGTTGCAGGGGAGGTTTTGGATGACGTCGCAAGTGCGCAAGCTGGAACGTGTCGCGGTCGCGCAGGCGCCGAGCGATCGGCCTGACAGGGCGGAGGTCGAGCAGGCGGTCCGGACCATGATCCGCTGGGCCGGCGACGATCCCGCGCGCGACGGTCTGCGCGACACGCCGGATCGGGTCGCACGCGCCTTCGAGGAGTATTTTTCCGGCTATGCGCAGGATCCCACGGAAATCCTGCAAAAGACCTTCGAGGAGATCGAAGGCTATGACGAGATGATCGTGCTGCGCGGGGTTCGGTTCGAGAGCCATTGCGAGCACCACATGGCGCCGATCGTGGGCCGCGCCTGGGTCGCCTATATTCCGCAGGGGCGCGTGGTCGGCATCAGCAAGCTTGCGCGCGTGGTCGACGTCTATGCAAAACGCCTCCAGATCCAGGAGAAGATGACGGCGCAGATCGCCAACACGATCAACGACGTGCTGAGGCCTGAAGGCGTCGGCGTCATCATCAAGGCGACGCATCACTGTATGACAACGCGCGGCGCGCACAAACCCGGGACCGATCTCGTCACCAGCCGCATGCTGGGCGTGTTCCGCGACAATGCGCTGACGCGACAGGAGCTGTTGGGGCTGGCCAATTCGGACGACTGATCCGCAAGGAGACGACGCCATGACCGAGGACAACAAGCCGAGTGGACCCGACCTGACCAAGGGCGTGTCGCTGACGGAGTTCAAGGACGGCAAGCTGCTCGGCCATGTCGGCGAGGAGGATGTTCTTCTGGTGCAGGCCGGCAGCGAGATCTTTGCGATCGAGCCGGCTTGCAGCCACTACCACGGCCCGCTCGCCGAGGGATTGGTGGTCGGCGACACCATTCGCTGTCCCTGGCATCACGCCTGCTTTTCCCTGCGCACCGGCGAGGCCACCCGTCCGCCGGCGCTGAACGCGCTGGCGGTGTGGGAGGTCTCGCGCGATCGCGACAGGATCATCGTTCAGCGCAAGCGCGAGGCAGCGAAGCCGTCGGCAGCTCATCGCAGCGCGCCGACGCCGGAAAAATTCGTCATTGTCGGCGGCGGCGCGGCCGGTTTTGCGGCAGCCGAGACGCTCCGGCGCGAGGGCTTTGCCGGCGCCATCACCATGCTCAGCGACGACGGCGCGATGCCGGTCGACCGTCCCAACCTCTCCAAGGACTATCTCGCCGGCAACGCACCGGAGGACTGGCTGCCGCTGCGGGGCGAGGATTATTATCAGGACGCGGGCATCGATCTCAGGCTCAAGACGAGCGTTGCAGCGATCGAGCCGAAGGCGCGCAGCGTGACGCTGGGCAATGGCGACAAGCTGCCGTTCGACCGGCTGCTGCTCGCGACCGGCGCCGAGCCGGTCAGATTGCAGATTCCGGGCGCGGACCAGCCGCATGTGCACACCTTGCGCTCCGTTGCCGACAGCCGCGCCATCATCAAGGCGGCCGGCGGTGCCAGGCGCGCGCTGGTGATCGGCGCCAGCTTCATCGGCCTCGAAGTCGCGGCCTCCTTGCGGGCGCGCAAGCTCGAGGTGCATGTGGTCGCGCCCGAGGAGCGGCCGATGCAGAAGGTGCTCGGTCCCGAGATGGGCGATTTCGTTCGCGCGCTGCATGAAGAGAACGGCGTGAACTTCCACCTCGGGGACACCGTCGAAAAGCTCGACGGCAGACGCGCGACGCTGAAGAGCGGCGGCGTGATCGAGGCCGATCTCGTCGTGGTCGGGATCGGCGTCAGGCCGCGCCTCGCGCTGGCCGAACAGGCGGGCCTTGCGGCCGACCGCGGCGTCAGCGTGAGCGAATATCTCGAGACCAGCATCGCCGGCATCTTCGCGGCTGGCGACATCGCCCGCTGGCCCGATCCGCATTCGCGGCAAACCATCCGCGTCGAGCACTGGGTGGTGGCGGAGCGGCAGGGCCAGGCCGCGGCGCGCAACATGCTCGGCAGGCGCGAACGTTTCGATGCCGTGCCGTTCTTCTGGTCGCAGCACTACGACGTTCCGATCAACTATGTCGGACATGCCGAGAGCTTTGACGACATTGCGATCGACGGCAGCATCGACGGGAAGGACTGCCTGCTGAAGTACCGCAAGGGCGGGCGCGTGCTGGCGGTCGCTTCAATCTATCGCGATCTCGACAACCTCAAGGCCGAGCTCGAGATGGAGCGCTCCCGCGGCTGAAAACGCCGCATTCGATCTTGATTTAGGTCAATGTTGCTGCCGCCGGCGGCTGCTCTGCTGGCTGTCGACCCGGAGCGGCTCGTGCTATCCTGGCGTGTGCCTCCGGGCTTCGCTTGCAGGAGTGGCGTCATGACAACTGCTTCGGATACTTCCCAACATCTTGGTCTTGGCTCGGGCATCGCGGCGTTACATGCCAAATGGGGCTGGATCGTCGCGCTCGGTGTCGTCTACCTCATCGCCGGCTTCGTCGCGCTCGGCAGCGTGGTGATGGCGACGGTGGCGAGCGTGATCGTGGTCGGTGCCATGATGATCGTCGCCGGCGCGGCGGAGATCATCGGCGCGTTCCAGATGAAAAGCTGGGGCAAGTTCTTGATCTGGGCCTTGCTCGGCGTGCTCTATGTCATCGCGGGCTTCCTGACCTTCGAGAACCCGCTGTTCGCGGCAGTGCTGCTGACGCTGTTCCTGGGCGCGTCGCTGATCGCCTCGGGCGCGGTCCGGCTGTTTCTCGCCTTCAGCATGAAGCGCGAAAGCCCGTGGGTGTGGGTGGCGCTGTCGGGCGCCATCACGCTGCTGCTCGGACTGCTCATCGTGGCGCGCTGGCCGGTGAACAGCGTCTATATCCTCGGCCTGTTCCTCGGCATCGACCTGATCATGGCGGGCGCCGGCTGGGTCAGCCTGGGCTTCAGCCTGCGGCGGCGCCGCTAGCTACCAGCAACTCGACGCAAGACCGTCTTGCGGAACTCCGCTGAGCTGATGCGCTGACAGAAAAGCAGCACGCTGCGCGCTCGGGTCGCGCGGACGATCATCACTGGGGAGAAACCATGAAAGCTGCTTTGGCCCTGGCCGCAGCGCTGGCTGCCGCCTGCCTGTCCACACCAGTCTCCGCGCAAAAGTCCTACGGTCCCGGCGTCAGCGACACCGAGATTAAGATCGGCAACACCATGCCCTATAGCGGCCCCGCATCGCCGCTCGGCATCACCGGCAGGGTCATTTCGGCCTATTTCGACGAGGTCAACGAGAAGGGCGGCGTCAACGGTCGCAAGCTCAACCTGTTGTCGCTCGACGACGCCTTCTCGCCGCCGAAGACCATGGAAGCCGCGCGGCGCCTCGTCGAGGGCGATGGTGTCGCCTTCATCTTCGCGACCATGGGCACGGCACCGAGCTCGGCGATCGCGAAATATCTCAACAGCAACAAGGTGCCGCAGCTGTTCCTGATCAGTTCGGCCTCGAAGTGGAACGATCCCGCCAACATGCCGTGGTCGATGGCGCTGCCGTGGGCGCCGAACTACACCAGCGAGGCCGCGATCGACGTCGCCTATGCCCGCGCCAAGAACCCGAATGCGCGCTTTGCGGTGCTCTACCAGAACGACGACGCCGGCAAGGAGTATCTGCGCGGCGTCAAGGAAGCGCTCGGTGCCGACGCAGACAAGGCGATCGCGATGGCCTCGAGCTTCGAGGTCGCCGATCCCACCGTCGATTCCCAGGTGCTGACGCTCGCGAGCACCAAGGCCGACGTCTTCATGATTTATTCGGTGACGCCGCGCGCCTGCGCGCAGGCGATCCGCAAGGCGCACGAGGTCGGCTGGCAGCCGACGCGATTCCTCGCCTCCGGCTGCGCCAACAAGGCAACCGTGATGGTCCCCGCCGGTCTCGATGCCGGCAAGGGCGTGCTCTCGCTCGGCTCGCTCAAGCCGTTCGTCGAGGCGCCGAAGGACGATCCGGCGATGACGGCCTATATCGAGTTCATGAAGAAGCGCCTGCCCAATGCCGACATCAACAACGTCGCCGGCCTCTATGGTTACACCGTCGCCGAGGCGCTCGTCGTCCTGCTCAAGCAGTGCAAGGACAATCTGACGCGCGAGAACATCATGGCGCAGGCGTCCAACCTGAAGAACGTGCCGCTGTCGCTGCTGATGCCCGGCATCACGCTCAACACCACCCCGCAGGATTTCCGCCCCATCAAGGACGGTTATATGCTGCAGTTCGACGGCAATGACTGGATCGTGGCGAGCGAGCTGCTGCGCGGGACGTGAGGGGCGACCGACAGGCTCTCTCCGCGAGTTCGCAATCGTAGGGTGGGCAAAGGCGCCCATGCGCCGTGCCCACCACCTCTCTCGGTCGCAAAAAATGCGTGGGCACGCTTCGCTTTGCCCACCCTACGATACTGACGCGCGGCGAAGCGAACAGGAGACCACGATGGACTTTCAACACTCCGCCCGTTCGCTGGAGCTCCAGGAGCGCGTCCGCCAGTTCATGCGGGTGCATGTCGAGCCCGTCGAGGAGCTCTATTACGAGCAGGTCAAGCCTGAGGCCACGCGCTACAAGACGCCGCCTGTGCTCCAGGACCTGAAGCGGCTGGCGCGGGAGCAGGGGCTCTGGAACCTGTTTCTCTCCGGCGAGCATGGACCGGGCCTGACCAATCTCGAATACGCGCCCGTGAAGGAGATCATGGGCCGCATCCTCTGGGCGCCCGAGATCTTCAACTGCTCGGCGCCCGACGTCGGCAACATGGAGGTGCTGGCGAACTACGGCACGAAGGCGCAGCAGGAGCGCTGGCTGAAGCCGCTGCTCGACGGACGCATCCGCTCCGGCTTCTCGATGACGGAGCCGCAGGTCGCCTCCAGCGACGCCACCAACATCCAGTGCGAGATCAGGCGCGACGGCGCCGACTACGTCATCAACGGCCGGAAATGGTTCACCTCAGGCGCGATGAACGAGGATTGCGAGATCCTGATCGTGATGGGCAAGACCGCGCCGGACGATCCCGACCGCCATCGCCAGCAGTCCATGATCCTGGTGCCGAAGGCGACGCCGGGCGTGCGCATCGTCCGCGACATGCTGACCTACGGCTACGACGATGCGCCGGTCGGCCATCCCGAAATCGTCTATGAGAATGTCCGCGTGCCCGCGGAGAACATTTTGCTCGGCGAGGGCCGCGGCTTCGAGATCGCGCAAGGCAGGCTCGGCCCCGGCCGCATCCATCATTGCATGCGGCTGATCGGCTGCGCCCAGCGCGCGCTGGAGCTGATGTGCCAGCGCGCGGTCTCCCGCGTCGCCTTCGGCAAGCCGCTCGCCGAGCAGGGCTCGGTGAAGGAGGACATCGCGCACTCCTTCTGCGAGATCGCGCAGGCGCGGCTGCTGACGCTGCAGGCCGCCGACAGGATGGACCGCGAGGGCAACAAGGCCGCGCGCGACCTGATCGCCGCGGCCAAGATCGTGGTGCCCAGCATGGCCGCCCGTGTCATCGACCGCGCCATCCAGATCCACGGCGCCGCCGGCGTCTCGCAGGACACGTTCCTCGCCCGCGCCTATGTCTACGCCCGCTTCATCCGTATCGGCGACGGGCCGGACCAGGTGCATCTCGCCGCCGTCGGCAAGGAGCTGATCAAGCGCGGCGGGGTGATGGCGGGGTAGGAGTTCCGCGCCCGCGACAGCAATTCTTGCCCGATTGGCCCTGAACAGCATCGTTTCAGGCCGTTGCGGGATTGTTTCGGATCATTGTAGCACAATAGTAACTACTCCTGATTGAGAGTGGCGCCGATCACGCTTTGTCAGGTTCACGCAGGTGAATGAGAATAGATCGCCTGCGCTCAAGCAAGGCGCCCTTGCCCTGCCGGGAGACGACTTCAGCACGCGTCAACGCTGGCTGGTCGTGGCCGCGATCCTCCTGACGGCCTTGCTCGTCCAGATACCCGTCATTCTCAATGCGGATCTGGGCTGGCTTCTCACCGTCAACGAGAAGATCCTGGACGGCCGCAAGCTCGGGATCGACCTCTTCGAGTCCAATCCGCCGCTGTCGGTCTACATGTACATGCCCGGGGCGCTGCTCGCACGAATGACCGGCATTGCACCCGAATTCATCGTGATCGTCCTGGTGATCGTCGAGATCGCCGGCGCGCTTTTCGTGATCGATCGCACCGCCGCGGTGGCAAGGCTGGGCGCTCGGGAGAGGAGTTTTTCGACCTGGTCCTTTGCGTTCCTGCTCGCAATCCTTCCGGGCGCGATCTTCGGACAACGTGAGCACATCGCCGTCATCGCGCTGACCCCCTTTATCGCCGTCACCGCACTGCGCTGGCGCGGGCTCGATCCCGGCCGGCTCGCGATCCTCGCCGGGGTGGGCGCCGGGTTGGCCATGAGCATCAAGCCCTTCTTTGCCCTGGTGGCAGCTCTCCCGATCATTCTCGGGGCCGTCCGCCAGCGCTCTTTCAGGCCTCTGTTCCCCCCTGAGGCATGGACGGCCGCGGCTGTCGTCATCGGTTACGGGGCAGCGGTCGCGGCCTTCTTTCCCGCTTATTTCTCCACCTATGCTCCGATGGTCGCCGAGGCCTATCTGCCGATCAGGAGGGAGCTCGGCAGCCTGCTTCCCGTCCCGATCGCCGTGATCGGCGCTTCGCTTGGATTCCTGCGCCTGCTCGGTCCGCAAAATCTCAGAATGGGGAGCAACGCCATTCCCTGGCTGGCCGCATCGGTGGGCGGCGCCGCGAGCTTCCTGCTTCAAGGCAAGGGGTGGCCGTATACGGCTCTCGCGCTGTGTCTGTTTGCGATTGCGGGGCCGCTGCTGCAGTGTTGCACAAAGACGTTGCGGGCGCCCATCGTCATCGGCGGCCTTGTAACCGTCGTTGCCATCGGGCTCTATCTGTCGTCGCCCGCCCCGGGATTTCCGCCGCTGCAGGCGCGCGTCGATGCCCACGTGAAGCACCCGCGGCTGCTCACGATCACCGACCACATCGGCCTCGGGCATCCGCTCGTCCGTCAAATCGACGGCATCTGGGTGGGCAGCTCCTGTGCGCAACTCCTCTCGGCAGGCGCAATCCTGCGCCTGAACAACTCGCAACCGACTGAAGCCGAGCGGGCAAGACTGGACGGCATCATCAATTTCGAGCGGCGGCAATTGCTGGCGGACCTGCAAGGTGGCCGCCCGAATGTCATTCTCGTCGATACCAGTCTGCTGAGCTCGTTCCCGTTCGACTGGCTGGCCTGGGCCAATTCCGATCCCGAGCTTCAGAAGGAACTAAGCCGTTATCGCGAAGTCGAAGACGTCGGGCGTGTTCGCATCTTCGTCGATCAATCGGGATCCTAGCTGCGTCTTCTTCGCGTTTCGTGATGGCGGAGCGCATCGACGATCACCTTGAACGCCGCGGAGTTCTGCCGCGAGGTCGGATAATAGATGTAGTAGCCGTCGAACTCCGGCGACCAGTCGTCGAGCACGATGACGAGCTCGCCGGACCGGACCTGCCGTGCCACCATGTCTTCAGGGAGATAGGCAATGCCGAAGCCTTTCACGGCGGCGTCGATCATCGCACGGGAGTCGTTGAAGGTCAGCTGCCCCTCGACGCGCACCCTGAGGTCGGGACCGTTCCTGGCGAACTCCCAGACATAATGTCCGCCGGCCGCCGCGCGCCGCTTGATGCAGACGTGCTTCAGGAGATCCTGGGGGTGCTTCGGTCTCGGATGCTCTTTCAGGTAGGCAGGCGAGGCGACCGCGACCAGCCGCCAGTCCGGGCCGATGCGCACCGCGATCATGTCCTTCTCGACGCTCTCGCCGAGGCGGATGCCGGCATCGAAACCGTCTTCGACGATGTTGCGAAATGCCGTGTCGAGGCTGAACTCGACCTTGATGTCGGGATATTTCTTCAGGACTGGCGCCAGCTTCGGCCAGACCGCTTTTTCGAGCGCATGATCCGAGAGCGTCATCCGGATGGTGCCCGACGGCTTGTCGCGCAGGGACATCAATGCCGCGATATCGCGCTCGATCTCCTCGATGCGGGGCGCAACCGATTGCTGAAGCCGTTCGCCAGCCTCGGTCAGGCCGACGCTTCGCGTCGTGCGCGTGAGGAGCCGCAGGCCCATCTGCGATTCGAGGCGCTTGATCGTATGGCTGAGCGTCGACTGCACGACGCCCAGTTTCGCAGCGGCCTTGGTGAAGCTGCGCTCGCGGGCGACGGCCACGAAGGCCAGCAGATCGTTGAAGTCCTGAGCTGCCATGGCCGTCACTATTCATGGCCAGCGTCGATTAATGCAAGCAAATTATAGCGGCTAATCGAACGCCGCCCCGGGCTCTATGTGTCGCCGTGAACAGCGCCAGCCTGGGCGCTTTGCGACATGGGATTGCCGATGGACGTCACAGCCGATCAAGAAACGAGGCCGGCAGTGGCCGCATGGAGTGCGGTTTTCGCGGTGGCTCTTTGCGCCTCGATGCTCGTTGCATCCGAGTGGATGCCCGTGAGCCTGCTCACGCCGATCGCGGACAGCCTCCGCCTGACGGAAGGGCAGGCCGGGCAAGCGATCTCCGTGTCGGGCCTCTTCGCCATCCTCACCTCTCTCTTCATCTCGGCTGCAACGCGCGGCATCGACCGGCGATCCGTCTTGTTGTGGCTGACCGGCGTCACGCTGGTCTCCGGTGTCGTCGTGGCCTTCGCGCCCAATTACCCGGTCTTCATGATCGGGCGCGCCCTCGTCGGCATGGCTGTCGGCGGTTTCTGGTCGATGTCGGCCGCGACGATGATCCGCATCGTGCCGACCAAGGACGTGCCGCGCGCACTTGCGCTTCTCAATGGCGGCAACGCTCTCGCAACGACGATTGCCGCGCCACTCGGCAGCTTCCTCGGCCAGTACATCGGCTGGCGTGGCGCGTTCTTCTGCGTCGTGCCGATTGCAGCGCTGACCCTGCTTTGGCAGTTTTTTACGCTGCCGAGGATGCCGAGCCGGGAGCGCGCGAGCGCGGCAGCGGCCTTCAAAGTCCTGCGCCGTCCCAACGTGCCCTACGGCATGCTCGCAGCGGCGCTGTTCTTCCTCGGACAGTTCTCGCTCTTCACCTATTTGCGGCCCTTCTTCGAGACCGTGACGCGTGTCGACGTCACGACCATTTCGGCGCTCCTGCTCGTCATGGGCGTTGCCGGCCTCATCGGCACGTCGCTGATCGGATTTGTGATCCGCCAGAGCCTTTATGCGTCTCTCGTCTTAATGCCGTTCGCCATGGCGCTGATGGCGGTCGCGCTGACGGTGTATGGCGCCTCGCTTGGCGCCACGGCGACCCTGATGCTGCTCTGGGGTTTCATCGGCACGGCGGCGCCCGTAGGGTGGTGGACGTGGCTCAGCGAGGCGTTGCCCGACGATGCGGAAGCAGGCGGCGGCCTGATGGTGGCGGTCGTTCAACTCGCGATCACCGCGGGTGCCGCGGGCGGCGGCGTGCTGTTCGACAGCAGCGGCTATCGCGCCACCTTCCTGTTCAGCGCCGTCATCCTCGCTCTGTCATCGACCGTCATTCTGGTTGGTGCGTTTCGCCGCAAGGCGAAAGCCGACCCGCAATGCACGGCGTGTGTCTCGGCGAGCCCGGCTCGGTGACGCAGCGTGGTCGGGGAACGTCTGTCGGAAGCGAGCGTGCCCCCACATTGGAACAACCGCAGCAAGGAGGCATGAGATGCAGATAAGGCAAGTCGGCTCCCAACCCTCAGTACGGGGTAAGGAGCCGATCAGGCGCGACGGGGTGATGGGGTCGGCAGCGCCGGCTGAGCGCCGGCGCTGATCGCGATCCTACTGGGGGGACAGACCGACGGTTGTCGATGCCTTTGCGACGGGCGGCGGATTCCATTTTCCGGTCAGCGCCTCCGACTTCGGGCCGTAGAGCCGCATGGTCAAATTGAACGGTCCCTTCGGCGCGGGCAGCCAGTTGGCCTCCTTGTCCTTGCCCGGGCTCTCATTCTGGAAATAGAGGTCCAGCGAGCCGTCGGCATTGTATTTGAACGGCATCCAGCTGCTGACCGCAAACCGGTTCAGCGCGTTGCCGACCTGGAACCCGTCCGGATCGTAGAGCGTGATCGACCAGAAGGCGTTGACCGGCGGAGCTGCGCCCTTCTCGAACGTGATCGTGTATTTGTTCGCACCATCGAGCGGCCTGCCGGATTCGTCGCCGACGTTGAGCGGATAGATCGCGTCTTCCGGCAGGTTGGCGCCGAGCCCGACTTGCGCGACGATGGCGCGCTTCAAATAGTAGTTGCCGTACACGCCCATGGTGTCGGTATTCATCGACCAGCCGTTGGCGACACGCGCCAGCGTCGGGATCTTCCATGCCATGAGTTTCTGCGCAACTTCGGGTGCGGTTTGCAAGCCCCGTTGCACGGCCGGATCGAGCTTGGCGATGTCGAAGCTCTTGCCGGGCTCGATGCCGATCCGCTTCATTTGCGCGATGATCGGCTCGTCGGTGACGTGCGGCGGGTGCAGCTTGAGCAATTCGGCCGCATAGGCGAAATACGCACCGGCCGCCATGGTGTCGACCTGCACCTTGGGCGGCGTCTTCATGTCGATGCTCGGATCCGGCTTGAATTCCACCGGCTTCGGCGTCTTGCCATACTCGGACAGCGCAACGACCTTGTAGCCGGACTGGATCTTGTGGACCGCGGCGTAGTCGTCCGGACCGTCCGTCTTGGTGCGGCCGACGACCCAGACATAAGGCGTCGGTGCGTCGATGCGCTGGGTGTCCTTGGGCAGCTTGAATTCCTCGGCGAACCTGTCGCGCAGGTCGGGCCGCCAGCCCTGAGGTGCGACCAGGAACGTTCCGGCCCGCGTGCCGGTCGTGCGCCAGCCCGGAGACGCGAACACGTCGGTCCACATGTCGAGCATCGGCATCAGGTAGTAGCGTCCATCGGTATCCGGCACCGAAACGACCACCGGCTCCTTGGTCAGATCCAGCCAGGAGACGGAGTAGAGGGTGTCGAAGTTGGGGCGGACGACGCCCTTGAAATTCGCCGGAGGATATTCGGGAATATTGACGAAAGTATTCGCCGGGCCCTTGAACTCGTTCGCGGCGTTGGTCGATTGCTTGCGCGTGACGTCCATTGACAGGATCGGGTAGAAATAGACATAGGCATCCACCGCGATCGCGTGAGCCTCCTGCTCGGTGAGTGCAGGCGCGGCACTTTGCGCGAGCGCCCCCGATGCAATCAGGGTGGCGATGCAAAAAGGCAAAGTCTGTTTCAGCAAGACACGATGCATTTCAAGTCTCCCTTACCGATGCGCACTGAGGGAAGCTGCACTGTCGGGCGCGGCCACCCGTTTGTTTTTGGTAACGACCGCGGCAGATATCGGGGCCCGCGCTACCCTTGGTTCGCACGGTTTCCATCCTCGCTTGAACGAGGCGGCAGGCCCCTTGACATAAATCAACGTCGTTGGGCGGCTGTTGCTGTGAGCCCCGAAGCGGACGGCTTGATCTAGATCAATCCTTGGCAAGTCGTCCTGTCTCACATGCAGGCCCGCACAAGTGCTCGCGGCCCAAAACCTGCGTTCAATGCCTTGTCTGCCGCAAGCCATACAGGTGCTGCACCGGAGGAGAGGGATCGTGAAAACTTCCGCGCTGTTGCTCTCTGCCGCGACACTGACGATATTCACCATGGCGCCGACGTCGGCACAGCAGACCACCGGCGCGCCGGGCTCGCCCGGCGCCACGACGACGATCGACGGAAAATATCTTCCGCCTCCGCCGCCGAAATTCGGCGGCGAAATCAATCTTCAGGCCAGTCAGTCGAAGCCGTATTGGCCTGCCCAAGTGGTGCCGCCCAAGGGGGCGCCCAATGTGCTGCTGATCATGACCGACGATCAGGGCTATGGAGTATCCGGGACCTTCGGGGGCGTCATCCCGACGCCCGCTATGGATCGCATCGCAAACGCCGGACTGCGTTACACGCAGTTTCACTCTACCGCTCTCTGCTCTCCGACACGGGCAGCGCTGATCACGGGCCGCAACCATCACTCGGTGGGCTTCGGCGTCATCACCGAAATGTCCACGGGATACCCGGGATATGACTCCGTCATCGGACCGGAGAGTGCCACCGTCGGCACGATCCTGAGAGCGAATGGTTTTGCGACGGCGTGGATCGGCAAGAACCACAACACGCCGAGCTATCAGCTGAGTTCGGCCGGGCCCTTTGATCAATGGCCAAACGGAATGGGGTTCGATCACTTCTATGGCTTCATGGGCGGCGAAACCGACCAGTGGACGCCATTTCTCTTCCGTGACCAGACACAAGTCTTCCCATGGGTCGGACGCCCCGGCTACAACCTCACCACTGACATGGCGGACGATGCCATCAACTACTTGAAGGGGCTGAACGACGCCGCGCCCGACAAGCCGTTCTTCATCTATTACGTGCCCGGCGGCTCGCACGCGCCGCACCAGCCTACGCCAGAGTGGATCAAGAAGATCAGCGACATGCACCTGTTCGATCAGGGCTGGGAAAAGCTGCGCGAGACAATCTTCGCCAATCAGAAGCGGCTTGGTGTCATTCCGGCGAATACCCAGCTCACGCCGTGGCCGGATGGCCAGCCCGAATACGGTGGAGCGAAGCTTCAGAAATGGGACACGCTCAGCCCCGACGAGAAGAAGCTTTTCATTCGTCAGGCGGACGTTTTTGCGGCCTATACCGCCTACACCGACCACGAAATCGGCAGGGTCATTCAGGCCGTCGAAGACGCGGGCAAGCTCGACAACACACTCATCATCTATATCAGCGGCGACAACGGCAACAGCGCTGAAGGCTCGATCCTCGGCACTCCGAACGAAATGGCCGCGATCCAGGGCGTCAACATTCCGGTCGCGGAGCAGTTGAAGTTTTACGACGTTTGGGGTTCCGACAAGACCACGCCGCACATGGCCGTGGCCTGGACCTGGGCCTTTGACACACCCTTCAAATGGACCAAGCAGGTCGCGTCGCATTTCGGCGGCACCCGGCAAGGCATGGCCATTTCGTGGCCCGGCCAAATCAACGACGTGGGCGGTATCCGCACGCAATTTCATCACATGATTGATGTGGTGCCGACGATCCTCGAAGCCACCGGCATTCAAGCGCCGGTGATGGTCAACGGCGTTGCTCAGAAGCCGATCGAAGGCGTCAGCATGGCGTACACCTTCGACAAGGCCAACGCGAACGCCCCGTCGGCCCGACGGACGCAATATTTCGAGATGGTCGGCAACCGTGCGATCTATCACGACGGCTGGCTCGCGGCGACCACGCCGCCTTCGCCGCCCTGGGACCTCGGCTTCGGCAAGTTTCCGGATGTCGTCAACGGCTACACTTGGGAACTCTACAATCTCGCCGAGGACTATTCGGAGAGCAACGACCTTGCCGCCAAGATGCCGGACAAGCTGCGCGACATGAAAGAGCTCTTCATGGTCGAGGCGACGAAATACAACGTGTTCCCGCTGGACAACAGCTTCACGGCGCGCGCAGCCACGCCACGGCCAAGCTCGACCGCGGGCCGGACCGAGTTTACCTATTCGGGTGAATCGTCCGGTCTTCCCTACAGCAGCGCCCCCGACATCGCTGGCAAGTCCTATTCGATCAGGGCCGAGGTCAATATTCCGTCGGGTGCCGAAGGCATGATCAACACGCTCGGCGGTCGTGGCGGCGGCCACGGACTCTACTTGCTCAAAGGCAAGCCGGTCTTTGTCTATAACTTCTTCGACGTGCAACGATTCCGTTGGGAAGGTCCGGAGGCGCTCGCTGTCGGCAAGCACACCATCGTGTTTGATTTCAAATACGATGGCCGCGGCTTCGGCAAGGGTGGCACGGGCGTCCTCTCGGTGGACGGAAAGGAAGTCGTCAGGCGGACGATCCCGCACACCATTCCGTTTGTCGAGACGATCTACGAGACCTTTGATGTTGGCGTAGATACTCGCACGGGCGTCGACGACAACGATTACCAGCCGCCATTCCGCTTCACCGGCAAGATCGACAAGTTGACGGTCAAGCTTGTCCCCCTGAAGGCTGCGGAAGAAAGGCAGCTCCAGCAAAAGGTCCAGGAGACCAGGAACAAGGCACAGTAAACCGTAGCAATGGCATTTGGCTTTGCTTGACCTCGAAATGCGAGCGAAGCGATCGGAAGAGCGTCAACTCGAATTGGTTAAAGCGGCGCATTCACCGTTCGACTGCAAAGATGCGCCAATCTCCGGGGACACCTTTAAGCGCATGGTTGCCGCGGTCACCAAAACGCAAGCCGGATCCCGCCACCAGGTCCTTGACCGTGCTCGACACTAACACCTCGTTCGCGCCGGCGAGCGCGGCAACACGCGCTCCGATGTGAACGGCAATGCCACCGATATCATCGCCGATCAATTCGCACTCGCCGGTATGAAGCCCGGCGCGGACTTCAATGCCCAGCGACCTGATTTCGTCTGCAATGGCACAGGCGCAGCGCACGCCACGCGCAGGACCGTCGAAAGTAGCAAGAACGCCGTCGCCGGTGCTCTTGATTTCATGGCCACGGAAGCGTGAGAGGGTGCGCCGTATCGCCGTATGATGAATGTCAAGGAGGTCGCGCCAGCGATGGTCACCGAGCGCGGCGGCCTTCTCGGTCGAGCTGACGATGTCGGTGAAGAGCACCGTGGCAAGTACGCGGTCGACCGCGACGGGCGCACGCGAGCCGGTCAGAAATTCCTCGATAGCGTCGGCGATATCATCGGCATTGTCGCCGACGAAGGGGAGGTGGTCGATCCCCGGGAGCTCGAGATAACGAGAGCCTGGAATATGCTTTGCGAGAAACCGGCCGCCCTCGATGCTGACGTTCCTGTCGCCCGTCCGGTGGATGACGAGGGTCGGGACCCGAATCGTTGAGACAATGCCGCTGATATCATTCAAACGGTTCATGCGCGCGTACGCTGCGGCTCCAGCTGGGCTATTGGACACGCGCTCGTTCTTGCCCCACCAGCGTTTGAACGCCGAGTCGTTCACGCGGGAGGGTGCAAACCTTGCCACGCTGTCGCCGCTGCCCCAGTCACGTTCGATATAATCGAGAACTTGCTCCAGCGTCCTCAGAGTAAATTTCGAGGCCGGATAGGCGTTGCAGAGCACCAGCGCGCAGCAACGACTGGGATACGTCGCCGCGAACAGCGCCGACATCGTGCCACCTTCTGAAATGCCGAGAAGCGCTGCCTGTTCCATGCCGGCAGCATCCATGACCGCACGCAGGTCATCCATGCGCTGGTCAAGGCCCGGCAAGTCAGAGACCCGATCCGACAGGCCCGTGCCGCGCTTGTCGAACATCACCACCCGGGCGTAGCGCGCCAGGTGCATTAGCCAACGACTCACCTCCGGTTGGTCCCACCAGTGCTCGACATTCGTAAAGGCCGGCGGAGCGAAGACAACATTGATTGGACCCTCGCCGAACACTTGATAAGCGATATGAACGTCGCCGCTCTTGGCGTACCGGGTGTCTGGCTGCATTGACGACCCCACGCTTGCCGGGGACTTCCTGGCCGGCGGGAATTATAGCAGCAGCTAAGATTGTAGGAAACGGCTCAATGTCCCTGTGGCCCATCGCTGACCTTGGCGCTCAGCCTGCCGACCTTCAGCTTGTGACCCGAGGCGGACACCAGCTTCGTCGGCGACGCAAGGTGAGGGTCGAATTGGGAGTGTGATCAGAACGAGAGCGGAAAGCTGACGCGCCCACGCGCGGACCATGTGAGGAAGTTGTTGCCGATCCCGCCAAGCTCGCCCCCAACGCTGCCCCGAACGCCGTTTGCCCCGTCGAAGTTGAGACCTCCGATCATGCGCGCCGACCAGCCCTGCACGAATTGCGTCGGGAGCAGCGGCACCGTGCCGCCGTTATCGAAATAATAGTCTGCATACGCTCCGACATAGGGTGCGACCGCGACGGCCGTGCCGATACTCAACGGAGAAGTGAACTTGGCACCCCCGCTCGCCCGACCACTCGAGAAGTCGTAAGCGGTCTGCAATGTGCCGAGGCTGTCGAGATACTGATCGTCATGCTCCCACAGGGCATAGACCTTGACCGAGGGCTCGATCTCCAGGGACGCCATCCTGTATGTCCCGGTCAGTCCCGCTGAGCCGATCCATCGGCTGCCGGGGAAGGTTGCCGAAGCGGTCCCGGAGACGCCGTCATAGCTCACGCCCGAGCGTGCCAGTGCCGCGTCGAATCGGATACCGGGCCAGATCCTCCAGCCGAGGTACCCACCCACGGTCCAGCCGTCACCCTTCAGCCGGCCATTCAGCAACGTCGACGAGTAGCTGAACGCCTCGTAGCCGCCGGTAACGCCGATCAGGAAGTCCGGCGTCAATCGTCGCGTCAGGCCGAGCAGCGCGTTCACTTGGCCGCCCACGATGTCTCCCGCAGCGATGTCCGTATTCCAGCCGGTGCCGCGGACGTCGGCCCAGAGCTGCCATTCCCGGGGCGCACGCACTGGCAGAGTTGATGCCTTGGTGACCATCGGGTTGTCGGCATAGGCAAGCGCCCCGAAAGCGTCGTTGACGCGATAATTGCCAGTCACGGTGTTGGCAGAGGGCTGCCCGGGATAGCTCGGACCGGTCAAAAGCCCGCTCGCGCGCGCGACCGCGGTCGCATCCGTGTTGTTCGCAGGGCCGCGCAGTTCGGCTTGCGGCTCCGCCCCGAAGTTGATGCGCATGCCACTGCCGGTCGATGAGAGCAGGGAACCGCCGCTGTCGGAAAAGCCATCCGAAATCGCACCATCGACGGCGCTCTGGAACGCCGCTGACGAGGCATGCGCCTCGAGCCTGGTGACGGCGAGTTGCAGCGCGCGCAGCCGCGTGCTGTCCGTGGGGATGCCGACCACCTGGGTGAGCGCCGCCGAAACGCTGCCCGTGAAGCCGCCGCCTCCGGGGAAGCTCGCCGTGATCGAATGCGATCCGACCGAGAGCGTGGTGGTCGTGAAGGTCGCGACCCCACCTGTCAGGGCTCCGGTGCCGATCGCGCTACCGGCATCGAGGAACGTGACGGTGCCGGTCGGTGTGCCGCCGCCGGTGACCGTTGCGGTGAAGGTCACCGCTTGACCGAAACTGCTCGGATTGAGGGAAGAGGTCAGCGTCGTGCTGGTTCCGGGCGTGTTGACCGAAAGGCTGGCGCTGGCGGCTGTGCCGGGCGGAGCCTCATTCGAAGTCACGTTCGCGATGGTGTTGGTCTTGGTGCCGGCGGTTGTCGCGGTGACGTTGATGGTGATCGAGCAGCTCCCGTTCGCAGCCAGCGTCCCGCCGGACAGCGACAGGCTGCTGCCGCCGGCCGCAGCGCTCGCGGCACCGTTGCAGGTGTTGGTCAATGCGTTCGGCGTTGCTACCACGAGACCGGCCGGGAGACCGTCGGTGAAGGCGAGACCGCTCAGCGCAATCGAGTTGGGATTGGTGATGTTGACGGTGAGGGACGTCGTCCCGCCAATCGCCAGAGTGGACGCACCGAACGCCTGCGTCACCGTCGGCGCCGTGAGCGAACCGACGAAGATGTTTGCGGTCGCCATGTTGCCGGCGCCGCCAAAGGAACTCACGACAACCGAGTTGGTCTTCAAGCCGTTGGTCGTTCCGGTCACGTTGACCGTAAGGGTGCAGGATCCGCCTACGCTCAGGAGAGGATTCAAGAAAATAATGTTACCGCTGCCGGCCGTCGCGGTTACCGTTGTGGGCCCTGCGTTGGTGCAGGACTGCGACAGGCCGTTCGGTGTCGCAATGACGAGGCCGGCCGGCATGGTGTCGGTGAATGTTACGTTCTGGGCGAAATCCGCTGGATCAGTGTTTGTGACGGTAAAAGTCATGGTCGTCGTCCCGTTCAAGGGAATCGACGAGGTCCCGAACGCTTTCGTGATGACGGGAATTGCGGCCTGAGAAAATGCCGGACCTGCAAACGCGAACATTCCCAGCGCCACTGTGACGGCTGCCACGACGCCGCGGACCCAGCGGCCTGACGAGTCAGTGCGGGCGCCGCCCCGGAGTCGCGCGGCAACACGAGCTTGGCATTGATGTAGCAAACCCGCGTCTCCGCATCACCGGCCCCCAGCCGAACTCTGCGAAATCCTATTTGTGACGATACGTTCGCAAAGGGGTTCCAACAATTGGTGCTTTGCCCGGTAGCGGCTCGCGCATTCTGTTTGTCGTCGAGTGTTGCAGCGAAAGCACGATACCACTAAAGGATGCGGCGCAAACAATTGGCAGGTGATGAGCGCCGACGATGGCATCAAATTCGCGATTGATTTAAGCAAAATGCCTGCACATTACGCAGCTGCTTACATCATCGATGGAGACGCGTTGGTCGAGCTTCACTTTGATTGCACTGCCAACGTCTTCGAGGTGATAACCAGCATGGACCTGAAGCGCGTTCAGATCGTCGAAGCGAAGCTGGATCAACTGGTCTGCGATGATGCTCCTTCCAATTTTGGAGGCGTTCGTTGAGGGTAGCAGTTTTGATCTTGGCTCTGACATGGTCGCCTCAGGTGTCTGCTCAGATGCATCCGGGAGAACAGCCATCGGTTTCTCGCTTCCGAGCATGTATTCGGTCGCACATTCCCGATGCGAAAGCCGCAGGGGTTCGGACACCCGGCGCCGCCGCGAACTACGCGATGAAGGCGTGTGTGCCCTTGTTCGGAGTTTTCTTAGACCCAAACGCGTTTTCGAATGGGGAAGTCCTAGAGGAAGCGCTACCTCCCGGCATATATCGCTCGGTCATTAGGGAGGAGTGGGGCCACTTTATGGAGCAGGGAAACGGGCGATAGGGACTGGGTCCAGCTGCGCACTGCTGGGGCGCACGTGATTTCTGTCACAGATTGAGAAACCGCCCGCACGCTGCGGATGGTGAGACGCATCACAGATTGAATAGCAAGGCCGCGCCTATTCTTCGCCTAAGGGAATGGTCCCTCTTGATAGCAGCAGGAGCATTCAATATGGGCGAGGTTATTCGATTTGTCTCAAAGTCCGAGCGCGAGCATGCCCGCTTGGTTCGGGAAGCCCTCGCGATATATGACAGCATCTTCCCGGCTGCTGATCCGGTCAGGGAGCAGCATGACAAGGCATCGATAAGTCATACGGTCAGCGGCACCAAAGCCCATCGCAGCGACGGGGGGCCCCTGTCGTGATCAAGGTCATCGCCGTGCTCTGCAGTCTCTCTTCTCCGACAGATTGCCGCGAACAGATCGTCACCACCTCGGACTTCGCCGACATCTCGATGCAGTCCTGCCTGATGGGCGCGCCACAGCTCGCCGAGTGGATGAACCAGCATCCTGCAGAGCGCCTGGCGGCATGGCGCTGCGTGATTGGTAGCCAGGATCGCAGGGGAGTTTAGGGTGGGAAGCAGCCTTCCCAGACGCTTCGAACCGCTTAACCACGACCGCTGCGGACGGCGAGACGCACCCGCAGCTCAGCTGGATAGAGCATTACTGGCGAGCTCGACGACGGCACCTCGCATTGTTGCTGGCTTTCCGGCAGCGAGGATGGCGGCCATTGCCGGGTTACCCTCTGCTTCCAGCGCCACGACAGCTTGTCGGGCCCAAAGGTAAGACGCCTGAAAAATCTCCGTATGGCGGTCGAAGTCCGTCACATCGATCCCTGGCGGAAAGGGCGGGCGTATTACCAGATCGAGTGGTCCCGCCGGCAACGTATCGTAGCGCTGATGCGCCACGAGGCTTCGCCACAGCACGTTGACGGCACTCGGTGCGGCGGGAAGCAGCTTCTTGCGAAACGGCATCAGCATTGCCGCGACCAGCTCGAGCCGTCCGGGCAACGCATCATACGCGACATCAAACAGCTCAACCGCCGGCTCGCCGAAATGCACGACCAGATTGGGGCCACTCTTTAGTTGATGCATCGGTGCCAGCGGCACATTATCGATCAGGCATCCATCGACAAGCATCGCACCTTCTGGCGTGTAGAACGGCGGCAATAATCCAGGAATTGCGCTTGAGGCACGCACCGCCTGCCACAGCGATCCCGAGCGGATCAATTCCAGATTATGGGTTGAAAGATTGGTTGCGACTGCCGCGAAAGGTCGCCAGCAATCCTCGATCCGGCAGTCGTGGCCGAATTGACGGGCGAGCGCCCGATCGAACGCCTTATGATCCAGCAAGGCGTAACGCGGCCAGGTTGGCCGCCGGAAGCTGCGATTCTTGACGAAAATATCGTGCGTGCCGCGCTCAAGATCCTCTGCTTCGAGGTTCTTTGCGAATCCGGCCGCCATGGCAGAGCCGACACTGGTGCCGACAAAGATATCGAATGTCACGCCAAGCTCGCAGAAGGCCTTGTAGACCCCCACATGCGCCGATCCAAAGCTTCCGCCGCCGCCGGCGACGTATCCAATCGCGCGACCCGACAGGAATCGGGCTAGACTGTCGAAATCAACTTGATCCCCCAGCGCGACATGGTGATGCATGAAGGAGGGCAGCCGAGCAAGCCAGGCCGCGGTTCCACTGACGTGACTGCTCCGTCGATCATGTACGCGAACGAGGCGTCGCGCCGACCTTGGGTGAACCTCACAGGCAAAAGCCTCGACATCCGTCAAGGGTCCCGCCGGCGCATCGCCGCGGCACCCGAACACAACCATGTCGGCCTGGCGGATAGCCTTGCGTGTCCAGGCATTGGCATCGTGATCTCCGAGGTAAACGACCAGCGGCGCGGCGTGTTCTAGTCTGTTGAGCCATTCAGCGACATCGGGCGCATCCGGGGCTCGCCCGGGAAACTTGGAAGTGACGCGGGCGACATCGACGATCTCCGCATCGGTGGCAGCGAGCGCATCGCGCATTCGACGATCAAAGGCGCCAGGCAACAGCTCGCGTCCACCTTCGATGAGGGCCACCGTCCTGGCCCTTGGCGACGAGCGAAGCGGCGCGAGGCGCGCCGTCTCCTTGCCAAAACGGAGCGCGAGCGCCGCAAGTACTGCCTCAACGATGGCGGGGGCGTCCCTGGCAAGCTTCTGGTAGGCTGCACGTGTCAGCACGAGCACGCTGGTGTCGCGGATGGCAATGACATTGGCAGTGCGCGGGACATTTGCAAAGAAGCCGATTTCGCCGACCAATTCGCCGGCACGGAGCTCGGCGACAGGTTCGAGCTCGCTATTTCGGCACACAGCTAGCGCACCGTGCAGCACCAAAAACAATGAGTCCGAGGGGCCCCCTTGGGCAACGAGCCTTTCTCCCCGCACCAGATCGAGGCGAACCATCGCGTTCAGAGCCGTCGTCCGCTGTTCCGAACTGAGCGTTCTGAACAGAGCGAAGTCCTCAGACACGTTCTCCCATGCAAATGTCGCGCTCGCTTCATTCATTGGCGACATCCAGCTCGACTGCACGGCCCTGATGTTAATGCCGGGTCGCCTCGTCTGCCAGAATGAATAAGGGTTAGAAGCACCGCAACATGGATTGTGAAGCTATCCTGCCTCTACGACGCTGCAACCTCGGGGCCGCTTTCGACTTTCATAGACCGCCTCCGTTCGCTGCGGCGCTTGAGTCTGCTCGTGGCCCTGAGCAGAACATCACGAGAGCCATTGCCATGTCTGCTGTCTGGGGCAGGCCGGACGTCGCCCGACTGATGGGCTGACCGCGGCGGACATGGACGGGACCTGCCGCGACGGTGCATGTTCGAACCGACATCTAACAGGAGTGTCTTGATGAGATTTACTTGGTTTGACCTTGCGTTTCCCTGGATCGGGCTTGCAGGGGCACTGGTCATCCTGGCCTTGTTGTTCGGTTCTGAGTTGCTTCGCGGCGACCCGACCTCGTCCCGCTGGCGGGACCTCGTGTGGCTTTCGTGGATGGCCGTGGCTGTCTATCTCGTGCACAATGTGGAAGAGTACGGCATCGACCTCCTAGGTCAGTCGCACGCATTTCCTGCCGCGCTATGTGGTAACTTGGGGTTTCCTACGCTCTCCGACTGCCCGGTTCTTCCGTCGTTCTTTCTCGCGGTCAATATCCCGCTGTTCTGGGTGGTCGGACCGATAGCGGCCCTGCTTAGTCGCCGTCACCCGCTCGTCGGCCTTGCGTTGTACAGCATCATTTTCACGAACGGACTCGTTCACGTTCTCGCTGTTCTTCTGACCGGCCAGCCTTACAACCCCGGTTTGTTGACGGCGGTCGTGCTATTCTTGCCCCTATCGGCATGGGTCGCTTACACATGCTTCGGTCGCCACGGCCTGAGCTACAGGGCCATGGCCTTCCTCATCGTCTGGGGCGTCGTTTTGCACGCCACACTGGCGGGGCCGCTCATGCTTTCCGTCAGAGGGGTGATCAGCGATACGTTGGTTGTGTGGCTGCAGATCCTCAATGCTGCCCTGCTCCTGCTAGTCACTTGGCTCGGTGAGCGTTGGCGCGGCGGCACCCTTCTGCGAACCGCCAGAGCATAGGGTCTTGCGCATGCGTCCGCTTGTGGCCCATCAGCGAAGATGCGGGTCGCCAACATCCAACCTTGAAGGTGACAAATTTCGGACCTTGAAAAGATTGGACGAGAATTGTTGCATTAAATCGGAGTGCATGAATGAGCCCTTCCGGATCTTTGATCGCGATCCTGCCGTGCAATGACCTTGATGCGTCGGAGCGCTTCTACAATCGATTGGGCTTCGCGCGCCCGGACGGCCAAAGGCCTGCTCCGGGAGAACCCGACACCTATCGCATGCTGTCGAACTCAAAAGGCGGATATCTGCATTTGACGGACGCGGTCGAGGGATGGCTGACACCCGGCAGAAACCCTTTCGGGCTTTATCTTTACCTTGAGAGTGTCGACGCTGCGGCGCGCGAATTTCAGCAATCACCCGAAGACAAGCCGTGGGGGATGTACGAATTTGCCATGTCTGATCCGGATGAAACGTTGGTCCGTGTCGGCTGGCCAACCCGTCTCCGCGCCGGAGCCCAGTAATTCGTCCGCAGTTGGGCCCGAAGCGGACCTGTGCGGAGCGTGATGTGAACGCCCACACGGAGCCTAGTCCTCGTCGTTTCGCCGATCGAAAGGCCGTTCCGTAGACCGCCGAGCATACGTCGAACCGCGCCACGCCGAAATGGGTCGCATCGCCCGCTTCATTTAACGCGTCGGCAGAACCAAAACGCGAGATTGAGCTGTATTCATAAAGATCCCCTCGACTTCGAGACGCATGGTGTCGCGGCATTCGCACGCCACCGCTGCGAGCCGCGATGGGTCGATCTCGATTTCGCCTCGCCGTTCAGATCTGATCGCTCCGGAAGCGCGCAGATTGCGCATCAGGAGCGTCACCGTCGGTCGTCGCACACCCAGTATTTGCGAAAGCGTCTCCTGGGTGAGCGGGAGGACGTCGTGGTCGACGCGGTCGCGAAGATGGAGCAGCCAGCGTGCCATGCGGGCTTGGACCGGATGCAGAGCATTGCAGGCTCCGCCGATTTGTAGCTGTATCAGCATCGCCTTGAAGTGAAGCTGGATAGCGTGGCGGATCGCGGGGCTCCGGCTAAAAGCGGCGTGGAATCGCGATGCAGGGATCCGCGAGGCGGTGCCGGCGGCACGAACGATGGCGGTAACGGCCGCAGGGGACGGCCCCAGCACGGAAAGAGTGCCTACTGCTCCCTCGCGCCCTATCACGGCGCTGGCGACCGTCTCCCCGTTCGCCATGTCGATCATCACCGAAATGGCGCCACTATGAGGGAAGAGGACGTGCTCGGTCTGGTCACCCGCCCGCGAGACGACCGCGTCCCGATCGAGCGCGACCATCTCCAACTCGGGTGCCAGCAGACCGAGATCCGCCACCGGTAGTGCTGCGAGCAGTCGGTTACCAATTCCGCTGGGAAGCGTCACCGTAGCCCACCGCGAACCATCCGCCGCATCGCATTTCGAGCGGCATAGGACGGCAAACTCGAACTTTGTTTGAATCCGCCTACGCTTCGCGCTCTGAAATCCAATTCAGCTGCGGAAGCTCTCAATCTCAAAAACAAAACTCCGAACACACGCGACCGCGAGGCGAAGTTTTGTCTCGCGCCATCATTGAGGACTTAGGTTCAAGCGCTACGCGGCACAATTGCAAAATGCGTATGGGTAACACCATAGGGGGTTCCAATTTCCGGAGCGCGGCAAACGCTGCGGTGAGAGAGTGGTGCGCGAACCGTGCCTCGAACCGCGATCGGCGCGTTCTACGCGATGATGCGCACAAGCTAGTGGAAGCGGGCGTTTAGGAACTCCGTCAGGCGGGCCTGACAGGAGGTGGTTTCGCCGGCTGATCGGCTTCGTGGCCGGTCGGTCGAGCGAAGGCGTTTTCGTCGACAGGCCTCAAGACGGCGACCGCGGCCATGATGACATCATGCCAGTGTTTTGCCCGACGAGTCAAAGCGATTTCGTAAAATCAGCAGTCCTTGTGCCGCGCATTTAAGCCGTTGATATCGTTGGCCCCGGCTACTGTGCATGGGGTTGTTTTTTCAGTTTTTGTTTTGGCAGGTCCCCCGCCGGCTCCGCGGCGGCGATGCGGCAATCATCCAGCCTTGATCATCCGGTCTTGGCGATGCGGCTCTCCGCCGCCCCCGGACCGCAGGTTCTGGAAGAACTTTTCGACCTCGCGCGACAGCGTGTCCGCCGTCTCCGTCAGGCTGCTCGCCGCCGTCAGCACCGAGGATGCCGCCGTATCGGTCTCGCCGATGGCATCGCGCAGCGAGGTGATGTTGGCGACCAGGGTCTCGTTGCCCTGCGCGGCGCTTTGCGCGTTGGACGAGATCTCGCGCGTGGCGGCGTCCTGCTGGCCGATGGCGCCGGCGATCGCCGAGGTGACATCGTTGATCTCGCGCACCGCGCCGCCGATCTCGCGCACGGCATCGACCGCGTTGCGGGTGGACGCCTGGATCATCGAGACGTTCTCGCCGATCTCGGCGGTCGCCTTCGCGGTCTGGCCCGCCAGCGCCTTCACTTCGTGCGCGACGACGGCAAAGCCGCGGCCGGCATCGCCGGCGCGCGCGGCCTCGATGGTGGCGTTGAGCGCGAGCAGATTGGTCTGCTCGGCGATCGCCTGGATCAGATTGAGCACGCCGTCGATGCGCTGCGTGGCGGCCGCGAGGCTTTCGATCTCGGCGATCGATTTCTCGGTGCGCTGGCCGGTCTGCTCGACCGCGCCCGCGGATTGCCGCACCTGTCGGCCGATCTCCACCACCGATGCGGACAGTTCCTCGGCTGCGCCTGCCACTGCCGTGACGTTGTGCGAGGCCTGCTCGGTGGCGTTGGCGGCCGTGCCGGCGCGGCTGCTTGCGTCGGCAGTGACGCGGGTGATGGTCTGCGCGGTCTCGCGCATGACGGAGGCGTTGTCGCTGAGGCCGCGCATGATCGCGCCGATCGCCTCGCGAAACGCCTCGACGGATTGTTCGATATGGCGGGCGCGCTGTTCGCGCGCGGCGGAGTCCTGCGAGACCTGCGAGGCGAGGTTGCGGTTGCGGCCCATCGCGTCCTGGAAGATCTGGATGGCGCGTGCCAGCGCGCCGATCTCGTCGGCACGGCCAGAGTGCGGCACCACGACATTCTCGGCGCCGTCCGCGACCTGCTTGATCGTCGCGGTGATGGCGGAGAGGGGGCGGGCGATCGAGCGGGCGATGATGACGATGCCGATCACGACGAGGGCCAGCGCCACGCCGCCGAGGCAGGTCAGCACGAAGGAGAGGGTGCGGTTGGTCTCGGTCTCGCGCGCGATCTGCCTGGCGCGTTCGGCATAGACCTTGGACAGCGCCTCGAGATCCTTGTTCAGCGCCGAGCGCACGGCGCGGTTGGCGTCGTTGTCGCCCCATTCGCGGCCCGCGGCCGCATTGATCTCGACGCCGCGGCGCACCAGCTCCTTGCGGAACTCGACGAATTGCTCGATGCGCTTCTTGAAGGTGGCGAACTGCTCGGCATCGTCTGCCCTGACGATGGTCTCCCAACGCTTCACGACGTCGAGGATCTGCGCGTTGAACTTGAGCAGGCCTTCGCCGTATTTCTTCACGACGGCGGGTTCGGTCGACATGTAGACGCCGCGCGATTCCATCACGACCGCGTAGACCAGCGAGTTGACCCGCTCGACGTTGAGCGCGGCGGCGTTCGCCGTCTCGATCGCGCTGGTCAGTTCGGCGCTGCGGCGGCTGTTGTAGTCGGACAGCAGCGCGATCGCCGCCGTGAGCAGCGCGAACAGCGCGAAGATCGCGTAGAGCCTGGTCGCAAGCGTGAAACGGCCTGCCGTGACGGCGGCATTCCCGGATCGGTCGGTTGTCATGGATTCAGGGGCCCGGATGGCCTGAAGCGGCCGGTGAGAACGGTCGTGCAAAATTGATGCAAAACTATGCAGAACGAAGATGGATGCGGCGTTAACGCCGCAGCCTCGCCCCTTCGTCCTTAGTCGAAGGAAAGGTAAGATATTTCAGCGTCTTGATCTGAAGGTATAGTCTTGAGATCGCGCTGGAGTCGGTCATTGGCCGACGAACCCCGGAGAGGCCCTTGGTCTACCGCCACACCATCGACGCCACGACCTACACATTCCCCGATTTGCGCGACCTGCTCGCCAAGGCGACGCCGCCGCGCTCCGGCGACCGGCTGGCCGGCATTGCCGCTGCCAGCGCCGAGCAGATGATCGCGGCGCGGATGGCGCTGGCCGACGTCCCGCTCGGGCAGTTCCTGCAGGAAGCGGTCATCCCCTATGAAGCCGACGAGGTCACCCGCCTCGTCATCGACAGCCACGATGCCAGGGCGTTCGCGCCGGTGGCTTCGCTGACCGTCGGCGGCTTCCGCGACTGGCTGCTGTCGGAGGCCGCGACGCCAGAGATCCTGCGCAAGCTGGCACCCGGCATCACCCCCGAGATGGCGGCCGCGGTCTCGAAGCTGATGCGCAACCAGGATCTGATCCTGGCGGCGCGGAAATGCGAGGTCACCACCGCCTTCCGCAACACCATCGGCCTGAAGGGGCGGATGAGCACGCGGCTCCAGCCCAACCATCCGTTCGACGATGCCAGGGGCATCACCGCCTCGATCCTCGACGGCATCCTGCTTGGCGCCGGCGATGCCTGCATCGGCATCAACCCGGCGAGCGACGATCCGGCGGTCATCGCGCAATTGTTGCGGCTGCTCGACGAGATCATCGGGCGGCTGCAGATCCCGACGCAAGCCTGCGTGCTGACCCATGTCACGACGACGCTGTCGCTGATCGGGCAGGGCGTGCCGGTCGATCTCGTCTTCCAGTCGGTCGCCGGCACCGAGGCCGCCAACCGCAGTTTTGGCATCGACCTTTCGCTGCTGAAGGAAGGGCAGGAGGCGGGGCTGTCGCAGCAGCGCGGCACGGTTGGCGAGAACGTGATGTATTTCGAGACCGGGCAGGGTTCGGCGCTGTCGGCGGGCGCCCATCACGGCGTCGACCAGCAGACCTGCGAGGCGCGCGCCTATGCGGTCGCCCGTGCCTTTGCGCCCTTGCTGGTCAACAGCGTGGTCGGCTTCATCGGCCCCGAATATCTCTACGACGGCAAGGAAATCATCCGCGCCGGGCTGGAGGATCATTTTTGCGGCAAGCTGCTCGGCCTGCCGCTCGGGATCGACATCTGCTACACCAACCACGCCGAGGCGGACCAGGACGACATGGACAATCTCCTGACCCTGCTCGCCGCTGCCGGCGTCACCTTCATCATGGGGGTCCCCGGCGCCGACGACGTCATGCTGAACTACCAGTCGACGTCTTTTCACGACGCGCTCTATGTCCGCGACGTCTTCGGCCTGCGCCGCGCGCCGGAATTCGACGACTGGCTGGTGCAGGCGGGCATCGCGGGCGCCGATTTCCGTATTGCCGGCGACGCAAGCCTGCTGCCCGATTTTGCCTCGCGGCTGATCGCGTGACGGGAGGGGGCTCCTGACGAAACCAATGGTGCCCTGCGGAATTATGCTCATGCCACAATATTGAGAAATTCCGGCGACAGCGTTACGTTATGTGTCTGGCTGGCAATTTCCGCACCTGTCGACGTGGCTGGGGGAGTTTTGATGCGAGCTGAAAGTAACGGTACGGCCCGGCGGATTCTCTGCGTGTTTCCGCGATACACCTCGTCGTTCGGGACGTTCGAGCATTCCTATCCGCTGACTGACGGCGTCTGCGCCTTCATGCCGCCGCAGGGGCTTTTGCTGCTCGCGGCCTATTTGCCCGAGCAGTGGCAGGTCAAGTTCGTCGACGAGAACCTCCGCCGCACCACGAAGGAGGAATTCGCGTGGGCGGAGGCGGTCTTCGTCAGCGGCATGCACATCCAGCGCCAGCAGATGAACGACATCTGCCGCCGCGCCCATGAATTCGATCTGCCGGTCGCGCTCGGCGGTCCCTCGGTCAGCGCCTGCCCGGACTATTATCCGTCGTTCGACTATCTCCATGTCGGCGAACTCGGCGACGCCACCAATCAACTGATCGAGATTTTGGCGCGCGACACGGCGCGCCCCGAGGCGCAGGTGGTGCTGACCACCAAGGACCGCGTGCCGATGACGGAGTTTCCGATCCCGGCCTATGAACTCGCCGACGTGAAGAAATACTTCCTCGGCAGCATCCAGTATTCCAGCGGCTGTCCCTATCAGTGCGAGTTCTGCGACATCCCCGGCCTCTACGGGCGCAACCCTCGCATCAAGACGCCGGAGCAGATCATCGCCGAGCTCGACCGGCTGCGCGAATGCGGCATGACCGACACGGTCTATTTCGTCGACGACAATTTCATCGGCAATCGCAAGGCGGCGATGGATCTGCTGCCGCATCTGATCGAATGGCAGAAGAAGACCGGCTACGTGGTGCGGCTCGCCTGCGAGGCGACGCTCAATATCGCCAAGCGGCCCGAGATTCTCGAGAAGATGCGCGAGGCCTATTTCATCACCATCTTCTGCGGCATCGAGACGCCCGATCCCGACGCGCTGAAGGCGATGCACAAGGACCATAACATGATGGTCCCGATCCTCGAGGGCGTGCGCACCATCAACTCCTACGGCATGGAGGTCGTGTCCGGCATCATCATGGGGCTCGACACCGACAAGCCGAACACCTCCGAAGCGCTGCTTTCCTTTGTTGAGGAATCCCGGATTCCGCTGCTCACTATCAACCTGCTTCAGGCGCTGCCGAAGACGCCGCTGTGGGACCGTCTGGAGCGCGAGGGGCGCCTGATCGAGGACGACGGCCGCGATTCCAACGTCGACTTCCTGCTTCCCTATGACGACGTCGTCGCATCCTGGAAGCACGCCATGGGCGTCGCCTACGAGCCCGAGAAGGTCTACGCGCGCTTCCAGTATCAATGCGACCATGTCTACGTGCATCGCCTCAAGATGCCGACGCCGGACGAGATGAAGACCTGGCCCAACATCAGGCGCGGCCTCGTCATGCTGCGCAACATCTTCTGGAAGGTCGGCGTGCTCGGCGACTACAGGCGCGTGTTCTGGAAGTTCGCGTTCGGGCGCATCAAGCGCGGCGATCTCGAAGGGCTGATCGGCTGCACCCTGATCGCGCACCATCTCATCACCTTTGCGCGCGCGGCCTCCAGCGGCAAGCAGAACGCCTCGAACTATTCGCTGCGGCTGCGCGAGGCCTCCGTTCCCGCCGAATGACGCCGCATGTCTGATCCGGCCGTTCCGCGCCGCCCGACCCTCGATCTGCGCTCGCTCACGCCCGCGCGGGTCGCGCTCGGCCGCAGCGGCGCGAGCGTGCCGACGAGGGCCTTGCTCGATTTCACGCTGGACCATGCCCGCGCCCGCGATGCCGTGCATGCCGTCTTCGACGCGCCGCAACTGGCCGCCGATCTCGGCGCGCTCGGTCTCGTCGTCACCGAGGCGCGGAGCCGGGCGGTCGACCGCAGCGATTATTTGCGGCGGCCGGATCTGGGACGACAGCTCGCTGCCGAATCGGCGGAGCTTCTCGGACGAGGGGCCTCGGAGCCGTGCCAGCTCGCGGTCGTGATCGGCGACGGCCTGTCGGCGGCGGCGGTCCACGCCCATGCGGTGGCGCTGGTGTCTCACCTGCTGCCCCAGCTCGCGCAGGGGGACGATGTCGCGATCGGACGCGTCGTTGTCGCTTCAGGCGCGCGCGTCGCGCTCGGCGACGAGATCGGCGCGATTCTCGGCGCGCGCATGGTGGTGACGCTGATCGGCGAGCGGCCCGGCCTGTCGGCGCCCGACAGCCTCGGCGCCTATCTGACCTTCGCGCCGAAGCCCGGCCGCACCGACGCCGAGCGCAATTGCGTCTCGAACATCCACAAGGCCGGGTTGAGCTATGACGAGGCCGCCTTCAAGATCGCCTGGCTGATCCGCGAGGGGCTGGCCCGGGAGGTCACCGGCGTGGCGCTCAAGGATGAGAGCGCGGACCGCGCACCGCGTCGAATCGGCACGACCCTGCCCGAATGACGGGCATTCCGGCAAAATCCCCACATCTTGATCGATTTGGCCACACTTCGCCTGCTTGCGAGATGGCCTCTTGACCTGCTAAACCCCCCGCGGCGATTTTCCGCGCATTTTCAACGGGCAAGCCTCCCATTGGTATGGCATTTTCAAGCCGTTCGCGGGGCGCAACAAGCTCATAGACCGAGCCGATTTAGGAACTGGACAAGGCATGCTCGAAAAGCACCGCGAGAATGAGGTTCATGTCGACAAGGTCGAGCAGGGACCGACGTCCTCGATCGCCTTCGGGCTGGAGCGCATCGGACTGATCGCCGTCCGGGCGCCGATCCTCTCCTGCATCGTCCTGCTGGCGCTGATCGTCGGTGCGGTATTCGGCATCCACCGGATCAAGATCGACGATTCGCTGTCGCAGCTGTTCCGCTCCGACACCCGCGAATTCAAGCAGTACGAAGAGGTGACCAAGAAGTTCCCGGCCGAGGAATTCGACGTTCTCGTCGTGGTCGAAGGCAAGAACCTGCTGGCGCGCAACAACCTCGAGAAGCTGCGCGACTTCGTCACCGACATGCAGCTGGTCGAAGGCACGCGCGGCCTGGTCTCGCTGTTCTCCGCGCGGCAGGCGCCCGCACCGGGCAAGCTGCCGGCGGCGCTGTTCCCGCCCGAACTGCCCGAGGGCGCGGCCTATGACAAGTTCATCGAGACCGTCAAGAACAACGAGATCATCCGCGGCAAGCTGTTGTCGGAGGACGGCACGCTGGCGCTGATCGTGCTGTCGCTCGATCCCCAGGTGGTCGCCTCCAGCAAGCTGACCAAGACCGTCGCCGACATCCGTGCGCTGATGAAGGAAGACCTCGGCGACACCGGGCTCAACGTGCAGCTCTCCGGCGTGCCGGTGATGCAACTCGAGATCCGCAACGCGGTCGAGCGCGACGGGCTCACCTACAACATCCTCGGCATTCTCGCCGGCTGCATCATCGCCATCATCTTCTTCCGCAAGATCTCGTTCATGGTGGCGGCGGCGTTCCCGCCGATGATCGCGATCCTGCTGGCGCTCGGTGCGCTCGGCTGGGCCAATTTCAATCTCAACATGTTCCTGAACGTGATGACGCCGCTCATCATGGTCATCAGCTTCTCGGACTCGATGCAGCTGACCTTTGCCGCGCGCGACCGGCTGATCGCGGGCCAGGACAAGTTCACCGCGTTCAAGAACGCCGTGCTGGTGGTGGGACCGGCGTGCGTGCTGACGCACGGCACTGCCGGCATTTCCTTCATTGCGTTGCAATTCTCGGACTCCGACCTGATCCGCAAGTTCGGCGAGGCGGGCCTCGCCGCCACCATCATCGCGCTGGTCGCGGTGCTGTCGCTGGTGCCGGTGTTCGGCGTGCTGCTGGTGCGCAACGAGAAGACGTTCGCGGTCAAGTTCCAGAGCGCGGATGCCGGCGTCCAGGCGCTGCGCAATTTCTGCTACTGGATCGCGGTGCGCATGGTCGGCCGTCCCGGCCTGTTCAGCCTGATCGCCGTGCTGTTCGTCGGCGGTCTCGGCGTCATCTACGCCAACCTTGAGCCGCGCTACCGCCTCGCCGACCAGGTGCCGGACAAGCGCCAGGCCGTCGCCGCCAGCGACCGGCTCGACGCCAAGCTCACCGGCGCCAATCCGGTCAACGTGCTGGTCCAGTTTCCGAAGGGTGAGACGCTCTATTCGCCGGAGACGCTCCAGACCATCGCGGACGTGCATGCGACCGTCGAGAAGGCGGCCGGTGTAGGCAACGTCTGGTCGCTCGAGACCCTGCGCCGCTGGCTTGCGGAAAAGGCCGGCAACGCAGACGTCGCGACGCTGAAGGAATATGTGAGCGTCATTCCCGAGCATCTGGTGCGGCGGTTCATCGACGCCGAGCAGGATGCCGTCGTGGTCGCGGGCCGCGTGCCGGACAAGGATTCCAGCCAGCTGCTGCCGATCGTCGACAAGCTCGATTCCGAGCTCGACGCTGTTCGCAAGAAGCATCCCGGCTACGAGATCGCGGTGACGGGCCTTGCCGCGATCGCAGCGCGCAATTCGGCGAGCATGATCGAGAAGCTGAACCGCGGCCTCACCGTCGAGTTTGCGCTGGTCGCGATCTTCATCGGCCTTGCGTTCCGCTCCTGGGTCGTGATGTTCGCCTGCATCCTGCCGGGCATCTTCCCGGTGGTGATGTCGGGAACGGTGCTGTGGGCGATGGGCGAGGGGCTGCAGTTCGCCAGCGTCGTCGCGCTCACCGTCTCGTTCGGCTTGGGGCTCAGCGCCACCATCCACTTCCTCAACCGCCTCAGGCTCGAAAGCAAGCCGGGCGTCGGCTCGGCGCTTGCGGTGGAGCGGGCGACCGTGCTGGTCGGACCAGCGCTGATCCTGACCACGGTGGTGCTGGCCTGCGGCCTCGTCGTCACCGTGTTCTCCGACCTGCCGTCGCTGCGGCTGTTCGGCTGGCTCAGCGCCTTCTCGATGGTCATGGCCCTCGTCGCCGACCTCTTCATCCTGCGGCCGACGGCGATGTGGCTGATCAATTTGCACGCCAGGCTGCAGGGCCCCGACAAGCCGGCGATCTAAAGCGCCTGGGCGGCGAGAGCCGTCCCGCGCGCTCACGCCTCGATGCGGATGACGCCGTACGGATTGAACTTGAAATCGGTCTCGGCGTAGTCCTGCTCCCGCGACAGCGTGAGCTTGCGGTCCTGCAGCGTCGCCTCGATGCCGCGCTCGGCCATCGCGTCGGCAATTTCGTCCATCAGCTTCACCGCGTCCCGGTCGCTGCCGCGCGATTTCGCGACATAGACTTCCGGCAAGCCGACGAGGTGATGACCGACGGTTTCGAAATAGCGATCGCCGGCGAGCGGACGCTTGGCGAACGCAAGACGACATGCCTTGGTGACGGCGGCGGTCATGGCGAGGCCCTGGCTGGTCATCGAACCTTTGCGTGCCTGGTCGGCGAGACTGCGCCATCGCGCGACGCCGTGGGCGACGCCGGCGCTTTCGCCTTTCGCAGCAACGGCACCCGCGTCGAACATCTCGTCCACGATCACCAAGGCCGCCGCCGAACAGGCAGGCGCCTTCTTCTGCTGATCTATCGGCGGGCTCCGCACGTAGAGCACCGATTTGTGGTTGACCACAGCGGCCTCGTCGGACGCGGACCATGCTTTCGGGAAGGCCCGGTCCCAGCACACGCCGAATGACCGCTCCATGCGCGGATCGGGTTTGGCTTGTGAATAGGTGCGGTCGATCTCGAAGCCGAAATCGGCAATCGTCTTGGCCACCGCCTTCGGCGGTTGCAGCAGGCTTTCGTTCTTGCCGAGAAAGCAGAGCACGTGACGGGGCTTCACGGATGAAGGCTGCATGTTGGTTGCCTGCTGATCATTGGCGAAGGCGCGCGTGGCCACGAAGAGCCCGGCGGCCTTGAGCAGATGTCTGCGAATTGGGTCCATCTCGGTGAATCCGTCCGTGCACACTCATGTCAGCAAAAAGCCCCCGGTTCGCGAGAACCGGGGGCCGTGTTTCTCTCAGCCGAGGGAGGTCTCAGCCCTTTGTCATCGTGATGTTGACGCCGCGGATCTCACCCTTGGAGGAGATCTGCACCGTCTGCTTGGTGCCGTTGGTGCGCAGCGACAAATTGGCGGCGAAGCCGTTGGCCTCGACGAACACCTCGATCTGGCCGCCGCCGGCAGTGCCCTGGAGGTTGCCGAAGATGTTGCGGTTGGTCTCGCTCCAGTTGCCGGAGATTCGCTCGCCCTGGCTCGTCACGTCGCTGGTGAGGTCGAACTTGTAGCTGTCGGACGCGCAGTGCAGAGCCTGCTTGAGGCTGAGGCCGGTGCCGGCGACCTTGTAGTCGGCCTTGCAGCGGATGCGCTCGGTGGTGCCGTCGGACAGCGACACCGTGCCGGTGCCGGCCCACGCACCGTCGAAACCGGCGAACGGTCCGGACGACTGAGCATGGCTTGCCGAAACTGATAAGAGCAGCGCAGCCGCGATGCCGGCCGCCTTGATTGCCTGTCCAGATCGTCCAAAGAATTGCATTTTGAATATCCCGTTTTCGAATGACGTTCGCTTACAATCAAGAACGTCTCGCCACATCGAAGGTTTAGTGTTCCGAGGCTGTGTCAGGTTCAAAGCCTGGCAGCCAGGGATAGCGGTTCACGACGCCCTCGCGCCGGGCTCGGACCTCGCGATTCCCTCTGTTTCGCTGTGTTTCTGGCGGGAAAGGCAGGGCGGAGAGATGCAGCTCTGCAACAGGTGTGCATCAAAACGCGGTGTGCCAGAATTATGACGTAGTATCAAACCCTTACATCTGCCAATGAAGAGCGTGGGAAGACCTGATTTGGTGGGTGTGGCGCCAATTTGGCCGCATTTGCCAGTGCTTGTGGCTTCTCCGAGGCCGCACTTTCCGCGGCGACTTGCCATCAGAACAATCCGTTCCGGTCGTCCGCCCTGTGCTGTCCGGGATCGGTGCGGTTCTGCCGTCAGAATGAAGGAATACAATGCGTAAGCTTCTCGTCGCTCTCACCCTGCTGTCGGCATCCCTTTCGACGGCGGCATTCGCCCAGGCAGGACGCGGCACGGACGCCGAACAGAAGGCCTGCACGCGCGATGTGCAGAAGTTCTGCCGTCCGGTCATCGACCAGGGCGATTTCACCATCCTGGCCTGCCTCAAGGAAAACCGGGCCAAGATCTCGCAGGCCTGCGACCAGGTCCTGAAGAACCACAACCAGTAAGCTCGGCCACTGGCCCACAAGGGCGGCCCTGGCGGCCGCCTTTTCGGGCCGGATCCGGAAGGGCAGCCATCGAGAGACAGGATTGGTTTTGCGGCCGTATTCCCCTATATGGGGGCCGCGGCGGCATCGCCGGCACGAGCCCGCGCGAGCGAAAAGCCCTTCCTGTCCAAACGATTGTAAACCAGCCCTCGATGACCTCTGCGAGCGAATTGCGATCCGGCAAAGGTGACCGCGACGAGAATTTTCCCGTCGCGTCCTGGATCATTCATCCCCGTCATCGCGCGCTGATCCTCGCGTACTACAATTTCGTCCGCACCGCCGACGACATCGCCGATCACGCGACCCTGCCGCCCGACGAGAAGCTTGGCTATCTCGACCTGCTCGAGGCGGAACTGCTCGGCAAGGGCGACACCCAGGCCGAAGCCGTGATCTTGCGCCGCGCGCTGGCCGAGCGCGGCATGGCGCCGCGCCACGCGCTCGACGTGCTCATCGCGTTCCGCATGGACGTGACCAAGCTGCGCTACGAGAACTGGGACGAGGTCATCCACTATTGCCGCTACTCGGCGATGCCGGTCGGCCGCTTCATGCTCGACGTCCACGGCGAGAGCACCTCGACCTGGGCGGCCTCGGACGCGCTCTGCGCGGCGCTCCAGATCAACAACCATCTCCAGGATTGCGGCAAGGATTTTCGCGAGCTCAATCGCGTCTATCTGCCGCGCGACGCGCTGGCTGCAAGCGGCGCCTCGGTCGAGCAGCTCGGGCTGACGCAGTCGCCGCCGGCGATGCTGGCCTGCCTTCAGGCGCTCGCCGTTCGCAACGAAGCCCTGCTCAACGAGGGCAGGTCGCTGAGCGCGGAGATCCGGGACTTTCGCCTGGGCGTCGACGTCTCGGTGATCCAGGCCTATGCCGACCGCATCGTGCGCCTGTTGAAGGTGCGCGATCCCCTGCGCGAGCGCGTGCATCTGAACAAGTTCGAGCTTCTCACCTTCAGCCTCGCCGGAATGATCGGCGAAGTCGGCCGCCGCGCGATCGGACGCAAGGCCATTTCCAGACCGGGGACTGCACATGACGCTTGAGGCGGCCTCGCCCGGCGCCAATTACGGCTCGACCGCATCGAACAGCTCCTTCTACGCTGCGATGCGGATCCTGCCGCATGACCAGCGCGAAGCGATGTTCCAGATCTACAGCTTCTGCCGCCAGGTCGACGACATCGCCGATTCCGACGGCCCGCGCGACGAGCGGCTCGCCGCGCTCCAAGAGTGGCGCAACGACATCGACGCGCTCTATCAGGGCAATCCGCCGCCGCGGCTGAAGGACTACGTCGCCTCGGTGAAGACCTTCGGCCTCAAGCGGGAAGATTTCCTTGCGATCGTCGACGGCATGGAAATGGACGTGCCGCAGGACATCCGTGCGCCGGACATGGCGACGCTGGATCTCTACTGCGATCGTGTCGCCAGCGCCGTGGGACGGCTGTCCGTGCGGGTGTTCGGCTTGCCGGAGGAAGACGGCATCCAGCTCGCCTACCATCTCGGCCGCGCGCTTCAGCTCACCAACATCCTGCGCGACATCGACGAGGACGCCGGCCTCGGCCGGCTCTATCTGCCGCGCGAGGCGCTGCTGCATGCCGGCATCACCTCCAACGATCCGAACCGGGTGATCGCCGAGCGGGCGCTGCCGAAGGTCTGTCTGCCGCTGACGCAGCGTGCGAAGGCGCATTTCGAGAAGTCGGACGAGATCATGAACCGCAACAGGCGCCGCGCCGTACGCGCGCCGCGGATCATGTCGAAATACTATCATTCCATTCTGGACCTTCTGATCGCGCGCGGCTTCAACGCGCCGCGTGAACCGGTGCGCGTGTCGAAGGTCACGCGCATCCTGATCCTGCTCCGTTACGCTTTCATCTGATGCAAAAGACAGCTCATATCATCGGCGCCGGAATTTCCGGCCTCTCCGCCGCCGTGCGGCTCGCCAATGCCGGCTACAAGGTCGCCGTGCACGAGGCGACGCACCAGGCCGGCGGCCGCTGCCGTTCCTATTTCGACGGCGCCACCAACCTCACCATCGACAACGGCAATCATCTGCTGCTGTCGGGCAACAGCCATGCGCGTGCCTATGCCCGCTCGATCGGCACCGAGGCGGGCCTCGTCGGCCCCGAACGCGCGCAGTTTCCGTTCGTCGATATCAAGACCGGGCAGCGCTGGCAGATCGATCTCGGCGATGGCCGGCTGCCGACCTGGGTGCTCGACGAGGGCCGCCGCGTTCCCGACACCGGCCTCACCGATTATCTCAAGCTGGCGCCGCTGATCTGGGCGTCGGAGGAGACGCTGGTCGGCAAGTCCATTCCTACCGAAGGCGTTCTCTATCAGCGCCTGGTGCAGCCGCTGCTGCTTGCGGCGCTCAACGTCGATCCGCCCGAGGGCTCGGCCGGACTTGCCGGCGCCATCGTGCGCGAGACGCTGCTGGCCGGCGGACAGGCCTGCCGTCCGCTGATCGCACGCGACGGTCTCAGCGCCGTGCTGATCGAGCCCGCCGTGAAATTCTTGACTGAGCGCGGTCACACCGTTCAGCTCGGCCATGAGCTGCGTTCGTTTGCGAGCAGCGACGGCAAGGTCGGCGCACTGAATTTCGGCGGCGAGGATGTGATCCAGCTCGGTGAGGGCGATGTCGTCGTGATGGCGGTGCCGCCGCGCGCCGCAGCTAGCCTGCTGCCCGGCTTGAAGACGCCGACCGAGTTCCGTGCCATCGTGAACGCGCATTTCCGGTTTGAGCCGCCGCCGGGCTCGGCGCCGATCCTCGGCGTGATCGGCGGCGTCGTGGAGTGGCTGTTCGCGTTCCCGAACCGGCTCTCCGTCACCATCAGCAACGGCGACCGTCTGGTCGACATGCCGCGCGAGGAACTCGCGCAGGCGATCTGGAACGACGTCTGCGAGGCGGGCGGCGTATCCGGCGAGTTGCCCCCCTGGCAGATCGTGCGCGAGCGCCGTGCCACATTTGCGGCAACGCCAGCGCAAAATGCCCTGCGTCCGGGGCCGGTCACCGCGCTGAAAAACCTGTTCCTTGCCGGCGATTGGACTGCTACGGGATTGCCTGCAACCATCGAGGGATCGGTCCGGTCGGGTGATCGTGCCGCTGATCTGGTTTTGGCCGCAAAGCGGCCCTGACGGGCATCGTCCCGGTCAAATTTCAATCGACTATCGGAGCAATCGAGCGACATGGATTCCGTGAACGCGACCAGCCGCGAGGCCCTGGAATCGAGCATTGCGTCGGCCACACAAGGCGTCCTCGGCTTCCAGCAATCCGACGGCCATTGGGTGTTCGAGCTCGAAGCCGACTGCACGATTCCGGCCGAATACATCCTGCTGCGCCATTATCTCGCCGAGCCGGTCGACACCGTGCTCGAGGCCAAGATCGGCAACTATCTGCGCCGCGTCCAGGGCGCCCACGGCGGCTGGCCGCTGGTGCATGACGGCGAGTTCGACATGAGCGCCAGCGTGAAGGCTTACTTCGCGCTGAAGATGATCGGCGACTCCGTCGACGCGCCGCACATGGTGCGTGCGCGCGAGGCGATCCATGCCCGTGGCGGCGCGATCAACAGCAACGTCTTCACGCGCTTCCTTCTGGCGATGTTCGGCGTGGTGACCTGGCGCGCGGTGCCGGTGCTGCCGATCGAGATTGTGCTGCTGCCGTTCTGGTCGCCGTTCCACCTCAACAAGATCTCCTACTGGGCGCGCACCACCATGGTGCCGCTGATGGTGCTGGCCGCGCTGAAGCCGCGCGCGAAGAATCCGAAGGGCGTCGGGATCGACGAGCTGTTTCTCCAGGATCCGCGCTCGATCGGCATGACCGCGAAAGCGCCGCACCAGAGCATGGCGTGGTTCGTGCTGTTCCGCGCGCTCGACGGCATCTTGCGCGTGATCGAGCCGATGTTTCCGAAGAGCCTGCGCAAGCGCGCGATCGATGCGGCGCTCGCCTTCACCGAGGAGCGGCTCAACGGCGAGGACGGCATGGGCGCGATCTATCCGCCCATGGCCAACATCGTCATGATGTACGACGCGCTCGGCAAGGACGAGAACTTCCCGCCGCGCGCGATCACGCGCCGGGGCATCGACAAGCTGCTCGTGATTGGCGACGACGAAGCCTACTGCCAGCCCTGCGTCTCTCCGGTGTGGGATACGACGCTGACGGCCCACGCGCTGCTGGAGGCCGGCGGCGACACGGCGGTGCCGGCGGCCAAGCAGGGCCTCGACTGGCTGATCCCGAAGCAGGAGCTCGAGGTGAAGGGCGACTGGGCGGTGAAGCGGCCCGACGTGCGCCCGGGCGGCTGGGCCTTCCAGTACAACAATGCCCATTATCCCGATCTCGACGACACCGCGGTGGTGGTGATGTCGATGGACCGCATGCGACGGGAGCACGGAGCGACCGGCTATGATGCCGCGATCGACCGCGGCCGGGAGTGGATCGAGGGCATGCAGAGCGACGACGGCGGCTGGGCTGCCTTCGACGTGAACAACCTCGAATATTACCTGAACAACATTCCGTTCTCTGACCATGGCGCGCTGCTCGATCCGCCGACCGAGGACGTCACCGCGCGCTGCATCTCCATGCTGGCCCAGCTCGGCGAGACCGAGAAGACCAGCAAGCATGTCGCCGACGGGGTCGCCTACCTCAGGAAGACCCAGCACCCGGAAGGGTCCTGGTACGGCCGCTGGGGCATGAACTTCATCTATGGAACCTGGTCGGTGCTGTGTTCCCTGAACATGGCCGGGGTCAGCCACAGCGACCCCATGATTCGCAAAGCCGCCGACTGGCTGTCGTCCATCCAGAACGACGACGGCGGCTGGGGCGAGGACGCCGTCAGCTACCGGCTGGATTACAAGGGCTGGGAGGCCGCCCCCTCGACCGCCTCGCAAACGGCATGGGCCTTGCTTGCCCTGATGGCAGCTGGCGAGGTTGATCACCCGGCCGTCGCCCGCGGGGTGGAGTACCTGATTGCAACACAGAACAAAAAAGGACTCTGGGACGAGCAGCGGTACACCGCCACGGGCTTTCCCCGTGTATTCTATCTACGATATCATGGTTACCCGAAGTTCTTTCCGCTGTGGGCACTGGCTCGGTATCGGAACTTGCGGAGCACCAACAGCAGGGTGGTAGGGGTCGGAATGTGACTTTGGGGACGGGGGACTATATTACCGTGGGTAATGCCATCGACCCGCGGCCGATACTGATCGTGACCGGACTGGTCCAGGAGGCCCGCATCGCGGCCGGGCCGGGGATGGCGGTCATTTGTTCGTCGAGCAGCCCGACCCAGTTACGGGCGCTGCTGACGGTGGTGGATCCCAATACGATTCGCGGCGTGATCTCGTTCGGCGTGGCCGGCGGGCTCGACCCGACGCTGCGCTCCGGCGACGTCGTGCTGGCGACCGAGGTGCTCTCCGGCGATACCCGCTGGGCCGCCGGCCTGTCGCTCGGCGACGACCTGATCGACCGCCTGACCTCGGGCCGCCGCCGCGTGGTGCGCGGCAGCCTGGCCGGTGCCGAGGAAGTGGTCACGGGGCGCTCCTGCAAGGCGGCGCTGCATTCGGAGACGGGAGCGGCTGCCGTCGACATGGAAAGCCACATCGCGGCTGCCTACGCCGCCGAGGCGGGGCTGCCCTTTGCCGCGGTCCGCGTCATCAGCGATCCGGCCCATCGCGCGCTGCCGGCGCTCGCCCGCGCCGCGATCAAGCCGAACGGCCAGATCGATCTCGCCGCCGTGCTGCGCGGCATCGTGCGCAATCCAACGACGCTGCATGCACTGGTCTCGACCGGCATCGACTTCAACCGCGCGCTGCGTAGCTTGCGCGGCTGCCGCGACTATCTGATCGGCACCGAGCTCGTCGAGAGCGAGGCCCTGGTCTCCAAGGCGGCCTGAGCGGGTTCGTCGAGCTGACAAAGAAAAGGCCCGGTCGCCGATAGCGACCGGGCCTTTTGGCTCTGAAGCGTCACTTCGTAGGATGGGTTGAGCCCTTGCGAAACCCATCTCTTCCCGATCATCGCTCTCCGTAATCGCGGCCATCATCTGACTGATCGCCCGCCCAATCGGCTGGATAGTTGCCAAGCTCCACGTGACGATGAAACGAGGACGGCGCCCAGTCGCGTACCCGGTCTACGAGCCTGTGCTTGACCGGATTGATATGAACATAGTCGACATGCCGGGCGAAATCGACTTCGTCGCGAATCGTATGCTCCCAATATCTGCGTTGCCAGATGCCCCGTTCACCTCTGGCTGAACGGCTTTGGGATATCCTTTCGTTTCGCGCCAGACGGCGAGAAAAGGTAGACTTGATCAACTGCCAGCGCATTGCAAAATCGGCGTCACCTTCGGGTAACGTCCATACGGTGTGAAGGTGATCAGGTAACACCACGATGGCATCGATCGTGAACGGGTGACGCTGGTGCGTCTCGCGAAACGCCGCGCGCAACAGCTCGACGTGATCTGTCAGCAAACGATAGCTTCCGCTCCGCCAGATTGACGTGAAGAAGAAGCATCCGCCCGGAACGAAGTTGCGACGGTACGCGGTCATGACGGGATGTTACCACCGAACAAGCACGATGGGTTTCGCAAGAGCTCAACCCATCCTACGTGCTGTCACCGTAATTCGAGCGAGGACATGGGACTGGCTCTGCGCATTCTGTTTGGCGCGACGTTCACGCTGGCCATGATTGCGTTCGGATGCCATTTCGCGACCAGGGACATGCAAGACGGCAGCTAGGCAGAAGGCGCAGCGCACTGGATATCGCTATGATGTCCTCCGCTTGATCGGCGTCGGCTCAAGCAGCGCGTCGTCGCTGCAGGCAATGCTCGTCCGCCCATTCGTCCAAGCAAGGCGCGAAGGCAACGCATGCTTCGCGCATGCGCGAGTGTCTCAACACGCGCACGAATACGAGCGCCTTCACTCAGAAACGCTGCAGCTGAGGCCGTGTCGATTCGTTCGTTATCGTCAGCCTGTTCACTGCACGGCTGCCGTCAGTGAAGTCGCGTGCGCGCGTTGAGAAGCGTTGCGCGCGAATTTCTGTTCGCCTGTTTCGAAACGACAGCAGTGTTGCGCGAGTGCACTAGGCGCGGGGGTTCCATGACCCGTACTACCACTGGGTGAATGGCCATTGGCCGGAATTTTGGAAGTCCGAGGAAGTCATGAAAACGAAACTTGCAGCCGCCGCTCTTCTTCTTGCATCAACGAGCCTGAGCTTCGCGGCCGATCTGGCCACCAAGGCCCCGTACGCCCCCGCCGCCGTGTGGTCGTGGACCGGATTCTATCTCGGCGGCAATGTCGGCGCCGGCTGGGGCACCACGGAATCCACTCTGGCTTCGGTCAATGGCGCCCTCGGCGCGGTCCCCGTCGGCACTGCTCTCTCACAGAACAGCCGCAGCGGTTTCCTGGGCGGCGGTCAGCTCGGTTACAACTGGCAGAGCGGCTGGGTCGTGTTCGGCGTCCAGGGTGACATCTCCGGATTGGACGTGAAGGGCTCGACGACGTGCGTCGGCTTTGTGACCTGCACCACGAAGAGCGATTGGCTGGCGACCGTCACGGGCCGCATCGGTGGTGTGGTGGCTGATCGCACGCTGGTTTACGCGAAGGGCGGCGCAGCCTGGATGCACACCAACGATTCGATCGGCGTCCCGGGCGTGTTCGAGTCGCGCTCGAGTTCGACGCCGCTCGGCTGGGTGCTCGGCCTCGGCGCCGAATATGCCTTCGACCACAATTGGAGCGCCTTCATCGAATACAACTACATCGAGTTCGACAAGAAGACCGCCGTCTGGGATTTGTCACCGCTGGCGGGTGCCACGACGATTGCGAACGTCGACATCAAGAACAAGCTGTCGATCGCCAAGATCGGCGTGAACTACAAGTTCGGCGGCCCGGTCGTCGCGCGCTACTGATCTTCTGACGTACCTGTTCCAGTCGAAACTGGGCCCGGCCGCGACAAGCGGTCGGGCTTTTTTCGTTCGCATCCGTCAGTTTGCTTCGCTGAATCGCTGGAGAAGCCGGGGATGTCCGCCTGATGAACCGGGGTGCGGCTCAAGGCAACGAATGCCTGAAAATGAGGGTGGACTGCACCCTGAAGTGAGACGCGATAATTGCAGTGATGGGCGCGCCGACTGTGTTACCGAAGCCTGCCTGCTTCGTAGTCGCGAAGTATCTGGCTCAGCATGATGTTAGCATCGCTCGTCCATTGGATTTCGGGACAACAGGGACTTCGCGTTTCGAATAAGGCGATGAGCCGGCGCCACTTTCGAATGGGGCCAGCATTGCTCTGCTCTTTCCGCTGCGGCTCGAGTTGAATAAACAAAAAGGCCCGGTCGCGGGGCGACCTGGCCTTTTCTTTTTTGGGGTCCGTAGCCCGGATGGAGCGAAGCGCAATCCGGGGCTTGGCAACACGGAGAGACTGTCCCGGATTTCGCTTGCGCTCCATCCGGGCGACAGGCCGTCCCGCTTTACGCGGCGGTCGAAGCCTTGCGAGCAGCCTTCTCCTGCGCAGCCGCAGCCTCGTCCTTGCGGATCTCGGAAAGCTTCTTCTGGACCTGCTCCGAGAAGATGTACTGCGCCGGGCGCTGCTTCGACATGTCGATCTCCGGCGCCATCGGGCCCGAGGTCTTGATGCCGCGCAGCGACACCCACATCGCCTTCAGCGGGTTGTTGAGCGCTGCGGTCGCCGCCGTCGGCTCGTAGCCGCAATGGGCCATACAGTCGGCGCACTTCTCGTACTTGCCGGTGCCGTAGGTTTCCCAGTCGGTGGTGTCCATCAGCTCCTTGAAGGTCTTTGCGTAGCCTTCACCGAGCAGGTAGCAGGGCTTCTGCCAGCCGAAGATGTTGCGCGCGGGCATGCCCCACGGCGTGCACTCGTATTCCTGGTTGCCGGCGAGGAAGTCGAGGAACAGGCCGGAGTGCATGAAATTCCACTTCTTGCCCTTGCCCATCGCGAAGACGTCGCGGAACAGCTTCTTGGTCTTGGTGCGGTTGAGGAAGTGCTCCTGGTCCGGCGCGCGCTCATAGGCGTAGCCCGGCGACATCGAGACGCCGACACCGAGCTCGACGGTGAGGTCGAGGAACTTCGCGATCTCCTCGGCCGGATGGCCGTCGAAGATGGTGGCGTTGACGTTGACGGTGAAGCCGCGCGCCTTGGCTGCCTTGATCGCGGAGACGGCGCGGTCGAACACGCCCTTCTGCGACACGGCCTTGTCGTGATGGTCCTTCAGGCCGTCGAGATGCACCGAGAAGAACAGGTACGGGGAGGGCGTGAACAGGTCGAGCTTCTTCTCCAGCAGCAGCGCGTTGGTGCAGAGCGAGACAAACTTCTTGCGCTCGACGAGGCCGCGCACGATCTCGCCGATCTCCTTGTGGATCAGCGGTTCGCCGCCGGGAATCGCGACCATCGGCGCGCCGCACTCGTCGGCCGCGTCCCAGCACTCCTGTGCGGTCATGCGGCGGTTGAGGATCGCATCCGGATAGTCGATCTTGCCGCAGCCGACGCAGGCGAGGTTGCAGCGAAACAGCGGCTCCAGCATCAGGACGAGCGGATAGCGTTTGCGGCCAAGCATCTTTTGCTTGAGCAAATAGCCGCCGATACGCATTTCCTTGAAGAAGGGGATAGCCATTACGAGTTTCTTTCTGGGCTTGATATTTCGGGTGGGTCAGCTCGCAGCCAGTTCGGCCGGAAGCCGGAATTCGATGTTTTCCTCGCGGCCCGGCAGCACCGAGACCTTGACCGGTCCGATCCGCCGCATCGCTTCGATCACGTCATCCACGAGTACCTCGGGCGCCGAGGCGCCAGCCGTGACGCCAACGGTCCTGGCATCTTTCAACCACTCCGGATTGAGTGCGCTGCCGTCGGCAATCAAATAACTCGCGACGCCGGCCTCAGTGCCGATTTCGCGGAGCCGGTTCGAGTTCGAGCTATTGGCGGCGCCCACCACCAAGATCACGTCGACCAGCTTGCTCAAGTCCCTTACCGCAGATTGGCGGTTCTGTGTCGCATAGCAGATATCCCGGATATCCGGACCTTGAATATCTGTAAAGCGGGCCTGGAGGGCCGCAATGATGTCCTTGGTGTCGTCGACCGACAGGGTGGTCTGGGTGATGTAGGCCACTGGCGTATCTGCGGGCAGCGTCAGGGCCTTAACCTCTTGAACGCTCTGGACAAGATGCACCGGGGCGGGAACCTGGCCCATCGTGCCCTCGACCTCGGGGTGGCCGGCATGGCCGATCAGGATCAAAGTGCGCCCCTTGGTGATGTAGCGCTTCCCCTGATTGTGAACTTTCGTGACCAGCGGACAGGTGGCATTGAGCACCGGAAGGTCGCGCGCGGCGGCCTCTTCCTCGACGCTGCGGGCGACGCCATGGGCGCTGAAAACGGTCACCGCCTTCGGCGGCACCTCGGACAGTTCCTCGACGAAGATCGCGCCTTTGTTCTTCAGGCTCTCGACCACGTATTTGTTGTGCACGATCTCATGGCGCACGTAGACGGGCGGGCCGTACTTCTCCAGCGCCCGTTCCACGATTTCGATCGCACGCACCACGCCCGCGCAAAAGCCGCGCGGCTGCGCTAGATAAACTTCCATAGGACGCCCATCACGCAAGTTGCATCAATCCGCTTCTCAAGTCCCCGGCGGCACCTCGATACTGCCCAATGAGTTGCAATAACCGCACCATTGGTTTCGCACACGCGGTAACTGACCACCCAAACTGGGCCACGGCGCATGGAGGCACAGCACTTTGTGTCAAAAAATCGGCAAAAAGGAAAGGCCGGGTGAAACCCGGGTTCCGCGCCGGTCCGATTTCATGGTATTATAATACAGTAATTGCTGTGAGCAAAATGGCGACATTTGTGCTCACCTCTTCGTCACTTTCCCGCCTCAACTCCCCGGCTATACCGACCGCCCCGCATGATTTTGCCACGGTCTTTCGCCGTTTACCTCGAACCTTCGTGCGGCGAGAGCCACTCAAAACAGCAATAGGTTTCGCCCGGGAACTCCGATAAAGAGCGGGCGTTTCCGGCAAGCTGTTAACACTAGAAAGAAAAGATGTGCTGCAAAGCGTAGTCGTTGCCATCGTCAAGGCCTGCACCCGGTTTGCCCCCCTTGTCGTCGTTCTCGGGCTCCTGCTGTCCGTGGGGGCGAGCTATTACGCTGCGCGCCATTTCGCCATCAACACCGACATCAATTCGCTGATTTCTCAAAATCTCGACTGGCGCAAGCGTGACCAGCAATTCGACAAGGCGTTCGATCAAAACGAAACGATTCTTGCTGTGGTCGAGGCCCGGACGCCGGAGATGGCGAGCGCGGCGGCAGATGCGCTCTATGCCAGGCTGAAGGACGACAAGACCAACTTCCAGTCGCTGCAGCAACTCGGAAGCGGCGAGTTCTTCGAGAGGAACGGACTGTTGTTCCTGCCGACAGAAGAAGTCGGCAAGATCACCAGCCAGTTCGAATCCGCAGCGCCCCTGATCGAGATCATGGCGGGCGATCCCTCGATCCGTGGCCTGACCGGCGCGCTGGAGACGGGACTTGCCGGCGTCAAGCGCGGCCAGGTCAAGCTCGACAGCACCGAGCGGCCCTTCAACCTGATCGCGCAGACGGTCGAGACCGTGCTCAACAAGGGCAATGCCAGCTTCTCGTGGCGCGAGCTCGTCAGCGACGAGCCGCTGAAGGATTCGGACAAGCGCGCTTTCATCGAGTTCAAGCCAATCCTCGACTACAACGCGTTGGAGCCTGGCAAGGATGCCACCGACGCGATCCGCAAGGCCGCGGCCGATCTCGATTTTCCCAACAAGTACCAGGCTCGGGTGCGGCTGACCGGTCCGGTGCCGATCGCCAACGAGGAATACGCTACCGTTCAGGAAGGCGCCGTCGTCAACGGCGTCGGCACGGTTCTCGTCGTGCTGCTCATCCTGTGGCTGGCGCTGCATTCGGCCAAGATCATCTTCGCGGTGTTCGTCAATCTCTTCGTGGGCCTTGCGCTGACGACCGCGGCCGGTCTGATGATGGTCGGCTCGTTCAATCTGCTTTCGATCGCGTTCGCGGTGCTGTTCGTAGGCCTCGGCGTCGATTTCGGCATCCAGTACAGCGTCCGCTACCGCTCCGAGCGCTTCAAGCACAATGATCTCTCGGCCGCGCTGGTGCGGGCTGCGAAACGCTCGGCGGTGCCGCTGTCGCTCGCGGCGATGGCGACTGCGGCCGGCTTCCTCTGCTTCATGCCGACCGACTACAAGGGCATCGCCGAACTCGGCCAGATCGCGGGTGTCGGCATGCTGGTTGCGTTCCTCTCCTCGATCACCGTGCTGCCGGCGCTGCTCAAGCTTCTGAACCCGCCCGGCGAGATGGAGCCGGTCGGCTACGCCTTCCTGGCCCCGCTCGATCACTTCCTGGAGAAGCATCGTGTGCTGGTCGTCGGCGGCACGCTGCTGCTGGCGGTCGCCGGCCTGCCGCTGCTCTACTTCATGAAGTTCGACTTCAACCCGATGAACCTGCGCAACCCGCATGCCGAGTCGATCGCAACCTTCCTCGACCTGCGCAAGGATCCCAACACCGGCGCCAACGCCATCAACGTGATGACCACGTCGGAGGAGCAGGCGAGGCAGGTCGAGGCGAAGCTGGAGAAGGTGCCGGAGGTGCTGCGGGTGATGTCGCTCGACAGCTTCGTTCCGCAGGACCAGCCGCCGAAGCTGAAGCTGCTCGCGCAGGGCGCCAAGGTGCTGAATCCCGCACTCAATCCGGACCAGGTCGACGCGGCGCCGACCGACAAGGAGAACGTCGTTTCGCTGAAATCCTCGGTCGACAATCTGCGCCGGACGGCGGGTGACGCGAAGGGCCCGGGTGCGGTCGCCTCGCGCCGGCTTGCCGATGCGCTCGACAAGCTCGCCAATGGCGACGAGGCTACGCGGAACAAGGCGCAGGACGTGTTCATCACGCCGATGAAGATCGTGTTCGACCAGCTCCGGAACGCGATGCAGGCCGAGACTGTCACCCTGAAGTCATTGCCTCCCGATCTCGTCAGTGCCTGGAAGAGCAAGGACGGCATCATTCGCGTCGAGGCGTTGCCCAAGGGCGATCCCAACGACAACGACACGCTGCGCAAATTCGCAGCAGCCGTGCTCGCTGCGGAGCCGACCGCGATCGGCGGGCCGGTCTCGATCCTGAAATCCGGCGACACCGTGGTGAAGGCGTTCATCCACGCCGGCATCTACGCGCTGCTGGTGATCGGCCTGCTGCTGTGGATCACGCTGCGGCGGTTCGTCGACGTGCTGATGACGCTGGTGCCGCTGCTGGTGGCCGGCGCGGTCACGCTCGAGATCTGCGTGTTGATCGGCCTGCCGCTCAACTTCGCGAACATCGTCGCGTTCCCGCTGCTGCTCGGCGTCGGCGTCGCGTTCAAGATCTATTATGTCGTGGCCTGGCGCTCGGGCAGGACAAACCTTCTCCAGACCAGCCTGACGCGCGCAATCTTTTTCAGCGCGCTGACGACGGCGACCGCGTTCGGCAGCCTGTGGCTGTCGAGCCACCCCGGAACGTCCAGCATGGGCAAGCTGCTCGCACTCTCGCTGGTAACGACGCTTGCCGCAGTGCTGCTGTTCCAGCCGGCCCTAATGGGCAAACCCCGCAATCTCAGGGAGTAGGCAGATGTCGCCGACGGGGTCGGCGGCACTCTTCTGACCGGGCTTGGCTGCGCCGGCGGCCTTCGGGGCTGCAGGCGCAGGCGCGGTGGCACCGGTCGTGCCTTGTGGCGCTGTGCCTTGAGGCGCCGTACCTTGGGCTTTCGGCGCCGCGCCGGACTTCGGCGCGCCCTTGGCCATGGCGTTGGCGGTGCTCAACGGGATCGTCGGGCCGACCCGCGTCCAGGTCTCGCCGCCGCAGAGGAAGCCCATCACGCAGCCCTTGATTTCGAGCTGGTCGGTCCCTGCCGGAGTGATGGTCGCGCTGTAGAGCTGGCCGTCCTTGGCGTTGTAGACCTGTCCTTCCCACTGCTCGACGCCGGGCTTTTTCTTCATGTCGATCAGGGTTGCCATGCCGAGTGTGGGCCTGGTCTTCTTCGAGGCATCCGGATTGTATTCATCGCGGCCGCCGGGCTGTTTTTCCCAGGAAACCGCGCCCCACATGCTGCCATTGCATTGGGCAACACGAATGTTGGCGACGCCGTCGGCGACTCGCCAGTCGCCGGTGGGATCGGCGGCAAGCGCGGGTGTCAGGCAGCTGTAACCGCCAGCCAGTATTAGTCCGGTGTAAAGGGCTAAACGCATGATAGTTCCTTGGCAGTGCAACATGGTCTAAAGCTGTGCTTGCGAAGATGGTCCGAAAAAGGGCAAAAGGCCGCACAGACCGTTTTCAGTAACGGTCCGTTTTCAGTTGACGAGACGGCCCTCAACCGAAGTATGTAGCGGATGCACAGCCCAAATCCAGACATGTCTCAGCTATTCGCGGACCGTCAGGCCCAGCGCAGCACCCTGCATAATCGGCATCTGAACGAGCAGTTCGTTCGGGTTCTCAAGACCATCGGCTACGATGTCGGCTTCCAGAAGGGGCAGGGGCAGTACCTCTACGATCGCGAGGGCGCGCGCTACCTTGACCTGTTGTCCGGCTTTGGCGTGTTTGCGATTGGGCGCAATCACCCGGTGATGCGCGAGGCGCTCAAGAGCGTGCTCGATGCCGACCTGCCCAATCTCGTCCAGTTCGACGTCTCGGTGCTCGCCGGCGTGCTCGCCGAGCGGCTGCTGAAATATGTCCCCTATCTGGACAAGGCGTTCTTCGCCAATTCCGGCGCCGAATGCGTCGAGGCCGCGATCAAGTTCGCGCGCGGCGCCACCGGGCGCCCCGGTATCGTCTATTGCGCCCACGGCTATCACGGCCTGACCTATGGCGCGCTGTCGCTGACCGGTGATTCGAACTTCCGCACCGGCTTCGAGCCGCTGCTGCCGGGCTGCACCTCGATCCCGTTCAACGACCTTGCCGCGCTCGAAAAGGCGCTGGCCTCGCGCGAAGTGGCAGCGTTCGTCGTTGAGCCGATCCAGGGCAAGGGCGTCAACATGCCCACCGACGAGTTCCTGCCGGGTGCGGCCGCGCTCTGCAAGAAATACGGCACGCTGTTCGTTGCCGACGAGATCCAGACCGGCATGGGCCGCACCGGCCGCTTCCTCGCGGTCGAGCACTGGAACGTCGAGCCCGACATGGTGCTGCTGTCGAAGTCGCTGTCCGGCGGCCACGTGCCGGTCGGCGCGGTGCTGACGCGCAAGGCCATCTTCGACAAGATCTTCAACCAGATGGATCGTGCGGTGGTGCACGGCTCGACCTTCTCCAAGAACGACCTCGCCATGGCAGCGGGCATCGCGACGCTCGACGTCATGGAATCGGAGAAGCTGATCGAGTCCGCCGCCAAACGCGGCGCCGAGCTGCGCCTCGCGCTGACGCGCATGGTGCCCGGCTACGAGCTGATGAAGGAAGTGCGCGGCAAGGGCCTGATGATCGGCGTGGAGTTCGGTCCGCCGAAGTCACTGCGGCTGCGCGCGTCGTGGAACGTGCTCGAGACCGCCAACAAGGGCCTGTTCTGCCAGCTCATCACCGTGCCGCTGTTCAAGGATCACAAGATCCTGACCCAGGTCGCCGGCCACGGCAGCCACACCATCAAGCTGCTGCCGCCGCTGACCATCACGGAAGAAGACTGCACCTGGATCGAGCGCGCCTTCGACGACGTCATCGCCGGCAGCCACAAGGTCCCCGGCGCGATCTGGTCGCTCGGCAAGACGCTGGTGGACAACGCGGTGCGGCGGTCGGCCTGATTTCCTGCCGAGGCATCTCGGCAGTCGTCATTGCGAGCGAAGCGAAGCAATCCAGACTGTCTCCGCGGAGGTAGCCTGGATTGCTTCGTCGCTTCGCTCCTCGCAATGACGGCGAGGCTTTTCACCCCTCCACATTCGCCTTCATCGCCGCCTCGAACTTGTCGACGAACTCGGCGAGCTCGTCGGCGCCGAGATCGCTGACCGCCCAGAAGTTCAGGCCGCGATTGCCCCAGCGGCGGCAGTTGAAGCCCTGCATGGTCTCGGTCTTCGGCGCGCGATATTCCGTGTTCGAGGTCTGCGACACGAACAGATTGACCACGTGCTGCCGACGCTTGTAGACGACCGCGCCGATGGCGCGTGCGTCGATATAGTCGAGCCGGCCGCCGACCAGCGTAAAACCTTGCGCGGTGAGATCGATCACGGGCGGGGCGACGTCGAGCTTGCCGTTGAACCACGGCTTCACCGTGTGCTGGTCGCTCGAGACCACGTCGATGAGGTGGCCGGCCTGCAGTGAGCGCAGATGCGCGGAGACGACCTCCGACAGGATGCGCTGCTGGTCGTCCTGGCGCAGCACCACGGCGACCACGCCGGAGGCCGCGAGCGCGGAGACCGCCGAGCCCATGGCAAAGCCACGCAGCACGGAGCGGCGGCTCGGTTGTTGGCGTTGCGCTTGCGGCTGCGGCAGCGAGGCTTCGATCCGGGCGCGCAGGTTTGCGGGCGCGGTGTAGCGCAGATTGGTATCAGTGAGCACACGCTGCATCTCGCGCTGGGCGGCAAATTCGGCGGCGCAGGCCGGGCAGCTGGCGATATGGGCCTCGACCTCGCGCGCGTGGCCGGCATCGAGCTCGTTGTCGAGCAGCGCGTGAAGCAGGACCCTTGCTTCGTCGCAGGTCATCTTGAGTGCTCCTCTTCCGCCGTCCAGGCCGCGCGCAGCATGGCGCGGGCGCGGGCGAGGCGGGACATCACGGTGCCGACGGGGGCGCCGACGGTCTCGGCGATCTCACGGTAGGACAGGTTGTTGATCTCCCGCAGCACGAATGTTTCCTTGAATGGTTCGGCGAGTGCGTCGATCAGCTTGCGGATGGCGCCGGCATCGCGGCTGCGCAGCACTTCGGTCTCCGGGGTCGCCTCGCTCTCCTGCCAGATCGGCGTCTGCTCGGCGGCGCCGGGTGTATCCTCGATCGCGCCGGGCCTGTGCGCGCGCCGCGCATATTCGGCATTGCAGACGTTGCGCAGGATCGCGAACAGCCAGGGCTTCATCGCCGGCCCGCGATAGCTGTCGAAATGCTTCAGCGCGCGCAGATAGCACTCCTGCACCGCATCCTCGGCGTCGGAAGCGTCGCGCAGCAGATAGCGCGCGAGCGTGTAGACGTCGTCGAGATAGGGCAGCGTCGCCTCGCGGAAGCGCTGCGCCTTCTGCATATCGTCGTTGGCGGGCATCGCTCCTCGCTTTGCCTCTTGTTCTGCGCGGCGCGTTGTTTCGTCCCTGTTCGTTTCGTCGGCGTGTGTGACCGAAGGCACACGAGCCCGGCCTGCGTGGGACCACCGGCCGGGCAAGACGTTGATGCCTTGGTTCGAGCTGTTACTCAACCTTGATCATCCCCGTCATGTGCGGGTGCAGCGAACAAAAATACTTGTAGTCGCCCGCATTGGTGAAGGTGAACGAGAACTTGTCGTCGGTGTCCAGGGTCTTTGACCTGAATTTGCCTGCCGAAACGATCGTGTGTGGGATGTCGTCCCGGTTGGTCCAGGTCACGGTGGTGCCGACCTTGATCTTGAGCTCGGCCGGCTGGAAAACGAAATTGTCGATGTGAACGTCCATGTCGTCGGCGCGGGCGGTTGTTGCGGGCAACAGGATGGCCGCGGCCAAAGCGAGACCAAGGTCGACGCCGAAGTCGCGGCGATTGAGTGTTTTCATTGTCAGATTCCGTTCAACCCTGAAGCGGCGTGTCGATGATCGCGAGCCGATGCTCGTTCTGCTTGAAGTTGATGCTGGCGACGCCGAGCATGGAGCGGAGCCTTGCATCCTCGACTTTCATCGGTCCTGGCGAAGGAGCGGCCCCCGGCGCCGGCTGCGGAAAGGCGGTGGAGCGCGCGGTGTGGAACGTGACGTTGCCCTCGACCTTCTGCATCACCTGGTGGATGTGGCCGTTCAGCACCGTGACCGAGCCGAAGCCCTTGACGTATTCGAGCGCGCGGCCGCCATCCTCGGTGCCCCAGCCCCATTCTGGATAGACGGTCCAGAGCGGGATGTGGGCGAACAGCACGATCGGTGTCGATTTCGACTTGCCGCGCAGATCGTCCTCGAGCCAGGCGAGCTGCTCGGCGCCGAGATTGCCGAGGCCGCCGGCCTTAAGGTCGACGACGTTGACGAGGCCGACGAAGTGCACGCCGCCGGCATCGAACGAATACCAGCCCGCGCCCTTCGTGCCGCGGCCGTAGCGCTCGCGATAGAACTTCACCTCCTCGTCGAGGAAGTCATGCTCGCCGGGCACATAGTGCACGTCGAGCTTGCTTTGCGAGATGATGCGGTCGGCATTGTCGAACTCGGCGGCCTTCGACAGATGGGTGATGTCGCCGGTGTGGATCATGAACGACGGCTTGGCCGGCATCGCGTTGATCTTGCCCACCGCTTCCTCCAGCGTGCCGAGCGCATTGGGATTGGCCGGCTTGTCGAAGCCGACATGGCTGTCGCTGATCTGGAGAAAGGTCATTCCCGGCGTGGCCGCGGTTGCGGCCTGCGCGGAATCGATGATGCCGAGCGAGCGCGGCACGCCGCCCGTGATGGTCCAGAGCACCCCGGTGCCGGCCCAGGTCATGCATTCCAGCACCTTGCGGCGGCTGACGCCGTCGTCCCCGTGATCGTGTCCGCTCATCGCAGATCTCCTCTCGCCCGAAATTGGGCTTCGGGGAGGTGATTGGAGGAGCGGGGGGTTTATTCGCGGGAGGTGATGACGATTTCGTGAGGTGACAGTAGTTCGCATCGAGCGAAGCGGAATGCGGGGCCAGTGCGCGGGGCTATCCCCGGTTTCCGCTTCGCTCCATCCGGGCTACGGGCAGGATTTCGCGAACTCCCGCACGGCTTCCACCACTTGCTCCGGCACTTCCTGCGCCACGCAGTGCCCGGCGCCATTAAAGACCATCGTACTGACGCGCGGGATCAGCGACACGGCACGTCGCGCCATCTCCTTGTAGATCGGTTCCGACTTCGCGGCGGTCGTGACGCGCACCGGACAATTGATCTCGGTGAGCCCGGTAAACGGATTGCCGCGGGCATCGCCAACGTAAACCTGTTCCATCGCCTCGTAGATCGGACGCAGGATCGCCGACTCGATCTCGGGCGTGCAGCAGAGCCGGACGCGGCCATCGTCGAGCGGCACAAAGCCGTGACGGACATACGCCCGGAGCGACGTCTCGGTCCAATCCGTAAACGCGGGCGCTGCGCGGTAGCGTTCGAATACGGCGTCGGCACTATCGAACTCGGCGCGCCGGCGCAGCGTGCTCTGCACGCGGGCGATGGATTCGTCGTTTAGTCCTCCGGTGCGCGCCGCGCGAGGGTCCATCACGGTCGGCTCCATCACGAACAGGCGCGTGAAACGACCGGGCAAGAGTTTTGCCGCGAGCAGCAGGTCGGTCGCGCCTGCGCTGTGGCCGATCCCATAGACGTCGCGCAGCCTGAGCGCATCGATCACCCGGCAGATGTCGTCGGCATAATCGAGGAAATGATAGGCGCCGGGTTTGTGGCTCGCGCCATGGCCGCGGCGGTCGAGCGCATAGACTGTGTAGGTCGATGCAAGTTCGCGTGCGACCTCATCCCAGACGTCGGCGACGAAACCGGTGCCGTGCACGAGCAGGGCAGGCGGCTTGCCGCTCTCGCCCCATCGCAGCATGGCGATCTGTGCGTCGGCGGAACCGATTGAAAAGCGGTGCGGGTTGATCATGGAGACCGGATGCTACTTCGCATCCTCCAAGATCATCGTCGCACCTTTCTCGGCGATCATCGCTGTCGGCGTGTTGGTGTTGCCCGAGGTGATGGTCGGCATGATCGAGGCGTCGACGATGCGCAGGCCTGTGAGGCCGTAGAAACGCAGGCGCTCGTCGACCACGGCCATCGGGTCGTTCGCTGCGCCCATCTTCGCGGTGCCGACGGGGTGGAAGATCGTGGTGCCGATGTCGCCGGCGGCTTTGGCGAGCGAGGCATCGTCGTCGCCGACGGAGGGGCCGGGCAGATATTCGCTCGGGCGATACTTTGCCAGCGCCTTCTGCTGCATCAGGCGGCGGGTGGTGCGGATGGCGTCGGCGCCGACCTGGCGGTCGTCGTCGGTCGACAGATAGTTCGGCGCGATGATCGGCTTCTCGTCAGGCGTGGCCGAGCGCAGCCGCACCGTGCCGCGCGAGGTCGGCTGGAGATTGCAGGCGCTCACCGTGATCGCGGGGAAGCGGTGCAGGGGATCGCCGAACTTGTCGAGCGACAGGGGCTGCACGTGGAACTGGATGTTCGCCCGCGCGCGCGTCGCATCGGAGCGGGTGAAGATGCCGAGCTGCGACGGCGCCATGGTCAGCGGCCCGCGGCGGCGGAAGGCGTAGTCGAGCCCCATCAGGCCGCGGCGGAACAGATTGTAGTAGGTCTCGTTCAGCGTGCGCACGCCCTCGACCTTGTAGATCGCACGCTGCTGAAGATGGTCCTGCAGGTTGCGGCCGACGCCGGGCTTGTCCATCACGATGTCGATGCCGAGCGGCGACAGCCAGTCGGCGGGACCGATGCCGGAGCGATGCAGCACCTGCACCGAGCCGATCGAGCCGGCCGAGAGGACCACCTCGCGTTTGGCGCGCGCCTCGATGATTTCGCCGTTCTGGATGAAGCGTACGCCGACGGCACGGCCCTGCTCGATTACGAGACGATCGACCAGCACGTTCTTTTCGAGCCGCAGGTTCGCCCGGTTCAGCGCCGGCTTGAGGAAGCCGCGTGCTGACGACCAGCGCCGGCCGCGCTTCTGGTTGACGTGGAAATAGCTGGTGCCTTCGTTGTCGCCGGTGTTGAAATCCGGGATGCGCTTGATGCCCATCTCCTCGGCGGCGTCGCCGACGGCATCGAGAACGTCCCAGGACAGCCGCGGCGCCTCGATGCGCCAGCCGCCGCCGGTGCCGTGATGCTCGCTCGCGCCGAGGAAGTGATCTTCCAGCCGCTTGAACAGCGGCAGCACGTCGTCATAACCCCAGCCAGTCATGCCGAGCTGGCGCCAATGATCGTAATCGGCCGCCTGTCCGCGCATCGAGATCATGGCGTTGATCGCCGAAGAGCCGCCGATCACCTTGCCGCGGGGATAGGCGAGCGCGCGGCCGTTCAGGCCTGGCTCGACCTCGGTCTTGAACATCCAGTCCGAACGCGGATTGCCGATCGCGAAGAGATAGCCGACCGGAATGTGGAACCAGATCCAGTTGTCATCGCCGCCGGCTTCGAGGATGAGGACACGGTTACCCGGTACGGCCGAGAGCCGGTTGGCGAGGATGCAGCCGGCCGTGCCGGCTCCGACAACGATATAGTCAAACTCACCTTCGAGCCGTCTTGGCATTCTGCTTCCACCCGGATGGTCACCTAGCGTTCCGTCCTAATAGGCAGACGCCGCGGATCGGGACAAGCCCGGCCATGCCTGTTCGTCAGGGCTAGGCCCGATCCGCGGCAGTTGGGTGGACTGGCGCTTGCATGGTAGACAGTCCTGTATTTTCAACAAAGCTTGAGTCCCTCCATGCCCATCGTCAACCGCGTCGCCGACCTTCAACCCGATATTCAGGCCTGGCGCCGGGACATCCACCAGCATCCGGAGCTGCTGTACGACGTCCACCGCACCGCAGCATTCGTTGCGGACCGGCTGCGCGAGTTCGGCTGCGACGAGGTCGTGACCGGCCTCGGCCAGACCGGCGTGGTCGGCGTGATCAAGGGCAGCAAGCCGGCCGGCGAGGGGCTCAAGACCATCGGCCTGCGCGCGGACATGGACGCGCTGCCTGTCGAGGAGCAGACCAATCTGCCTTACGCCTCCAAGAACCCCGGCAAGATGCACGCCTGCGGCCATGACGGCCACACCGCGATGCTGCTCGGCGCGGCCCGCTATCTCGCCGAGACCCGCAACTTCGCCGGCGATGCGGTGGTGATCTTCCAGCCCGCCGAGGAGGGCGGCGCCGGCGGCGCGGCCATGGTCAAGGACGGCCTGATGGAGCGCTTCGGCATCGAGCAGGTCTACGGCATGCACAACGGCCCGGGCATTCCGATCGGCTCGTTCGCGATCCGGCCGGGTCCGATCATGGCGGCGACCGACGAGGTCGACATCAACATCGAGGGCCTCGGCGGCCACGCCGCGCGTCCGCACAAATGCGTCGATTCCGTGCTGGTCGGCGCCCAGGTCATCACCGCGTTGCAGTCGATCGTCGCCCGCAGCGTCGATCCCCTGGAATCGGCCGTGATCTCGATCTGCGAATTCCACGCCGGCAATGCCCGCAACGTCATTCCGCAGACCGCGACGTTGAGGGGCACCATCCGCACGTTGTCGCCTGAGGTGCGCAAGCTGGTCGAGAAGCGCGTGCACGAGGTGGTGGCGGGCGTGGCGCAGATCACCGGCGCCAAGATTGATCTGCGCTACAAGCGCAACTACCCGGTCGTGAACAACCACGCCGCGGAAACCGAGGTGGCGCGGCGCATCGCCAAAAGCGTTGCCGGCGAAGCCAATGTGCACGAGATGCCGCCGCTGATGGGCGGCGAGGATTTCGCCTACATGCTCGAAGCCCGCCCCGGCGCCTTCATCTTCTGCGGCAACGGCGACAGCGCCGGCCTGCATCACCCCGCCTACAATTTCAACGACGAGGCGATCGTTTACGGTACGTCCTACTGGGTCAAGCTGGTCGAGGAATCGCTCGCGGCGTCGTGAGGCTGAGCTCGAAGCAGAAATGAAAAGGGCCCGTGCATCGCACGGGCCCTTTGTGTTTGAGTGATGCGATCGCTCAGAAAATCCGCGAGAAGATCACGTAGAGCGTGGCCGACAGCGCGATCGCGCAGGGCAGCGTCAGCACCCAGGCCATCAACAGGTTGCGGATGGTCGCCATTTGCAGGCCCGAACCGTTCGCGGCCATGGTGCCGGCGACGCCTGACGACAGCACGTGGGTGGTCGAGACCGGCAGGCCGAACACGTCGGCAGCACCAATCGTGGCGGCGGCGACGAGCTCGGCGGACGCTCCTTGCGCATAGGTGAGATGGGTCTTGCCTATCTTCTCGCCGACCGTGATGACGATGCGCTTCCAGCCGATCATGGTGCCGAGCCCGAGCGCGATGGCGACCGCGATCTTCACCCAGTTCGGGATGAACTTGGTGGCGGCGTCGAGCGAGCCCTTGTAGGTGTTGAGCACCGCGACCTCGTCCTTGCTGAGATCGTTCTCCTTGTCCTTCATCAGGAAGCGGATCGCCTCCGAGGTCAGGTACATGTCGTTGCGGGTGTTGCCGACGGCTTCCGCCGGCACCTTGTTCAGCGAGCCGTATTTGGCGACCTGGTCGCCAACGTCCTTCACCAGCACGGCCAGCGAGGGATAGGTGCCCTCGTTGAGCTTATGCAGCGCGATGTACTGCGTCACCGCCGGGCGAGGATCGCCGATGATGTTGTGGCCGGCGCCCTTCGCCGCAATCACCTTGGAGGCGGCCTCCGAGGTCTTCTGGAACTGGGCGACCTGCGATTCCGGCAGCGCGCGGTTGAGCGCGTAAGCGGTCGGCACGGTGCCGATCAGGATCAGCATGATCAGGCCCATGCCCTTCTGGCCGTCGTTGGAGCCGTGGGCGAAGCTGACGCCGGTACAGGTCGCGATCAGGAGACCGCGGATCCAGAGCGGCGGGGCCTTGTTGCCTTCGGGTGCCGCGTACAGGGCAGGGTTACGCACGATGAACTTGAGCAGCAGCAGCAGTACGGCGGCGCAGATGAAGCCGAACAGCGGCGAGAGCAGCAGCGCGTAGCCGATCTCGGTGGCCTTGCTCCAGTCCACGCCCGAGGTGCCGTCGCGGCCGCGCATGACGGCGTTGGCGATGCCGACGCCGATGATCGAGCCGATCAGGGTGTGCGACGAGGAGGCGGGCAGGCCGAAATACCAGGTGCCGAGATTCCACAGGATCGCGGCGATCAGCAGCGCGAACACCATCGCGAAGCCGGCGCTCGAGCCGACCTGGAGGATCAGCTCGACCGGCAGCAGCGAGACGATGCCGAAAGCGACGGCGCCGGAAGACAGCAGCACGCCGAGGAAGTTGAAGAAGCCCGACCACATCACCGCGAATTCGGCGGGCAGCGAGTGGGTGTAGATCACGGTCGCCACCGCGTTGGCGGTGTCGTGGAAGCCGTTGACGAATTCGAACCCGAGCGCAATCAGCAGCGCGACGAACAGGAGGATGTAGGGCAGGAAGGTCGTGACCTTGGTGCCGGTCGCGTCGATGTCGGCATAGATGCTGTAAGCAACGAACAGCAGGCCCGCGGCGAGGATGCCGAAGAACAGGATCATCGTCAGAGGATTGAAGCCTTTGTCGAGATTTGGCCTGGAAGCCGGCTGGACAGGCGTCGGATCGCCTACCGCACGGTCGAATGCAACATCTGTCATTTTTGGACGCCCCTTAACTAATTTGAAGGGCTATTGTCCGCGATGGATTTGAAGGCTGGATGACAACTGCGTCCAAAAGTCGCTTTCCCACCTGTATTTAGGCCGCGCGCGGAGCCTTCTTCTGCAAGCCGGCGGCGATCTTCAGGTCTTCGACAAAACGCTGATATTCCAGCACTTTGGCCTCGGGATCAGGCAGCCGCAGCAGATAGGACGGGTGCACCGTCACGAGCGCCTTGCGCCCGTCGGGCAGATCGATGAGCCGGCCGCGGGTCTTGCCGACAGGGGTGATCTTGCCGAACACGCTTTGCGCGGCGGTGGCGCCCATCGCCACGATGAGCTCCGGCCCGATTGCCGAAACTTCCCGCTCGTACCATTGTCGACACGCTTTGATCTCCGGCGTTGCCGGCTTCTGGTGCAGGCGGATCTTTCCGCGCGGCACGAATTTGAAGTGCTTCACCGCGTTGGTGACATAGACCTTCTTGCGGTCGACGCCGGCTTCCGCAAGCGCGCGGTCGAGCATCTGGCCGGCCGGGCCGACGAAGGGATGGCCGGCGAGGTCTTCCTTGTCGCCGGGCTGCTCGCCGACCAGCATGATGGTCGCGTCTTTCGGGCCTTCGCCGAACACGGTCTGCGTCGCGTCCTTGTAGAGCGGGCAGGCGCGACAATGCGCGGCCTCCTCGCGGAGCGCTTCGAGATCGTCGGCAGCAAGCTTGCGTGTCATCGGAGCCTCCGGCCGCTTCTGAGGCTTATGCGGATCGGTTGCGGCATTGGCGATCATGGCGCCGGTCATGCGTTCGGCGTCCTCGATCAGGGGTTTAATGATCGAAGCCTCGGGCAGGTTCCTCCAGTATTTCTTCGGCATCTCGGTCTGCATCGCTTTCACCTTGAGCCGGGCCGGATTGAAGATGCTGGCGTAGTAGCGCCGCCAGGTTTCCTCCAGCCGGTCTTCGCCCGGTGCTTCGTTCTTGCTCACGCCCGGCGTGAACGAGAGCGCATGGCCGTCCCAATGCGCGCAGAGATCAGGCGTCAGGATCGACCAGGGCATGTCGGCAAAGCGTTTTGCGAAGAACGGCGCAGCGAGCTCGACGATGTGATGCTCCGGCTCGAACCATGCGACGTAATGCGCTGCGCGTTCCCGGCCGATCTCGCGGAAGCGCACGAAGGCATGCATCTTGTGCTCGTCGCGATGAACCGCTCTTGCCATCGCAATGACCTGCGCGACGTCGGCATCGGTCGCGACCTCGATGAGATCGTGATTGTCTTTCAATCGCCAGAGCAGGCGATAGAGGATCGCAAATCGCTCGGGATCACGATGCAGGATCGCAGCCTTGGCGAGATCGACGAATTTTGCCGAGACGTTGAAGGTGCCGTCGTTCACCTCGAGTATCGGAGATGGCGAGGGCGGCGCGAACAAATCCGCTTCACCGCCTTGCACGGTCCAGGTGACATCGGTGGGCTGCACATGATGAAGCACGAGGCTGCGTGCGGCTTTGCGCCAGCCATCGAAATCGGTTTGATTGTCGAGGGTGATGTACTGCATCAGAAGCCAAACCCCAGTTGTGTTGCCTTTGGTTTGAACCGTTCGATGAGCCCGGCAGCATCGAGGCGATGCGGGGCGGGCCGGTGATCGCTGAGCACGATGAACGGCAGTGCCTTGTTGCGGGGGACGTGCAGCCGCGCCAGATCGGCCACGCGAATGGTGGTGGTGCGCCGCGTCGCGATGATGCGTTCGACCGCCTTGGTGCCGAAGCCGGGCACACGCAGCAGCTCCTCGCGGCTGGCGCGATTGACGTCGAGCGGAAAGCGGTCGCGATGGCGCAGCGCCCAGGCGAGTTTTGGATCGATGTCGAGCGGCAGCATCGCGCTGTCGTCGACGATCTCCGCAACGTCGAATCCATAAAACCGCATCAGCCAGTCGGCCTGGTAGAGCCGATGCTCGCGCAGCAGCGGCGGGGCGCGCAGAGGCAGCGCGCGGCTGGCATCGGGGATCGGGCTGAAGGCGGAGTAGTAGACGCGCCTCAGCCGGTAGGAGCCGTAGAGATTGGCGCTGGTGTGCAGAATGGTGTGATCATTTGCACTGTCGGCGCCGACGATCATCTGCGTGCTTTGTCCGGCCGGCGCGAAGCGCTGCGGCCTGGCCTTCGTCTTCGCGCTGCGGCCTTCCTCGGCCTCGTCGAGCTTCAGCCGCAGCCGGCCCATGGTGCGGCGGATCGCACGCACGTCCTTCTCCGGCGCGAATTGCTGCAGGCTCGTCTCCTCAGGCATCTCGATGTTGATGGAGAGACGATCGGCATATTTGCCGGCTTCCGCGATCAGCGCGTCGTCGGCCTCCGGAATGGTCTTGAGATGGATGTAGCCGCGGAAGTGATGCTCCTCGCGCAGTTTGCGCGCGACGCTGACCACCTGCTCCATGGTGTAGTCGGGGCTGCGGATGATGCCGGAGGAGAGGAATAGCCCTTCGATGTAGTTGCGCCGGTAGAAGTCGAGCGTGAGCTTGACTACTTCGTCGATAGTGAAGCGGGCGCGCGGCACGTTCGAGGAAGCGCGGTTGACGCAATAGAGGCAGTCGTAATTGCAGGCGTTGGTCAGCAGCACCTTGAGCAGCGAGATGCAGCGGCCGTCCGGCGCGTAGGAATGGCAGATGCCCATGCCCGGCGCGGTCGAGCCCATGCCCTTGCCGTCGCTGGAATCCCGCTTCTCGGTGCCGCTGGAGGCACAGGACGCGTCGTACTTGGCGGCGTCTGCCAAAATCTCCAGCTTGCGTTGCACGTCCATTCTTGAATCCCTTTGATTCCGCTCATGAATCCGACAGGGCACCAATTCGATTGACTCAGGGCGTCCCGTTAGCTTTATATTAGAACATATCATGAACAAATGAGCCAGCCGTTGGTTCTCTTTTCGAGAGCCATCGGCAATCACCTCTGAAGGAGCGGCGTATATGAGCGGCGCACGTATGAGCGCGCTTGCGACCTTGCGCGGCCAGATCGAGCGCATCGAGACGGCGGAGGTCGTGCATCAGCAGGATCGCGTCGCACTCGGCCACAGCGAGGCCGACAGCGCGCTGAAGGGCGGGCTCGCGCGCGCGGTGATCCACGAAGTGTTTTGCGAGGGCCGACAGGGGACGGCCGCGACGGGTTTTGTTATGGGCCTCGCGGGGCGCGTCTCGGCACAGCGGCCGCTATTGTGGGTGCGGCAGGATTTTTCGGAACTCGAGACCGGCGCGCTGTCGATGAGCGGGCTCGCCGAGCTCGGCCTCGATCCGCGCCGCGTGGTGATGGTGCGCGCGGCCGATGTCGAGAGCGCGCTGCGCACCTCGGCCGACGCGCTCGCCTGCGATGCGCTCGGTGCCGTCGTGCTCGAGCTCTGGGGCGAGACCAGGCAGTTCGATCTGGTGGCGAGCCGCAAGCTGACGCTGGCCGCGCAAGGCTCCGGTGTCACCGGGCTGCTGCTGCGCATGGCCGCGCAGCCTTTGCCGTCGACTGCGGAAACCAGATGGATGCTGCGCGCGGCACATTCGCCGCCAGGCGCAGCATGGAGCGCCTGGGGCGCGCCGCGCTTCGATGCCGAGCTGTTGCGCAATCGTCATGGCCCGTGCGGCCGTTGGATCATGGAATGGAAATGTGATGAGTGCCAGTTCAGTGAACCGTCGGCGTATCCTCAGCCTGTGGCTGCCGCGCCTGCCAATCGACCGGATCCAGCGTTTCTTCAACAGCGCCGGGCTGGGTAAGACGAATGATCCCAGCATTGTCGTTATCAAGGACAACAATGCGCTGGTGATCCATGCGCTCGACGAGGCCGCCGAGCGCCTCGGCCTGCACATCGGTCAGCCGCTGGCGAATGCGCGGGCGATGTGCCCGGACTTGAAAGTGTTCGATGCCGATGTCGTGGCCGATGCGAAGACGCTCAGCGACATCGCCGATTGGTGCGACCGCTTCACGCCGCTGGTGGCGCTCGATGCGCCGCACGGGCTGTTTCTCGACATCACCGGCTGCGCGCATCTGTTCGGCGGCGAGGCCGCGCTGTTGCAGACGCTGGTCCGTGCCCTCGCTCGCCAGGGCTTTGCCGTCAGCGCGGCGATCGCCGGCACCTCGGTCTGCGCGCGTACGCTGACGCGGCAGGCCTCCGGCACCATCGTCGCCGATGGCGGGGAGGCGGCGGCGATCGACCGGTTTCCGGTATCAGCACTCGGCGCGGGCGAGGCCATCACCACCGGCCTGCGCCGCGCCGGGCTGAAGACCATCGGCGATGTCGCATCGCGCAGCGCCTCCGAGATCACGGCGCGGTTCGGCGCACGGTTCTCCACACTGCTCGCGCATGCGCTGGGGCAGGGCGATGCGCCGATCAACCCGCGAAAGCCGCTGCCCGATTACATCGTCGAGAAACGTTTCGCCGAGCCGATCGCGACCGACGCCATGATCGCGATGACGCTGTCCCGGCTCGCGGACACGCTGATCGCCTCCATGGAGAAGCAGGGCAAGGGCGCGCGGCGCCTGGAAGCCGCGTTCTTCCGCACCGACGGCGTGGTGCGCGCGATCATGGTCGAGACCGGGCGCCCGGTGACGCGAAGCGCCGTGATCGACCGGCTGTTTCGCGAACGCCTCGATGCGCTCGCCGATCCCCTCGATCCCGGTTTCGGCTTCGACATGGTGCGGCTGTCGGCAAGCCGCACCGAGATCGTGGTGCAGGAGCAGCGCGATCTCGACGCCCATGTTCACGACAATGACGAGCTCGCCGCGTTGATCGACCGCATCGCCGCGCGCATCGGCGGAAGGCGCGTCGTCGTCCACCTGCCGCAGGACACCCATATCCCCGAATGTGCGGTGCTGGCGGCGCCTGCCCAGCACCATCTCGCCGCCGCCATGCAGGCCGAATGGCCGGCGCGGGCCGAGAGCGAGCCGCCGCTGCGCCCGCTCAGGCTGTTCGACAAGCCGGAGCCGATCAAGGTGCCGTTCGCGACCGTGCCCGACGGTCCGCCGCATCAATTCACCTGGCGCCGCGCGCTGCATGCCGTGGTGCGGGTGGAAGGGCCCGAGCGCATCGCGATGGAATGGTGGCGGCAGGACGGCAAGCAGCTGACGCGGGATTATTTCCGCATCGAGGATGCCGAAGGCCTGCGTTTCTGGATCTTTCGCGACGGTCTTTATGAGGGGGAGGTGTTCGACGGCGACGGCGAGCCCGCGTCTCCCGGCTGGTATGTGCACGGTCTCTTCGCATGACCACGCCCGCTTATGCCGAGATCGGCATCACCACCAATTTCTCCTTCCTGCGCGGCGGCTCGGATCCGCGCGCTTACGTACATCAGGCCAGCAAGCTCGGCATTCCCGTGATCGGCATTGCCGATCACAACACGCTGGCCGGCGTGGTGCGCGCCTGGAGTGAGCTCGACAATGACAAGGTGCTGCACAAGCCCAAGCTCTTGATCGGTGCGCGCATCGTCTTCATCGACGGCACGCCCGACATTTTCGTCTACCCGCGCGACCGCGCCGCCTATGGCCGGCTGTGCCAGCTCCTCACCCGAGGCAAGCGCGGCGACGACATCACGCGGATCGAGAAGGGGGAATGCCGTCTCACCTTCGCCGATCTCCTGGAATTTTCGGAAGGCCAGCTCCTGGTCCTGACGCTGCCGCATCGCTTCGAGGCCGAGCGGGCGCTGGATGTTCTCGCCAAACTCAGGGCGAGCCGCGCCGAAGGCGTGTGGTTGGCGGCGAGCCTGATCTATCGCGGCGACGACCGCCGCCGCCTGGCGCGGCTCGACGATCTCGCCGCCAAGGCAAACGTGCCGCTGCTCGCGACCAACGAGGTGCTCTATCACGATCCCGGCCGCCGTCCGCTTCAGGACGTGCTGACCTGCATCCGGGAAAAGACCACCATTGAAGCTGTCGGACGAAAGCTCGAAGCCAATGCCGAGCGCTTCCTGAAGACGCCCCGCGAAATGGTGCGGCTGTTCCGCGATTTTCCCGAGGCGATCGCGGAGACCATGCGCTTTGCGGACAGGATCGACTTCACGCTCGACCAGCTCAAATACCAATATCCGGACGAGCCGGTGCCGCCGGGCAAGACCGCGCAGGGGCATCTGGAGGATCTGACCTGGGCGGGTGTCGACAAATACTTCGGCGGTATCGACAACATTGACGCAAAGCTGCGCGCCACCCTCAAGAAAGAGCTCGCGCTGATCGCCGAGCTGAAATACGCGCATTATTTCCTCACCGTGCATGACATCGTGCACTATGCGCGCAGCCAGAACATCCTGTGCCAGGGGCGGGGATCGGCGGCGAACTCGGCCGTCTGCTACGTGCTCGGTATCACCTCGGTCGACCCGACCAAGGTGGATCTGCTGTTCGAGCGTTTCATCTCCAAGGAGCGCCTCGAGCCGCCCGACATCGATGTCGATTTCGAGCATTCGCGGCGCGAGGAGGTGATGCAATATGTCTATCGCCGCTACGGCCGCCACCGCGCTGCGATCATCGCCACAATCATCCATTACCGTCCGCGCAGCGCCATCCGCGATGTCGGCAAGGCGCTGGGCCTGACCGAGGACGTCACCGCCGCACTCGCCGACACCGTCTGGGGCAGCTGGGGCAAGGGCCTCAACGACATGCAGGTCAGGCAGGCCGGGCTCGATCCCAACAATCCCATGATCAACCTCGCGGTCGAGCTTGCGACCGAGCTGATCGAATTCCCGCGTCACCTTTCCCAGCATGTCGGCGGCTACGTGCTGACCCAGGACCGGCTCGACACCTATGTTCCGATCGGCAACGCCGCGATGGACGACCGCACCTTCATTGAATGGGACAAGGACGACGTCGACGCGCTCAACATGATGAAGGTCGACGTGCTCGCGCTGGGCATGCTGACCTGTATCCGGAAATGTTTTGATCTGATCGCGGACCACAAGGGGACGCGTTACGAGCTTGCGGATATCAAGGGGGAGGATGACGACGAAGTCTATCAGATGCTGCAGCGGGGCGAGTCGCTCGGCGTGTTCCAGGTCGAGAGCCGCGCGCAGATGAACATGCTTCCGCGCCTGAAGCCGCGGACGTTCTACGATCTCGTCATCGAGGTTGCGATCGTGCGGCCCGGGCCGATCCAGGGCGATATGGTGCATCCGTATTTGCGGCGGCGGAACGGTCAGGAGAAAGTGACCTACCCCTCGCCATCGCCCGAGCATGGTCCTGCAGACGAGCTCTACAAGGTGCTGCACAAGACGAAGGGCGTGCCTTTGTTCCAGGAACAGGCGATGCGCATCGCGATCGAGGCGGCAAGATTCACCTCCGAGGAGGCCAACGGCCTGCGCCGCTCGATGGCGACCTTCCGCAATGTCGGCACCATCGGCCAATACGAGGAGAAGCTGATCGGCAACATGGTCGCGCGCGGCTACGATGCCAACTTCGCCAGAAGCTGTTTCGACCAGATCAAGGGCTTTGGCTCCTACGGTTTTCCCGAGAGCCACGCGGCAAGCTTTGCGCAGCTCGTCTACATCTCGTCATGGCTGAAGTACCATCACCCCGATGCGTTCTGCTGCGGCCTGCTGAACTCGCAGCCGATGGGATTTTACGCGCCGGCGCAGATCGTCGGCGACGCCCGCAAGAACGGCGTCGAGGTGCGCGACATTGATGTCTCCTACAGCTTTGCGCAGAGCACGCCGGAGAATACCGATAAAAAATATTGCGCCGTGCGCCTCGGCTTCCGCCAGGTCGACGGTTTTCATTGGCTCGATCCGGATGAGGAGGAACTCAAGAGGCAGCAGGCGGAGCGGCAAGGCAAGGTCTATGTCACCCAGGAAGACTGGGCCGACCGCATCATCAAGGCGCGCACCCGCCACCCCTTTACTTCGCTCGAAGACTTTGCCCGCGACACCGGCCTGCCCAAGCGCGCGCTGATCCTGCTCGCGGATGCCGATGCGTTCCGCTCGCTCGGGCTCGATCGCCGCGAGGCGCTGTGGCAGGTGCGGCGGTTGCCTGACGACGTGCCGCTGCCGCTATTCGAAGCGGCGACCGCACGCGAGCAACCGGACGAGCACGCAAAGCCGCTGCCGGTGATGCCGCGCGCCGAGCAGGTGGTCGCGGACTACCAGACTATCCGCCTATCGCTGAAGGGCCATCCGATGGAATTTTTGCGTGAGATGTTTTCGCGCGAGCGTGTCGTCGCCTGCAAGGAGATCAGTCACGAAAACGAGCGGCGCCGCGTCCGCTGTGCTGGCGTGGTGCTGGTGCGGCAGCGGCCGGGCAGCGCCAGCGGCGTCGTGTTCATGACGCTGGAGGACGAAACCGGCATCGCCAATGTCGTGGTGTGGCCCAAAATCATGGAGCAGTATCGGAAAGAGGTGATGGGCGCGCGCCTGATCGAGGTGCAGGGCTACATTCAGAGCAGCCCGGAGAAGGTGACGCATCTGATCGCGCAGCGCATGATCGACCGTTCGCACGATCTGGTCGGTCTTGCCAACGATGCCCTGAGCCGCAAGCATCCGGTGCCGCCAGGAGCCACGGTGGTCGAGCCCCTCAACGATGACCCCCGCGCCCATGCGGATATGCCGGCACAAAAAATCCGCCACCCCCGCAACGTCCGCATCCTGCCGCCGTCGCGGGATTTTCATTGAGGGTTATGCGCCTCCGGCAAAACTGCCGTAGGGTGGGCAAAGGCGCGTAAGCGCCGTGCCTACCTTCCTGAGGTTTGTCGGGAAAGTGGTGGGCACGCTTCGCTTTGCCCACCCTACGAAGTCTGCGATGAGGCCGCGTTTCCCTAAAAATTCACCCGGTTCGAGATCGCGCCGTCCACGACGAGATTGGAGCCCGTGGTGAACCCCGACACCGGGCTTGCCAGAAACACCGCCGCGCTTGCGATCTCCTGCGGCGTTGCCATGCGGCCGGTCGGATTGCGCTTCATCGCGTCGTTGTAACGCTCGGGCATGTTCTGCTCGATCATGTTCCAGACGCCGCCCTTGAAGTAGACGGTGCCGGGCGAGACCACGTTGACGCGGATTTTCTTCTTGGCGTATTGCCGCGCCAATCCTTTGGCCATGTGGATCAGCGCGGCCTTGATCGGGCCGTAGGAGCTGGCGAGATCGGCCTGCGCCGCCGAGATCGAGGAGATGATGACGAAGGCGGCATCGCCGCTTTTCTCGCCGCTGGCTTCGAGGAACGGCCGCGCGCCGTCGAACGCATGCACGGCGCCGAGCACGTCGAGCCGGAAGTTCTGCTCCCACGACGCCGCGTCGTGGCCCTGCGCCATCGCGCCGGCATTGGCGAACAGCAGGTCGACGCCGCCAAGCTCCTTTGCAGCGCTCTCGATCCAGGATTTCAGCGCCGCGCCGTCAGTGACATCGACCGGACCGCCAGTGGCGCGGATGCCGCTCGCTTTCAACTCGGCGACGGTCGCCGCCACCTGATCCGCGTTGCGCGCGCACACCGCGACATTGGCGCCTTCACCGGCCAGCGTCGCCGCAATCGCCCGCCCGATGCCGCGCGTTCCACCGAGCACGATGGCGTTTTTTCCTTTGAGACCGAGATCCATTGTTTGGTTTTCCTTGTTGTTGGTCGTGCGGAGCTTAGTTATTTAGGCGAGGATGTCGAATTCGTTCGCGGTGTCATACCCCGCGCAGGCGGGGTATCCAGTACGCTGTGACGTCTTGGCTCTATCTCCAGCGTCTCTGGAATACTGGATCATCCGCTTTCGCGGATGATGACACCGTACGAGATGGCCAAGAGCACGCCCCCTCATTCCGGCGCGGCCCCCACCGGCGGGCCGCCGGGCGGGCGGTGCAGGAAGGTCAGCGAGGCGTAGGCGCCGGCCCAGGAGCCGATCGCCGCGAAAGCGACATAGACCGCGTTTTCGGTGTAGCTGATCACGGCGTAGGAGGAGAGCATGTACCAGACCGCGCTCCAGTTCGCGGCCGACATGCGCTTGCGCGCGATCACGGCCGAGGTGAACATGACATAGACCGCGTCGGTGGCCGCCGTTGCGATGAACACGGCGCCCGCGGTGAGGGGATCGATGGCGGCCATTGCATTCCTTTATGTGCTAATGGAGGGTCGTAAAAAAGTAAGGGAGAGAAGCGGTCATGCAAAGCCCCGCCGGCATTCTCAGCGACATTTGGACCTCCGTCGGTGGCGACGGCGCCGCGCTCGAACGTGTGCGGCTGACCGGTGAAGAACCGCAAATTCCGTCTTCGTTTCGCGTCGCCGTCGCCGGACAGACGACGATCGCTGCTGCGGGGCTCGCTGCAGCCGAAATCTGGCGGCTGCGCAGCGGAGAGGCGCAAAATGTCTCCGTCGACATGCGCCATGCCGTCGCCGAATGCCGTTCCGAGCGTTATCTGCGCCTCGACGACAAGCCGCCGCCGCCGGCCTGGGACGCGATCGCCGGCGTGTACAGGACCGGCGACAACCGCTTCGTCCGCTGCCACACCAATTTTCCGCATCATCGCGATGCCGTCTGCAAGGTGCTGGGCTGCGAGCCCGAGCGCGAAAAAGTGCAGGCCGCACTGATGCAGTGGAAGGGCGAAGATTTTGAAACTGCGGCTTATGCTGCGGGCGGCGTCGTTGCGTTGATGCGATCTCACGACGAATGGTCTGCGCTGCCACAGGCGCGCGCGCTCGCCGAACTGCCGCTGATCTCGATCGAGAAAATCGGCGAAGCCTCGCCCAAGTCGTGGCCAAAAGGCGATCGTCCGCTCGCGGGCCTGCGTGTGCTCGATCTCTCCCGCGTCATCGCGGGCCCCGTTGCCGGCCGCACGCTCGCCGCGCATGGCGCCGACGTGCTGCTGGTCTCGGGGCCCGAGCTGCCGGCCATTCCCTGGCTCACCATCGACACCGGCCGCGGCAAGCTCACGACTTTCATCGAACTGAAGAGCGAGGCGGGCAGGGCGCAGATGCGCGAGCTGCTGAAGGGCGCCGACATCTTCTCGCAAGGCTATCGTCCGCGCGCGCTTGCAGCCCTCGGCCTTTCACCGGAGGATGCGGCGGAGATCAATCCCGGCATCGTCTATGTCACGCTGTCGGCCTATGGTCACTCCGGTCCATGGGCCGAGCGGCGCGGTTTCGATTCACTGGTGCAGACCGCGACCGGCTTCAATCACGCCGAGGGCCAGGCCGCCGGCATCGACGGTCCGAAGGAGTTGCCGGCGCAGATGCTCGACCATGCTACCGGCTATCTGATGGCGTTCGGCGCGATGATGGCCAGGGCGCGCCAGGCCCGCGAAGGCGGCAGCTGGCACGTGCGCGTGTCGCTGGCGCAGACCGGGCGCTGGCTGTGGAATCTGGGCCGGCTCGACGGCGGTCTGAACACCCCGGATCTTACGGGCGAGGCCGTACATGCTGCGTTCATCGAGACCATGCCATCTGGCTTCGGCACGTTGAAGGCGGTGCGCCATGCGGCGCTGCTGTCGACAACGCCGGCAGGGTGGAGCCGTCCGGCGACGCCGCTCGGCAGTCATCCGGCACGATGGCCGGAGCAAAGCTGACGTGAAGCTGACGCATCGCAATATTTTAACGCAAACGGAAAGGCGTTCCTCGTTTTTTAGGTTGTTTGAAATCCCAATTCGGCACTATTAGCGCGACCGATAAGGCAGTCGTCTGCCGAGATCGTCGCAGACACGACCGGGCCCCATGGTAGTTGAAAATACCAAGCGATTGCAGGTGTTTACAAAACGACGGGTGATTTCATCCGTAGTTTTACTGGCACTCGCCGGCGCCGGTGCCTATGGCTTCGTCTATGCGGGGGCCAAGGAAAAGAAGCACTCCGAGCTTTCCAGTCAGTCGCGCAGGAATGCGCAGAACTTCACGCCGACGCCGTCCGAGTGGGCGACGCTGACGATCGAGCCGGTCAAGGCCAAGACCTTCCGGGCCGAATATGTCACCGAGGGCAAGGTCGCGGTCGACGAGGACCGCTCGACGCCGGTGTTCTCGCCCTATGCGGGCCGAGTGACCAAGCTGCTCGCCAAGCCGGGCGAGATGCTGAAGCAAGGTCAACCGCTGTTCACAATCGAGGCCGCCGACACCGTGCAGGCCCAGAACGATTTCATCGCGGCGATGACCGCGCAGAACAAGGCGAAGTCGGCGCTCGAGCTTTCCGACCTCCAGTTCAAGCGCGCCAAGGATCTCTACGAGGGCCGCGCCATTCCGCTGAAGGACTATCAGCAGGCGGAAGCGACCCAGGTCCAGGCGCAGAACGACATGCGCTCCTCGGGGACGGCGCTGGAGGCCGCGCGCAACAAGCTGCGCATCCTCGGCTTCACCGACGAGACCATCAAGGCATTCCTGGAGAAGGGCACGATCAATCCGGAGCTCACGATCTATTCGCCGATCTCCGGCACCGTCGTGCAGCGCAAGATCGGCCCGGGCCAGTACGTCAATTCCGGCGCCAGCGATCCGGTGTTCGTGGTCGGCGATCTCTCCACGGTCTGGCTCACCGCCTTCGTGCGCGAGAGTGATGCGGCCGCGGTGTGCATCGGGCAGGACATCACCGTCAACGTCATGGCGCTCCCGGGCCGTCCGCTCACCGCGAAGATCAACTATGTCGCCGCCGCGATTGATCCGACCACGCGCCGCCTGCTGGTCCGCGCCACCATCGACAACAAGGACGGGCTGCTCAAGCCCGAGATGTTCGCCAACGTCACGATCTATTCGGCCGGCGACCGTGCCGCGCCCGCGGTGCCGAAGCAGTCGCTGATCTACGAAGGCGACCAGGTCCGCATCTGGGTTGCGCGCGAGGACAAGTCGGTCGAGCTGCGCCAGATCAAGATCGGCCTCATCAACGGCAACCTCGTCGAGGTCACCAGCAATTTGAAGCCCGGCGAGCAGATCGTCGTGAAGGGCAGCCTCTTCATCGACCGCGCGGCGTCCGGTAGCTGATCGACGACCCAAGAAAATTGAAGACCTGAATGGATCGTCTCGTCGCCCTTGCCGTCAACCGGCGCTTCCTGATGGTGGGCATGTTCGTCGCCGTGATCATCGGCGGCCTGATCGCGTTCAACCAGCTCAACATCGAGGCCTATCCCGACCCGACCCCGCCGATGGTCGACATCGTGACGCAGAGCCCCGGCCTGTCGGCGGAAGAGATCGAGCGCTACATCACGATTCCGATCGAGACCCAGGTCGCAGGTTTGAAGAACCTCACGACCATCCGCACCATCTCGCTGTACGGCCTGTCCGACGTCAAACTCCAGTTCTCCTTCGCCTATACCTATGACGAGGCGTTGCAGCAGGTGCTGAACCGCCTGGCACAGCTTGCCCCGCTGCCGGGCAATGTGCAGCCGCAGATCTCGCCTCTGAGCCCGATCGGCGAAATCTTCCGCTATCGCCTCGTCGGCCCGCCGAACTACAGCGTGCTCGACCTCAAGACCATCCAGGACTGGATCCTCCAGCGCCGCTTCCGAGCCGTGCCCGGCGTGATCGACGTCACCGGCTGGGGCGGCAAGAGCAAAACCTACGAGCTCCAGGTCGATTTCAACAAGCTCGTCGCCAACGGCCTGACGCTGCCGCAACTGCTCCAGGCGGTCGGCAATGCGAACGTCAATGTCGGCGGCAACACCGTCAATATCGGCCAGCAATCGGCCGTGGTGCGCGGCGTCGGCCTGATCCGCTCGATCGACGACCTCGCCAACACCATGGTCTCGCAGACCAACGGCAATCCGGTGCTGGTCAAGGACGTCGCCACCGTCACCGTCGGCCAGAAGCCGCGTCTCGGCATCGCCGGCCTCGACGATTCCGACGACATCGTGCAGGGCATCGTCCTGATGCGCCGCGGCGAGCAGAGCTCGCCGACCATCAAGCGCGTCCACCAGCTCGTTCAAACCATCAACAACTCCAGCATCCTGCCGCCCGGCGTGCGCATCGAGCGCATCTACGACCGCGGCGACCTGATCGAGCTCACTACCCACACCGTGCTGCACAACATGGTGGTCGGCATTCTGCTGATCGTGCTGTTGCAGTGGATGTTCCTCGGCGATCTGCGCAGTGCGCTGATCGTCGGCGCCACCATTCCGTTCGCGCTGTTCTTCGCCGTGATCATCCTGGTGCTGCGCGGGGAATCGGCGAATTTGCTGTCGGTTGGCGCGATCGACTTCGGCCTGATCGTCGACGCCACCGTCATCATGGTGGAGGCGATCTTCCGGCGCCTGACGCAGACGACGCCGACGTCGGAATCCGAGCAGATGTCGCCGGAGACGCTGTTCGGCATGAAGAGCCATGCCATCCTCAGCGCCGCGGCGGACGTCTCGCGCTCGATCTTCTTTGCCGCCGCGATCATCATTGCGGCCTTCCTGCCGCTGTTCACGCTGTCAGGCGTCGAGGGCAACATCTTCGGGCCGATGGCGCGCACCTATGCCTACGCGCTTGCCGGCGGTTTGCTCGCCACCTTCACGGTGACGCCCGCGCTATCGGCGATCATCCTGCCCGCGCATGTCGAGGAGACCGAGACCAAGGTCATGCTGATCCTGCACCGGATCTACATGCCGGTGCTGAATTGGGCCGTCGCCAATCGCGGCATCATGCTCGGCGGCGCCGTCGGTCTCGTGCTGATGACGGTGGCGCTCAGCCGGCTGCTCGGCCTGGAATTCCTGCCCAAACTCGAAGAGGGCAATCTCTGGATCCGCGCCACGCTGCCGCCGACCATCTCGCTCCAGGAAGGCAATTCCTACGTCAACGAGATGCGCAAGGTGATCCGTGCCCGGCCCGAGGTCGAATCCGTGGTGTCGCAGCACGGCCGCCCCGACGACGGCACCGACGCCGCCGGTTTCTTCAACGCCGAATTCTTCGCGCCGCTGAAGCCCGCCAGCCAATGGCCCGGCACGCGTGACAAGGAAGAGCTGACCGCGCAACTGCTCAAGCAGCTCGACGACCGTTTCCCCGGAGTCGAGTTCAACTTCTCGCAATATCTCCAGGACAACGTCTCCGAGGCCGTCTCCGGCGTGAAGGGCGAGAACTCGATCAAGCTGTTCGGCAGCGATCTGCAGGCGCTCACCGACACCGCCAACAAGATCAAGTCGGTGCTGGCGACCGTGCAGGGCGTGACCGACCTTGCGGTCTTCACCTCGCTGGGACAGCCGACCGTCCAGATCGACATCGACCGCGCCAAGGCCGCGCGCTACGGGCTCGCGCCCGGCGATATCAACGCCACCATCAAGGTCGCGATCGGCGGCGATACCGCGGGCGATCTCTACGAGCCGGGCTCCGACCGTCACTTCCCGATCATCGTCCGCCTCGCGCCGGAATATCGCCGGAGCGCGGAAGCGATCCAGAATTTGCGTATCGGTGCGCCCGGGCCGAATGGTACCGTCACGCAGATTCCCTTGAGCGAGGTCGCCACGATCAGCCTCGTCTCCGGCGCCGCCTATATCTACCGCGAGCAGCAGGAGCGCTATCTGCCGATCAAGTTCTCGGTGCGCGAGCGCGACCTCGGCAGCGCGATCCGCGAAGCGCAGCAGAAGATCGCCGATCAGGTGCAGCTGCCGCCCGGCTCGCACATGGAATGGGTCGGCGAGTTCGGCAACCTCCAGGACGCGATCCGGCGGCTGTCGATCGTGGTGCCGATCTCGCTCGCGCTGATCGGCGTGCTGCTCTGGTTCAATTTCGGCTCGATGACCGACACGCTGCTCGCCATGAGCGTGATTCCGATGGCGATCTTCGGCGGCGTGCTCGGTCTCCTGATTACCGGCACCGCCTTCAGCGTCTCCGCCGCGATCGGCTTCATCGCGCTGTTCGGCATCGCCGTGATGGACGGCATCATCATCCTGTCGCAGTTCAACCAGCTCATCGAAGAAGGCATGGACCGCGTGAGCGCGGTGATACGCACCGGCGAATTGCAGCTCCGGCCGGTGCTGATGACGTGCGTCGTCGCCGGCGTCGGCCTGCTGCCGGCGGCGCTGTCGGAAGGCATCGGCTCGCAGGTGCAGAAGCCGCTCGCCGTCGTCGTCGTCACCGGCATGATGCTCGCGCCGGTCGTGATCCTGGTGACCCTGCCGGTCCTGATCTCGTTCTTCTCGCGGCGCGCGCGCTGAGCGCGGGCGCCGCTGCGATTCAAAAACCGTAGAGCCGTGCCGGATTGTCGACCAGGATCTTCTTGCGCACATCCGCATCCGGCGCCCACACCGGAAGCTGGTTGAGCAGGCGGCCGTCATCGATCTGGTAGAACGGCGCGATGTCGGTGGCTTTGCGTCCCTCGACATGGCTTGAATCCGGATGCGGCCAGTCGGTGCCCCAGACGATGCGGTCGGCATTGGCCGCGATCAGCGCGCGGGCATAGGGAACCATGTCCTGATAGTCGGGCGCGAGCCTTGACGAGCGATAGGCTCCCGAAATCTTCACATAGGCCTTGCCGGATTTGACGAGCGCGACCAGGTCGGAAAATCCCGGCTGCTCCAGTCCGAGCGAAGCCTCGAGCCCGCCAAAGTGGTCGAACACGGCGGGCACCGGTGCGGCCAGCACGAGGTCCTTGATCGCCGAGATCATCGGCAGCGTCGTATAGAGCTGCACATGCCAGCCGCGCGCCTTCATGCGTTCGATCGCCGCGGTGAAGCGGGTCCGGCCGACATCGGGATCGTTGACGCCGTCGGTGGCGAGATTGATGCGGATGCCGCGGAAGCCGTCAGCCTGCATCGCATCAAGCGCGGCTTCCGTGGTCTTGTCGTCGATCACGGCCACCCCGCGCGCGGTGGCGCCGCGCGCCCTGATGCCGAACAGGCTGGAGGAATTGTCGGCGCCATAGACGCTCGGCGTCACGATCACCACGCGTTCGATATGCAGCGCCTTGTGCAGCGCCGCCATCTCTTCAGGGCTCGCCGGTCCCGGCGTATAGACGCGCCCCGCGAAGAACGGAAACTTTTCGACGTCGCCATGGATGTGGGTGTGGCAGTCGCAGGCGTGCAGCGGAACGTCGAAATTAACCGGCGTCGCGGGCTGCGACGCCCGCGCGAGGGCTTTGCTGGTCATGGGGACTCCGGCGGTAGGGAGGCAAGCAGGACGCTACGTCGGTTGAGATGGTTTCTCCCCCTGTTTGGTTCATTTGAGATCGGAGACAACAACATATCGATCGCGAAGTCACCCCATGTCAGTCGCCCGAAACTGCGCTACCTCGCGATCGAGATAGGGACTGCTCGGACAAGTTGCAATTTAGTGGCCGCGTCAAATATACTCCAGTCCTGGGGGCGAAGATGGGCGATTGGTATCTTTGGGATGGGAGCGAAAACAATGGCCCAATGGACTGGAGCGAGGTCGGCGATCGCATTCAGCGCCATTCCAATCCAGACCTGATCAGGGTTTGGCGGGATGGCTTGGTTGGTTGGAAGACGATTGCAGAGGCCTTGGCCGTAGTCGGCACCGGCTCGCTCGGGGCGGCCAAATTGGAACGCGCCGACGAAGCCCCGCAGTCACCAGTAAGTCGAAATATCGTGGCGAAACACTGGAAAGGCGAATTTCCGCTTGGCATTTCGTACTGGGTCGTCGGCTTAGGCAGCAACATTCTTGCCGGGGTCGTCATCGGTCTGTTGGGTGCCTTCACGCGAGGGTCACACAATCCAACCCGCATCTTCGTGTTCTATGTCTTGCTTTGGTCGTCCATCGCCTGTCTCTGCATCTGGCAATTCGTTGGTACTTGGCGATCCGCTCAACGTCGCAAGGGTGAACGTGCAGCGATGGGAAAGCGCGCGGTGTGGGCCTGGACCGCGCAATTCATGATCTGCCTCGGAGTCTTGAATGCCGTCGTTGTGTTTGTCAGAACGGCGATTCCGCAGATCGCAGAAGCGACGAGTATCGCGTTTATGGATGACCCGCGGATACCGTCCTACTCGATCAGGCTCCTGAACAACGGATCAGAAATTGAAATTTCCGGCGGTATCAAGTTTGGCCTCTCGACCGATTTTGAGAAGATTCTGAACGCGTCACCCGGCGTGGGGGCAGTTCACCTGGACAGCATCGGCGGCCGAATTGGCGAGGGCGAGAGGCTGAGCGCCATCATCAAGAGCAGGGGCTTGGACACTTATGTCGAGGCCAATTGTATGTCCGCCTGCACCCTGGCATTCGTTGCCGGCCGTCAAAGAGTCCTGAAGAAGGGCGCCCAACTGGGTTTTCATCGGGCAGCCTTTGCCGGAGATGACGGGTTGGACGATAGCGCCGAGCGTTCGATCTACAAGGCAGCCGGAATAAGCAGTTCCTTCATAGAGCCCGCTTTGGTGACGCGGAATGCGGACATGTGGAGCCCGTCAGAAGCGGAGTTGCTGTCGGCCCGCGTCGTGACCAGAATATCAAGTGGTGACGAATATGCGTTTGGCGGAACGGGCGGAAGGTTCACGCGAGACGATTGGGACAAGGTGCTTCAGAACTCTGCGTCAATGTACAGGGCGTTGAAGCAGGCTTATCCGCAGACGTACGACGAGATACTGGATATCGTCACGCAGGGCACGTCGAAAGGAATTGCACGAGCCGAGCTGACCGGGCAAGCTCGCGCCAAGGTGACCGAGATCATAGGGAAGCTGCTACCCTTGGCGGACGATTCCGTTTTGATCGATTTTGGAAAGCTTGTCATCGACCAGTACAGCGCAGTTCAGGCGCAGGACGGCGCAGCCTGCTATAGATATGCGTCGGGCCAACCGGATCAAAATCTCATCAAACTGATTCCGGCGCGCTTGGCCGAGCGCGAAGTGGAGTTGAACGCACGAATTATCATGTCGGCGCAAAAGCGCCCTGATCCTGTCACCAACGATCGATCTTGGGAGAAGATCCGGGCAGGCCTTAATCTAAGGGGATATACGGACAAAGACCTCGAATTGCTGAATGGTAAATCGGTCGGTGCCGCGGACTACGTGCGCTACTGCGACGTCGCAATAGCGTTGTATCGCGAGATCACGAGCCTCCCGCCGACGGAGGCTGCTGGCGTGCTTCGCGAATTCCTCTCCTGACGGGGCGGTTGTCGGCGCGCCGATGGCGCCGGGCTCGATCGCACCAAGGTAGGCGGTTGCGAAAGCCCGGATGCGGATATGGGGCGCGGACCTCTACTGCCCCGACGGGGTGCGCAGGCCGTGCCAGGCGTCGCGGACCTGCTGGTAGTGTACCTCGGGCAGATAGTCCGGCGTGTTGAGGCTCAGCGTCTTGACGTCGAGATGGCCGACCGCGCTGAGCAGCGTGTAGGAGGCGATCACGCGGTCGCGCAGCGCGCCGATCAGGCGGGCCTTGGCCTGGATCAGATCGGCCTGCGAGTTCAGCACATCCACCGTCGTGCGCTGCCCGCCGGCGGCCTCGCGCTGCACGCCCTGGAGCGCAACGGTTGCCGCCTTCACCTCCGACTCGGAAGCGGAGACCGTGATCTTGGCGCCTTCATTGGCAACCCAGGCGCTGGTCGCCGCCGTGCGCGCCTGGTTGCGCACCTGGTCGAGCACGAGCCGGCTCTGCGCCGTGATCTCCTTGGCCTGCCGGGTCTGCGCGGCGGCCTGTCCGCCGTCGTAGATCGGCGCGGTGACGTTGGCGACGATCGAGGCCTGGTCTTCGGCGAGGGTGCTCAGCGTCGGGTCGTTGCTGCGGCTCTTGCTGGCGCTGCCCTGGAGGCTGGCGCTCGGCAGCAGCGCGCCTTCGGCGATCCGGATATTGGTGGAGGCGACATCGACGTCGTAGCCCGCCGCCATCACCGCCGGATGCTGGCGGATCGCCATCGTCAGCGCATCCTCGCGGCTCTTCGGCAGATAGCGGTCGACGACTTCGGCGGCCCGCAGCTGCGACGGCGCATTGCCGATCACCTGCGCGTAGACTGCCTGACTCACCGCCAGCGCGACCTCTGCGGCGTTGAGATCGGCAAGGCCGCGATTGAGTCGCGCCTCGGCCTGGGCACTGTCGGTCGGCGTGACGTCGCCTACGTTGAGGCGGCGCTGGGTGACGGCGAGCGTCTCGCGCAGGAAGGCGACGTTGGAACGTTGCGCCTCGACCAGCGACTGGTTGGCCAGCACATTGGTGTAGGCGGTGACCGCGTCGAGCAGCACGCCCTGGCCGACATTGCGCAGCGCCTCGCGGCCGGACTGCACCTGAAGTTCCGCGGCGCGTACGCTGTTGGCTGTGCGGAACCCGTTGAACAGGGTCTGCGTCACGGTGACGCCGATGACCCACGGTTTCAGATTGGCGGTCTGGATGGTGTTGTCGGGCAGCAGATTGCGCACCGATTGCAGGCCGGCGCTGAGGCTCGCCACGATCTGGGGGCGGTAGCCTGCGAGCGCCTGCGGCACATTCTCGTCCGTGGCACGTTGCCGCGCACGTTCGGCATTGAGCTGCGGATTGGTCTGGTAGGCTTTTGCAAGCGCCTCCGGCAGGGCTTCCGCCCGTGCAGCGGAGGGCAGGGCGCAACAGAGCGCCAGCGTGGTCCATGTCGCAAGCACAGAACCTACGCCCGATCGATGCCGCGTCGTCACGCGACCAGCTCTGGCGCCACGCCCAATCATGTAATCCCGCTAAATCCCGGCTGTCCGCCCCCGCCGACGGTGGCCCTCTTAACTGTTTAACCAGCCGAGGTCCCGCAGGCAAACTGCCGCGGGGAAAACCCCCATCTATTCCGTGCTTGTTGCAGGTCCGTCACAGCGTTTCCGCAGGAGGGCGGCGGAGCCTTACACCAGCCTGACCATCCGCTGGCGTTAGCGGTTTTTGTTCACCGGCTTGCGCTTCTCGATGAACGCCGCCATGCCCTCGGAGCGGTCTTCCAGCGCGAAGGTCGCGTGGAACAGGTTGCGCTCGACGCTCATGCCTTCGGCAAGCGTGGTCTCGAAGGCGCGGTTGACCGCTTCCTTGGCCATGGCGACGGCGGGGCGCGACATCGAAGCGATCTTCTCGGCTGCCGCCATCACCTCGTCCATGAGCTTGTCAGCCGGCACGATGCGGCTGACGAGGCCGCTGCGCTCGGCTTCCGCTGCATCCATCATGCGGCCGGTGAGGCAGAGGTCCATCGCCTTCGACTTGCCGATCGCGCGGGTCAGGCGCTGGGTGCCGCCGATGCCGGGAATGGTGCCGAGCGTGATTTCGGGCTGGCCGAATTTCGCGGTATCGGCAGCAATGATGAAGTCGCACATCATGGCGAGCTCGCAGCCGCCGCCGAGCGCATAGCCCGCGACCGCGGCGATGGTCGGCTTGCGGCAGCGCGCGATGCGGTCGCCGCCGATCGCGGCAAAGTCCTCGGAGAACATGTCGATGAAGCCCTTCGGCTGCATCTCCTTGATGTCGGCGCCGGCGGCAAAGGCCTTCTCGCTGCCGGTCACGACGATGCAGCCGATGGCGTCATCGGCCTCGAGGTCGTCGACGGCCGCGGCGATCTCGCGGAAGACGCCGAAGGAGAGCGCGTTGAGCATCTTCGGCCGGTTCAGCTTGACGATGCCGACCGCGCCTTTGCTCTCGACGATGATGTGTTCGAACGTGCTCATGCTCCACCCACGCGTTTGATTGGGCGGGCAATGTGCCCGCTGGCGCGGTGGGCTTCAAGGGGGCCTAGAAGCCGTCGGAACGAGGCCGTCCGGAACGCGCGGCGAAACGCGCGTTCCGGAGGAGGTCGCTCAGGCCAAGAATCGGGCCAAGAATCGGGCCGGGAATCAGACCAGGAATCAGGCCATGAACATGCGTGCGGCAGAGGCCAGCGTCAGCAGGGCGCCGAAACCGATGAAGATCTTGCCGATCAGGGAGCTCTGGTCCCAGGCCGAGCTCTGGCTGCTCGCCATCACCGGTGCCGGCCGCGGCTGCGCGTCGGTTGCGGCGATCACCGCCTTCTGTGCCGGCGGATTGTCCGGCTGCAGGGCGCGGTCGAGGTCGTTGAGCTGATCGGGCGCCACCACCTGAGTTTCCTCATTCGGGGCGGCGGTATTATCGGCTGCTGCCTGAACGTTGCTGTTGGCGCGGCCGGTCATCGCGGAGGCGGCGGCAGCCGTCGGCGTATCGGCTGCGGCGATCTGCGCGTTGGCGTTGGCGACTTGCGGCGGCATCTGGCTCGAGGCCGGCACGTCGTTTTCGGCTTTCGCCACGTCGGCCTTTGCCGCGCCGTCCTTCTTGTCGGCCTTGTCCTGGGATTGTTCTTGGGATTTCTGCGCCGCCTTGCCGCTGTCGCGGTGGCGCGGCGCATGGCGCCGCTGCTTGCCCGGCTTGACCGTGTCGGCTTGCTTGGTCGCGCTGTCCGCATCGCTGGCTGAACTCGGCGCCGCCTGTGCAGCGCCTCCGGACAGCAAGAAAAGTCCGGCAAGAAGGATCAATGCCGCGTGTCCGCTGGCTTTCATCATGTTGACGATCTCCCCAATTCGGCCCGTCCCGGACCGAACAGAGACCCCGGGCCGTGACGACAGCGGGGCAAAAAGTGGGAATCTTCGGGTTACACCGGGCAAAAGCGGGGCAAACCGCGCCCCCGCGATCGGCCGCCGGGTGCGGACGGGGCCGATCGGTGTTATGAGCCGTCGCGGGTTTTGCGGCCGCATCGCGTGGCGTGGCGAGGGGGTGATCACGAATTCGTGATTTTTCTGGCGCCGGCGTAACAAATTGAAAGAGCGGCCGAATTGCATGGTGAGGGCGCGCGTGCGCGGACGTGAGGACGAGTGGACCGGCCTGATGCGGTCGGCCATGGCGGGCGATGATGCGGCGTATCATCGCCTGTTGAAGGCGGTCACGCCTGTGCTGCGCGCCGCCGCGAGGCGGGGCCTGGCGCGGGCCGGGCAGCCTCCCGACCAGGCCGAGGATATCGTGCAGGAGATTCTGTTGGCGGTGCATCTGAAGCGGCACACCTGGGACAGCGAAGCCCCCTTCGCCCCGTGGCTGTTTGCGATCGCCCGCAACAAGCTGATCGACACGCTGCGTCGGCGGGGCAGGCGGATCTTCGTCAACATCGACGATTTCGCCGAGACGCTGCCGGGCGAGGCGCCGGAGGAGACGGCCTCGGCGGCCGAGGTCGCAACGCAACTCGGCACGCTGCCGCAGCGCCAGCGCGACGTGTTGCAGTCGATCGCCGTCGACAGCGCTTCGATCAAGGACACGGCGTCAAAATACGCGATGAGCGAAGGCGCGGTGCGGGTCGCGCTGCATCGCGGACTTGCGGCGCTGACTGCCAAACTGCGGGACCGCTAGTCATGGATACCGATCAACTCATTCGCTCGCTCGCGGCCGACAACGCCCATCGCGCGCCGCGCGTCGGCGCCGTGCTGACGATGGCGCTGCTGGTGGCCGCGCCCCTGTCGATTTTGATCTTCGCGACGTTCCTCGGCGTGCGCGCCGACGTGATGAGCGCGATGCACAATCCGTTCTTCGACATGAAGTTCGCTGTCACGCTCTCGCTCGCGATCCCGGCGATCATCGTCAGCCTGCATCTGTCGCGGCCCGAAGCCCTGATGCGCGGCTGGGGCTGGCTGCTGCTGCTTCCCGTCGGCCTGCTCGCTGTTGCGATCGGCGGCGAGGCGATGATGGCCCCGGCGATGCCGATGACGATGCGGATGGTCGGCAAGAACTCCAGGGTGTGCCTGCTCGCGATCCCCGCGATGTCGCTGCCGCTGCTTGCGGGCGCGCTGTTCGGCCTGCGCCACGGCGCGCCGTCGCATCCCGCGCTCGCCGGTGCGCTCGCCGGCCTGCTGTCGGCCGGCATCGCCGCGACGCTCTACGCCTCGCACTGCACCGACGATTCGCCGCTGTTCGTCGCGACCTGGTACACGCTTGCGACGGCGCTCGTGACCGCGATCGGCGCTGCTGTGGGGTCAAGAGTCCTCCGGTATTGAAGACGCTCCGCGTAAATTGACGTCAAATATCCGCGACGAGCCGGGCTCGGTCCATCGCGTCTGCATTCATGAACGACGCTAATAGGTTCATGCGCTCGTGAACGGCTAATCCCGGTCGCGTTGAGAAACTAACTTTGGTTGGACGACTTCTATCCAGAGCGTCGATGGACGCTGCTGTAGCGAGGGATGTGCCCAACCATGCGAAAACCCAGCGCATTCGAAATGTCGCGGCGGAACCTCCTGATTGGAACCGCTACGACGGTCGCGATCGGAGCAGGCGCGCGAGCGGCCGGCGCTCAGAATTCCGCTGCCGGACTTCCGTTGCCGACCAACGAAGCCCCCGCGATGGCGACGGTTTCCTTCAACGTCAACGGCGAGGCCCGGGCGTTGAAGCTGGATACCAGAACCACGCTGCTCGATGCCCTGCGCGAACATCTCCATCTCACCGGCACGAAGAAGGGCTGCGATCACGGCCAGTGCGGCGCCTGTACCGTGATCGTCGGCGGGCAGCGCATCAATTCATGCCTGACATTGGCCGTGATGCATGAGGGCGACACTGTCACGACGATCGAGGGGCTTGGCACGCCGGAGCAGATGCATCCGATGCAGGCGGCCTTTGTCAAGCACGACGGCTTTCAGTGCGGCTATTGCACGCCGGGGCAGATCTGCTCGGCGGTATCCGTGATCCAGGAGATCAAGGCCGGAATTCCCAGCCACGTCACCGGCGATCTCAATGTGGCTCCGGAATTGACCAACGCCGAGCTGCGCGAGCGCATGAGCGGCAACATCTGCCGCTGTGGCGCCTATTCCAACATTGCCGAGGCGGTCACCGAGGTTGCCGGGAGGCCCGCATGAAGTCGTTTACCTATGAGAAGGCGAATTCGCCCGCGGCTGCCGCATCTGCGGCGGCGGGCAACGGCAATGCCAAATTCATTGCCGGCGGCACCAATCTGCTCGATCTGATGAAGCTCGAAATCGAGACGCCGTCCCATCTGATCGACGTCAATGGTCTGGGATTCGACAAGATCGAGCCGACGCCCGACGGCGGACTTCGCATCGGCGCGCTCGTGCGCAACACGGCGCTGGCCGCCGATGCGCATGTCCGGCGCGACTACGGCGTGCTGTCGCGCGCGCTGCTGGCCGGCGCCTCCGGGCAATTGCGCAACAAGGCGACCACCGCCGGCAATCTGCTGCAACGGACGCGTTGTCCCTATTTCTATGACACCAACCAGCCCTGCAACAAGCGCAGCCCCGGTAGCGGCTGCGCCGCCATCGGCAGCGTGACCCGCCAGCATGCGGTCATCGGCGCGAGCGAGGCCTGCATCGCGACGCATCCGAGCGACATGGCGATCGCCATGCGCGCGCTCGATGCGACCGTTCAGACGGTGCGTCCGGACGGTTCGGTCAGGGATATCCCGATCGCCGATCTCCACCGGCTGCCGGGCGATACCCCGCACATCGAGACCAATCTGACCTCAGGTGAGTTGATCACATCCGTGACGCTGCCGAAGCCGGTCGGCGGAACGCACATCTACCGCAAGGTCCGCGATCGCGCCTCTTACGCGTTCGCGCTGGTTTCGGTGGGAGCCATCGTCCAGCGCGACGGGACTGGCCGCGTTGCCGTCGGCGGTGTCGCGCACAAGCCGTGGCGGGTCGAGGCGGCCGAAGCCGAAATGCCGCATGGCGCCAAGGCCGTCGCCTCGCGCCTGCTCGAAGGCGCGAGGCCGACGAAGGAGAACGCATTCAAGCTTTCGCTGGTGGAGCGAACCCTCGGCGCGGTCCTGACCGAAGTGAAAGGCTGAGCCATGAAGTTCGACACGCCTGCGACCACCAACCCGATCGATCAGCTCAAGATCATCGGTCATGCCACCAGCCGGATCGACGGCCCGCTGAAGACCACGGGACGGGCGACCTATGCCTATGAGTGGCACGATAGTGTCGCGAAGCCCGCCTACGGCTACATCGTCGGGGCGGCCATTGCGAAGGGGCGGATCGCGTCGATGGATCTGTCGCGCGCCAAGGCCGCGCCCGGCGTCCTCGCGATCGTCACGGCCGAAAATGTCGGCAAGCTCGGCAAGGGTAATTACAACACGGCCAAGCTGCTCGGCGGGCCCGAGATCGACCATTATCACCAGGCCGTCGCGGTCGTCGTTGCCGAAACCTTCGAACAGGCCCGCGCCGCGGCCCAATTGGTCCAGGTCAATTACAGCGCGGCGAAGGGCGCCTTCGATCTGTCAGCTGGACGGGATGGCGCTGCCAAGCCTTCCAGTCGCGGTGAAGCGCCGCCCGACACGGCGGTTGGCGATTTTGCCGGCGCCTTCGCCGCGGCGCCGGTGCAAATCGATGCGAGCTACACCACGCCGGACCAGGCCCATGCGATGATGGAGCCGCATGCCTCGATGGCGGCGTGGGATGGCGACAAGCTCACGCTCTGGACCTCCAACCAGATGATTGCCTGGACCACCGGCGACGTCGCCAAGACACTCGGCCTGCCCAAGGAAAACGTTCGGCTGATCTCGCCGTTCATAGGTGGAGGTTTTGGCGGAAAGCTGTTCCTCCGATCGGATGCAGTGCTCGCGGCGCTCGGCGCGCGTGCGGCCAACCGACCGGTCAAGGTGGCATTGCAGCGTCCGTTGATGTTCAACAACACGACGCATCGTCCGGCGACGATCCAGCGCATTCGCATCGGTGCTGGCAGGGACGGCAAGATCACAGCGATCGGACATGAGAGCTGGTCGGGCAATTTGCCGGAGGGCAGGCCGGAAACGGCGGTTCAGCAAACCCGTCTGCTCTATGCCGGCGAGAACCGGATGACGGCGATGCGTCTCGCCATGCTGGATCTGCCCGAGGGCAACGCCATGCGCGCGCCCGGCGAGGCACCGGGCATGATGGCGCTGGAGATCGCCATGGACGAGATGGCGGAACGGCTGGGGCTCGATCCCATTGAATTCCGCGCGCGCAACGACACCCAGGTCGATCCCGAGCATCCGAAGCGTCCCTTCTCGCAGCGGCAGCTCGTCGAATGCATGCGGATCGGCGCGGAGCGGTTCGGCTGGAACAAGCGACATGCCGAGCCCCGCAAACAGCGCGACGGTCGCTGGCTGGTGGGGATGGGCATGGCCGCCGCGTTCCGCAACAACCTTCTGATGAAATCAGGCGCACGCGTTCGCCTCGACGGTCAGGGATTGGTGACCGTCGAGACCGACATGACCGATATCGGAACCGGCAGCTATACCATCATCGCCCAGACCGCTGCGGAGATGATGGGGGTGCCGCTGGAGAAGGTCGTCGTGCGTCTCGGCGACTCCAGCTTCCCGGTATCTGCCGGCTCCGGCGGACAGTTCGGCGCGAACAATTCGACCTCGGGCGTCTATGCCGCCTGCGTCAAGCTGCGCGAGGCCGTGGCGCAGAAGCTCGGCTTCAATTCCGCGGACGTCGCATTCGCGGATGGCCAGGTGTCGTCGGGCAACCGCAGCGTTCCCTTGGGGCAGGCCGCATCCGACGGTGAGCTGAAGGCCGAGGATTCAATCGAGTACGGCGATCTCGCCAAGACCCATCAGCAATCGACGTTCGGCGCACATTTCGTCGAGCTCGGCGTCGACGTCGCAACGGCGGAGATCAGAGTTCGTCGCATGCTTGCCGTCTGTGCCGCAGGTCGCATTCTCAATCCCAAGACGGCGCGCAGCCAAGTCATCGGCGCCATGACCATGGGGGTCGGTGCCGCGCTCATGGAAGAGCTCGTCGTGGACAAGCGCGCCGGCTTTTTCGTCAATCACGATCTGGCCGGCTACGAAGTCCCGGTTCATGCCGACATTCCGCATCAGGACACGATCTTCCTGGATGAGACGGATCCGATGTCCTCGCCAATGAAGGCCAAGGGTATCGCCGAGCTCGGGATATGCGGCGTCGCTGCGGCGTTGGCCAACGCCATCTACAACGCGACCGGCATACGGGTGCGCGACTATCCGATCACGCTCGACAAGCTGCTGGAGCACATGCCTGACGCCTGAGATCACGCCGCCGGCGTCGCGCTCTGCATTCTGTGGAAGCGCAGCACCTGCTGGGCGGTCGAGCTGCGCAGGGCCTCATAGGTATCGCGCAGCGTCAGCATGTCGGTCTGCGAGCCGCCTGCGAGCTTCTCGCGCATGGCGATGATCGCGCGCACGGTCGGCCATTGCATGCCCGCGACCTTGGCGAGGATCATCACGCCCTCGGTGCGGCTCTCGATCATCATGTTCTCGGCGGTCTCGACCGCGACGCCCGCGAGCGCCGCAAGTCCCGCATTGGTCTCGTCGAACTTGCCCTGCTCGGCGAAAGCGGTGACCTGGGACTCGTTGAGCCGGCCGTCCTCGTGCAGCGACCGCACCAGCGCGCGCGCCATTTCGGTCTGCCTGGTCATGGCGGCGGCGCGGACCCGCTGGGCCGCTTCCTGGACCACGCTGGACACTTCGTCCGCGAGCCCGGGATGGGCGGCCTCGAGCTTCCTGCGGACGCTCAGGGACGCCTTTGCGACCAGCTTCAGGTAGTGATGGCGCGGCAGGTTGGGCCGCAGGCCGATGCAGGTGGCGAGGTCATCGTCGCGTTCGGCGCGCGTGACGAGATCGGCGAGACTTCCCTCGGAGAGCTGCGCGCCCGGATTGCTGACGGTCGATTGCACCACGTCCTCGTTGCCGCGCGTCACCAGCACGTCGGTCAGCGCTTCCGACAGCACCCGCCGCAGCGAGATCGCCTTGAGATGCGCCTGGCTCCTGGTGCGCGCGATCTCGATCAGGGTCGCCTCGTCCAGCCGCTCCGATTTCGAGAGCACGGGGCCGGAGACCTCGATCACCTCGTCGAGCGCGAGCGTGCGGATGATTTTGGGCGGCGCAGCGGCGATCGGGGCGAGCCGGTCGGCAAGCAGCGCCCGGGCCGAGGTCTCGATCTGCTCGATCAGGCACTGGAACACGTCGTCGAACACCCTGGTGTGCTCGTCGGAATAATCCACCGCGTTGTTGATGAAGAGATCGGTGACGCGGCGCAGGGTCTCGACCCGGCGCGCGACGGTGCCGTGCGAGAGCGCGGCCTGCAATTCCTCCAGCAGATTCTCGGATGGTTTTTCGGATCTGGATCTCATTGCCCTGTCCTGGAGCGTTTGGCCCGGCGGTGAATTCTCACGCGCCGGAGGAAATGGATTGGTCAGTTCGATGCAATTCGGTTGCGCCCTTGCGCCTTGGCGGAATAAAGCGCGCTGTCGGCGCGTGCGAGAAATGTGTCGGCAGTATCAGCGTCATGGAGCGTCACGACGCCCGCGGAAATCGTTACCCGCATGCCGGGGGAAAATGCGCTCCAGTCGAGATCGGCGACGATGCCGCGCAGCCGATCGAGCATGCGTGCCGCCGCGCCGCCGTCGGTGCCCGGCAGCAGCAGTAAAAATTCCTCGCCGCCATAGCGGCCGAAACAGTCGGCCGGGCGGATATTCGCAAAAACGGTGATGGCGAAGGTGCGCAGCACCTCGTCGCCGACGGGGTGGCCGTGGGCGTCATTGATGCGCTTGAACCAGTCGAGGTCGATCAGCGCGATGGCGCAAGGTGCGGACGCCTGCCGCGACTTTTCGATTTCTGCGTCGAGCAGCCGCATGATGCAGCGGCGGTTGTAGGAGCCGGTGAGCTCGTCGAGCTCGGCGAGCTCCTCGATGCGCCGATAGGCATCCTGCAATTCGATGCTGCGCCGATACAGCACCTTGCGCAGTGTTGCACCGAACAGGCCGAGGAAGGCGCACTGGCCGATCACCAGCACGAAGCAAAGCATCGAGGCGGTCCGCTGCAGCTTCGTGGCGACCGGCATGCCGATCGGCAGGTCGGAGGCGAGGAAGACGGCAGCAAGGCAGGTCGTCGCGATCGCCCAGGTGAACATCGCCTGCGCCGAGGTCATGCGCAGCGAGCCGAAGGCGAAGATCAGGAACAGCACGCTGATGAAGGCGACGCCGATGGTCGGCACCGACACCAGGAAGATGAACTGCAGCGCCATGTGCGCCGAGATCTGGAAGACGGTGAGATAGTGGTCGCTGTGGCCGTCGCCGACGCCGGCTTCCGACATCACGACGAAGATGCCGATGATCGTCAGGCCGCCGATCCAGAACAGCGACGGAACGTTCATCCCGACGGCGCCGTCATGGGCATAGAGCAGCAGCACGAAGGCGCCGAGCGAGTAGCTTGCGACCTGGCCGATATACATCTGCCGGCGTTGCCGGGCCCGGCGCGCCCGCACTTCGGGCGCAGCCGCGTCGGGCATGAGAACGACATCCGCGACCTCAGCGGCATTCCTTTCCGGTAAGGTCGTCGCGGCCGTGCTCATTGTCCCGCCAATGGTGGATGTCAGCCCAAAAATCTACGTGGCAAGCCTTTAGGTTTGGTATCCTTCGAAACCGAATCCAAACGGTGCAGCGCGAAACAGGGTGGATAGCGGCCGGGGGGAGAATTTGCCGGCGATTAGGCATTGTTGGCGACGCCGTCGAGCCAAAGCACGGCTTGGTGAGACATACGTCGTGCAGGGCTGCTAAGGTTCCACCAGGTCGGGCCGTCGGCGCCGGACGGCGTTGCGCAGGAAAGTGCACCATTACTATGTTACCGTTCTTGAGCGAGGCGGCCAACCGCCGCGGGTGGCAAAAGGAAAATTCACGTATGTGGGGTAGATCACAGAGGCCCCCGTGGGACTGCGGTAAGTTGAAGAATTTCGTCCCTCCCGTCGAACCCTCTGCCGCGTCGACCCGACCAACTTTGCGAGACGGGCATTGAGCGTGACACAGGCGGCTTCGGACGAGGTCCTGATCGCCAGGATCGCCCAAGGTGACCGACTCGCCATGCAGGTGCTGTACGGGCGGCACCACGTCAGGGTTTACAGGTTCGGTCTGAGGCTCGTGCGGGACGAGCAGGCGGCGGAAGACCTCATCAGCGAGGTGTTTCTCGACGTCTGGCGTCAAGCCGGCAAGTTCGAGGGCCGATCCGCCGTTTCCACCTGGCTGCTGGCAATCACCCGATTCAAGGCCCTGTCTGCGCTCCGGCGCAGGAAGGATTTTGAGTTGGACGAAGACGCCGCGAACGCGATTGAGGATACGTCCGACAATCCGGAAACGGTGGTGCAGAAGAAGGATACCAGTGAAGCGTTGCGGGAGTGTCTGACGGGCCTCTCGCCGGAACACCGGGAAATCGTCGATCTCGTCTACTACCACGAGAAGTCTGTGGAAGAGGTGGCTGAGATCGTCGGCATTCCAGAGAACACTGTGAAGACGCGCCTGTTCTATGCGCGCAAGAAACTGGCCGAACTGCTGAAGGCAGCCGGCGTTGAGCGAGGCTGGCCATGATGGCATTGAGCAAGAAGATGCTGGAGCAAGAGCCCAGTGAAATTGAACTCCTGCTGCCCTGGCACGCCGCCGGCACGCTGAGCGCGCGCGATGCACGCCGTGTCGAGGAGGCGCTGGCGCGTGATCCGGAGCTCGCAAAGCAGTATGCCGCAATCCGCGGCGAGTACGAAGAGACCATCCATCTGAACGAGACCCTGGGTGCTCCGTCGGCGCGCGCGATGCAGAAGCTGTTCGCCGCGATCGACGCCGAGCCGGCGCGGGCGGCCACGTCGCTGCCGCTGTCGGCGCGCATCGCGACGTTCTTCTCGAGCCTGTCACCGCGCACGCTGGCCTGGTCGGCGAGCCTGGGCGCCATCGCGCTGCTGCTGCAGGCCGGCATCATCGGCGCCGTGCTGATGAAGACCCAGACCGCGACCTACGAGACCGCTTCGCTGTCCGTCGGCGCGCCGATCACGCGCGAGCTTGGAGCCACCGCTGCACCTGCGCGCGCGCTGGTGCGCTTCACGCCCGAAGCACGCGTCGCCGACATCACCGCGCTGCTCGACAGCTACCAGGCGTCGATCATCGGCGATGCCAAGGGCGGCATGTTCCGTCTCCAGTTCGACAAGGCGATGAGCCAGGACGAGCTCGCCTCGCTGCTCGGCAGGATGCAGCGCGAGAAGTTCGTGAACCTCGCCGTCGCGGCGCCTTAAACGCGCCGCTGCACCGATGACGCGCAAGTCCGAGAGTGCGCTAAGCGGGAGGATCTACGCTTCGTCGCTTGGCGTTGCGCTCCTGCTCGCCGCCGGCCTCGGCGTCGAGGTTGCGCAGGCCCAGGCGATCATGCGCACGCCGACCATCAGTGTCCCCACGCGCACGCCCACCATCTCCCCCAGCATCGCCGCGCGCGTCAGCCCTGGCGTCGGAGCGCGGGCGGCCGCTGTCGCCCCTGGCCCGCGAGCCATTCCTGCGATCCCGCACACGATCACGGCGCGGAGGGCACCGATGCCGGTCCTGCCCTACGCACGCTATTCGCCGAACCTCTACCCGGCCTGCACCGCGGCGTATCGCGACGCGGACGGCGAATGCCTGGCGCAGCCGAACGCCGGCGGCGACGGCGCGGGCAAATCTGGCCGGAAGAGCGCAGGGAAGGGGAAGGGCAACAGCACGCCTGCCGCCGTCGCCTTGCGGAGCTTCGCCAATGAATTCGTGGCCGAGATCGACGGCGCGCTGTCGGTGGCTGAAGCCGACGAACTTGCGCGTCGCCACGGCCTCACGCGCGTGGCCTCCGAGAATTTCCCCTTGATCGGGGCGACGTTCGGCCTGTTCCGCATCACCGACGGCCGGCCCTCCGAGACGGTGCGGCGCGAGTTCGCCGCCGATGGCAGCGTGCGCTCGCTCCAGCCGAACTACCGCTACGTGCTTCAGGACCAGAAATCGTCCGTGCCAACCGAGGGCGATCCTGCTCAATACGCACTGACGAAACTTCGCCTGCCGCAGGCGCATACGCTGGCGCACGGCGCCAACGTGACGGTTGCCGTGATCGACTCCGGCATCGACGCCCATCATCCCGAGCTCGCCCATTCCATCGCCGACAATTTTGATGCGCTCGGCAGCACCGAGGGCCCGCATGTTCATGGCACCGGCATTGCCGGCGTCATCGTGGCGCATGCCAAGCTGATGGGCAGCGCGCCCGAGGCGCGCATCATCGCCATCCGCGCCTTTGGCGGCACGACGGGCGGAGCCCAGAGCTCGTCCTACATCATCCTGCGCTCGCTGAATTACGCCGCCGAGCACGGCGCGCAGATCGTCAATATGAGCTTTGCCGGTCCAAAGGACGCCGTGATCGAGCGCGCCATCGCGGCGACCGCCGCGCGCGGGCTGGTGCTGATCGCGGCCGCCGGCAACGCCGGCGCGAAATCGCCGCCGCTCTATCCGGCCGCCAATCCCAACGTGATCGCGGTCAGCGCGACCGACCAGCAGGACAGGCTGTTCGCCGCGTCCAACCGCGGCAATTATGTCGCGCTGGCAGCGCCGGGGGTCGACATCTTCCTGCCGGCGCCTGACGGCAAATACCAGATGACCTCGGGAACCTCGTTCTCGGCCGCCTATGTCTCCGGCGTCGCCGCGCTGCTGCTCGAGCGCAACTACGCGCTGAAGCCGGAAGCGCTGCGCATGACGCTGGCGAAGACCGCGCGCGACCTCGGTTCACCCGGTCGTGATGATCTCTTCGGTGACGGCCAGGCCGATGCGTTTGCCGCAGTCACGGCCGTTCCCGCCGACGGCGCGACGCCGGTTGCCGCGGCGTCCGGTACAACAAAACGTGAAGATGCCGAGAAGCGTCGCGAAGAGCCCGCCATTCGCGCAATCGAGCAACCTTCGCTGTCGAGCGCCGACGATAAATCCACGGTTTCTCAGGCGGATAGGCCAGCGAACCGATAGCGGCTGCGACAAAGATGCACGCAGGCCGAAGCTCAAAAAATCAAACGCCGCAATTGAACGTTCAGCGCGCTGCCACGACCAAAATATGTGGGAGCGGTCATCCCTCCCCATAAGTCATATCAGGCGCGAGCGCCCATCCACCCCAAGCGCCCATATGGCTCGACCCGTCCGGTTGTCCCCCCGGACGGGTCTTTTCTTTTGGGGCTCTGATTTCTCGAACCGCTGCGCACGATCAGCTTCCGGTTGAGCGATCGTGGCTGCGCCCATGGGCAGCGCCGGCGGGACGCCCCGCAAGCCGGTTATGCTTGTGCGAAGCTTGACTCGAAAACACAGCAAATATCCGCACGACTACGGACTTTGATGACGACCGCCGTGTCGTTGCTGGACAAGTCAAAACTTTTCCACAAAATATTCATGTCGCGTCTAAATTGATTCGTGTGCGTTGCGTCGCGTCCGTATTTTCTCCTGACGGGCTGATTTATGACACATCGCCAAGAGGCCGTTCGCGCCGCGGCCGGGGGCCGCGCGATTGCTGCACGATGGTGCGCTCTCGCCGAGCAGAGGCTGGAACATCTCTCCGAAATGTTCGAGACCGGACGCTGGCGCCGCTATCACTCCGAGATCGCATTTCTCGAGAACATCCAGGAAGCCAAGCGCGCCGTCCAGACCTGGCGCGCGCTCGCAACCGGCGGGGACGTTGCCGCGGCGGCCGCGAGCGTCTCGCCCGCCTTCGGCTGGTCGCCCGCGACCATGCCCCGCGTCTTTCCGCGGGAGGCGCAGACCGTGCAGCCGAAGGCTGTCCATATCTCCCCCGAGACCGCCGTGCCGGTCAGGCTCGAGCCCAAGCCGGGCATCCTTGCCGAAATCACCGAAGCCCCGCTCGTGCCGCTGGCCCCGGTCGCACCGATCCCGACGCCTGCTGCGGTGGCATTGTTCACGGCGCCCGCCGACGTCGCGCCGCTCAAGGCTCCCGCTGTGAGACCGCCGGCCGCCGCGCCGGTCGTCAGGCCTCCGCTCGCCGTACCTGCGGCAATGGCACCGCGCACCGCGCCTGCTGTGAGGCCTCCGCTCAGCGCGCCTGCAATCGCTACGCTCCTGCCGCAGTTCGTCCCGCCGGCCGCCGAAATCGTCGCGGCCCCCGAACGCGTCGTCGAATTCACCTTCAGCCTCGACGGCCTGGAAGCGAAGTACCCGTTGCTGCGGAACGCGTTCTAGCTCTCCGGGGCAGGGCTCGCGCCCAACATTCGCTGTCGTCCTGGCGAACGCCAGGAGCGCGGAATCTCTCGGTCAGGCGACGCGGCTGGTCCCGCGCAGATGGCCCACCTACCGCCGCACCGCGTTCCCGCCGATCACCACTTGCGCAAAGCGCTGGGCCCCCTCCGCCGACAGATCCGACGTCACCGCCCGGGCGTGATCGAGCCCGACCACGGCGCCGCGCGGGGTTTCCGAGATCATGTTGTTGTTGACGAGCGCGGTGCCCGCGCCGGAAACCACGGAGACGCCGACGCCGGCGAGTGCCTTGCGGATCACGTTGCCGGTGATCGCGACGTCGCGCAGATATTTGCCCCAGCCGGCGACGATGCCGTAGGACGGCGCGTTCTCGATCACGTTACCGGTCACCGATGTGTCAGCTTCGATGTAGATGCCGACGCCGGCATCGTCGTCGGGGGCGGTGCCTATGGGGCGCTTCGGGATCAAATTGCGGATGATGTTGCCCTGGACCACCGCGATGCGGCCGCCCTCGTTGAAATTGCAGACGGAGACGCCGACGGCGGCGCCGTCCACCGTGTTGTTGGCGATCACCGCAGCCTCGAACGCAAACTCGGAATAGAGCGCGACCTCGCGCACATCGCTGACGCTGTTGCCTGATATGTGGATGTTCGAGGCCGAATTGCCGCGCACCGCGGAGTAGTCGCAGTTCCTGATGCGGTTGCCGTGCACGATCACGTTGCCGGCGCGGAAGGCGTTGATGGCGTTGCCGTACTGGCCGGAGCCGCCGGGACCGGCCTTGATGTCCTCGATGCGGTTGTCGGTGACCAGCGTGCCGTCGTCACCGATCGCGGTGCGCAGGATCTCGATGCCGTTGTCGTTGGTGCCGATGATGGTGTTGCGGGAAACGCTGAGGCCTCTGGCGTCGAACGAGACGACCGCCGTCACTGCGATATTCGTGAAGATGTTGCCGGAGATGTCGCCGGACACCTGCTCGAGCCAGATGCCGCTGCCGCCGGAGCCGGTGATCTCGCAATCGGTGATGCGGACGTCACGCCCGCCGAGGACATGGATCAGTCCGCGCCGCGTCGGCAACGGAATGCCGCCGCCGTCGAAGGTGAGGCCAGTGAGGCCGATCGTATCAGAGCCGTCGCTCTGGATCGCCGCGGCGCCGCCGGTGAAGACGAACTTCGTCGCGCCGCGCACGCCGATCAGCTGTGCACCATTCGGCAACCGCAGCAATCCGCTGCGATACACGCCCGGCGGCAGTGCCAGCGGCACCTGGGCCCGCGCAGCCTCATCGATGGCGCGCTGGAGCACGCGCGTCTGATCCTCACTGGCGCCGGGCCGCACGCCATATTGGGTGGCATCACGGCCGAGCAGGGACGTGAGCGGCGCCGCGCGCGCGGCGTCGGCGGGCATGGCGAGCGCACCCGCGATACCGGCGGTCGAAGCTCCGATGAGGTGTCGGCGATTGAGGTCCATGACGCGTCCTCCGGCGGACGCGGGGGTCCGCCGGGACTAGGTAGCGCAGGGCGGCAGGCCTCGCGGGGATTGTTCGCGGTAGGGTTAAATGTTTACCGCAGAGACGGTGCCGTAGGGTGGGCAAAGCGAAGCGTGCCCACCATTGTAATCGCAGATTGGAACAAGATGGTGGGCACGGCGCAAGTGCGCCTTTGCTCACCCTACGAAGCCGGCGTATTCTGCCGCTTCCTTGCCAAACCCACGATCTCCATCAGCATCGCTTCCCCCGCATCCACCAGTTCCTCCAGCGTGATCCGCGGCGCACCCTTCCGCCGTACCGCGCCGCTGCGTGCAAGCAGTGGAATGTGGATGAACGCCGCAAGCTGCGGTCCGCCGGCCCTCACGTTCTCGATCGCACGCCAGCTCAGATAGTTGCAGAGATAGGCGCCGGCATCGCGCGAGGCGCGCGCGTCGATGCCGGTGAGGCGTGCGGCGCGCAGCAGCCTTGCCGTGTGCGGACCGAACATCATCGCGTCCGCATGGCCTGCGATGCCGCGCTTGCTCGAACGCGTGTTGGCGGCATCGGGCCAGAGCATGGTGACGGCATTGCGCGCGCGGGTCTCGATGCGCAGGTAAGGCGTGCGGGAGGCGAGACCGAACATCAGCAGCGCATCCGGCTTCTCTTTCGCAAGCACCTCAGGTAATTGCCGGTCGACCGCAGCATAGGTCACCGGAAAGATGTGGCTGGAGATCGCGACATCGTCGAGCGCCGGTCGGCGCAGCTGCGCCAGCCGCGCGACCAGGGGCTGGGTCGGGTTATAGGGCGCGCCGGGGAACGACCCGAAGCCGGTGAGGAGAATGCGGAGCCTTTCGCTCATTCCAGCAACTCCAGAATTTTCTCCGCGGCGAGTGCCGGCGTGAGATGGCCGTCGGCGACTTCAGCCTCGATCTTCCTGACCTTCGTGCGCACCGATGCCTCGCTGCGCAGCCGCGCCAGCATGCGCTGCTCCAGCATCGACCACATCCATTTCACCTGCTGCTCGCGGCGCCGCGCGGCAAAATCGCCGGATGCATTCATCGCCTTGCGGTGATCGACAATCTTCTGCCAGATCTTTGCAATGCCGTCGCCCGTCAGCGCCGAATAGGTCTCGACCGGCGGATGCCAATGCTCGGACCGCGGCGCCAAAATGTGCAGCGCGCCGCGATAGTCGGCTGCGGTGATGTTGGCGCGCTTGAGATTGTCGCCGTCGGCCTTGTTGATCGCGATCATGTCGGCGAGCTCGACCAGGCCCTTCTTGATGCCCTGCAGCTCGTCGCCGCCGCCCGGCAGCATCAGGGCGAGGAAGAAGTCGGTCATGTCGCAGACCGCGGTTTCGGACTGGCCGATGCCGACGGTCTCGACCAGCACGACGTCGAAGCCGGCCGCCTCGCACAGCAGCATCGCTTCGCGTGTCTTGGCCGCGACGCCGCCGAGCGTGCCCGAGGACGGCGAGGGACGGATGAAGGCATCGTCCGAGGCCGACAGCCGCGCCATCCGCGTCTTGTCGCCGAGGATCGAGCCGCCGCTGCGCGCCGAGGACGGATCGACCGCGAGCACCGCGACCTTGTTGCCTTGCTCGATCAGATAGCTGCCGAGCACATCGATTGTGGTGGATTTGCCGACGCCTGGCGATCCCGTGATGCCGACCCGAAACGCCTTGCCGGTGTCGGGCAGCAGCGTCTGCACCAACTCGCGCGCCAGCGCCTGATGGTCGCCGCGCCGGCTTTCCACCAGCGTAATGGCCCGCGCCAGCGCCGCGCGGCTGCCGGCGCGCAAGTCACGGGCAAGGGTCTTGATGTCGAGCGACGCTTTCTTCTCAGTCATGCCCTGCTTTACAACGCCGAGGGGAGGCAGGCGAGGGCCGCCCGCCCGATATCACCTGCCCGTTGCCGCGGCCGTCTGCGCCGGTTTCACCTTGCGCCACACCCACACCATCACCGGCCAGAGCAGCGCGCCGATCGCCATCGCGGCGAGGATGGCGGCGACCGGCCGCTCGAAGAACGGCAGGATGCTGCCGTCGGACTTGATCAGCGACGTCACAAACGCCTGCTCGACCATGGTGCCCATGACGATGCCGAGCACCATCGCGGCCACCGGATAGCCGTTGGCCTCCATCACATAGCCGATCACGCCGAAGGCGGCGACGGTGACGACGCCGAACATGTTGTTGCCGATCGCGAACGAGCCGACCGCGCAGCAGAGCATGATGATCGGCATCACGGTCGAGCGCGGCGCCAGCAGGATGTAGGCGGCGACGCGGATCATGGCGATGCCGAGCGGGATCATCAGGATGTTCGCGATGATGAACATCAAATAGATCGCATACATGCTCGACGCCTTCTCGGTGAACAGCGTCGGGCCCGGATTGAGCCCCTTCATGTAGAGCACGCCGATCGCGATCGCGGCGATGGTGTCGCCGGGGATGCCGAACAGCAGCGAGGGCACCCAGCCCGAGGCGATGCTGGCGTTGTTGCTGGCGCCGGCCTCGACCAGGCCCTCGACATGGCCGGTGCCGAATTTCTCCGGCTCCTTGGAGAAGCGCTTCGACATCGCGTAGGAGACCCAGGCGGCCATGTCGGCGCCGGCCCCGGGCAGCACGCCGATGATGATGCCGATGATGTTCCCGCGCGTCATCTGCCAGTGATACTTCTTGGTGAGCCTCCACTGGCCGGCCATGATGCTTCCGAATTTTCGCCGCGGCAGCGGCGGCGGCTCGGGCGTCAGCATCGCGCGCATCACCTGCGCCACCGCGAACACGCCGACCAGCGCCGGGATCGGCTCGATGCCGCCGAACAGATCGGTGATCCCGAAAGTGAAGCGCGGCACGCCGCCGGGATTCTCGATGCCGATGCAGGACACCAGCAGGCCGAGGAACATGCCGGCGATCGCCTTCACCGGCGAGGAGCGCGCGACCAAGGTGGCGCACATCAAGCCGAGCAGCGCCAGCCAGAAATATTCGAAGGTCGAGAACGACAGCGCGATCTCGGCGAGCGGCGGCGCCAGGATCATCAGCGACAGCACGCCGGCGATGCCGCCGACGGCCGAGAACCAGACGCCGGCGCCCAGCGCAAGCTCCGCCTGGCCCTTGCGCGTCATGGCATAGGCTTCGTCGGCATAGGCGGCGGAAGCGGGCGTGCCGGGAATGCGCAGCAGCGCGCCGGGGATGTCGCCGGAGAAGATCGCCATCGAGGAGGCCGCGACGATGGTCGCGATCGCCGCGATCGGCGAGAGGTAGAAGGTGACGGGGACGAGCAGGGCGGTCGCCATCGTCGCCGACAAACCCGGCAGCGAACCGATGACGAGCCCGTACACGGAGGCTGCGAACATCGCGATGATGACCTCCCAGGTGGAGATCAGGGCGAACGCTTCAATCAGGGTCTTGAGCATGGGATCACCAGGGCGTCGGCAACAGGCCGACGGGAAGCGGCACGCGCAGCAGCTTGCCGAAAATGAGGTGGATGGCGAAAGGCGACAGCGCCGCGAGCGGCAGCGCCAGCTTCCACTTCGCCCCTAACGCGGTCGAGGTGACGTAGACCATGATCGCCGCGGTGATGATGAAGCCGAGCCGGTCGGCAGCGGCCACGTAGAACAGCAACAGCGCCGGCGGCAGCAAAGCGCGCAGGCCGTAGAACTTGCTCTGCGGCGGCGGCGCCGCCGCCACCTGGCCGTCCTCGAGCGGGACCAGCTCTTCCTCCTCCTCGAAGGAATGGCCGATGCCGAACACGATCGCGAGCCCGCACAGCGCGAGCCCGGTGCCGATCACGAGCGGAAATACGTTGGGGCCGACCGGTTGCCCCGGCACCGGCGGCAGGATCCAGCCGCCATAGGCCGCGGCAACGCCGAGAACGACGAGAAACGATCCCGTGACGGAGTCGGGAAGACGCATGGGAGGAGTCCTATGAGAGTCTTTCTCCCTCGCCCCGCTTGCGGGGAGAGGGGCGGGGTGAGGGGGGCTCTCCGCGGGCGAGGTGAGAGTTGGGTTTGCGGAGACTCCCCCTCACCCGGATCGCATCTGCGATGCGATCCGACCTCTCCCCGCAAGCGGGGAGAGGCGAGGAGGTCCGCGATCCAATCACTCCAACCACGTTCATCTCACGCGAGAGCAGCAGCAGATCACGCCTTCGACAAACCAGCCGCCTTCATTGCGGTACCCATCTGGGCGTCGCCCTTGTCCATGAAGCTGGCGAACTGGCCGGCATCGCCCCACACGGTGCCGAAGCCGCGGTTGCTCATGAAGTCCTTGAACTCGGCGGAGTCGTAGACCTTCTTCAGGGCCGCGGTGAGCTTTGCGGCGAGCTCCGGCGGCAGGTTCTTCGGCGCGCCGATGCCGCGCCAGGCGCCGGTCGCGTAGTCGATGCCCATCGCCTCCTTCAGCGTCGGCACGTCGGGGAAGATCGGGTTGCGCGCCGGCGCCATGATGGCGAGGCTCTTCGCCTTGCCCGCCTCGATGATGGCGCGTGCTTCCGGCACCGAGCAGGTGGTGAGGTCGAGGCCGCCGGCGGCGAGGTCCTGCATCGCGGGTGCAGCTCCGTTCGACGGCACCCAGGCGACCTGGTTGGCGGGCAGGCCCATCGCCTGCATCCAGCCGACCAGAGCGAGATGCCAGATGCCGCCCTGGCCGGTACCCGACGCCTTGAACTTGCCGGGAGGCGCCGCCTTGATGGCTTCGGCGAGGTCCTTCACCGTCTTGTAGGGCGAGGAGGAGGAGACCTGGATGCCCGGCGGATCCTCGTTCATCAGCGCCAGCGGGGTGTAGCTCTTCGGCGTCAGCTCGGTGAGGCCCTGCCAGTGCATCATCGAGATTTCGACGGTGAGCATGCCGATGGTGTAGCCGTCCGGCTGCGCGGTCGCGATCGCGGTATGGCCGACGACGCCCGAGCCGCCGGTGCGGTTGACCACGTTGAAGGGCTGGCCGAGATCCTTTTCCAGCAGCGCCGCGACAATGCGCGCGGTCGCATCGGTGCCGCCGCCCGCGCCCCAGGGCACGATCACGGTGACGGGCCGCGCCGGATAGGCTTGCGCGCGTGCAGGTGTGAGGCCGAATGCGGCGGATGCTGCCACAGCAGCGGAAGAGGCCGCAAAGGTGCGGCGCGTAATCTTGGACATCAATGCCTCCCAGCGGCGCCCGTGACATCGGGCGCTCTTGTCAATGAAGGCATTCTAGTCGGCTTTGCGGCGCCGCCGCAAGGTAGCGCTACCACGGTGCTGTGAGCAACGTGTCGCTGCTCAAAACATCATCACTGCGGCTCGTCCGCGTCGCCCTTTGGCCGCGCGCCACCGAAGATGCCGGTACCTTCCGCCGTGAGATACGGCTTCAGCGTTTCCCACGGCACGAAAGCGACATATTCGCCCTCGGCGTAGGGGCCGACAGCATAAGGCGGGTAATGGAAAGTGAGCCCTGAGCTCTTGCCCGCTTCGGTTGAGGGCGCGAGCGTCACCGCGCCGATCTTGAGCAGGCTCGGCTCCACGCTCTTGAACCACTCGTCGGTCGCGGTCTCGCTGGCATCGCGCTTTTTCTTCTCGGCTCTGAGCGAGGCGATCACGGCTTTCGCCATCGCCTTCATGGTCGGGCCCTTGTCGGCGGTCTCGGTGAAGAACGGACGGATCGAGATGCGCTTGTTCTGGCTCTTGTCCCACAGGATCGTGTTCACGTCCGAATTGGGATGCGCGCCATGGGTGTCCATGTAGTCGTTGCGGAGGATACTGACATAGCGGTCGGCCACCACCGAACGGATCGAATATTTGCGCTCGAAATCCCAGCCACCGTCCTTGAAGAACTGCGGGTCCTCCTTGCGCGAGGCGGCAGCCTCGGCCGCATTCTTGTCGAGCCACTTTTTGCCTTCGGCGAGGCAGTCCGCCGCCAGCGGTGCATCGGCCTTGATCCTGTCGTCGAGGAAGACGCGCGCGTCGATGCTCTTGGTCTTGATGACGGCGTAGGGCTTTGGGTCGGCGGCATGCGCGGGGCCGAACAGCGCGCTGCAAACGGCGGCCGCAGCCAGCGCGCGCAAGATCGTAGGCGCGAGAAACATCACGCGAAAATCCTTCTTGTTGGAAGATCGGCGGTGACCGCTACTCCGCCGCCTCGCTATGCCCGAGCCGGGCGTTCAGCTTGCGGATCAGCTCCTCGGCGGCCTCCGCGATCACGGTGCCGGGCGGGAAGATCGCTTCGGCGCCGGCCGCATAGAGCGCGTCGTAATCCTGCGGCGGCACGACGCCGCCGATGATGATCATGATGTCGTCGCGGCCTTGTTTCTTCAGCGCGGCCTTGAGCTCGGGCACGGCGGTGAGATGGGCGGCGGCGAGCGAGGAGACGCCGAGGATGTGGACGTCGTTCTCGACCGCCTGGCGCGCGGCTTCGTCCGCCGTGGCGAACAGCGGCCCGATGTCGACGTCGAAGCCGATATCGGCGAAGGCCGAGGCAATCACCTTCTGGCCGCGGTCGTGGCCGTCCTGTCCGATCTTGGCGACCAGGATGCGCGGGCGGCGGCCTTCGGCCTCCTCGAAGGCGTCGATCAGCGCCTGAACCTTCTCGACCTGGTTGCCCATCGTGGACGCCTCCCGCTTGTAGACGCCGGTGATGGATTTGATTTCGGCGCGGTGGCGGCCGAACACTTTCTCCATTGCGTCAGAGATTTCGCCGACGGTTGCCTTGGCGCGCGCCGCGTCGATCGCGAGCGCGAGCAGATTACCGTTGCCTTCGCCGGCCGAGCGTGTCAGCGCGGCAAGCGCCGCGTCGACGTCCTTCTGATTGCGCTCGGATTTGAGCCGCGTCAGCTTGTCGATCTGGAGCCGGCGGACATTGGTGTTGTCGACCTTGAGAATGTCGATCGGGGCCTCGTCGCTCGGCTTGTACTTGTTGACGCCGATCACCGCCTGCTTGCCGGCATCGATGCGGGCTTGCGTCTTGGCCGAGGCCTCCTCGATGCGCAGCTTCGGCACGCCGGCCTCGATGGCCTTCGCCATGCCGCCAAGCTCCTCAACCTCCTGGATGTGGCCCCAGGCCTTGGCCGCGAGATCGCGCGTGAGCCGCTCGACGTAATACGAGCCGCCCCAGGGATCGATGATGCGGGTGGTGCCGCTCTCCTGCTGCAGGAAGAGCTGGGTGTTGCGGGCGATGCGCGCCGAGAAATCGGTCGGCAACGCCAAGGCCTCGTCGAGCGCATTGGTGTGCAGCGATTGGGTGTGGCCTTGCGTCGCCGCCATCGCCTCGACCGTCGTGCGCATCACATTGTTGAAGACGTCCTGCGCGGTGAGCGACCAGCCCGATGTCTGGGAATGCGTGCGCAGCGACAGCGAGCGCGGGTCCTTCGGGTTGAAGGGCTTCAGGAGCTTGGCCCAGAGCAGGCGCGCGGCACGCAGCTTGGCGACTTCCATGAAGAAGTTCATGCCGATCGCCCAGAAGAACGACAGGCGCGGCGCGAAGCGGTCGACATCCAGGCCTGCGGCAAGGCCGGCGCGCAGATATTCGACGCCGTCGGCGAGCGTGTAGGCAAGCTCGAGGTCCTGCGTCGCGCCGGCCTCCTGCATGTGATAGCCGGAGATCGAGATCGAATTGTATTTCGGCATCTTCTGCGAGGTGTAGGCGAAGATGTCCGAGATGATCCGCATCGAGGGCGCGGGCGGATAGATGTAGGTGTTGCGCACCATGAACTCTTTCAGAATGTCATTCTGAATCGTCCCTGAGAGCTTCTCCGGCGCCACGCCCTGTTCGCCGGCGGCCGCGACGTAGAGCGCGAGGATCGGCAGCACCGCGCCGTTCATGGTCATGGATACGCTCATCTGGTCGAGCGGAATCCCTGCGAACAGCGTGCGCATGTCGTAGATGGAATCGATCGCGACACCGGCCATGCCGACGTCGCCGCCGACGCGCGGATGGTCGCTGTCATAGCCGCGGTGGGTGGCGAGGTCGAAGGCGACCGAGAGGCCCTTTTGGCCCGCTGCGAGGTTGCGGCGGTAGAACGCGTTGGAATCCTCCGCCGTGGAGAAGCCGGCATATTGCCGGACGGTCCAGGGCTGGTTGACATACATGGTCGGGTAGGGCCCGCGCAGGAAGGGCGCGATGCCGGGATAGGTCTCGAGGAAATCGAGCCCGGCCAGATCAGCCTCGCCATAGGTGGGCTTCACCAGAATGCCCTCGGGCGTCAGCCACGGCTCGGCGCTGCCGGCAGGCACTGCGTTGGCGGCCCTCTGGAAGGCGACGTCTGCGAAGTTCGGAATGCGGCTCATGGTTTCAACCATATCATAGGGTCGCGCATTGGGCGCTCAATCGTGATCCGGATGCTGATGGCTGACGATCGTCGCCATCTTCTCCGGCCCGTAATTCTGCTGCGTGGTCTGGCTCGGCAGGTTGGCGATGCCGACCACCCAGCCGAGGCGGGATTCCGTTCCGTACTGCCGCGTTGGCACCACGTGGTCCGGGCGGTCGAAGGCGCCGGTCATGATCTCGATCCGGTCGCCGTCGATGCGGCCGAAGCTCAGCGGCGTGCCGCAGGCCGCGCAATAGCCGCGATCGGCGATCGAGGAGGAGCGGAAGAACGACGGTTGCCCCTTGGTCCAGGCGAAGTCCGTACGGTTGATGTCGGCGAAGGAAGCGAACGGCGCGCCGCTGGCCTTCTGGCACATCCGGCAATGGCAGATCGAGATCCGGTTCGGCGCCGTCGTCACGGCAAAGCGCACCGCGCCGCATTGGCAGCCGCCGGTGAGGACGGGTTTGCTGGCGTCGGTCATGGCTGCTCCATCCGTCGATAGGCGTCTTGCAATGTCGCAAGCGCATCGCCGCCGGCGAAGACAAAACCCGTGACACCGGCCGCACGGAGTGCCGCCTCGGCCTCAGCCGGGCGGCCTGCCAGATAGATATGCTTTCTGCCGGCGGTTTGCAGGGCCTTCGCCGCGGCTGCGGCGTGTTCCGCATAGACCTTGTCGCTGGAACAAAGACACGCAAGCTCGGCGCCGGAGGCCGTGAAGGCGGCAGCCAATTTGGCCGGGTCGGCAAAGCCCTCGCTGTCGACGGCCTGGATGCCGCCGGCCTCGAAGAAGCTCTTGGCAAAGGTCGCCCGCGCCGTGAAATCGGCGGGCGTGCCGAGATTGGCCAGAAACACCTTTGGCCGCGCGCCGCGCGCCTTCAGCGCCGTATCGGATTTGTCGCGCAGCGCCTCGAACGGTTCCGCGAGCCGGATCGGCGTCAGTGCGTCGAATTTGTATGTCTGCTCGCCGTAAGGCGCGAGCGCGACGGGCGTCGCTGTCAGCACCGCCGTTTCGCTCTCATGCAGGTTTGGAAACTCGCTGGCGCCCGTCAGCACGTCGCGGCGTTTCGCGATGTTGGCGTCGCGCGCCTTTCGCGCGGCCGCGACCTTGCTCTGGAACACGCCCTGCTGAAGCGCGGCAAACGCGCCGCCGGCTTTCTCGCTCTCCTGGAACAGCGCCCAGGCTGCCTCGCAAAGCTGCGCGCTCAACGTCTCGATGCCGCCTGCACCGGCCGCGGGATCGCTGACCTTCGCAAGGTTGCTCTCCTCCAGCAACAGGAGTTGCGTGTTACGCGCCACGCGCCGCGCGAACGGATCGGGCAGGCCGAGCGCCAGCGTATGCGGCAGCACGGTGATCGCATTGGCGCCGGCAAGCCCCGCCGCGAATGTCGCGATGGTCGCGCGCAGCATGTTCACGTAGGGGTCGCGCTGCGTCAGCATGCGCCAGGCCGTATCGGCCGCGATGAACAGCGGCTTCGGCGTCAACCCACACGCAGTCTCGATGCGCGCCCACAAGAGCCGCAGCGCGCGGAATTTTGCCATGGTCAGAAACTGGTCGGCGTCGGCGGCGAGACGCGCATAGACCATGCCCTGCGCCTGCTCCAGCGGAACGCCGGCGCCTTCGATCGCGCGTAGATAAGCGACGCCGCAGGCGAGCACGAAGGCGAGCTCCTGCACCTCGGAGCCACCGGCATCGTGGATCACGCGTCCGTCGGCGGAGGCAAACGGTCCCTTGAAACCGAGCGCGGCGAGGCCCTTGATCGCGCCGGTGACGGCCGGAACGATCTCGTCCCAGGTATAGGGGCTATGGCCCCACACCGCGCCCGCCGCGAGCGGATCGAGGCCGAAGCGGATATTGCAGGCGGCCGGATCGAGGCCGCTGCTCTTCACATATTCCGCGACATGGATCGCGGCCATCCGCGATTGCGGTCCGATCTCGAGCTCGATGCCGATGCCGGCATCGAGATGAATGTCCTTCAGCACTTTTGCGACCGCATCGGCCGAAGGTTCCAGCCCGAACCCGCGAGCGCCATTGGCGCCGGCGAACACCAGCGTGAGCCCCGTCGCGCCATTTTCGAGATCGGTCAGGGCCTGCGCGTTCGCGAGCGCCGCATCGGGATGGTCGATCCGCTGCATGATCTGCCAGGGCGCGGCCGCCGGCCGTCCCACCACGGGCGCAACGCCCCTGGCGCGCGGGTAGAGCGGATCGATCTTGATGCCGTCATAGGTCTTGCCGACCAGCTTCTCCAACGGCGCGCCCTTGAGCACGCCGTCGACCAGTTTGCGCCAGTCGTCGACGGTCGCCTTGGGGAAATCCGCCGCCAGCGGCAGGTCGTCAGTCACGGAGGTCATGCGGCGAGAGGCTCCCAAACGGCTTGTTATTCGCAGGCGAAATTGCCACGGCGGACCGTCCCTGCAAACGGTTGTTTTTGGTTAACCGGTATCCGGAAGCCGCTCAATGCCTTGCGTCGAGACGCTGGCAAGCCCGTCACGCACACGAATGCCTGCGATGACGCGGTCGGGCGCGATCTCGGCCAGCGGCACCAGCACGAAGGCGCGCTCGAACAGGCGCGGATGCGGCAAAGTCAGGTCGGGCTTCTGCAAGGAGACATCGTCATAGGCGATCATGTCGAGATCGAGCGTGCGGGGGCCCCAACGACGGTCCTTCTCCCGCGTGCGGCCGAATTTCTGCTCGACCTTTTGCATCACGAACAGCAGCGCGTGCGGATCGAGGTCGGTCTCGATCTCGACGCAGGCATTGATGAAGGGATCCTGGTCCTCGTCGCCCCACGGCGGCGTCGCATAGTCCGACGAGCGCGCGATCATCGCGGCCTGCGCCATGCCGCAAATATGGGCGATCGCCTTGCGGAATGTCGTGCGGACATCGCCGACATTGCCGCCGAGTGCGATCAGCACGCTTGCCATCTCAGGGGTGCCGCGAGCGCGTCAGCATGATGCCGACGTCGTCGAAGATCGCGGCGATCGGCGCATGCGGCTTGTGCACGGTGATCTTCACGGCGCGGATGCGCGGGAAGTGCGACAGGATGGCATCGGCGACCGCGCCGGCCGCGCGCTCCAGCAGCTTGTAGTTGGTATTCTTGAACGCCGCGGTCGTGGTCGCCACGACCTCGGCGTAGGAAACGGTGTCGGAGAGCCGGTCGCTGCGCGAGGGCTCCGACAGGTCGGTGTAGAGTTCGAGATCGATGACGAAACGCTGGCCGACTTCGGTCTCGTGATCCATCACGCCGTGGCGGGCGTGGATCGACAGGCCGGTGACGAAGATCGTATCGGTCATTGCTTGCTCTCGATTGCGTTGGCGACCCGCAGGGCCTGCAAGGTCTCGGCGACGTCATGGGTCCGGATGATTTTCGCGCCCTTCTGCGTGGCGATCAGATGCGCGGCGATCGAGCCGGCGAGACGCTCCTTCGGCTCCGACGGCGACACCGAGGCAATGAAGCGCTTGCGCGAGGCGCCGACCAGGACCGGCAGGCCGAACATGTCGAGCTCGCGCAGCCGCGCCAGCGCGATCATGCTTTGCTCGGCTGTCTTGCCGAAGCCGATCCCGGGATCGAGCACGATCCTGTCGCGCGCGATGCCGGCCTTGGCTGCGATATCGAGCGAGCGCAGGAAGAACGCCTTCATGTCGGCGACGATGTCGATGGCGGAATCGACGCTGTCGCGGTTGTGCATGACGATGACGGGGACGCCTCTCGCTGCCACCAGCGGCGCCATGGCGGCGTCGCGCTGCAGGCCCCAGACGTCGTTGGCGATGACCGCGCCCTGGTCGAGCGCATAGGCGACCACTTCCGCCTTCATGCTGTCGATCGATACGGGGACGCCCAGCGCCGCCACGCCTGACAGCACCGGCTTCAGCCGGGCCAGCTCGTCCGCCGCCGTGACCGCCTTGGCGCCGGTGTAGGGCCGGGTCGACTCGGCGCCGATATCGATGATGTCGACACCATCGGCGATCATCGCCCGCGCCCGCGCAAGCGCCTGCTCGGGCGTGATGAACTCGCCGCCGTCGGAGAAGGAATCCGGGGTGATGTTGAGCACGCCCATCACTGCCGGGAGAGGCCGTTCCAGCAGCGTCCGCAGCACGTCAGGCCCGGCCGAGCCGGCCGGCGGGACGGAAGGGGAGGGCGAGGCATTCATGCGGGTGGCTTTAGCGGTCGGGGAGGGGGAGTTCAAGGCCAACTCCCCTCGCTGTCATTGCCCGCGAAAGCGGGCAATCCAGTGCTCCCAGGCCGCGCGGTGATACAGAGACGCCGCGGCGTACTGGATACCCCGCCTTCGCGGGGTATGACACCTAGGGCTGATGCTGCAGGTCGTATGCCGCAGAGACGCCCGCCTAATACGTAATCTTCGGCGGCAGCTTCTTGGCCTTGGCGATGATGTCGCCGACGGACTTCTCGGAAGGCAGGATGCGGACGAGCTTTTTCTTCTCGTTGGCTTCCCGCATGCTCTGGGCGAGCCTTGCCGGATTCCGATAGGCGAGCTCGCGCACGGTGGTGACGCCGGCGGCACGGACGAGGCCGACCTTGGCGCGGCCCATGCCGGGGATGCGCATGTAGTCGGAGACGTTGGCCCACTCCAGCAACTGCTGCTCGCTGATGCCGGTCCTGGCGGCGAGCGCCTTGCGGCCCTTCACGGTCGAGGCGGCCTCGAGCAGCGCGTCGGTCGTGCGGATACCTTGCGCCTTCAACTTGTTGGCGGCAAAGGCTGGCAGGCCCTCAATCTCTGAGATCGGATATGTCATGATGCTCGATATGAAAAGCGTCGCTCAGGCGAACTGGCTGAGGCCCGGCGTCCCCGCGATGATCTTGCCCATCTGATCAGCTCCGATTTTGTCTCGGCCGTAGCGGAAAAGTTCACGGGCAACGTTCTGAATCTCGGACATGCCAAGGCCCAGGCCCATCAGGCGCGTGCCGACGGCCATCAGGCCGCCGCCCATCAGCCGCGACAGTCCGCCGCCGCTCCTGGACGCCTCGATCGCCGCTTCCGCACCGGGAATCTGATTGATCAAGGCTTCGACGTTTTCGGAAGGACCTTCGCTGCGGAGGAAGCCCAGGATAATGCCGACGGTCTTTTCAGCCACAGCGCTATCTATGCTGGCGTTTGTCGCCAGCCGCCCGATCAGCTCGTCCATAATGCCCGCCCCTCAGCCGGTTTGCACGCCGGAGTATTTCTTTCGAAATGATCTTGAGCCGGTGTGATCTGAAATACAAGCGATGAACGCACGCAACGTTCCGATTCAGTCCCGAAGGCGCGAAAAGTGTTGCAGCGATGCAAGAGCGGAGACGGATTTGGCGAGAAATTGCCGCGGTGCGAACGCGTCGTTCCTACTTTCGGCTGATGCCGCCGGTATGTTTCCGACATTGTCGCATGCTTCGGACGCCTTGAACGGTTTTAATCGGCACGCGACATGCGTTAAACTGCGGAACAGGTGCTTTTGAGTTTCAATACGCGAAACACGGCAGAGAGATCAGAGAGAATAATGACGGCACAGGACAGCAAGCTCGGCGACACCGACGACAAGATCTTCGTCGGCAAGGGAGACGAGCAGGCATGGCTGACGCTGGCGCTCGCCAATCGCCACGGCCTCGTCACGGGCGCGACCGGAACCGGCAAGACGGTGACGCTGCAGGTCATGGCGGAAGGATTTGCGCGCGCCGGTGTTCCGGTCTTCGCGGCAGACATCAAGGGCGACCTCTCCGGCATCTCCGAGGTCGGCGAGGCCAAGGATTTCATCGTCAAGCGCGCCACCGAGATGGGGCTGAAATTCCAGCCCGACCAGTTCTCGACGGTGTTCTGGGACGTGTTCGGCGAACAGGGCCATCCGGTGCGGGCGACCGTCACGGAGATGGGGCCGCTTCTGCTCGCGCGCATGCTTGATCTGAACGATGTGCAGGAAGGCGTCCTCAACGTCGCCTTTCGCGTCGCCGACGACAACGGTCTGACCCTCATCGACATGAAGGATCTGCGCGCGCTGCTCGATGCCATCGTGCCGGATGCCGGCAAGAAGGCCGCGGATGCAGGGGAAAGTCCGCTCGCCGACATCAAGAAGGAGGCGCAAGGCTTCGGCAACGTCACCAAGGCGACGGTCGGTACCATCCAGCGCCAGCTTCTGGTGCTGGAGAACCAGGGCGCCACCAAATTCTTCGGCGAGCCGGCGCTGACGCTGAAGGACTTCATGAAGACCGACCGCGACGGCCGCGGCATGGTCAACATCCTTGTTGCCGACAAGCTGCTGCAGAGTCCACGGCTTTACGCGACATTCCTGCTGTGGATGCTGTCAGAATTGTTCGAGGAGCTGCCCGAGGCCGGCGATCTGCCGAAGCCGAAACTGGTGTTCTTCTTCGACGAGGCGCATCTGTTGTTCAACGACGCGCCGAAGGCGTTGATGGACAAGATCGAGCAGGTGGTGCGTTTGATCCGATCCAAGGGCGTCGGCGTCTATTTCGTGACGCAAAACCCGATCGACGTGCCTGACCGCGTGCTCGGGCAATTGGGCAACCGTGTCCAGCATGCGCTGCGTGCCTTCACCCCGCGCGACCAGAAGGCGGTCGCGGCCGCAGCCCAGACCTTCCGGCCCAACCCGAAGCTCGACACTGCCAAGGTGATCATGGAGCTCGGCAAGGGCGAGGCGCTGGTGTCCTTCCTCGAAGGCAACGGCACGCCTGCGATGGTCGAGCGTGTCATGATCCGGCCGCCGTCGGCCCGCATCGGACCGATCACGCCGGAAGAACGCAAGGCCATCATGGATGCGAGCCCTGTAAAGGGCAAATACGACACCGCCGTCGATGCAGAGTCTGCCTACGAGATGATCCAGAAGCGCATTGCCGGCACGGCTGCGACGGCCGATGCCGGCGCGGCAGGAGGTGGCGGCGGTATCCTCGGCCAGATCGGCTCGATCGTCGGCACCATCTTCGGCACCAACGTCAAGCGCGGCCGCCTGTCGACGGGCCAGGTCATCGCGCGCGACGTGACGCGATCGGTCACCAACCAGGTGATCGGGGGGATGGCAGCCAATATCGGCAAGTCGGTCGCCGGTCAGGTCGGTGGCTCGATCGGCCGCACGCTGGTCCGCGGCGCGCTCGGCGGGCTGCTGCGGAGATAGGCAGGAAAGCCCTGTTCGGGGCCATTCGCGACCTCAGTCTGCGTGGTTCGAGACGCCCGCTTTGCGGGCTCCTCACCATGAGGGTCAAAGACCTCGCCGCGAAACTCGGCCTCATCCTGAGAGCCCGCCAAAGGCGGGCGTCTCGAAGGATGGCCGCTGGAAACTGCCCATCACACCCACCACAAATTCAGGTGAAGGGGGCTCTCCAAGCCCGCGCCGGTCTGCTACGTGCTGTTTGTTGCCGACTGGACATAATGTGACATCAACCGACCCGTTACCAAAACCTGATGCGCCGAGGTGGCCGTCGCTACGCGCGCCGCTCGACCTGCTCTTCCTGCTCTGCTGCTTCATTCTGACGGCCGACGTCCTCGGTCCCGAGATCTTCGGCAACGGCAAGACCAAGGACTACGCGCTTTGGTACTGGGCCGGGCAGCAGGTGCTGCACGGTGGAGCACTCTATCCCAGCGACATTCACGCATATTTCGAGTTCATCTACCCGCCGCTGCCGGCGATCCTGCTTGCGATCCCGAGCTGGTTCGGCAAGCTCGCGCTTTACACCATGCTGTCGGTCCTGAACGTGGTGGCGTGGTGGTACACGGGAACATTCTCCAATGTCATGACGGGATCGGGCCGCACGCCCGGCCCCTGGCTGGAAGCGCTGCCGGCCTTCGTCACCGTGACTTTCGTATTCGACATGTTCGATCTCGGCCAGCCGAACCTCGTGCTGCTGGCGATGATGCTCTACGGCTTCTGGTCCTTGCAGCATCAGCGGTCCTGGCTCGCGGGCTTCATGTTCGCGCTCGCCACCGCCATCAAGGTGTTTCCGATCGCGGTGCTGCCCTATCTGGTGTGGCGGCGGAAATGGGCGGCCGTCGTCGCTACGGTCGCCTTCACCGGCATCCTGCTTTACGTCGTGCCGGCGCCGATCCGCGGTTTCGAACGCAACGCGGCCGAACTCAAGACTTGGTATCAGGGCATGGTCGGCTCGAGCTCGGAAAAGGGCTTTGGCCAGCGCGACGAGCAGAATTGGTCGTGGGTCAACCAGTCCCTCATTGCCGTGACGCATCGTCTGGTCCGGCCGATCAACTACAATCAGGAGGATGCCAACAAGCCGCCGCGCACGATGAATATCATCGACGTCGACTACAAGACGGCGAACTGGATCGTGCTGGCGCTGTCGGCGCTGCTCGGGCTCGGCTTCCTCGCGGTGATGCCACGGCAAGCGCGGCGAACGGCGCGCTCGGATGCCGAGGAGCTCGCCATCCTGTTCTGTCTGATGACGGTGGCATCGCCCTTGGCGCGGCAATACTACTTCATGTGGTTGTTCTTCCCGATGACGGTGCTGATGCATCGTGCCGCCTTCGACGCGCGGGCGAATGTGCGGCTGGGAACCTGGCTCGCGTTAGGCGCCGCCGGCATCCTCATGCTGCTGTCGTTGCCTTGGTTTCCCAATGTCATCCAGGCCTGGGGCAACAACCTGGTCGCCACGGCCATTCTCGCTGGTAGCCTCGCATGGCACATCCGGCATCCACCGGTTGTGGCTGGCCCCGAGGCCACGACAGGGCTAAAAGCCAAGACATCTTGAGAGGACATCTTGAGCCCCCGATTTCTCGAGACCCAAAGCAGGGAATACGACAATGGCCAATGCGCAGCTTCAATCCGTGCTCGACCACATCGACAAGGAGTTTGACAACAGCCTGGAGCGTCTGTTCTCGCTGTTGCGGATCAAGTCGATCTCCGCCGATCCGGCCTTTGCCGCGGATTGCAACGCGGCGGCCGAGCATCTCGCCAAGGACATCGCAAGCCTCGGCGTCGCCACTGAAGTGAGACCGACCGCCGGCCATCCCGCCATCGTCGGCAAGACCAGTGCAGGCGGACGGCCGCATGTGATCTTCTACGGTCATTACGACGTGCAGCCGGTCGATCCGCTCGATCTCTGGCATCGTCCGCCGTTCGAGCCCGTGGTCACCGACCATGCCGACGGCCGCAAGATCATCGTCGCGCGCGGCGCCGAGGACGACAAGGGCCAGGTGATGACCTTCGTGGAGGCCTGCCGCGCCTGGAAGAAGGTGACGGGATCGCTGCCGATCGACATCACCTTCCTGATCGAAGGCGAGGAGGAGGTCGGCTCGAAGAACTTCGTGCCCTTCATCGAGGCCAACAAGGACGAGTTCGAGGCGGACTACGTGCTGGTCTGCGACACCGGCATGTGGGACCGCAACACGCCGGCGATCACGACGTCGCTGCGCGGCTTGCTCTATGAAGAGCTGAAGATCACCGCGGCCAACCGCGATCTGCATTCCGGCGTGTTCGGCGGCAGCGCGATGAACCCGATCCGGGTGCTGACGAAAATTCTCGGCAGCCTGTTCGACGACGACAACCGCATCACCATCCCCGGCTTCTATGACGGCGTGAAGGACCTGCCGCCCGACATCCTGGAGCAGTGGAAGAAGCTCAACCTCACGCCCGAGATGTTCCTGAGGCCGATCGGCCTGTCGATCCCCGCCGGTGAGAAGGGCCGGCTGTTGATCGAGCAGGCCTCCTCGCGTCCGACCTGCGACGTCAACGGCATCTGGGGCGGCTATATCGGCGAAGGCTCCAAGACGGTGATCCCGTCGCACGCTTCAGCCAAGGTCTCGTTCCGCCTGGTCGAGGGGCAGGACCCGCAAAAGATCCGCAAGGCGTTTCGCGACTACGTGACGGCGCGCATTCCCGGCGACTGCAAGGTCGAGTTCGGCGACCACTCGGCAGCGCCCGCGGTCGCGCTCGACTGGAACATGAAACCGCTCGCCGCCGCCAGCAAGGCGCTGACAGAGGAGTGGGGCAAGGAGACCGTGCTGATGGGCTCCGGCGCCTCGATCCCGATCGTCGCCGACTTCAAGCGGACACTTGGGCTGGACTCGCTGCTGGTCGGGTTTGGATTGGATGACGACAACATCCACTCGCCGAACGAGAAGTACGACCTCCGTAGCTTCCAGAAGGGTATCCGCTCCTGGGCGCGGATTCTCGCGGCGCTCGCCGAAGTGAAATAGGCACGGTGCCGTAGGGTGGATTAGCCGGAGGCGTAATCCACCAACTTCGTCCCGCATTCGCTGAAGCATGGTGGATTACGCTTCGCTAATCCACCCTACGCCCCCAAATAAAAACGCCGCCCGGGATTGGACGGCGTTTCATTCCAGAACGTGCAGAGGTAGTTCGACAGAGACACTACCTCAGATTTGCGAAAATCTCAAGACCGGTAACCCGGCAACTCGCGGTCGAGCTTGCGCAGCAGCGGCGGCCATACCAGGTTGGTGGCGCGCAGCTCGGCGCGGTCGCGGTTGGCGAGCAGCTCGGTGTTCTTGTCGATCGCGACGTCGTCGACCGGATAGACCGGCGTGCCCAGCGCGCGCGTGCGCACCTGCATCGAGCAGGCGCGCTCGAGATGGTACATGCGCTCGAAAGCGGAGGCCACCGAGCGGCCGACCGTCAGCGTGCCGTGATTGCGCAGCAGCATGTGATTGTGGTCGCCGAGGTCCTTCTGAAGCCGCGGCCGCTCGTCGTGATCGAGCGCGATGCCTTCATAGTCGTGATAGGCGAGGTCGTGGGTGACGAGCTGGGCGGTCTGGTTGAGCGGCAACAGCCCTTCCGCGCTGCTCGACACCGCGGTGCCGTCGAGCGTGTGGAGATGCAGCACGCAGATTGCGTCCTCGCGCACCTCGTGGATCGCCGAATGGATGGTGAAGCCGGCCGGGTTGATGCTGTACTCGCTCTCGGAGAGCTGGTTGCCGTGCAGGTCGACCTTGACGAGGCTCGAGGCCGTGATCTCGTCGAACATCAGTCCGTAGGGGTTGATGAGGAAGTGATGGTCGGGGCCGGGCACGCGCGCGGAGATGTGGGTGTCGACCAGATCGTCCCAGCCGTAGAGCGAGACGAGGCGGTAGCAGGCGGCGAGATTGACCCGTTGCTGCCACTCCGCCTCCGTCATGTTCGACGGCACTTCCTTCAGGCGCGCTTCCGCTGGCGACATGGCTATCTCTCCGAACATCGTTGTTGCGGGGAGGGAGCCTAGTCTCGGTCGGGTCTGGCAGCAAGGCGCGTCAAGAGCGCGGCAGTCAAGCGTCGCCCGCATGCTTGTCCGCCGTAGCTCGGAGAGCGAAGGCGGAAGCGAAGGTAGCCCCGGATGTCGCTTTCGCTCATCCGGGCTACGCGGAGAAAATCCTTACGGCGCCGGGATCGACAGCAGGCTGGAAATGCTGCGGCCGCGGATGTCGTAGACGCGGGCGAACACGACGTCGTCGCGCTTGATCTCGACCATCACGGGCGCGGTGAGGCCCTTGCAGTAGAACTCGCCGAGCGTCATCGCGAAATCGGCCGCGTTGGAATCCCAGCCGATGGTGAAGTCGGGCCCGAGCGCCACCTGGGCCGGGCGCTGCGGACCGCACACCGCGACCTTCCATTTGCGGTTGCCCGGCGGCACTTCCTGCCGCTCGACGATCTGCTCGCGCAGCTCGTCCGAGGCCTGCTTCAGCGCGAGGCCCCAATAGTCCAGCATGAAGCGGTCGTCGGCGGCGCGCACGGTGCCGGCGATGTGGTTGAAATGCGTGTACTGGTAGGGATGCAGCCGGATCATCTCGGCCAGCGAGAGCGCGAGGCCGAAGCAGAAGGTCGCGAGCACGACCGGCTGCCAGGTGCGGTGGTTGGTGCGCAGGCGCTCCATCGCCCAGGCAAAGGCGACGCCGCCGAGCACCGCCATCGGCGGGATCACGAAGACGAAGTGGCGGATGCCGTTGTACAGCGCCGGCCGCTTCACCATCGCGATCGCGAGCGGCAGGGTCGCCGCCAGCGTCAGCATCAACAGGATGGTCTTGCGGCGCGCCGGAACCTCGCGCCGCGGCAGCATGGCGAAGGTGCTGACCACGGCTCCGCCCATCAGCACGAGCATCACTTCGGGCAGTTGCAGCGCGAACAGCGTCGGCAGATAGGACCAGGGCATGTCGGGCACGGACACGATCGCGCCGTCGAACATCTCCTTCCAGGGCTTCTCGAAGAAATGCGAGAAGTAGGTCAGCGCCTCGAACGGATTGCCGGGCTCCATGATCGACCACGGCCAGATCAGGCCCATCACGAGGTAGCCGAACACGAGGCCGGGCAGCAGCACGTAGACGACATGGGCGAAACGCCTGATAGCCTCGCGCAGGCCCTCGTTGCGCAGTTCCTCCAGCAAGAGCGGCAGGAAGCCGATCAAGGCATAGACGAGCGCAAGGCCGCCGAGGACGCGACAGCCCAGCGAGAGGCCCGCACCCAGGCCGACGATCAGGATCGTGCGCGGCGAGGGCTGCGGATATTCCTCGGCAAGCCGGACGAGGCCGAGCATCAGGATGATCATGGCCACCGCGAAGGGCGCGTCCTTCGGGTTCATGAACATGTGGCCGTAGAAGATCGGGCAGAGCGCGAGCAGCAGGAGCGAGGCAAGGCCGGCAAGCGGCCCGCCGATGCGGCGGCCGACCCGCCACGTCACCGCAAGCCCGATCACGCCGACGATGGCGCCGAGCAGACGCCGCGTCTCGAACAGCTCGAGCGGAATGACCTTGTGCAGGAGGGCCGCGACCATGTCGAAGCCGCCGCCATACATGTAGAGATTCGCGAAGGAGAGCGCCGCGGTGTCCCTGAAGCCGGAACCGAACATGCGCAGCAGGAGGTCGGCATATTCAGCGTGGGTGTAATCGTCCCAGCCGAGCCCGTAATCGCGGAAGGTCAAGCCTGCAGTGACGGCGACCGCAGCCAGCACCAGCATGGCGAGATCGTCGCAAGTCCGTTCAACCGAGCGCCGCAGAGGCGTGTCGATCGCCGAAGTCGTGATGGATGTCATGGCTATTGGTGACCCGGAATCCCCTCTTGGCCCTGCTGGTGCCCGCGGGCCACTTCCCCGGAATCCCTATAGCGCAGTTCCATTACCAAGTAATTGGGCATTATGGCTAAATTCCTGATGCGACGCAGCAAATCCAGAAACTTGAGAGCAGGTAGAAGTAGCGGGCCGTAGCTGAAGGGAATGTGAATAAGTCCCTGATTTCCTTCCCTTTAGGAACGCGGGCTTTAATTCGCCGTTGGCGTGGAACACCGTATGACGGTATCGTGGCGTGACGGGTGCCGCGTGTCGGTACGCGGCCGGGGGTGAGTGCGATGACGTTGGCATTGTTGATTGCGGGGATTTTCGCCGTCCTGGCGGGCCTCCTTGCGATCGTGTTCGGCTTCACCGTCAGGGAGTTCAGCCTCGGCAGCACCCTGATAATCGCCGGAACCATTGGCGTCTGCTCCGGAATGTTACTGGCCGGCCTCCACGTCGTGGTCCTGGAACTGAAGGGCATCGCCCGTCGGCTGGCCGCATCCGCCGCGCCGGAGGTTCGGGTCAGGCCCGTGCTGCCGGGCCTCGCGATGCCCAGTGCGCCGGTATCCGAACCGTTCCCGGCACCGGCGATGAAAATCGAGCCACCGCCGCCACCGGCCGCAGGTCCGCCGCCATGGCAGGGTGAAGCCGCCGCGCGCGAGCGTCCGCGCGTCGAGCCGCCGCCGGAACCGGAAGCCCCAACGCCGCCTGCGGTTCAGGAAACGCCGCGCCGTCGCAACCTGCTGTTCGCCTCGACCTCCCGCAAGGAGCGCGAGCGTGCGGAGGCGAAGGCGACCGAGGGTTTGCCGCCGCAGCCTCGTGACGAGCCCGCGGAGCCCGCCGCGCCGGATGGTCCGCCTGCGAGCTTCGACGATGCCTGGCCGAGGCCGGACCGTATGCGGCCGCCGGAACCGCCGGCCGCGCGCCGCCCGCCGCCGCGCTCGCCGTCCGCCTTTGATGAGCCCCCGCCGCCGCCTGCACCCGAACCCGCGCCGGCGGCTGACCAGGCGCCCGTGACCGTGCTCAAATCGGGGATCGTCGACGGCATGGCCTATTCGCTCTATTCCGACGGCTCGATCGAAGCGCAGATGCCCGAAGGCATGATGCGCTTCGCCTCGATCGACGAACTGCGCGCCCATCTCGATCAGCGCGGCTGAGACCGGCTGCGTCCAAGTAGAGCGGCATCGTTGCTGTCACTTCGTCAGTAACCGGCTCAATATTCGTCAGTCGTCTTATTTCAGCCGAACGTATTGTTGACACGGAATACTCTGACGTCGTCAATCCCGCGAGACGCAAGGCGAGAGAAAGGTCGAGCCCATGTCGGATGCCGGGGCTAAGAATTTCATTGAGCTGACGGCGAGCATCGTGTCCGCCTATGTCGGTAATAATCCGACGCCGGCGGCCGAGATCCCGAACCTGATCAGCCAGGTGCATGGCGCCTTGGTGCGGGTCTCGTCGGGCCGCGCCGAGAGCGCGCCGCTCGAGCCGGCAAAGCCTGCAGTGTCGCTGAAGAAATCGATCGCGCCGGACTATCTGGTCTGTCTGGAAGACGGCAAGCGCTTCAAGTCGCTGAAGCGCCATCTGCGCACCCAGTACAACATGACCCCGGAGCAATATCGCGAGAAATGGGGCCTGCCGGCCGACTATCCCATGGTCGCGCCGAATTACGCCGTCGCGCGCTCGCAACTGGCAAAGCAGATGGGCCTCGGACAGCAGCAGCGGAAGCGGAAGTAGAGCTGCTGTAGCTTGCAACACACTCCGCCCTCATCCTGAGGAGCCCGCAAAGCGGGCGTCTCGAAGGATGGCCGCGGGCGAGATGTCTTAGGGTAGGCAAAGGCACCCTTGCGCTGTGTCCACCAGCATTCTTCAATCGCGATAAGAATGGTGGGCACGCTCCGCTTTGCCCACCCTACGGCATCACGACGCGTCCGCGAGCGCCTCTTTCGCGTCGGTCTTGATCCGCTCGACCATCGAGCGCAGGCCGTTGGAGCGCTGCGGCGTCAAATGATCGCGAAAGCCGAATTCGTTGAACACCGCGATCGCATCGGTGGCGAGGATCTCCTGCGGCGTGCGGCCGGAGTAAAGCGAGAGCACGATCGCGACCAGCCCGCGCACGATGTGGGCGTCGCTGTCGCCGCGATACTTCAGGATCGGCGCACCATTGCTGCGGTCGACCAGCTTCTGGAGCCAGACCTGGCTGACACAGCCGTTCACCTTGTTCGCGGCCGAATGCTCGGCCTCGGGCATCGGTTCCAGGGTGCGGCCGAGCTCGATGACGTACCGGTAGCGGTCGTCCCACTCGTCCAGAAGCTCGAAATTGTCCCTGATTTCGTCGATCGTCGTCATGCTGGCCCGTGTTCCCGTTCAGGCCAATATAGGGACGCGAGGACGTGAAATCGATAGGGTTTGGGGGCTAATTCGCCGCCTGGGGGCCGCGCCATTCCAGCGCGAGGTCGTCCTGGCTCAGGGTGTCGCGCGGCGCCTCGCTCGCAACAGCGTCGCCTTCGCCGGCCAGCGCGATCGAGCCGGTGTGATCGGGCGCCTTCTTGTCGTTCTTGTCGGTCTTCTCGAGCTGCTCTTTCTTGTCGTTGATGATCTGGTAGATCTTGCGCGCGCCGTCCTGAGCGCGCTGGCCGATGATGGTCGCGGCCTGTCCGCCGACCTCGCAGGCCGCCGGCTGGCGCTTGCAGAACTGGGTCACGTCGGAGACGGCCGCGGTCGCAGCCTGAACCGCATCGGCAGCGCCGATCTGCGGCAGCTTCTCCGATTCGGGAGTCTTGTCCCGCGGCAGGAGCACCAGCACCAGCCCGAGCCAGAATGTGATGCGGAGCAGAAAGCGCATCTTATCGACCTGTATGTTAGATCCCGCCGCGGCGATCTCCGCGAGGCGTCGGACCTAGCAACTCTCGATAAATCGCAAGTGATTGCCTTCCGCTTAATTCGCGGAAAATTTACGCCGGAATCTTTGCAAGGCCCGGTGTCGTAAATTTTCGATTGACGGCGGAGCCGCAATTCGGCCGCCTTTGCATATCCACCAATTCGAAACCATGCGGGGCACGGTGAAACCCTGTGTTCACCATCCGCGATGATGACATCGTCAAATCGCCTAAAAATCTCTGCGATGACACGGTGTCCGGCGGCAGGCCGCATTGCCTTAGCACTCGTTTAAGGTCGCTCTGACACGGTGGCTCAACGATAAGGAGGCGTTCCGGCGCGTCTTCTAAGACGAGTGAGCCGAAGCGCGAGACCCGTGACAGTTTTGAGTATCATCCGCGATTGTCTCGATGCGCTGCTGCATCCCTCCGCGCGTTACGACGCGCTGACGCGAGCGCGCCATCGTGCCTTCATGGCGCCGCGGCTGCTCGGCAGCCTGGCGGCATTTGCCGCATTCCCGATCTATCTCGCCATGCGCGGCGCGCCGAGCGCGATCGAGGTCGCCGCCTTCGCCTGGCTGATAGCGCCCATTCTGCTGTCATGGTTCCTGTCGCGCACCGGCCGCTATGAGGGCGCCCATGTGCTGTCGTCGCTGGCGCTCGCCGGCCTGGTCATGGCGATCGCCGGCACCACCGGCGGCATCGAATCATTCGCCGCGATCTGGCTGGTCGTGGTTCCCTTGGAAGCCGCACTGTCGGCCTCGCGCCGCGTCGCGGCCTTCGCCTCCCTGCTTGCGCTGTCCTGCGCCGGCGTCCTGATCCTTGTCAGCCAGCTCGGCTGGCTGCCGGCTGGTGACACCAGTGCCGCGGAACGCGGTGTGCTGATGGCGTTCGGCGTCGTCTCGGCGACACTCTATGCCGCGGGCCTCGCCTTCGGTGCGGAGTCGCTCGCGCGCGCCAGCGTGACGCTGCTGTCGCGCGAGGAAGAGCGCTATCGCCTGCTCGCGCGCAACATGAGTGACGTCATCTCGCGGCATCAGCGCAACGGCGCGGTACAGTTCATCTCGCCGGCGGCGGAAGTCATGCTCGGCATGCCCGTGGCGCAGCTGCTCGGCCACGGCCTGTTCGACCGCGTCCATGTCGCCGATCGTCCGGCCTATCTCACCGCTTTGTCGGATGCCGCCCGCGGCGACGTGCGCAGCGTCGAGTTCCGGCTGCGGCGGGAGCCGACCGGATCGGAACGCGGTCAGGATTTCATCTGGGTCGAGATGCGCTGCCGGCCGCTCGACCAGGATACGGGCCGCCAGAATCTCGACCTCGATGCCATGCGCGACGCGGAAGTCGTTGGCGTGATGCGCGACGTCACCGATCGCAAGCTTTCCGAGCAGGCGCTCGATCAGGCCTGCAGCGCCGCTGAGGCGGCCGATGCCGCCAAGACGCGCTTCCTCGCCACCATGAGCCACGAGCTGCGCACGCCGCTCAACGCCATCATCGGCTTCTCCGAGATGATCGCGCAGGAGCAGACCCTGATGCTGGGCGCGGCCCAGCGCAAGGAATACGCCCAGCTCATCAACGATTCCGGCCAGCATCTGCTGTCGGTCGTCAACGGCATCCTCGACATGTCGAAGATGGAATCGGGCAATTTCGAGATCGCGTCGGAGCCGTTCGCGCCGCGCGCCTCGCTGCTGCATTGCTGCAATCTGCTGGCGCTGAAGGCGCGGGAGAACGGCATCGATCTCATCACCGATGCGCCGCAGGACCTGCCGGTCATGACCGGCGATCCGCGCGCCTTCAAGCAGATCGTGCTCAATCTCGTCGCCAACGCCATCAAGTTCACCGAGCGCGGCGGTCAGGTCTCCGTATCAGCCGCGGTGACGGGCTCGCAGCTCACGCTGCGCATCAGCGACACCGGTGTCGGCATTGCGGCGGACGATCTCAAGCGCATCGGCGCGCCGTTCTTCCAGGCCGGCAAGACCTATCAGCGCCGCCACGAAGGCACGGGCCTCGGCCTTTCGATCGTGAAGAGTCTCGTGGCGTTGCATCTCGGCGAATTGACGGTACAAAGCAGGCTGGGCGAGGGCACCGCCGTCACCGTCAAGCTGCCGCTCGTCTACACACCGCCGCAGGCCAGGCCTTCCGATAGAATGCCGGCCGAGAGCAAGATCGCGACGCTGACGCCGGTGCTGCGCCAGGAAATTCACGACCAAATTCACGACCAACTTCACGACCAACCCGCTCTGGTGAAGAAAAGTGCCTAAGAAGTCTGCCAAGGACGAAGCCGCACCGCGCCGCCGCGGCGCCAAGGCCGCGGTCATCGATGTCGAGACCGAGCGCAACCTCGTGATGCGCGTGCTGCTGCACAGCCCCAAGGATACGCTGGCAGGTTTCGTCGCCGTCGCCGCCGTCGGCGCGATCGTTGCCAACGCGCTGTTCCTTCAGATCGGACGGCATCCGGCGCCGATGTTCGGCACCGTGATCAATCTTCCCGCGCCGTCGTCCGTGCCGTTGTCGAACCCCTTGCCGCGTCCGCGCCCCGTCGGCGCCGACACCTCGCCGCTCGAGCCGAGAGCGACGGAGTTCCGCGCCGAGCCCAGACCTGCCGAGCGCGCCGCCGAGAAGGCCCCGGAGAAGCCGGTCGAGGCGACCGCATCGACGCCGCGCTCGGGCGATCCCATGACCAATCTGGTCAAGCAAACCACGTCGGCACCTCCTTCCGTCGCCGTCGCGCGTCCGCCGGCGCCGATTCCCGTACAGCAGAGCCCGGCCGCGCGGCGTATCGCCGGTGTGCAGCGCGCGCTGTCCGAATATGGCTACGGCAATTTGAAGATCACGGGCACGATGGGTGCGGAGACGCAGTCGGCGATCCAGAAATTCGAGCGCGAACACAAGATGCAGGTCACCGGCCAGGTGTCCGACCGCCTGCTCCGCGAACTCGGCGCCGCGATCGGCCATCCCGTCGAATAGTCGTCATCGGCATGCGGAGGCTGGTGCTGATTGCATCACTGGCCTATCGTGCGCGTCATGCGTTTGAAATCAAATATCTGGGTCTCAGCCTATTTGCGCCGGTGCCAGACCGAGGGCGTGTTCGGGGCCGTGCGTCGTCGCGGCGCGGAGGAAGCAGGGGCGGTGTTCGTGAAGGTGTCACTGCTCGACGGCAACGCGATGCTGTATGCGCCCGCGCCGCAGACCGTCTATGATGATGGCCGCCCCGTCGATCGCTTTTTCGTGCCGGTCGCGGCGCAGCCCTTGCCGGAACACACCATCGAGGAACGGCTGAGCAAGGAAATCCGCTTCGATCCGGATGCCTGGATCGTCGAGACTGAGGACCGCACCGGGCGGCATTTTCTGGAGCTGGCGAAGATGTAACGGCTGCCTCACCGTCATTGCGAGCGCAGCGAAGCAATCCAGAATCTTTCCGCGGAGGGGTTCTGGATTGCTTCGTCGCAAGGGCTCCTCGCAATGACGAGCCTGGGGCGCGTCGCGCGTCTCAGCGGCAGCGCCCGAGCAAATCAGCGATCCGACGATCCGCCAGTACCCGTCCGCACAGCCTGGCTCGAGCCGGGCTGCACGCCCGGCCGCGACTGGCTTGCGCCCGCACGCGCGCGCTGGCGTTCGCTGTCATGCAGCGAGGACTGGTATTTTGCACGCGTGACCGCGAGCGTCGAGCCGCGCCAGGCTGCCAGCATCACCAGCGCGGAGCGGTCGCCGAGCCGGTCGTAGAGCCGCGACAGGCGGTACACCGCATCGACCGAATTGCCGATCTCCGGCTTGAAGAACAACAGGATGCGCTGGAAGTTCGGGCTCGGCATGTCGAGCGCGCGCGCGGCGACCGCGAGCGCTTCGCCACCGGCATCGTCGACGATCTGCGCTGCGACGCGCGAGGGCAGGATCAGGCTGTCGCCGAGTTCATAGGTGAAATTCTCGACGTCATTGGCGATCGCCGCCATCTCCAGGATCTGGATCGCGCGCCTGGCGCGCACGGTCGGAATCCGCGGCGCGGCCTTCAGCGGCGTCTGCGCCAGATTGTGCAAGATCAGCGCGCGCTGGGGCGCACCGGCGTTGAAGAACATGTCGTGGATCTCGGCCGCTTCCTTCGGCTGCATCGCCATGTTCGCGGCCATGCGCTGCTCGGCGTCGGTCGGCGTGCGGGCAGGCGACGGGGCGTGCGCGGGAGCGGGAATTTCGCGCGCGAGCGGAACCCTGCGGCCCTCCTGCGCGGCGACCAGCCCGAGCTTCTGCAGGACCGGGACGGGTGTCTGCGGATAGATCGCAAGCTTCGCCTTGACGGAGGCGCGCGTCGCATCATCGACCTGGTCGATCAGCCGCGTTGCGAGCTCGATGAACTGGCGTTGCTCGTCGTCGCTGTGGGTGGGCGCCTGGACATAGAGGTCCGTCAGCACGCGCAGCAGCGTCGGTCGAACATCGACGCCTTCGCGACGGGAGAGGCTCATCAGGCCGTCGAATCCGGGAAACAGCGACTTGGTCATGGAGGGATACGCGACCTGGAAAAGATACTCAGCCCGAGCCTATCTCAGGTTCCTTTAAAGGCTCGTTAAGGAAAACGAGCCGTGAAGCCGATCCCTCGATTTGAGGGTGATCGTGCCGCAACGGGACGCCGCGCCAGGACATGGCCAGGGCCCGTGCGGCTACGGTCCGGAAAGTGCGTTTACATCCCGTTAACCATGAACTGATCTTAATGAATGCATGTTGCACGAGCGCGCCGGGTCGCGCGGCAATTGATAGAGAGCTGATATGGGGACCATCATCGAATTTCCGGCCGGTCGCCGGGCAGGCTCGCCGGGGGATGCCACGCCGCGCACGGAAACGGGAACGATTCTGATCCTCCCCGTGATTCGCATCGAGCGCGAGACGGACGAAACCAGCGGCGATCGCGGGCCGGAGCAGGGCACAGCGCCGGGGCGCCGTCGTCGCCGCCGCTAGCATCCGGCTTTTGCAATGCCGGAAGCCATCCGCCAGATCCGCACCGTCGTGACGGCCGTCGTGCTTGCACTCACTGGCGCGATGCTCGCCGGCTGCAGCGGCGGCGATTTCGGCCGCACCCGCGAGAGCATGCGCAGCGACGACATGCATCGCTGGCTCGGGGCCGAGGCCACCGGCAGTGTCGGCCTGAGGGCATCCCAATTCCAGCTCACCGACGCGGAGCGCCAGCTTCGCGACCTCGCCTATCCCATGATCGAGCCGCCGCTGTCGCGGCCGGCATGGAAGAGCGTGTTCGGCGACTACAAGGCGCTGCCGTCACCCTGGCAGCAGAAGGTCGTGTTCGACCGCACCATGTATGGACGCACGCTGATCGACGAGCCGCATCGCTCGCATTCCTCGCGCTATGCGCAGCTGATCGAGGACGTGCGCAACGACACCACGCGCTTCGAGCCATTCTTCGCCTCCGCAATCCGCGTCATCGATCTCGACAGGAAGCGCAATGCCACCATGGCGCGCGTCTCCGAGCTCTCGCCGAGGGAGAGGGACGATGCGGTCGCGCGCATGCAGGAGAACTCGCTGATCATCCAGTGGGTGCAGCAATGCCTCGAGCAGCGCATCTCGTCCTATCGCTGGGCGCTTGAACGTCTGGTGATCCAGGCGCCCGACGGCATGGCCGCCGATGCCGACCGCCTGATCGGCGAGCTCGCCGCCCAGACCGCCAATCCGCCGGTCCAGGCGCAGCCGCCCTACGGCCGCGCGGTGATCTCGAAGGGCTAGGTTTTCGCGCGGGGCGATCGCTTGGTCGGCCCGGGCTTGCGCCGCTGCTTCTGCAGCTTCCCGACAAAATCCTTCAGCGCATCCGCCAGCGGCACTGATGCGCGATAGGCGAGGCCGACCTCGCGCTTCACCTTGACCTCGATCTCGCGCACCGCGACATCAGGATTGCCGCGCGCCACGCCTTCCGGGACGATGGCGATGCCGACGCCGGCGGCGACCAGCGCCATCGCCCAGTCCTCCGATTGCGCGATCGCCGCGGTCTGGCGTCGCTGCGCGGCGCGGCCGAAGAATTCGCTTTGCTCGCAATGGCAGCGGTCGATCAGGGGCACGCCGGCGAGGTCGGTGGTGCGGAGCTTCTCCTTCAGCGTCAGCGGATGCGACGGTGGCAGCGCGGCGACATAACGCTCGCTCCACAGCGCGACGAAATGCTCGTCATTGCGCACCATCGTCTTCGAGATGATCCGCGCATCGGCGCGCTCGTCGCTGCCGACGAGGCGAAGCGCGATGTCGGCGCGTGCCGTCAGCGGCTTCAAGAGCGCGATGGTCCGGGGCACGTCGAGCGTGCGCATCAGGCCGAGCGTCACATTGGTCTTGGTATTCGGCTTCCTGAACAGGCTGCGCGCGGCATCGGCTTCGTCGATGATGCGGCGGGCGAGGGTGTGAAACTGCTCGGCCGAGGCGGTGGGCGCGACGCCCTTCTTGTGCCTGATGAACAGCGTGGTGCCGAGCTCGGCCTCCAGATTGGTGATCGCGGTCGAGATCGACGGCTGCGACACGAAGCAGGCGCGCGCCGCGGCGGTCAGATTGCGCGCGCGGTAGACGGCGGCGAAATAGCGAAGCTCGCGGATGTCCATAGGATGTACCTAGAGATACTATTGGTATCTAATATTTTACCTATGGATCGCGGGATGACAAGAACGCCCTGCTCACAACAGACAGGGACGCGCGATGAAGATCCACCATCTCAACACCGGCACGATGTGCCCCATGGGGCGCCGGCTGGTGAACGGCACCGGCAGCCTGTTCCAGCGCGCACGCCTGGTCTGCCATTGCCTGCTGGTGGAGACGAATGACGGGCTCGCTCTTGTCGACACCGGCATCGGCCTTGGCGATATCGCCACGCCTGGCCGGCTCGGCCGGCGATGGCTGCGGCAGACCGCGCCAAGGCTCGATCCGGCGGAGACGGCGGTCGAGCAGGTGAAGGCGCTCGGCTATTCACCCGCCGACGTCCGTCACGTGCTACTGACCCATCTCGACCGCGATCACGCCGGCGGCGTGCCTGATTTCCCGCATGCCGCGATCCACGTCCATCGCGCCGAATACGACATGGCGGTGCTGCGCAAGCCGGCGCCGCCCGCGGGGCGCTATGTCGGCGGGCAGTGGAGCCATGGCCCGAGCTGGACGTTTTATGGCGAAGCCGGCGAGGACTGGTTCGGCTTCAAGGGCGTGCGCGCCCTCGGCGACAGGGAAGGGGACATCCTGATGATTCCGCTCGCCGGTCACACGCTTGGCCATTGCGGCATCGCGGTGCGGTCAGGCGGCAAATGGCTGCTGCATGCCGGCGACAGCTATTTCCATCATGCGCAGCTCGAAGCATCGCCGCGCATGCCGCTGATGCTCGGCTATTTTCAGCGCAAGGGCGACATGGACCGAAGCCAGCGCATCGCCAACCAGGCGCGGCTGCGCGCGCTGAAGCTGAACCACGGCGACCGCGTGACGATCGTCAACAGCCACGATCCCGTTGATTACGAGAACTGCCGGTGTGGCGCGCATTGACGCGCCACCCCTGTCAGTCCGTCAACGCTGCCCGTCATGCACGGAGATCTCGGACGCCTTGAGGCCCCCGATGCGCGCGTGCGGCCGGCCGCCGGTCGCCATCACGAGGCCGAAGGCGATCTCGTCACGCCGTGGCGAATCCCACAGCGTCATCTCCGCGGTGCCGAAATGGCTGCGGACATAGGCGGCGTGGATATGGCCGAGCGGTACCATCAGGCGCGTGCCGGGCCCGCCGATGGTCTTCGCCGCCGGGACGATCGCCTTTGGTTGACCGAGGACTTCGCGCATGCCCTGACCGCCGGCTTCATGCCAGGCGGCGCCGTGCTCGAGCTCGCCGTCTTCGCCGACGATGATGCCCTTGCCGTAGGCTTCGACGTGCGATGCGCCCCCAAGCTGCGCGATCAGCCGCGTTGCGAGCTCGCGTCCAAGCTCACGCAAGGACGCCTGAAACGGCATCAGGTCGGGTTCAAAGCGGCCCGCGAAGGGATTGCGGACCACCGCAACAGCCGTTCCAACGAGAAGCGGCTTCTCCAGGCGGGGGCCGCGCTCGTGCCAGATGGTCTCGACGCCGAGCGCAGTCTTCCGGATCTCGTATGACATCCGCGGCTCTATGCTTCGTCGATGACGGGATTGCGCAGCACGCCGATGTTCTCGATCTCGACCTCGACCACGTCGCCGGGCTTGAGGAAGACCGGCGGCTTGCGGGTGAAGCCGACGCCGGCCGGGGTGCCGGTGGCGATGACATCGCCGGGGACGAGGTCGAAAATGGTCGAGCAATATTCGATCAGCCGCGGGATCGAGAAGATCAGCATCGATGTGTCCGAGGACTGCTCCACCACCCCGTTGACGCGCGTCTCGAGCTTGAGCCTGGTGGGATCGCCGATCTCGTCCGGCGTCACCAGCCAGGGCCCGAACGGGCCGGTGCCGACGAAGTTCTTGCCGGAAGCGATCTGCTGGGCGTGGCGCTGCCAGTCGCGCACGCTGACGTCGTTGTAGATCGAGTAACCCGCCACGTGATCCCAGGCGTCGGCCTGGCTGATGTGACGGCCGCCCTTGCCGATGACGACGGCGAGCTCGCCCTCCCAATCGAAATTGTCCGAGACCTTCGGCCGGACCACCGGCGCGTTGTGCGCGACCTGGGAGCGCCAGACCCGGAGGAAGATCGGCGGAAACTCCGTGATCTCGCGCTTCATGCCGAACGCCACCGCCTCGTTGTGGTGGTCGAGATAATTGCGCACGGCGCAGACGATCTTTTCCGGGCGCGGGATCACCGGCAGATATTTGACGTCGCTGAGCGCCAGAGCGGGCTTGTGCCCGGCGACGATGGACTCGCGGCGGGCGTAGTCATCGCTGCCGAGGAAGTCCGCGAGCGTCGGATACCGGGGCAGGGCGCGGCTCAGGTCGACAACCCCGTTTTCGACAACGGCGCCCCAGCTTTCCCGATTTCCGTCCAAGAACGACAGCAGCTTCATGGTTTCGCCCCAAGGGTTCGTATTTTCGATCTTGTATATTATTTTCGAAAATAGCGGCGAACGCAAGCCCGCCGCGCGAAAAAGCCGGATCGGCCTATTCGGCGTCGAGCAAATGCCCGGCGTAATTCGCCACGTTGTCGGCGGTCGAGCGGATATGCGTCTCGATCAGTTGCACCGCGAGATCAGCATTGCGCGAGATGGCGGCCTGCATGATCGCCTGATGCTCGCCGGCCTTGTCGCGCGGGCGCGGCCGGAAATTGGCCGACAGGTGCCGATAGCGCTCGGCGCGATCGAACAGCTCGGCGCGAATGGCGAGAAGCGTCGCCGAGCCACAGGCGGACACCAGCGCCTGGTGGAATTGGCGGTGGGCGATCTTCCACTCGGGATCGCGCAGCGGATGTTCGGGATCGCGCTGCTCGATCCGCTTCAATCTGTGCAGCGTCGAGATGACCGCGATTTCCCAGTCGTCGTCGCCCCGCTCGATCGCGCGCCGGATCAATTCCACTTCGATGAGGACGCGGGCATCGGTGACTTCCGCCAGATCCTGGCGGCTGACCGGCGCCACACGAAATCCGCGCTGCTCCTGCGCATCGACCAGCCCTTCGGCGGCGAGTGCCGTCAGTGCCTCGCGGAGCGTCGTGAAGCTTGCGCCGAACCGTTCGCGCAACACGTCGAACCGCAGGGGCTCGCCGGGTACCAGACCGCAGGCAATGATCTCCTCGCGCAGCCGATGCGTGATGTCGGCGGCAATGGTCTTGCCGAATTCCTTGCGGGGGCGAATGGCGCCGTCGGTCATGGTTTCTGCCATTGAATCGATGCCTCAAGATGCCGCGCCAACGACCATCTTGCAATAATTTTCGTAATGGATATGATTTTCGAAAATATGGGTTGGGAGGCAAGTGAAATCATGAGGGCGGTGTTGGTGCGTCAGCCGGGTGGGCCGGAGGCGCTCGAACTGGTCGAGCTTCCGATGCCTGTGCCCGGACCCGGCCAGGTGCAAATCCGGGCCGAGGCATTCGGGGTGGGGCAGCCCGACGTGCTGATCCGGCGCGGCGTCTACAAATGGATGCCGCCGCTGCCGGCCAATCCCGGCAATGACGTCGCCGGACGCATTACCGCGCTCGGGCCCGGCGTCGAGGGCTTTGCCGCTGGCCAGAAGGTGCTGCTGAGCGCGCGCGACCTGTCGCAGCGCGGCGGCTGTTACGCCGACTATGTGGTCGCGCCCGCGGATGCCGTGCACGCGCTGCCGGATAATGTCGATCTGCAAGCCGCCGTGTGCCTCTCGAACTATCAGGTCGCTTACGCTCTGCTGCACGAGTGCCGCCATCCGCGCGCGCCTGCGAGCGTGCTGGTGATTGGAGCTGCCGGCGGCGTCGGCACCGCGCTGGTGCAGCTGGCAAAGCTCGCGCAGATGAAGGTCATTGGTACGGTCTCCACCGACGAGAAGGCGGAGTTCGCGAAGGCGAACGGCGCCGATCACGTCATCTTCTACCGCCGCGAGGACGTCGTGGCGCGGACCCGCGAGCTGACGGATGGCGAGGGCCTCGGCCTCGTGCTCGATCATGTCTGCGGGCCGGAGTTCACGGGCTATCTCGGCGCGCTCGGCAAATGGGGAACGCTGCTGTCGTACAACGCTTTCGCCGGATTGCCAGAAGAAAATCTGATGGCGGCGATGCGCGACCATCTCGACATCTGTCCGGCCGTGCGCTGCTTCTCCTTCCACATTTACGACCATGACCGCGACGGCCGCCGGGCCCTGATGCGGAGCGTGATCGATGCGTTGAGCCGTAATGCGATCAAGCCGGCCATTTCGGCGGTTCTGAAGCTCGACGAGGTCCGGCAGGCCCACACGCTGCTCGAGCAGGGCTCGGCGCTCGGCAAGATCATCATGACGCCATGAGGGGATGGACTGCACGATGACGACACAGGCACCCATTGCAAGGTTCACCCGGCTGCGGCACGCGACCTTCGCCTCGCCCGATCCCGAGCGGCTGCTCGACTATTACCGCGGCGTGATCGGTCTCGGCCTCGTCGGCCGCGACGGAGACCGCATCTTTCTCGCCAGCGATTGCGAGCAGCTTTCGCTCGTGATCGAGCCCGGCGCGGCGGCGCTGACGAGCATCGGCTTCGAAATATCCCCCGACGTCCAGCTCGAGGCGCTGGGCGCTGCGCTGAAGCAGGCGGATCTGCGGCCGGAGCTTCGGAGCGATGCCCTGCCTGGCGTGCCCCGCCTGCTGTCGTTCAGCGATCCCGAAGGCACACGCTTCGAGCTGGTCCAGGGCTGGACGCCGACGCCCGCGCAGGAGCGGATCGGCGCGCTCGCCGTCGTCAAGCTCGGCCATGTCGCCCTTCGCACGCCCGATCCGCGTGCGGCCTCGGAGTTCTACGCCAATGTCATGGGCCTGCGCGTCTCCGACTGGATCGAGGATCGCTTCGTCTTCATGCGCAGCGGCTTCGAGCATCACACGCTGAACTTCGCCCGCGCCCCCGATCGCGGCCTGCATCACTTTGCTTTCGAGCTGCGTGGCCCCGCCCACATGCACCAGGCCTGCGACCATCTCGCGCGGCACAAGCTCCCCGTTCTCTGGGGACCGGTGCGTCACGGCCCCGGGCACAACACCGCGATCTATCATCGCAATCCCGACGGGCATCTGGTCGAGCTGTTCCACGATCTCGACCGCATGACGGATGAAGAGCTCGGCTATTTCGAGCCGCGTCCCTGGCATCGCGATCGACCGCAGCGGCCAAAAGTCTGGGTCGGCCTGCCGCGCGACGTCTGGGGCATGGCGCCGTCACCGGAATGCACGGAGTTCGCCCGCTAGCCAGCGCGTCACGACTTGAAGACCGCCGCACCCGTTGCGGCCAACGACATGACAATCAAAGGGAGGATCATCCATGCTCTGGATGAAGCGGATTGCTGCGGCCATTTTTCTGCTTGGCGGTTTTCTTGGCGTTTTTCTCGGAAACGGCTCGGCGTCGGCGGACACTTACCCGTCGCGCCCGATCCGGCTGCTGCACGGATTTGCCGCCGGCGGCGCCGCCGATACGCTGTCCCGCATCATCGCCGACGGGCTCTCGAAGAAGCTCGGGCAGCCGATCATCGTCGAGGCCAAGCCGGGCGCCGGCGGCAACATCGCGGCGGATGCGGTCGCGAAAGCGGCGCCTGACGGCTACACGATCGGGCTCGTCACCGGTGCTCACGCGATTTCCGCGGCCACCTACAAGAGCCTCGCCTACCAGCCGGCCGAGAGCTTCGAGATGATCTCGACACTGGTCTATTACGCGCTCGTCATTGCAGTGCGTAGCGATTATCCGGCGAAGTCGCTGGCCGAGCTCATTGCCATGGCCAAAGAGAAGCCCGGTGCGCTCAGCTTCGGATCGGTCGGTTTCGGCAGCACGCATCACCTTGCCGGCGAGCTGCTCAACGCAACCGCCGGCGTCGAGATCGTGCACGTGCCGTATCGCGGCGATTCCCAGTCCGTCACTGCACTGCTCGGCGGCGAGGTTCCGGTCATCGTCGGCACTCCGGTGCTGCTCGCCCCGCAGATCCAGAGTGGCGCGATCCGCGGCCTGGCAGTGACCTCGCCGACGCGCACCGCATTGCTGCCCGACGTCCCGACGGTTCAGGAAGCCGGCATCAAGGGATATGACGTGCGCACCTGGGCCGGCCTGTTGGCCCCGAAGGGAACGCCGCCCGCCATCATGGCCGCACTCAATGCCGCGACGCTCGACGTGCTCAGGGACCCCGACCTCAAGCAACGCCTGGAGACCGCCGTCGGCGGCGAGGTCCGCGGCAGCTCGCCAGAGGAGATGAAGAAGCTGATCGAGACGGAGATCACCAAATGGACGGGCGTCGTTGAGCGCGCCAAAATCCCGAAGATCTGATCCCCAATGAGCCCTATCGCGCTTCAACCACCTCGCCGTCCTCCTTCACGAACCGGCCGACGGGATCATCCAGCAGATCGATGACGGCTTCGGAGGGCCGGCACAATCGCGTGCCCTTCGGCGTCACGACGATCGGACGGTTGATCAGGATGGGGTGGCCGAGCATCTGATCGATCAGCTCCTCGTCGGACCATTTCGGGTCATCGAGGCCGAGGTCGCGGTAGGGCGTGCCTTTCTCACGCAGCAGCGCGCGAACGGAGATGCCCATCGCCTTGACGAGCTCGACCAGTCTTTCTCGCGACGGCGGCGTCTTCAGGTACTCGATGACGACAGGCTCGGTGCCGCTCTGCCGGATCATCGCGAGCGTGTTGCGCGAGGTGCCGCAAGCGGGGTTGTGATAGATCGTGACGGTCATCGTATTGTCTCCGCGATTGGGATGGGACCCCGCATTTCGGGGCGACCGAGCAGCCAGTTCATCAACAGCATGCCGGCAAACGCGCCGCAGAGCTCCGCAAGGATGAATCCGGGCAGGTCAACGGGGCGAATGCCCGCGAACGTGTTCGTCAGGGATCTTGCGATCGCCACCGCCGGATTGGCAAACGAGGTCGAGGCCGTGGACCAGTAGGCCGCCGTGATGTAAAGGCCGACCAGCCAGGGCACGGCGGGCCGCTGAAACCGGATGCCGGCCAGGATCGTGGCGACCAGCCCGAACGCGGCGACGGCTTCGGCGAACCATTGCGGCCCTCCGGTTCGAACCTTCGTCGAGGGCTCGAGCAGGGGCAGTCCGAACATCAGATGCGCCGCCATCGTTCCCGCGATGCCGCCGGCGATCTGCGCGACCACGTAGAGCGCGGCCTCGTTCGCCGGCAGCTCGCGCTTGCCGGTGAAGACGAGGGTGACCGCCGGATTGAAATGTGCGCCGGAGATCGGACCGAGCACCGTGATCAGGACGACCAGAATGGCCCCTGTCGGCAAGGTGTTGCAGAGCAGAGCAAGAGCGACATCCCTGGTCAGCGTTTCCGCCATGATGCCGGAGCCGACCACCGTGGCGACGAGAATGCCCGTGCCGAGCGCTTCGGCCGCGAGGCGGCGCGGAAGATCGAAATTGTCCATCAGCCGGCCTTCGGCGTCGGAGGTGCCGCGCGCTCGGAACACGGGAACGGCAGGTCGTGCATCTGGTCAGGCACGGCTTCGCTCCTTTCGTTTTGGCGCGCAGCAGGATTGGAGCGTCGCGACGACGGGTTCGCAAACTTCCGGCCGTCCGCCGCAGCAATCGCGCAGCAGGAAAACGGCAACGTCCCGGAATGCGCCGAGATTGGCGCGGTAGATGATCGAGCGGCTCTGCCGCTCGGAGGACACGAGGCGCGCCCGGCTCAGAATCGACAAATGCGCCGAGAGCGTGTTCTGGGGGACTTCCAGCAGGCGCGCGAGATCGCCCGCTGCAAGTCCATCAGGCTCGTGTCTCACCAGCGTCCGGAATGCCTCCAGACGGGTCGGCTGCGACAGCGCGGCGAGCGCAAGGACGGCCTCTTCGGTTTCCATATATCCAGATTTATGGAATTATGGAGGGGGCGTCAATCCGGAATCCGAAGAAGTGCGGCCGGCTGCACCCATATTTCGAATATACTAGAAATACGGTTTGACATTCGGGTTGAAGAGGCTGCACCATGCCCCCATGAAGATCGCCGACGCAGCAGCACGTCTGGAAGCCCTGGGTAATCAAACCCGGCTCCAGATTTATCGCGCCTTGGTCCGGGCAGGGCGCTCGGGCATGCCCGTCGGCCGCCTGCAGGACAAGCTGAAGATCCCGGCATCGACGCTGTCGCATCACATCAAGACCCTGGTCTCGGTCGGGCTCGTCAGTCAGGTCCGGGAATCCACCACGCTGGTTTGTCATGCGAACTTCGATGCGATGCGGGGCCTGGTCGACTTCCTGGCGGCAGAGTGTTGTTCGGACGAAGTCGGATGCAAGGATGCTCAAACCGCGGCCTGATCTCTTCGGCCTCAATTGTTCGATGATTCTAGAAAGACGGGAGAAGCCGAATGAGCGACAACAGGACGGTAGCCATTATCGGGGCGGGGCCTGTCGGTCTCGCAGCGGCCGCCCATGTGCTCGAGCGCGGCATGTCGCCCATCGTGATCGAGGCCGGACCCGAAGCCGGGCACGCGATGCGTCAATGGCAGCACGTCCAGCTCTTCTCGCCGTGGCAGTACAACGTCGACAAGGCTGCCACGCGTCTGCTCGCACCGACCGGTTGGAATTCGCCTGACCCACAGTCCTATCCGACCGGCGGTGAGCTGCTCGAGCGCTACCTCGATCCGCTGGCCACGCGCACGCCGCTGCGCGAGACGATCCGGACGTCCAGCCGCGTCACCGCCATCAGCCGCGCTGGCTTCGACAAGGCAAAGACGAAGGGCAGGGAGCGGGCGCCGTTCGAAATCCGCTATCAGAACGGCAGGGGTCCCGAGGTGCTGCGCGCCGATGCCGTCATCGACGCATCAGGCACGTGGTTCTCTCCCAACCCCGCCGGCGGCAACGGCTTGCCCGCAATCGGCGAGCGCGAGCACACGGACCGCATCGCCTATGGCATGCCCGATGTGCGAGGTGCCGAGCGTGCCAGATATGCCGGCAAGACCGTCGCCGTGCTCGGGGCCGGTCACTCCGCGGTGGGCACGCTGATCGATCTCGTGCAGCTCGCCGGCGAGGTGCCCGGCACGCGAGCCATCTGGCTGTTGCGCGGCGCCGATCCCGCGAAGGCCTTCGGCGGCGGCAGCAATGACAAGCTTGCCGCCCGCGGCGAGTTGGGCTCCGCCTTCGCCGCGCTCGTGGCCGCCGGCAAGATCAAGGTGGAGACCGGTTTCGGCGTCACTCACGTCTCGGACACCGAAGGCCGCCTCAGGATTTCGGCGGGCGCCTGTTGCGGTGCGCGGAGCGTGGTTGCCGACGAGCTTGTCGTCTCGACCGGCTTTCGTCCCGATCTTTCGTTCCTGTCCGAGCTGCGGCTTCGGCTCGATCCGGCGATCGAGGCGCCGGTCGCGCTTGCGCCGCTCATCGATCCCAACGAGCACAGCTGCGGGACGGTCCGCCCTCACGGCGCGCGCGAGCTCGCGCACGACGAGCCGGGCTTCTATCTCGCCGGCATGAAATCCTACGGCCGCGCGCCGACCTTCCTGATGATGACCGGATACGAGCAGGTCCGCTCCATCGTCGCCGATATCGCGGGCGACAGGGAGGCTGCGGCACGGGTCGAGCTCGATCTGCCGGAGACCGGCGTCTGCACGCGCGGCGGCGTCGAGTCAGGGGCCGCAGCGGGATGCTGCGGCGGTCCGGCAAAGGAGGAGGCCTCGGCTTGCTGCGCCGCCGATGAATCGGCGAAGAAGGCCGGTGCTGCGGGATGCGGTTGCTCATGACGCAAGTGCAGCCAACATCGACGCTCCTCCAGGTGGGAGAACAAAATTCATAAGCTGAGCGGCAGGTCTCTGATTGCGGTGATGTGCATCGGCCAGGTCGGCAATCTGCTGCCGCATGTGACGTTGTCCGCAAATCTGGCGCAGCATCTCATGCCGGCGTGGGGCCTCTCCGCCGCCGAAGGCGGCTTGATGGCGAGCGGTTACGCGTTCGGCTACATGCTCGCGGTGCCGGTGTTGACGACATTGACCGACCGGATCGATGCCCGCCTCGTCCTGCTCTGGGGCTCGATCGTCAGTGGCCTCGCCACCGCAGCTTTCGGCATCTTCGCGCAAGGGTTCTGGTCGGGGACTGCGATCTGGTCGCTGGCGGGCCTCGGATTTGCCGGCGCCTACATGCCCGGCCTGAAGGCGCTGACCGACCGGCTTCCCTCAGGCGACACCTCGCGGGCCGTCACGCTGTACACGTCGAGCTTCTCGGTCGGCGTCGGCCTCTCGTTCCTGGTGGCACAGATCATCGCCGACAAATGGGGATGGCGAAGCGCATTCCTCGTCACGGGGTTCGGGCCGATCGCAATGGTCATCGCGTGCCTTCTGATGCATGAGCGGCGGCCCGCGCCGAAGACTGGGCGTCTGCTCAACTTCGCGCCCGTTTTCGCCAACCGCGAGGCGCTCGGTTACATCTTCGGTTACGGCGCCCATTGCTTCGAACTCTATGGCATCCGCACCTGGCTGGTCGGGTTCTGGACCTTCGTTGTTGCGCATCAAGGGGCGCCGTCCTGGATGACGCCGGTCCTGATGAGCTTCTGCTTCGCAGTCATCTCGATGCCCGCCAGTATCCTCGGCAACGAAGCCGCGCTGAAATTCGGGCGACATCGGGCGATCACGGTTGTGATGATTGCATCGGCTTGCGTTGCACTGGTCATCGGGCTCAATGCGACGGCTCCGGCATGGCTGCTCGCACTGCTTCTGCTCCTTTATGGCCTGACCGTGCCGGCCGATTCCGGCGCGTTGACTGCCGGCATGTCCGCAGCGGCCGTGCCCGAGCATCGTGGCGCAACTCTGGCCTTGCACTCCACCGTCGGCTTTGGCCTGTCGGCCGTTGGTGCCTGGGGCACGGGCGCCGCGCTCGACATGGCAGGCGGCCCGCAGCACGCGAACGGCTGGCTGCTGGCGTTCATCGTCCTTGCGGCCGGGATTGCGCTGGGGCCCTTGGCGCTGCTCTGGGCACGCGGGAGCGGGCGACGGAGCTGAGGAACTCAAGAGATGGCTTGTCGGGTGGCCAGGCGAGGCAGCCTTGGTCACGATGCCGAGGCATGCGTGCCGCTCGAGCGACGACGGCAACGCGAAAAGCTGGCGCGAAGCCGTGCCGGCGTCACCTCTCCCCGCTACGGCTGCGGAGGATAGCGGTCAAACGCCGGCAGCTCGTGCGCATGTTCCATCCAGCGAAGACGCTCGGCGACCTGGATGTGCATCGTCGCCGGTACGGCATCGGGATCGTCGTAGGTCGCGCTCTGGACGTCGATGACCCCGGGGAGCATGTTGGCATTGACGTAGAACAGGCCGGTTCCGCAATCGCCGCAAAAGTGCCGCCGGCCGTGTTCGGAGGAGCTGTAGACCCTGGGCTCGCCCGTCGTCACCTTGACGGCATCATCCGCGTACATCGTCCAGCCGACGACCGGCGCGCCGGCGTGAAGTCGACAGTCGCGGCAGTGACACAGCGCATGCACGATCGCCTCGCCCTCGACCTGATAACGGATTGCGCCACAGTGACAACCGCCGGTGATGGTGCTCATGCGTTCCTCCCGATTGAAGGCCGGTTTCGGGGATCGATAGCTCTCGAGACTTGCTGCTTCAACGGCGTAATCGATGTGCGATTGCGTCCTACTGTCGCGTGACAACTGCTGCCATCGCAGTCGTGGTGATTGCATTCGGTCCATCACCACCTGAATGAAGCCGCGACCTCGTAGCTGCGCGGTGCGCCCAGGATGATCTGATCGGTATAGCCGGGATCGCCCCATGCCGCGTAGAGCTTGTTCGTGAGGTTCTTCACGCGAAAGCTGATCCGGGTCCGATCGACGCCCGGGAAATAAGCTTTTGGGATATCGACGAACGCGAACGCGTCAAAGATCGTGTAGGCGTTCATCGTGACCAGATTGTCCTGGAAGTTGAAGCGGTCGCCGACGTGACGGACGAGGCCGCCGATCTCCACCGGCAGTTTCGTGTCGAAGCGGTAGGACGCCCCCGCATTGGCGACGAAGTTCGGAACGTTGGGCGGCGTCTTGCCCGAATAGGATTGGAAGTCGCCATTGCCGTCGACATAGTTGAAGTCGATGAAGCGCGACTGCACGAAGGCGACGTTGCCCCAGAGCTTCAGGCCGCCGACCGGGTTGACCGCCGCGGCGATCTCGACCCCCTTGGAGGCGATCTTGCCCGCGACGTTGAAGACGATGCCGCTTTCGGGGACGTAGACGTTCTTGCGCTCGATGTCGAAGGCCGAGAACGTGGCCTCCGCGCGCTTGTCGGCCGATTGCAGCTTCACGCCGGTCTCGTAGGTGCGCGACGTCGTCAGCAGCAGCGGCACCTGCGGCGCGAGGATGAAGATGTTGGCGACCGTCGGGTCCGCCGCCGTTGCATACTGGCTGTACAGCATGACGCCCGGGGTGACCTCCCAGGTATAGCCGACCCGGCCGGTGACCGGGTTGAACGTCTTCGAGAACGGATAGCCGCGGTCGGTGCGCAACACGCCGTCCGGCGAGAAGCGCGTGCGCGACAGCTCGATGTCCTCGAAGCGGATGCCGCCGATCAGTGCGAAGGTCGAGGTCAGCTTGAGCCGGTCCTCGAACGCGAGCGAGGCGGAGTTGAGGTGCGTGTAGATCTTCTCGTCGCTGCGTGGCCCGTAAAGCCCGCGGTCCGGATTGATCAGGTCGACCGTGTCCGAGAAGAACAGCGTGTCCTGCGAGACGTTGAACTGCGAGCTGCTCGCCATGACGGTGGCGACGAAACGGTTGTCCATCCCACTGAAGTTGGAATTGACGGTGAGGTCGGTGATGTTGCCGTAGAGCCGCTGCGCGTGGTCCAGCGCCAGCCGCTCGCGATAGACGTTGTTCGGCCCGGAATCGTCGAACGAATTGATCTCGTTGTTGAACCAGTGCCGGTGCGCGTCGTAGCCGTAGACCTGGCTCCGCAGCGAGATGTTGTTGGTGATGTCCCACTGGAAGCCGCTGCGCAGCCAGAGCTCGCTGGCGCCGCTGTGATTGTCGAGCACGTTGTAGGTGGTGGTCAGCGTGCGCGCGTCCACGGTGACGGGGTTGAGCGTCCCGGTGTGGCCGTTGAGATAGTAGTTGGTCCACCGGCCCGAGACGATGCCCGATGTCGGCACGATGCCCGGCGCATTCGCGGGCACCAGCGGCGTGCCCCAGTAGAAACGGTCCTTGTCCTGTCTGTATTCGGCCGCGCCCCAGATCTTCAGGCTCTCGTTGACGCGGTAGTTCAGCTGTCCCGAGACGTTGCTGAGCTTCGCATAGGTGTCGTCGATAAAGCTCTTGTCGTTGGAATGGCTGATGTCGAAGCGGTAGTCGAGGCCGTTGACGAGCGTGCTGCCGCCCGATCCGTATCCGGCGCGATAGCCGTTGAAGGAGTCGTAGGACGCGAACGCGTCGTTGACGACATTCCCGGTGTGCGGCGCCTTGGTCACGTAGTTGACGGCGCCGCCGGTCGCGCCAAGGCCGGCGATCAGCGAGTCAGGCCCCTTGATGATCTCCACCTGCTGCAGATTGGCGGTGTCCATGGGGCGGCCGGTCATGGTCGACGGCCCGATCGAAATGCCGTTGTAGAGGGTGGAAATCTGGTCGCCGGAAAAGCCGCGCATCGAGAAGATGGCGGGTGCGCCGGGCGCATCGCCGCCGGTCACGCCGACCGCCGCCTTGGCCGCGTCAGTGGTGGTCCTGATGCCGAGGAGCCGCATGGTCTGCTGGTCGATGACCTCGACGGTCGCCGGCGTTTCCCGTGCCGTGATCCCTAGCCGGGAGCCGACCTCGGTGACGACAGCCGTGTTGAGCGGCGTCTGCACCTGATCGCTCGGAGACTGGGGTGCCGGAACGGCGACGGCTGAGGCGGCGCGATTGCGCCCCGTGGCCCGGCGCGCGGTCCGCGACCTCTGATTGCCGGGGCTGACAGCAGGAGCCGGCCTGGGTGTGGCCGGAGAGACGGTCACCGGGTCGATCTCGCGGGAGGCGTTATCGCGGGCCGCGGCCTGCGCCACCGCGACGGAGGACAGCGATGTCGAGAGCAGCAGGGCGAGCACGGCAGGCATGGCCTGCGAGACGCCGATCCGGACACGCCAATACGCCGGCGCAATGCCGGAATCGAAATGAAGATTTTGCACAACAACGCTCTGCGGCGACGCAAACAGACCGTCACCGCGGTTGCCTTAGTCATCTGCCTTCGCCCCAGGCGGCAGATGCACCGGCTACTTCAAGACATCGGGGCACCCCGCCCAATGCGTTCGCGCGTGACTCATGGCTGGCAGCAGGTTTCCTGGCTCGCGGGTCATCGCCTTCGACCGCCTTCCCAGAGGCCCAAGCGGGGCTCCAGTGGTTCGTTTGGTCGTCGGCTATCCGCCTACAGTTGCGGGGGCAGCCGCGGAATTGCCCACCGACGTGGACGCACCGCATTCCCTTAAGTAGTCCTTGCGGACACTACCGATCACGAAACTGGCATCCGGCGATGACCCCGTCAACATCCGCCGGGCCTCTTCGGCTGGCTGGTGCTTCGATGGTGGCCTTGTGTTGCTGTTTTGCCCGAGCTGTCGCCTGGTCGCAGCTCCAGCGCCCGGCCACTTCCGGTCTACGCGGGTGAGCCGTCGCTGTCAGGAAGGCGCCTGTGCGCCGCAACCGGTCTACCTCCGCTTGTCCGCGGCCCCGGACTCGCCTTCGACAGCCTTCATTTGAATGATGACGAGATAGTTGAACGCGACCACTCTTCGTCAAAAGGTCTGAATGAGGTCGGGAGAGATGAGCACTTGTCCAGCATGCGGCAATGCATCAACTGCCAAATTGTTCGAAGTGACCGCAGATCAGGCCTCTCGATCCTTCGTCAATCCGCGCCAGTATCCGGATCGCTTTCGAAAATTAACACGCCACCTGTCGGTTCTCTGGGGGCGCGACACCTGCGATATCCGCAAATGCGCAGATTGCGGATTCGGTTTTGCAGATCCCTTCGTCGCGGGGGGCGCGGAGTTTTATAACCTGGCCGCGCCGCACCCTTCCTATCCAGCCATGAAATGGGAGTATGCAAGGACAATCGAGGAACTGAACGGCCTCGGCACCGCCGGAAAAACTGCGATCGATGTGGGGGCGGGGTTCGGGTATTTTCTCGATCGCATCAGGGACAAATTCTTTCACGCGTCCGATATTTACGCGGTCGACTACAACGAAACGGCGCAACAGGCATTGCGATCGAAAGGCTACAAGACCTTTTCGGTCGACTTTCGAGAGGAGGGCTTCGCCCCCATGAAGGAGGGCTTCGACATCATCTTCATGTTTCAGGTGTTCGAGCACATGGACCGGGTAGATGACGTCTTCGCCCGATTGAAGTACCTCCTCAAGGCGCAGGGCTCTGTCTTCATCGCCGTGCCAAACGAAATCCGAACGAACTACATGGAGTGCCATGGGTCGCTCATAGACATGCCGCCGAACCACATTGGCCGCTGGACGAAGGAGGCGTTTGATGCCGTATGCCGGCGACATGGCCTGCGATTGACCATCTGCGAGCGGGAGCCATTCAACCTCCTGAAGTTCCTCAAGGAGGACATCGTAGACAGCTTTTTGCGAAGGGCCGAGAAGCCGGGCAGCGTCTGCGAGTTCGTGCGCGGCCTGCCGCGGGGCAGGGCGCAGCGGATCGGGCAAGCTGTGCTTGCACTTGCGCTTTCACCAACACGTTGGCCGGCATGGGCCTACGCGCTCAGGCACTCATCGACGCTGGGGAGCGCGCTCTGGGTGATGATCGACAAAGGCCTGTGACGCTAGCGCGCTGGCGTGCGAACGAGACTGTCGACGATGCCGGAGCCCTCGGCGACGAGGTCCTGACCGCTCATCCAGATATCGCGGCCCGAGATTTTCCTGCGCATGCTGGCAAGCCAGACGGCGTTGACGCCGCGAATGCCGATATCGTTACGGAAGAAATCGTCGGTGGCTTGGGTCTCGATGATCTTGACGGTCTGCGAGAGGAGGGCTTTCTCGGCATCGCCGAGCTCCTTTCGCTTCATGTTTTCCTCTGCGCTGCTGGTCAAGCTGGCCTGGTGAAACATGAAGTAGGAGTCGGGATCGGCCATGCGCGTCGTGCCGGCGAGAAAAATCGGAACGCACATCGAAGCGCAGACACCGGCTTTCTGGACGAGCGTATCGATCGCGCGATCACGCGCACGGATCGCGGCGACGACCTTGCGCCCATGCTGGATCGAGCCGCCCGGCGAGTTCAGGATGAGGACGAGCCGGCGCCGATCGTCCTTGTAACGATCGAGGGCAGCGGCGATACGTTCGCTCATCGGCTCCTGCACGGGCCCGCTCCAGCCGAACACGATGCGGTCCTGCTCTTCGCTGATGGACAAGGTCTGCCGCGAGGCCACGTCTCCGGAGCCGGAGGACGGCTGGAAAAAGATCCAATAGAGCAAGGCGCAGCAGGCGCCACCGAGAATGATGAACCGCGACACGGCCTACCTGCTCAATCCTGACATGGCGTGACCTGCGGAGTGCCGCGAATAAATCCCGGGATGCTCTTGGCGGACATCACGGACTGAACGAATTCGCCGCTCTCCAGAACAGGAACATCCCGAGCATGGTGAACAGGGCCAGTATTCCCGCCGAGAGGATGAACGACAGCGTACGGTTCCGGAGCTTCGTTTCCGCCGCGTAGAAGATCGAGACCGCGTTGCGGTCGATCGTCGAGCGCACCGGCGCGAGAGCCTCTCCGCCGCCGCTCGCAAAAAACATCAGGAAACGATGGGTGCTGGGCGGATCATCGGGCCTTGCGACCGATTTGATCTTGGCGCTGCAGAACGTGACCACGAAGTTCGTTCGCTCGCACTTCCCCTCCGTGGCGCGCAAATCATACGCCGGTTGCCACGTTCCGGCCAGGCGATGGTCGCGCAGGATGTCCGGACCATAGCTCGCGACAAGTCCGTAGAGCATGGCGCCGCAGGCAACGAGCATGATGAGCCAGCGAAACGGGTGGCCGGTCGCCTCCGTCGTCTCGGTGGCGACCTGGCCATGTGCGACGGCGATGTTGGTATTGAAAGCCGGTGCAGCGGCAGCAAATCCGGATTGACGCTTGCCGAACGACATTGGGATCACTCCTGACAAGTCGCCGGCAACCTAAGGGCGATCCCTGTAAGATTTGGCTAAGACGCATCGGCGAATTCTCGTGATTCAGGCATCGTTAAGCACGAGGCGGCGCGAGCCCGGTCTCGACGCGCGGATATGCCGGCGACAAGAAAAAACCCGCGGCGGATTGCTCCGCGCGGGTGTGACGAACTAGGACGTCGCCTGGCGGAGCAGACCTACTGTCGGGCCGCTCCGCTGGCTCCCGGGATTTGTCCGCCGAACTTTGACGAGCCGGTTCCACTGACGCTGGTCGGACCGCCCGCCGTCCCGTTCGGGTCGGAGCGGGCCGCCGTTCGGCCGGGGCCATGCATCATGTTCATCGAGTTGGACCAGCCGTGATGGTGATGGCGTTTGACGCTGTGCGCCGACGCATAGCCGGTCGAGCAGGCCAGCAGAAGCGCTAAAGCAAGGGTTGATGTTTTCATCTCCGTTTCCTCCAGTTGAAGAAACTGCGGAGACGAGCGACTGTTCCAAGCGCTTGGCGAGGTCGCTTCCCGACAGAATCTGCAACGTCGGTTGTCCACACCCACGACACGCAGTATCGAATTTCAGATCCGACCTACTAGCGATCGATAATTTGCCAACGCCGTCGCGCGTCGCTTTCATGCCGGCCATGGGGACGAAATCACGCGAGGTCATCTGGAGCGGCCGGATCATGGGGGCGGAGATCTCCGCCAGGCATGCCCGCGAGGAGGCGAAGAAGGCCGTCCGTGAGGCCGATCGGGCCGAAGCCGAAGCCTGGTCGGTCCGCATGGAAGGGTACGGCGGCCCCTCGCAGCCGTCTCCGACCATCGCGCAATGCCTCAACGGCGGCATGGGCTGGCTCGAGGTCGAGTGCAACAGGTGCAAGTCGCGTGCGAGCCTGCCGCTCGATGCGATCCGCCGTCCGCGCGATACGCCGATCTGGAAGCTCGAAGCGTCGCTCAAGTGCCGGTCATGCCGCAAGGGACGTTCCGCACCGCCTGTTCACATGATCAAGCTGACCGCGACGCGAAGCATCACGCCGTACAAATGGGTGCATCCGACCGAGGAGAGATAGCCTCACTACACCCTCTCGCTCGCCTCCACCGGCGTCGAAGGCAAAGACCTTCGAGCCGACGGCTTTGACCGTGATGATCGCGCTGGGTTCGGCTAGTCCCCCGGCCGGGCAGATTGCCGCGGCCGGGGATGCCGCAGGGTGTTCCCTGAGTTCCTAGCTGCTGAAAGCGGTGTCCTTCGCTTGCACAAGGCGATGTTTCACGGTCCGTGCGATCGCCGCCGGGGCTTCGTCAGGGATCGCGAAGCAGGAGCTGGCGTTGATCTCGCACAAGACGTACGTGTCGGCACCGGCCGCGTCTTTCGGGCCGTAGAGGAAGTCCGCGTCCCAGATGACAGGGAGCGACGGTTCGCCGATGCTCAGTAGCTGCGTCATGCCTGGCGTCCATTCGTCCTCCATCGACCTCCGGAGCGCCTGAAATTGCGGCGCATCGGGTCCGTGCATGATCCGCGGGCCCGGTTGCGCTTCGACGGAGTCCGGGCCTTCGGGCGGCGGTGGGATCAGGGCCTTGATCCGCTGGTGCCCGAAGCCTGCGACCTTGGAGCCGCTCATGTAACAGCGGATCATTCCGTCGGGCAGGCGGGGTTGAAAAATCTGGTCGATGATACAGCCGCCCCAGCCGAAATACGGCTCGCATCGCGCGATGAACGTTTCGAGCGGCACGTCCTCGGGCATGCTGCCGCGTTGCGCATGGAGCACCCGGACGACGGCCTCCGTGTTTGGCAGCGCCTCGACCTTCCAGACGCCCTGGCCGCCGTTGCCGCGATTTTGCTTCAGCACGCGCGGACCGTTTGTCCGAAGGCGCGACGGAAATTCGGCGCGGAACGCGGCGGCGTTGTCATAGCGATGGGTATCTGCGCCCCAGCCGAGATGCCTCGTTCGGTACAGCACCTCCTTGACGCCCATCTTCAGGATGACGTCGGGATGCGCGCTCACCCATGGTCCCTGTGCCGCAACATCGCGAAGCAGGGGATCGAGCTCGGCGCGCGTCTTGCCCTGATGGATCGGATCGACCCAGACGAGCACGCCATCGACCGCGCGCAATTGATCGCGGACGACGTCGGCGAAGGTCTCGTCGTAGATGACCGGCCGGGCTTCGATGCCGATGGCGGCGAGGGCCTCGAAGACGCGGACGAAGCGGCTGTTCTGCGCCGTTGCGTCCGCCCTTGCGGCGGCATCTCCGCGCGAGAGGATAGCGATTGTTTTCGGAGGGGAGATGTCCATGCGCAAGCTCCATAAATGGCGTGCTGCGCAGATCTTGGACCGAAGTCTCACGGGGAGTCTGCGTCGTCCCCATGCGGACAATCTACGTGAGATGGCGTTCAGATTTCAAGCCGTCGTTGTCGCAGTTCCATCCCGAGTGTGAACTGTTCGTGACGTGAGCTCGCGCGGGCACCGGTTGACAGCCGGGCTCCCCAGGTTTCTATTGAGCGCGACGGGGGACTTGCGATCTCCCCGCGAGGCGACATGCCGAAGAATCGCGTCCTGCCTTTCACCAGGGACGCAGCATGTCATCCGCCATCTCGATCTCATTCCACTCTTCGTATCGGTCCAGCACGGCGCGCCGCTGCGTGGCGGCGCGCGCGTCGTTGCGGGCACGGACCTGCGATCGATTCGCGGGGCACTTCACCTGGGGCAGGGACACCACCAGGAGAATGATCATGCGAACACGGACAATCCTTCACACCCTTCTACTTCTGGCGGTCACGGGGGGCGTGCCGACGGCACGCGCACTGACTCAAGACGAGCTGATCGCCAGGATCCAAGCCGCCGGTTACTCGCAAGTCGGCGACATCAAGTCGACGGCCGAAGGCACGACCGCCAGGGCGATGAAGAACGGCAAGAAAGAGCGGCTCGTGATCGACAGCAGCGGACAGATCAAGGAACGAAACTGAGACACGACATGAAGATGATGGCTTTCGCCTGCGATGGTCTTGTCGCCCGGTATCGCGACGTACGCCGCAGGCTCGAGTGATTGTCTCAAGACTCAGGAGTGAAATCATGAGAAGCACGCTCTTCGCGCTCGCCGGTCTCGGCGCCTGCCTCCTCGGCCTCGTCCCGACGGTTCAAGCGCAGAACGTCGACTGGCAGAAGGTCGATGAGACGCTGGGCCGCAAGCCCGCCGTTTCAGACGATGTGCACAGGTACGGCTTTCCCCGTAGCGACCTCTCCGTGACTCTCGACGGAGTGACGATCAAGCCGGCGCTGGCGCTCGGCGGCTGGGTCGCGTTCAAGCCGGGGCATGGCGGTGCCATGGTCATGGGTGATCTTGTGCTGCTCGAAACCGAGATCAATCCGGTGATGGCGAAAATGATCGCGAGCGGCCTCGAGATCACTGCCATCCACAATCACCTTCTACGCGCGAGCCCGGCGACGTTCTACATGCACGTCGCCGGACACGGGGACCCTGTCAAGCTGGCCTCGGCAATCCACGACGCACTTGCCGAAAGCAAGACCCCGTTGACCGTCGCAGCGCCGTCGAGCCCGCCGCCTGTCGTGGATCTCGACACTGCAAAACTTGACCAGATCGTCGGCGTGAGGGGACAAGCCAATGGCGGCGTCTACCAATTCAACGTGAAGCGACGCGACCCGATCACGCAAGAGGACGTGCTGCTGACCCCCGTCGGTCCGATGGGCGTTGCGATCGGCATCAACTTCCAACCGACGGGCGGAGGAAAGGCGGCCATCACGGGCGACTTCGTGCTGACCAGCGACGAGGTGAATCCGGTGATTCTCGCGCTCCGGACGCACGGTATCGAAGTGACCGCGCTGCATAGCCACATGCTGAACGAGCAGCCGCGCCTGTTCTTCATGCACTTCTGGGCCAACGACGACGCCGTCAAGCTCGCCGAAGGCTTGCGAGCTGCCCTGGACAAGACCGCCAGCACAAAGAGTTGAACCAGGGAATGAAGGAGGGAGACGTCCGATGCCTTACGAAATCAAGCCGATGCCGTTCGATCCGAAGTCGATCAGCGGCATCTCTGAAAAGGTGCTGGTGAGCCACTACGAGAACAACTACGGCGGCGCGGTGAAGCGCCTCAATGCGATCACCGCTCAACTCGCGGAGCTCGACTTCGCCAAGGCGCCGAACTTCGTCATCAACGGACTGAAGCGCGAGGAGCTGATCGCGGCGAATTCGATGATCCTGCACGAGATCTACTTCGATGGTCTTTGGCGGCGCCGACAGGCCAAGCGGCGCTCTCGCCGATGCGATCGCGCGCGACTTCGGCAGCATTGAGCGCTGGAGGACGGAATTTTCGGCGATGGGCAAAGCGGAAGGCGGCGGCTCGGGGTGGGTGATCCTGTCCTATTCCCCTCGCGACAGGAAGCTCGTCAACCAATGGGCTGCCGATCATACGACGACGCTCGCCGGCGGCCGTCCGGTCCTGGTGCTCGACATGTACGAGCACGCCTATCACATGGACTTCGGCGCTGCGGCCGCGCGCTACGTGGACGTCTACATGGAGGCCATTCGCTGGAACAACGCTGCCGAACTGTACAAACGATACGCCGGTGAAACCTGAGGAGTGGCCATGGAAAAGCGTCCGACATGACAGCTGACCGGTTCGGGGATCAGGACAGCCGATGATCTGCACCGCCTGGGCGTTTCCGTTTCGACCGTCTGCATGGGCGAGGCTTGTTCTGGCGTCCGTCCTTGCTTTGTTAGTGGGAGGGAACACCATGACCCAGATTTCGAATTTCGACGACGCGCCTGCCAGAATGCCACCCGTAGGATGGACTCTCACCATGACGGGTCGGGGAGAGCCGAAATGGACCGTCGAGGCCGAGCCCTCGGCGCCAAGCAAGCCGAACGTCCTCAAGCAATCCGGACAGGCGACTTTTCCGCTGGCCATCAAGAGCGATACCGCCATCCGCGATGGCTTCGTCGAGGTGAAATTCAAGGCCGTTGCCGGGTCCGCGGACCGCGCCGCAGGAATCATCTGGCGCGCGAGCGATGCCACTAATTACTACGTCGTCCGGGCCAACGCGCTCGAGGACAACGTCGTGCTCTACAAGACGATCGACGGCGTTCGAACGCCGCTGGACATCGTCGGTCGCAAGGGTGGTTATGGTATCAGCACGCCGGTGTCGTCCGGGCAATGGCACGCGCTGCGTTGCGATTTCGCGGGAAGCCGGTTCAAGGTGACCTATGACGGACAGCCGTTGTTCGAGGTGGAGGATGCCACCCTCACAAACGCCGGTATGATCGGTCTATGGACCAAGGCGGATAGCGTGACGATGTTCGACGATCTGGCATATGACGGAATCAAATAGGCATCTGTCCGCAGCTCTTCGTGGCGCCGACCCGGCGACGTCGCGGAATACTCAGGAGTGCGCGCAGGTTGACAGCTTGGCCGTCCGGGTTTCTAGTTCGGGCAGTGGGGATCCGCGACCTCCCCCTTAGATGGATGTCCATCCAAGCGCGCGCCACCTCGTTCGGGGGAGCGACGTCATGGATGGATTTGTTTTTGCTCTCTTTGCGCTTGCCGCGCTGGCCGGCGGCTTCGTCAGCGGCTTTTCCGGCTTCGCCATGGGCCTTGTGGTATCCGGCGTATGGCTGCACATCATCACGCCGATGCAGACGGCGACCTTGATCGCCGGCTACGGACTGCTCACCCAAGGTTACGGCATCTTCAAGCTGCGGCACGTCCTCGACCTGCGAAAGGCCTGGCCGCTCGCGCTTGGGACCATCATCGGCATACCGATCGGGGTCGGCATTCTCGCTTACCTCAACCCCGGTTATCTCCGGTTCGGTGTGGGCGTGCTGCTGGTGCTCTATGCAATCTATGGCCTGACGAAGCCCGTATTCGCTCCAATGAAAATTGGAATCGGAGCCGATATCGCCATTGGTGTCTCCAACGGTTCGCTGGGCGGCCTGACGGGGCTCGGCGGCGTCATCTCGACGATTTCCTGCCAATGGCGTGGTTGGCCAAAGGACGTGCAGCGCGCTGTGTTTCAGCCAGTGCTGTTCGTGGCGTTCGTCGTCATTTCGAGCTCCCAGGCCGTCGCCGGTACTATTACGAAGGAGACGCTGACGCTCTATGCATTAGGCGTTCCCTTCATGGTCGCCGGCCTTTGGTCCGGCTTCAAACTTTTCGGCAAAATCAACGACGAGACCTTCCGCAAGACCGTGTTGGCGCTCTTGCTGCTCGCGGGCTTGTCGTTGGTGGCGTCGGTGCTGCAGCTCGCCCTCCGATAATCGCCTCAACATGAAAAAACCCGCAGCGGATTGCTCCGCGCGGGTTTGACGAAACGTTCGATGCTGCCATCCTCATACTGTAGATTTTACTTCGGATTTGACTTGAGATTTTGTTGAAGAAGGCCGCCGGCTTGACCCGACCGGTCAATTAGCGGAGCACCGCGCATCACCGGCGCCGCAACTTGCCTTCCGGCGCGGGCCTCGCAGCCTTGGCGCGGGACTTGGCGTAATCGGCCGACATCGCCAGCGCGGGGTCACGATCGCGAAGTTCCTCGGCCACGATCGATTGCAGCCAGCGGACCGCGGGTTCGTTGTCCATCCGGCGGTGCCAGTGCTGCCTCAATTCGATCAGAGGTATGGAGACCGGCGGCGGCAGGAGCTTCAAGCCCGCGTCCGCGTACCAGGCCCCGAGCGAGAACGGCACCGTGGAGATCATGTCGCTGGTCGCGACCAGTTGCGGCACGCTCATGAAATGCGGCAGGTGCAGGACGACGCGGCGCTGCAACTTGAGCTCCCGGACCCGCCTTTCGAAGATCTCCTGACTTCGCCCCTGCTGGTTGACGGCGATATGGTCCGCCGCGAGAAACTGCTCGAGCGAGAGGGTGTCACCGATCGTCGGATGGTCCTTGCGGACGATGCAGGTGAAGGGGTGATCGAACAGATCTTCGGTCACGATGTTCGGACCAACGAGGTCGGGAAAATACCCTATCGCGAGATCGATCTCGCCGCGTTCGAGCGCGTCCTCGAGCTGCTCATGGGATGTCGGTACGCATCGCAGGCTCGCGCGGGGAGCCATCGTGCGGATGCGTTGCAGGATAGGCGGGATGAAGATCAGAACGCCGATGTCCGACGTCGTAACGGTGAACACGCGGTCGCTTTCCTCCGGCACGAAGCGCGGTTTGCGCAGGATCTGCTGATCGACCGTCGCAAGCACGACCCGCACCGCCTCGGCGATGGATTCCGCGAACGGCGTAGGCCTCATGCCGCGTCCCGTCGACAGAAACAGCGGATCGCCAAAGAAATCCCGCAGCTTTCGCAAGCCGGCACTGGCCATCGGCTGGCTCATGCCGAGCTGGCGCGACACCGCCGACAGGTTCTGCGCGCGAAACAGCCCGTCGAGCAGGAGCAGCAGGTTCAGGTCGAGCCGTCTGATATCCATAATCCTGATAGCTTGTATTGAATAATACCGGATTTTCAATGACGGCGTTCTGCGTGATGGTGCCCCCGCAACGCCCCGCAGAGGCGGCTTTGGGAGTGAAATCAGAGGCGTAGCCCCACGGACACGCGGCCTCTCAGCACCCTCAGTCCGCCTCTCACCCTCTCAACATCCGCTCATCGCTTGATGCGGCCGGAAGCCGGTCGTCCGTGGCCGCGAGGAACTGTCGATTTATGCTCGCTGAAACTGCATCGAGGTCGAACTACATCCTCACGCTATCGTGCCGTGATGTGCCCGGGATCGTGGCCGACGTCTCGCGCTGCCTGTTCGAGAACGGCGGCAACATCGTCGAGGCCGCGCAAGTCGACGAGATCATGAGCGAGCGCTTCTTCATGAGGGTCGGCGTGGCCCTCTCGGAAGACGGTGCCCGGGGAGCGCGGGCCGGGATCGAGACCATCGCCCGGAAGTTCGGGATGGAGTGGAAGCTCCGCGCCCAGGCTGAGCGCAAGCGCGTCCTGCTGTTCGTCTCCAAATTCGATCACTGCCTCGGCGATCTTCTCTACCGCCATCGTCTCGGCGAACTCCACATGGACGTCGTCGGGATCGTCTCGAACCATCCGCGCTCGGCGCTCACGGTCAGCCTCGTCGGCGACATTCCCTTCCATCACCTCCCTGTCACCAGGGATACGAAGATCGAGCAGGAGGCGCAGATCAAGGCGATTGTCGCGCAGACGCGGGCCGATCTCGTCGTCCTCGCGCGCTACATGCAGATCCTCTCGGACGATCTCTCCCGCCACCTGGCGGGGCGCTGCATCAACATCCACCACAGCTTCCTCCCGGGATTCAAGGGCGCCAAACCCTATCACCAGGCACATGCGCGCGGCGTGAAGCTGATCGGCGCGACCGCGCATTTCGCGACGGGCGATCTCGACGAAGGTCCGATCATCGAACAGGACGTCGAACGCGTCAGCCACCGCGACACGCCGGAAGACCTGGTCCGCAAGGGCCGCGACATCGAGCGCCGGGTTCTTTCCCGCGCGGTCCATCTCTTCCTCGAGGACCGCGTCATCATCAATGGCGAACGCACCATCGTATTCGCCGACTGAGCAGAACGGAGACGACATCATGCTGACACCCAAGGGCATGCGCAGGACGCCCGAAGGCTACTTCACCTCGCGTTGGGGTCTTCCCGAATATACCGACTGGATCGACGAGAGCATGTCCTGGAAGGAAACCTGCGCGCTCGGCGACTGGTCGTTCCTCTGGGAGCGGCGCTTCAAGGGTCCCGATGCCCTGAAGCTGTTCTCGGACACTTCAGTCAACAGCTTCCAGAAGTTCGACGTCCGGCAGTCGAAGCACGTTGTCCATACCAACAAGCAGGGCAAGGTCATCGCGGAAGGCATCCTCACGCGCCTGTCCGACGACGAATTCATGCTGTTCGGACGCGGCACGTTCTGGGTCGACTATGTCAGGCGTCACGGCGACTACGACGTGACATCGGCGGCCGACGACTGGTTCAATTTCCAGGTCCAGGGCCCGACCTCGCTGGCGTTGCTCGAGAAGGTCTCGAAGCAGTCGCTGCGGGACGTGAAGTTCATGCATTCGGGTGAGATCGAGATCGCCGGCTGCAACATGCTCGCGTTGCGGCAGGGCATGTCGGGCGAGATCGGCTTCGAGCTGCAAGGACCGATGACGCGGGCGGCGGCCGTCTATGACGCCATCGTCGCCGCTGGCCAGGAGTTCGGCCTCCGCCGCATCGGCGGCCGCGCGATCTTCATCAACCATCTCGAAGCCTGCTTCCCGACGATCGTCACCGACTACATGCCCGCGATCTTCGACCATGAGATGAAGGAGTATCAGGACGAATTTCGTGCCGCGATGCCGGGCTTCGCGTCGACGTTCAACATCGCCGGCAGCTTCCAGTCCGACGATATAACCGACTGGTATCGAAGCCCGGTCGAGCTCGGCTGGGGCAAGAGCATCAAGTTCGACCACGAGTTCATCGGGCGCGCCGCGCTCGAGCAGGAGCTCGCCAGCCCGCGGCGCGTGATCCGCACGCTGGTCTGGAACGGAAGCGACGTGGCCGACGTCCACGCCTCGCTGTTCCAGAAGGAGCAGGAGCCTTACCAGTACATGGAAATGCCCCGCGACCAGCGCGGCTTCATGTACGCCGATCGCGTGTTGAGTGGCGGAAAGGACGTCGGCGTGACGACGTCTCGGGGCTACAGCTATTTCTTCCGAGAGATGATGTCGCTGTGCACCATCGACGTCGATCATGCCGAGATCGGTACCGAGGTTGTCGTGGTCTGGGGCGAACCGGGACGTCGACAGAAGCATATCCGTGCGAAGGTCGCTCCGGCGCCGTACAAGAAAGACAATCGCCGCACTGACCTGTCCAAGGTCTGAGGCGCAGCCATGACCGCGCGCATCATCGATGGCAAGTCGCTTGCTGCCGACGTTCGAAAGGACGTGGCCGAGGGCGTCGCCGCCCTCGTCGCCGGCGGCGTGGCGGCGCCGGAATTGGCGGTCGTGCTGATCGGCGACGATCCAGCGAGTCACGTCTACGTCGCGAACAAGGTGAAGCAGACCGAGGCCGTCGGCATGCGCTCACGTCGCTTTCAGCTCGATGCGGGTACGACGGAAGCAGCGCTTCTGGATCTGATCGAGGGGTTGAACCGTGACGCGGCGGTGAGCGGCATTCTCGTCCAGTTTCCGCTGCCGCCGCACATCGACACCGCGCGCGTCGTGACCACCATCCATCCGGACAAGGACGTCGACGGATTCAATCCGTTGAACGTCGGACGGATCGCGGCCGGCATGCAGGGCGCGCTGGTCCCGTGCACGCCGCTTGGCGTGATGCGTCTGATCAAGTCGGTGCATGACGACATCGCCGGGCTCGGAGCCCTCGTCGTCGGGGCGTCGAACGTCGTCGGTCGTCCGATGGCGCGGCTGCTGCTGCACGAGTTGTGCACGGTTTCCATCGCGCATGTCCGTACCACCGATCTCGAACGGAGATGCCGGGAAGCGGACATCCTCGTCGTCGCGACCGGTGTCCCTGGTTTGATCCGGGGCCATTTCATCAAGCCGGGCGCGACGATCATCGACGTGGGGATCACCCGCATCAAGTCCGGAGCAGGTGCCGACAAGCTCGTCGGCGACGTGGCCTTCGACGAGGCGATCGAAGTCGCCGGCGCGATCACGCCGGTGCCCGGCGGCGTCGGGCCGATGACCATCGCCTGCCTGCTCGCCAACACCTTGAGTGCGGCCCAAATGGAAGCCGCCCGGTCGAAGGCGGCGGAGGTCGACGTGACGGCGGCCTGACGTGCGGCTCGGGCGAGAGCATCCGAAGCCGCGTGGCTTCCACGACCAGGAATTCGAAGGACCAGCACAAAGGGGGAGAAGAACGTGACGACACAGACATTGGAGACGACGCAAAATCCTGTCATCGACATCGGATCGCTGGCTGAAGACGGGGCGTGGACGACCCCGCGCAAGCAGGTTCTGCTGCTATGTGCGCTGGCCATCATTCTCGACGGCCTGGACAATCAGATTCTCGGATTCGCCATCCCGTCGATGATCAAGGAGTGGAGCGTCACGCGTGGTGATTTCGCGCCGGCCCTGGCGCTCGGCTTCGTCGGCATGACGGTCGGCACGCCGATCGGCGGCATCGTCGGAGACTGGCTCGGACGCAAGGTGGCTCTCATCGCGTCGGTCTTTCTGTTCGGCGCGGCAACTCTGGCAATCGCAGCCGCGCATGGTGTGGGCGAGGTCGGCCTGTATCGATTCCTCGCGGGCCTCGGGCTCGGCGGCGCGCTTCCGGCGGCGACGGCGCTGATCGCCGAATTCACGCCCAGGCGAAATCGAAGCCTCTCCGTGATGTTGGGGATCGTCTGCATCCCGATCGGAGGCATGATCGGCGGCGTGCTCGCGGCCCAGCTGCAGCCGGAATACGGATGGCGCATGCTGTTCGTGATCAGCGGTGCATTGCCGATGATCGTTGCGTTGATCCTGGCGATCGCATTGCCGGAATCCCCGCAATATTTGTTGGCGCGCGGAGCCGATCCGAAGAGGGTGGCGAAGTCGGTGCAGATCCTCGACAGGACCGCCGTTTCGTCCAGCGTGTTTGTGGACGGGCGCGAGGCCGCGGTGGAGCGCGCGTCGGTTACGGCGCTGTTCATTGCCAGCCTTCGCCGCACGACGACGGCGCTCTGGATTGCGTTCTTCTTCTGTCTGCTGCCAGTCTACGTCCTGTACGCGTGGGCCCCGACGCTCCTGACCAGCAAGGGCTTTGACGTTCAGTCGGCGAGTTTTGGTCTGGCGCTGTTCAACTTCGGCGGCGTCGCCGGCTGTATCGTCACCGGCTGGGCGATCGGCCGATACGGCTCGCGGGTCGCGATCCTGACCGTGGCCGGCGCAGCGATCGTCGGTGCAGCGATCCTGGCGTCGATGCCGCTCTCGATTGAAACCAGGCCGCTGCTGATGACGCTTCTCTGTGTCGAGGGCTTCTGCCTGCTCGGCGCGCAGGGGTCGTTGTATGCGCTGGCCGCCTACGTGTACCCGACGAACGTCCGGTCGACCGGCGTCGGTGCGGCGGCCGGCTTCGGTCGGGCAGGGGCCATCGTCAGTGCCTATGTCGGCACGTTCGCCCTCAACTACGGTGCGACGATGTTCTTCGCCGTCATCGCCGCCTGCGTCGCCATCACATTCGTCGCGGTGGCGATCGTCGACATGCACCAGCCTGCGCAGCCGGCCGAGCCGTCGCGGGCTTCCGTGTGAGGGCGGTGCGGCTGCGGCCGTTCCGACCGGCGTGTCAATGACTTCGCAGGAACTGCCGGTCATGGTCCCGGCAGCCACCGGCTACTGTGCATGGGGTTGTTTTCGCATTTTTTGTTTTGAGGGTGCCGAAAACAGCCGCGCTCAGCGGCGGCCGCGCGGGGCCTCGGCCTTGGCCGGCTGCTCGGTCTGCGGCCCGCAGCTCGCAGCCTGAAGCGTTGCCTGCGCCTGCTGCATCAGGCCGGGCTCGGCGGCGAGCGCCTTCATCACGATCAGGCCGGTCGTGCTGGGGGAATCGATGATCAGGCGGTCGGCCGCGGTGACCTCTTCGTCCTCGGGCAGCTCGTTGTGCTGCGGCTCGGTCATCAGGTCGAGCTCGATCACCTTCTTGCCGGCGGAGCGGTCGTTGATGGCGTAATAGGCGATCTCGTTGCGGGTGTAGAACGACACCGAGGTGTAGGCCTGGCTCACCGGCACCGTCAGCTTGATCGGCCCGTTCGTGAGGTCGTAGCGGCAGATCGCGATCGCGAAGGCCGGGTCCATGAACGGCATCGGCGAATTGTTGGGATCGGCGAGGGGAAGCTGCGTGACGCCGTTGAGCTTGGTCATCGGCGTCAGCCGCGAATAGGCGTCCTGCGTCGCGATCCGCGGCAGCGCCAGCACGCTGACGAGGTGGACGACGAGGCCCAGCACCACACCCGCGACGATCGTGAACAGCAGGCGGATCATGAGCAGCCCACCGTCTTGATCGTGGGCATCGGCGCATCGCGTTGGGTGCGCGTCGCAACGCCGACCGGCGTGTCGTAGAAGCGCAGCATCAGCGCGTAGCGCTCGATGCCGCCGGTCGGCAGCCAGTTGCCGGCGCGCGAGCGCGAGGCGATGCGGATCTCGAACGAGCCGTCGGACTGCCGCACGATCTCCTGGCTGGTGAAGCCGTAGCGCTGCAGCGAATTGGCGACGAGGTGGCCCTTGCGGTCGTACAGCGTCAGCGTCCAGAACCGCGCCGGCGGCGTCACGCCGGAGACGACGACGTCGCAGCGGCCGTCGAGCGCCTTCTTCTTGTCGTCGGCGGTCGCGGTGAAGGCGACGCCGTCGCCGGTGCCGATCGGCAGCTCGCCGTTGCGCACGATGGTGGCGCGCGAATACGGATCGACGTCGGCGGTGCCGGTGCGGGGGCGGGCGGTCCAGGAACCGATGGTCAGCGCGCCGATCTCGGTGCCGCGCGTCGTCGTCATCCAGGTCGCGCCGACGCCGACCACGCTCGCGAGCAGAAGGGCCGTCAATGTGATCAGGATCAGCCGCACGGGTTTATGTCAGTTCTTGCGCGGGACGGATGCGTTCGCATTCTCTTCCGCATAGTTCTGTGGGAAGGCGAGTGCGCTCGTCGACGAGGCCGGCTTGGCCAGCTTGCCGTCGTCGGTGGCCGACTTGGTCGCGGTCCTGGCGGCGTCATCGAGCAGCTTCTCGACGCGCACCAGGATGTCCGCGCCGCGCTTGGTCAGCACGGGCGGCGGACCGGGCTTGGTCTCCAGCACCTTCGGCGCCGCGTTGGCCTGGGCGGCCATCGGCTGCGGCGGCAGCTTCTGGCCCATGCCGATGCCGGGGATCTCCCGGACCTCGACGCCCTGATGCGCGACGACCATGATGTCGTGCCAGGTCTGCGCCGGCAGCGAGCCGCCGGTCATGCGGTTGGTCGGCGAGTAGTCGTCGTTGCCGTACCAGACCGCGCAGGTGAAATTGCCGGTGTAGCCGACGAACCAGGCGTCGCGATACGCGTTGGTCGTGCCGGTCTTGCCGGCGGTCGGAATGCCGTCGAGCGCGGCGCGGCGCGCGGTGCCTTCGCTGACGACGTGGCTCATCATGCCGGCCATGTCGGAGGCAACGGAGGCCGGGATCGCCTGCCGCGGCTTTGGACCGTCGCGGTCCCAGCGCCAGACCGGATCGCCGGCGCCGGTGCGCACCTCCAGCACCGAATGCGGCGTCACAGCCTTGCCGCGGTTGGGGAAGGTCGCGTAGGCGACGGCGTGCTCGAGCACGGTGACTTCGTCCGAGCCGATCGGCAGTGACGGCGTATCGGGCAGCGGCGCCTTGAGGCCGAAGCGGCGGGCGACCTCGACGATCTTGGCGCGGCCGATCTTGGCCGGGTTCGGCGCTTTCGGCTGTTCCTTCTGGCCGATCGCGATCGACAGCTTCACCGGCACGACGTTGATCGAGCGCGTGATCGCCTGCGTCAGCGTCACCGACCCGGAGTAGGAATGGCCATAGTTCTGCGGGCACCAATTGCCGATGCAGACCGGGCCGTCGACCACGATCGAGTTCGGCGTGAAGCCGTTGAGGAGCGCCGTGGTGTAGACGTAAGGCTTGAACGACGAGCCGGGCTGACGATAGGCGTCGGTCGCGCGGTTGAACTGGCTGGCGCCATAGTCACGGCCGCCGACCATGGCGCGGATGCCGCCGTCAAGATCGGAAACAACGGTCGCGGCCTGCGTCGCGTGATAGTCGCGGCCGAACTGGCGCAGCTGGTTCTCGATCGCGTCTTCCGCGGCCTTCTGCACGTTGGTGTCGATCGCAAGGCGCACCACGAACACGCGCTCGGTGTAGGATTTCGGGAAAGTGTCGACCAGCTTGCGCATCTCGTCGAAGGCGTAGTCGAGATAATAGTTCGGCGAGGCCTCGTCGCGGCGGTCGACCGCGAAGGCCGGGTTGCGGCGGGCGCCGAACACCTGGCCCTCGGTCATGAAGCCGGCATCGACGAGGTTGTCGAGCACGACGTTGGCGCGGGCACGCGCCGCGGGCAGGTTGATGTGCGGGGCGTATTTGGTCGGCGCCTTGAACAGGCCGGCGAGCATCGCGGCTTCAGACAGCGTGACATCGCGGGCGGATTTGTTGAAGTAGAAATGCGCCGCGCCGTCGACGCCGAAGGTGCCGCCGCCCATATAGGCGCGGTCGAGATAGAGCTTGAGGATCTCGTTCTTGGTCAGGCGCCATTCAAGCCAGACCGCGAGAAAGGCTTCGTTGACCTTGCGCTCGATGGTGCGCTCGTTGCTCAGGAACAGGTTCTTGGCGAGCTGCTGGGTGATCGAGGAGCCGCCCTGGCGGACGCCGCCGGCCTGGGCGTTGGTGACGAGCGCGCGCGCGGTGCCGGCGATGTCGATGCCGAAATGCTCGTAGAAGCGGCGGTCTTCGGTCGCCAGCGTCGCCTTGATCAGCACGTCCGGAAAGTCTTCCAGCGGGATCGAGTCGTTATGCTTGATGCCGCGGCTGCCGATCGGGTTGCCGTAGCGGTCGAGGAAGCTCACCGCGAGGTCGGACTTCTTCAGCCAGTCCTCGTCCGCGGTCTCGCGGAAGGCTGGGATGGCGAGCGTGAGCATCACGACGAGGCCGCCGAGGCCCAGCGTCGCGGCTTCCGACAGCGGCTCGATGAACACCCAGCGCTTCCAGCGGCCGACATAGAACCGGTCCATGAAGGTCGAATAGCGCTCGTAGAGCTCGCGGATGCCCTTGGCCGAGGAGAACAGCGAGGAATCGATGCGCGCGTCGAGGTCCAGAAAGAAATTCCGGACGCGGCTCTTCCAGTTGGATGGTGTGTTCTGGACCACCTAGAACCCTTGAGGCTCGGTTCGACAGCGTTCAAGCACCCGGCCGGGGCGGCACTGGGACGTCTTGAGGGAATGTTACGGCAAACCCAAGGCGCCCGTTTCGCGTCCGAGGGGACTTGCCGTTCCTTCTAGCCGAGCAGGGTCTATAAACCAATGGCCAGGCTCACGATTTTGAACAACAGGCCTAATTGACCCCGGTTCATTACGGGCCTCGCGGAGGCGTTGCTTGCAGCCTCATGGCTGCACGCCCTAGATGGCGGTGCCGTAGCTCTTTCGAACCCTTGTTGAGGCGTATGACCGCAGCTCCCAAACGACCTTCCGGCCAGGAAGGATTCTTCTGGAAAACCAAGACGTTGGAAGAGATGTCGGGGCCCGAATGGGAAAGCCTGTGCGACGGCTGCGGCCGCTGCTGCCTGAACAAGCTCGAGGACGAGGATACCGGCGACATCTATTTCACCCATGTCGGCTGCAAGCTGCTCGATGGGGCGACCTGCGCCTGCAAGGACTACCCGAATCGTTCCGCCAAGGTTCCGGACTGCGTCCGCCTGACCCCGGCCAATGTCCGCACCCTGAACTGGCTGCCGCCGAGCTGCGGCTACAAGCTCGTCGCCGAAGGGCGCGATCTCTATTGGTGGCATCCGCTGGTGTCGGGCGATCCCAACACCGTTCATGAAGCCGGCGTCTCCGTGCGCGGCCGGGTCGAGGGCAGCGAGGAGGAGATCCCGGACGATGAGCTCGAGGATCACATCGTGCAATGGCCGGCACAGCTGCCGAAACGGGCACGCCTGAAGCGACGCCCGAAGGACTGATCCGCCTTCCGGTTTCGATCACGTCTGCGGGATGACCCCATGATGGGATGCACCCATGCGCGGCGGAGCCTGCCTGAGAAGAACTTTCCTCTCTACATTGCCTGCATAGAACGAATCCTTCGCGGCGTTGCGCCGCCTTACGGCTTCCGATCGAGATGAACAAGTTCGACCGGCAGAGCAGTTCTGCCGACATTCAGGCGTTGCCTGACGATATCGCCGAAGAGCTGTCCCGCCTTCCCAGCGAGGTCTTGAGCGTCGATGACGCACCCTCGCTCGCACCGCCGGCGCCGCTGTCGCAGGACGAGGTCCGCACCATCGTCATCAGCCTGATGCTGACGATGTTCCTGGCCGCGCTCGACCAGACCATCGTCGCGACCGCGCTGCCGACCATCGGGCGCCAGTTTCAAGACGTCTCCAATCTCTCTTGGGTCATCACCGCCTACCTGCTCGCCTCGACCGCGGTGGCGCCGGTGTTCGGCACGCTCAGCGACATCTACGGCCGCAAGGCCATGATCATCACCTCGCTCAGCCTGTTCGTCGCGGGCTCGATCCTGTGCGCGGTCGCGCCGAGCATGCCGATGCTGATTCTGGCGCGCGGCCTTCAGGGCCTTGGCGGCGGCGGCATCATGCCTGTCGTGCAGACCGTGATCTCCGACGTCGTCTCACCGCGCGAGCGCGGCCAGTACCAGGCCTATTTCTCCAGCGTCTGGATGGTCGGCGGCATCCTCGGCCCCGTGATCGGCGGCGTGTTCGCCGAGCATCTGCACTGGTCGATGATCTTCTGGATCAACCTGCCGCTCGCGGCTGCGGCCATCGTGATGCTGCTGCCGAAGATGAAGAAGATCCCGGTGTTCCACCGCAAGCGCAAGGTCGACTGGCTCGGCGGCGTTCTGCTGATGGCCTCCGCGGTCGTCTTCATGCTGGTGCTGACCTGGGGCGGCACGCGCTTCCCGTGGCTCTCGCCGACCGTGCTGTCGATGGTTGGTGCGGCGGTCGCACTCGCAGTTACCTTCGTCTGGCACGCGCGCCGCGCCGACGAGCCGTTCCTGCCGCTGAAGCTGCTGACGGGATCGGTCGCGCCGTTCGCGCTGACGGCCGGCGGCTGCGGCCTCGGTGCCATCACCGGCCTCACCGTGCAGCTGCCGCTCTATTACGAGCAGGTCTATCATCTCAGCGCCAGCGAGGCGGGCCTCGCACTCATTCCGCTCGCGGCCGTCTCGACCTGCGGCGCGGCGATCGCCGGCCGGACCATGGCGCGCGCCAAACACTACAAGCGCGTCGCCATCATCGGCACGTCCTGGGCCGCGCTGTGCGGCCTCGCCCTGACGGTCACCACCTTGCCGCTGTGGGGCCTCCTGACGCTGATGGCCGCGTTCGCGCTCGGGCTCGGCACGACGTTCCCGGTCTGCGTGGTCTCGCTCCAGAACTCGGTCGCGCGCCCGCAAGTCGGCACCATCACCGGCGCGATGAACTTCTTCCGCTCGCTGATGTCCTCGTTCACGGTCGCGGCCTTTGCGGCGATCCTGCTGATCGCGCTCGGCACCGACGTTCCGCTCGCCGGTGAGCATCACGTCGCGGGGGCCATCGTCATTCCCGCCGACGACATGCGCCACGCGTTCCGCTTCGTCTTCGGCGCCGCCACCGCGCTGATGACCACCGCCGCGCTCTGCCTGATCATGATGGAGGAGCGGCCGTTGGCCGGCCCCTCCGTCACGCAGCCGGTCGAGATGGCGGAGTAGCTAGCCGCCGCGATCGTCGTAGGCGTCGTCTCCGGTATTCGTCTTCCGCGCCTTCGCCGCAAGCTGCTCCTTGAGCCGCGCCAGCGCCTCGGTGGACCAGTCATGGACATCGGTGACCGCGACCCAGGCATCGACGTAATGCTCGGGCGCATAGACATGGCCGAAGCCCATCGGCGTGCCGTTCGCGACCGCCATGTCGAGGGCGAGCTGCAGCATCGTCACGACAGGATACCATCGCAGCTCCGGTGACACGTCCGGCCCGCGCGGCGCCGTCATCCAGTCCGGGGCCTGATAGGCGTCGCGGTAGGCAAAGAACGTGATCGCGTCGCTGGCGTACTGCAGATAGACGACGCGCATCGGACCCCAGGGCGCATCGGCCGGCACCGTCGGCCCGTTCTGGTTCATGAAGCGCACGAAGCGGCTGTCGCGGAATTCCGGCAGCCAGGCCGGCGTGCCCGGATTGCGGTTCGCGGTGATCCAGCGCCAGATGCGGCTCTCGAATGGGGCCCCGCTCCACAGCGCGCCGGCAATGGGATCGCCGATCGTCTCGAACAGCTCCGCGGATTTCTCCGAGTTCATGGCGCCGAGGCTCAGTCCGTGCAAATACAGCTTCGGCCGCCTGTCCTTCGGCAGGCTCGTCCAGTAGCCGTAGATCTCCGCGAACAGCGCGCGCGACGCCTCCGCACCGTATTCGGGCTGAAACAGCAGCGACAGCGGGCTGTTGAGATAGGAGTACTGCATCGCGACGCTCGCGACATCGCCATGGTGGAGGTACTCGACCGTGTCCATCGCGGCCGGATCGATCCAGCCGGTGCCGGTCGGTGTGATGACGATCAGGATTTTGCGGTCGAAGCCGTGCTGGCGTTTGAGCTCGTCGAGCGCAAGCCTGGCGCGCGCTTGCGCGGTGTCGCGGCTGCCGAGGCCGACATAGACGCGCACGGGATTCTGCGCAGGCCCTCCCGTAAGGGTGCCGATCTCGGCTGCGGTCGGGCCAGACGCAACGAATCGGCGCCCCATGCGGCCAAGCTCCTTCCACTTCACCAGTGACGCAGAACTGCCTGTTCGATCGGGGGCGGCCGGTTGCGGCCGCTCAGGCTCTTGCAAGGCGTCGAGCTCGCGGAAGGAGGAGTCGAGTGCGTTGAACGCCGCGCGGATCAGGACGTTGCTGGCGATCGACCAGAACAACAGGGCAGCAGCGAGCACGCCGATGACGTTCGCGACATTCCGCGGAACTAGGCGTCGTGTGCGCGCGGCGAGTAAGCGGGCGACAAGCGCGAACAGCCGCCCCAGCACCAGCAGCACGACGAATGTGATCAGGGCAATGGCGCAGACCTTGAACGGATGCGCGGTCTCGACCGGTGCCATCTTCATGACGGCACGGATCGAGTTCTGCCATTCGGCAGTGCGCCACAGAAAGACGATGACGACGAGCAGGCAGCCGACTGCCGCCAGCGCGTTCGCAATTGACCTTGCGCGCGACGAGGGCTCGGGCAGCTCGAGATAGTGCCACAGCCGGCGCCACAGGACGCCGGCGGAATAGCCGATCGCAAAGCAGCCGCCGGCGAGGGCGCCTTGCGTGAGATAGCTGCGCGGGATCAGCGTCGGCGTCAGCGCGGCCGCGAAGAACAGCGCGCCAAGCATGAGGCCGATGCCGGACAGCGACAGCAATTGCCGCCGAATGAGCCGCGCTGGATTCATGAAAGCACCTCCCGAGCGACGTTATCCTCTGCCGTCTGAAAAACTGCTCCTGCGCGGCAGCAGGATCGTGAACTCGGTAAACTCACCTGGACGTGTGTCGACGTCGATCGTGCCGCCGTGCTGCTTCACGATGATGTCGTGGCTCATCGACAGCCCGAGACCGGTGCCTTCGCCGGCCGGCTTGGTCGTGAAGAATGGATTGAACATCTTCGCCCTCACGTCTTCCGGAATGCCGGTGCCGTTGTCGCGGATGCGGATCTCGATGCTGTCGCCGCGATCGCGGGTCGCGGCGATCACCACCGGCTCGTAATCGCCGGCGCGACTGTCCGCCTTGCGCTTGCTCACCGCGTAAAACCCGTTCGAGATCAGGTTCAGCAGCACCCGCGTGATCTCCTGCGGAAACAATTCGGCCGAGCCTGCCGCCGGATCGAGCTCGCGCTTCAGCGTCACGTCGAACTGCGGCTTCTCGGCACGCGCGCCGTGATAGGCGAGGTTGAGGCTCTCTTCGACCAGCGCGTTGACGTCGCTCTCCCGATGCTCGCCGCCGCCCTCGCGCGAATGCAGCAGCATGTTCTTGACGATGGAATCGGCGCGCCTGCCGTGCTGCACGACCTTTTCAAGATTGTCTTTCAGAAGTCCCGTCAGCTCGTCGACCTCCGCGCGCAGATCGTCGGCGAGCGGGGCGGGCACAAGCACCTCGTTCAGCTCGTCGGTCAGCTCGGCCGAGAGCGAGGCAAAATTGTTGACGAAGTTGAGCGGGTTCTTGATCTCGTGCGCGATGCCGGCGGTGAGCTGGCCGAGCGAGGCCAGCTTCTCGGTCTGGATCAGCCGGTCTTGCGCCGCGCGCAAATCGTCGAGCGATTTGGCGAGCTCCCGCGTGCGGTCCTGCACCTCGTTGAACAGGCGCGTGTTCTCGACCGCGATCACGGCCTGGTCGGCAAAGGTCTTGAGCAGGCTGATCGCCTTGTCGGGGAAAGGGCCGGCCTCCGGCCGCGTCACGCCGATCGTGCCGATCGCAACGCCGTCGCGCAGCATCGGGATCACGAGGATGCTGCGATAGCCTCGGATTCGCGCTAGTTCCCGCATGGCCTCGGTCAGATCGGGCTCGTTCTGCATGTCGCTGCGGAATGCATAGTCTCCGCTGGTGGCGACCCGGCTGTGGATGCCTGATGCCGCAAGCGGCGCCGGAAAGGAGCTGAGCAGATCTTCATTGCCGGCCTCAACGTCGGTGGTGAAGGCGGCGAGATGCAGCATGCCGTCGATGACGCGGGTGACCGTGGAGGAATGTCCCCCGACCAGCGCCTTGGCGCTGTCGGAGATGGCCTGGAACACCGGCGTGACATCTGCCGGCGAGGCTGCGATCACTTTGAGGATGTCAGCGGTCGCGGTCTGACGTTCCAGCGCCTCCCTGGTGGCGTTGAACAGGCTGACATTCTTGACCGCGATCACAGCCTGGTCGGCGAAGGTCTGTAGCAGCCGCACATGATGTTCGGCGAACGCACCCGTCGCGCGCCGCGTGGCGATGATGATTCCGACGGCTTCGCCCTCGCTCATCAAGGGCGTGAACAGCATGCTGCGGTACCCGCGGGCACGCGCGATGTCGCGCGCCGCCGGTTCGCGCTCGGTGTCGGGCAGTTGCGCCGCCGCGCCATTGGCCACGAGCTGGTAGGGCGGGAACTGCGCGAAGGGCACCGGGAACGAAGACTGCAGCACACGATCGCCGGCCGGGTCGGTCGGCGTGAAGGCCGCAAGATGCGCCGCGCCGTCGACATAGCGCAGCACCGCGGTGGAGAAGCCGCCGATCAGCCGGTTGGCGTTGGCGGCGATGGCGTCGAACACCGGCTGCACGTCCGACGGCGAGGCGGCCATCACCTTCAAAATGTCGGCGGTGACGGTCTGCCGCTCCAGCGTCTCGCGTGTCTCGTTGAACAGCCGCGCATTCTCGATCGCGATCACGGCCTGGTCGGCAAAAGTCTGGAGCAACTGCACGAGATCGGGCGCAAACGCACCGGGCTCCGCGCGCGTGACGCTGATCATGCCGACCGGAGTGCCACGGTTCATCAGCGGCATGAACAGCACGCTGCGAAAGCCGCGCAGCCGGGCCAGATTGCGGTTCAGCTCGGGGACGCCGTCCGCTTCGCTATCGGGAAACTGGATCGTCTTCCCGTCGCGCACCAGCGCGAAGGTCGGAAAGTCCTCGATCCGCCGCGGGAAGTAGGCCTTCAGGCCTTCGTCCGCTTCCGGGCTGGTCGGCGTGAACGCGACGAGGTGCAGCTCGTCGCCGATGAACTGGAGCACGGTCGCCGAGAAGCCGCCGAGCAGGCGCTTGGAGCTGGACGCGATCGCGGCGAACACCGGCCTCGCATCGGACGGGGAGGCCGCGATGGTGCGCAAGATCTCGGCGCTGGCGCTCTGGCGATCCCTTGCAATCGCAAGCTCGCCGCGCAGCTGTGCGTTCTCGGCCGCGGCCGACCGCAATTGCCGCTTAAGCTCGTCGATCCCGGCGACGTCGTTGGAAGGGGTGGTCATTGGCAATCCGGCTTGATGCCGCGACGTGCGCGGCACCAGGGCGGATTATCACAACTCCCGCGGCCGGAGCCAGCGCCCAGCTCGCCTCACGTGCCCGGCCGCGACACCTCGGTCTCCTTGCTGGTGATGAATTCCAGCAGCACCGGCACGCCTTCTTTCGTCTTCTGGATGCCGCGCCTGATCGCGGGGATGATATCCTCCGGCTTGGTCACCCGCTCGCCATAGCCGCCGAACGCGCGCGCCATCGCGGCATAATCGCCGGAAATGTCGGTCGAACGATATTTCTCGGTCGAGATTGGCATCACCTTCAACTCGATCGCCATCGAGAAATTGTTGAGCAGGATCGACATGATCGGGATCCGCTCGCGCACCGCGGTCTCGAAATCCATGCCAGTGAAGCCGATCGCGGCGTCGCCCCAGACATTGATGCAGAGCTTGTCGGGCTTTGCGAGCTTTGCGCCCATTGCGAGCCCAAGACCGTAGCCGAGCTGCGTCGTCTTGCCCCAGCCGAGATAGGTGAGGGGCTCGACCGATTTCCAGAACGGCGAGAGCTGGTCGCGCGGGCTGCCGGCGTCATGCGTGATGATGGTGTTGTTGATATCGACGGTGTGCTGCAAGTCCCACAGCACGCGATAGGGGCTGAGCGGCGCATCATTGCTGGTGAGCTTTGGCATCCATTTCGCCAGCCACTCCTTGTGGGACGCGCCGATCTCGGCCGCGACCGCCGATGCGTCGCGATCCGCCGTGACGGTCTTGCCGATCTCCTCGAGCAGCGCATCGAGCACGAGCCCGGCATCGCCGACGAGGCCGATCGTGGCCTCCACATCCTTGTTGAGATGGTTCGGATCGAGCGTCGAATGGATGATGGTCTTGCCCTTCGGCATCGCGATGCCGAAATTGGTTTCCGTGAACGAGCAGCCGATGCCGAAGATGACGTCGGCTTCGGCGAGAAATTTCGGGACTGCGCGCGGCACCGCGAGGCCGCCGGAGCCGAGCGCGAGGGGGTGCGTTTCCGGAAACGACGACTTCCCCCCTAAGCTGGTGGTGACGGGGATCGCGAGCCGCTCGGCGAGCCGTTTCAGCTGCGGCCAGGCCTGCGCGTAATGCACGCCCTGGCCGGCATAGAGCACCGGCCGTTTTGCATTCACGAGCAGGGCGGCTGCCTCCTTCACATGGACAGGGTCGGCGCCGTAGCGCGTGCGCAGCACCGGCGTGTAGTTCAGCGGCTCCGGCACCTCTTCGTTCCACATGTCCGCGGGAATCTCGACGATGACAGGCCCGCCGCGCCCGTTCTTCAATTTGGTAAAGGCGCGTCGAAAAATGTTGGCGACCTCGGCGGCGAGGATGATGGGTTCGGAGGACTTCGCGAACGGCTTCATCGCCTCGCTGGAATTGAAGTTCGGCTCGATATGCGCGAGCCGGCGCTGATAACCCATCGGCAGCACCAGCACGGGAACAGATTCGCCGTAGCACTGCGCGACGCCACCCATCGCGTTCTCCGCGCCGGGCCCATGCTGCATGCAGAACGCGCCGATGCTCCGCCCCGACGTCACCCGCGAGATCGCATCCGCCATGTGCACGCCGACGCGCTCCTGCCGCACCATTACGGGCCGGATCTCGGCCTTCGCCGCGTGCTCGATCAGATGATTGACCGGATAGCCGCAGAGGATCTCGATCCCCTCGCGCTTCATGATTTCCGCGATCGCGGTGCCGAGCTTCATAGCGTCTCTCTCCTCGGGGCTTGGCCGGTTGGTCCCGGCTGGTTGGGCGAGAGAGGATCAGGAATCGCAGAGACGGTAAAGCACGGCTCGATGCTCATGCAGGTAGGTCAGCTATGCAGGATGGCCCCACCAATCGCTATCACTGCTTTCCCGGCGAATGGAGGCCCGCGAGGCCCTCTGTCGGCTGGAGGCTTGACCCAAGTCAAGCCGGCAGCCGGGTGCCGCATGGCATCATGATGGTGGTGGTGAGATGACGCACCCCCAATCTTGCAATTGCGCCCAGGGAACCCCGCATGAGCTACAAGGACCTGTTGCTGAGCCTCGCGAGTTATCCTGACAGCACGCCGCCACAGGCTGTCCAGGTCGCCGTCGATCTTGCCGCCAGCATCGGCGCCAGGGTGTCGGCAATCGCCTGCGAGATCAGGATCGCCGTGCCGGGCAGCTTCATGTCGCCGGCATTCCTGAATGTGCCTGCGCTCGCCGACGCCGAAGCCAAGAAGGGACGTGCACAGGCGGAGGCCGCGCTCGCCGCATTCCAGAAGCTGGCGGATGACAGGGCGGTGTTTGGCGAGCGGATACTCGAGCGCTGCCATGCGCCGGAGCTTCCGCGGCTGCTGGTCGAATACGGCAGGCTCCGCGATCTCACCATCGTTCCCGCCGAGGCGAATGAACTTGCCGACCAGCCGACGGCGGAGGCGTTGATCTTCGAATCGGGCCGTCCTGTGCTGATGTTGCCGCGTGAGCCGGGAAAGTCGTTCGCACTCGATACCGTGACCGTGGCGTGGGATTTCAGCCGTCCGGCTGCACGCGCGATCGGCGATGCCATGCCGCTGCTGACAAAGGCAAAGCGTGTTCACATCGTCACCGTGGCCAACGAGAAGCGCATTGATACGACGCGCTCCGGTCCTGAGCTGGCGAAACATCTCGCCCGGCATGGAGTGGACGTGATCCTGGAGACCGTGGATGCTCAGGGCCGCCCCATCGGCGAGGCGTTGGAAGCCGCCACGCGCGTCCATGACAGCGACCTTCTGGTCATGGGCGCCTACGGGCACTCGCGTCTGCGCGAGTTCGTGCTGGGCGGCGCGACGCGCAGTATGATCACGCGTCCGCCGCTTCCGGTGCTACTCTCGCACTGATGGCCGGCCATGCAGGGGTTGACCGCGTCCGAAGCGCTGGCCCGGCTGAAAGCCGAGGGCTTCAATGAACTGCCTCGCACGGAGCGGCGGACGATCGTCAGCCTCGTCATCGAAGTGTTGCGCGAGCCCATGCTGCTGTTGCTGCTGGCGGGCGGGCTGATCTACTTCGCCCTGGGCGACCTCGGCGAGGCGCTGCTGCTGCTCGTGTTTGCATCGATCTCGATCGTCATCACCATCGTGCAGGAGGCGCGCACCGAGCGCGTGCTCGACTCGTTGCGCGACCTGACCAGCCCGCGCGCGCTCGTGATCCGCTCGGGCGAACGTATCCGTATTCCCGGCCGCGAGGTCGTTCGCGGCGACCTGATCACGCTCTCCGAGGGAGACCGCGTGGCCGCCGACGCCACGGTCCTTCGCTGTGATGATCTCCTGCTGGATGAATCATTGCTGACGGGAGAGTCCGTTCCGGTCCGAAAGCAGGCGCGGCCGGCGCTCGAAGAGCCGGTGCCGCACGCCGGCGGTGACGACCAGCCATTCGTGTTTTCCGGCACGCTGGTGGTGCGCGGCAGCGGCCTGGCCGAAGTCACCTCGACCGGAGTCCGGAGCGAGATCGGCAAGATCGGACAATCGCTGCATTCGCAAGTGACGGAAGCACCCCGTCTGCAACAGCAGACGGCGCGGCTGGTAGCCGTGTTTGCCATCGCCAGCGCCTTCGTCATCGCCTTGACCGTGCTCCTGTATGGGCTCTACCGCGGCGGCTGGCTGGAGGGCGTGCTTGCCGGCATTGCACTCGGCATGTCGATGCTTCCAGAGGAGTTTCCGGTCGTGCTGACGGTGTTCCTCGCGATGGGGGCCTGGCGCATCTCGCAGGCCCGCGTGCTGACGCGGCGTGCCTCGGCTATCGAATCGCTGGGCGCGGCGACCGTGCTCTGCACCGACAAGACCGGCACGCTGACGGAAAACCGCATGACGGTCGCACGCCTGGTGCTGCCCGATGGCGCGCAGTGCACGCCTGATGTCGCGGTGCGCGCCGAACCTGCGTTCGATCGATTGATCGAAACCGGCGTTCTGGCCTGCGCCCCGGAGCCGTTCGATCCCATGGAGAAAGCGTTGCATTCGCTCGGCCCGGGGACCGGCGCCGACTGGCGGCTCGTGCAGAGCTACGGTTTGCGTCCCGACCTCCTCGCCATGTCGAACGTGTGGCGTGGAAGCGGCGCTGAATGCGTCGTCGCGGCAAAGGGCGCGCCCGAGACAATCGGCCTGCTTTGCGGAATGAGTGCCGAAGAGCTGGCGGGATTGCGGGCACGTGTCGATGCGCTCGCCCGGGAAGGGCTTCGCGTGCTCGGCGTGGCGCGGGCGACTTGTGCGGAGACGGATCTTCCCGAGACGCAGCCTGGCTTCTCCTTCCGGTTCTGCGGCCTGACCGGCTTCGCCGATCCGCTGCGGCCTGAAGTGAAGGGCGCCGTCGCCGAATGCCGCTCCGCCGGCATCCGCGTGGTCATGATCACCGGCGACTATCCCGCGACCGCGTTCGCGATCGCTACGCAAGCAGGCCTCGATCCCGAACGGGTCCTGACTGGGGCAGACGTCGAAGGCATGGCGGATGCCGAACTCGCCCAGGCGGCCCGGGGACGAACCGTCTTCGCGCGAATTGCGCCGGCCCAGAAGCTGCGCATCGTCACCGCGCTCAAGAGCGCCGGCGAGATCGTTGCCATGACGGGCGACGGCGTCAACGATGCGCCCTCGCTGAAGGCTGCCCATATCGGCATCGCCATGGGCGGGCGCGGCACCGACGTGGCGCGAGAAGCATCCTCGATCGTTCTGCTCGACGACGATTTCGGCTCGATCGTGAAGGCGATCCGGCTCGGCCGCCGGATCTATGACAATCTTCGCAAGGCGATGAGCTTCATCCTCGCGGTCCACGTTCCGATCGCCGGGCTTGCGCTGTTGCCGCTGGTGACCGGGCTGCCGTTGCTGTTCGGGCCAGTCCACATCGCGTTTCTCGAGATGATCATCGATCCCGTCTGCTCACTGGTGTTCGAGGCCGAGACCGAAGAGCGCGACGTGATGCAGCGGCCGCCGCGCGCGCCGGACGATCCTCTGTTGCCACGGTCCCTGCTGGTCTGGTCGGCGCTGCAGGGCGGGCTTGCACTGATCCTGAGCGGCGGCGTGATGGTGGCGGCGAATGCCTACGGCATGCCGGCGAACGAGGTGCGGGCGCTGACGTTCTTCTCGCTGGTGCTTGTGATCGTGAGCCTGATCTTCGTCAACCGCTCGTTCTCGACGTCGCTTGTCGAAGCCTTCACCCGGCCGAACCGGACACTGACCATCATTGTCGTGTTCGTGATCACCGTTCTCGCCGTGAGCCTTGCGTGGCCGGCCGCTGCCGACCTGTTTCGCTTTGGGCCGCTTCATGCCGACGATCTCGCCGTCACGGTGGCGGCGGCGCTGATATCCCTGGTGTTGCTGGAATTGTCGAAATACCCGCTACGTCGCAGTCGGCGTGCGCCAAGCCCGTAGCCCGGATCGCTATTTACAGTTCTTGCAGATCGTCAGCTTTCGTTTCAGCGCCTCATCTTCCTGATCGACTGATGACTGCTCCGCGGGGCCATTTGTATCCGGCCTGGATTTGGAGCCCTTTGCCGCGCGTGACCTCACGGGCGGCATCACCTGACTTGGGGTGTCATTGTCGTCGACAGCGCTGAAGCCATCATAGTCGGCGCCCGGATTCGGCGCCGGCGGAAGCCCGCCGATCACGGGTGGCGAAGCCTCTCTGCCAGAGGTCGCCGGCGGGGGAGTTCTAGAATCTTTGGCGCTCGCGCGTGGCGGCGATGCCTTGGGCGGCGCAAGCGAAACCGGCGGCGCGACCGAAGTCTGGCCTCTCGCGCTGTCGTGCGACGAGGCGCCGACAAACATGAGGCCGAGAGCCAACAGCGTCACGCTTCTCATCCGCATCCTTCAAACGCTTTGGTTCATTGATTGTCAGCATCGCGCGCCGAGCCACGCCGCGCTGAAGACTATCAGGACTCACATGGCCGTCAAAGCGCCGTAGCGGGGTAGCCCGGATGGAGCGAAACGCTATCCAGGGCGACGGTATTCGCGGGAGCCGGCCCCGGATTACGCTGCGCTCCATCCGGACTACGATCCGTCGCGTTGCCGGAGTTGGGTCAGTTACCGTCGGTCAAAAAATTCGTATTTATGGAAATCTGGTTTTGTCGCACAACCCGAAACACCCCGGCCCGCCACAAGAGACGTTCTCGGGCCGTCACGCGACGCGGGTTGGGATGCCGTGGCTGCGACGGCCCCGGCTCGCTGCACTCGAGGGGCGAGAGAAGAGGGCCAGGCTCGGGCGAAAGTCATAGCGAACGCAAACGAAGCAATCCAGAATCCCTCCACCGAAGGACTCTGGATTGCTTCGTCCGCATCAGCGCAAAATTGCTTCGCAATTTGTCGCGAGCTCCACGCAATGACGAATTGCGTGGCTGCCGCGGCCGCTACTTCAGCGACGAGCTGATCGAGTTGAACTTGTTGTTGAGGAGCTGGCTGCCGGTGTTGTTCACGACGGTCACGATGGCCAGCGCGATACCGGCGGCGATCAGGCCGTATTCGATGGCGGTAGCGCCAGACTCATCGGCAAGGAAATACCTAAGCAAACGCATTGCCAACTCCTGTTCATCCGACCCAATGTATGGCCGCGTCGTTTTCGGACTCGTAAATAGATCGAATAGATTTTTCCGCGCGACAGAAGAATGAAGCCCGGGCGTCGCGCCTCCGTCACATACGATGGCATCCATTAAATTAAGGTTCCATCGATCCATCCAAATGGATTCAAAATCGAACCTGCGCGGGAGCCGCCTTCTCAGGGCGCGATCCTGGGGCCCTGCACGCCGGGACGACGGCGTTTCAGCACGGCCGCGAGGCGATTGACCAGATCCTTCACCGTGCCCGGCCGCGTCGCCGTGCCCGCGGCCTGTTCGGTCACAGGGCCGTCGTTCACGATGCTGATGTAGTTCTTTCTGACGTCCTGCTGCACGGGGCACGCGAACCCTTGGGCTCAATCGGGACCGGCACCATGCTGCGTGCAGGGGGAACCAACGGTTAATTTTGTCTCCCGTAGGAATACCCTGCCGTGCCGGAACGAGAGCGCCGCTTAACGATTTGTTGAGCCTGTTCGTCGGGGTCGGCAGGGAAGTTAGCCGGGATGCCGGCCATGGCGCTCATTCGCGCCGGCCGTCCGCATTCAGCGCCCGCAACATCGCGATGCGGGCGAACATCACCCAGCCGCCGCCGGTCTCGGCTGCGTTGATCAAGGTCTCGATCGCGGTCTGCCAGTGCGCTTCGTGCTGCGCGTCCTCGGGCAGCCGCATGATGTAATCGGCCGCCTCTTGAAGCGTGAGCAGCTTGCGCCTGCTCCCTACGCGAACGGGATCATCGAACGCCGTCGACCAGGGCATGTCAGGCTGCCCGATCGGCGAGGGGAAACATCACGGTGCGATTGCAGCTGCGATGCGTCTACCCGGCCTTCTTCGCCCGCGCCGGGGCACGCACCGGCTTGTCCGCGGCCTTCTTCGAAGTTTCCTTCGAAGTTTCCCTGGGTGCGGCCTTCGCCGCGGCGTCCTTGCCACCCTTGCCTGATATCGGCAGCAGCATCTCGCGCTGGCCCTCGGCGCGCTTCTTCGGCTTCTTGCCCTTGACGGTCTCTTTGGCGACCTTCGCCGCGGGCGCGGCATCCTTCTCGTTGGCGATGCTCTTCTTCAGCGCGTCCATCAGGTTGATGACGTTGCCGCCGGTCTTCGGCGCGGCCTTCGCGGTGATCGGCGCGCCGCTGCGCTTCTTGTTGATGAGGTCGATCAGCGCGGTCTCGTAATGGTCCTCGAACAGCTCGGGTTCGAACGCGCCGGACTTCTTCTCGACGATATGTTTGGCGAGGTCGAGCATGTCCTTGGTCAGCTTCACGTCCTGGATGTCGTCAAAATATTCCTGCTCGCCGCGGACCTCGTAGGGATAGCGCAGCAGCGTGCCCATCAGGCCGCTCTCGAGCGGCTCCAGCGCGATGATGTGCTCGCGGTTGGTCAGCACGACGCGGCCGATCGCGACCTTGTCCATGCTGCGGATGGTCTCGCGGATCACCGCATAGGCGTCGTGGCCGACCTTGCCGTCAGGCACGAGATAATAGGGGCGGATCAGATAGCGGTTGTCGATGTCGGCCTTTGGCACGAACTCGTCGATGTCGATCGTGTGCGTGGAGTCCAGCGCGATGTCGTCGAGCTCGTCCTTGGTGACTTCGATGTAAGTGTCGGTGTCGACCTTGTAGCCCTTGACGATGTCCTCGGAGGTCACCTCGTCACCGGTCTCGGCGTCGACTTTGAGGTACTTGATCCGGTGGCCGGTCTTGCGGTTGATCTGGTTGAACGAGACCTTCTCGGTATCCGAAGTCGCCGGATAGAGCGCGACCGGGCAGGTCACGAGCGACAGACGCAGAAAACCCTTCCAATTGGCGCGGGGGGCCATGGGCTACTCCAAACGCAACGGGGACAGAGGACGAGGATACCATCGGGGAACAACGAATCATAGCAAGGCAGGCTGCGGAATCTTGCAACTGCGTTAACCGGCCGCTCGACGCGCGGTTGCAGCGCGATCCGACCGCAAAAGCCGGAACATCATATCCGATCAGGCGTTGGCTCGGGACATCAGGCCGCGAGGGGGCGCGGACCAGCGGAGACAGCACCCGGAGATTGAGGCACTATGGCAGCTACGCGAGAGCATGATCAGATCGTCGAAACCGCAACCGAGGCGCGTCAGGGTGAGCCCGGGCCGTCGGTGGCCGCCCTGCTCGCCATTTCGACCGGGCTCGCGATCCTGATCCTCGCCGTCATCTGGTTCGTGTTCTTCCGGACCTGACGGCCAGCCGACGGGACGGTTCGGACCTTTCGACTCGCCGCGTAACGCGGCACATTGCGCCCGCCACGCCGCCGGTTGTCCGGTGGCCCGGCGGGCGCAGTCGCGTCGGCCGCGAAGAAATCGTATATGACCAAAAAGTAACGCGGCCGGTTCCCCGCGTTCATATTCAGTTCACGCCGGAATTGCTCATCTGTAGCAGTGTTCATGCGGCCTATTTCTGGAGAGAAGCGTGCGCCTGCTCGTTGTTGAGGACGACCCCGATCTCAATCGCCAGCTCACCAAGGCGCTGACCGACGCCGGCTACGTCGTCGACCGCGCCTTCGACGGGGAGGAGGGGCATTATCTCGGCGATACCGAGCCCTACGATGCCGTCGTGCTCGACATCGGCCTGCCGAAGAAGGACGGCATCTCGGTGCTGGAAGCCTGGCGCCGCAACGGCCGCACCATGCCGGTCCTCATCCTCACCGCGCGCGATCGCTGGAGCGACAAGGTCCAGGGGTTCGATGCCGGCGCCGACGATTACGTCCCCAAACCGTTCCATCTGGAGGAGGTGCTGGCGCGCATCCGCGCGCTGCTGCGCCGTTCGACCGGCCATGCCCAGAGCGAGCTCAGCTGCGGCCCCGTCACGCTCGACACCAGGACCGGGCGGGTCAGCGTCTCCGGCAATCCCGTGAAGATGACCTCGCATGAATATCGGCTTCTGGCCTATTTGATGCACCATTCGGGGCGCGTCGTGTCCCGCACCGAGCTGGTCGAGCACCTCTACGACCAGGACTTCGACCGCGACTCCAACACCATCGAGGTCTTCGTCGGCCGCATCCGCAAGAAGCTCGACGTCGACATCATCCAGACCGTCCGCGGCCTCGGCTATCTCCTGACCCCGCCGCCCGCGCCGGGCGCCTGAAGCGTCTGGACTTGACGGGAGGCCGAACAGGGGCCTTGGTCCGGTCATGACGTCCGACGCCCCGCCACCCTGCGCCTGCCGGGACCCTTCCGATGCCCGCTAGCTCGCTTGCCAACCGCCTGTTCCTGTCGGCGACGGCGTGGCTCGTGGTGATCCTGGCCATCACCGGGGTGGTGCTGTCGTCGGTCTACAAGAGCGCCACCGAGCGCGCCTTCGACCGCCGCCTCAATCTCTATCTGCGCACCCTCATCGCCGAGGTCGCGACCCCCGACGAGCCGCCGGACCGTCAGTTCCAGTCGCTCGGTGAGCCGCTGTTCGAGCTGCCGCTGTCGGGCTGGTACTGGCAGATCACGCGGACCGATACCGAAAAGCCGGAGGTGCGCTCGTCGCGCTCGCTCTGGGACAAGAAGCTGCCGAAGCTGGAGGAGCAGGGCACCGAGCTCACGGCTGCCGGCATTCGCCTTGCCTATGTCGACGGGCCCGAGGGGCAGAATCTGCGCATGGTCGAACGCCCCGTCGATCTCGGCGCGGACGGCAAATATCTGGTCAGCGTCGCCGGCGACGACACCGAGATCTTCGATGAGACGCGGAGCTTCGACTACTATCTCGGCGGCACCTTCACTGCGCTTGGCATCGTGCTGCTGCTGACCACGGTATTCCAGGTCCGCTTCGGTCTGGCGCCGCTCAAGCGCATCTCGGAATCCATCGCCGATATCCGCTCGGGGCGGGCCGAGCGGCTCGAGGGTGAATTCCCGGTCGAGATCGCGCCGCTGGCGCGCGAGACCAACGCGCTGATCGACGCCAATCGCGAGATCGTCGAGCGCGCGCGCACCCATGTCGGCAATCTCGCCCATGCGATCAAGACGCCGCTCTCGGTGATCGTGAACGAGGCCGGTTCGCACGCCACCGAGCCGTTCGCCGCCAAGGTGATGGAGCAGGCCGACGTGATGCGTGACCAGCTCGCCCATCATCTGGAGCGCGCACGCATCGCGGCGCGGGTCTCGATCGTTGCGACCGTGACCGAGGTTGCGCCCGTTATCGAGGCGCTGCGGCGGACCATGGAGAAGATCCATCGCGATCGCGACATCATGGTCGAGGCCAAGGCCGATCCGTCGGCAAAATTTCGCGGCGAGCGGCAGGATCTGGAGGAGATGGTCGGCAATCTCGTCGACAATGCCTGCAAATGGGCGGCCTCGCGGGTCTTCATTGAGGTCCTGGTGGAAGCGCCGCACCAGGCGGGCGCCGGCCCCCGCCTGCGGATCGTCGTCGATGACGACGGCCGGGGCCTGTCGGAGGCCGAACGCGCCCAGGTCTCCCGGCGCGGCCAGCGGCTCGACGAGTCCAAGCCCGGCTCGGGGCTCGGCCTGTCGATCGTCACCGATCTCGCCGCGCTCTATGGCGGCAGCCTTTCACTGGGTGGCGCCCCGACCGGTGGCTTGCGGGCAGTGCTGGTCCTTCCCGGAATATAATCCTTTGTTCCGGCAAGATTATTTGGCTGGCCGGGCACCGATCCGGACGAAACCGGAGCTATTTCGGAGCAACTTCCTAAACGGCTTCTTAAGTGGGGCCCACCTATGATCGCGCAGGACGAATCCCACGTCCGCCATCTTACCGTGCATTACCCGGGCGCATGAGCCAGACATCGATCGAGCGGCTGAGGGAATATCTCGCGCAGCTCCCGCCGCAGTCGCAGGCACTGCTGATGCGGGAGTTCGAGCGCGCGCTCGAGCGCGGCCAGGACACGGCGGTGGCGACCCTCGTGCTCGAGCAGCTGCGCAAGATCGTCCGCAAGACCGAAGTCGACGAGGCTCCGCCGCCGCGCACGGACGATCTGTCGCGGCTGCTGTTCCAGGTGCTGGAACCGTTCCTGGTCGAGGCGGGCGCCCCGGTCCGGGTCGGCCAGATCCGCCGCTCCTCGCTGCATCCGATCTGGCAATGGCTCGGCCGCGACGGCGCCCCGGACAAGGTGAACGAGTTCGAGGCGGCACTGGCGCGCATGCCGACTTCGGACAGTGCGGGGCAGGTCGAAGCCCTCGCCTCGAAGCTTCAGGCGGTGGCCGCGGACGCCATCTTCGAGCTGACCGGTCCCGGCGGCGGCGACAAGTCGCGCGCGCTCGCCCGCGTCGGCCCGCCTAACGTGATCGAGGACCTGTATTCGATCGGAGCGGTGCTCCAGGTCCGGGAAGCCATCGCTACGGTGAACGAGAAGCTGCCGCGCTTCCTGCGTACCTTCGGCGATGCCCAGATCGCATCGGTGACGGCCACGCTCAACATTCCCGTGCTCCAGACGCCGCAGATGCTGCCCTTCGCGCTGTCGATCGTCGTGCAGCGGATGACCGCGCGGTGGCAGATCATCCGCCTCGCCATCAAGATTGCCGCCTCCGACGACGAGATCCGCGTTGCGGCGACGCCCTACGGTGTGGCCGTCACGATTGCCCTGCACGATTTGTCCTGCGTCGCCGCGGCGCTGCGCATGGACATCAAGCGCGGCCATTTCGAGAACGTCGCCGACAATCTCAAGGCGCTGCATGACGGCGTGCGCGGACTTCGCACGGAGCTCGATCTGCGCAACGATTCCGCCTGGGGCAAGCAGCTGACCTCGATCCGGGCCGACATCTCCAACGCGCTGCAATCGGAGATCGACAGCGTTCCCGGCCGCGTTCGCCGCATCCTGCGCCAGCGTCCCGAGAAGGACATTCCCCCGGGCGCGCGGATCGACAGCACCGAGGTCGAGGAAACCGTGGCGCTGATCGATTTCGTCGCGACCTGCCGCAACTACGCGAGCGAGCTTGCGATCAACGAAGTGACGCTGCGCACCTATTCCGATCTCCAGCAATATGTCGAACGGTCGACCGAGCAGTTGGTGCAGTCGCTGCGCGCCGCCGATCACAAGGTCCGCACGTATCGGCAGCAGCAGGTACAGGCCGCGATCCGCTTCTGCCAGGTGCTGTTCGGCGATGATTACGCGTCGCTGATGAGCCGCGCCGCGGAGAACGCGGCCACGGGCGAGCGCAAATCGTCGCGCGCGAGCTGATCAAGCGCATTATTTTGTGATCACAATTTGAGGTTGACGGTGCCGGTGGCCGGCCCTACGGTCGCCGTGCAAGTTTTTGGAATTTCTATCTGTGGGCGCATGAAACCCCTTATCAGCTCCATCGAAATTGAAAACCGCGTCATTGTTGCCAAGTATCAAAGGCTGATGGTTGGCGCGAAGGTGGTGCTGATCGAGAAGTCAAGCGGCCGGCAGCTGCCCGAGACCGTCACCAGGGTTGCATCGCCCGTTCCCGTCGGGGCGTTGCGCATCAGATTGCCTGACGCAATCGAGCCGGGAACATACTTCCTGAGGGCCTTCAACGGGCACGGCGAGGACGCGGCGCAAAGCGCCGACTTCGAGATCCGCTAAGTCGTTGGATTTTCACCGTTTCGGGACTGTGTGCGGTCGCGCCGAATTGACAATTGTCAATTGCCGCATCGTCCGGCCGTGGTGTAAAGCCACCTATGGGCGCGGTTCGCGCGCTGCCGGAAGCTTGCCAGATGACGCTATGGTTCGTGTTCGCGCTGATGACGGTCGCGGCGATTTTCGCCGTGCTTCTGCCGCTCGGCCGCAGCGGACGCGCGCAAGACCAGGGCCGCCAAAATCAGGGCAGCGAGGTCGCGGTCTACAAGGACCAGCTGGCCGAGATCGAGCGTGATCTCGCCGCAGGACTGATCGCCGCACCCGAGGCCGAGGCCGCACGTGTCGAGATCAGCCGCAGGCTGCTTGCCGCAGCCGGGAGCGAGGCGGCATCGGAGCCGCAATCGAGCCTCAAATGGCGCCGCGCGGCGGCCGTGCTGGCGCTCGTCGGCCTGCCGCTGGTTGCGGTCGGCGTCTACATGCCGCTCGGCTCGCCGATGCTGCGCGACTTTCCGCTGGCGCAGCGGGAGCAGGGCTCCGGGTCCGGCATGGCGCGGTCGCTCGAGACCCTCGTCGTGCAGGTCGAGCAACATCTGGAAAAGAATCCCACCGATGGACGCGGCTGGAACGTGCTCGCGCCGGTGCTGGAGCGGCTCGGCCGCTTCGACGATGCGGTGCGCGCCTATCGGAACTCGCTCACCTACAATGGCGAGAGCGCGGAGCGCCGGTCCGATCTCGGCGAGGCGATCGCGGCCGCCGCCAGCGGCGTGGTGACTGCCGAGGCCAAGACCGAATTCGAGCGCGCGCACGCACTGAACGCCGACGATCCCAAGGCGAACTATTTCCTCGGTCTTGCCGCCGAGCAGGACGGCCGCAAGGACGATGCCGCCAATATCTGGCGCACGCTGCTGGCGAAAGCGCCGGCGGATGCGCCGTGGCGTGCGCTCGTGCAGACCTCGCTCGCGCGGGTCGGCGGCGGTGGCGCGACGATGCCGGCGCTGTCGGACGAGACGATCGCAGCGTCCAAGGACATGAACGAGGGCGATCGCAACGCGATGGTTCGCGGCATGGTCGAGCGCCTGGCCACACGCCTCAAGCAGAACGGCGACGACGTCGAGGGTTGGTTGCGTCTGGTGCGCGCCTATCTCGTGATGGGCGATCGCGACAAGGCGGTGGGCGCATCGAGCGATGCCCGCCAGGCGGTCGCCAACGATGCCGCGCGGCTGCGACAGCTCAACGAAGGCCTCAAGACGCTCGGGGTCGACGGATGACGATCCTGGGGCGAGACGGCGGAGAACGGATACGCCATGACGCGTAAGCAGCGACGTATGACCATCATCGGCGGCTCCCTCGCAGTGCTCGCGCTTGCGGCCGCGCTCGTGCTCAACGCGCTGCGCGACTCCATCGTGTTCTTCTCGACGCCAACGATGGTCGCCGAAAAGCACGTCGAGCCCGGCAAGCGGTTTCGCCTCGGCGGCCTGGTGCAGCCCGGCTCGCTCCAGCGCGGAGATAATCTCGCTGTGACCTTCGAAGTCGCCGACGGCGGTGCAAAGCTCCCGGTCGCCTACAAGGGGATCCTGCCCGACCTGTTCCGTGAAGGGCAGGGCGTTGTTGCCGAAGGCGCGCTCGATGCCAACGGCGTGTTCAAGGCCGACACGGTGCTTGCCAAGCACGACGAGACCTACATGCCCAAGGACGTCGCCGATGCCCTGAAGAAGCAGGGCCACTGGAAGGATGATTACGGCGCCCAGGCTTCCGGTGGCGTCAAGCCTGCGGCCACGACCGCGCAGGGCAATCCGCAGGGAGCTGTGCGGTGATCGCGGAGTCAGGACATTACGCGCTGGTGCTGGCGCTCGCGCTGGCGCTGATCCAGTCCATCGTGCCGCTGATCGGCGCGCGCTTGCGCGATGACGCGCTGATGAACGTGTCGCGCTCCACCGCGCTGGCGCAGCTGCTGTTCGTCGGTGCGTCGTTCATCGCGCTCGTGATGCTGCACGTGGACTCGGATTTCTCGGTCGCCAACGTCTACGAGAATTCCCATTCGATGAAGCCGCTGCTCTACAAGATCACCGGCGTCTGGGGAAACCATGAAGGCTCGATGCTGTTGTGGGTGTCGATCCTGGCGCTGTTCGGCGGATTGGTCGCCGCTTTCGGCAACAATCTGCCGCTGTCGCTGCGCGCGCATGTGCTGGCCGTGCAGGCCTGGATCGCCAGTGCGTTCTATCTCTTCATCCTGGTGACCTCGAATCCGTTCCTGCGCATTGCCAATCCGCCGATCGAGGGGCGCGATCTCAATCCGGTGCTCCAGGACATCGGCCTCGCCGTGCATCCGCCGATGCTCTATCTCGGCTATGTCGGCTTCTCGATCTCGTTCTCCTTCGCGATCGCGGCGCTGCTGGAGGGGCGGATCGACGCGGCCTGGGCGCGCTGGGTGCGGCCGTGGACGCTGGTGGCCTGGATCTTCCTGACGCTCGGCATCGCCATGGGCTCTTACTGGGCCTATTACGAGCTCGGCTGGGGCGGCTGGTGGTTCTGGGATCCGGTCGAGAACGCTTCGCTGATGCCGTGGCTTGCCGGAACGGCGCTGTTGCACTCGGCGCTGGTGATGGAGAAGCGCAACGCGCTGAAGGTCTGGACCATCCTTCTGTCGATCCTGACCTTCTCGCTGTCGCTGCTCGGCACCTTCCTGGTGCGCTCGGGCGTCATCACCTCGGTGCACGCCTTCGCCACCGATCCGACGCGCGGCGTGTTCATCCTGCTGATCCTCTGCCTGTTCATCGGCGGCAGCCTGTCGCTGTTCGCAGGGCGCGCGACCTCGCTGAAGCAGGGCGGCCTGTTCGCGCCGATCTCGCGCGAGGGGGCGCTGGTCTTGAACAACCTGCTGCTCAGCGTGGCCTGCGCAGTCGTGCTGTTCGGCACGCTCTATCCGCTGGCGATGGAAGCGCTCGACCTCAAGATTTCGGTCGGCGCGCCGTTCTACAATCTCACCTTCGCCCCGCTATTCGCGCTACTGCTGCTCGCGGTGCCGTTGGGGCCGATGCTGGCGTGGAAGCGCGGCGATCTGCTCGGCGTGACCCAGCGCTTGCTCGCGGCCGGCGTTGCCGGGCTCGTCGCGGTCGCCATTGTCTGGGGCTGGGCGAGCGGGGGCAGCACGCTCGCGCCATTGGCAATTGGGCTTGGAGTCTTCGTCATCGCGGGTGCGGTGACGGATCTGGCCGAACGGACCGGGTTGTTCCGCCTGCGGTTCGCAACGACGCTGCACCGGGCCCGCGGCCTGCCGCGCTCGGCCTGGGGCGCGGCGTTCGCGCATGCCGGGCTCGGCGTCGCCCTGATCGGGATCGTCTGCGAGACCACCTGGAACAGCGAATACATCGCGACCATGAAGCAGAACGACGTCGCCCATGTCGCCGGCTACGACCTCAAGCTCGACGGGCTGTTTTCGCGCCAGGGCCCGAACTTCCGCGAGATGATCGCCGAGTTCAACGTCAGCCGCGACGGCGAGAAGGTCAGCGTCATGACGCCGTCCAAGCGCAGCTTCACCACGCGGGGGTCCTCGACCACCGAGGCCGCGCTGCTGACGCGCGGCGCAAGCCAGCTCTACGTTTCGCTCGGCGACGCCACCGCCGAGGGCGGCATTGCGGTGCGCATCTATCACAAGCCGCTGGTGCTGTTGATCTGGTGGGGACCGGTGCTCATGGCGTTCGGCGGCATGCTGTCGCTGTCCGACCGGCGTCTGCGCGTCGGCGCGCCGAAGCCCGCGCGGGCCAAGCAACGCCTCCAGCCGGCGGAATGATCCGATGCGGCGGATGATGGCCACGATTGTCGCGCTGATGCTGCTGGCTTTGCCCGCGGTGCACGCCGTGCAGCCCGACGAGATCATGTCGGATCCGGTGAAGGAGTCGCGCGCGCGCGAGCTGTCGCGCGAGCTGCGCTGCATGGTCTGCCAGAACCAGTCGATCGACGATTCCGATGCGCCGCTGGCGCGCGATTTGCGGCTGCTGGTGCGCGAACGGATCGCGGCCGGAGACAGCAATTCGCAGGTGCTCGACTTCCTGGTCGCGCGCTATGGCGAGTTCGTGCTGCTCAAGCCGCGCTTCGAGCGGCAGACCATGCTGTTGTGGCTGCTCGCGCCGCTGCTGTTGATCGGCGGCGGCCTGGCGCTGTGGCTGCAAATCCGCCGGCGCGCGCGAAGTGGTGCAGACGTACCCGCTCCGCCGCTCACGCCCGAGGAAGAGGCGCGGCTCGCAGCGCTGATGTCGGACGAAGCCAAATCGTCCTAGCCTACGTAATGATACGTAGGCTGCCGGGCGCAGCGTATTTCATGCTCTGTTGACTTTTGTCTGGAAGCTTGTCGCGCAATTCGATTCCAGACTTTTGAGTCCTCAGCGATGTTCACGAACAGCAATCTCACGATCCGCTTCCTGGTCGGCGCCGTCGTCGCTGCATTATTGTTCCTGCTGGGCATCGGCGGCGGTACCGGATTCGTCGCGGTGCTCTATCTCAACAACGAGATCACCAGCCTGTCGTCGGACTTCGCCGCGCTGAGCGGCCCGGCGCGCGACCACGCGATGCTGATCTACCAGCAGGCGCAGACGGCATTCTCCTGGTTCCTGATCGCCTGCGGTGTGATCGCGGTGGTCGCCGTCGCGATCTGCCTCACCACCTGGTTCGCCGTGCGTAACGGCATCCTCAGTCCGCTGGCCGCGATCGTGCATGCCATGCGCGAGGTCGCCGATCAGAAGTTCGAGACATCAGTTCCGGGCCTCGGCGGCACCAACGAGATCGGCCTGCTCGCCGGCGCGCTGGAGGTGTTCAAGACCAACGGATTGGAGCGGCGGCGCCTGACCGAGCAGCAGCTCCACGAGGCGCAGTATCAGGCCGAGCGGTCGAAATTCCTGGACACACGCATCAAGCGTTTCAACGATCTCGTCGCCAGCGTCGTCGACAGCGTGGCGTCCTCGGCCGTGCATCTGAAGAGCAACGCGGAAACCTTGTCGCGGACGGCCAACGACACCAGCACCAAGGCCAATGCGGTCGCGAGCGCGGCGAGCCAGGCCAGCGCCAGCGTCCAGACGGTCGCGGGTTCCGCCGAGGCGATGACGAATTCGATCGGCACGATCAGCCGCCGCGTCACGGATGCCACCCAGCGCGCCGAGGGCGCAGCGACGCAAGCCGAGAAGAGCCGCGATACCATCCACACGCTGTCGGATGCCGCCGACAAGATCGGCGAGGTTGTGCAGCTCGTGCAGGCGATCGCATCGCAGACCAACCTGTTGGCGCTCAACGCCACCATCGAGGCGGCGCGGGCTGGCGACGCCGGCAAGGGATTTGCCGTGGTCGCCTCCGAAGTGAAGAGCCTCGCCCATCAGACCAGCAAAGCCACCGAAGAGATCACGTCGCACGTCGCCAGCATCCAGGGCATCACCGCGGAGACCCGCGGCGCGATCGATGGCATCTCCCGGACGCTGTCGGAAATCTCGTCGATCATGTCCGGCATCGAGGTCGACACCGCCCAGCAACGCAACGCGACGCAGGACATCACCCGCAGCGCGCAGGACGCCGCACACGGAACACTCGACGTTTCCAATCACATCGTCCAGATCACCTCGACCTCGGCCGAGACCGGACGCATGGCGGCCGAGGCGCGCGATTCCGCCGTCGATCTGTCGCAGCAGGCCGCAACCCTGAAGCGGGAAGTCGACGAATTCATCGTCAGTGTCCGCGCGGGCTGAGGGAACCAAAAAACGGGGTTGGGCGCCGGTCCGAGGAACTCGACTAAGTTCCTGCCAGATCACGATTTTCCGCCTGCGCTAAACTGCCGCATTCGCGCCGGCCTTCATTACAAAAGTTTAACCCCGCCGCCAGCGCACGGTAAGGCGGGAGCCCCCATCTTCAGGTTCGTAAGGTGCCGCCCCGGCACCAAAAGAATTCAGCGGCCCTGGAGATTCATGCATGACTGACCGTCCCGACCTCACGAACCTTCCGTCCTACCGGCAGCCCCGCCGGTCGGTTTTCTCCGCGCGCAGGATCGCGCTGATGGCCTCGGTCGTCGCCGGCCTCGGCATTGCCGTCCACGGCTTCAGCCCGTCGACCTCGCCGAGCGACCTGTTCTCGAGCCCGGCGCATGCGCAGGTCAACAACGAGGTCCGGAAGGTTGAGCGTCCGGTCGGCTTTGCCGACATCGTCGAGCGCGTGAAGCCGTCGGTGATCTCGGTCAAGGTCAACATCAAGGAGAAGACCGCGAGCAACGATGACGGCGACGACGCGCAGTCGCCGTTCCAGCCGGGCTCGCCGATGGAGCGCTTCTTCCGCCGCTTCGGCGGTCCGGACGGAGTTCCGGGTCTGAAGGGCGGTGGCCGCGGCCGCGTCGTGCAGGGCCAGGGCTCCGGCTTCTTCATCTCGGCCGACGGTTTTGCCGTGACCAACAATCACGTGGTCGACGGTGCCGACAAGGTCGAGGTCACGACCGACGACGGCAAGACCTATACCGCCAAGGTGATCGGCACCGACCAGCGCACCGACCTTGCCCTCATCAAGGTCGAGGGTGGCTCGAACTTCCCGTTCGCCAAGCTCGCCGACAGCAAGCCGCGGATCGGCGACTGGGTGCTCGCGGTCGGTAATCCCTTCGGCCTCGGCGGCACCGTCACCGCGGGCATCGTCTCGGCCAGCGGCCGCGACATCGGCAACGGTCCGTATGACGATTTCATCCAGATCGATGCGCCCGTGAACAAGGGCAATTCGGGCGGTCCCGCCTTCGACACCAACGGGGAGGTGATGGGCGTCAACACGGCGATCTATTCGCCTTCCGGCGGCAGCGTCGGCATCGCGTTCTCGATCCCTGCCAGCACCGTGAAGAGCGTGGTGGCCCAGCTCAAGGACAAGGGCTCGGTCAGCCGCGGCTGGATCGGCGTGCAGATCCAGCCCGTCACGTCCGACATCGCCGACAGCCTCGGCATGAAGAAGGCCGAAGGCGCGCTGGTGGCGGAGCCGCAGGCGAACGGTCCGGCGGCGAAGGCCGGCATCGAGTCCGGTGACGTCATCACGTCGGTCAACGGTGAATCCGTCAAGGATGCCCGCGAGCTCGCGCGCACCATCGGCGGCATGGCGCCCGGCGCGACCGTGAAGCTCAACGTGCTGCACAAGGGCCAGGACAAGGTCGTGAACCTCACCCTCGGCCAGCTCCCGAACACGGTCGAGGCCAAGGCCGACACCGACAAGGATAGCGGCAAGGGTGCGAGCCGCGGTACCGACGTGCCCAAGCTCGGCATGACCGTCGCGCCCGCCGACTCCGTGGCCGGCGCCGGCAAGGAAGGCGTCGTCGTCACCCAGGTCGATCCGAAGAGCGCCGCGGCCGAACGCGGCTTCAAGGAGGGCGACGTGATCCTCGAAGTCGGCGGCAAGAGCGTGAGCACCGCCGGCGAAGTCCGCGACGCCATCAGCACGGCGCGGACCGACAACAAGAACAGCGTCCTGATGCGCGTGAAGAGCGGCGGCCAGTCGCGCTTCGTCGCCGTGCCCATCGCCAAAGGCTGACGCCTTCAGGAGGCCTACGAGATGAGGGATGTCGCCGGCATCAGTCGCCCCCGCCGCCGACGTCCCTCGGGGAAGCAGCGCAAGGCTCGCTTCCCCAGTCTACCTTCCGGTGGAAATACGCCCCCCTCCGTCGGAAGGCCTAGGGCGGTGAGGTCCCCCCAGCTTCACCGCCCGCCTTTTTGCCTACCCAAGTCCCGTTCGCTTGGCTTGCATGCGATTGCCGCTCGCGCCATGTTCAGAGAAGGTTGACCCCCTTGACCGCCGCCGAACGCACGATGCGCCTCCTCATCATCGAAGACGACCGCGAATCCGCCGACTACCTCGTGAAGGCATTTCGCGAAGTCGGACACATCGCCGACCACGCCGCCGACGGCGAGGAAGGCCTCGCCATGGCCGAGAACGGTGATTACGACGTGCTGGTGGTCGACCGCATGCTGCCCAAGCGCGACGGCCTGTCGCTGATCGGCGCGCTGCGCGACAAGGGCGAATCGACGCCGGTGCTGATTCTCTCCGCGCTCGGACAGGTCGACGACCGCATCAAGGGCCTGCGCGCCGGCGGCGACGACTATCTGCCGAAACCCTATTCCTTCGCCGAGCTGCTGGCCCGGGTCGAGGTGCTGTCGCGCCGCCGCGGGGGACCTGCCGAGGACACGCTCTACCGCGTCGGCGATCTCGAGCTCGACCGGCTGTCCCATCGCGTCGCCCGCGGCAAGGACGAGCTGACGCTGCAGCCGCGCGAATTCCGCCTGCTCGAATACCTCATGAAGCATGCCGGCCAGGTGGTGACGCGCACCATGCTGCTGGAGAACGTCTGGGACTATCATTTCGATCCGCAGACCAACGTGATCGACGTGCACATTTCGCGGCTGCGCTCCAAGATCGACAAGGGTTTCGAGCGGCCGCTGCTGCATACGATCCGCGGCGCCGGGTACATGATCCGTGACGGCATTCGGTAAACTCGTCCGCACCACGGCGTTCCGGCTGACGCTGGTCTACCTGTTTTTGTTTGCGATTTTCGCGGCCTCGCTGCTCGGCTATTTCGCCTGGAATACGCGGCGGCTGATCACCGAGGAAATCACGCAGACGGTGAATGCCGAGACCTCGGAGATCAGCGAGATCTACGACCGTCGTGGCCTGGTCGGCCTCGTGCGGACGATCGAGTATCGCGCGCTGCGTCCGGGCGCCAACCTCTATCTCGTGACCACGCCGACCGGGCAGGCGATTGCTGGCAATGTCGGCTCGCTGGCGCCCGGCGTGATGGCGACGCGCGGCTGGTCGGAGACGGCCTACAGGCGGATCGAGGACACGGACGAACGCAACCATCGCGCGCTGGTGCGCGTCACCGAACTCGAAAACGGTTTCCGTCTCCTGATCGGCCGCGACCTCGACGAGCGGCGGCGGCTGTTCGGCATCGTCGCCAAGGCCGCGCAATGGTCGATCCTGATCGTCTTCGTGCTGGGTCTCGGCGGCGGCATCTTCGTGGCGCGGCGCGTGCTCACGCGCATCGATGCGATGAGCGGCACGGCGCATCGCATCATGACCGGCGATCTCAGCGAGCGTCTGCCGGTCGGGCGCAGCGGCGATGAGCTCGATCGTCTCGCCGAAAACCTCAACGCCATGCTGGAGCGGATCGAGGCGCTGATGGCGGGGCTGAAGGAGGTCTCCGACAACATCGCCCACGACCTCAAGACGCCGCTGACGCGCTTGCGCAACCGCGCCGAGGAGGCGCTGGCGAGATCGGGCTGCGAGGCCGATTATCGCGCTGCCCTGGAGCGGACCATCGAGGAATCCGACGGGCTGATCCGCACCTTCAACGCGCTGCTGATGATCGCGCGCGCCGAGTCCGGGCAGGCGCGCGGTAACATGGACGATTTCGATGCCGCCGACGTCGCGGGCGGCATCCACGAGCTCTACGAGCCGCTGGCCGAGGATGACGGAATGACGCTCAAGGTCAAGGCCGAGCCGACCCCGGTTCACGCCAATCGCGAGCTGATCAGCCAGGCGCTCGCCAATCTCGTCGAGAACGCGATCAAATACGGCAAGCCTGTCACGCAGACGGGCGGAACCGTGGTCAGCATGGACACGAAGCAGATCACGATCGAGGCGAAGCGCGACGGCGATCACGTACTGCTCAGCGTCACCGATCGCGGACCCGGCATCCCCGAAGCCGATCGCAAGCATGCCATCGAGCGATTCGTGCGTCTGGAAGCCAGCCGCACGCTGCCGGGCTCGGGCCTTGGCCTCAGCCTCGCGTCCGCGGTTGCCACGCTTCATGGCGGCGAATTGCGGCTGGGTGATGCCCATCCGGGGCTCGTTGCCACGCTGGTGCTGCCGGCCCGCGCGGGCGACAGGGTTGCTCCGCCAATACCGGATGTGCCACAGAAGGTGGCATGAACCACTCCGCGCCGGGAAACGCGGACAAGACTGGTGAGAGCCTCGCCGCACGCTTCGCGGAGGCTCCCCATATTGCCGCTTCCGCAACTGAAGAACGACGTTTTGAAGATTGGCTGGCCGAACTCGAGCCGGCGCAATTGGCCCGTCTCGACGCCCTGCTGGTTCATCCCTTCGCGCGGGATATTCTGGCCGGCATCGCGGAGTTCTCGCCCTATCTGTTCGATCTGGTGCGCGCCGATGTGCCGCGCCTGATCCGGCTGCTCGAATGCGATCCGGACGCGCATCTGGCCACGCTCATCGCCGAGGCGAGGGACGCGGTCCTCGTGGCGACCGATGAAGCCGAGGTGATGCGGCGGCTTCGCAGGATGAAGGCGGAAGCGGCACTTCTTACCGCGCTGTGCGATATCGGCGGCGTCTGGCCGGTGATGCGGGTGACGGCGGCGCTGACCGATGTCGCGGTGTCCTCGGTGCAGGCGGCGCTGCAGTACCAGCTGCGGCAGGAAGCCGCACGCGGAAAGATCCTGCCGCCCGATCCCGAAGCTCCGGAACAGGGCTGCGGCCTGATCGTGCTCGCGATGGGCAAGATGGGGGCGGGCGAGCTGAACTATTCCAGCGACATCGACCTCATCGTGTTCTTCGATCCCGAGGCCACGACGCTCGCGCCCGATATCGAGCCGCAGCCGTTCTTCGTGCGGGTGACGCAGGGCATGGCGCGCATTCTCCAGCAGCGCACCTATGACGGCTACGTCTTCCGCGTCGACCTGCGGCTGCGTCCCGATCCGTCCTCGACGCAGGTGGCGATCTCGCGCGACGCCGCGCTGAACTATTACGAGCGGGAGGGGCGCACCTGGGAGCGCGCCGCGATGATCAAGGCGCGCGCCTGCGCCGGCGATGCCAAAGCGGGCGAGGCGCTGCTCGCGGAGATCGCGCCCTTCGTCTGGCGCAAGCATCTCGACTTCGCCGCGCTTGCCGACGTCCACGACATGAAGCGGCAGATGCAGACCTATCGCGGCCAGAGCGAGATCGCGGTGGAGGGGCACAACGTCAAGGTCGGGCGTGGCGGCATTCGCGAGATCGAATTTTTCGCGCAGACGCAGCAGCTCATCGCCGGCGGCCGCCATCCCGAGTTGCGGGTGCGGCCGACGCTCGCCGCGCTCGATATTCTCGCCTCCAGCAACTGGATCACCTCTGCGGCGCGCGACGAGCTGACCACGGCGTATGAATTCCTGCGCCGCGTCGAGCACCGTCTCCAGATGATCGCCGACGAGCAGACCCATGCGTTGCCCGAGGACAAGGAGGCGGTCGAGCGCTTTGCGCGCTTCTTCGGCTATCCGGATCGCGAGGCCTTTGCGCGTGACCTGTTGCGGCAGCTCCAGATCGTGCAGGGACACTACGAAAAACTGTTCGAGGGCGATGACCCGACCGGCACGGCAGAACTGCCGGCGCTCGACTACGGTGCAGGCCCCGACGATCCGCGCCTGCTGCAATATCTGACGACGCTCGGCTTCAAGAAGCCGGCCGCACTCGCGCAGACCATCCGCGACTGGATCACCGGCGACTACCGCGTGTTCCGCAACGACCAGACCCGAAGCGCTTTCGTCGAGTTCGTGCCGGCGCTGATCGACGGCCTCGCGCGTGCCGAGGAGCCGGATCGCGCCGTCGTGGCGTTCGATCAATTCCTTGGGGCGCTCCAGCTCGGCGGCCGGCTGATCACGCTGCTCGGCCAGAACCGCGATCTCGTCGCGCTCGTGGCGCTGGTGCTGGGCGCGGCGCCCCGGCTCGGCGAGATGCTGGCGCGCAAGCCGCAGCTCATGGACGGGCTGATCGATCCGAGATTCTTCGGCGCGATGCCGGACAAGCAGGAATTGTCGGCGCGATTGGCCGCGACGGTGCGCGACGCCGATTCCTATGAGGAATTTCTCGATCGCCTCCGCCTGTTCGGGCAGGAGAGCCTGTTCCTGATCGGCACGCGCATTCTCTCCGGAACTGTCTCGGCGCAGCAGGCGAGCACGGCTTTCGCCGATGTCGCCGAAGGCACCGTCCACACCGTGCACGATCTCGTCGCCGAACGCTTCGCCGCCCAGCACGGGCGTATCAAGGACCAGCAGACCGCGATCATCGCGATGGGCCGGCTCGGCAGCCGCGAGATGACGGCGTCGTCCGATCTCGACCTGATCCTGCTCTACGATTTCGACAGCGACAATCCGGACTCCGACGGGCCGAAATCGCTGCAGGGCGCCCACTACTTCGCGCGCTTCACCCAGCGCCTGATCAGCGCCTTCACGACGCGCACCAATTACGGCGTGCTCTACGAGATCGACATGCGGCTGCGTCCGTCGGGACGCGCCGGTCCTGTGGCCTCGAGCCTCGTCTCATTCGCGGACTACCAGGCCAACGAGGCCTGGACCTGGGAGCACATGGCCCTGACCCGGGCCCGCGTGGTGTCGGCCTCGGATGAGTTCCGCGAGCGGATCGAGCGCATCATCCGCGATGTCCTGACCCGCCGCCGCGACCGCGCGATCATTGCCAACGACGTCGCCGACATGCGGCGCGCGATCGCGCAGGAGAAGGGCGACAGCGACCATTGGGATCTCAAATATGCCGCCGGCGGCATGGTCGATATCGACTTCATCGCGCAATATCTCCAGCTCGTGCACGCCCACGACAAGCCGGAGATCCTGGACGTCAGCACCCTTCAAGTGCTGGACAACGCCGCCAGGCTCGGCGCGCTGCCGCATTCGGAGGCGGAGATTCTTCGCGCTGCGGCGCGGCTCTATCACGACTTGACGCAGATCCTGCGGCTCTGCGTCAGCGACGGTTTCAAGCCTGACACCGCGGGCACCGACCTTCAGCGCGTGATGGCGCGCGCCGGCGATGCGCCCGACTTCTCGTCGCTGGAAGCGCGCGTGAAGGAAACCCAGGGCGAGGTAAGGCGCGTATTTACGGCGCTGCTGGAAGGGACGTCGTCTGCTTCAGCGAGGTGAGGGCCTCGCGCACGTTCGGCTCCAGCCCCGCGCCGCCCGCGTCGAGATGGGCGAAGATCGCGCGCTTCATCCGGGGGTCCCAGAACTTCTTGATGTGGTCGGCAATCCCCGGCACGGCCTTGTCGTGGCCCTGGCTGCGGAAGAACATGCCGATCTGGTTGGCCATGTAGACGAGGCGGTCAGGCGACGACATTGATGATCTCCTGGGCACGATGAGCCGACACGCGGCTCTGGTGCGTGAACACTTCAAACCCGTCGCTGCGGGCAATCGCAATCAGCGTGATTCCGGCGGCCTCCGCGGTGCGGACCGCGAGCGCGGTGGGGGCGGAGACCGCGACCAGCACGGGCGCACCGATGGCGGCGGTCTTCTGCACCATCTCGACCGAGACCCGGCTCGTCAGCAGCACCATGCCCGCGCTCGCGTCGGTGCGGCTGCGTGCCAGGGAGCCTGCGAGCTTGTCGAGCGCGTTGTGGCGGCCGACGTCCTCGCGCAGGGCGACGATCCCGTTCGCCGGCGACCAGAAGGCGGCGGCATGGACCGCGCGGGTCTGCATGTTGATCGCTTGCAGGGGCGCGATCGCCTGCATCGCGGCCATGATCTGCTGCGGCGTGAAGCTGGTTCCCTGCGGCACGACGGCGGCGGGGCGCACGGCCTCCGCGATGGAGTCGATGCCGCAAATGCCGCAACCGGTCGGGCCGGCGATGTGCCGACGCCGCTCGCTGATGCGCGCGGCATCTTCCGAGGCCAGCCACATGCGCAACTCGATGCCGTCGTCGAGACGGACGACGTCGAGCGACTTGATGTCGTCGACCGACTTGATGATGCCTTCATCCAGGCTGAAGCCAACCGCGAAATCTTCCAGGTTCTGCGGCGTTCCCATCATGACGGCGTAGGTGCCGCCATTATAGGTCAGCGCCAGCGGCGTCTCCTCCGGGATCAGCCGCGCCCCTTCGGACGCGACGCCGTCGCGCCAGATCTCGCGGTCGATGGCCTGGACCGGCACGTGCATGCCGTTACTCCGCGGCCTCGGCCGGCGCGATGCGGCGGGAATGCCGCGCCTGCTCGTCATAGGACTTCTGCCAGTCGGACGGGCCGTTCGACGGCGAGATCTGCACCGCCGTGACCTTGTATTCGGGGCAGTTGGTCGCCCAGTCCGAATAGTCGGTCGTGATGACGTTGGCCTGCGTGTCAGGATGGTGGAAGGTGGTGTAGACGACGCCCGGCGACACGCGGTCGGTGATCTCCGCGCGTAGCGTGGTCTCGCCCGCGCGGCTCGTCAGCCGCACCCAGTCGCCGTCGCGCACGCCGCGCTGCTCGGCATCATGCGGATGGATCTCCAGGCGATCCTCGGCATGCCAGACCACGTTCTCGGTGCGCCTCGTCTGCGCGCCGACATTGTACTGGCTGAGGATGCGGCCCGTGGTGAGCAGCAGCGGGAAGCGGGGGCCGGTGCGCTCGTCGGTCGCGACATATTCGGTGACGATGAACTTGCCCTTGCCGCGGACGAAGCCGCCGATATGCATCACCGGCGTGCCCTCGGGCGCCTTCTCGTTGCAGGGCCACTGCACCGAGCCGAGCTCGTCGAGCTTGGCGTAGGAGACACCGGTGAAGGTCGGCGTCAGCGCCGCGATCTCGTCCATGATCTCGGACGGGTGGCTGTAGTTCATCTCGAAGCCCATCGCCTTGGCGAGGGCGATGGTGACCTCCCAGTCGGCCATGCCGTTCTTGGGCGACATCACCTTGCGGACGCGCTGGATACGGCGCTCGGCGTTGGTGAAGGTGCCGTCCTTCTCGAGGAAGCTCGAGCCGGGCAGGAAGACGTGGGCGTAGTTCGCGGTCTCGTTCAGGAAGAGGTCGTGGACGATGACGCACTCCATCGCCGACAGCGCGGCGACCACATGCTTGGTATTCGGATCGGATTGCAGGATGTCCTCACCCTGCACGTAGATGCCCATGAACGAACCTTCGATCGCGGCATCGAACATGTTGGGAATGCGCAGGCCCGGCTCCGGGTTGAGCTTGACGTTCCACAGCGCTTCGAACTGGTCGCGCACGGCATCGCCCGAGATGTGGCGATAGCCGGGCAGTTCGTGCGGGAACGAGCCCATGTCGCAGGAGCCCTGCACGTTGTTCTGGCCGCGCAGCGGGTTCACGCCAACGCCGGGGCGGCCGATATTGCCGGTCGCCATCGCGAGATTGGCGATCGCGATCACGGTGGTCGAACCCTGGCTGTGCTCGGTGACGCCGAGGCCGTAATAGATCGCGCCGTTGCCGCCGGTGGCGTAGATGCGGGCCGCTTCGCGCAGGTCCTTCGGATCGACGCCGGTCAGGATGGCGGTGGCTTCCGGGCTGTGCTTCGGTTGCGCGACGAAGGTCGCCCATTCCTCGAACTCGGTCCAGTCGCAGCGCTCACGCACGAAGGCCTCGTTGACGAGGCCCTCGGTGACGATGACATGCGCCAGCGCGGTGACGACGGCGACGTTGGTGCCGGGCATCAGCGGCAGGTGCAGCGCCTTGACGTGCGGCGATTCCACCATCTCGGTCCGGCGCGGATCGATCACGATCAGCTTGGCGCCCTGGCGCAGTCGCTTCTTCAGGCGCGAGGCGAACACGGGGTGAGCCGAGGCCGGATTGGCGCCGATGATCACGGCGACGTCGGTGTCTTCCACGGAGTCGAAGTCCTGCGTGCCGGCCGACGTGCCGAAGGTCTGCGACAGGCCATAGCCGGTCGGGGAGTGGCAGACGCGGGCGCAGGTGTCGACATTGTTGTTGCCGAAGCCGGCGCGGATCAGCTTCTGCACCAGATAGGTCTCTTCGTTGGTGCAGCGGGACGAGGTGATGCCGCCGATGGCGTCACGGCCGTACTTCTTCTGGATGCCGCGCATTTTCGCGGCGGCAAAGGAGAACGCCTCGTCCCAGGAGACTTCGCGCCAGGGATCCTCGATCCGCTCACGGATCATCGGATTGAGGATGCGTTCCTTGTGGTTGGTGTAGCCCCAGGCGAAGCGGCCCTTGACGCAGGAATGGCCGCGATTGGCCTTGCCGTCCTTGTACGGCACCATGCGCACGACTTCCTCGCCGCGCATCTCGGCCTTGAAGGCGCAGCCGACGCCGCAATAGGCGCAGGTGGTGACGACGGAGTGCTCGGGCTGGCCGATCTCGATCACCGACTTTTCCGTCAGCGTCGCGGTCGGGCAGGCCTGCACGCAGGCGCCGCAGGAAACGCATTCGGAGCCGAGGAAGCTCTCGCTCATGCCGGGCGAAACGCGGCTGTCGAAGCCGCGGCCGGAGATCGTCAACGCGAAGGTGCCTTGCACCTCCTCGCAGGCGCGGACGCAGCGCGAGCAGACGATGCACTTGGAGGGATCGTAGGTGAAATAGGGGTTGGACTCGTCCTTCGGCATCCAGGCGGCGTTGACCTCGCCGTTGGATTTGGCGAAGACGTGGTTCTCGCCTTCATAGCCGTAGCGGACGTCGCGCAGGCCCACCGCGCCCGCCATGTCCTGCAATTCGCAATCGCCGTTGGCGCCGCAGGTGAGGCAGTCGAGCGGATGGTCGGAGATGTAGAGCTCCATCACGCCCTTGCGCAGCTTCTTCAGCCGTTCGCTCTGGGTGTGCACCACGAGGCCGTTCATGACCGGCGTCGTGCAGGAGGCCGGCGTTCCGGCGCGGCCCTCGATCTCGACGACACAGAGCCGGCACGAGCCGAACGCATCGACCATGTCGGTCGCGCAGAGTTTTGGGATCTGATGGCCGGCGTCCATCGCCGCGCGCATGATCGAGGTGCCCTCGGGCACCGTGACCTGATTGCCGTCGATGGTCAGCGTCACCATCGTTTCCGATTTCGAGCGCGGCGTGCCGTAGTCGATTTCTTCGATCAGAGACATCGTTGTTCTCCTATTCCGCGGCTTGAAGCGTGGTCGGCGCCGGGACGAAATCCTCCCGGAAATGCTTCAATGCGCTGAGCACGGGGTAGGGCGTGAAGCCGCCGAGCGCACAGAGCGAGCCGAATTTCATGGTGTTGCAGAGGTCCTCGACCAGCGCGAGATTTTCGCTCACGCGCTCGCCGCGAATGATCTTCTCGATGGTCTCGACGCCGCGGGTCGAGCCGATCCGGCACGGCGTGCACTTGCCGCAGGATTCGATGGCGCAGAATTCCATCGCGAAGCGCGCCTGCCTGCGCATGTCGACGCTGTCGTCGAACACGACGATGCCGCCATGGCCGATCAGGCCGTCGCGGGCCGCGAAGGCTTCGTAATCGAACGGAGTATCAAAAAGGGCGCGCGGGAAGTAAGCGCCGAGCGGGCCGCCCACCTGCACCGCGCGAACCGGACGGCCCGTGGCCGTCCCGCCACCGATGTCGTCGACGAGCTCGCCGAGCGTGACGCCGAACGCGGTCTCGAACAGCCCGCCATGGCGGATGTTGCCGGCGAGCTGGATCGGCATCGTGCCGCGCGAGCGGCCCATGCCGAAATCGGCATAGGCCTTGGCGCCTTCGGCGAGGATGAAGGGGATGGCGGCGAACGACAACACGTTGTTGATGACGGTCGGCTTGCCGAACAGGCCGTGATGCGCGGGCAGCGGCGGCTTCGCGCGCACCAGGCCGCGGCGGCCTTCGAGGCTTTCCAGCAGCGAGGTCTCCTCGCCGCAAACATAGGCGCCGGCGCCGACGCGGACTTCCATATCGAAGCTGTAGGTCGAGCCGCCGATCTTGTCGCCGAGATAGCCGCCGCGCCTTGCCGCCTTGATGGCTGCATTCATCGCTTCGACCGCATGCGGATATTCGCTGCGGATGTAGATGTAGCCCTTGGTCGCGCCGACCGTGATGCCCGCGGTCGTCATGCCCTCGATCACCAGGAAGGGATCGCCTTCCATGATCATGCGGTCGGCGAAGGTGCCGCTGTCGCCTTCGTCGGCGTTGCAGACGATGAACTTGCGGTCGGCCTTGGCCTGCGCGACGGTCTTCCACTTGATGCCGGTCGGGAAGCCCGCGCCGCCGCGGCCGCGCAGGCCCGATGCGGTGACTTCGTTCAGGATTGCATCCGAGCCGAGCGACAGCGCGCGCTCGAGGCCCTTGTAACCGCCATGGGCGCGGTAATCGTCGAGCGAGCGCGGGTCGATCACGCCGCAGCGGGCGAAGGTGAGGCGGGTCTGGCGCTTCAGCCAGGGAATCTCGTCGGTCGCGCCCAGCCGCAGCAGATGCGGCGTATTGCTGGCGAGCGCGTCGAGCAGGGAGGGGACATCGGCCTCGGTGACCGGGCCGAAGGCGATCCGGCCCTGCGGCGTCGCAACCTCGACCAGTGGCTCCAGCCAGTACATGCCGCGCGAGCCGGTCCTGACGATCTCGACCGCAACGCCGCGCTTGCTTGCTGCCTGTTCCAGCGCCAGCGCAACCTCGTCGGCGCCAACGGCGACGGCACCCGCATCGCGTGAGACGAATAGACGCATGCTCATCGCTGTGCCTCCGCGACCAGCGCATCGAGGCGCTTCTCATCGAGCCGGCCAATGAGGCGGCCGTCGAGCATTGCGGACGGTGCGGTCGCGCACAGCCCGAGGCAGTAGATCGGCTCCAGCGTGACGCGATCATCGGCCGTCGTCTTGCCGAGCGGCACGCCGAGTTTTGCTTCCGCGCGCGCAGCCAGCGCGTCGCCGCCCGCAGCCTGACAGGCCTCCGCGCGGCACAGCTTCAGCACATGGCGGCCGGCCGGCTTGTGCCTGAAATCATGATAGAATGTGAAGACGCCATGGACTTCGGCGCGCGACAGGTTGAGCGCCTGCGCCACCATCGGAATCGCTGCCTCCGGCACGTAGCCGAACGCCTCCTGAAGGGCGTGGAGGATGACGAGCGTCGCGCCTTCCTGCTTGGCATGTTCGGCGATGATCTCGGCGCCGCGCGTCTCGTCCCAAGGCTCGTAAACCGCTGTCATTCTTCGTTCTCAGATTGAGCGTCCCGACAGCGCAAACTATTTGGAATCGTTCGAAGATCAATAAAGCTGTCTCATGCTGCGATTGCGAATTCAGATCGATTGATGAATGCTATCGATCGATAGAGAATGACAATGAAGCAGGTATCGGCTGCCGGTTTTTGCGTGTTGGTGCAGGGCTGCCGTGCTAGCTTGCATGCCACGAAGGAATTCGAGGGGACGGCCGGTTGATCGACAAGCTTGAACTGCTGCTGGCGCTGGCGAAGGAACGGCATTTTGGACGCGCGGCAGAGGTCTGCGGCGTGACGCAACCGACGATGTCGACCGGGCTCAAGCAGCTCGAGGAGATCCTCGGCGTGATGCTGGTCCAGCGCGGCTCCCGCTTCCAGGGTTTTACCCCCGAGGGCGAGCGGGCGCTGGATTGGGCGCGGCGGATCGTGGGCGATGCCCGCGCCATGCGCGACGAGATCAACGGGCTGAAGCACCAGCTCTCCGGCGAAATCCGCATCGCGGCGATCCCGACCGTGCTCGGTATGGTCGCCCAGCTGACGACGCCGTTCCGCGCCAAGCATCCCGAGGTGCGCTTCCGCATCCAGTCCACGACCTCGTCAGAGGTGCTGGGGCTGCTCGAAAATCTCGAGGTCGATGCGGGGCTGACCTATATCGAGAACGAGCCGATCGGCAAGGTGCGGACCATTCCGCTCTACAACGAGAGCTATCGCCTGCTGACCGCGCCGGATGGAATGTTCGGCGATCGCGAGACGGTGACGTGGAAGGAGGTCGGCCAGGTGCCGCTGTGCCTGCTGACGCCCGACATGCAGAACCGCCGCATCATCGACCGCGCGCTTCGCTCGGTCGGCGCGGAGGCGACGCCAACCCTGACCTCGAACTCGCTGCTCGTGCTGTTCACGCACGTGAAGACGGGGCGCTGGGCGAGCGTGATGCCGGCCAAGCTTGCCGAGACGCTCGGCCTGTCCGACACGGTGCGCTCGATCCCGATCACCGATCCCGACGTCAATTACAGCATCGGCATGGTGATCCCGCAGCGCGATCCGATGACGCCGCTGATCGCGGCGCTGGTCCATGTCGCCCGCGAAGTGGCGCCGTCGCTGCAGCTGTAGGGGCCAAGGCGGGAGGGCCCGAGCAAGCGCCTCGTCCTTCGAGACGATCGCGGAGCCTGTCATCGGGCCGCGCTTTGCGCGGACCCGGTGGCGGTCCTCAGGATGAGGCTCCGTTGTATCGGTGTTCGTTGAAACTGCTGCTGCGTTCTCTGGCCCTCATCCTGAGGGCCCGCCGGAGGCGGGCGTCTCGAAGGATGGCCGCAGGCGAGCTTCTTGCCGTGCTCTAGGCCGCAGCCGACATCGCGGCCGCCGCCTTGATCGCATCGCGCGGCAGGGTCACGCGGACGACGGTGCCCACGTCGATCTTCGAGCGCAGCCGCATCGAGCCGCCGTGGAGCTGGGCCAGCGAGCGCGCGATCGCAAGTCCGAGTCCGGAGCCGTGATAGGTCTTGGTGAGCTGGCTCTCGACCTGCTCGAAGGGGCGGCCGAGCCGCGCCAGCGAATGCGACGCGATCCCGATGCCGGTGTCGGCGATCATCAGCACGATCCGGTCGTCGAGCTGCCGGCTGCGCACCACGATGCGTCCGCCGTCGGGCGTGAACTTCACGGCATTGGAGAGCAGGTTGACGATGATCTGCTTGGCCGCGCGGCGGTCGGCAACGACCGAGATCGATTTCTCGATCTCGGCATCGAGCGTCAGGTGCTTGTCGTGCGCGCGGCCGGAGACGACGCGCAGCGACTCCGCGAGCGTCTGACCGAGGTCGAGCTCTTCCATGTCGAGCTTCATGCGGCCGGCCTCGATCTTGGACATGTCGAGGATGTCGTTGATGACTTCGAGCAGGTAATGGCCGCTGGTCAGGATGTCCTGGCAGTACTCCTGGTACTTCTCCGAGCCGAGCTCGCCGAACATGCCCGAGCCCATGATCTCGGAGAAGCCGATGATGGCGTTGAGCGGCGTGCGCAGCTCGTGGCTCATATTGGCGAGGAATTTCGACTTGGTCTGGTTGGCTTCCTCGGCACGGGTCTTCTCGCGCTGGTACTTCTCGGCGAGATCGGCGAGCTCGTTGGTCTGGCGCTCGAGGGCGGCCTGGGAGCGCTTGAGGTCGATGACGGTGGCGCGCAGGCGCAGATCGTTGTCGACCAGCTTCTGCTCGTGCTCCTTGATGCGGGTGATGTCGGTGCCGACCGAGACGTAGCCGCCGTCCTTGGTGCGGCGCTCGCTGATGTGCAGCCAGCTGCCGTCGTCGAGCTGCGCCTCGAAGGTGCGCGCGCCCGGACCCTGGCTCGCGGTCTCGTTGTGGCGGGTGCGGACCTCCGGCATGCGGCCGACTTCGAGCACGGTCTCGTAGGAGGTGCCGGGGATGACGGCGCTGTCGGGCAGCTTGTGCAGGCGCTGGAAGTGCGAGTTGCAGAGCACGAGGCGGTCGCTCGCGTCCCACAGCACGAAGGCCTCCGGAATGGTCTCGATGGCGTCGCGCAGGCGAAGGTCGGCTTCGACGGTGCGTTCGGCGAGGCTCTTCTGCTCGGTGATGTCGACGGCGATCCCGATCAGGTGCACGCTGGAATCGGTTGCCCCGCGCGTCTTTTCGCAGCGGACGCGGAGCCAGATCCAGTGCCCGTCGACATGCTGCATGCGGAAGGTCTGGTCGATGTGGTCGATCTTCTCGGAGATGAGCTGGTCGGCGATCTCGAACAGGTCGATGTCGTCGGACTTCACCAGCGCGTTGACCTCGCCGAAGGTGAGGAGCTCGTTGCGGCCGTCGAGGCCGAGCATCGAGAACATCGACTGCGACCAGAAGATCCGGCCGCGCGACAGATCCCAGTCCCACAGGCCGCAGCGGCCGCGGTTGAGCGCGGTGTCGATGCGGCCGCGCACGGCGTCGTTGATCAGGTCGCCCTCGCGGGCGCGGGTCGACTGCCAGTGGAAGGCGAAGCCGAGGATCAGCACGACGAAGCCGGTGGTCGCCGACAGCGTCACCGAGAGCGCGGCGTCCGAGCCCCAGATCGGCTCGTTGCGCTCCTGGATCACGGTGACGAGGCCCGGCAGCGACTTGATCTGCCGCGAGGTCGCCATCGCGACGTTGCCGCTCGGCAGCGCCATGTCGGAGACGTTGTTGTCGCGCGGCGGCGCCGCGAGCAATTGCGCCGTGGTGATCGCATCGAGCAGGCGGTCGTTGCCGGCCGGGTCGCGGTCGATGGGAATGCGGGCGAGGATGCGGCGGTCGATGCCGGCCGAGGTGACGACGACGTGGCGGCCGGCGGCCGTGCCCCAGGACGGGATCAGATCGGGCAGCAGGGACGGCAGGTTCTCGATGTTCTTCAGCCGCTCCTGCCGCGTGAAGGTGAGGCGATCGATACGCTCGGCGAGCAGGTCGGCCAGCGCCGAGATGTCGTGGCGGACGACCTGCCGCTTCTGGCGCGTCTGATCGACGACCTGCACGAACGCGCCGAGGCAGATCGTGATCAGGAATGCGATGATGAGCGTCGGCACGGCGCGGCGCAGCGCCGGCTCCGCGATCAGGAGCCGATGATAGGCAGGTTTCGCGATCGATTGCGCCAATCCCTTGATCGAATCGGATTGGACACACGCGTTCGCGGCGTCTGCGCGCGCCATGCCTTCGGCCCCCTGAAACCTGCTTGCAACTGAAGCTCGGAAGCAGCCCCACATCGCTTCCGAATCATGTCCGATTTGAATCCAGTTTTCGCAGGCTGTCGAGAGTCAACGAATCGTTAACGCGAATTTATTCTTATCCAACGGGCAGTTCGCGCATCGCGCGGCCGCAAACTTGCGTGCGCGGCGAGTCCGAAACGAGAACGTGTGACTCCGCGCACATTCTGGATCACGCGCGCGGCGGTTCGGCGTGACTGATCACGCGCTTCACGCTCGGGAACGCGCGGCGCAGCGCGCGCTCGATCGCGTCGACATGCTCGTGCACCTTGATGACGCTCATCGACGGCTCGCCGCGGCAGTGGAAGTTGACGATCTCGCCGGCGTCGGTGTTGCGGACGCGGACATTGTGGATGTCGTGGATCTCGCTGCCGGCGGCAAATTCCGTCAGGGCGGAGGCGATCGCCTGCACCCGTTCCGGCACCGCGTCGACCCCGAACGGCAGTTCCGGTTCCAGCGGCTCGATGTGGACGTCGACCTCGACGTCCGCGCCGAACTCCTCCTGGATGTTGCGCTCCAGCGTGTTGGCGATGTCGTGGGCGGCGTCGAGCCGCATCCCGGCGTCGACCTCGAGGTCGATGCCGACGATCAGCTTGGCGCCCAGATCCCGCACTGTGCCCAGATCGTGCACCGTGACGTGGTGGATGGCGAGACCCGAATTGTGCGCGATCACCATGATCCGGTCGCGTACGGTCTCGTTGTCGCGCGCGACGGGCACGGCAGTGAAGGTGAGGTCGGCGTCGCCGAATGCTCTGTCGACGGCCGCCTGCGCCTTGCGCTTGATCTCCTCGACGCGGTCGATCGGATAGGTCCGCGGCACCTTCGCGATGGCGTCGATGAAGGTGGTCGCTCCCACCATGCGCACCCGCAGCCGTTCGACGCCGATCACGCCGGGGACGCTGCGGATCGCGGCCGTGGCCTTCTGCTGCGCGCCCTCGGGGGCGCGATCGACCAGGGTCTCCACGGTCGACCCGGCCATGCGCAGGCCGAGCAGGGCGATCATCACGGCAACGGCGGCGGCGGCCGCCGCGTCGCCCCACCAGAAGCCGAGGGCGGCGAGGATCAGGCCCGCGATCACGGCGAACGAGCCCATCACGTCGGAGGCGAAATGCAGCGCGTCGGCGGCGAGCGCCTGGCTGCGCGTCTCCCGCGCGGCGCGGTGCAGGGCGCGGGCGCGCCACAGGTTCACGACGATGTCGATCACCAGCACCACGAACGGCACGGCCGAGATCGTCGGCGGCGCGGTTCCCTCGCGCAGGCGGCTATAGGATTCGACCAGGATGCCGCCGGCGAGCACGTAGAGCAGGGCGGTGACACCGAGCGCGGAGATGCTCTCCAGCTTGCCGTGGCCGTAATGGTGCTCCTCGTCCGCCGGCTTGTCGGAGACCCGCACCACCGCCCAGGTGATGATGGTCGCGACCAGGTCGATCGAGGAATGCAGGGCCTCGGAGATCAGCGCGAGCGAGCCGATCGCGATCCCGACCGCGAACTTGGCCGCCGCCATGCCGCCGCTGGCGAAGATCGAGATGGCCGCGACCGAGGTTTTGTTGTGCTGGGAAGTCATCGCGGGGATTTAGCAGCCTAAGAGCGAACATCAAGCGACGATCCACAGCTATAGTCGCGAGTGAGTTGCAGGAGCGAAGCTATTGCGAATGCTTCCGAATTGAAGGGTAGCTCCCTGCCACGCGCTAGGTCTCGTAGGGTGGGCAAAGGCGCAAAGCGCCGTGCCCACGTTCTTCCGTGATGGTTACAGATCGTGGGCACGCTTCCGCTTTGCCCACCCTACGACACCGTCGCCTTGGTGGCCCCTACGGCACCGTCACGACGATCTTCCCCAGATGCTTGTTCGCCTCCATGTGCTCGAACGCCTTGTCGATGTCGTCGAACGCATAGACCTTGTCGATCGGCAGTTGCAGCTTTCGCGCTTCCACCGCACTCCAGATATCCTTGCGAACCTCTTCAAAAATCTCGCGGACCTCCTCGATGGTGCGGGTGCGGAAGGTGACGCCGACATAGTCGATGCGGCGCGCGGCATGCAGGTCGAAGTTGAAGTCGGCATGGGTGCCGCCGAGCCGGCCGACATTGACGATGCGGCCCTTGACCCTGGTGGCGGCGAGGTTCTGGCTCGCGACCTTGCCGGAGACCTGGTCGACGATGAGATCGACGCCTTCGCCGCCGGTCGCCTTCAGCACCTCGTCCACCCATTTGGGATCGGAGGAGTCGACCGCGAGGTCGGCGCCGTACTCCTTCAGCCGGCCGCGGCGATAGGCATCGGTCGAGGAGCCGATCACGAGCCTGGCGCCCTTCAGCTTGGCGATCTGCATCGCCATCAGGCCGACGCCGGAGCTGGCACCCTGGATCAGCACGGCTTGGCCAGGCTGCACGCCGCCGACCATGACGACGGCGTTGTACATAGTCGCGAGCGCGACCGGGAGGGTGGCGGCTTCCTCGAAGTTCATGTTCGAGGACGCGCGGAACAGCCGGCCGTGATCGGCGAGTGTGTACTCGGCGAAGGCGGCGCCGCCCGAGCCCATGACGCGATCGCCGACCTTCACCCCCTTCGCATCCGGTCCGAGCTCGGCGACCTCACCGGCCCATTCCATGCCGAGCACGGTGCCGACGCCGCCGGCCGCGCCGTGGGCGTGGCCCTTGCGCATGCCGGTGTCGGCGCGATTGAGGCCACAGGCGCGGACACGGACCAGCACCTGCGTGCCTTTGGGCTTTGGTTGAGCGACGTCGGAAATCCTAGCGCCGTCAGGGCCGTAGACATAAGCCTTCATGAATTACTCTCGCTTCTTGCAGTGATTATTCCGCGGCTTGCGCGCTCGGTTGAGCGATCATGCCTTCGAGCCGGCTGCGAATGATGGCTTCGGCTTCGCGGACGATGCGCGAGATGAGCTCGGCGCAGCTCGGGATGTCCTGGATCAGGCCCTGCACCTGACCGGCCGACCAGATGCCTTCGTCCGAATTGCCGGTCGCATAGACCATCTTGCCGCGGGCGCCGGCGACGAGCTCGCGGATGTCCTCGAACTTGGCGCCTTCCTTCTCCATCGCGACGACCTTGGTCGAGATCTCGTTCCTGGCGACGCGGGAGGTGTTGCGCATGGTGCGGAAGATCAGCTCGGTCTCGCGCTCGTCGTTGGCGACGATCTTCTCCTTGATGAGCTGGTGGATCGGGCTCTCCTTGGTCGCCATGAAGCGGGTGCCCATGTTGATGCCCTCGGCGCCGAGCGCCAGCGCCGCCACGAGGCCGCGGGCGTCGGCAAAGCCGCCCGAGGCGATCATCGGGATCTTGATCTTGTTGGCGGCGGCCGGGATCAGGATCAGGCCGGGGGTGTCGTCCTCGCCGGGGTGGCCGGCGCATTCGAAGCCGTCGATCGAGATGGCGTCGACGCCCATCCGCTCGGCCGAGAGGGCGTGGCGGACGCTGGTGCATTTGTGCACGACCTTGACGCCGTGCTTCCTGAACTCGTCGACATGCTCCTGCGGCTTGTTGCCGGCGGTCTCGACCACCGTGATGCCGCTCTCGATGATGGCGGCGCGGTACTCGGCATAGGGCGGCGGCTTGATCGCGGGCAGGATGGTGAGGTTGACGCCGAACGGCTTGTCGGTGAGGTCGCGGCAGCGCGCGATCTCCTTCCGGAGGTCCTCCGGCGTCGGCTGGGTCAGCGCCGTGATGAAGCCGAGCGCGCCGGCATTGGCGACCGCCGCGACCAGCTCGGCCCGGCCGACCCATTGCATGCCGCCCTGGACGATCGGATGCTCGACGCCGACGAGTTTGGTGAACCGTGTCTGCAGCATGATCTGTTTCCCCCTGGGCGGCCCGCAGGCTCTGTTGTCGGTTGATGGCGGGAGGATGCCGCCCGGGTCGGGAAATGTCTATCAGCGGGGACGTGCGGTGAGGGCGGGGCGTCATGCGAGGGATGAGCGAGATTCCGCAGGGCGGATAATTCGGGTGCGTGTTGCCCTTGGTGCAGTTCTTTCCTCGAACTCCGCCGTCATACCCCGCGAAAGCGGGGTATCCAGTACGCCGCGGCTTCTCGGTTCTAGCCGAGCTGTCTCTGGAATACTGGATTGCCCGCTTTCGCGGGCAATGACACCGAGTATGGAGCGAACCGCTACTCCGCCGACAGCCGCACCATCTGGCGGCCACCGTTCATTTCCTTGAGGCTGTTGACGAAGTTTTCCGGACGCTGCCAGCGGTAGGGGACCTTCAATCCCATGAACTCGGCGATGTCGCCAATGAAGCCGGTGCAGTTGGTGGTTTCGGCGTTCCAGACCGGCGAGCTTGCCTGCAATTTCTTGATGTAGGCGAACACGCGCTTGGCGTCGGCTTCGCTCAGATAGACGCGGTAGTTTGCGGTCAGATAGTCCGGATCGAGATCGCCGTAGCTCGCGCCGGTCTCGGATGGCACCCAGGTGAGGTGACCGAGCACGTAGGCCCAGGTGTCGCCGGCCGGCGTCAGGCCCGCGACCTCGACGGCGCGCTCGCTGGTCTTGCCGTACCAGACGAACGCATGGCCCCAGCTTGCCGCCGTCCGCGCGCGGAAGTCGACGTAATAGGGACCTTTCTCCGCGCGCGCGACGGAGCGCCGCGTCGATTGCGGCGCCGGTCGTGAGGCGGTGTCGGCCGTGGCAAGCGCATTGGCATCGGCAACGCGCTTGTTCGCTTCGTGGGCCGAGGCTGAGGGTGACGTGCACGCGATCATGGCCGCGAGCGCGAATCCCGCAAGGATGCAGGATCCCGATCGATCAGGTTTGTTCTTCACGCTGTGCCCCCTCGACTGTCGGCCGCTTACGCAATTGTCTTGCGCGTATTTCCGTGCGCTCAGTAGCGCGCAGCGACCGGGCCGGGCGCCTTGCCGATCGGGGCCTTTCCAATCGGGCTCTTGCCAATCGGCATCTTGCCGATCGGGGGCTGCGCCGCCGGATAGGCGGGCACCGGCTGGCGGCGCGGCAGATCCGCGGCGTTCGCAGCCGTCACCAGAGCAAGCGTGGCACCCAGAGCAATTACAATCTTCTTCACAGTGATACCCCTAGAAGGTTTGGTCCAAACACGGCACAGCCGTGCCCCCCAGACACGCTCACAGAAGGGCGGCGGAATGCGTCCAAGTTGCGGCGCGCGCGGGACAAGTTGGCGGCATATCTCGGGCGTACGCAGATATGATGTGTCTGGATGTTTCGGGGCGGGGTGGACGTCGGTGCCGTAGCCCGGATGAGCGAAGCGATATCCGGGAGTGCTCGCGGAGACATCCGTCCCGGATGTCGCTTCGCTCATCCGGGCTACGAGATCATTTGTTCTCACCCGATCCGGTTCAGGCCGTTCCTGATCGTCGCGAAGATGCCGCCGATGTCCTTGCGCAAGGCATCGAGCGCGTTGAAATTGTCGAAGATGCGGGCGAGGCGGTCCTCGACCTCGCGCTTGCTCTTGGCGAGTGCATCGACGCGCGAGGCGAGGGTGACGTCGCCGCTTCCCTCGATCTCGCCGACGGTTTTGGCCAGGAGATCGCGCGTGGCGCCGACCTCCGCGATCAGGGCCTCGATGCCGAACACCGGCGCGTTCAGCGGGACGAGATCGGCCTGCGATTTCGACAGCTCCGTCTTGAAGGCGTTCAGCGTTGCCAGCGTCTCCTGCAGCGCGCCGAGGCGCTGGCGTGACTGGAGGACGAAATCGTTCAGCGCGTTCTGGCGTTCCGCAAGCGTCTTGCCTTCGGGATCTGTCTCGATGTCGGCGAGCGAGCGTTCGAGCTGGGCCTGGCGCTGGCCGAGCTCCTCGAAGTCGAGGCGGATCGCTTTCAGGATGTTGAAGCTGTCGTCGATGCGGGCAAGGCGCTGCTCGATCTCGATCTTGTTCTTCGAGAGCGTCTCGACGCGGGTGCCGAGCGGCACCTCGCCGCCGGTCTCGAGCTCGTCGATGCTCTTGGCCAGGCGGTCATGGCTGAGGCCGAGCTCGCTCATCAGGGCATTGATGCCGGCGTCCGGCGAGCGTAGCGGCGCCAACTCGGCGTGGGATTTCGCCAGGTCTTCCTTGTACTGGTTGAGGGTCACGAAAGTGTCCTGGACCGCATTGACCCGCGACAGCAGCGCCGATACGTCGCGCGCCACGTCTTTCAGGCGGTCGGCGAGGTTGTTCTTGCGGTCGTCGGTCTCAAGGTCGAGTAGCGAGCGTTCGAGCTGGTTCTGGCGGTCGCGGATCTCCGTGAAAACAGGTTCGACCGCGCGGCGCTGGTCGGCGACCTTGCCGACCATCTCTCGCACCCCCTGTTGGCGCCGGCGGATCTCGGCGAGCTGATCGTGCATGTCGGTGGATTCGTTGCGGCCCTGCTGGAGCAAAGCGCGCTGCTCGGTCTCGCTCAGCTTGTCATGGAGCGCGGAGACGGCCTGCCGGGGATCGCTCTCGATCAGGTGCTGGACGGTGGCGTCGAGGTTGCAGGGCATGAGCGACGACGACGTCCTCGCGGGTCTTCTTGAGGCGGTCGCGCAGCGTATTGAGGCGCCGGTCCTGGCGCGAGAGCCGCCAGGCGGGGGCGCCGATCAGCGCCAGCCCGAGCGTCACGATCGCGCCGGTCGCGATGCGCTGCGGCATCGGCAGGCCCGCAAACAGGGCGGGCAGGTGGGTGACGTCGTAACCAAACGCCTGCTCGGCGAGAAGCGCGATGGCAGCTAGCAGGACAAACCAGGCAACCAGGAAAAACAGCCACATCGTGACGTCCTCAGCCGGCACACATTTTCGCCATGATTGCTATTGGAGGGCGGAACCGAGATCAAGGGGCGCGCGGGTGTGTGTGATGCGTCCCGTAGCGCGATCCACCGCTGGTTGCGTCAGCCGATCAGCGGAGCGGGCGTAGCTTGCCGGGTTTTCCCGAGGTGGACGTGTTCTGTCGCCCGGATGGAGCGACGCGCAATTCGGGTTACGGCACCAGAAACGGGCGTCGAGGCGAGGCGCACCTCAGCCGATCATTTCCCGCGGAAGTTCGAGCGCATCTTGTCGGCGAACCAGACCACGAAGATCGCAGCGAACGCGAGAGCAAAGTACAGAGCCGTCCACAAAAGCGCATACTCGGCATTCGTCATGGCGTCCTCCCCGGCATCAGAATTCGATTGCCGGGGAGGATAGCGGCGGCCGCGACGGCGCAATTTGCGCAGGATCAATTTTGCCGCGCTGCGGCGAAAATGACCGGCGAGCCTTCATTCCGGGGCACGACGGAGTTGCGCCGGGGAAATGACGGCGAGGCTACAGCCGAAACTCGTTGGTCAGCTCGCCGATGCCGTCGATCGCGACGGTCACAATGTTCACGTCCTCCTTCATCACGCCGACGCCGACCGAGGTGCCGACCGCGATGAGGTCGCCCGGGAGCAGGGTCATGTCGTGAGAGATCCTGCTGACCAGCTCCTGCGCGGTGAAGATCATGTCCGAGATCGGATAGTTCTGCCGCTCCGCCCCGTTGAGGATGGTGCGGACCACGAGGCTGGCCGGATCGAGGCCCGTGGCGATCACAGGGCCGAACGGGCCGTAATCGTCGATGCCCTTGGCGCGGGCCCATTGCGGGAAAGTGGGATCGCTGGTCAGGATGTCGTTGGCGGTGATGTCGTTGACGCAGGTGTAGCCGAAGATGAAGCTGTCCGCTTCAGCAGGCGAGACGCGGGCGCAGGTCTTGCCGACGACGATGCCGAGTTCGCCTTCATAAGTGGTCTTGCCGTCGTAGTAAGACGGGCGGCGGATCACGGCGCCCGGTGTCGTGATGCTGGTGGTGGCCTTGAGCAGATAGAGCGGCTCCGGCGGCTCGGGCTGATTCAGCTTGGCGGCGAGGGCGTGAAAATTATTCCAGAGCGCGACGATCTTGCTGGGCGCGCAGGGCGCGAGCAGCTCGACCTCCGACAGCGCCAGAATCTTGCCGGTGCTTACGTTGCGGCCGAACATCTCGCCCTCATGCACGCTGATGCCCGAGCGAGCAAGCGTGCCGAAGCCGGTCGTACCGGCGTGGCGGAAGCGCAGCCACTGCTTCATCTCGCTTGCCATCACGCCACCGCCAGTGCGCGGGGATCTGATGGCGTCGAAACGCCGTCATAGAGTCCTGCGATGCGGGCGCGCTGGGTCACCATGGCCAGCACCGAATCCAGCGCGGGCGTGGCGATGCCGGTGAGGCGGCCCATCTCCTGCACCACGGTGACGAGCGGGTCGATCTCCATCGGACGGCCGCGCTCGAGATCCTGGAGCATCGATGTCTTGTGCGCGCCGACCTTGCGGGCGCCCTCGATGCGGCGCTCGACGTCGACGCGGAACTTGACGCCGAACGTCTCGGCGATGCCTTGCGTCTCCACCATGATCGCGCGCGACAGCGCACGGGTGGAGGGATCGGTGCAGATCACGTCGAGCGTTGCATGGGTCAGCGCGCTGATCGGGTTGAAGCAGACATTGCCCCAGAGCTTGAGCCAGATCTCGTCGCGGATGCGGTCGAGCACTGGCGCTTTCAGCCCGGCTGCGACGAAGAGATCGGCGAGGCGCTGGACGTCGGGGGTGATCTCGCCGGAGGGCTCGCCGAGCGGAAAATTGTTGCCGTAGACGTGGCGGATCACGCCGGGCGCCTCGATCTCGGTGGCGGGATAGACGATGCAGCCGATGGCGCGTTCGGCGCCGATCTCGCGCCACTGCCGTCCGCCCGGATCGATGCTCTCCAGCGTCGAGTTCTCGTATTGGCCGCCGTGCTTGTAGAAGTACCAGTAGGGAATGCCGTTGACGGCGGTGACGATGCGGGTGTGGGGCCCGAGCAGCGGCTGCATCTTCTCGATCACGCCTGTGATCGAATGCGCCTTCAGCGTGATGATGATGTAGTCCTGCACGCCGAGCTCGGCGGGGTCGTCGGTGCAGCGCGGATGCACGGTGTGCTTCTCCTCGCCCGCGAGCAGCGTCAGGCCGTGCTCGCGCATCGCGGCAAGGTGGGCGCCGCGTGCGATCAGGCTGACATCTGCGCCAGCGCGCGCGAGTTGAACCCCGAGATATCCGCCGATCGCGCCGGCGCCGTAGATGCAGATCTTCATGAAATCCTCGCGGGAAACCGGAATTTTGGGACGCAAGATCCGGTCCGGCGCGGATGGGATCCGAGCCGGGGCCGGTAGTCGCAGGGGAAGTGTGTGTCGCCTTAGGCTGCCGCTTGCGGCGCGCCGTTGATCGCTTCGTCCATGGCAGCAGCGATGTCGCGCATGCTGATGACGGAGACGAGGCTGTAATCGTCGATCACGGGCAGGTGCCGGATGTGATTGCGGTTCATCAGGTGCCGGACGTGCTCGATCGTGTCGGTCGAGGTGCAGGAGACGAGCTGCTGCACCGAGACGAGTTGCGAGACCTTCACGTTGATGGCGTTCGCACCGTGCTCGGCGACCGCGCGCACCACGTCGCGCTCGGTGAACATGCCGACCGCGGTGTTGCCCTCGGAGCGGACCACGTCCTTGACTACCAGCGCGCTGATGTTGTTGGCGCGCATCAGCTTGGCGGCAATACCCACCGTTTCGTTCATTCGCACCGTAACAACGCGCGGCGTCTTCTTGCGCAGAATATCTCCGACCAGCATTGCAACCTCCCTCGGGTGAAATGTTGGCCAAGTGTGGTATACATAATGCCAATCGTCAAGCGCTCGATTTGGCTGATCCGAAAATTCTTGCGGCAGGAATGCTGACGTTTGTCGTCGAGCCAAAAAGAAAGGGGCGCATCGCTGCGCCCCTTTCTCAACCGTCCAAGGTGTGCGGCTGTTACGCCGTCTCGGTCTTGGCATTGCCGGTCGCGGTGCCCGCGCTCTCGGCTTCCTTGCCGAGGATGAAGGAGCGGCGCAGCGGCTTGATCACGAACAGCGCCGTCAGCGCCGCCGTCGCATTCAACGCCACCGCGACCACGAACACGGCCTTCCAGCCGTAGGTTGCCGAGATCACGCTCGCGAGCGGGACGAGCAGGGATGCCGTGCCCTTCGCGGTGTAGAGCATGCCGTTGTTGGTGGTTGCGAATTTCGAGCCGAAGGTGTCGCCGCAGGTCGCGGGGAACAGCGAATAGATCTCGCCGAACACGCCAAAATACACCGCGGTCGCGAGCACGAAGACGACAGGGACATGGCCGTAGGCCGACAGCGTCAGGAGCATCAGCGCAGCGGTGCCGAACGCGATGAACATGGTGTGCTCGCGGCCGATCGTGTCGGAGACCCAGCCGAAGAACGGGCGTCCGAAGCCGTCGAAGATTCGGTCGAGCGAGATCGCGAAGGTCAGCGCCGCCATCTGGAAGCCGGCGAGCGTCACCGGCGTGTCGGCGATCTTGTAGTCGTGCGCGATCGGGCCGATCTGCGCCGCGGTCATCAGGCCGCCGGAGGCGACCATGACAAATACGAGATACATGACCCAGAAAATGGGGGTGCGCAGCACCTGCGGCGGGGTGAAGTCGATCTTGGTCTGCGGCAGATTGAGCTGCTTCTTCTTCGGCGGGATCGAGATCCGCGGCGGCTGGATGAAGAAGGCGAGCACGAACACGATCACGCCCTGGCCGATGCCGAAGGTGAGGAAGGCGTGCTGGTAGCCGCTCGTTGCGATCATGGTCGCGATCGGCACGATGGTGAGCGCAGCGCCGGCGCCGAAGCCGGCAGCGGTCGCGCCGGCGGCGAGGCCGCGGCGGTCGGGGAACCATTTCAGCGCGTTGCCGACGCAGGTGCCGTACACCGCGCCGGCGCCCATGCCGCCGACGACGGCGGCTGCGTAGAGCAGGGTGAGCGAGTCAGCGTAGGAGTTGAGCACCCAGGACAGCGCGATCATGACGCCGCCGAACATGATGACGATGCGCGGACCGTATTTGTCGACGAACCAGGCCTCGATCGGAACCAGCCAGGTCTCGGTGACGACGAAGATGGTGAAGGCGAGCTGGATCGCGGCGCGACCCCAATGGTGCTCGTGATCGATCGGATCGACGAACAGCGTCCAGCCGTATTGCAGATTGGCAATCATCGCCATGCAGACGATGCCCATGACCAGCTGAAGCCAACGGAAACCTGTGCGAAGAGGCGCGGCTGTGACGGCGCCATCCGGGCTGGAAATCATCAAGAACCTCCCAACGCGCCTGATTGATTGCGACCTGGGATTGCAAGATGACCCGATGTCGCAAATGTTGTGGCTTATCGTCGCAAGCGCGGCGAGGACATTGGTATACCATATCCCAGAAGGCAAGCCCTATCTCGCGCCGCGGCGCAGCAAAATGCATGGTTCCGTTCGGATTACCGGAATCTGAAGAAATTCGTGCAAAACGAAAACGCCCGGCCGTGAGGCCGGGCGTCGTTGCTTGAACGTTGTGTGGTGAAGCGCGTCAGAGCGTCGATTTTGCGACCACGACCTTGCGCCAGGGCTTGAGCACCATGATCGCCAGCAGGGAGGCCAGGATGTTAGCGCCGGCCGCGATGATGAACACGCTGTCCCAGGTGCCCGACGACTGCTGCATGTAGTTGGCGATCGGCACCAGCAGCGCGGCGGTGCCCTTCGCGGTGTAGAGCAGGCCGGCATTGGTGGTCGCGAACTTGGCGCCGAACGTGTCGGTGCAGGTCGAGGGGAACAGCGAGTAGATCTCACCCCAGGCGAAGAACACGAAGCCCGAGAGCAGCACGAACCAGAGAGGATCGTGGCCCCAGAGGTAGAGCATCCAGATGCCGAACCCTTCCATGCCGAAGGCGATGAACATCGTGTTCTCGCGGCCGATCATGTCGGAGATCCAGCCGAAGAACGGACGCGTCAGGCCGTTGAGCACGCGGTCGATCGTCGCTGCGAACGTCACCGCGGTCATCGTCACCGCCATCAGCGTGACCGGCACGTTGTCGACCTTCCAGTCGGCCGCGATCGGCTTCAGGTTGGCCGTCACCATCAGGCCGCCGGCGCCGACGATCACGAACATGAAGTACATCAGCCAGAAGATCGGCTGACGCAGAACTTCGGTCGGCTGATAGTTGCGGCGGCTCTGCACCAGGTTGGCGTTCGCCACGACGTTCGGCACCTGGCCTGCTTTCGGCGCCAGCAGGAAGAAGGCGAGGATGCAGATGATGATGCCTTGTCCGAGGCCGAAATAGAGGAAGGTGGTCTGGAAACCACTGTCCTTGATCATGGCCTGGATCGGCGCGACGGTCAGCGCGGAGCCTGCACCGAAGCCCGCGGCCGTGATGCCCGCGGCAAGACCGCGCTTGTCCGGAAACCACTTCAGCGCATTGCCGACGCAGGTGCCGTAGACGCCGCCGGCGCCGATGCCTGCGATGATCATGCCGAGATAGAAGCCGTTGAGCGAGGTCGCCTGCGCATTGATCGCCCAGCCGACAGCGCAGAGCACGCCGCCGACGAGCACGACGATGCGCGGACCGTATTTGTCGACGAACCATCCTTCGACCGGCACGAGCCAGGTCTCGAACAGCACGAAGAGCGTAAAGGCCCACTGGATCGAGGCGCGATCCCAGCCGAACTTTTTCTGGATGTCGGGGACGAAGAACGTCCAGCCGTATTGATAATTGGCGATCATCACCATTGCGGCGACGCCCACCGCCAACTGCGTCCAGCGATAGGCATCACTTACGCGCGCGACACCTGGGGCCGCTGTCGACTGCACCATGTCCGTCATCAAATCCCTCCCGAAGGCGCCGATCATTTTTATGCGTGCGCTGTCCCGCATCTTGGTATTCATTATGCCAAGATTCAACAGAGGGACTGGAGGGTGCGGCGAAATATCGCGGACCTGTTCACATGCGTCACGGCCGCGGAATTGTAAAGCCCCAATCGCTGCCAGCCCGATCATGGGAACAGCGGTCGCTGGCACTCAACGCATTGATGTCACGTCAATCTTCGGCCCCGCGCGAGGCCGCAAGCAAGCTCTGGAAAACCGGCGGCTCAGGGATTTTCAGCGTCCGACCAGTCGGTGCGCGCAGCGCGCGCAGATCGACGCGCGGTCGTGCGGCGACCGCGCATTTCCTGGAATTCTTTATTCCAGAAGTCCGGGGTGCGGCGGATTTGACGCGACTCTCGCGGCAGCCTGACGCAGGCCGCGCCTCACGCCATCGACGTGCGCAGGCGGGTGTAGCCTTCCTGGATCGCGGACCAGAACAGGGCGACGAGACCGAGTGCCATGATCGTGCTGACGAGGCCGTTGGAGAAGAACACGCCGAGCGATCCTTGCGATCCCAGCAGCGATTGACGGAAGGCTTCCTCCGCCTTGTCGCCGAGCACGATGGCGAGCACCAGCGGCGCGAGCGGGTAGTTGCACTTCTTCAGGAGATAGCCGAGCACGCCGAACACCAGCATCAGCATCACGTCGAAGGTGCTGTTGTGCACCGAATAGGCGCCGATCGCGCAGAGCACCAGGATGAGCGGCGCGATGATGCCGAAGGGCACGCGGAGGATCGCGGCGAAGATCGGCACGCAGGTCAGCACGACGATGAGGCCTGCGAGATTGCCGAGATACATCGACGCGATCAGGCCCCAGACGAACTCCTTCTGCTCGACGAACAGCATGGGACCGGGCTGCAGGCCCCAGATCAACAACCCGCCGAGCAGCACGGCGGCCGTCGGCGAACCGGGCACGCCGAGCGACAGCATCGGCAGCAGCGCCGAGGTGCCCGCGGCATGTGCGGCCGTCTCCGGCGCGATCACGCCCTCGATCTCGCCCTTGCCGAAATTGTTGCCGCGTCGCGCCAGCCGTTTGGCGATGCCATAGCTCATGAAGGATGCGGGCGTAGCACCAGCGGGCGTGACGCCCATCCAGCATCCGATCAGGCAGGAGCGCAGCGAGGTCATCCAGTAGGCGGGCAGCTCCCGCCAGGTTTGCAGCACGACGCGAAGGTTGATGGTCGCGTTGCCGCCGCGGAAAGCCAGTCCTTCCTCCATGGTCAGCAGGATCTCGCCGATCCCGAACAGGCCGATCACGGCGATCAGGAAGTCGAAGCCGTTGAGCAGCTCCGTGGCGCCGAAGGTCAGGCGCAATTGTCCCGTGATCGAATCCAGTCCGACCGCCGCGAGCGCAAAGCCCATCATCATCGCCGCGATGGTCTTGAACGGCGGCTCCTTGCTGAGGCCGACGAAGCTGCAGAAGGCGAGGAAGTACACCGCGAACTTCTCCGCCGGGCCAAATCGCAACGCGAAGCCCGCGACCAGCGGAGCGACCAGCGTGATCATGATGACGGCGAACAGCGCGCCGACGAAGGAGGAGGTGAACGCGGCCGTCAGGGCTTCGCCGGGCTTGCCCTGCTGCGCCATCGGATAGCCGTCGAAGGTCGTCGCCACCGACCATGGCTCGCCGGGTATGTTGAACAGGATCGAGGTGATGGCGCCGCCGAACAAGGCGCCCCAATAGATGCAGGACAGCATGATGATGGCCGATGTCGGCGGCATGCTGAAGGTCAGGGGAAGCAGGATCGCCACGCCGTTGGCGCCACCTAACCCCGGAAGCACGCCGATGATGACGCCGAGCGTGATGCCGATGATCATCAGCAGGATGTTGTAGGGCTGCAGCGCGACCGCGAAGCCGTGAAACAGATTGGCCAACTCTTCCATATCGATACGTCCTGCAGCAATAATTGAATGAAGGCGCGGGATATTACAGGCCGAGCCATTCCTCGAGCGGACCCTTGGGAAGCGGGACCAGGAACCAGCGTTCGAAAACCAGATAGGTCACCACCGGCATGCCGACCGCCACTGCGATGACCGTCAGCCAGCGATAGCCGCCGAGCCAGCGCATGAACCAGGCGATGAACAGCATCGAAGCGACGTAGAGGCCGATGAACGGCATCGAGCCGACATAGATCGCGGTGGGCACGACGACGCTCATGACCTGGCGGAGCTGTCCCCATTCCGCGAACAGCCGGCCGTCGTCGTCGCGCCGCGCGCTCCAGAGGTTGATGGCGCTTGCGCCGACGATGGCGACGCCGACATAGAACGGGAAGAAGCCCGCACGCGGACCCTCCGCGCCCCAGTTGATGCCGGCCTTCAGGCTGCCGAAGATCACGACCAGGCCGAAGACGCCGATCAGCAGCGCCATGCCGATCTCCAGCGTCTTGTGTGCCGGGCCAGATTCGGATCCGGATTGTTCAGTCATGGGACCTCCAGGCAGAATCGCAGTCTTTCGCGGTCACGGCAGACCGGAGGACGACCAGCGTCCTCGGGCCGTCATCGATGTCGCGGATCAGTTTCCGGACGCGAGGAAACCGGCGTCCTTCATCAAGCCCTCGTGGCGCTTCTCCTCCGCCTCGATCCACTTGGCGTAGTCGGCTCCGGCCAGGAAGGTCGTGTTGAAGGCGCCGCTCTTCATGAAGTCCTGCCATTCCGGCGTGGCTCGAACTTTCTTGAACAGCTCGACGTAATATTCGATCTGATCCTTTGTCGCCTTGGGCGACATGAAGATACCGCGCAGCATGAGATATTCCATCGCGAGGCCCTGCGACTTGCAGGTCGGAATATCCTTCCAGGCCTTGCCGTCGGCGATCGGCTCGTCATAGGCCATCGGCTGGGCGTCGAAGACGCAGAGCGGACGCAGCTTGCCGCCGCGCCATTGCGCAACCGCCTCGATCGGATTGTTGACGGTGGAATCGACATGGTTGCCGACGAGCTGGACCGCGACTTCGCCGCCGCCCTTGTAGGGGATGTAGGTGAACTTCGCTTCGATCGCCTTCTCGATGCCGACCGTGATGATCTGGTCTTCCTGCTTCGAGCCGGTGCCGCCCATCTTGAAGGTGCCGCTCGGCGCCTTCTTGGTGGCGTCGACGTAGTCCTTGACGCTGTTGTACGGCTTCTCCGCGTTGACCCACAGCACGAACTCGTCGAGCGCCAGCATCGCGACCGGGGTCAGGTCCTTCCAGTTGAAGGGAATGCCCGTCGCGAGCGGGGTCGTGAACAGGTTCGACAGCGTGATGATGATCTTGTGCGGGTTGTTCGTCGACGTCTTCACGTCGAGGAAGCCTTCGCCGCCTGCGCCGCCGGCCTTGTTGATGACGACCAGCGGCTGCTTCATCAAATTGTGCTTGGTGACGATGCCCTGGATGGTGCGCGCCATCTGATCGGCGCCGCCGCCGGTGCCCGCGGGCACGATGAACTCGACCGGACGAACCGGCTCCCAGGCCGCAAGGCTTGCGGTGCTGCCGGCGCACGACATCGCGATTGCCGCCAAAGCGGCATGAACGAACGGCTTCATCTTTTCTCTCCCTGTCGAACCTCGAACGCAGCCGCTCTTTGCCGGCTTGCGTCAGCCCATCTCGATTCACATGCTTGGGGTCACCTTTTGTGGTCGATCTCCCATTGCAGCCCAAACGAAACTCTATGAGCAGGGAAAGGCCGCGGCATCCGCTTCTTTCGGCTAAGGCTCCGTCAAGGTTTGCGGCAAGCGTGCCTCGCCCTTGGCCGGTTCCGTCCTGCGTTACGCATCCCCGCCTTGCACCTTCGGTTGTGCAAGTGATCTTGGTTGCCGAATGGTATGCGAGATACCAGCAGACAAACAATTGGATCAGCGGGGCACGCCTGCGGACCAATCGTCGCAGTTGTGTCGCGCGCGATGCGAGGCCTGGAGACGAAAATGGCCCCGACATGCGGGGCCATTTGATCAAACGTAGCGTCTACGGAATTTCCCAACCGGCGCGCCGTTTCGGCTGCGCGGGGAAAACCTGCTTAGAGGCCGAAGCGGGGCAGGTCGCCGTTGTGATTGGAGATCTCGGCGCTCGCCATCAGGAAGCGGTCGACCGCGGCCATGAAGCGGGCGAACAGCGAGGAGGAGGGGGCCAGAGCAACCGCAGCGGTCTTGGACATCGGAATTCCCTTTCTTGAGACGGTCAGTATTGCTGTCTCATTTCGAAGGGCAATCTATGTATACCAGATGCCACTGTCTATGCGCTTGTTTGCATAGCAGCATGCAGCCTCTCGCATTGCAGCATAATGATGCGTTAACAGGGCCGTTCCGGGCTGAAAATTGCAAAAACGGCTGCGGAAGCGGCCCATTGAGGCGAATTTGAAGGGATTCGCACGGCACCCGGGCCTTGGCAGGGCAGGTCAAAGCCGGTAGTGGTCTGCCCCCTTTTCCAATCAACTGTCAGAGTGGTTCATGTCGAGCGCCTCGGCCGCCGTCTCGATCGGCATCGATTTTGGGACCAGCAATACGGTCGTCGCCCTCGCGGCGGACGACCGCCGGGTCGAGGCCATCCGCTTCGACCACGGCGGCCAGCGTCACAGCACCTATGTGTCGGCGCTGTGCTTCTGGGAGGACCGGCCGGGCGCCGGCGCCCAGGCCGAGGGCGGTCCGTGGGCGATCGAGCAGTTCCTCGAAGGCCGCCATGTCTACCGCTTCCTCCAGTCGTTCAAGACGTTCGCGGCGAGCAGCAGCTTCAACACGACCCAGGTGTTCCGGCAGCGCTTCAAGTTCGAGGACATCCTGGCGGCATTCCTGCGTACGCTGGCGCGTCATGGCGGCGAGAGGTTCGGCTTCGAGGCGTCCAACATCACGGTCGGCCGGCCCGTGCGCTTCGCCGGTGGCAATCCCGACGAGGCGCTGGCGATGCAGCGCTATCGGGCCGCGTTCGAGCGGTTAGGGGCCGGCCACGCGCGCTATGTCTACGAGCCCGTCGGCGCCGCGTTCTCCTTCGCCCGAAAGCTCGAGCGCGATGCCACCGTGCTGGTGGCCGATTTCGGCGGCGGCACCAGCGACTTCTCGGTGATGCGCTTCTCGCGCGCGGGCGGCGTCCTGCGCGCCGAGCCGCTCGGACACGCCGGCATCGGCATTGCCGGCGACACGTTCGATTATCGCATCGTCGACCATGTCGTCTCGCCGCGGCTCGGCAAGGGCTCCAGCTTCCGCTCGTTCGACAAGGTGCTGCCGGTCCCCAGCGGCCACTACACCAACCTCGCGCGCTGGCATCAGCTCGCGATGATGAAGAGCAACGGCGACCTGCGCGAGTTGCGGGAGCTTGCGCGCACCGCGCTTAAACCCAAGCTGCTCGAGGATTTCATCACCATCGTCGATTTCGACCTCGGCTTCTCGCTGTACCGTGCCGTATCCGAAGCCAAGGTCGCGCTGTCGGCGCAGGATCAGGTGGACTTCCGTTTCAAGGGCGGGGGCGTCGATATCGGCTCGACCATCACCCGGAAGAATTTCGAATCCTGGATTGCCGACGATATCGCTCGCCTCGGCGCCACCGTCGACAGGGTGCTGGGCGAGGCCGGCATCACCGCGCGCGAGGTGGAGAAGGTATTCTTGACCGGCGGCACCTCGTTCGTGCCCGCCGTGAGAAAGCTGTTCGCCGACAGGTTCGGCAACGAGCGGCTGATGTCCGGTGACCAGTTCGAGTCGATCGCCTACGGTCTCGCCTTGATCGGGCACAGCCCCGACCCCGACCGCTGGACCGCCAGCGGCGGCATTACGCCGAAGGGCACGTAGGCCCTTTGCGCGATTTGAGCGCGCGCCTCGTCCTTCGAGACGACCGCTTCGCGGTCTCCTCAGGATGAGGCTGAGCAGCATCGGCGCCCGCTGAAATCGCTGCCGCGCCCTCGCTCCTCATCCTGAGGAGCCCGCAAAGCGGGCGTCTCGAAGGATGGCCGCGCAGAAACTGCGCACCAGGTCGTCCACTCCTACTGATTGATCTCGGGCTCGACGAGCTTCGCCAGATTGCGCAGCGATTCCTGCCAGCCGAGATAGCAGGCTTCCGTCGGGATGACGTCGGGGATGCCGGCCTGCGTGATGTCCACCTCGGTGCCGACCGAGACCTTCCTCAGGATCACGGTCACCTGGATCTCGCCGGGCAGATTCGGGTCGTCGAACCTGTCGGTGTAGCGGAGGCGTTCGCCCGGCACGAGCTCGAGAAATTCGCCGCCGAACGAATGGCTGTGGCCCGTCGTGAAATTCCGGAACGACATCTTGAACGTGCCGCCGACCTTGGGCTCGAAATGATGCACGGTGCAGGTAAAGCCGTTCGGCGGAAGCCATTTCGCCATCGCATCCGCCTCCAGGAAGGCGCGATAGACCTTCTCCGGGCTGGTGGCGAGAACGCGGTGCAGGCGGACATTGCCGGGCATGATTGTTATCCTCTTTGATGTGATGGGCCCGAGTTTGGCGTCTATGGCCCATTCATGTCACGAGGACGACCGGGAAGCTGCCGATCCGACAGGGCACTCGAATTTTTTTCCTGGCTCTGGCCAAGAGACTAGACGGCTGCGACATCCTGCGGCGTCATCGTGAACGCCAACCTGTAGCGGCCGATCGTCGAAGCGTCGCTTGCGCCTGCCGCGTGAAGCGATGACGTCGAGAGCTGGCCGGCAATCACACCCTCGACCACATCGGCATCGTAACCTGACAGCAGCACGATCCAGTCGGCAGCGCCGTCCTTGCCGCGGATCTGCTGTTCGGTCGTGGGCGCGTTCGTCTTGGGTGTGTCGGTGAGGAGGAGGTGGGCGCCCGTCAATCCGGGCTTCTGTGTCAGGGTGCCGAGCGTGCCCGCGAGGTGGGTCTGCAACTCCGCCTCGCGTCCGGCCTCCGGCGAAAGCCGGATGGTGGCGAGAGCGGTCGCGACGCCACCGCCAAAGCTCGCCGCGACGCGGCACTGGCTGCGGACCATGCCGAGGTGGTGCGGCATCATCTTGGTCGACCACGGCGTCGGCGCATTGAGCCGGTCGAGATATCCCTTCGACGTGAGCACCTCATATTGCTCCAGCTCGTACAGCACGAAGAAACCTTCACTGTCCGTCGTGCTGGTCCAGCGCGATCCGCGCCGGAAGCCGGGAATGCTCATCCGCTCCGGAAAATGCTCATGCGAATGCCAGTCGCCGAACTCCGCGCGCTGCTCGGCGCGAACACTCCACCACATCGCGACGGCGGCCTTGCCTAGCAGTGACATACTGACCTCGATCTCTCTTTTCCCGAAGCGGCGTTGGACATGCTACCACCGCGCCCCGGGGCGGCGCGTGATCTATTGTGCACAGAAGCTCTTCCCTGCCGAGAAAAAACAGCCTGGCGCGGCGCTCAGGTGACTCGCATTTGGGCGGCGTCGTGATGAATCGGCATGCAGCAGATCCGTCGTGTTCGCCAAAAATCACAAGCAACAGAACCCGGTTCACACATCGAAACACAAGAGCCGGATTTTGGCCGCCATGCTCCCGGATTAGTCGGCAACTGGCTGCGTCTGACGACACGACGCACGCGCCTGATATCGATGACACGAGGCGGATTGACGACATGAAGCAGAAGACCGTGCGCTACCGGCTCGCGCGCCGTGTTCGCAGCCTGCCCGCAGAGACTGCTTCGAGACTGCTTGGAATGCCGAGCATCAGCCGACGACTGAACGAAGCTTACGAAACGGCGCGGGCATCCTACAGGCCGCGCCTGCCCAAGCTCCCCGCGCTCGACATGGAAATTGTCGCCGGCCTGGAGAAGAACGGCGTCCATATCACCTCGCTCGACAAGCTGGGCTTGCCCGGCACGGAAGCGCTTTGGACATCGGCGACCGAAATCGCGAACACCTACGCGCTCCGCGCCGGGAAGGGCGAATTTGCTGGTGAATATACCGTGCGGGTCGGTGCCGACGCGATGATGCGGCATCCGCATATCGTCGGATGGCCCCTCCAGGATCGCATCCTCGACATCGTCGAGACGTATCTCGGCCTGCCATCCGCCTATGGCACGCTGAACTTCCTCTATACCCAGGCTGACGGCAGGCAGGTGGCGGCGCGCCGGTGGCATCGCGACCTCGAGGACCGGCGCATGGTCAAGGTCGTCGTCTATCTGCACGATGTCGACATGGACGCCGGCCCGCTCGAAATCCTGCACCGCTCGTTTCCGGGCAGCGATGCGCTCGACGGCTCCAACTTTCCCATTCTGACGCAGGAGATGCTGGAGCAGAGGCTCGGCACGACGTTGAAGAGCGGTGACGTGACCACCTGCACCGGCAAAGCCGGTACGGTGATCTTCGCGGATGTCGCGAGTCGTTACCATCGCGGGCGGCCGGCGATCGCGCGCGACCGCTGCGCGCTGTTCTACAATTTCTTCTCGCGCGCGCCTCTCCGGCCATTTTTCTGCGAGCGGCACGTGTTCTCACGTCAGCAAATTCTCGAGCTTGCGGCGAACCAATCGGCGCGGGCACGCGACTGCATGCTATGGCGCTCCAACGTCCCCCTGCTTGCGCGGGTCGTGCCATCGGCGCGGCTTTGAGCCCGATCGGTCAGGGCGCCAATCATCCCGCCAAATCCCCGCTCGATTAATTGAAGCCACAATTCCGCTATCGTTCGTGGCTCAACTCCTGCGCGAAATCAGGGGGGCTTCCGTTGCGCAGCACGCTTTGGGCTTTTGCCGTCACACTCTGCTGTCTCGGCTCGTCCGCCGAAGCCGCGGGCATTCAGCTCCTCGAGTCCGATCCGGCGCTGTCAGGCGCGATCTGGTATCCGTGCGCGGCGAAGCCGACGCATGTGGCGCTCGGCAGGCTTTCGGCTGGGGTCGATTTCGACCTGAAGGGCGTGAAGGATTGTCCCGTCACGGGAGCAAAGCTGCCGCTCGTCGTCTTCTCCCACGGCCGGGGCGGGTGGTTCGGCGCGAACCACGACACAGCGGAGGAGCTGGCCGATGCGGGTTTCGTGGTGGCCGCCATCAATCATCCCGGCGACTCCGTCAGCGACTCCTCGCGGCGCGACACCCTGTCCGTCTGGGGATCGCGTCCCGCGGACATGGTGCGCCTGCTCGATTTTCTATTGAACGACTGGAAGGACAGGGCGGTGCTCGATCCCGCCAGGGTCGGCTTCTTCGGCTTCTCGCTGGGAGGGGCTACCGGCTTCGTGCTCATGGGCACCAGGCCGGATTTCGCGAGGATCGCCGGTTTCTGCAAGGAGACGACCGGCGCTTGCGCAGAGCTTCACAATGGCGAGACGCCGCCTGAGCCGATCCAGGATGCGCGTATCCGCACTGCCGTCATCGTCGATCCTGCGCCCGGCACCCTGACGCGCGAGAACCTCGCCGTGGTCAAGGTGCCGTTCCAGTTCTGGCGCTCGCAGTTCGGCGGCCCCGGCGTCGGCGACGGTTCGGGTACGGAGCGCGTCGCGGAGGGATTGCCGGGCAAGCCCGAGATCCATGTCGTGCCGGCCGGCCATTTCGCCTTCCTCGCACCTTGCTCGGCCGAGCTTGCGGCGGCGATCCCTCGCATCTGCATCGATACGCCGGTGGGGTTCGACAGGGTAGGCTTTCACCGCGAGTTTAACGCGGCGGTGGTGCAGTATTTTCGTGAGCAGCTTGGAGGCCATTGAGTGTCTGCTGACACTGTCGGTCTCTTCTCCACGCCAAAATCAAATCGCCACACTCTGGTCCGATTCCGCTGACAGTTCGATTGCGCTTTGAAATCGGCCCTGCGGCTGGCGCAACGCTTGCGATAGAGCGATGGTCCCGCCGCATTGTCAGGAGAATTGTGATGCTCGGCGCGAAAGAAGGGGAGACCAAGCAAGCTCCCCCGCAAGAACGATCCCGGAGGACTCAAGAGGGGACTCAAAGCTGGACCAGCCAGGATGCCTGGACCGTCTACCAGCTTCCCTTCAACGATCTGCTGTTTCGATCACAATCCGTCCATCGCAAGAATTTTGACCCAAATCGCGTGCAGTTGAGCCGGCTGCTGAACATCAAGACCGGCGGTTGTCCAGAGGACTGTGGCTATTGCAGCCAGTCGTCGCATCACGCGACAGCTGTTGCGGCCTCCAAGCTGATGGACGTCGATAAGATCGTTGCCGAGGCGCGCAAGGCAAAGGAGAGTGGCGCGACGCGCTATTGCATGGGGGCTGCCTGGCGTAACCCGAAGCCGCGCGACATGGACGCCGTCGTCGAGGTTGTCGGTGCCGTGAAGCAGCTCGGGCTCGAGACCTGCATGACGCTTGGCATGCTCGATCGGGGGCAGGCCGAGCGGCTGAGCGCGGCCGGGCTCGATTACTACAATCACAATATCGATACCTCGGAGCGCTACTATCCGAGCGTCATCTCCACCCGGACGTTCGCCGATCGTCTCGACACGCTGGAGCATGTCCGCGAGGCCGGCATGAAAGTATGCTGCGGCGGCATCCTCGGCATGGGTGAGAGCGAACAGGATCGCGTCGACATGCTGGTCACGCTCGCCAACCTTCCGGAAGCGCCGGAGAGCGTACCGATCAACATGCTGATCCCGATCGAGGGAACGCCGATGGCGAAAGCGCCGCCGATCGGTCCGATCGAGTTCGTGCGCATCGTCGCGCTCGCGCGCATCATGATGCCGGCCTCTTTCGTGCGACTCTCGGCAGGACGGTCGGCCATGACCGACGAGATGCAGGCGCTGTGCTTCCTTGCCGGCGCAAACTCGATCTTTGTCGGCGACACACTGTTGACGGCGGGCAATCCGCAGGACGAAGCCGATCGAAAGTTGTTCCGCCGGCTCGGTCTGCAAGCCCTCTGAAGCATGATCGATTCGGAAGGCCGCTGAGCGGCTTTCCGGATCATGCTCTGGGCCGTGCGTCGATTGCTATTCGGTGCGTTCTCTCGCCTTGGCCTCGCGGGCCAATCGTTCCGCCTTCAGGCGCTCGCGGTTTTCGTGGAAGGAGTGCTGGTCCTTCGCGTAGTCATTCATCGGCTTCTGCGTCTTGACAGGCTTGAACGCCTTGTTGGCTTCACGCTTGGCTCGATCAGAGGAATGATCTCTCAACATTTCGATCTCCATTTGATCAACGAGCGTGGTCCCGACAAGCGCCGGACGCGATGTCTCCCGCGCACAGGCTGATACGGATCGACGCCCTCTGGACGGGAAGGCGGCCAATTCTACGGCGTTGGGCGGGTCTCTTGCGAGGCGCTCAGTCACTCGCTGGGGAGGCGGCATGCTCGCTTCTGAAAGCACACCGGTCAAGGACATAACGAACAGCCGCCACATCTGTTCCGCGGGACCAGTCATATATTTCTCGACGATGGCATAATACCCCTGTTTTGCCCGACGCGTCAAAGGCAGTTCGAAAAAATCGAAATGTCTTTGCTGCCAATGAGTTGGCTACTGTGCATGGGGTTGTTTTTCAATTTTTAGTTTGAGCCTGCCCGCCCAACGGCATTCACATGCAAAAAAGGGCCGCCTCGAAGGGCGGCCCTTTCGTCATTCTCTGATAGGTCCGCTTATTCGGCGGCCTGCTTCTGCGGCGGGTCGAGCGCGCCGGACTTGTGGATGTCGGCGACCTGGTGATCGCTGAAGCCGAGCACGCTGCGCAGGATCTCGTCGGTGTGCTCGCCGAGCAGCGGGGAGCGCTCCACCTCGCTCGGGGAGTCCGACAGCTTGATCGGATTGCCGACCGAGATGTACTTGCCGCGGGTGGGGTGGTCGACCTCGACCACGGTGCCGGTCGCGCGCAGCGACTGGTCCTCGGCGATCTCCTTCATCGACAGGATCGGGCCGCAGGGGATGTCGTCCTTGTTGAGGATTTCCATCGCCTCGAACTTCGTCTTGGTCATCGTCCACTGCTCGATGCGGGCGAAGATCTCGTTGAGGCGCGGCAGGCGGACGGCCGGCTTGGAATAGTTCGGATCGGTCTTCCAGGTGGGCTCGCCGATCACGTCGCAGATCTTCTCCCAGACCGGGGCCTGGGTGATGAAGTAGATGTAGGCGTTGGGATCGGTCTCCCAGCCCTTGCACTTCAGGATGCGGCCGGGCTGGCCACCGCCGGAATCGTTGCCGGCTCGCGGCACGGCGTCGCCGAACGGAATGCCTTCGCCGAACTGGCTGTATTCCTTGAGCGGGCCGTGGGCGAGGCGCTGCTGGTCGCGCAGCTTGACGCGGGCGAGGTTGAGCACGCCGTCCTGCATCGCGGCGGTGACCTTCTGGCCCTTGCCCGAATGCGTGCGCTGATAGAGCGCGGTGACGATGCCGAGCGCGAGGTGCAGGCCGGTGCCGCTGTCGCCGATCTGCGCGCCGGTGACGAGCGGCAGGCCGTCGCGGAAGCCGGTGGTCGAGGCGGCGCCGCCGGTGCACTGTGCGACGTTCTCATAGACCTTGCAGTCTTCGTACGGTCCGGGGCCGAAGCCCTTGATCGAGGCGACGATCATCTTCGGGTTGATCGCCTGGATCTTCTCCCAGGGGAAGCCCATGCGGTCGAGCACGCCGGGGCCGAAATTCTCGACCAGCACGTCGCACTTCTTGATCAGCTCGGTGAGCACTTCCTTGCCCTTGGGGTTCTTGGTGTCGAGCGTGATCGAGCGCTTGTTGTGGTTGAGCATGGTGAAATACAGGCTGTCCACGTTCGGGATGTCCTGCAGCTGGCCGCGGGTGATGTCACCCACGCCCGGGCGTTCCACCTTGATCACGTCGGCGCCGAACCACGCCAGCAGCTGCGTGCAGGTCGGGCCGGACTGGACGTGGGTGAAGTCGAGAATGCGAACGCCCTCGAGCGCTTTGGTCATTGTGTTGCTCCGTACTCTGTGTCTGCCCCCGCCAACCGCAGGGATTAAAGGGTTGAGGGGTGGACTTACTTCTTCTTCTGCAGAACGCTCTGCGGATTGAGGTTGCCGATGCGGCCGCTCTCAGAGCCCGCGGCCGGATCGATCACCGCATTGATGAGCGTCGGCTTGCCCGAGGTCATCGCCTCGTTGACGGCGCGCTTGAGCTCGTCGGGCGAGGTGGCATTCACGCCGACGCCGCCGAAGGCTTCCATCATCTTGTCGTAGCGCGCGCCCTTGACGAACACCGTCGTCGCCGGATCGGCGTTGACGCTGTTGACGTCGGTGCCGCGATAGATGCCGTCATTGTTGAAGATGACGACGCAGATCGGCAGGTTGTAGCGGCAGATGGTCTCGACTTCCATGCCGGAGAAGCCGAAGGCCGAGTCGCCTTCCACCGCGAGCACGGGGTGACCGGTCTCGAGCGCCGCCGCGATCGCCTGGCCCATGCCGATGCCCATCACGCCCCAGGTGCCGACGTCGAGACGCTTGCGCGGCCGGTACATGTCGATGACGCCGCGGGCGAGGTCGAGCGTGTTGGCGCCCTCGTTGACGAGGATCGCCTCGGGATGATCCTTGATCACGTTCTTCAGCACGCCGAGCGCGCCGTGATAGTCCATCGGCGACTTGTTGTTCATGAGCTTCGGCGCCATCTTGGCGACGTTCTCTTCGCGCTTGGACGAGATCGCCTTGGTCCATTCGGCGGGCGGGGCGGTCCAGCCCGAAGCCATCGCCTGATTGAAGGCCGAGACGACCGAGCCGATGTCGCCGACGACGGGCGCGACGATCTCGACGTTGGAGTCCATTTCCCTCGGCTCGATGTCGACCTGGATGAACTTCTTGGGCGTCTCGCCCCAGCTCTTGCCCTTGCCGTGCGAGAGCAGCCAGTTCAGCCGCGCGCCGATCAGCAGCACGACGTCGGAGTCCTTGAGTACGGTCGAGCGGGCCGCACCGGCGCACTGCGGATGGGTGTCGGGGAGCAGGCCCTTGGCCATGCTCATCGGCAGGAAGGGAACGCCGCTCTTCTCGACGAAGCTCTTGATCTCCTCGTCAGCCTGCGCGTAGGCCGCGCCCTTGCCGAGGATGATGAGCGGGCGTTTTGCGCTCTTGAGCACGTCGAGCGCGCGCTTGATCGAAGCGGGCGAGGGGATCTGCGCGGGAGCTGCGTCGATCACCTTGACCAGCGACTTCTGGCCGGCATCGGCGTTCATCACCTGGCCGAACAGTTTTGCTGGCAGGTCGAGATAGACGCCGCCCGGACGGCCCGAGACCGCGGCGCGGATGGCGCGGGCAAGGCCGATGCCGATGTCCTGGGCGTGCAGCACGCGATAGGCCGCCTTGCACAGCGGCTTGGCGATCGCGAGCTGGTCCATCTCCTCATAGTCGCCCTGCTGGAGGTCGACGATCTCGCGCTCGGAGGAGCCCGAGATCAGGATCATCGGATAGCAATTGGTGGTGGCGTGCGCGAGCGCGGTGAGACCGTTGAGGAAACCCGGCGCGGAGACCGTGAGGCAGACGCCGGGCTTCTTGGTGAGGTAGCCGGCGATGCCTGCGGCGTAGCCGGCGTTCTGCTCGTGGCGGAAGGAGATCACGCGGATGCCTTCGGCCTGCGCCATGCGGCCCAAATCCGTGATCGGGATGCCCGGCACATTATAGATGGTGTTGATGCCGTTCAGCTTGAGCGCGTCGATGACGAGATGAAAACCATCCGTCAATTCCTGCTCGGTGCCCGGTGCTTCGGACTTGGTCGCGGTATTCAGCATGGGCCTTGTCTCCCTGGTCTCAAGTTAGTGGGGCGAGTGCTTCGCCCTTCTGGTGAACGTTGCTACGTGAAGAGTTCCTGGCCGTGCGCCTCGACGTAGGCGGCAAGGCCAAGGGTGTGGTCGCGGGTGCGCTTCTCGGCGAGCTCGGTGTCGCGCGATTCCAGCGCTTCGATCATGCCGAGATGCTCGGGCAGGGAGGTCGCGGTGCGATCCTTCCGTCCGATCGTCAGTTGCCGGTAGCCGCGCACGTGCAGCAGCAGGTCGTTGGTGAGATCGACCAGCACGGGCGATTCCGAGAGCGAGATCAGCGCCTGGTGAAAGGCGATGTTGGCGCGCGAATATTCCTCGACATGGTCCTCGGGCAGGCGGTCCTTGCCGAAGTCCTTGAAGAAGTCGCGCAGCGCCGAGATGTCCTTCTTGCGCGCGGTGGTGGTGATGAGGCGGGCCGCCATGCTCTCCAGCGCCGCCCAGGCGCGGATCATGTCGACGATCTCGCTCTTGGTTCTGCGCACCACCATGATGCCGCGGCGCGGAACCGTCTTCACGAAGCCGTCCTGCTCGAGCATCGCGATGGCTTCGCGGATCGGCGTGCGGCTCACGCCCAGCCGTTCGGACAACGCGCGCTCGTCGAGCATGACGGGCTCGGGCGTCGAATAGATGTCCATCTTGAGGATGGCTTCCTTCAAGGCGTCATACGCCTTGTTCTTGAAGCTGCTCTCCGGGGCAATACGAACGATTGCGATATCTGCCTCGGCCATATTCGGCAACGCCTTGGTTGGTTTCCGCAGTGACACGACGAATCTCCTCCAGTGGGAGTCGTCTTTTACAGGATTATTAACGGGAAAGTTTTTGGCATACCACATGCCAGAATGTCAAGCTGGCTATTTTTTGCGGCGTTCTAAGGTACGCGGCGGCTTGACAAGTTGGCTTCTGGCATACCAAATGCCATCGCCAGCCATTTTTGATCCAAGGCGGCGGAGTAATGTTGGCTTTATGCCACTCCGTTCCGCGACATGGAACAGAGCGCGGCGAATGGCAAGCATCACCGGCAGCCGCAACACGCGCGCGCTTTGAAAAGAACGAACTGAGGTCAAGGGAGAAGCCACATGTCCAATTCCAAAGATGCCGTCCGCAAGGTGCTCGACCAGGTCAAGGCGGACAACCGCACCAGCCTGACGGCGCCGGAAGGCAAGCTGGTCTGCGACGCCTACGGCATTCCGGTGCCGAAGGAAGGCGTGGCGAAGTCGGCGGGCGAGGCCGGCAAGATGGCGTCCTCGATGGGCTTCCCGGTGGTGATGAAGATCGTCTCGCCGGACATTCTCCACAAGACCGAAGCCGGCGGCGTCATCGTCGGCCTCAAGACGGCCGAGGATGCCGAGAAGGCCTACGAGACCATTCTCTCCAACGCCAAGAAATACAAGGCCGACGCCAAGATCGAGGGCGTCCAGGTGCAGCAGATGCTGGCCGGCGGCACCGAAGTCATCGTCGGTTCCATCACCGACGGCTCATTCGGCAAGCTGGTCGCCTTCGGCCTCGGCGGCGTGCTGGTCGAAGTCTTGAAGGACATCACCTTCCGCCTCGCGCCCGCGACCAAGGAAGACGCGCTCTCGATGCTCGACGGCATCCAGGCGCATGAGATCCTGAAGGGCGTGCGCGGCGGCGAGCCGGTGAACCGGACGGCGCTCGCCGATGTCATCGTCAAGGTCTCGCAGCTCGTGACCGATTTCCCTGAAATCGTAGAGCTCGACCTCAACCCGGTGTTCGCGACGGCGAAGAACGCGATCGCGGCCGACGTCCGCATCGTCGTCGACTTCGCCTACGTTCCGAAGCCGAAGCCGCGCCCGACCGAAGAGATCGTCGCGGCCATGAGCCGCATCATGCAGCCCAAGGCGGTCGCCGTGGTCGGCGCCTCGGCCGAAGACGGCAAGATCGGCAACTCCGTGATGAAGAACCTCATCAACGGCGGCTACAAGGGCGACATCTATCCGATCCATCCCAAGGCCGCCGAGATCCTCGGCTACAAGGCGTACAAGAGCGTCAAGGACGTGCCGGGCGTGATCGACACCGCCGTGTTCGCGATCCCCGCCAAGTTCGTGGCCGCGGCGCTTACCGAGTGCGGCGAGAAGAAAATCCCCGGCGCGGTGCTGATCCCGTCGGGCTTCGCTGAAGCCGGCGCGCCGGAATTGCAGGCCGAGATCGTCGAGGTCGGCAAGAAGTACGACATCCGCCTGATGGGGCCGAACATCTACGGCTTCTATTACACGCCGGCCAATCTCTGCGCGACCTTCTGCACGGCTTACGACGTCAAGGGCCACGCGGCGCTGTCGTCGCAGTCGGGCGGCATCGGCATGGCCATCATCGGCTTCTCTCGTTCGGCCAAGATGGGCGTCTCCGCGATCGTCGGCCTCGGCAACAAGTCCGACATCGACGAGGACGATCTGCTCGCCTTCTTCGAGCAGGACCCGAACACCAATTTGATCGCGCAGCACTGCGAAGACCTCAAGGACGGCCGTGCCTTCGCGGAAGCCGCCAAGCGCGTCTCCAAGAAGAAGCCGGTCGTCGTGCTCAAGGCCGGCCGCACCTCGGCCGGCGCCAAGGCGGCGTCCTCGCACACCGGTGCGCTCGCCGGTAACGACAAGATCTACGAGGACGTCCTGGCGCAGTCGGGCGTGATCCGCGCCCGCAGCTTGCGGCAACTGCTCGAATTCGCCCGCGGCGTGCCGGTGCTGCCGACCCCGAAGGGCGAGAACGTGCTGATCATCACCGGTGCCGGCGGCTCGGGCGTGCTGCTGTCGGACTCCTGCGTCGACAACGGCCTGTCGCTGATGTCGATGCCGCCGGATCTCGACGCGGCCTTCCGCAAGTTCATCCCGCCGTTCGGTGCGGCCGGAAATCCTGTGGATATCACCGGCGGCGAGCCGCCGATCACCTACGTCAACACGGTGAAGCTCGGCCTGTCGGATGAGCGCATCCACTCGCTGATCCTCGGTTACTGGCACACCATCGTCACGCCGCCGATGGTGTTCGCCCGCAACATGGTCGAGGTGAAGAAGGAGATGGAGGCCAAGGGCTTCGTGAAGCCGATCGTGGCCTCGCTCGCCGGCGACGTCGAGGTCGAGGAAGCCGCCGAATATCTCTACCAGAACGGCATCCCGGCCTATGCGTATTCGACCGAGCTGCCGGTCGAGGTCTTGGGCGCCAAGTACAAATGGGCGCGCGGGGCAGGGCTGCTCTGAGCTGGCGTTCGCCTCTCCCCGCTTGCGGGGAGAGGCCGAATTCGAGCAAAGCTCGAATTCGGGTGAGGGGGAGCTTCCGCGAGTCTAACTGCTGCCGTCCTTGCGGAGGCTCCCCCTCACCCTGACCCTCTCCCCGCAAGCGGGGAGAGGGGAAGAAGAACCAATGCAGGTCGCGATGAGCAAGAACGTGATCCGGCGCAAATCGCTCGAGCCCCGATCGCCATCGGAGGCCGACCACGATGCGCGCGACGGCGGCGTGCAATCCGTCGACCGCGCGCTGTCGATCCTCGAAACGCTGGCAGAGGACGACGAGGGGTACCGCCTCAGCGACCTCGCCGTCCGCACCGGCTTGTCGGCCTCAACCGTACACCGCCTGCTGGCGACGCTGGAAAGCCGCCGCTTCGTGCAGTTCGACCGCGCCGAATCCAAATGGCATGTCGGCGTGCGCAGCTTCACGGTGGGCGCGAGTTTCGCGCGACGGCGCAATTTTTCGGCGCAGGCGATTCCTTACCTGCGCAAGCTGCGCGATCTCACCCGCGAGACCGCCAACCTTGCCGTGGTCGACGACGAATTCATCATCGTGCTGACCCGCATGGAGAGCCGCGAGATCATGCGCTCGCTGACCCAGGTCGGCGGCCGCGTCGCGATGGTGACGTCGGGCGTCGGCAAGGCGGTGCTTGCGACCTATTCCGACGAGGACGTCGGTGCCGTCATCCGCCATCACGGCATGCCCCGCCTGACCGAGAAATCGATCGTGCGGCCGAGCGACCTGTTCAAGGAGCTCGAAAAAATCCGCAAGCAGGGCTACGCGCTCGACGATGAAGAGGCCTGCATGGGCCTGCGCTGTATTGCCGCAGTGGTCTACAACGACTGCGGCGAGCCGCTCGCGGCGATTTCCGTCTCGGGCATGACCAGCCGCCTGACCGACGACAGATTGCCGGAAATCGGCCAGATCGTGCGCGAGGTCGCCGGCGAGCTGACGGCTGCACTCGGCGGGGTGATGCCGAAGGCCCGCTAACAGGGAACCTGGGCGGCGTCGCTGGACAGCATCGGCCGTTTTGGCTGATATGCGACCAAACGACACAATGCGGCAAACGATCAACACGTCCGCATGAGCCTGGAGAATGCCCTCATGTTTCGATTTCCCGCGCGCCTCGTCGGCGCAGCCGTCGCGCTGACCCTTGCGGCGGCCACGCCGTCCCTGGCCCAGCAGCTCGAGCTCAAGCTGATGGCGCCGGCGGCCCCGGGCGGTGGCTGGGACCAGACCGCGCGCTCGATGCAACAGGCGCTGGTGGCCGCGGGCGTCGCGCGCAGCGTGCAGGTCACCAACGTTCCCGGCGCCGGCGGAAGCGTCGGCATCGCCCAGTTCGTCAACGGCGCCAAGGGCGACGGCAACCAGTTGATGGTCAACGGTTTCGTCATGGTGGGCGCGCTCGCCATGAACAAGTCGCCCGTGACGCTCGAGCAGGTGACGCCGATCGCGCGCCTCACCGAGGAAATCCAGGTGATCGTGGTGCCCGCGAATTCGCCGATCAAGAATGCGCAGGATCTGGCCGCCGCGGTGAAGGCCGATATCGCCAAGGTGACCTTCGCCGGCGGCTCGGCCGGCGGCGTCGACCATGTGATGGCAGCGTTGTTCGCCGGCGCCGTCGGCGCCGACGCCAAGAAGATCAACTACATCCCGTTCTCCGGCGGCGGCGAGTCGCTGGCGGCGATCCTCGGCGGCAAGGTCACCGCGGGCATTTCGGGCCTCAGCGAGTATGAAGGCCAGATCAAGTCCGGCAAGCTGCGCGCGATCGGCGTGACCTCGGAGAAGCGCATCGCAGGCAGCGACATCCCGACCTTCAAGGAGCAAGGCGTCGACCTCGTGATCGCCAACTGGCGCTCGGTAGTCGCGCCTCCCGGCATCACGCCGGAGCAGCGCAAGACGCTCAGCGACGCGGTGGAAAAGATGGTCAAATCAGATGCCTGGAAGGAAATCCTCAAGCAGAAGGGCTGGGAGGATGCCTATCTCGGCGGCGACGCCTTCGCCGACTTCCTGAAGAAGGAAACGGTGCGCGTCACCGACGTGCTGAAGTCGGTTGGCCTGGTCAAGTCATGACCTCAGGCGATCCCGCCCAGCCGCCGCGGCGCGTCGATCGCGCCGGCATCATCATCGCTGCACTGCTCGCAGGTCTCGCCGCGGTGCTGGTCTGGGACGCGCGGGGCCTGCAATCCACCGCGATGTACGGGATGGGGCCCGAGGCGATGCCGGTCGTGGTCGCCAGCGGCCTTGCGCTGCTCGCGATCGGCAATTTCATCGACGCGCTGCGCGGCAATCTGCCGGCGCGCGAGAGCGCCGATCCCGTGCCGGTGTTTCTGATCCTGGTCGGTCTGGCACTGTTGATCGGCATCATCGGCTTGGGCGGCGGCTTTATTCTGGCGACATCGGCGCTGTTTGTGACGACGTCGGCGGCCTTTGGGCGCCGCGCCATCCTTGTCGACAGCGTCATCGCCCTCGTGATGTCCACCCTCATCTATCTCGCGTTTGACCGGCTGCTCACGCTCAGCCTTCCGACCGGACCGCTGGAGCGCCTGCTGTGATGGACACTTTTGCGGCTTTGGCCCACGGCATGGCCGTCGCCGTCCAGCCGATGAACCTGCTCTATGCGCTGATCGGCGTGTTCCTTGGCACAGCCGTGGGCGTGCTGCCCGGCATCGGTCCGGCGCTGACGGTCGCGCTGCTGCTGCCGGTGACCTACAAGCTCGACCCCGGCGGTTCGCTGATCATGTTTGCCGGCATCTATTACGGCGGCATGTATGGCGGCTCCACCACCGCGATCCTGATCAACACGCCCGGCGAGAGCGCCTCGATGGCGACCGCGCTCGAGGGCAACAAGATGGCCAAGGCCGGCCGCGGCGGGCCGGCGCTTGCGACCTCCGCGATCGGCTCCTTCGTCGCCGGCACCATCGCGACCATCGGGCTGGCCTTTCTCGCGCCATGGCTGGTCGATTTCGCCGTACGCTTTGGCCCCGAGGATTATTTTGCGTTGATGTGCGTCGCCTTCGTCACGGTGTCGGCCACCTTCGGCGATTCCCCGATCCGCGGCCTCACCAGCCTGTTCATCGGCCTGACGCTCGGTCTCGTCGGCATCGACAAGCTGACCGGTCAGGCGCGGCTTGCGTTCGGCGTGCCCGAGCTGCTCGACGGCGTCGAGGTCACGACGCTGGCGGTCGGCCTGTTCGCGGTGGGCGAGGCGCTCTACGTCGCGTCGCGCCGTCATCACACCGAGGAAAAGCTGGAGCCGGTGCGCGGTTCGCTGTGGATGACCAAGGAAGACTGGAAGCGGTCGTGGAAGCCGTGGCTGCGCGGCACCATGTTCGGCTTCCCGATCGGCGCGCTTCCGGCGGGCGGCGCGGAGATCCCGACCTTCCTGTCCTATTCGACCGAGAAGCGGCTCACGAAACATCCGGAAGAATTCGGCAAGGGCGCGATCGAGGGCGTCGCGGGACCGGAAGCCGCCAACAACGCCTCCGCCGCCGGCACGCTGGTGCCGCTGCTGACGCTGGGGCTACCGACCTCGGCAACCGCCGCGATGATGCTGGCGGGTTTTCAGCAATACGGCCTCAACCCGGGGCCGCTGCTGTTCGCCGAGCGGCCTGATCTGGTCTGGGGCCTCATCGCCAGTCTCTTCATCGCCAATTGCATGCTGCTCGTGCTCAATCTGCCGCTGGTCGGCCTGTGGGTGCGGCTGCTCGCGATCCCGCAGCCGTGGCTCTATGCCGGCATCCTCGTCTTTGCGACCATGGGCACCATCGCTGCGAAGCCGTCGGTGGTCGAATTGTCGATGCTGGCCGGTTTCGGCGTGCTCGGCTTCCTGATGCGCCGGTTCGATTTTCCGATCGCGCCCGTCGTCGTCGGCCTGATCCTCGGTCCGATCGCGGAGAGCCAGCTGCGCCGCGCGCTCGCGATCAGCCTTGGCGACCCCATGGCGCTGGTCCAGAGCCCGATCTCGGCGACGCTGCTGGCGCTGGCGCTGATCGCGCTGCTGGCACCCTTCGTGCTGAAGGGGATGGGGCGGTTCAAGGCGAACGAGGATTAGCGGAACTCGCAATGCGGCGTCCTTGCTTAATGCATAAGCAGCGACGCCGCTTTATTTGAGTTGCCCCGCCAGTCAGCGGGCGCAATCATCGCTGGGCTGTCCAATCCTTGCGAGAGCCCCATGACCAAGCTCACCCGCTTCATCGTCGCGCCACTGCACAGCATGACGCGGCGCCTGGCCGATGTCGCTTCAGTGCGCGTCGCGCCGGACCTCGTCATCACGGGGGCCCGGGTGCTCTCGACCTATTCGGAGCGAATCCACCCCGGTCGGGAGGTCTGGATCACGGGCGGGCGGATCGCCGCGGTGAAGCCGGCCGGGGCGGCGAAGAAGGTCTGGAGCAGTGTTGCGACTTACGACGCGGTCGGGGGCATCATCGCGCCGGGGCTGGTCGATCCGCACATCCACATCGAATCCTCGATGGTGACGGCCTGTGCCTATGCGGAGGCGGCGCTGCTCAACGGCACCACCACGATCTTCTGTGACAGCCACGAGATCGGCAACGTCATGGACGTCGCCGGCGTCGAGGCGATGCTGGAGGACGCCCGGGAGGCGCCGCTCTCGATCTTCCTGACGGTGCCGAGCACGGTGCCGGCAACGTCAGCGGAACTGGAGACCGCGGGGGGCGATCTCACGCCGGACAAGATCGCCGGCCTGTTCGACCGCTGGCCCGAAGCGGTCGCGCTCGGCGAGAAGATGGATTTTGTGCCTGTCACGATGGGCGATGAGCGCAGCCATGCCATTCTCGCTGCGGCCCTGAAGCGCGGGCGTCCGGTGTCCGGACACGTCTATGGCCGCGAGTTTGTCGCGGCCTATGCGGCCAGCGGCGTCACCGACACGCATGAGGCGATCGACCGCGACATCGCCGACGATCTGCTCGACGCCGGCGTCTGGGTGTTCCTGCGCGGCGGCCCGCCGACCACGCCCTGGCATTCGCTGCCGCAGGCGATCCGGACGATCACCGAGCTGGGGGCCTCGCACAAGCGTACGGCCGTCTGCACCGATGATCGCGATGCCGACGATCTGCTTCTGTTCGGCCTCGACTGGGTGGTGCGCGAAGCCGTGAAGGCGGGGATGTCGCCCGAGCAGGCCTGGTCGATGGGTTCGCTGCATGGCGCAACGCGCTTCGGCATGGACGGCGACATCGGCGGGCTCGGCGGCGGCCGCCGCGCCGATCTCGTGTTGATGGACGATCAGCTCAAGCCGCAATGCACCTGGTATGGCGGCGAGCTCGTGGTCGAGCACAGCAAGATTACGCCGCGTCTCGATCAGGCGCTGTCGCAGCGCTATCAATATCCGAAGGCGGCCTATGCGACCGTCAAGCTTCCGGAGAAGGTCAAGCTCACGCCGGAACTGCCGGTGAAGGCCTGCACCGTCAATGCGATCAAGACCGCGCTGCCCGGCATCACGCTGATCCACGACAAGGTCGCGATCGAACCCGCCAAGGATTGGCCGTCTTTGTTCGCACGCTACGGCCTCTGCTTCGTCACGGTGGTCGAGCGTCACGGCAAGTCTGCCGGCAATGTCGCATACGGCCTGCTGAAGGACTTCGGCCTGAAGCGCGGCGCGGTCGCCTCCAGCGTCGGGCACGACAGCCACAACATCATCGTCGCGGGCACAAACGAGGGCGACATGCAGGTGGCGATCGCTGCGATCAGGGAGAAACAGGGCGGCGTCTGCGTCGTCGCCGAGGGCAAGGTGAGGGCGCTGGTCCCGTTACCGATCGCGGGACTCTTGTCCGACAAGCGCGTCACGGAGGTGGCCGAAGAGGTCAAGGCGCTGAAGAAGGAATGGGCGGAGGCCGGCTGCACCATCCCCTACATGGGCTTCAATCTGATTCCGCTATCGGTCATTCCGGAAATTCGCATCACCGACAAGGGCCTCGTGCTGGTGCCGCAGATGGAACTGGCGCCGCTGTTCGAGTGACCGCTTTCACGTGCTTCTCGATCTAACCAATTGAGCCAACCGCGTTTTTTCCGCGGCTGCCGCATCGTGGAAAATAAAATCGATCTCGTTGAGATCGCATCTGGCGCGCCCGATGATCTCGCTCGCTGACGCAACCCGAGCGAGGTCCGATATGGCGAAGATGCGAGCTATCGATGCTGCCGTGCGAATTCTGGAGAAGGAGGGCATCTCGATTGCCTTCGGCGTTCCCGGGGCCGCGATCAATCCGCTGTACTCGGCGCTGAAGCAGCGCGGGTCGATCCGCCACATTCTGGCACGGCATGTCGAGGGCGCCTCGCACATGGCGGAGGGCTATACGCGGGCGAAGGCCGGCAATATCGGCGTCTGCATCGGTACCTCGGGGCCGGCCGGCACCGACATGATCACCGGGCTCTATTCGGCGATCGCCGATTCCATTCCGATCCTCTGCATTACCGGGCAGGCGCCGCGCGCGCGGCTCTACAAGGAGGATTTCCAGGCGGTCGACATCGAGTCGATTGCAAAGCCCGTGACGAAGTGGGCGGTGACCGTGCGGGAGCCGGCGCTGGTGCCGCGTGTGTTCAGCCAGGCCTTTCACGTGATGCGTTCGGGCCGGCCCGGGCCGGTGCTGATCGACATGCCGCTCGACGTGCAGCTCGCCGAGATCGAGTTCGACGATGAGACCTACGAGCCGCTGCCGGTCTACAAGCCGGCCGCGACGCGCAAGCAGGTCGAGAAGGCGCTGGAGATGCTCAATGCCGCCGAGCGGCCGCTGATCGTCGCGGGCGGCGGCATCATCAACGCCGATGCATCCGATCTCCTGGTCGAGTTCGCCGAGATCGCCAACGTGCCTGTTGTGCCGACGCTGATGGGGTGGGGCGCAATCCCCGACGATCACGTGCTGATGGCCGGCATGGTCGGCCTTCAGACCAGCCACCGCTACGGCAATGCGACGATGCTGGAGTCGGACTTCGTGCTCGGCATCGGCAATCGCTGGGCCAATCGCCACACCGGCTCGGTCGAGACCTACACCAAGGGCCGCACCTTCGTGCATGTCGACATCGAGCCGACACAGATCGGGCGCGTGTTCAATCCCGATCTCGGCATCGTCTCGGACGCGAAGGCCGCGCTCGAACTCTTCGTCACCGTCGCCAGGGAGTGGCGCCGGTCAGGCAGGCTTCGCGAGCGCCAGGCGTGGCCCGCGTCCTGCCGCGATCGCAAGAAGACGATGCTGCGCAAGAGCCATTTCGACAACGTCCCGATCAAGCCGCAGCGCGTCTATGAGGAGATGAACAAGGCCTTCGGTCGCGACACCACCTATGTCACCGTGATCGGCTTGTCGCAGATCGCCGGCGCGCAGTTTTTGGGCGTCTACAAGCCGCGCAACTGGATCAATGCCGGGCAGGCGGGTCCGCTCGGCTGGACGCTGCCCGCCGCGCTCGGCGTGCGCGCGGCGTGTCCCGAGCGCGAGATCGTCGCGCTGTCCGGCGATTACGACTTCCAGTTCCTGATCGAGGAGCTCGCGGTCGGGGCGCAGTTCAATCTGCCCTACATCCACGTCGTCGTGAACAACTCCTATCTCGGCCTGATCCGCCAGGCCCAGCGCGGCTTCGACATGGACTATCACGTCCAGCTCTCCTTCGAGAACGTCAATGCACCGGAGCTCAATGGCTACGGCGTCGACCATGTCGCGGTTGCCGAAGGCCTCGGCTGCAAGGCGATCCGCGTCACTGACCCGAAGGACACGCACGCTGCATTCGCCACGGCGCGCGAGTTGATGGCGAAGCATCGCGTGCCCGTGGTGGTCGAGTTCATTCTCGAACGCGTCACCAACATCGCGATGGGCACCGAGATCGACAATATCGTCGAGTTCGAGGAGGTGCTGGATCTGCCGCTCGACGAGGTCGGGACCAAGCGGCCCGGCGTGCTGCAGCCGGCGGAATAGGGGAGAGCATCATGCCGAAATTCGCCGCCAACCTCACCATGCTCTTCAACGAGATGCCGTTCCTCGACCGCTTCACTGCTGCGAAAGCGGCGGGCTTTGCCGGGGTCGAATATCTCTTTCCCTATGATTTCGAGAAGGCGCAGCTACGCGAACAGCTCGAAGCCCACGGGTTGACGCAGGTGCTGCACAATCTGCCCGCCGGCAACTGGGCGGCGGGCGAGCGCGGCATCGCGATCCTGCCCGATCGCACCGCCGAATTCCGCGACGGCGTGTTCCGCGCCATCGACTACGCCAAGGCGCTCGATTGCGAGCAGCTCAACTGCCTCGTCGGCATCGCGCCCGCGGACGCCGATCCGCGCGAGCTTCAGGAGACGCTGGTCGGCAATTTGCGTTTCGCCGCTTCGACGCTGGCGCGCGAAAATATCAAGCTGCTGGTCGAGCCGATCAACACGCTCGACATTCCCGGCTTCTACCTCAACGGCACCGAGCAGGCGGTGCAGCTGATCTCCGAGGTGCGGTCGAACAATCTGTTCGTGCAGTACGACATCTATCACATGCAGATCATGGAAGGCGATCTCGCCCGCACCATGCAGGAATATCTGCCCCAGATCGCGCACATCCAGCTCGCCGACAATCCCGGCCGCAATGAGCCCGGCACCGGCGAGATCAATTATCCCTTCCTGTTCCGCCACCTCGACGCGATCGGCTATCGCGGCTGGGTCGGCTGCGAATACAAGCCGCGCACCACGACGCTGGAAGGCCTGTCCTGGCACGCGGCGCAAACCTTCGAGACCTGAGGAACGAGTGACATGATCGACATCGGCTTCATTGGACTTGGCACCATGGGACGGCCGATGGCCGGCCATCTTCTGGCCGCGGGCCATCGTGTTCACCTGCATGACGTTGCTCCGGTCGCGCCCGACCTGATCGCGGCCGGCGGCGTCGCCTGCAAGTCAGCCAAGGACGTGGCGGAGGAGGCGGACGCCGTCATCATCATGGTGCCGGATACGCCGCATGTGGAGGCTGTGCTGTTCGGCAAGGACGGTGTCGCGAGCGGCATCTCCAAGGGCAAGATCGTCGTCGACATGAGCTCGATCTCGCCGCTGGCGACCAAGGAGTTCGCCAGGAAAATCGAGGCGCTCGGCGCGGACTATCTCGATGCGCCGGTGTCGGGCGGCGAGGTCGGCGCCAAGGCCGCGAGCCTCACCATCATGGTCGGCGGTCCCGAGCGCGCCTTCAACACCATGAAGCCGGTCTTCGACAAGATGGGCAAGAACGTCACCCGCGTCGGCGCCAATGGCGACGGGCAGACGACGAAAGTTGCGAACCAGATCATCGTCGCGCTGACGATCGGCGCGGTGAGCGAAGCGCTGCTGTTCGCCTCGAAGGCCGGTGCCGACCCGGCGCTGGTGCGGCAGGCGCTGATGGGCGGCTTTGCGTCCTCGCGCATCCTCGAAGTGCACGGTGAGCGGATGGTGAAGCGCAATTTCGATCCGGGCTTCCGCATCGAGCTGCACCAGAAGGACCTCAACCTCGCGCTTGAAGGGGCTCGTGCGCTCGGCCTGTCGCTGCCGAACACGGCGGTGGCACAGCAGCTCTTCTCGGCCTGCACTGCGCATGGCGGCAAAGCCTGGGATCATTCGGCGATGGTGCGCGCGCTGGAACTGATGGCAGGGCACGAGATCGCAGCGGCGTAAACTGTTACGGGGTAACAGTCTTCAGAATTGACGCCTCTTTGGCCATGCGGGAACCGGAACAATGCTCCGGCCCCGCGGTTGATGGCGCATGACAATCACTGGAGACATGAGGACATGAAAACCCGTCTTGCGATTTCGTTGGCTGCAGCGTCGCTGCTGGCGTCGAGCGCAGCCTTTGCCCAGTCGACGACCGAACAGGGCGCTAGGGACGGCGCGCGCGCGGGCGGCGACATTGGCGGTCCGATCGGCGCGATGGTTGGCGGCACCGTCGGTGCAGCCGTCGGCGCGGGTCTCGAAATTCCGAATGCGGTGCTCGGTGGAATCCCGCGCGATGACTCGGTCGTGATCCGCGAGCGCGTCGTGGTCGGCGAGCCGCTGCCGCCGACCGTGGTGCTGCGCCCGGTGCCGAATTACACCGAGTATCGCTATGCGGTGGTGAACGATCGCCGCGTGATCGTCGAGCCGCGCACGCGCCGCGTCGTCAAGATCATCGACTGATCGATCGGGACATAGGCTAGGAAGAGGGCCCTGCGGAGCGTCGCTCCGCGGGGCCTTAGCTTGTGAGGGCCGAATTGGCGCGAAACCGGGTCATGACCCAATCGGCGGCGGCGGCGAGCGCAAAGCCGATGCAGGCGGTGCCGGCATCGACCAGAAAGTCTTCTAGCCGCGCATGCCGTCCCGGCGCCCAGAATTGCATCAGCTCGAGCGCGCCGATCAGGACCACCGCGGCGGCGGCGACGGCCCAGCGGCGATTGCGGTAGGCGAGGCCGAAGGCCAGTCCCACCAGGATGAAGGCGAGGGCATGCTCGCCGTCCTGGCCGAGGTCGGAATGGGGCCGCAGGCCGGGCGGGCCGAGGGTTGCGAAAGTGACGGCGGCTGCCAGCAGCCAGGCAAAAAAGCGGGCAAAAATGGACATCCGGTGCCGATAGCACGGATTTGCAACGGCCTGTCATGGGGGCCGGATCAGATCGCCGTGTAGTTAATGACGAAACGTTAAAGCGGCTCGCGCACGCCGAGGCCGTGCATGAAGCGTTCCCGGATCTGGACGGGATCTCGGCGGGTGGTGCCGACGCCCGGCTTGTCGTCGATGCGGACCGCGATCAGGCTCGGCTCGGAGGCGGACATGGCCTCGTCGACCAGCCGCTCGAAATCCTCCTCGTCCGCGGCCCAGGCGCTGTTGGCAAGCCCCGAGCCGGAGGCGATCGCGACGATGTCAGCCACGTGTGCCGCCGGCGTCGGCTGCGCACCGGTGATCTGGTAGATGCCGTTGTCCATCACGATCATGACGAGGTTCTTCGGCTTCAAGGCCGCGATCGTCGAGAGCGCGCCGAGCTGCATCAACAGCGAGCCGTCGCCTTCGAGTGCGAAGACGCGGCGATCGGGCTGCGCCAGCGCGACGCCGAGCGCGATCGGGAAGGCGAGGCCCATGCTGCCGAGCATGTAGAAGTTCTGCGGACGATGGCCGGCGGCCCAGAGATCGAAATTGGTGTTGCCGATGCCGCCGATCACCGCTTCCTCGTGCTTGAGCCTGGCGATCAGGCGCGAGGTGATATCGAAGCGGTTCATGACCTTCGTGTTGCGGTTGTCCATCGCCGGCCTCACTTGTCGAAGGTCTTGCCGCCGGTGAGCAGCGGGTTGAGGATCAGCGCCACCGGCGCCTGCGTGGTGACGGCCTGCTTGATCGAGCGGTCGGCGATGAATTCGAGTTCGTCGAGCCGGGTGATGGTGTGGTGCTCCAGCGCGAGTGAATCCAGCACCGGGCGCATGGTGCGGCAGACCAGCGATTGCCCGTAATTGAACTCGCCGAGCGTGCCGCGCTCGGAGACGAACATGATCAGCGGGATCTGGTAGGGCACCGCAAGCGAGGCCAGCACGTTGGCGAGCGTGGCAAAGCCGGAGGTCTGCATCAGCACCGCGCCGCGCCGTCCGCCCATCCAGGCGCCGGAGACGATGCCGACAGCCTCTTCCTCGCGGGCGGTGGCAAAGGTCGTGAAGAAGGGATCGGCGTGCAGGTTCTTGATCAGCGGCGTCAGCACACGGTCGGGCACGTAAGGGATAAGGCTGATCTCGTTCCGCTTCAGGGTTTGCAGGACGATGCCATGCCAGCTCTTTTCGCTGGATGCTGGTCCTGCCGAGGCCTGCTGTTCCGCAATCGCCATTGCGTTCTCCCTTGAGCCGCGCATGCTTCTTGGTTCTGGCCGTCGCGGCGACCTGCCGAACTTGACGCGGCAGGCGGGATTGTCAACATGTCCCGGCCGGCACCGTGATCTGCGCCAGACGGCCTGCCGTGGCCGGCACCGCCATGTCATAAGCGGCGACAACGAGAAAACGGGAGGGACGCATGGACGGGGCGCGGGTGCGCTGGCCTTGCGGGTCTCCATGAGAGAGCCGGAAGGGTCCTGATGTCCGTCAACAGCAAGCGCGTCTTCTACGTCAAATATCTGGCCAATCCGATCTATATCGACATCCTGAAGGCGCGGCCCGACGTCCGGCTCGACCGCATCGAGAACGAGAGCCCCGAAGACTTCTACGCGCCGATCCTGAGCGCGGCCCACGTCTATCAGATCGGCGCCGCCCGCGACGAGCTGGCCCCGCATTTTCATGTCGATGCCGCCTTCCTGAAGCGCACGCCGAACCTGCTGCTCGTCTCCAGCAATGGTGCGGGCTTCGATCCCGTCGACGTCGAGGCCTGCACGGACGCGGGCGTCGTGGTCGTCAACCAGTCCGGCGGCAACGCCCATTCCGTCGCCGAGCACGCGCTGGCGATGATGCTGACGCTGTCGAAGCGCATCATCCAGTCCGACCGCCGCCTGCGCCGCGAGCGCGACGTCAACCGCAACGACCTCGTCGGCAACGAGGTCGAGCACAAGACGGTCGGCATCATCGGCCTCGGCAATGTCGGCCGCCGCATCGCCGCGCTCTGCAAGGGCCTGCTCGGCATGACGGTACTTGCCTATGACCCGTATCTGTCGGCCGAGGTGATGGCCGAGCGGGGCGGGGAGAAGGTCGAACTCGACGAGCTGCTGCGCCGCGCCGATTTCGTCTCGATCTCCTGTCCGCTCAACAAGGGAAGCCGCAACATGATCAGCGTGCGCGAATTCGGGCTGATGCAGCCGCATGCCTACTTCATCACCACGGCACGCGGCTTCATCCACGACGAGGACGCGCTGCTTCAGGCCTTGCGCGACAAGCGCATTGCCGGTGCCGGCCTCGACGTCTGGTCCAAGGAGCCGCCGCCGCCGGAGCATCCGCTGCTCCAGTTCGACAACGTGCTGGCGAGCCCGCATACCGCAGGCGTCACGATCGAGGCGCGCCAGAACATGGGCCGCATCGCTGCCGAGCAGGTGCTCGAGACGCTCGACGGCAAACGTCCGCCGCGCATCATCAATCCCGAGGTGTGGCCGCGCTATGCCGAGCGCTTCAAGCAGGCTTTTGGCGTGATGCCCGGGTAGGGAGCGCGCGAAGTCCGATCGCGCTCCCATCGTTGGTTATCGGGATGAAAGCAGAAAGCGGCGCATTTTACCGATGGCGTGAGTGATCGCGTATGACTTGTCCTGTAGATCAGGGGACATGAGCATATTATCGATTGCGACATCCGGACTTTCCGCGGCGAGTTTGCGTGTGAACGTGGCCGCGAGCAACATCGCCAATGTCAGCACGACCGGCCCGCTACCTGCGTCAGGCGGATCAAGCGCGTCGGCCGGTGCCAGCGGTCCCGGCATTGGTCCGACGTTTCCCGCGGCCTACGTGCCGTTGCGAGTCGATCAGGTCTCCCAATCGAGCGGCTCGACACCCGGCGGCACGATCGCGACGGTATCGACGGTGTCGCCGAGCTTTACCGCACAATCCGACCCAGGTGCTCCCTTCGCAAACCAGGACGGCCTGGTCGCAGCGCCGAATGTCGATCTCGCTGGCGAATTCGTTGAGCTGGCGACCGCAAAGTACAGCTTCATTGCGAATGCGAAGGTCATTCAAGCTTACGCCGAGACGGAAGACACACTACTCGACATCAAGGCGTGATCGCTGACGTCGGACCCTGTCTCGCCAGCCCTCGCTCGTCCGCCGCCACCGGCGTGACGCTGGGGGCCGCTACCCCAATTTTGTGCCGAGCTGCTTGAACACGGCCTCGCAGGTCATGAGGTCGAGATGGCCGCCGCCGGCGTTCTTGAAGAACGTGATGTCGGACGGTGACGTGCGTCCCTGTACGCGATCGCCGGCGAGATCGTAGAGGTCGCCAAGAACATCAGCTTCACTGATCGCGCCGCTGGCGATCGGCTGCAGGATGTCGCCGACGCCGTGGAAGGCGGACTCACGCCTGTCTACGAAGACACGCGACAGCTTTGCTGCCTCGTCGTCTGCCTCGCGCGTTTGCGGCGTGTAGCCGCCGACCAGGTCCAGATGCGTGCCCGGCCGCAGATTGCGGCCCCTGATCAGCGGCTGATGCGCGCGGGTGCAGGTGGTGATGATCTCGGCCTCGCGCGTCGCGGCGTCGAGATCAGTGATGGTCTCCGCCCTGACACCGTCCGCCGCCAGTCGCTGCGCGAGTTCCGATGCGCGATCCGGACTCCGGTTCCAGATCAACACGCGTTGCAGCGACGGCCGCACGGTGCGATGCCCGCGGATCAGCCATTCGGACATCTCGCCGGCGCCGACGCAAAGCAGCGTCTCGGGATTGGGCGGCGCGAGCAGTTTCGTGCCCAGCGCGGAGTCGGCCGCGGTGCGCCAGTGCGTGATCTCGGTCCCGTCCATCGCCGCCAGCGGCCGTCCATTGGTGCCGTCGAACAGCACGCACACGGCCTGCACCGCCGGCATCTTCCCTTCCGCCAGATTGGCCGGAAAGCTGGTGAACATCTTGCTCGCCATGTAGCGGCCGGGATCGACGGCGCTGCGGATGACGTATTGCGCCTTCTCGCCGCCGAGAAAGGCATCCAGCACCTCCATCTTCGGCCGGCGGTGCGCGTCTTCCAGGGCGGCAATGAGGATCGGAAAGGTCAGAACTCTCGTCACTTCGGTATCGGAGACAAATTGCAAGGTGAAATCCTCATGGACGAGCGGCAGTTGCCCTTAGACCCGCGCGGCGAGTTCCGCAATGAATCTTCCGTCCGGGCTCCTTGGTTTTGATCCGCGTCAAAATCTCCTTCCCCCATCCGGCCTAAATGGGACTAGAGTGCCGACGGGCAGGCCGGCGCAGGCAGGAGGTCCCATGTCAACTTATGTCGTCAGGTTCATGAAGGACGTGCTCGGCCAGTACGGTCGCCAGATCGAGGTTTGCCAGGGCACGCTCGAGATCGACGCCACCGACGAGAACGAAGCCACGGAGCGGGCGAAGGCAAAATTCTGCAAGGACCAGGCGTTGCACCACTGGTCGCTGCATGCCGACCGCATCCAGGTGAGACCGGCCGACTTTCCGTCGTGAGGCCTACCGGCCCGGCGCGATGAGCGGCGGGGGCGCCGTCGTTCCCGCGCCGAGAGATCGCTGCACCATCACAGTGTCGGACCAGCGGCCGTGGCGATAGGCGACGCCGGAGAGCAGGCCGGCGCGCGCGAAACCGAACTTCTCGTGCAGCGCCAGCGATGGCGCGTTGTCGGCATCGATATAGCCGATCATCTGGCGGAAGCCGGCCGCCGCACAGGCGTCGATCAGTTCCTGGAGCAGAAGCCGTCCGACCCCGCGGCCAAGATGCTCGTGGTGGACATAGATTGAGTGCTTGGCCGTGTAGCGATAGGCCGGGCGTTTGCGGAATAGTACCGCATAGGAATAGCCGACCACCTCGCCGCGAAAGGTCGCGACCAGGTGCGGCAGGCGGGTCTGCTTCAAATTCTTGCGCCGGTCTCGCAGATCGTCCGGTTCGGGCGCGCCGGTTCCCTCGACATCGCGCGGCACGCCATTGCGGACGTGATGGCGGTAGATCGCCAGCATCGCCTCCACATCGCTCTCGCGCGAGGGCCTGACCTGGACCGGTTCGTCGCTTGCGCGCGCAGCTGTTTCGTTCATCGGCACCTACTCGGCAACGACGTAAGTATAGAGCCCGATGCGGCCGTTCGCATCGATCTCCTTGTAGACGCCCTGGATTTCCACATCGAACCCCGGGAACGTGTTGAAGCAGGTCTCGAACATCTTGAGATAGTCCACCATGGGCTTGGCCCGTTCGGTCAGCCGCTCGCCGGGCACGATGGTGGCGATGCCCGGTGGATAGACCACGAAGGGCGTGGTGGCGATGCGGCCCGCGATCGCCTCGATCGGCAGATAGTCGACATCGTTCTTGAACAGATAGCGCGCCGCATCGCGGGGCGACATTGCGATCTCAGGCATGTGCTCGGGCATGAACTGCCGGGCCTGGAGCGCGCTGACGTCGGCGGCGCGGAAGAAGCGGTGCATCTCGCCGCAGAGATCGCGCAGTCGCACGCCGGCATAGCGGGCCTGGCGCCGCTGGTAAAATTCGGGGATGACGTCGGCCAGCAAGGCATTGTCGTCATGTAGCCTCTTGAATGCGACAAGGCCCGAGATCAGCGTGCCGGCCTTGCTCGCCTCGACCCCAGGGGTGAGCAGGAAGAGCAGGGAGTTGAGGTCGTTCTTTTCAGGGACGATGCGGTTCTCGCGCAGATATTGCGCGACGACCGGCGCGGGGATGCCGTGCTCGGCATACGCGCCGGTCGCGCGATCGAAGCCGGGCGTGAGCAGCGTCAGCTTGTTCGGGTCGGTCATGGCGAAGCCCTCGCTGAGGCCGGGGAAGCCATGCCAGGTGCTGTCGGGGGAGAGCTGCCACAGTGCCGGATTGGTGGCGAGTTCGTCGGTGGAGAGGGTCTCCCAGGCGACGTTGTGCGCGGCGCCGGGACGGCTGACGTCGGGAATGGCGACACGATCGGGGACGAAGGGTTCGAAGAACCAGCGGCGATCCGGATTTTGCTCCTTCTCCTCGAACTCCCGGCGCATCGCGCGGATCTTCTTGCGCAGCTCGATGCCGAGCCGGATCGTGTCGTCCCAGAGGACTTCGCCGGAGCGGCCCTTCATCATCTGCGCGCCGACGTCGAGGGAGGCGAACAGGGGATAGAACGGCGAGGTCGAGGCGTGCTGCATGAAACTTTCGTTGAAGCGGCGATGCTCGACGCGCCGCTTCTGGCCGCGGATGTGGCGGTCCTTGATGTGGATCTGCGAGGCCTGCGAGAAGCTCGCGAGCTGCTTGTGGGTGGACTGCGTCGCGATGATGCCGGGCGCTTCAGGGGGAAGGTTCGCCAGCCCCATGGCGAAGCGACCGGCATAGAGCGGGTGGAATTTCATGAAGCCGGCCCAGGCCTCGTCGAACAAGATGTATTCGCAGAGGTGGCCGATGCGCTTCAGGATCATCTCGGCGCTGTGGATCGAGCCGTCATAGGTGCACTGCTCGACCACGGCGACGCGGAACGGCCGTTCCTTGCGCCAGGCCTCCTTGTCCGTGACCAGCGGGTGGTTGCGAACCGCCTCGCGCAGTGCCTTTTCGTCGAGCATGTCCCAGCGCATCGGGCCGATCAGGCCCCAGGCATTACGAATGGTCGGCACGTAGATCGGGATGCCGCCATTGATCATCAGCGCGCCGTGATGGGCAGCCTTGTGGTTGTTGCGGTCGAACAGCACGAGGTCGCCGTCGGTGACGAGGGCGCCGAGCGCGACCTTGTTCGAGGTCGAGGTGCCGTTGAGCACGAAATAGGTCTTTTCCGCACCAAAGATCTGGGCGGCTTCCTTCTGCGCCTTCAGCGCGGGTCCCTCATGGGTGAGGAGATCGCCGAGATCGAGCACGGAATTGTCGAGGTCGTCGCGGAACACGGATTCGCCGAGATGCTCGACGAAGACCCGGCCGATCGGACTGCGGTTGTAGAACACGCCGCCATTGTGACCCGGACAGGTCCAGAGCTGGTTGCCTTCCTCGGCATAGTCGACCAGCGCGCCGAAGAACGGCGTCTTCAGCGTCTCGGCATATTGCTTGAGCCGGCTGATCAAATTCTTGGCGATGAAGGTAGGCGTCTCCTCGGACAGGAAGACGTAACCGTCGATGAAGTCGAGCACCTCGACCGGCAGATCCTCGAAGCGCTTGCGCCGGATCAGGAGGATGATCGGAAAGTCGAGGCCGCGGCGGCGCATCAGGTTGATCAGCGCCGAGGTCTTCCCTTCGAGGCCCTTCTTGCCCCAGTCCACCACCATGCAGCCGATCGCGGCGTCGGTCTGCACCGCGATCTCGGCGTCCTCCAGTCTGCGGGCCCTCACGACCTCGAAGCCGGAGCGCTGGATCTCCTCGATGATCTGGTTGAACCGGATGCCTTCCAGGTCGTCGGTGTCGAACACAGGTGCGGCGAACAGGAAGTTGAAGCGCTTGAAATAGTCCATGGCGTGTCCCGAAGATGCAGAGACTGGCAGGTCTCGGCACTTTCGATGACAGTTCTATGACAGTGGCGCAGATCGACCTCCGCCGGGTTGGTGAGGGAGCGGGAACAGCTACCGTTTCGCCTCGCCGAACACCACCGTCGGCACCGCGCGGTTGACGATCTCGCGCAGCGCAAAGCTCGATTGCACCCGGGCGACGCGCGGCAGGCGCGACAGCTCGGTGCGATGGATACGCTCGAAATCCTGGATGTCTCGGGCGAGCACGATCAGGATGTAGTCGTCGGTGCCGGACATCAGGAAACAGCGCACGACGGAGGGGCATTTCACCACCTCGGTCTCGAACGCCTTCAGCGCCTCGTCGCTCTGGCTCTCCAAAGCGATGCGGACCAGCACGGTCGTGGTGAGGCCGAATTGCGCGAGATCGAGCGCAGCCTGGTAGGCCTGGATGTAGCCGTCGTCCTCCAGTGCCTTCTGCCGCCGCGCCAGCGCCGTGCTCGAGAGCCCGACCTTGTTGGCGAGGTCGGTGTGGCTGGCCCGCGCATTGGTGGTGAGTTCCGCGAGGATGGCGAGGTCTTTCCGGTCGAGGGCCAAGGTTTTGTTTCCAGCGTGAAAGGGCACTTCCGCGACCGAAACCGGCGCGCACGTGGCGAAACTAGCGGATATTTGCACGAAACCAAACCGGCCACGCCGTTACGATCGTGGGGGGAATCAAAAGGAGCTGAAGATGCGCGTCGGTGTGCCCAGGGAGATCAAGGTGCAGGAATATCGCGTCGGGCTGACGCCGGGCGCCGTCCGCGAATATGTGGCGGCCGGGCATCAGGTGACGGTCGAGACCGGTGCCGGTAGCGGCATTGGTGCGTCCGACGACGTCTATCGGCGGGCAGGGGCCGCGATTGCCGAGAACGCACGCGATATCTTCGCGACCTCCGAGATGATCGTGAAGGTGAAGGAGCCGCAGAAAAGCGAATGGGTCCAGCTCCGCGAAGGCCAGATACTGTTTACTTACCTTCATCTTGCGCCGGATCCGGAACAGGCCAAGGGCCTGCTCGCTTCCGGTTGCACTGCGATCGCCTATGAAACCGTCACCGACGCGGCCGGTCACCTCCCCCTGCTTGCGCCGATGAGCGAAGTCGCCGGCCGCCTCGCTATCGAGGCCGCCGGCGCCGCGCTCAAGCGATCGGCTGGCGGCCGCGGGCTGCTGCTCGGCGGCGTGCCCGGTGTGCAGCCGGCTCGGGTCGTCGTGCTCGGCGGCGGCGTGGTCGGGACGCAGGCCGCGCGCATGGCCGCTGGCCTTGGCGCGGAAGTCACGGTGATCGACCGCTCGATTCCGCGCCTGCGCCAACTGGATGATCTCTTTATCGGTCGCGTGCGCACCCGCTTCTCGACGATCGAGTCGGTCGAGCAGGAAGTGTTTGCCGCCGACGTCGTGATCGGCGCGGTACTGGTGCCGGGCGCCAGCGCGCCGAAGCTCGTTACGCGCGCGATGCTGACATCGATGCTGCCGGGCGCCGTGCTGGTCGACGTCGCCATCGACCAGGGCGGCTGTTTCGAAACCTCGCATCCGACCACGCATACCGATCCAACCTATGAGGTCGACGGCGTCGTGCATTATTGCGTCGCCAACATGCCGGGCGCGGTGCCGGTGACGTCCAGCCAGGCCCTGAACAATGCGACGCTGCCGTTCGGCCTGTCGCTCGCGAACAAGGGTTTTGCTGCGGTGCTGGAGAACCCGCATTTGCGCAACGGGCTGAACGTGCATCGCGGCCGCGTCACCAACAAGGCGGTGGCGGAAAGCCTCGGGATGGATTTTGCGCCGGTGGAGAGCGGGCTGGCGGCGTAAAGCATGATCCGGAAAAGTGCGCAGCGGTTTTCCGATCAGATCATGTTTAAACAACACATCTAAAGCGCGATGAAGATCGCGCTTTAGCGGGTTATGCCGGCTTGCGGTGGCGGCTGCCGAGCGCGGCCGCGATGGTCTCGGGCTTCTCGATCCGCTCGATCAGCATGTCGATGCGGTCGCCGCCCCAGAACAGCTCGCCGTTGAACACCATGGTCGGCACGCCGAACACTCCGAGCGCCTCGGCATCAAGGATGATGCGGTCATGCTCGTCGCGGGCAGGGCCGGTAACGTAGGCTTCGAACTCGCTCGCCGAGCCGCCGCACGACGTAATGACATCGGTGACCGCGGCGAGATCGTCGATCTCCAGCTCGTGGCTCCAGAACTTGCGGAACACCGTGTCATGGTAGGCGCGGAAGAAGCCGTGGGATTGTGCGAACAGCATTCCGACGCTGGAGTAAAAGGCGTCGTAGATCCGCCGCGGCCCCTTCATGACGAGCCCCTGCGCATTGGCATGGCGCCGCGCGTCCATATAGGCGTAGCGCACCTTGCGCCAGAAATGCGGCGTGCGCTCCTCGACCGTCCCCATGAATTCGGCGACGCGCAGCGTATAGGGCAGCCACTCGAGCTCGACGCCATGCGTCTCCTCGAGCTTGAACAGGCGCTTGTTGGCGACAAAGGCGTAAGGGCTCTTGTAGTCGGTGTAGATGCGGACGACTGGCTTGGGCATAGGCGGCCTCCTTCCTTCTTCCCTTCTCCCCTTGTGGGAGAAGGTGGCGCGAAGCGCCGGATGAGGGGTTGCATCCATACGTGAGGAGTTGCATTCGCGGAGACAACCCCTCACCCGGCTTCGCTGTTGCGAAGCCACCCTCTCCCACAAGGGGAGAGGGTGCACCGTCGCCGCGGCGCGATCAACGCGTCACGCCTTCGTCAGCCTGTACTGCCCCAGATCGGGATCGTGCGTCATGCGCCAGTAGTCCACGAACCGCCACGGCATCGCCGAAAACACGCGGCCGCTTGAATTGCGATAGTAGGTGCTCATGCCCGGATGGGTCCAGATCATGGTCTCGTGCTCGGCATCGACCTTGCGGACGTAGTCGTCGAGCACGTCCTGGCGGACGTCGATGGCCGCGACATCGTGCTCGATCATGTCGGCGAGACAAGCGGAGATGTAGCGGCTCTGGCATTCCGACTGGAAGATGACGCTGCCGCCGTGGGCGGGCCCGGAGTTCGGGCCGAGCATGCAGAAGAAGTTGGGGAAACCAGGCACGGTGAGGCCGAGATACGCGGTCGGATTGTCGTTGGCCCAGGCTTCGCGCAGATCCTTGCTCTCGCGCCCGCTGATATTGAGGCGCGCGGCCATCTCCGTCACCTTGAAGCCGGTCGCGACCACGATGATGTCGGCGGGGCGGTGCTTGCCATCCGCGGTGACGATGCCGCTCTGATCGAAATGACCGATCGTGTCGGTGACGAGCTCGACATTGTCCCGCGTCAACGTCTTGAACCAGTTGTTGTCGAGCAGGATGCGTTTGCCATAGGGCGGATAGGTCGGCACGCATTTCTCGATCAGGTCGGGCCGGTCCTTCAACTCGGACAGGATGAAATCGGTGAGCTCCTGACGGTGCCGGTCATTGCCCTTGTTGACGGCGCGCTCCGGGTGCGGCCAGGCCGGATCCTTGCGCAGGAAGGGCAGCAGGCCGTCGCCGTAACGCCAGAACATGTTGAAACGGTACCATTGCACATAGAACGGCAGATGAGCGAGCAGCCAGCGCGCGCCCTCCGTGATCGGATCGGAATAACCCTGCACCGGCCGCGCCCATTGCGCGCTGCGCTGATAGACCGTGACCGAGGCAACGTGGCCGGCAATGGACGGAACGAGCTGCATCGACGTCGCGCCGGTGCCGATCACGGCGACATGCTTGCCGTCGATATCGATCTCGCCGGACCACAGTGCCGAGTGCAGGATCGTTCCCTTGAAACTCTCTTCGCCCTTGAAGCGTGCGCGGGAGGGATCGTTGAGCTGGCCGATGGCCGAGACCAGCGCGGTGGATTCGAAGGTCTCTTCGCCGTTCCTGGTCTTGAGCGTCGAGATCCAGCGCCGCTTGCCTTCATCCCAGCGCGATGATTTCAGTTCGGTATTCACACGCAGATGCTTGCGGATGCCGTATTCGTCCGCGACCTTCAGCAGGTAGCCGAGCAGTTCTTCGCGCTGGCAGAAATAGCGCGTCCATGCATTTCCCGAGCCGAACGAATACGAATACGAGTGGTTCGGCGTATCGACGCCGCAGCCGGGATAGCGGTTGATCCACCAGGTGCCGCCAAGCTCGTCATTCTTCTCGATGATGGTGTAGGGGATGCCGAGATGGCCGAGTGCCGCGCCGAGCGCGATGGCGCAAACGCCGGCGCCGACGATCAGGATGTGCTGGCCGGCGAGCTTCTCGTCCGAGGGACGCTTGGTCCAGCGCGGCTCGCGCGGCACAAAGCCCATCTCTTCGCGCATCAAGGGCGCATATTCGGGTGCGACGTTCTCGCCGAGGCACGCGCGCATCATCTTCAGCAGCAGGTCCTCGCCGGGATCGCTGATGACGGGTTTTGGCGTGCCGTCGGCAAACAGCTTGACCACCGCGGCGCGGATCTCGTCCTGGACTTCCCGGGGCACGCCGGCCTCGGGGTCGGGGATGAGGCGGATGTCGCGCTTGGGCAGGTACGGCGGCGCGAGCCAGCGCTCGTCGCCCGTCATGTGCACCAGCACCATCAGCAGGCAGCGGATGTCGGCTTCCGCGATTGCCGAGGCGAGGTCGAGCGGCCTTTGAGGAGATGCGATGTTCATGGCGTGTCCTGATCTCCGGATGCACTGAAGAGGCCGCGCGTCATCAGCTTGCGATAGGCGGAGATGACGTGATCGGGCACGGCGGTGACGCCGCCTTCCGAATAGGAGTAGCGGCGGCTGAGATAGCCGCGCGAGCCCATCAGCATGTGGACGATGGCCTCGAATTCCTCGTCGCTGTAATCCGCGATGGCGCCCGAGCGTCGCGCGCGACGCAGAATGCGGACATAGGCGACCGAGATGTTGTCGAGGTGCTTCTGGTAGCCGATGGGCGCGAAGAATTCGGCTTCGTTGAGAATACGTAAAAACTCCGGCACCTCGCGGATGAAGTCGAAGAAGGCGGAGAAGCGCGCGATCTCCTGCCGCGCCGCATCCGCCGTGCCGGTGCGGGCGCGGATGAACTCGACCATGTCGAGGCCGATCTTCGGCAGCAGCTGGTCGAGCAGTTCCTGCCGGTTCTCGAAATGATTGTAGAAGGTGCCTTGCGCGACGCCGGCCTCTTCGGTGATGCGGGCGACGGAAGCTTCGGCGTAGCCGTGCTTGCCGACGACCTTGGTCGCGGCGTCAAAGATCTTTTGCTTGGTCCAGGCGTTGCGCTCGACGCGGTTGAGTTTTGTGACCTTGGCGTTGGCTTGCGTCATTCAGGCATCTCCAGCTCGGCGCGCAGCACGCGCTTGAGAATCTTTCCCGAGGGGTTGCGGGGCAGGCTGTCGCGGATGACGAGCTCCTTCGGCACCTTGAAGCTCGCCAGTCGCGCACGGCAGTGCTCGGTGAGGGCAGGGAGCTCGAGCCTCGCGCCTTCGGCGAGCACGACGATGGCGACCGGCCGCTCGCCCCAGCGCGCATCACGCAGGCCGATGACGGCGACCTCACGCACCTCAGGCAGGTCGTAGATGACGCGCTCGATCTCGGAGGAGGCGATGTTCTCGCCGCCGGAGATGATCATGTCCTTCTTGCGGTCGGTCAGGTACAGAAAGCCGTCGTCGTCGAGATAGCCGACATCGCCGCTGCGGAACCAGTCGCCGAAGAACGCGGAGGCGGTCTTCTCAGGATCCTTCCAGTAGCCACGCGTGATCTTCGGCCCGCGCAGGCAGATCTCGCCATTGACATTCGGCGGCAGCTTTTTGCCGTCCTCGTCGCGGATCTCGATCTCGACATGGGCGATGGCGCGCCCGGTCGAGCCGATCTTCTCGATCTCGCGGCCAGCCTCCATGAAAGTGTCGCCGCCAACGGTCTCGGTGAGGCCATAGGCATCGATGTAGCGCGCATTGCGGAAGAATTCGGAGAAGGCGCGGATACGCAGCTCCGGCGTCTTCTCGCCGCCGCCGATCGCCCATTTCAGGCTTGAGACGTCGTAGCGGTCGCGCGTGGGGCAGGTGAGCATCGCGGTGGTCATCACAGGCGCAAACCAGGCGGCGTTGAGCTCGTCTTCCGCGATGGCCGCAAGCGCCGTCTCCGGCTCGAAATTGCGTTCGATGTGAATGAAGCCGCCATGCCAGAGCACGGCGATGCCGGGCAGGTCGAGCGCGCCGACGTGATAGAGCGGGCCGACGACGAGAAGCCGCGTGTCGGCGCCGAGGCCAAGGGCGATGGTCTGGTCGGCCGACTTCCAGTAGAAATTATCGTAGGTGAGCATCACGCCCTTGGGGCGGCCGGTCGTGCCCGAGGTGTACATCAGCCGCATCAGGTCGGATGGCTGGCGGACATGCATCGGCGCGGGCGCTGCATCGCTCGCGAGCGGCGCGATGCTGTGCTGCGCGGCTTCGTTCAGCACGACAATCCTGGCGCCCGCTGCATTCGCAGCGAGTTCTTCATCGACAATCAAAAGCCGCGCGCCGGCATTTTCGGCGATGTAGCCGACTTCATCGCGCGAGAGGCGGAAGTTGATCGGCAAAAACACCGCGCCGAGATGGCTGGTCGCGAAGACCAGCTCCAGGAATGCCGCGCTGTTCTTCATCAGCACCGCCACGACATCGCCGGCGCCGATGCCCTGCGATGCGAGCCAGCCGGCCGCGTGCCGGATGCGCGCGTCGAAGACGGCATAGGAGATCTCCTCGCCGCGGTATTTCAGCGCGGGCCGCTCCGGCGTGCGGCGGGCATGGAATGCGATGAAGCTCGAAAGGTTGATCATTCTGCGGTTTCGCGGCCGATTGCCGGCCCCGTTTCCCTCTACCATGAATACTGACTCATAATTCATGTTTGTCTTGACGTCACCCCCTGCCTCTGAAATTGTTGGGAGCACGGAGACGAGACGATCTCCGGCAAGAAACTAGGAAACGGGACCAGGAAACGCCGACCCGAAAGAGGGAGGGGAAAATGACGAGAACCCGCACGCCGGGCATCAGCCGCCGTTCAACACTGGCGCTGATGGGCGCCGGTGCGATGAGTGTTGCCGCGCCGTGGGTGGCACGTGCCCAAGCCAAGACGATCAAGATCGGCATGCCGACGATTCTGTCGGGCCGCGTCGCACAGCTCGGCACGTCGTCGCGCAATGCCGTGATGCTCGAGGTCGACAAGGTCAACGCCGCCGGCGGTCTTGCCGGCCGGCAGATCGAGATGGTGATCCGGGATTCCAAGGGCCAGCCGCAGGAAGCCGCTCGCGTCGCGCGCGAACTCGTCAACACCGACGGCTGCGAATGGCTGATCGACGGCGAGGCGTCGTCCGGATCGTTCGCCGTGCACGAAGTGGCGCGTGATCTTGGCGTACTCTGCGTCCACACCTGCTCGGAAGCGTCCTCGCTGACGGCCGATCCGAAGCAGCACATCCCGAACGCGTTCCGCTGCGTCCGCCAGGGCATCCACGATTCCATCGTCGGCGGCAGCTACGCCGCTTCGATCTCGAAGGCCAAGGGCCTGAAGAAATGGGCGACCTGCTCGCCGGACTATGCCTACGGACGTGACACCACCGGCGAATTCACGCTGTACCTGAAGCGCTTTGCGCCTGACGTCGAGGTGATCAGCGAATCCTGGCCAAAGCTGTTCCAGCCCGACTACACCGAAGTGGTGACGAAGATTCTGCAGGCCAAGCCGCAGGCGCTGTACTCCTGCCTGTGGGGCGGCGATCTCACCTCCTACATCGACCAGGCCAACATCTACGCGATGTTCAGCCAGATGGAGGTGTTCGCAGTCAACATGGCCGACTACACCGCGCTCACGGTGGTCAAGAACCTGCCGAAGGGTATCCACTCCGGCAACCGCTACATCAAGACGTTCCCGACCACGCCGGAGAACGCCGCCTGGGGCGATGCCTACAAGGCCAAGTACAACGAATATCCGACCAACTGGTCATGGCAGAACGCGACCGCGGTGATGTTCCTGAGCGAGGCCGCGAAGAAGGCGAACTCCACCGACGGCAAGAAGATCGCAGAAGTCCTGAAGGGCCTCACCATCAAGTGCCCGTTCGGCGCCGACGGCACTGTGACGATGCGCGGCGACGATCACACGCTGGTCGGCTACGCCATCGGCTGGGGCACCACGATCCCGCAGGAGCCGTATGTGCCCGAAGTCAAGGCCGGCGACTGGAAGACCATCTTCGAACTCGAAGCCGAGTGGAAGAAGAGCAAGGGCTACACCTGATCATGTCCGGGGCGGAGGCGGGCAACCGTCTCCGCCTTCGTTTCGTTTTCCGCGCCGCGTCCGGCGCACGACAATGAAAGTGCTTCCGTGGATCTCGACGCGCTTGCCGGCTGTCTCTCCAGTTCCTCCTGCCTGGTGACGCAAACCACCAGCGGCCTCATCATCGGCATGCTGCTTTTTCTGGTGGCGGTCGGGCTGACGCTGATCTTCGGCGTGCTCAAGGTCGTCAATTTCAGCCACGGCGCCTTCTACATGTTCGGCGCCTATTTTGCGATGACGGCCTATCAGCTCACGGGAAGCTTCGCGCTCGCGATGCTCGCGGGAGCGGCGGGCACCGCGCTCCTCGGCCTGATCTTCGAACGTGTCTTCATGAGCCGCGTCTATGGCGCCGACGTGCTGATGCAGCTGCTCGTCTGCTACGCCTTCGTGCTGATCTTCGACGATGTCGTGCGCATCATCTGGGGGCCGGAATTCAAGTCGATGGGCATGCCCGCGGCATTCCAGGTGATGCCGCTGTTCATCGCCGGCGGCGTCGTGCCGCCTTATTACCTGCTGCTGATCGGCGTCGCGCTCGTCGCTGCGATCGTGCTCGGCATCGGGCTCTCGCGCAGCCGTATCGGCAAGGTGATCCGGGCGGCGGCACACAATCCCGGCATGGTCTCGGCGCTCGGCATCAACACCGGCCTGATCTACGGCGGGGTGTTCGCGCTCGGCGGCATGCTGGCGGGACTTGCCGGCGCGCTCGCGGCGCCGGTGCGCTCGCTCACGCCCGGCATGGGTTTTTCGGTGCTGATCGAATCCTTCATCGTCACCGTGATCGGCGGCATGGGCTCGATCCTGGGCGCGCTGATCGGCGCACTGCTGCTCGGCCTGATCCGCTCGTTCGGCTCGCTCGGCTTTCCCCTGTTCACGGAGGGCCTGATGTACCTGTTCATGGTGATCGTGCTGGTCTCCAAGCCCACCGGCCTGTTCGGCAAGGAGGCGGCATGACCGAGCTGGAGGCCGGACGCGCCGAGACGCTGGCACCGGTGCGCAGCGGTGCGGCCCTTCAACGCTATCGCGACGTCCTGATTGCGGTGATCGCGTTCGCCGTGCTGGCGAGCCTGCCGCTGTTCACGGGCAGCAAGGCGCTGCTCGATTTCGTCATCCGCTGCTCGGCCTACGGCCTGTTCGCGACCTCGCTCAATTTGCTGGTCGGATACACCGGGCTCACGTCGTTCGGCCACGGCATGTTCTTCGGCCTCGGCGCGTACAGCTTCGGCCTGATCATGCAGAAGCTCGGCGTGCCCATTCCGGTCGCCTTCGTCGCGACGCTGGCGATCACGGCCGGGATCGCGGCCGTCATCGGCGCGATCTGCGTGCGGCTGAAGGAGATCTACTTCGCCTTCGTGACGCTCGCGTTCCAGATGCTCATCCACTCGACCATCCTGTCCTGGGCCTCCTTTACCGGCGGCGACCAGGGCTTGCGCGGCGGCATTCCGCGGCCCGTCTTCCTCGGCATCGATCTTGCCAACCACGTTCATCTCTATGTCGCGAGCTGCGCGTTGTTGATCCTCGGTCTGCTCGCGATGCGGCAGATCGCGCAATCGCCGTTCGGCTACACGCTGCGCATGATCCGCGACAATGCGGCGCGCGCAAGCTTTCTCGGCATTGACGTCTGGCGTGCCAAGCTCACAGTGTTCGTGCTGGCCGCGCTGTTCGCATCGATGGGCGGCATGGTGATGGCACTGTTCGTCTCCGGCGCCTATCCGGAATTCGCCTACTGGACGATCTCGGGCGAGGGCATCTTCATCAACATGCTCGGCGGCGTCTCGACCTTCCTGGGACCGATGGTCGGCACCGTGCTGTTGCTTCTGCTCAACGATACCGTCACGCGGTTCACCGAGTACCACGGCATCGTGCTCGGCATCGTCATCCTGTTCTTCGCGCTGGGCTTGCGCAAAGGCCTGCTGGATTTCGTCGCCGACTGGTTCGCCCACCGACGTGACGCAGGCGAGGGGCGCTAGTCATGCTCGAGATCCGCAACCTCGCAAAATCCTTCGGCGGCGTGAAGGCAACCAACGATGTCTCGCTGGATTTCCCCGACGGCTCGCTCACCGCGGTGATCGGCCCCAACGGTGCCGGCAAGAGCACGTTCTTCAACCTGATCACCGGTGCCTTGAGTCCGGATTCAGGCCAGGTGCTGCTCGACGGTATCGATCTGGCCGGCCGCTCGCCGCCGGAAATCGTGCGTCACGGCATCGGCCGCGCCTTCCAGGTGGCGAGCATCTTCAAATCGTTGACGGTGCAGGAGACCATGCTTGCCGCCGTCAGCGCCGACCAGCGCTCCTCGGCGGTGCTGCACAAGCGCTTTCCGCTGGCTGAGACGCGAGACCGCGCCGAGCATGTGATGGAGCTGCTGGGTCTTGCCGGCAAGCGTAACCGCACGGCGGCGACGCTCTCGCACGGCGACCAGAAACTCCTCGATATCGCGCTCGCTCTGGTGCTCGAACCAAAGGTGCTGCTGCTGGACGAACCGACCGCCGGCATGGGTCCGGAAGAGCGCTGGCGCATGATCGACAAGGTGCGCGAGCTCTGGGACACCCAGAAGATCACGGTCGTCTTCATCGAGCACGACATGGATATCGTGTTCAAGATCGCTCCAAAGATCGTCGTGCTCTGCTACGGCCGCATCCTGGCAACCGGCACGCCCGACGAGATCCGGAGCAACAGCGCGGTGATCGACGCCTATCTCGGCACCGAACATGCGGGAGCCGCCGCATGAGCGCGACCGTGATCGAAGTCGCCGATCTCGACGTCTATTACGGCACCAGCCAGATCCTGTTCGGCGTCGGCCTTTCGGTGCGGCAGGGCGAGACCATGGCGCTGCTCGGGCGCAACGGCGCCGGCAAGTCGACGACCATGAAGGCGATCATGGGGCTGGCGCCGCCGCGGCGGGGCAGGATCAGCCTGCGCGGTGCGGTAATCTCGGGTCTGAAGCCGCACACGATCGCGCGCGCCGGTCTCGGCTTCGTGCCGGAGGATCGCCAGATCTTTCCGGAGCACACGGTCGAGGACAATCTCGTCATCGGGAAGAAGAAGGGGCCGGATGGACAGGACGAATGGTCCATCAGGCGCATCTATGAGGTCTTCCCGCTGCTGGAGCCTTTGCGCAATCGCATTGCAGGACGACTGTCCGGCGGCGAGCAGCAGATGCTCGCCATCGCACGCACGCTGATGGGCAATCCCGCGCTGCTGCTGCTGGACGAGCCGAGCGAAGGGCTCGCGCCGATCATCGTGCAGCGGATCGGCGAACTGCTGCGGCAGCTCCGCCAACTCGGATCGACCGTGCTGATCGCCGAGCAGAACATGCATTTCTGCCTGGGGCTGGCGAGCCACGCCACGGTCATCGACAAGGGCCAGATCGTCTATGCCGCCGGAATCGACGAGCTGAAGGCCAACGACGCCATCCGCCGCCGTTACCTGGCGCTCTAGCCGGGGCTCCGGTGCCCAAATAGGGCGGAAGAAGAAAACTATTGCCCCGGGATCGTCCTGCGGAAGGAGTTTCCCCTTCGCTGGGCAAAAAAGCCAATCGCTTCCATTGCCGTTTTGGGCCGAAACGACGACATTTCCGTCAGAAATTGATGGATCGACGGCCATGGAACGTACTGGATTTGAGCCCTTCGGCGAGCAACTGGTGTCCGCAACCGACACCCAGCCGCGGTCGCGCGCCTCAAAAATGCTGCTGCGGGCCGGCACGGGCATCTTCTGGACGCTGGTTGCGGGTATCGTGCTTGCGCGCGCAGCCTTCTTCGAGCCGGGCATCTATGACGGCTTCAGCCGCGTCGCCTCGCTGGCCAAAAGCCTGATCTTCTGAGGCCGATTATTCCGGGTCGGGGACAGAACTTCCCTCGACCCTGATATGCCGAAAACTTATTCCCCAATCAGACGGCGCTGCGTATAAATCCTTCTCTTCTGGGAGAGATTTGTGTCGCAGAATCAAGCATCCAGCCAGGCCGACGCCAAGCCGACCACTGCCATTAGCCGCGTCGTCGCGCTGATTCCCGGCATTCTCCTCTGTATTGCCGTCGCCGGTGTCTCGGCCCTGCTCGAGCACGCGGAATTGGGCGTCTTCGAGCATCCCTATGTCGAGGCGCTGGTGATGGCGATCCTGCTCGGGATGGCGCTCCGCAGCTTCTGGAAGCCCGCGCCGCGCTGGCAGGCCGGCATCGCCTTCAGCGCCAAGCAGCTCCTCGAAGTCGCGGTGATGTTGCTCGGAGCGTCGATCAGCTTCGCCGCCATCGCGGCCTCCGGCATCGCGCTGCTGGCATCGATCGCCGCGGTCGTGGTGATCGCGCTCTGCGTCTCCTTTGGTCTCAGCCGGATGCTGGGTCTGTCGACACGGCTGTCGATCCTGATCGCCTGCGGCAACTCGATCTGCGGAAATTCGGCGATTGCCGCGGTGGCGCCGATCATCGGCGCCAACAACGACGAGATCGCATCCTCGATTTCCTTTACGGCGATCCTCGGCGTGATGATGGTCCTCGGCCTGCCGCTGCTGATTCCGCTGCTGCAATTGTCGGCGACGCAATACGGCATCCTCGCGGGCCTCACCGTCTATGCGGTGCCGCAGGTGCTGGCCGCGACGGTCCCGGCCGGGTTGGTCTCGACGCAGATCGGCACGCTCGTGAAGCTGATGCGCGTGCTGATGCTCGGGCCGGTGGTCGTCGGCCTCTCACTGGTCGCCTCGCGCTGGCAGAGCGGGGCTAAGAAGACCAATGTGGGCTTCTTCCGTCTCGTCCCCTGGTTCATCCTCGGCTTCCTTGCCCTGGCGACCCTGCGCTCGCTCGAGATCGTGCCGGGCACGGTGGTCGGGCCGGTGACCAAGATCACCGGATTCCTCACCGTCGTCTCGATGGCGGCGCTTGGGTTGGGCGTCGACGTGCGGGTGCTGGCGAATGTCGGGGGCCGGGTGACAGCGGCTGTGACGCTGTCGCTGATGCTGCTGCTCGGAATCAGCATCGCGCTGGTGCACTGGTTTAAGTGATTTTGCCGCGATGGTGGTGCTTACCCTCTCCCCTTGTGGGAGAGGGTGGCTCGCCGCGTGAGCGGCGAGACGGGTGAGGGGTTCTCTCCGCGAGTCCCACTCTTTATCAGCACGCGGAGAGAAGCCCTCATCCGGCGCTTCGCGCCACCTCCTCCCACAAGGGGAGAAGGAAAGGCAGCGCGCAAGCGTCGAGAAGAGAGCTAAATCACATCGGCCAGCGAGGCGCCGTGCAGCTCGATGTTGAGCCCCTGCATACCCATGTCGCTGATCTCGCCGCCCATCGCCTTGATGCTTTCCTCGCGGATCAGCGACATCAGCCCGCGGCGGAGTGCCAGGAACTCCGACGACATCATCATCGATTGCTGCCGCGGCCGCTCCAGCGGGATCGGGATCTCCGCCTTGATCGAGCCGGGACGCGCGGTCATGCAGTAGACGCGGTCGGACAGGAAGATCGCCTCGTCGATGTCGTGAGTGACGAACAGCACCGAGATCTTCAGCCGCTGCCACATGTTGGTGAGGATCTGCTGCATGATGACGCGGGTCTGCGCGTCGAGCGCACCGAAAGGCTCGTCGAGCAGCAGCACTTTCGGCCCGGTCGCGAGCGCGCGGACGATGCCGACGCGCTGCTTCATGCCGCCGGAGAGCTTTTCCGGGTAATGCTTCTCGAACGCTTCGAGCCCTGCGAGCCCGAGCAGCGTGCGTGCGGCGCGCTCGCGCTGCGAGCGCGGCATGCCGCGCATCTTCAGGCCGAACTCGACATTCTCCCGCACCGTCTTCCAGGGAAACAGCGAATATTGCTGGAACACCATGCCGCGCTCGGCGCTGGGTCCGTTCACGCGCTCGCCGTCGACGGTGACGATTCCTGTCGTCGGCTTGAGGAAGCCGGCGACCGCGTTGAGCAGCGTCGATTTTCCGCAACCGGACGGGCCGACGATGGAGACAAATTCGCCCGGCCTGACATGGATCTGCGTGTCCGTGACGGCCCGAACCGGTCCCTCGATGCTGTCGTAGCTCAGGGAAAAGTTCTTGACCTCGATATGACCCTGCGGCGCTTTGGTCGGAATCTCGGTCATTTCAGCCTCCACGGCATCACCAATTGTCCGGCCCCCCGGATCAGCAGGCTCGATCCGAGGCCGAGCACGCCGATCGCGATCATGCCAAGCGCGATGTCGGCATATTGGACCAGCGAATAGGCTTCCCAGGTGAAATAGCCGATGCCGTACTGGCCCGAGATCATCTCGGCGGCGATCAGCGAGACCCAGGCGACGCCCATGCCCACCGTGAGGCCGGTGAAGATGTGCGGCAGCGAGGCCGGAAAATACACCTCCCGGAAGATCGAGCGCTCGCGGGCGCCGAGACATTGGGCCGCGCGCACCAGCACGGGGTCGACCAGCGACATGCCGTGCAGCGTGTTGACCAGGATCGGGAAGAACGAGCCGAGGAACGTGATGTAGACGATGCTCTGCTCGTTGGTCGGCCACAGCATGATCGCCATCGGCACCCAGGCGATCGCCGGAATCGGCCGCAGCACTTCGGCCACGGGGAAGATGATCTCATGGACCAGCTTGAAGCGACCCATGATCAGGCCGAGCGGGACGCCGACAATGGCCGCCAGCGAGAAGCCGATGAAGATGCGCCGGCAGCTCAGGACGACATGCATCAGGAACTTGGGATCGTGGATCGCCTTGGTGAAGCTCGCATAGACCGCGAGCGGCGAGGGCACGTTGGTGAAGCGCACGAAGAACACGACGCGATAGGTCGTGAGCAGGTGCCAGACCAGCAGGAAGGCGAGCAGCGAGATGATTCCGATCGCAGTCGCGCGCAGGCCGTCGCGGTTGAGGCGGTACCAGCGCAGTGCGAGCGTGCCGAAGGATGGCGGTGTCGCGGATGGCGTGACGGCGGGCACGGGGCCAGCCTCTGATGTTGCCGGCATGCTGTTCTCGGCAGGTCTGGCGAGGGCGGGGCTGCTCACGTCTTGCCTCCGCCGACCGCTGCCTTCACCGCGTCATCGAAGCCAAGCACCTTGCCGCTGATCTTGGCGGCATAGGCTTCCGCGTCCTTCTTGAGCAGGAACGGCGCGACCTCGCCATTGCCGACTGCGAAGAAGGCCTGGTCCGCGAACAGCTTGATGCCACGCGTGGTGTCGAAGACATAGGCAACGTTGATCTTCTTGCCCTTGGCCTTGAAGTCGGCATAGGCGCCGAGTGTGCAACTGGCCGACGAGAAGGGCATGATGCCTGAAGCGTCGACCCAGACCTCGCCGGCCTTGCGCGGATCGGCGATCGGCTTCTTGCAGAAGGTGTCCCCGCCGGAAATCTCGTAGTTCTTCGTGCTGGCGAGCTGCGCGTCATAGTCGAGCTTCATCTCGGCATAGGCCTTGCGGATGTAGCTGTCGTCGACCCACTTCTTCGGATCGAACTCCTTCATGCGGCCGAGGTTCTGAAGCACCTTGACGTCGGCGGTGGCAGCGTCGATCAGCGCGGGCTTGATCGTGGGATCGGTGGTCATGTTGCCGCTGGGTCCCAAGAAGATGTAGACGACCTCCTTGTTGATGCCGGTCCATTCCTGGATCTTCTCGGCGGCCAGCTTGGGATCGTCGCGCAGCCACTGATTGGCGGCGATCAGCGCCTTGAAGTAGGCGACGACAACCTCCGGATATTTCTCGGCGAAGTCGGTGCGGACGACGATGCCGTGGAAGGTCGGCAGATTGGTTTCTACGCCGTCGAAGATCTTTCGCGCAAACCCGCGGAACGGCAGCAGCTCGGCGAAGGGGACGAAGTCGGCATGCGCATCGATCTTCTTCTCCTGGAGATTGGTCGAGCCGACCTCGGGGCTCTGGCTCACCAGCTGGAAGAAATCCGACGCGTAGCCGCGGTCCTGCATCGCCTTCAGCACCATGCCGTGTGCGGCGGATCCGAACGGCACGCTGACGAGCTTGCCCTTGAGATCGGCGAGATCGTAGTAGGGCGAATCCTTGTGGACGACGATGCCGTTGCCGGACCCCGAGAGGCTGTAAGCGGCGATCCCGATCAGGCGGCTCTTGCTCTCAGGATTGCTGTCGAAGGTGAAGCCGTTCACAATCAGCGGATAGTCGCCCATCATGCCGATCTGCAGCTTGTTCGCCATCATCGCGTTGGTGACGGGCGGGCCGGACGTGAAGTTCTGCCATTCCATCTCGAACTTGATGTTGGCGTACTTGCCTGATGTCGGCAGGTATTTTTCGAGGAGATGCAGCTGCCTGATGACGACGCCGGCGGTCACCGTGTTGGTCGTGGTGTCCTGCGTTCCGATGCCGAGGGTGACGGTTTCCGCCGAAGCCGGCTGCGCGATGAGAAGCGCAAGCGACGTCACCGACACCGCGATCGAGAGCGTGGGAAGATGGCGGACCATTCTCATCCTCATTCGGTTGGATGTGCTGTGCTTGCCATGATTGGGTGAGGGGGCGGGCAGGGCAAATCCGGAATGAGTGCCGCAGTCGATTAGTTGCCGGGAAAAGCCGATTGCATACTCCTTGGGCAGTCCTGCATTATAAAGCTGCTTGCCTGTGCACCGACCCTGGTCGCAAACTCCTTCAATCAGATGCGTGGCCGCGCATCTCCTCCAGCACGTCGGTTCGGCACACCACGATCTGCGACCGTTTGGTCAGCACGATTCCCTTCTCCTGCATGCGCTTCAGGCTGATCGTGACCCATTGCCTCGTGGCGCCGACCATGTGGGCGATGTCGGCATGGGTGAAGGCCGCCGCGATCACGCGGCCGTCGGCGTCCTCGACGCCGTAAAGCTCGACGAGATGCAGCAGCAGATGCGCAAGGCGCTGCGTGATCGATCGCGTCCCCAGCATCTGGGCCAGCGCCGAATAGCATTTACCCTTGAAGGTGAGGCCCTCGATCAGGCCGATCGCGAGGTTCGGGATCTCCGCGGCAAGGGTCCGTAGCTCCTTTCCGGGCAGATGCACGACGCTGCAATTGCTGGAGGCGACGCCGGACCATTGGTGCACGGTACCCTCGAACACCTCGGGCCCGCCGACGAAATTGCCGACATGCCAATACGCCAGCGTGATCTCGCGCCCGAGCGGCGAGGTGTAGAACACGCGGATGCGGCCGCTTTCGATCAGCCAGATGCCGTCATGCTTGCCACCCTGGCTGAACAGCGTCTGGCCGCGATTGAGCACCTTTCGCCGGCCCTGCTTCAGCACCAGTTCCCGCTCGCGTGGCGAGAGCTTGTCCATCAGCGGCGGCGGTCCGCCGATCCACTGCTGGTTCTCGGTGAGCAGCAGCGAAGAGCTGCCGGCAGGCCGGACTGCCGGGGGAACAGCCCCGCGAACCGCATTCGCCGCCTGCAACATGAGCCGCCTCCGGAACGTTTAAATCGTTCTAAAGAGGAGCAATGTCCGTGCCAGATTAACTCCGCTGTCGTCGCCCGGCTTGACCGGGCGACCCAGTATTCCAGAGACAGCAATGGGTTACGGAGAAGCCGCGGCGTACTGGATTCCCCGCTTTCGCGGGGAATGACAGCGGAGCGTGAGAGACGTTCAGCGCCTAACGCCCCGCCAAACTCAACAGATACGGCTTCGGGTAAATCCCCCGGTTGTGCCCATCCGAAAACGAGATGTTCAGCCCGTAACCGAGGTCGCCGATCTCGGTAATGGCGATCCCCGGAAATGCTTGGGGAAAGCGGCCGTCGAAGCGGGCGCGGGTGCAGTGGGCGCATTTGCAGGAGAGGCGAAGTTTTTCCGCGGGCACGCTCAGCGCATCGTCCTGCGTGGTGCGGACGAGGAGCGACGCAAGATCGGCGCTCGCTTCATAGTCGGCCACGGTCGGTGCCATCAAGGTCATGGTCATGACGTATCTCCGACTCCTTCTTATGTCGGCGCGGGCGAGCGCGGATAGCAACTAATTGCCGGCGCGAGCGCGCGGCGGAGCCGCTCGCTGCCTCGTCTTCGATCATCGCCCGCGAAATGTGAAACTAATCGACCGGGAATTTCACTTCCGCGTTGCCCGATTCCTCGCTCTCCGAGACCTTGCGTCACCGCAGGCAAGGAGAGACGACGGATGAGCGCATTTCAGAAGGAGACGGTTTTGTCGGTCAGACACTGGACCGAGTCGCTGTTCAGCTTCACCGCAACGCGCGATCCCGGCTTTCGCTTCCAGAACGGCCAGTTCGCCATGATCGGCCTTGAGGTCGAAGGCAAGCCCTTGATGCGAGCCTATAGCATGGCCAGTGCTAATCACGAGGAGGCGCTCGAATTCTTCTCGATCAAGGTGCCGGATGGCCCGCTGACCTCGCGTCTCCAGAAGATCAGGGAAGGCGATATCATCCTGGTCGGCCGCAAGGCCACGGGCACGCTGGTCACCGGCAATCTCATTCCGGGCAAGCGCCTGCTGCTGCTCTCGACCGGTACCGGCCTCGCGCCGTTCGCCAGCCTGATCAAGGACCCCGACGTCTACGAAAATTACGAGACGATCGTGCTCGCCCATGGCTGCCGCCAGGTCTCCGAGCTCGCCTATGGCGAGCACGTGGTCGACGGCCTGCGCAATCACGAATTTTTCGGGCCGTTGATCCGCGACAAGCTCGTCTACTACCCGACCGTCACCCGCGAGCCGTTCCGGAATCGCGGCCGCATCACCGATCTGATCGCGTCGAACCAGCTGTTCGACGATATCGGGCTAACAGGTCTCGATATCGAGACCGACCGCATCATGCTGTGCGGCAGCCCGGCGATGCTGGATGAGCTGCCTGCGATGTTCTTCGCGCGCGGCTTTGTCGAGGGCAACCACAGCCAGCCTGGCCATTTCGTGATCGAAAAGGCCTTCGTCGAGCGGTGAGGGACAAATCGCATTCCGGCGACAACTAATTGCTATCGCCGAGAAGCCGCCTGAACAAATCTGACGCAAAGGCGCCGGCTATCGGCGAACCAGGAGCAAGCGATGGCACTAGATCAGATCGTCGACGGACTTTCGGAGGTTTCCTGCGACGTGCTAGTGATCGGTGGCGGCACGGCCGGCCCGATGGCGGCGCTCAAGGCGAAGCTGAAGAACCCGAAGGCCAATGTCGTCCTGCTCGAAAAGGCCAACGTCAAGCGCTCCGGTGCGATCTCGATGGGCATGGACGGCTTGAACAACGCCGTCATCCCCGGCTACGCGACGCCCGAGCAGTACACCAAGGAAATCACCATCGCCAACGACGGCATCGTCGACCAGAAGGCGGTCTATAAATACGCCCAGAACTGCTACAAGATCGTCGAGGAGCTCGACAGCTTCGGTATCCGCTTCCTGAAGAACGAGAACGGCGACTATGCCGTCAAGAAGGTGCACCACATCGGCACCTATGTTCTGCCGATGCCGAACGGCGAGACCGTGAAGAAGGCGCTGTATCGCCAGCTCCGCCGCGCCCGCATCCTGATCTCGAATCGCTACATGGCAACGCGGCTGCTGAAATCGTCCGACGGCCGCATCGCCGGCGCGATCTCGGTCAACACCCGCACCGCCGAGATCCTGGTGATCAAAGCCAAGGCCGTGATCCTCTGCATGGGTGCCGCGGGCCGCCTGGGCTTGCCGACCTCCGGCTACATGTTCGGCACCTATGAGAACGCCGCCAATTCCGGCGACGGCTACGCGATGGCCTATCACGCCGGCGCCGCGCTCGCGAACCTCGAATGCTACCAGATCAATCCGCTGATCAAGGACTATAACGGCCCGGCCTGCGCCTATGTCGCCGGCCCGTTCGGTGCCTTCACGGCGAATAACGAGGGCTCGCGCTTCATCGAATGCGACTATTGGTCGGGCCAGATGATGCTGGAGTTCTATAACGAGCTGCTATCCGGCAAGGGCCCGGTGTTTCTCCAGCTCAAGCATCTCCATCCCGACACCATCTCCGAGATCGAGTCCACGCTGCACAAGGTCGAGCGTCCGACGCGCGGCCTGTTCCAGCAGGGGCGTGGCGTCGACTACCGCAACGACTCGATCGAGATGCACATTTCCGAGATCGGCTTCTGCTCCGGCCACAGCGCCTCCGGCGTGTTCGTCGACGACAATGCGCGCACCACCGTGCCGGGCCTTTACGCCGCCGGCGACATGGCGAGCGTGCCGCACAATTACATGCTCGGCGCCTTCACCAATGGGGCGGTTGCCGGCGTCGACGCCATGGAGTTCGCCGATAGTCATGATTTCGCGGAGTTCGACGCCGCCGATGTCGCTATCGAGCGCGACCGCGTGCTGGCGCCGACCAAGCGCGAGGACGGCATCCCGCCGAACCAGCTCGAGTACAAGACCCGCCGCCTGGTCAACGACTATCTCCAGCCGCCAAAAGTCACGCGCAAATACGAGCTCGGCGCGCGCCGCCTCGCCGAGACGCGGCAGGACATGCAGGAGCACATGATCGCGCGCAACGCGCATGAGCTGCTCCGCGCCCTTGAGGTGCAGTCGATCATGGACTGCGCCGACATGGCTGTGCATGCCTCGCTGTACCGCGAGGAGAGCCGCTGGGGCCTCTATCACTGGCGCACGGATTTTCCGGAGAAGGACAACGAGAACTGGTTCTGCCACACGCTGCTGTCCAAGCAGAACGGCAAGATGACCAGCGAGAAGCGCGCGGTAGAGCCCTATGTCGTGCCGATCGCGGACGACGAGAAGGACCTCTACGACAAGCAGCGCATCCGCGCGACCGCCTGACCCACCGCAACAGCAAGCAACAGGAGACATCAAATGCCTCTCGCCTCCTACCAGACATCGGTTCCGGTGGTCGTCGACGACGCCAAATGCATCGCCGACAAGGGCTGCACCGTCTGCGTCGATGTCTGCCCGCTCGACGTCTTGCGTATCAGCGACATGACCAACAAGGCCTACATGGCCTATGACGAGTGCTGGTACTGCATGCCCTGCGAGGCCGATTGCCCGACCGGCGCCGTCACCGTCAACATTCCCTATCTGTTGAGGTGATCATGTCGAGCCCGTTTGAATCCTACGACGACTTGGAGGACGCGGACGAGCGGCTTCAGGCCGCCGATCCCGCCGAACGCCGCGTCGCCATCATCGCGCTCGGCCATTCCGGTGATCCCGCCGCGGTAGCACATCTCGCCAACATGGTCGCCGATCCCGACGCCGGCGTGCGCCAGCAGGTCGCGATGGCACTCGGTGAGTTCGACGGGCCGGAGGCTGCGAGCGCGCTGGTCAAGCTGCTGGTCGATCCCGAAAGGATCGTCGCGGCGGCTGCCGCCGACAGCATGGCCGAGTTCAAGGATCCCGCCTGCGCCGACATCGTCCTGCCGCTGGTCAAGCACGCCCACGCGTTTGTCCGCATGGGCGCCTTGCGCGCGCTGAAGGAATTGCGCCGCAAGGACACGCTGAAGCCGGCGCTGGAAGCGCTTCAGGACTCCGATGCCGCTGTGCGCGTGCAGGCGATCGGCGTGATCGGATTCCTCAAGCTGGAAGAATCCATCCCCGCGCTGACCGCCCTGATCATCGACCCCGATGCCCATGTGCGTCGCGCCGCCGTGAGTGCGCTGGCGTTCTCGCAGATGAAGCCGGCGGCCGAGACGATCACGCGCGCGCTGAAGGATTCCGACTGGATGGTCCGCGAGATGGCGGCGGAAACGCTGGGTCTCAACGTCAACGGTTCGCTTGCCGCCGACCAGCTCGTCGGCTCGCTCGCCGACGAATTCTGGCAGGTGCGGCTGAAGGCGATCCGCAGCCTCGGCAAGATGAAGATCGAGCGCGCGGTGCGTCCGATCGGCAATTGCATCAACCACGACCAGGCGAATTTGCGGAAGGAGGCCGCTGCCGCACTCGGCGAGATCGCCCATCCCGACGGCGAGGCATTCCTGGCCGTCATTGCCGACGACGCCGACCCTGATGTCCGCAAGAACGCGCGTTGGGCGCTGCAGCAGATCGCGGCCCGCAAGGCGCGGGCAGGGGCATAACAGAGGGGTCGGCTCCCGCTCTGGACTTCCCCCGTCAGACGTTTATTGGTCTTCGCCAATGGGATCGGCTGCAGCGAATGTGGCCGATCCGAGAAACAGCGAGGACGCCGGCCATGACGACACTGTCCGTTAAAGACCTTCTCCCCGAGGATGGAACGAAGGGGACGCTGGTTGGCCGCGTCTGGCTGCCGCAGGTGAACGGTCCGGCCGTGGTCGCCGTACGCGCCGACGGTGTCTTCGATGTCACCGCCAAATTCCAGACCGTCAGTGCGCTCTGCGAGGAAGACAATCCGGCCAAGGCACTTGCCGCGACCAAGGGCGAGCGCATCGGCGATCTCGAAGCCATCGTCGCCAACACGGCGCCGGACCGGCGCGATCCGAAAAAGCCGTGGCTGCTCGCGCCCGTCGATCTCCAGACCCTGAAGGCCGCCGGCGTCACCTTCGCCATCTCCATGCTGGAACGCGTCATCGAGGAGCGGGCCAAGGGCAACCCGGCCTCGGCCGAAGCGATCCGCAAGGAAGTGACGCGGCTGATCGGCGACGATCTGTCAAAACTCAAGCCGGGCTCGGACCAAGCGATGCACCTGAAGCAGGTGCTGATCGATCAGAACGCCTGGAGCCAGTATCTCGAGGTCGGCATCGGCCCCGATGCCGAGGTCTTCACCAAGGCGCCGACCTTGTCCTCGGTCGGCACCGGGATGGATGCCGGGCTGCATCCGAAATCGACCTGGAACAACCCCGAGCCCGAGCTGGTGCTGTTCGTGTCGAGCCGCGGCAAGATCGTGGGCGGCGCGCTCGGTAACGACGTGAATCTTCGCGACTTCGAGGGGCGCTCGGCGCTGCTGCTGTCGAAGGCCAAGGACAACAACGCGTCCTGCTCGATCGGCCCCTTGCTGCGCCTGTTCGACGACAGCTTCACGCTCGACGATGCGCGCAAGCTCGATATCAGCCTGAACGTGAAAGGTGCGGACGGTTTCGTCCTCGACGGCCATTCCTCGATCAGCATGATCAGCCGCGATCCCACTGATCTCGTCGCGCAGACGATCGGCAAGGTGCATCAATATCCGGATGGCTTCGTGCTGTTCCTCGGTACGATGTTCGCGCCGGTCAAGGATCGCGATGCGCCGGGGCAGGGGTTCACGCACAAGCGCGACGACATCGTCACGATCGCGGCGCCCCAGCTCGGCAAGCTGGTCAACCGCATGCGTACCAGCGACGAATGCGAGCCCTGGACCTTCGGCATCGGCGCGCTGATGAAGAACCTGGCGCAGCGCAAGCTGATCTAGCGTCGGTTCGTTTTCGACTCGCGTAAGCGAACTTGCAGGAGGTCGTCATGCCCGGGCTTGTCCCGGGCATCCACGTTCTTGCGTCCGCGGGGTGAGGCGTGGATGGCCGGGACGAGGCCCGGCCATGACGGCGCAGCTCTCGCCGGGCCGTAATTCCATCATCCCCGCGTTGTATATCCGGAACAAAATCCCGCTTGGCGTGTCGTCTGCGCAGCCCGCCCGCACATCCGCGTCAATTCTCCAAATAGTCAAATAATATGACTAGTAGGAACTCATCTTCCGTGAAATAGTCCGTCTCGCCGCCTCAAAAGTCGGCCTGCGGGTGCCATACTACCAATTGGCGCCCGAGATAACACAAGATGACTTCTTGGGAGACACGCCTGATGACCCTCAAAGCCCTCTTTGCGGCCAGTGCTACGGCCGCGTTGTTGCTCGCGCTGCCGGCCAGCGCCGCCGAGCTCACCATCGGCTTCTCGCAGATCGGATCGGAATCCGGCTGGCGCGCGGCCGAGACGTCGGTCTCCAAGCAGGAGGCCACCAAGCGCAAGGTCAATCTCAAGATCGCCGACGCCCAGCAGAAGCAGGAGAACCAGATCAAGGCGATCCGCTCCTTCATCGCGCAGAACGTCGATGCGATCTTCCTTGCGCCGGTGGTCTCGACCGGTTGGGACTCGGTGTTGAAGGAAGCCAAGGAGGCCAAGATCCCGGTCGTGCTGCTCGACCGCGACATCGACCCCTCCGGCAAGGAGCTCTATCTCACCGCCGTGACCTCCGACAGCGTGCATGAAGGCGAGGTCGCCGGCGACTGGCTGGCCAAGACCGTCGGGGCTAAGGCCTGCAACATCGTCGAGCTGCAGGGCACGGTCGGCGCCAGCGTCGCCGCCAACCGCAAGAAGGGCTTTGACACCGCGATTGCCAAGCATGCGAACCTGAAGGTGGTGCGCAGCCAGACCGGTGACTTCACCCGTGCCAAGGGCAAGGAAGTGATGGAGAGCTTCATCAAGGCCGAAGGCGGCGGCAAATCGATCTGCGCCGTCTACGCGCACAACGACGACATGATGGTCGGCGCCATCCAGGCGATGAAGGAAGCCGGCCTCAAGCCGGGCAAAGACATCCTCACCGTCTCGATCGACGCGGTCCCCGACATCTTCAAGGCCATGGCCGCCGGCGAAGCCAACGCCACGGTCGAGTTGACGCCGAACATGGCGGGCCCCGCGCTCGATGCCATCGCGGCCTTCAAGGCGAAGGGCACGGTTCCGCCGAAGTGGATCCAGACCGAGTCCAAGCTCTATACGGCCGCCGACGATCCGCAGAAGATCTACGACAGCAAGAAGGGCCTCGGCTACTGAGGCAGGCACCGCGCCGGATCGCTTCCAGTGATCCGGCGCCCCCTTCGAAATTGCTGCGCAAACGAATAGGCTGGGTGTCCGCATCGTCAGCGGGTGCCGGTGGGAGTGACGTCGCCATGGAGAACGGCCCGGATCCTGCTCCTTCGCTGCTGGAGGTGCGCGGGATCAGCAAAAGCTTCGGTGCTGTGCGTGCGTTGCAGGAGGTCGACTTCACGCTGCGTGCCGGCGAGATCCATGCGCTGCTCGGCGAGAACGGCGCCGGCAAGTCAACGATGATCAAAGTGATCACCGGCGTATTCCCACGCGATGCCGGTATCGTCAGGCTGGGCGGTGAAGATGTCGCGCCGCGCTCGGCCAAGGCCGCGCTTCGGGCCGGCATCGCTACCGTCTACCAGGAGGTCAATCTGCTGCCGAACCTCTCGGTGGCGCAGAACCTGTTCCTCGACCGGCAGCCGATGCGCTTCGGCATCGTGCGTGAGGGCGAGATGCGACGCCGCGCGAAAGCGCTGCTCACCGATTTCGGCCTCGATATCGACGTCGCCGCGCCGCTCGGCGGCTATTCCGTCGCCGTGCAACACGTCACGGCGATCGCGCGCGCCGTCGATCTCTCCGCGCGCGTGCTGATCCTGGACGAGCCCACAGCGAGCCTCGACCGTCACGAGGTCGAGATCCTCTTTGGCATCATGCGTCAGCTCGCCAAGCGCGGCATCGGCATCGTCTTCGTCAGCCACTTCCTCGACCAGGTCTACGAGATCTCCGACCGCATCACGGTGTTGCGCAACGGCCGCCTGGTCGGCGAGCGCGAGACCGCTTCGCTGCCACGGCTCGAGCTGATCCGGATGATGCTCGGCCGCGAGCTGGCGGAGACCACCAGCACCCGGGCGTCGGCGGGAGAGCATCAGTCGCGCCAGGTCTGCGCGAGTTTCGAGAACTACGGCAAGGCCGGCTATGTCGCGCCGTTCAATCTCGAGCTGCGCCATGGCGAGGTCGTGGGGCTCGCCGGCCTGCTCGGTTCGGGCCGGACCGAGACGGCGCGGCTGGTGTTCGGCGCCGAGCGTGCCGATGGCGGGCAGGCGAGGGTGGAGGGGGCGCCCGTGCGGCTCCATTCGCCGCGCGAGGGCGTGCGTCACGGTTTTGGCTATTGCCCGGAGGAACGCAAGACCGACGGCATCGTCGCCGAGCTCACCGTGCGCGAGAACATCGTGCTCGCGCTCCAGGCCAAGCGCGGCCTGCACCGGCCGCTGTCGCGCCGTGAGCAGGACGAGATCGCAGGCCGCTACGTCAAGATGCTCGACATCCGCCCGCCCGATCCGGAGCGCCCGGTGGGCCTGCTGTCAGGCGGCAATCAGCAAAAAGTGCTGCTGGCGCGCTGGCTCGCGACCTCGCCGCGTCTCCTGGTGCTGGACGAGCCGACCCGCGGCATCGACGTCGGCGCGCATGCCGAGATCATCCGCCTGATCCGCGAGCTCTGTGATGACGGGCTGGCGCTGCTGGTGATCTCCTCCGAGCTGGACGAGATCGTGACCTATTCCGACCGCGTGGTGGTGCTGCGCGACCGCGCCCATGTCGAGGAGCTCGCGGGCGAGGCGATCGACGTCGGCAACATTCTCGCGGCCATCGCCGCCGATGGCGCCGGTGTCGCGCATGAGGGCCGGGCATGACAGCGCTGTTGCCGCGCCGCGGCCTTGCCCAGATCCTCGCGTTGATCGTCATCCTGGCGGTCGATCGCATCGTATCGCCGCAATTCTTCGATCTGCGCCTCCAGGATGGCCGGCTGTTCGGCAGCCTGATCGACGTGCTCAACCGCGGCACGCCGGTGGCGCTGCTCTCGCTCGGCATGGTGCTGGTGATCGCGACGCGCGGCATCGATCTGTCGGTCGGTGCGGTGATGGCAATCTCGGGCGCGATCGCGGCAAGCCTCGCCGACACTCACAGTCTGGCCGTGGTCCTTGCGGCCGCGCTTGGCGCCGGACTTGTCTGCGGATTGTGGAACGGATTTCTCGTCGCGGTGCTCGGCATGCAGCCGATCGTGGCGACGCTGATCCTGATGGTGGCCGGGCGCGGCATCGCGCAGCTCATTACCGAGGGGCGCATCGTGACCTTCTCCTCGCCGGATCTGGTCTGGCTTGGCAATGGCGCGGTGCTCGGCCTGCCGATGCCGGTCGCGATTGCCTTGGGCATGCTGATCCTCACCGGCGCGGTGGTGCGCGGGTCGGCGCTCGGACTGCTGATCGAGGCAACCGGCGGCAATGCGCGTGCGAGCGAGCTTGCCGGCGTCGGCACGCGCGCCATGATCCTGGCGGTCTATGTCTGGTGCGGCATCTGTGCCGCGCTCGCGGGCGTGATCGCGGCGGCCGACATCATGGGCGCCGATGCCAACAATGCCGGCCTCTGGCTCGAGCTCGACGCCATCCTCGCGGTCGTGATCGGCGGCACCTCGCTGTTCGGTGGCCGCTTCAGCCTCGTGCTGGCCGTGCTCGGTGCGTTGATCATCCAGACCATGAACACCGGCATTCTGCTGTCGGGCTATCCACCGGAGTTCAATTTGCTGGTCAAAGCGGTGGTGGTGATGGCGGTGCTGCTGCTGCAATCGCCGAAATTTTCGGGGATTGCCGGGATCGCCGCGCGGCTGCGGAGGGCCAAGGCATGAAAGGCCTGCCGCCCGTCCTCATCACCGCGATCGTGCTCGTTGCCGGCTTTGCGCTCTGCGCGGTGCAATTCCCCAACATCGCCTCGACCCGCGTGGTCGGCAATCTCCTCACCGACAACGCCTTCCTGGGCATCGTCGCCACCGGCATGACCTTCGTCATCATCTCCGGCGGCATCGACCTCTCGGTCGGCTCGGTGATCGGCTTCACCACCGTGTTCGTCGCGCTCGCGATCGAACGCTGGGGCGTGCCGCCGCTGGCCGCCTTCGTCGCCATCCTCGCACTCTCGGCGGCCTTTGGCGCGGCGATGGGCGCCGTCATCCATGTCTTCGATTTGCCGCCGTTCATCGTGACGCTCGCCGGCATGTTCCTGGCCCGTGGCGCGAGCTTCCTGCTCTCGACGGAATCGGTGCCGATCACCGCGCCCGTTTACTCCACCGTGTCGGATTTCGCGCTGCGGATGCCCGGCGGCGGGCGATTGACGGCGATCGCGATCATCATGCTCGTGATCGTGATCGGCAGCGCGCTGCTTCTGCAGCTCACCCGGTTCGGCGCCAATGTCTACGCGCTCGGCGGCAGCCGGGCGACCGCGAGCCTGATGGGCGTTGCCGTCGGCAAGATGACGGTGAAGATCTACATGCTGTCGAGCCTGCTCGCGGGCATCGCAGGCATCGTCTTCTCATTCTATACCAGCGCCGGCTATTCGCTCTCCGCGGTCGGCGTCGAGCTCGACTCCATCGCGGCCGTCGTGATCGGCGGCACGTTGCTCACGGGCGGGCAGGGCTCGGTGATCGGCACCTTCCTCGGTGTGCTGATCCAGGGCTTGATCCAGACCTACATCAATTTCGACGGGACGCTCTCGAGCTGGTGGACCAAGATCGCGACCGGCGTCCTGCTGTTCGCCTTCATCGCCTTGCAGCAGGGGTTGGTCGCGCTCGCGCGGCGGCCGGTGGCGAAGCGCGCGGGAGCAACCACATGACCTCGCGCATTGTCGTCATCCCGACACGGCGGGCGCATTCCAACCACGCGGAGGTGGCGCGCTCGATCGGCGTCGACATCATCGCGGGCCGCTATGCCGAGGGAACGCGGCTTCCGGGCGATGCCGAAATGATCGCCATGTTCGGCGTGTCGCGGCCGGTGCTGCGCGAGAGCGTGAAGACCCTGGTCGCGAAGGGCCTGCTCACCACCAAGGCGCGGGTCGGCACGGTCGTGCGCGAGCGTGCCGCCTGGAACATGTTCGATGCCGACGTGCTCGCCTGGCATCTGGACGCCGGCATCGACAAGCGCTTCCTCAACGATCTTGCCGAGATTCGCCTCGCGGTCGAGCCGCGCGCCGCCATGCTGGCGGCGATGCACCGTTCCGAGGACGACCTCGCCGAACTCCGTCGCTGCATGGACCGCATGCGGCTCGAGGCTTCCGATTCCGTCGGCTTTGCCGACGCCGACCTCGCGCTCCATGTTGCAGTGGCGCGCGCCTCCGGCAATCTGTTCATGCGCTCGATCGGCCACGTGATCGAGGCCGCCCTGCGCGCCTCCTTCCTGCTCAGCGCACCGGTCGAGCCGGAGGACCGCGACACCGTGCTGCTCTGGCACCAGAAGATCGTCGATACCATCGCCGCCGGCGACGCCGAGGGCGCGTCGGAGGCGATGGTTTATGTCATTCACAACGGCATGCGCCGCCACGAGGGCACGGTGATCGAAACCGCGCCCGCCGAGGCGTTGCCGTCCGCGGATACTGGAGAACAAGCGTGACCGAACTTCGCATTGCCATCGTTGGCTTCGGCAAGATCGCGCGCGACCAGCATGTCGGCGCGATTGCGGCGGTTCCGGGCGCGACGCTCGCGGCCGTCGCGAGCCGCAACGCATCGCTGCCGGGACTGCCGCATTTTGCGACCATCGAAGAATTGCTGGAGAAGGGGCCGCACATTGATGCGGTTTCCCTTTGCACGCCACCGCAGGTACGGCGTGCCCAGGCCGCCGCGGCGCTCGCTGCCGGCAAGCATGTGATGCTGGAGAAGCCGCCCGGCACCGGCGTTGCCGAGCTCGATCCGCTGATCGCAATGGCGACGGAGGCCAAGCGGACGCTGTTTGCGACCTGGCATTCGCGCTATGCGCCCGCGGTCGAGCCGGCGCGCGAGTGGCTTCTCACGCGGCGGATCACCTCCGTGCACATCAACTGGAAGGAAGACGTTCGTGTCTGGCATCCCGGGCAGGGCTGGATCTGGGAGCCGGGCGGGCTCGGCGTCTTCGATCCCGGCATCAACGCGCTCTCGATCCTGACCCGTATTCTGCCCAGGCCGGTGTTCGTCACCGCGGCCGAGCTGGCCTTTCCAGCCAATTGTCAGGCGCCGATCGCCGCGAACCTGACGCTGACCGACATTGGCGGCTTGCCTGTGACCGCCGAGTTCGATTTCCGCCAGACCGGACCGCAGAGTTGGGATATCCTCGTCGCAACCGACCAGGGCCAGTTGACGCTGTCCGGCGGCGGCCGTCGCATGGAGATCGACGGCAAGGCCGTTGCCGACGCGCCCGATCAGGAATATCGCGAGCTGTACAGGCGCTTCGTCGAGCTCACCGCGACCGGCGCAAGCGATGTCGACCTGGCGCCGCTGCGTCTCGTTGCCGATGCTTTCCTGCTCGGCAAGCGCACGATCGTCGAACCGTTTGTGGATTAGACATGGCTGGCTCAAAAACGATAGAAAAAGACGTCTTCGGAACGCTGCCGGACGGCCGCAACGTCGAGCGTGTCGTGTTGCGCGGGGAGGGCGGATTCGAAGCTCGCATCATCACCCATGGCGCGGTGATCCAGGCGCTGATCGCGCCGGACGCCAGGGGCGGTTACGACGACGTCGTGCTCGGCCATGACGTGTTCGCCGGTTATCTCGCCGAACGAAAATTCTTTGGGGCCACTGTCGGCCGCTATGCCAATCGCATCGCGAACGGACAGTTCTCGCTCGACGGCGAGGCGGTGCAGCTTCCCGTCAACAACGGCCCGAATGCGCTGCATGGCGGCCTCGACGGCTTCGATCGCAAGCTCTGGGAGATCGCCGGCATTGACGACGGTGCGGAGCCGGGCGTCACGCTCACCTATTCGAGTCCGCATGGCGAAGAAAATTATCCGGGCCGGCTCGACGTGCGGCTGACCTATCGCGTCACCGGCCCGGCCGAGCTGTCGCTGATCATGGAGGCCCGAACTGACCGGCCGACCATCGTCAACCTGACCAACCACAGCTTTTTCAATCTGGAAGGTGCGACGTCAGGCACATCGATTCTGGATCATGAACTGACGGTCGCGGCCGACCATTTTCTTGCCATCGACCCGACCGCAATCCCGCTGCCGGAGCCGCCGCGCGGGGTGGCCGGCACGCCGTTCGATTTCCGCGATGCCCAGGCGGTCGGTGCGCGTATCCGGCAGAACGATCAGCAATTGCGTAACGGCAAGGGCTACGACCACACCTACTGCCTCGGCCTGGACGGCAAGCTTGCGCTCACGGCGCGGCTCGAAGCGCCGCGCTCTGGGCGTGTCATGGAGCTGTTCACCGATCAGCCCGGCCTTCAGGTCTATTCCGGCAACTATCTCGACGGCACGATCGCGGGCAAGGGCGGTAAACTGATCCGGCAGTCGGATGCCATGTGTCTCGAGCCGCACATGTGGCCGAATTCGCCGAACCGGCCGGACTTCCCGAGTCCGCGCCTCGATCCCGGCGAAGTCTATCGCCATCACACCGTCTATCGCTTCGCGGTGAGGTCGTCATGATCGAAGAGGTGCCGACCTCCGTTCTCTCGGATGATCCCTGCCATCTCGGCGAGGGGCCGACCTATGACGTGACCACCGACACGGCCTGGTGGTTCGACATCCGCGAGGGGCGGCTCTTCGAGGCGCATCTTGGCAGCGGCAGCATTCGCGTCCACGCGCTCGGCCGGATGGCCAGCGGTCTCGGGCGCATCGATGCCGAACGCCAGTTGATCGTCGCCGAAGACGGCCTCTACATCCGCAAGCTCGCCGACGGCGCGATGACGCTGCTCTGTCCGCTTGAAGCCGACAATCCCGGCACCCGCTCCAACGACGCCCGCGTGCACCAGTCAGGCACGTTCTGGATCGGCACCATGGGCCGCAAGGCCGAGCGGGGGGCGGGCGCGATCTATGCGTTCCATCGCGGCAAGATCTCCACGTTGTTTCCGGGCATCAGCATTCCGAACTCGATCTGCTTCTCGCCTGATGGAGCCACCGGCTATTTCACCGACACCGCGGGCGCGGTGCTCTATTCGGTACCGCTCAATCCCGCGACCGGCCTGCCGCGAGGCGAACCCGAGGTGCTGCTGCGGCACACCGGCATCGGCGGCCTCGACGGCTCTGTGTGCGACGCCGACGGGCGGATCTGGAACGCCTGCTGGGGTGCGGGCCGCATCGATGTCTATTCTCCGCAAGGCGAGCGTCTGCGCTCGCTGCGCGTGCCGGCGAAACAGTCCAGCTGCCCGGCCTTCGTCGGCCCTGACCTGTCGCGCCTCCTCGTCACTTCGGCCTGGCAGGACATGGACGCGGCGGCGCGTGTCGCCGATCCGCAAGCCGGTTGCACTTTCCTGTTGCAGGCATCTGCGCGTGGCCGCGCGGAGCCTGACGTCAAGCTCGCATAGGAGGCTCGAAGCCGCACACGACCAACGTTCTCGACGAAACGAAGAAACAGTCTGACACCCAAGGGAGTGAAACATGCTGAAACTGAAGACGACATTCCTCGCGCTGGCGCTGGCCGGCGCTGCGACGATGGCCTCCGGGCTCACCGCCTCCGCGCAGGACAAGGCGACGGTCGGCATTGCCATGCCGACCAAATCGTCGGCGCGCTGGATCGACGACGGCAACAACATGGTCAAGGTGCTGAAGGAACGCGGCTACAACACCGACCTGCAATATGCCGAGGACGACATCCCGAACCAGCTCTCGCAGGTCGAGAACATGGTGACCAAGGGTGCGAAAGCGCTGGTGATCGCCGCGATCGACGGCACCACGCTGTCCGACGTGCTCAAGCAGGCCAAGGCCAAGGGCATCACCATCATCGCCTATGATCGCCTGATCCGCGGCACGCCGAACGTCGACTATTACGCGACCTTCGACAACTTCCAGGTCGGTGTGCTCCAGGCGCAGTCGATCGAACAGGGGCTTGGCCTCAAGGAAGGCAAGGGTCCGTTCAACATCGAGCTGTTCGGCGGCTCGCCCGACGACAACAACGCCTACTTCTTCTACAACGGCGCGATGAGCGTGCTGAAGCCGTATATCGACAGCGGCAAGCTCGTCGTCGTCTCCGGCCAGATGGGCATGGACAAGGTCGCGACCCTGCGTTGGGACGGCGCCACCGCCCAGGCCCGCATGGACAATCTGCTCAGCGCCTACTACGGCAACAAGAAGGTCAACGCGGTGTTGTCGCCGTATGACGGCCTGTCGATCGGCATCATCTCCTCGCTGAAGGGCGTCGGCTATGGCAGCGCCGGCCAGCCGATGCCTGTGATCTCGGGCCAGGATGCCGAGGTACCCTCGATCAAGGCGATGCTGCGCGGCGATCAGTACTCGACCATCTTCAAGGACACCCGCGATCTCGCCAAGGTGACCGCCGACATGGTCGACGCGGCACTCGCCGGCAAGCAGGTCACCGTCAACGACACCAAGACCTACGAGAACGGCGCCAAGACCGTGCCGTCCTATCTGCTGAAGCCGGTCGTGGTCTACAAGGACAATTGGGAGAAGGTCCTGGTCGAGAGCGGCTACTACAAGAAGTCGCAGTTCCAGTAAAACTCTCTCTTCTCCCTCTTCCCGCTTGCGGGGAGAGGGTTGGGGTGAGGGGGACTCTCCACGGGGACGGTGAGAGCTGCCCTTGCGGAGACTCCCCCTCACCCGAAATCCGCGCTATGCGCGCATTTCGGCCTCTCCCCGCAGGCGGGGAGAGGCGAAGCAAAGGACACGACGTAATGACCGCAATGCTGGAGATGCGCGACGTCAGCAAGAGCTTTGCCGGTGTGCAGGCGCTGCGCGACGTCAACTTCTCGGTCCACGCCGGGCAGATCCACGCGCTCGTGGGCGAGAACGGCGCCGGCAAGTCGACGCTGATGAAGGTGCTGAGCGGGGTCTATCCGCATGGCAGCTACGAGGGCACCATTGTCTTTGATGGCGAGGAGCGCCGCTTCCGCGACATCAACGATTCCGAGGCGCTCGGCATCATCATCATCCACCAGGAGCTGGCGCTGATTCCGCTGATGTCGATCGCGGAAAACATCTTCCTGTCGCATCCGCCGTCAAAACTCGGCGTCATCGACCGCGACGAGGTGTACCGGCGCACGCGGGAACTGCTCGCGCAGGTCGGCCTGAAGGAATCTCCTGATACGCTGATCACCGATCTCGGAGTCGGCAAGCAGCAGCTGGTCGAGATCGCGAAGGCGCTGTCCAAGCGGGTGCGGATGCTGATCCTGGACGAGCCGACCGCGAGCCTCAACGAGGCCGACAGTGCCGCGCTGCTCGAGCGGCTGATGGCGTTCCGCGAGCAGGGCATCGGCTCGATCCTGATTTCGCACAAGCTCAACGAGGTCGCCCGCGTCGCCGACCACATCACCGTGCTGCGCGACGGCCGCACCGTCGACGGCATCGACTGCCGCGCCGAGCCGATCCAGGAAGACCGCATCATCCGCAGCATGGTCAACCGCGATCTCGCCCACCGTTTCCCGGAGCGCAGCGCGAAGATCGGCGATCCCGTCCTCACCGTCGAGAACTGGTCGGTCTATCATCCAATTCATCCCGAGCGACAGGTGATCAAGAACGTCGATTTCGGCGTGAAACGCGGCGAGGTCGTCGGCATTGCCGGCCTGATGGGGGCCGGCCGCACCGAGTTCGCCATGAGCCTGTTCGGCCGTTCCTGGGGCACCAATATCAGCGGCCGCATCCGGCTGGAGGGCAGGGAGATCGTGCTGCCGAGCGTCGCGGCGGCGATCGACGCCGGTCTTGCCTATGTCACCGAGGACCGCAAGCAGCTCGGACTGATCCTCGCCGACGACGTCCGCAAGAACATTACGCTCGCAAGCCTCGACCAGGTCGCGCCCGGCCGGGTGATCGACGACATCGCCGAGCTGAAAGTCGCCAGCGATTACCGCAACCGGATGCGTATCCGCTGCTCCGACGTCTACCAGGAGACCGGCCAGCTCTCCGGCGGCAACCAGCAGAAGGTGGTGCTGTCGAAATGGCTGATGACCGACCCCAAGGTGCTGATCCTGGACGAGCCGACCCGGGGCATCGACGTCGGTGCCAAATACGAGATTTACTGTATCATCAACGAGCTTGCGGAGGCCGGTCGCGGCGTCGTGGTCATTTCCTCGGAGATGCCCGAGCTGCTCGGTATCTGCGATCGCATCTGCGTCATGAACGACGGCGCCTTCGTCGGCGAGTTTTCCGGCACTGATGCGACGCAGGAGAAGATCATGCGCGCCATCATGCGCAACGAACGAAGCAATGGAAACGGCGTGCCTGAGGCCGCGGAGATGGGAGGATTGCAGCCATGACCGACAAGACGGTTTCGCTGCCCGAGGAGCGCCGGCACGGCAGCTTCATCAAGAACAATTTGCGCAACTACGGCATGCTGATGTCGCTGATCGCGATCATGCTGTTCTTCCAGGTCATGACCGGCGGCACGCTGCTGCAGCCGCTCAACCTGACCAACCTGGTGCTACAGAACAGCTACATCGTCATCATGGCGCTCGGCATGCTGCTGGTGATCGTGACCGGACACATCGACCTTTCGGTGGGGTCGGTCGCGGGCTTCGTCGGCGCGGTCGCCGCCGTGCTGATGGTGACGTACAAGATCGACTACACGCTCGCCTTCATCGCCTGCCTGCTGCTGGGCGCGGCGATCGGTGCGGCTCAGGGCTATTGGGTCGCCTATTTCGGCATTCCGTCCTTCATCGTCACGCTGGCGGGCATGTTGGTGTTCAAGGGGCTTGCGCTCGCGGTGTTGCAGGGCCAGTCGCTCGGCCCGTTTCCGCCGACCTTCCAGAAATTGTCATCGGGCTTCATTCCGGAGCTCCTCCCTGAAGCCGGTACGCTGCATCCGACCTCGATGCTGATCGGTGCCGTGCTGGCTCTGGGGCTGGTCTATGCCAGCGCCAAGAGCCGCACGCGCGAGCTGTCGCACGGTATCGAGGTCGAACCCTACGCGTTCTTCCTCGGCAAGAGCGTCGTGCTGGCCTGCGCGGTGCTCTATTTCACCTATCTGATCGCGACCTATCGCGGCCTGCCGAACGTGCTGGTGATCATGAGCGTCTTGATCGCGCTTTACGGCTTCGTGACGCGCCGCACCGTGATCGGCCGGCATATCTATGCGGTCGGCGGCAATGCGAAAGCAGCAAAACTGTCGGGCATCAAGACCGAGCGGCTGACCTTCCTCACCTTCGTCAACATGGGCGTGCTGGCCGCGCTCGCGGGCCTCGTCTTCGCTGCGCGCCTCAACACCGCGACGCCGAAAGCAGGGCTCGGCTTCGAGCTCGACGTCATTGCCGCCTGCTTCATCGGCGGCGCCTCGGCCTATGGCGGAGTGGGGCGCGTCGGCGGCGCCGTGGTCGGCGCCATGATCATGGGCGTGATGAACAACGGCATGTCCATCCTCGGTATCGGCATCGACTACCAGCAGGTCATCAAGGGCCTGGTGCTGCTCGGGGCGGTCTGCATCGACGTGTATAATCAGCGGCGGTAGGCGCAAAATCACGTCGCGGGGGTGAGGCTCGGGCGCCGCCCGCGCCATGCGATTACAATTTTCGTCGATTTCGATCACGGCTTCGGCATCGCCAGCGGGTCCGATGCCTCGGGATGACCATGATTTGGGGTCTAGATCCGGGGGGCCGAGCAGGGCACGGGCAGGGCAGCACCAGTGGCGGCTCATATCCACGAGATGACGGACGACGAATTTGAGGGGCGGCTTCGCATCCTCGTGCGCATCGTTTCCGCCTGCACTCTGGGGCTCTGCTCCTTTGCTGCAGGTTTGTTGATCGGGGCCTTTGTTCTGTTTTGAGCAAGGCGATCCAGGCCAAAGCTGGGGAATGAGAGGCGCCGTCGAGCCTTCTTGATCTAGATCAACCGGTGTTCAATTCCGTGCTAGTCTTCTGCGGTGGGCCCAGGGGGATCACGGGGAACTCGCGTGACGCGTACAGTGAGGTCATCGCCGGCTTCGGAGGTGATGCTGGTCTCGACGTTGCCGGCATTGCAGCTGATCTACGACACTGCCCCGATCGGGCTCGCCTGTCTGTCACCGGACTGCCGCTACCTGCTGATCAACCAGCGCCTGACCGAAATCTGCGGCATATCCGTCGAGGGCCATCTCGGGCATACGGTCAGGGATTGCGTGCCGGCTCTGGCGGAGTCCGTCGAGCAGATCGTCCGCTCGATTATGAAGACCGGCGAGCCCGTGATCGGCATCGAGGTGGCGGGGCAACGGGCCGACCAGGTCGAGGAGCGCTCCTGGGTCACCTATTGGCATCCGCTGCGGATGCCGGACGGCGAAATCGTCGCGGTCAACGTGGCGGCGGAGGAGATCACCGAGCGCAAGCGCGCCGAGCGGGAGATCCGCAGTGCCCGCGATGACGCGGAGACCGCGCTTCGTCATTTGCGCGATATCCAGAGCACTCTGATCGAGGCGGAAAAGCTGGCGGCGCTCGGGCGCATGGTCGCCGGTGTCGCGCACGAGATCAACACCCCGCTCGGCAGCAGCCTGACGGTCGCCTCGACGCTCCAGCGCAAGGCCGAGCAGTTCGCCGCGGAGGTCGCGCGAGGAAGTCTCAAGCGTTCGACATTGACGGGCTTTCTGGAGCTGGTGGGCGATGCCTCGGCGCAGCTGGTCACCAATCTCGGCCGCGCCGCCGAACGGGTGCAGTCCTTCAAGCAGGTGGCGGCTGATCAGACCCAGTCACACCGGCGCAGCTTCGATGCTGGCGAGCTGACCGGCCAGGTTCTCTCCCAGTTCGAGCGGCAGCTGCGCACGCGCGACATCGCGCTTGGCCTGAGCTGCGAGCCAAAGTTGGCCATGGACAGCTATCCCGGTCCGTTCGGTCAGGTGCTCACCAATCTCGCCGTCAACGCGATGACGCATGCTTTCTCCAGCGACGCAGGAGGGAAGATCGACGTCTCGCTGCGCGCGGCGGGCCACGGGCATATCGAGCTGCTGTTTGCGGACGACGGTTGCGGCATGGCGCCCGACGTGGAGCGGCGGGCCTTCGATCCCTTCTTCACCACACGGCGGCATGACGGCGCGAGCGGCCTTGGCCTGCACATCGTGCACAGCATCGTCGTCGATCGATTGGGCGGAGAGCTCCGGCTCGAAAGCAAGCTGGGTGAGGGCACGCGGTTTCAGCTGGTCCTGCCGAGAACGGCGCCCGGTCGGCGATCAGTGGAGAGCTGATCGCGCCCCCGATCCGCGGCGTCGGGATTACTGTGTCGTGAACAGCACCGTCGCGATTGCGACGGAAAGGCTCACCGCCGATACGGTTGCCACCGTCGACAGCACGCCCATGCGCCTCAGCGCGATGGCGAACGCGATGATGATGGGTGTCGCGGTCACCAGGCCGATCTGTGCATCGCTCATGTCATCGCTCGCTGCTCCCCGGGAACCCTGAGCCGGTTCGTACCGCCACCCGGCCGGCCGGACGTTGCGTCGGCGCAAACAAGGCGCACCGGCGATCTCCCAGTTTGCTCTGCGACAATTTCCGAACTGGAAGGGTGAGCTAAAGGTGGCCGGTGTCCTGATCCGGAAAGACGATGTCTACGGCCGATTGCGAACAACAGGAAACCGGCTGGGGAATTCTGGAAGATCTCCCCGGCGATCCCATGATCTGGGTGCTGATCTTCAGCGAGCTCGTCGCCTTCGGTCTGTTTCTCGGTGCCTTCACGGTCGCGCGCGCGATCCACCCCGCAGTGTTCGCGGCCGGGCAGGCGGCGCTTGATCCGGGTCTCGCCGGGCTGAATACCGTCGTACTCGTGACCAGCGGCTGGGCGGCGGCGCGAGCGACGCGGGCCGCACGGGCCAGCGAGACGCAGGCCTCGCGCCGCTGGCTCCTCGCCGCCATGGCGCTCGGCGGCCTCTTCATCGCGATCAAGCTCGCCGAATATGCCGAAGAGATCGGTCGCGGGATCGGCCTGGAGACCAGCCCGTTCTTCACGCTCTACTTCCTGCTGACCGGCTTCCATCTCCTGCACGTCTGCCTCGGCATCGTGATTTTCGCCGTGGTCTGCCGCAGCGCCGAGGCGTCCGGCGTCGAGACGGGAAGTGCGTTCTGGCACATGGTCGATCTGGTCTGGATCGTGATGTTCCCGATCCTCTATCTGGTAAGGTGACGATGCCGGATCGCCTGGACATCACCTGGATCGTGCTGATCGGCCTCGCGCTGGCGACCATCCTGCTGCCGCCGCTGATGCCACGACCGCTGGTCGGCAACGCTTTATTGCTGACCTTCGCCGCCATCAAGGGCCGCCGGATTGCGCTCGACTTCATGGATCTTCGGGCGGCGCCGGCGCTCTGGCGCGGCCTCGTCAGCGCGTGGATACTGATCGTGGCGCTGTTCGCCTGGCTCGCATCCGCCGTCATCGCCCTGATCTGACGACGCCAACGCAGCGCTCATTGCGCCCCGACAAAGACCCGTCCGGCCCAATCGGCAAGATACAGCATCACTGCTTCTTCACGACTGGATTCACAACGGAAAGGACTGGCAATGGCTGAACGCCTGACCAAGTCGGCGGCCCGAAACGTCTTCTACGGCGGCTCGGCCTTTTTCTTCGCCATCTTCATCGGGCTGACGGCGCACAGCCACTATTACATGGCCACGACCTCGACGGACGCGACGACGCTGACATCGTCGGTCGCGCGCGGCAAGCATGTCTGGGAGAAGAACTCCTGCATCAACTGCCACACCCTGCTCGGCGAGGGCGCCTATTTCGCCCCTGAAGTCGGCAATGTCTGGGATCGTTGGGGCGGCAACGAGGACCCGGCCGCTGCGCGCGAGACGCTGAAGGCCTGGATGCAATCGCAGCCCTCGGGCGCGGAGGGCCGGCGGCAGATGCCGCAGTTCAACCTCACCGACCAGGAGCTCAACGACCTCGCCGACTTCCTGCAATGGACCAGCAAGATCAAGCGTCAGGAGTGGCCGCCGAACAAGGCTGGCTGAGCTCGCTGCATTCGTCTTTCAAGACAGAGAGAATCCGAGATGAAATATCAGACCCAGAAAGTCGCGATGCTGTATTTCTACGGCGCGCTGACCCTGTTCCTGGCCCAGGTCCTGTTTGGCCTCCTCGCCGGAACCATCTACGTCCTGCCCAACACGCTGTCGGTGCTGCTGCCGTTCAACATCGTCAGGATGATTCACACCAATGCGCTGATCGTGTGGTCGCTGATCGGCTTCATGGGCGCGACCTACTTCCTGCTGCCCGAGGAAACCGAGACCGAGCTTTACAGCCCGCTTCTGGCAAAGATCCAGTTCTGGATGTTCTTCGGCGCGGCGGGTGTGGCCGTGGTTGGCTATCTCTTCCACTACCACGAGGGCCGTGAGTTCCTCGAGCAGCCCTTCATCATCAAGGTCGGCATCGTCGTCGTCTGCCTGATGTTCCTGTTCAACGTCACCATGACGGCGCTGAAGGGCCGCAAGACCACGGTCACCAACATCCTGTTGTTCGGCCTGTGGGGCGTTGCGATCTTCTTCCTGTTCGCCTTCTACAACCCGGCCAATCTCGCGGTCGACAAGATGTACTGGTGGTACGTCGTCCATCTCTGGGTCGAAGGCGTCTGGGAGCTGATCATGGCCTCCGTGCTCGCTTATCTCATGATCAAGCTCAACGGCATCGATCGCGAAGTGGTCGAGAAGTGGCTCTACGTGATCATCGGCCTTGCGCTGTTCTCGGGGATTCTCGGCACCGGCCACCATTTCTACTGGATCGGCGCGCCCGGCTACTGGCAGTGGATCGGCTCGCTGTTCTCGACGCTCGAGGTCGCGCCGTTCTTCACCATGGTGATCTTCACGGTGCAGATGACATGGAAGGCCGGCCGCAAGCATCCGAACCGCGCGGCGCTGCTGTGGTCGGTCGGCTGCTCGGTGATGGCGTTCCTCGGCGCCGGCGTCTGGGGCTTCCTGCACACGCTGTCCTCGGTGAACTACTACACCCACGGCACGCAGGTCACCGCCGCGCATGGCCATCTCGCCTTCTTCGGCGCCTATGTGATGCTGAACCTGTCGGTGATGGCCTATGCGATACCGCAGATCAAGGGACGTGCGCCCTATAACCAGTGGCTCAGCATGACCAGCTTCTGGATCATGTGCACGGCGATGACGACCATGACTTTCGCACTGACCTTTGCCGGCGTGATCCAGGTCCATCTCCAGCGCGTGCTCGGCCAGAGCTACATGGACGTGCAGGACCAGCTTGCCTTCTTCTATTGGGTGCGGCTCGGCTCCGGCGTGTTCGTCGCGATCTCTGCGCTGATGTTCGTCTGGGCGGTGCTGGTGCCGGGTCGCGAGAAGCCGGCAACCATTCCCGCCGCGCTGCAGCCGGCCGAGTAAACGCGATGGCGGCCGCGCATGTCGCGGCCGCCGTTCCCAATGATTTCCGGAGAATGACCATGACAGCAGCACTTCACGCCCTGGCGGCACCCGCGCCCGAGCTTCCGGCTTACGTTCCGAGCGGCAACGAATGCGCGCTGTTCGAGCACGCCTGGCGGCATCGGTTGCCGGTTCTCCTCAAGGGGCCGACCGGCTGCGGCAAGACACGCTTCGTCGCCCACATGGCGGCGCGGCTGGGGTTGCCGCTTCATACCGTCGCCTGCCACGACGATCTCACCGCGGCGGATCTCACCGGCCGTTACCTGCTGAGAGGCGGCGACACCGTGTGGACCGACGGTCCGTTGACGCGCGCGGTGCGCGAAGGCGGCATCTGCTATCTCGACGAGGTGGTGGAGGCGCGCAAGGACGTCACGGTGGTGCTGCATCCGCTCACCGACGACCGCCGCATCCTGCCGCTGGAGCGCACCGGCGAGGAGCTGGCTGCGCCGAAGAGCTTCATGCTCGTGGTCTCCTACAATCCCGGTTACCAGACTTTGCTGAAGGCGCTGAAGCCGTCGACGCGGCAGCGCTTCGTCGCCATCGAATTCGGGTTCCTGCCGCTCGAGCAGGAGATCGCGGTGGTCGCGGCCGAGAGCGGGCTCGCGCCCGACTATGTCAGGCCGCTGGTACTGCTAGCCGGTCGGCTGCGGGCGCTGAAGGGACACGATCTGGAGGAGGGCGTCTCGACCCGTCTCGTCGTCTATTGCGCCACCCTGATTGCCGCCGGAGCCTCGATCGCCGATGCCGTGCTGGCCGGCATGATCGAACCGCTAACCGATGACGCCGACGTCAAGGCAGCCCTGCTCGACGTCGCACGCGCCGTGATCTCCTGAGGGTGATGCGATGCTCGATTTCCTCGAGCTTGAAGAGACGGTCGGTCGCGCCTGGCATCGTCTGGTCGGCGGCACCGCGAGCTATCCGGTTCATGCCGAGCATGCGGTGACGCTGTCGGAAGTTCGCAGCCGGATCGCGATCATGTTCCGCGCGCTTGGCGGCGAGGCGGGCGTGCAGATCGCGAGCGCCGGGGCCCGCCGGGCGGGGCACCGGCTCGGATGGCGGCAGCGCATCGGGCTCGGCGACGAGCGCCTGGAGCAACCGGGGCGCGATGCCGCGACGATCTTCCTGCCCGACAGCATCGCGATCTTCGCCGATCGCGGGCTGAATGCTGCGCTGTACCGCTGGCTGGCCGCGTGGTTTGCTTTTGCACCGGTCGACGCAATCGCGGAGGCCGATCCGTTGCGGCGCGATCTGTTGATGCTGCGGCGGGCCAGCGAGATCGCGGTGCTTGTGCTGACGGAATGTCCCGGTCTTGCCGAAGATTACGCACGGCTCGCAGCGGAAACGGCCATGGCGCGGCCGCGCCGCCCGGTGCCGCACATCGAGCAGGACATGGAGCAGATCGTGCTCGCTCTGCTCGGCGCCGATACGCCGCCGGTGGGAAAGCTGTGGCCGGCGATGATGGGGACAGGGCCGCTGCCGGACAAGGCGCCGCCGGGCTATCATTCGATCCTGGCATGCCCGCTCTGGGGTGACTGCTGGACGCGTGAGCTCTCGCCCGCGCATGCGGCTGAGGACGAACGCGCACCGGGCGCAGAGGCCGCCGCGAAGGATGATCGCAAGCGCTTCGCCGTGCGCGAGCGCGAAGACGGCGCCAACCGCCGCGATCCCTTCGTGCTCAATCGGTTCGAGAAGATCCTCGCGATGGCCGAGATGGTCAATGTCGACCGCCCGGATGACGACAGCGAGGACGAGGATGCGCAGAAGGCCGCCGATGATCTCGAGGAGATCACGCTCAGTCGCCGCAACGGCAAGCCGGCGAGCCGGCTCAAATTCGATCTCGATCTGCCGCCGGAAGCGCTCGATGCCTCTCGGTTGAATGCCGATCTCACCTATCCCGAATGGGACTACCGCAGCAGCTGCTATCTGCCTGATCATTGCCGCGTGCTCGCGGGCGCGGCGCCCGAGCTGGGCGAGACCTGGGCGCCCGACGAGACGATGCGCCGCCACATCCGCCAGGTACGCCGCCGCTTCGAGATTTTGCGGCCGCGCCACGAATTGATGCGCGCGCAAGCCGATGGTCATGACCTCGACCTCGACGCGCTCGTGCGTGCGCGCTGCGATCTCCGCGCCGGAAGTGGCGGAGGCGGTCTCGATCGCGTCCATGTGGCAATGCGACCGCGAGGGGACGATCTTGCCGTCACGCTGCTCGTCGACGTCTCGCTCTCGACGGACGCCTGGGTCGACGGCTATCGGGTGCTCGACGTCGAGAAGGAAGCGCTGCTCGTGCTTGCCCATGGGCTGTCGGCCTGCGGCGATCACCACAGCATCCTCACCTTCACCTCGCGCCGGCGTTCCTGGGTGCGGCTCGAAACCGTCAAGGCTTTCGGCGAGCCGATGAGCGGGGCGGTGGAACGCCGCATCGGCGCACTGAAGCCTGGCTACTACACGCGGATCGGCGCGGCGGTGCGCCACGCCGCGGCCGAGCTGGCGCGCCAGCCGCAGCGCAAGAAGCTGCTGCTCGTCCTCACCGACGGCAAGCCGAACGATGTCGACCATTACGAGGGACGCTTCGCGGTCGAAGACACGCGGAAAGCCGTGCAGGAAGCGCGCCGGCTCGGCATCGCGGTCTTCGGCGTGACGGTCGATGTCGCCGCGCAATCCTATTTTCCGACGCTGTTCGGCCGCAGCGGCTACGCCATCGTCGGCAATATCCGCCGGTTGCCTGCTGCGCTGCCGGCGATCTATCGGCAGGTGGCCCATTGAACCAGAGAGGATCCGCCGCGCGTCTTCGCCGGTGAACTATTGCTCAATGAATGGGTATATGATCGAATGGCCGGATGGACCAAAGCCGGCAAAGGCCCGATCTTGTCATCTTCGACTGCGACGGCGTGCTCGTCGACAGCGAGCTGCTGAGCTGCCAGTGCCTGTCGGACGAGCTGTCCGGATTTGGGATATCGCTGACACTTGTAGAGGCGCTGGAACTCTTTCTCGGACGCAGCACCAGCGCGATCACGCAGCATTATCGTGAGCTCGGCCAGGCAGTGCCGGTCGACTTTCCCGTCCGGCTGAAGTCGCGGGTGCTGGCCGCCTTCGAGAAGGCGCTCCACCCGATTCCAGATATCGATACCTTGTTGTCCGGCCTGCGTGTGCCCAATTGCGTGGCCTCGTCGAGTGATCTCGACCGCGTCGCGCTGTCGCTGAGGGTGACCGGCCTCATGCCGCATTTCGGCGACCGGATCTACACGGCGCAGATGGTCACGCGCGGCAAGCCCGCGCCGGATCTCTTTCTCCACGCGGCGGAGAAAATGGGCGCGCAGCCCGCGCGCACGCTGGTGATCGAGGACAGCGTCAGTGGTGTGCTGGCCGCGAAGGCTGCCGGCATGACCGTCTGGGGATTTGTCGGTGGCAGCCATTATCGCCGGCGCGACGGGCGGGCTATATTGTCCGAAGCCGGGGCCGATCGGGTCTTCGCGCAGATGAGCGATTTCTGGAAGGAGGCGTGACGCCTGCCATGGCCGCCGAGAACGAAAAATCGAGACTCGACGATGCCGCGCGGGCCGGCTGGCTCTATTTCATAGCCGGTCACACCCAGGACGAGATCGCAAAGATGCTCCAGGTCTCGCGGGCCTCCGCGCAGCGGCTGGTCTCGCTGTGCCTCGCCGAGCGTCTCATCACCTTCCGGCTCGAGCATCCCATCGCCGCCTGCATGGAACTTGCTGCGCGGTTGAAGGAGCGGTTCAATCTGGTCCATTGCGAGGTTGTGCCGGCCGATCCGGCGGCGCCGCAGGCCACAGCGGGCATCGCCGAACGCTGCGCCAACCTGCTGGATTCGACGCTCCGCTCGGAGACGCCGGTCATCGTCGCGCTCGGCACGGGGCGGGCGGTACGCGCCGCCGTCGAGCGCGTCACGCCGATCGACCGGCCCAACCACCAGATCGTTTCGCTGGTCGGCAACATCTCCGCCGACGGCTCGGCGAGCTTCTACGATACCGTCGGCCGGCTCGCCGACCGCACCGGCGCGCGGCACTACCCGATGCCGCTGCCGTTCCTGATGTCGTCGGAGGACGAGCGCAACAAGATGGTGCGCATCGAGCCGATCGCAAAGGTGAAGGCGGTCGCGGTGAAGGCGGACTTGCGCCTCGTCGGCATCGGCCAGATGGACCAGAAGGCGCAGATCCATGTCGACGGATTCGTCACCCGCGACGAATTGTTCGAGATGATGCGGCAGGGGGCGATCGGCGAGATCACCGGCTGGGCCTATGATTCCAAGGGCCGCCTGCTCAAGGCCGGCACCAACAAGCGCCTCACCAGCATCCCGCCGGAAGTACCGGCCAAGACCACGACGATCGGCGCCGCGGTCGGTGCGGCCAAGGTGTCGGCGATCGCGGCTGCACTGAACGGGCACCTGATCAACGGCCTGATCACGGACGAGGCGACGGCAAGGGCGATTCTGGAACGGTAGGGGCGAGCTCGCCACTTGCCCCGCTGTCATCGTCCGCCTCGTGCGCAATTGCGCACCGGGGCGGACGATCCAGTACGCCGCGGCTTCACTTGGGGCAAACCAATAGACGACACGGAGTACTGGATGCCCCGCCTGAGCCTGTCATCGGGCTCGCCGAAGGCGAGACCCGGTGGCGGGGCATGACAGCTTGGGCGGGGCTGCGACCTCTCATCCACTCCCGCACCGCAGCACTCATAAGTTGCGGGAACGCGCGCGCGACTGCTTGACAATCCCAGGCCTTGAGTTGAACATACGCTCAACGCGTGGGCATATGCTCAAAAGCGCGAGCCTTAGGGAGGTCACCGTGAAACACGTCCTCGGCGCCGTCTGCGGCGCGTCTTGCCTGTTGCTGGCCGTCCCCGCGATGGCCGAAACGACCCTGACGATCGCCACCGTCAACAACGGTGACATGATCCGCATGCAGGGGCTCACCAGCGAATTCACCAAGAAGAATCCAGACATCACCGTGAAATGGGTGACGCTGGAGGAGAACGTGCTGCGCCAGCGCGTCACCACCGACATCGCCACCAAGGGCGGTCAGTTCGACGTTTTGACCATCGGCACCTATGAGGTGCCGATCTGGGCCAAGAAGGGCTGGCTGGTGCCGCTTGCCAATCTCGGCGCCGATTACGACGTCGCCGACCTGCTGCCGAAGATCAAGGACGCCGTCTCGGTCGACGGCAAGCTCTATGCCGCGCCGTTCTATGGCGAGAGCTCGATGGTGATGTATCGCACCGATCTGTTCGAGAAGGCCGGCCTGAAAATGCCGGAGAAGCCGACCTGGGAATTCATCATCGACGCGGCCAAGAAGCTCACCGACAAGAGCGCGGGCGTGTACGGCATCTGCCTGCGCGGCAAGGCCGGCTGGGGCGAGAACATGGCCTTCCTTTCGGCCATGGCCAATTCCTACGGCGCGCGCTGGTTCGACGAGAAGTGGGAGCCGCAGTTCAACACGCCGGAATGGAAGACGACGCTCACGACCTACGTCAATCTGATGAAGGAGGCCGGCCCTCCCGGCGCGAGCTCCAACGGCTTCAACGAGAACCTCGCGCTGTTCAACGCCGGCAAGTGCGGCATGTGGATCGATGCCACGGTCGCGGCGTCCTTCGTGACCAATCCCAAGGACTCCAAGGTCGCCGACAAGGTCGGTTTTGCGCTCGCGCCCAACACGGGGCTCGGCAAGAACGCCAACTGGCTGTGGGCCTGGAATCTGGCGATCCCCGCCGGCTCCAAGAAGACGGAAGCGGCCGAGAAGTTCATCGCCTGGGCGACGAGCAAGGACTACACAAAACTCGTGGCGTCGAAGGAGGGCTGGGCCAATGTGCCGCCCGGCACGCGCACCTCGCTCTACCAGAACGAGGACTATCTGAAGGTCGCGCCGTTCGCGAAGCTGACGCTGGCTTCGATTGATGCTGCCGATCCGAACAAGCCCACCGTGAAGCCGGTGCCGTACGTCGGTGTGCAATACGCGGCGATCCCCGAATTCCAGGGCATCGGCACGCAGGTGGGCCAGCAATTCTCCGCGGCGCTCGCGGGATCGATGACGGTCGATGCCGCGCTCACTGCGGCGCAGTCCGCTACCGAGCGCGAGATGAAGCGCGCCGGCTACATCAAGTGAACCCGAGCTCTCCCTGAGCTCAAACTTGCGGCCATCCACCACCCCAGCCCCGGATGGATGGCCGCCTTCTTCCCGCAAGCGGAGAAGTTAGGGATGGCAACCCGGCAGACGCAGCTTCTTGCGCGCTCGCTCCTGACGCCTGCGGTCGGGCTGCTCTTCATCTGGATGATCGTCCCGCTGGCGCTGACGATCTATTTCTCGACCCTGCATTACAGCCTGCTCGATCCCGGCTCGGAATCGTTCGTCGGGCTTGAGAACTTCCGCTACTTCCTCACCGATCCCGCCTTCCTCGCCTCGCTCCAGAACACGCTGGTGCTGGTCGGCTCGGTGCTGGCGCTGACGATCCTACTCGGCATTCCGCTGGCGCTGCTGATGGACCAGCCCGTGATCGGGCGCAATTTCGTCCGGCTGATGGTGATCGCGCCGTTCTTCGTGATGCCCACGGTGAGCGCGCTGGTCTGGAAGAACCTGCTCATGCACCCGGTGTCCGGCCTGTTCGCCTGGCTCGCCTCGTTGTTCCACCTGACGCCGATCGACTGGTTCAACGACGTGCCGCTGTTTGCGGTGATCCTGATCGTCGCCTGGCAATGGCTGCCGTTCGCGACGCTGATCCTGCTCACCGCGCTGCAATCGCTCGACGAGGAGCAGAAGGAAGCCGCCGAGATGGACGGCGCCAGTGCCGTCTCGACCTTCATCTACATCACGCTGCCGCACCTGGCGCGCCCGATCACGGTGGTGATCCTGATCGAGACCATCTTCTTGCTCACCGTGTTTGCCGAGATCTTCGTCACCACCGGCGGAGGGCCGGGGCTGCAGACCACCAACATCGCCTTCCTGATCTATTCGCAGGCGCTGATCCAGTTCGACGTCGGCAGCGCCTCCGCAGGCGGGCTCGTGGCGGTGGTGATCGCCAACATCGTCGCCTTCTTCCTCGTCCGCATCGTCGGCCGCAATCTGGAGGCTTGAAGCATGGCGCGGATGGCGACGACAAGGCGGGTGGTGGTCTCGACGATCGGGGCGTGGTTCTTCGGCTTCCTGATTTTCTTCCCGATCCTCTGGATGGTGCTGGCGAGCTTCAAGACCGAGCTCGAGGCCTTCGCCGTGCCGCCGTCCTTCCTGTTCTTCCACTGGACCACGGAAAACTACGCGACCGTGCAGGAGCGTAGCGATTACTTCCATCACGCGATGAACTCGATCATCATCGCCGGCGGTTCGACTCTCATTGCGCTGCTGATCGCCATTCCCGCGGCGTGGTCGATGGCATTCTCGCCGACCAAGCGTACCAAGGACATCCTGCTCTGGATGCTCTCGACCAAGATGATGCCGCCGGTCGGCGTGCTGGTGCCGATCTACCTGATCTTCAAGACCTTCGGCCTGCTCGATTCCCGCATCGGCCTCGTCTTCATCCTGTGTCTCGGCAATCTGCCGATCGTGATCTGGATGCTGTTCACCTATTTCAAGGAAATCCCGCGCGACATCCTCGAAGCCGCGCGCATGGACGGCGCCACCATCGGCCGCGAGCTCGTCTATGTGCTGACGCCGATGGCGATCCCGGGGCTGGCCTCGACCTTGCTGCTGAATCTCATCCTCGCCTGGAACGAGGCGTTCTGGACGCTCAATCTGTCGACCTCGAACGCCGCGCCGCTCACGACCTTCATCGCCTCCTATTCGAGCCCGGAAGGGCTGTTCTGGGCCAAGCTGTCGGCGGCCTCGACGCTGGCAATCGCGCCCATTCTCGTCCTCGGTTGGTTCAGCCAGAAGCAGCTCGTGCGCGGGCTCACCTTTGGCGCGGTGAAGTAGAGGGGCTGCCATGGGTCAGATCACACTTCAGGGCGTGCAGAAATCCTTCGGCCCCGTGCACATCATCAAGGGCGCCGACCTCGAGATCGCCGATGGCTCCTTCGTGGTGTTCGTCGGACCCTCGGGCTGCGGCAAGACCACGCTGCTACGGCTGATCGCCGGGCTCGAGGACGTCTCCGGCGGCAAGATCCTGATCGACGGCAAGAACGTCGTCGACACGCCGCCCGCCAAGCGCGGGCTCTCCATGGTGTTCCAGTCCTACGCGCTCTATCCGCACATGAGCGTGCGCGGCAATATCGGTTTTGGCCTGAAGATGGCGGGCCTTTCCAGGGACGAAACCAACCGGAAGGTCGAGGCTGCTGCCGCGACGCTCAATCTCACGCCCTATCTCGACCGCAAGCCGCGCGAGCTGTCCGGCGGCCAGCGCCAGCGCGTCGCGATCGGCCGCGCCATCGTGCGCGAGCCCAAGGCGTTTCTGTTTGACGAGCCGCTGTCCAACCTCGACGCGGCGCTGCGCGTGCAGATGCGCATCGAGGTGACGCGACTCCAGAAGCAGCTCGGCACCACCGCGATCTACGTCACCCACGACCAGGTCGAGGCCATGACCATGGCCGACAAGATCGTCGTGCTCAATGGCGGCAAGATCGAGCAATATGGCTCGCCGCTGGAGCTCTATGAACGGCCCGCCAATCTCTTCGTCGCCGGCTTCATCGGCTCGCCCAAGATGAACTTCGTCACCGGCGAGCCGGCATTGCAGAAGGGCGCGGCGACGATCGGCGTGCGTCCGGAGCATTTGAAGATCGAGCGCGATGGTGCCGGCGGCTGGCAGGGAACGATTTCGGTGGCCGAGCACCTCGGCAGCGACACCTTCCTTTATGTCGATGCCGGGCCACTCGGCATGCTGACGGCACGCTACATCGGCGAGTTGAGCCTGCATGCCGGCGATCGCGTGTCGCTGGTGCCGGACCCCGCACGCATTCACCGCTTCGACCAGAGCGGCAACGCGCTTCGAGGCTGACAAGAAACGGCAAGAAAACGGAAAGACCACCATGTACCTGGAAAAATTCAAGCTGAACGGCAAGACCGCGTTCATCACCGGCGGGGGGCAGGGCATCGGCCTTGGCTGCGCCGAAGCGCTGGCCGAAGCCGGCGCAAAGGTCATCATCGGCGACCGCGACAGCAAGGTCGCCAATGACGCGAAAGCCGACTTGAAGGCGAAGGGTTATGACATCGAGACCGCGATCATGGACGTCACCGACACCAAGCGCGTGGCGGAGGTCGCCAACGACCTCGTCGCCCGCCACGGCAAGGTCGACATCCTCGTCAACAATGCCGGCATTGCCCGTAGCGAGACGCCGGCCGAGACCGTCACCGACGAGCACTGGCTCAACGTCATCGACGTCAACCTCAACGGCACCTTCTGGTGCTGCCGCGAGTTCGGCAAGCACATGCTGAAGGCGAAGAGCGGCGCCATCGTCAATGTCGGTTCGATGTCCGGCTTCATCGTCAACAAGCCGCAGGAACAGTGTTTCTACAACGCCTCGAAGGCCGGTGTGCACCATCTCACAAAATCGCTTGCCGCCGAATGGGGCGCGCGCGGCATCCGCGTCAATGCGGTGGCGCCGACCTATATCGAGACGCCGCTCAATGCGTTCGTGAAGAGCAACGCCAAGATGTACGACGCCTGGATCGGTGGAACCCCAATGGCGCGGATGGGGCAGGTCGAGGAAATCGCTTCGGTCGTGCTGTTCCTCGCTTCCGAGGCCGCGAGCCTGATGACCGGCAGCATCGTGCTGGTGGATGGCGGCTACACTTGCTGGTAGGCTTGCGTCAAAACTGACGGAAAGCGACCGGGAGCGACAATGCCGCGAGCGTATATCGGCGTCGATGTGGGGACCACGAGCACGCGGGCAGGGGTGTTTGACGAGGCCGGCACCCTCCTTGCCACCGCCAAGCATCCGATCCGGATCTGGCACGAGGCGGGCGACATCGTCGAGCAGTCGTCCTCGGACATCTGGGAGGCCTGCGCCAAATCGGTGCGCGCGGCGATGGCGGAAGCTGCCATCGCGCCCGACGGCGTCGGCGGCATCGGTTTCGACGCCACCTGTTCGCTGGTCGTCCTCGACCGGCAAGGTGAACCCGTCACCGTCAGCGCCTCCGGCGACAAGCAGCGCAACGTCATCGTCTGGATGGACCACCGTGCCACGGCCGAGGCGCGGCTGATCAACGAGACCGGTGATGCTGTGCTGCGCTATGTCGGCGGCTCGATCTCGCCCGAGATGGAGATGCCGAAACTGCTATGGCTGAAGCGGCACATGCGTGCGAGCTTCGATGACGCCGGTCATTTCTTCGATCTGGCAGATTATCTGACCTGGCGTGCGACCGGCTCGCTCCAGCGCTCCACCTGCACGGTCACCTGCAAATGGAACTACCTCGCGCATGACGGCGGCGGCTGGAGCGCGCCGTTCTTCCAGCGCATTGGCCTGTCCGACTTCGTCGCCGAGAAATACGGCCGCATCGGAACCGAGATCGTCGCGCCGGGCACGCGGCTCAGTGCCGGCCTCACCCGTGCAGCGGCGGCCGAGCTCGGCCTGTCACCGGGTACACCGGTGGGCGCGTCCCTGATCGATGCGCATGCCGGCGGCATCGGCGCGATCGGCGGTCGCGACGGATCGGACGGCGCAACCGATGTTTCCGATCGCCTCGCCTACATCATGGGGACGTCGGCCTGCATCATGGCGACGACGAAGGAGCCGTGCTTCGTGCCGGGCGTGTGGGGCCCATATTATTCCGGCATGGTGCCGGATGTCTGGCTCAACGAGGGTGGCCAGTCCGCCGCCGGCGCCGCGATCGATCATCTGCTCAAGTCGCATCCGGGCCATGCCGAAGCGAACGCGGCGGCGCGCAGCGAGGGCGTCGACCTCATCGAGTACCTCGAGCGCCGCATCATCGCGCGCGCCGGTAACGCCAGCCGTGCCGCGCTGCTCGCCCGCGACGTCCATGTGCTTCCCGAATTCATCGGCAACCGCTCGCCTTACGCCGATCCTGACACCCGCGCGGTGATCGCGGGCCTCGATCTCGACACCGACGTCAGTTCGATGGAGCGGCTGTTCGTCGCCGGCCTCTGCGGTCTCGCCTATGGGCTCGCCGAGGTGATCGAGGCCTTTGCCGCGCATGGCGTCCATTCCAGCATCATGATCATGGGCGGCGGCGCCAGCCGAAGCCCGCTGGTGCGGCAGATCATGGCGGACACCACGGGTCTCACAGTCGCGCTGCCGCAAACGAAAGAACCCGTGTTGCTGGGCGCCGCGATGCTTGGCGCGGTGGCCGGCGGCGCCTATGCCTCGATCGGCGAGACCATGGCAAAGATGTCCGCGCTGGGACGGAAGAGCGAGCCGACCGCGCCGGACATGGCCGCGTTTCATGTTCGCAAGCGCAACGTGTACAGGCTGCTGCGCGATGTCGATCGCGGCAGCCGAGCGGCGATGCGCGACGTCGCCGGAGGTTGAAACGAATGCTGATATCTTGCGGCGATGCGCTGATCGATTTCGTGCCGACGCGGAACGCCGACGGGCGCGAAGCGGTGATGCCGGCGGTCGGCGGCTCCTGCCTCAACGTCGCGATCGGCATGGCGCGGCTGGGCGCGCCGACCGGTTTTGTCGGCGGCATCTCGACCGATCTGTTCGGGCGCATGATCGCGGATCACGCCGCCGCATCGCATGTCGAGCTCGGCCTAGCCACCCGCAGTGATCACCAGACCACGCTTGCCTTCGTCCGCATCGTCGCGGGCGAGTCGCATTATGCCTTCTATGACGCCGAGACCGCGACGCGAAACTGGACCTATCGGCGCGGCACTATTCCATTCGCGAATGTCGAAGCCGTTCATGTCGGTTCGACCACCCTGGTCAACGACCAGGGCGCGGCCGAGACGAAGGCGTTGATTACGGACGCGCGGGCCGCATCGACGATCTCCTTCGATCCGAACTGCCGGCCCAATCTGGTCCAAGACAAGCCGGCTTATCTGGCGCGGATCGCCGGGTTCGCTGCCAGCGCCGATCTCATCAAGATGTCGGATGTGGACTTCGCTTATCTCTTCGGCGATGAGCCTTATCAGCAACGCGCGAAAGCGCTGCTCGGGCAGGGCGCGAGTCTCGTCGTCATCACCCGCGGCAACCATGGCGCCGTCGCCTGGCATGCGGGCGCAGGGCAGATCGAAGTCACCGCGCCGGAGGTGGAAGTTGCCGACACCATCGGCGCCGGTGACAGTTTTCAGGCGGCGCTGCTATTCGCCCTGTACAAGCAGGGCCGCATCGCCCGGCAAGCACTGAAGGATATCACGGCCGACGAACTCCGCCGCGCGCTGTCCTTTGCTGCCAACTGCGCCGGCCTGACTTGCACCCGCCCGGGCGCCGATCCGCCCTGGAGCCACGAGATCAGTTCGAGCCTGTAGCGCCGCCTCACATCCGTGCAACGGCCTTCTCGGCGCATTTGATGAAGGTTCCGATCAGTGGGCTCTGGGAATCCCGCCGCCAGCAGACCGCGATGTCGAGCGAGTCGGTGGCGTCGCGCAGCGGCCTGAACGCGATGCCGCGCGGCGCGCCGAGCTGTGCGCAGGCCGGCAGGATGGCGAGGCCTTCGCCCGCGAGAACGAGGCTCATCGCCGAATGCACCGTCTCCACCCGGCTCGCGATCGGCATCACCACCTGGTGCCGGCGCAGCAGGGGGACCACGGCGGACGATGCGGGGCCATGGTCCGGATGAGGGAGCGCGATCAGCGGGCGGCCGTGCAACCGGGCCATCGGCACGGAGCTCAGGCGGGCGAGTGGCGAGCGGATCGGCATGGCGAGCATGAAGCGCTGCGCACCGATCCGCGCCACCTGGATCTCGGGATGGTTGATGGCCGGCATGCACAGCGCGACCGTGACGCTGCGATCGAGCACCCGGGCCTCGCGTGTCGAGGCGCTGAGCTCGGCGAATTCGAGGTCGACGCCGGGAACCGAGCGGCGCAGCTCGGGGATGAGGCGCGGCAGTATCGCATTCGCCAGCACGAACATGTAGCCGACCGAGATCCGGCCGCGGCTCCCGGCCGCAACCGCGCGCGCGGCTTCGATGCCGTCGGCCGCCAGCGCCAGCGCCTCGCCCGCGCGCGCCAGCAGGGCCTGGCCCGCCTCGGTCAGGTCCATGCCGCGCGTGCCGCGGCGGAACAGCGGGGCGCCGACCTCGGCTTCGAGCTTGCGGATCTGCACCGAGAGCGGCGGTTGCGCCATGCGCAAGCGCTCGGCGGCCTTGCCGACGCTGCGCGCCTCGGCGACGGCGACGAAGTAGCGAAGCCGGCGAAGATCCATTGGCATACCGAAAACGTATGGGTTGCTCGCGAAAATCGTATTGGACGGCGAGTTAACAAAACTGTCATTCTCGCTGTCAATGTCTTTGGGCCAACGGCGGCCCGCTTCGGAGCGTGATGTGACGATGAACGGCGATCCCTGCCTGCTGTCCGCAACCGAGCTGCGCGGCCTCGTCGCGCAGAAGCGGATTTCTCCCGTCGAGGTCGTCAGCGCCGTGCTCGCCCGAGCCGAGGCGCTCCAGGGCGAATTGAACTGCTTCATCACCCTGTGTGGCGACGAGGCGATGGCAGAGGCGCGCGCGGCAGAGCGCAAGGTGATGGCCGGCGAGCCGCTCGGTCTGCTGCACGGGCTTCCCGTTACGGTCAAGGATATCGTCAACACCAGGGGCGTGAAGACCACCTTCGGCGCCGTTCCCTACAAGGACAATGTCCCCATGGAGGATGCCGTCGCAGTTGCAAGGCTGCGCGCGGAAGGTGCTATCCTGATCGGAAAGACCACGACGCCCGAGTTCGGCAGCAAATGCCTGACCGACTCGCCGCTGTTCGGTCGTACCCGCAACGCCTGGAGCGCGGAGCGTTCCTCCGGCGGCTCCAGCGGCGGCGCTGCGGTTGCCGTTGCGAGCGGCATTGCGCCGCTCGCGATTGCGACCGATGGCGGCGGCTCGACGCGAATTCCCGCCGCCTGCAACGGCGTGGTCGGGCTGAAGCAGAGCAACGGCGTGATCGCGCACAGCCAGGCGCTCGATGCCTTCGGCAACCAGACCTATGTCACGCCGACGACGCGCACCGTCGCCGACACCGCGCTGATGATGCAGGCGATGGCCGGCGAGGATGCTTGCGATCCCTGGTCGATCGGCGTGCCCGTACCTGATTTCATCGAGACGGCCACGCCGCGCGGCGATCTGCGCGGGCAGAAGATCCTGTACTGCCTGTCGCCGCCCGGACGCCCGGTGTCTTCGGATGTCGCAGCCAGCTTCAAGGCGAGCCTCGACCGGCTCGCGAGCCTCGGTGCCGAGCTCGAAGAGTTCTCCGGCGAGGGGTTTGACATCGAGCCGATCTGGCGCGCCATCAACCACACGGTCTGGCGCACGCGCTTTGCAAAACTCGCGGCCGAGCACAAGGACGAGCTGAGCGAGGCCTTCCTCAAGCAGCTTGCGCTCGCCACCGAGGTCAGCGGCGTCGCCTATCAGGAGGCGATGTTCGCGCGCACCGCGCTGTTCCGTCGCGTGCAATCCCTGCTTGCGCGCGGGCACCTGTTGGCGATGCCGACCCTCACCCGCACCGCGCTGCCGATCGACCAGGACCTGTTCGGCACGATCGAGATCGACGGCAAGCACTTCGACAGCGTCCGGCCGCACTGGTTCCCCTGGACCATGCCGTTCAACATGACCGGACACCCCGCGATCAGTCTTCCCTGCGGCTTCGGCCGCGACGGCCTGCCGATCGCGCTTCAGCTCGTCGGCCGCTTCCGCACCGATGCGGACTTGCTGCGCGTCAGCGCGCTGTTCGAGGCCTCGCACGATCTCCTGTCCCGCTGGCCCGGCTGAGGTGAGGCACATGCCGCAAAGGACTTGCCTCCGGCGCCCGGACATGTTGATCGTGCCGCGGGTAGGCCGTGAATTCGAGCGCGCATGAGCGTATTTGTCCTCCGACGTCTGTTGACCTTGCTGGCGACGCTGGTCGGCGCCTCCGTGATCATTTTCCTGGTGCTGGATGCCTTGCCCGGCAATGCCGCTCAGATGCTGATGGGCGCGGACGCCTCGGCCGATGCGGTGCGCGCGCTCACCGTCAAGCTCGGGCTCGACCAGCCGCTGGCGGTTCGCTATTTGCAATGGATCAAGGGCCTCCTCGTCGGCGACCTCGGCAACTCCTATGTCTACGGCACGCCGGTCGCCGGCCTGATCGCGGAGCGGCTGGTCCTGACCATTCCGCTCGCGATCATGTCGATGACGATCACGGTGACGCTGGCGCTCTCGGCCGGCATCTACACGGCCGCCAATCACAACAAGCTCGGCGATGTCGGCGTGATGTCGCTGACGCAAGTGGGTATCGCGCTGCCGAACTTCTGGTTCGCGATCCTCCTGGTCCTGCTGTTCTCGGTGCGGCTGCAATGGCTCTCCGCCGGCGGGTTTCCCGGCTGGGAGGACGGCATCTGGCTCGGCATCAAGTCGCTGCTGCTGCCGGCGATCTCGCTCGCCGTGGTGCAGGCCGCGATCCTCGCGCGCGTCACGCGCTCGGCGGTCCTGGAAGTGCTGCGCGAAGACTTCGTCCGCACGGCGCGCGCGAAGGGGCTCGGCAAGCGCGAGGTGCTGTGGAGCCACGTGCTTCGCAACGCCATGATCCCCGTGATGACCGTGATGGGACTGCAATTCGCCAATCTTCTCGCCGGCACCATCGTGATCGAGAACGTGTTCTATCTGCCCGGCCTCGGCCGGCTGATCTTCCAGTCGATCGCCAACCGCGATCTGATCGTGGTGCGCAACTGCGTGATGCTGCTCGCCACCATGGTCGTCATCGTCAATTTCGTGGTCGACGTGCTCTATGCCTTCATCGATCCCCGCATCAAGGTCCACGATTTGTGAGCGCGCCACTGACCACTTCGGTTGACGCCCCGGGTGCAGCGCGCCGCGTGCCGGCCCGCACCTTCTGGGGCCGCGCGCTGCGTCACCGCAGCTTTGTGCTCGGCGGGGCGTTGAGCCTGCTGGTGCTCGCCTCGGCGCTGCTCTCGCTGGTGTGGACGCCGTATTCGCCTTACGAGATCGACATCGCCTCGAAGCTCCGGCCGCCGTCGGCGGCGCACTGGCTCGGCACCGATTCCTTCGGACGCGACATCGTCTCGCTGCTGCTCGCGGGCGCGCGCTCGACCATTCTGGTCGGCATCATCGCCGTGAGCATCGGTCTCACCTTCGGTGTCTGCCTTGGCCTGGTCGCGTCGGCGAAACGCGGCTGGACCGAAGAGATCATCATGCGCTTCTCCGATTTCACCTTCGCCTTTCCGGCTGTGCTGTCCGCGATCATGCTCGCCGCGGTCGTGGGGCCGGGCATGGTGACCTCGATCGTCGCGATCGGCATCTTCCAGATCCCGACGCTGACGCGGCTGACGCGCGGCTCGGCCAACGCGATCTGGGCGCGCGAATTCGTGCTGGCGGCGCGCGCCTCGGGGAAGGGCGCCTTCCGCATCACCATCGAGCATGTCCTGCCCAACATCCTGTCGATCCTGATCGTGCAGGTCACCATCCAGTTCGCGCTCGCCATTCTCGCGGAGGCCGCGCTGTCCTATCTCGGCCTCGGCACGCAGCCTCCGCAGCCGTCCTGGGGGCGCATGCTGAACGATGCGCAGACGCTGCTGTTCCAGTCGCCGATGCTCGCGGTCTATCCGGGCGCGGCGATCGCGATCGCGGTGCTCGGGCTCAATCTGCTTGGCGACGGATTGCGCGATCTGCTCGATCCGCGCCTGGCGCGGGAGCGGTGACGATGGGCAAGCACTCAACCATGCCGCTGATCGAGGTCGCCAATCTCGGCGTGCGCCTCAACACCAGCCGCGGGCCGGCGCAGGCGGTGCGCGGCGTCAGTTTTGCGCTGAAGCGCGGCGAGACGCTTGGGCTCGTCGGCGAATCCGGCTGCGGCAAGTCGGTGACGGCGCTGTCGCTGATGGGGCTGCTGCCGGACAGCGCGGTCATCACCGGCAGCATCAAGCTGGACGGCAGCGAGCTCGCCGGGCTTTCCGATGCGGAATATTGCCGGCTGCGCGGCAACCGTATCAGCATGATCTTCCAGGAGCCGATGACCGCGCTCAATCCGATGCACACGATCGGCCACCAGGTTGCCGAGCCGCTGCGGCGTCACAAGAAATATTCCGCGGCGCAGGCGCGGCGTGAGGCGATCGCCTTGCTCGACCGCGTCGGACTGCCGGATCCGGCGAGGCGCATCGATGCCTATCCGCACCAGTTCTCCGGCGGTCAGCGCCAGCGCGTCACCATCGCCATGGCGCTTGCCTGCGAGCCCGACCTTCTGATCGCGGACGAGCCGACCACCGCGCTGGACGTCACCATCCAGGGTCAGATCCTCGACCTCATCGCCGATCTCGTCGAGGAGCGCGGCATGTCGATGATCCTGATCTCGCACGATCTCGGCGTCATCGCCGAGAACGTGCAGCGCATGATGGTGATGTATGGCGGCACGGTCGTCGAGAGCGGACCGACCGACGAGGTGTTCCGCCGCATGGGTCATCCCTACACGCAGGGCCTGTTCCGCGCCCGGCCGAAGCTCGGCGCCCGCAAGGGGACACGGCTGACGACGATCTCGGGCACGGTGCCCGAGCTCGCCGATTTGCCTTCCGGCTGTACCTTTGCCGATCGGTGTCCGCTCGTGATCGAGCCGTGTCGTGTCGCGCTTCCTCCGATGGTTGACGTCGGCCCCGGACATTTCGTTCGTTGCATCAGGACCGATGTCTCGATGGCCGAACGCGTCGGAGCGCTGCCCGCATGAGCACCGCGCCGCTTCTCGATGTGAAGGATCTCGAACAGCGCTACACGCTGCCGCGCGAAAGCCTGTTCCGTCCGCCGGGGCAGGTGCGCGCGCTCAACGGTGTCAGCGTGCAGGTCCATGCCGGCAAGAGCCTCGGCGTCGTCGGCGAATCCGGTTCGGGCAAGTCGACCTTCGCGCGGGTGGTGATGGCGCTGGAGCGGCCGACCTCGGGGCAGGTCGCGCTGCTCGGGCGCGACCTCAATCGCATCTCGGCCGACGAGCTTCGCCGTGCGCGCCGCGATTTCCAGATGGTGTTTCAGGATCCCTACGGATCGCTCGACCCGCGCCAGACCATCGCGCGCATCGTTGCCGAGCCGCTGACCGTGCTTGATGGCGCCGACCGCACCACGTTCCGCGAACGTGTTGCGACGGTGCTGAAACAGGTCGGCTTGCGTGAAGCGGACATGGACAAATATCCGCACGAGTTCTCCGGCGGCCAGCGCCAGCGCATCGCCATTGCGCGCGCCCTGATCACGCAGCCAAAACTGATCGTCGCCGACGAACCTGTCTCCGCGCTCGACGTCTCCGTGCAGGCGCAGGTGCTGAACCTGATGCAGGACCTCCAGGAGCAGTTCGGCCTCAGCTACATCCTGATCAGCCATGACCTCGCGGTGGTCGATTATCTCTGCGACGAGGTCGCCGTGATGTATCTCGGCCGGATCGTCGAGCAGGGGCGGCCGGAGGACCTGTTCGAGCACTGTGCCCATCCCTATACGCGGGCCCTGCTGGACGCGGTGCCGCGGGCGCGGGCCGGCGGCGGCCGGCGGCGGCGCGGGGCCCAGGCGATCGCCTCGCAATCGGCGGCAGCTCGCGGATGCCCCTATGTCGCGCGCTGTGCGCTTGCCGACCAGCATTGCCGCGAGGTTCCGCCCTTGCTACGCAAGGTGGGTGAGGGGCACCTTGCCGCCTGCCACAAGGCGGAGGCCGTGATGGCATTGCCGCAGGCGGCCATGGAAGGTTAGTCTCCAGAGCAGGATTGGCGTAGGCTGGGAAGCCAGCAGGCCGGGGAGTTACGCATGTTGAGGAAACTATCGATCGTCGCATTTGCCGCTGCACTTGCGGTGGCGCCTTTGCCCGTGCTGGCGCAGAGCAAGAAGGACAGCGTCGTCATGGGCATGACGCTGGAGCCGCCGGGGCTCGATCCGACCAACGCGGCGGCCGCCGCGATCGCCGAGGTTACGCTCTACAACATCTATGAGACCCTGACCAAGATCAACGAGGACGGCTCCGTCTCGCCGCTGCTGGCCGAGAGCTGGACCGCATCGCCGGACCTGAAGTCCTACACGTTCAAGCTGCGCAAGGGCGTCAAATTCCAAAATGGCGAGCCGTTCGACTCCGCGGCAGTGAAGTTCTCGTTCGAGCGCAACGCCGCGCCGACCAGCACCAACAAGGACAAGAGCCTGTTCCAGGCGTTCGAGAAGGTCGAGGCGCCAGATGCCGACACGGTCGTGATCACCGTGAAATATTCCGAGCCGAACCTGCCCTTCCTGCTGGGGCAAGCGAGCGGCTCGATCGTCGAGCCGAAGAGCGCGGCGACCAACGTCACGCAGCCGGTCGGGACCGGGCCTTACCAGCTCGGCGCCTGGGCCAAGGGCTCGTCGATCACGCTCAACAAATGGGCCGACTATCGCAGCGCCTCGGCGATCAAGCTTTCGAAGGTGACGATCCGCTTCATCTCCGATCCGGCCGCCCAGGCCGCGGCACTGCTCTCGAACGACGTGGACGCATTCCCGCGCATCGCGACCCGCGTTGTCGCTCAATTCAAGTCTGATCCGCGCTTCACGGTGCTGATCGGCGGTTCCAGGGCCAAGACCATTGTCGCGATCAACGAGCGGAAGAAGCCGCTCGACGATGTCCGCGTCCGCCGCGCCATCCTCGCTGCGATCGATCGTAAGGCATTGATCGACGGCGCCGTCGAAGGGTTCGGCACGCCGATCGGCAGCTTCTACACGCCGGGATCGCTGGGCTATGTCGACACCACAGGCATCAACCCCTACGATCCCGAAAAGGCCAAGAAGCTGCTTGCGGAGGCCGGCGTCACCACGCCGCTCGAGCTGTCGCTGAAGCTGCCGCCGCCGCCCTATGCGCGGCAGGGCGGTGAGATCGTCGCGGCCCAGCTCGCCAAGGTCGGCATCGTCGCCAAGATCGAGAACGTCGAATGGGCGCAGTGGCTGTCGCAAGTGTTCGCCGGCAATGGGCCGCACAATTTCGACCTCACCATCGTCAGCCATGTCGAGCCGTTCGACCTCGTCAAGATCACCGAGCCCGACTACTATCTCGGCTACAACAACGAGGCCTTCAACGCGCTCTACAAGCAGATCGTGTCGACGCCGGACGAAGCCGCGCGCGCCAAACTGCTCGGCGACGCCCAGCGCATGCTGGCGACCGACGCCGTCTCCGCCTACCTGTTCCAGCCGCAATGGCCGACTGTCATCAACAAGAAGCTGAAGGGCGTCTGGAAGGAAGTCCCGCAGTTCGAGAACGATTTCTCGACCTGGTATTGGGAGTAGGGGCTGCTCGATCAAGTCGAGATACCTTCCTGTCCACCTCTCCCAACGGGAGAGGTGGCAACGGCCCAAAACAAAATCTGAAAAACAACCCCATGCACAGTAGCCGGGGTTAGTCATTTCAATGGTTTGCGCGTTGCGCGATTCCAAAGGTCTGCGCGCAGCGCCGGTACATTGACCCGTCGGGCAAAACACTGGCATGATGGCACCATCGCGGCCTTATGGTTCGGGACGCGCCGTCAGGCGAGGCACGCCATGAACAGCCCTCCCGCCCGCGATGCCGGCACCGCCGCGGCTGCCGTGAGCGCCGAGACGCCGATCAATCTGAAGCTCGACAATGCGTCCATGAGTGACATTGCTCATGCGCTTGCGAGTGGGCGGACTACTGCGACCGCACTGACGAAAGCCTACCTCGCGCGCATTGAGGCCTACGACCGTGACGGGCCCAAGCTCAACTCCGTGCGCGCGCTCAATCCCGATGCGCTCGCGATCGCGGGCAAGCTTGACAGCACGAGGCCTTCAGCCGGGCAGTCGCTGGCCGGCATACCGATCCTGGTGAAGGACAACATCGCGACAGGCGACAAGCAGCCGACCACGGCGGGCTCGCTGGCGCTGGAGGGCGCACACGCCAGGGACGACTCCACCGTCGTCAAGCTGCTGCGCGAGGCGGGGGCGGTGATCCTGGGCAAGGCGAACCTGACGGAGTTCGCCAACATGCTCGCGATCGACATGCCCTCGGGCTACTCATCGCTGGGCGGTCAGGTGAAGAACCCTTACGCGCCGGCGTTGATGGACGATCATGGCCATCCGGCGGTGTCCCCGGGGGGCTCGAGCTCGGGGTCTGCGGTCGCTGTGGCCGCGGATCTGTGTGCGGCCTCGATCGGCACCGAGACCTCGGGCTCGCTGCTGTTCCCCGCCAGCCAGAACGGCCTCGTCACCGTCAAACCGACCGTCGGGCTGATCAGCCGCGCCGGCATTGTGCCGATCGCGCACAGCTTGGACACCGCAGGGCCGATGACGCGCACGGTACGTGATGCGGCGCTGCTCCTCAACGTACTGGCGGCGAAGGACCCGCGCGATCCGGCGACAGAGCCGCTGCGGCGGCCAGCCGATTACACCGCCGACTTCACGTCCGATGCGATGAAGGGCGCGCGCATCGGTGTGCCGAGCGACGCCGCCGACCCGCTGAACGATCCCTATTTCGGCAAGCTGCCACCCAAATCGGCGAAGGTGATGGCGGAGGCGATCAAGGTGCTGGAGGATCTGGGCGCCGTTATCGTGCGCGCCAGCATGCCGACAGCCGGCTGGATGAGCGGACCAGGTACGATCATGGCGGTGCTCAACCGCAATCCGCTGAGCGGCAACAAAGGCAATCCGGTCGTGCAGCGGATCGTTTTCCTCTACGAGCTCAAGCGCGATCTCAACCTCTACCTGAAGGACTGGGCGACCAACACCGCCATCAAGTCCATTGCCGACATCGTGGCCTTCAACGAGGCAAACGCGGAGAAGGCGCTGCGTTTCGGCCAGGACCTGTTCCTCGCCGCCGACCTCACCCGAGGAGACTTGCGCGAGCGCGAGTACAAGTCGGCGCTTGCCATGGACCTGCTCAGCGCCAGGACCCGCGGCATGGATGCCTACATGAACCAGCACAAGCTCGATGCCGTGCTATTCCCCGGCAGCGGAGGCGCCGCGATCGCCGCCAGGGCAGGCTATCCCAGCGTCATGGTGCCGGGCGGCTTCATCTCGGGAGCTGACGACAAGGACACGCCCGACTATCCGCTCGGCATCACCTTCGCGGGCCGTGCCTGGAGCGAGCACAAGCTTCTGCGTCTGGCCTACGCCTACGAGCAGGCCTCCAACATGCGCAAACCGCCGCCGGGTTTGCCAGCCCTGTAGCGTTCACAGGTCTCCTCGCACGGTGAGTAACGCCTGGAGGTCTCTGCAATTGGTCCATTCAGGACTTGCATTGGGAGACCACGTCTGGCTGGCTCTTGGTCGCCCGTAGCCAAATCGGAACTTTCCATGATCCATTTCGACACGTTGCTGACCTACATTGCGGTGGTTCTCGGTCTCTTCCTCATTCCGGGTCCCGCCGTCCTCTTGGTGCTCGCGCGCTCGTCTGTAGGCGGACATCGCGTCGGAATAGCCACCGGTCTCGGCATCGCCACCGGTGACATGCTTCACACGGCGATGGCCACGCTCGGATTATCGGCGGTGCTGATGACGTCCGCTCTCGCCTTCAGCCTGGTGAAATATGCCGGTGCTGCCTACCTCATATATCTCGGCATCCGCACGTTGATGGAACGAGGCGAAGATCTCAAATTGGCGCGGTCGCGTCTGGTCGATGCGCCGCTCGCCTTCCGGCAGGCCGTTCTTGCCGAAGTGCTGAACCCGAAAACGGCGCTCTTCTTCCTGGCCTTCCTGCCCCAGTTCGTGCATCCCGAGCGAGGCTCCATCGTCGCGCAGCTTGCGGTTCTCGGTCTCGTCTTCGTGATCATGAGCGCCATCTACACGGCGTTGATCGCTCTCGCCGCCGGACAGGTCGCGGGCTGGCTCGCCCGTCACCGCAGCATCGGTCGCTGGCAAGGCCGCGTCGTCGGAGCGATCTACCTGGGTCTCGGTGTTCGCATGGCCTTGCAGCAGAGGTAGTCCGATCGATGAATGGCCTCGCTGCATTCCACACCCCGGCGTAACAGAGGACGCTATCAATCGAGCGGGCCTGGGCCGCACCGACATTGAACGTTTGGAACCTTCATGCGTTAGCTCGGCGCAGGATGGCCGCATGCCGCGCGATCCGGCGCGAAGCCATGCGGAGTTCGGTTCTTGCTCAAACTGTACAGGTGGCCGACTGACGACTGGCAAGGCATCGGCGCGGAAATGCCCTCGGAGATCATCTGGGCGGACCTGCTGAACGCGAGCGCTGAGGAAAAGCAGTTCGTCGAGCGATTGCTGAAGATACGCATCCCGTCCGAGGAGTCGCTCAGCGAGATCGAGGCGTCGAGCCGACTGATCTTCGATCATGGCACGCTCTATCTCGGCTCGCCTGCGGTCCGGCTCAACGAGGACAACGAGGCCGAGATCACGCCGGTCGGCTTCGTCATCGGCCCGCATGTGCTGGTGACGGTGCGCTTTGCGGAGCTGCCGATCTTCGACCAGATCAGCAAGCGCGTCGGCTCCGATGACAGCCTCGAGAACGGCATGTGCGTGTTCACCAGCCTGCTCGAAGCGATGATCGACCGCGGCGCCGATACTCTGGAGCATCTCGCCGCGAGGGTCGACACGCTCTCGCGAGGTGTGTTCAAAGGCGGACTGGTTCGCTCGAGAAGGCCGGTCCGCTCCAGCCGCAGGATGCGCGAGGCGCTGGAGAATATCGGCGAACTGGCCGACCGGCTGGCCAAGGCGCGAGACGTCCTGCTCGGGGTCGGGCGAATTGCGTCATTTGCCGGCGATGTGGGCGGAGAGTGGATCACGGAGGCGTCGAAGAAGCGCCTCCATGCCGTGTCGAAGGATGTCGCCTCGCTCAGCGACTACGAGACGCGATTGACGGACAAGATCCAGCTTCTGCTCGACGCGGTGCTCGGCTTCATCAACATCCAGCAGAACGAGCTGTTCAAGATCCTGACCATCGTCTCCGTCGTCGGTGTGCCGCCGACGATCCTGGTCGGCGTCTGGGGCATGAACTTCAAGAACATGCCGGAGCTGAGCTGGACCTTCGGCTATCCATTGGCACTGCTCGCTATCATCGCCAGCGCCTTGCTGCCGCTGATCTGGTTCAGGCGGCGCGGCTGGTTCGAGTGATGGAAGCGGCGCACCGTTCGTGAACGATGCGCCGCCCGTCGGTTCATGCTGCTTTCGCGTCGACGTTGCCGATCCAGTTGCGGGCCAGCGTGACGTCGGCCTGCGACAATTGATGGCCTGCCGGCAGCACCTTGTGGTCGACACGCGCTCCCGATTCCGACAGCAGCGCCGCAAGCCGCGCCGAATTGCTCGCCGGCACGATCGGATCAGCCTGCCCGGACAGGAGCAGAACAGGCTTGCCGCCGAGTTCCGCCTTCGGTGCGTCCGACAGCGGCACCATGGCGCGCAGCAGGATTGCGCCTGCAAGCGCCTCCGGCTTCAGCAGCAACAGCGCGGCCGCGATGTTGGCGCCGTTGGAGAAGCCGACCGCGACCGGCGCGGCGATGCCGTATTGCTTTCGCGAATCCGCGACGAAGTCGCCGAGCTCGAGCGCGCGGCGACGCACGTCCTCCTCGTCGAACACGCCTTCCGCAAGGCGGCGGAAGAAGCGCGGCATGCCGTGCTCGAGCACGCGGCCGCGCGGCGAGAGCAGGGCGGAGCCGGGCGAGATCATCTTGCCGAGCCCGAGCAGGTCGTTCTCGTCACCGCCGGTGCCGTGCAACAGCAGGAGCGAAGGGGAGCCCGCGTCGCGCGCGGGCTCGTAACGATGGATGAACTCGGTCATGATGCGGTCTCTTCCAAGCTCGGCAGCACGCCCTCGATCTGCTTGCGCTGCGCTTCGAGGAAGCTCGGCAGCTTGAGGTCACGTCCCAGCGTCGCGACGGGTTCGTCGACGGCGAAGCCGGGGATGTCGGTCGCGATCTCGAACAGCACGCCGCCGGGCTCGCGGAAATAGATCGAGCGGAAGTAGTTGCGGTCCCTTTGCTCGGTCGGATGCAGGCCGTGATTGCTCACGAGCCTCTCGGCCATCTTGCCCTGCTCGGCATCGTCGGCTGCGCGGAAGGCGATGTGATGCACTGAGCCGCCGCCCTGATGCCCACGCAAGAAGCCCTTGGCCTCGTAGATATCGACGACGCTGCCTTCGGCATCGCCCGGCGCCTTGAAGCGGATCACGGAGCCTTCGCGCCCCGTCTCCTTGAAGCCGAACACGTCGGCGAGGACGGCAGCTGTCTTCGCCGCGCTGTCGAGCAGCAAGGTCACGCCGTGGAAGCCGCGGATCGCATGCTCGGCCGGGATGTCGCCGTTGCTCCAGCCGGGCTCGTTCTCGGCGCCGGGGACGCCAACGAGGGCGAGCGCCATGCCGTCGGGATCGGTGAACGGCAGCACGGATTCGCCGAAGCGCTTCTCCAGCGCTTCATAGGCGATGCCCTTCTCGGTGAAGCGCTGCGTCCAGTAGCCGAGCGAGCGCTGCGGCACGCGGAAGGCGGTCTGATGGGTCTCGCCGACGCCGCGGCGCCCGGCCGGCACGCCAGCCCACGGGAAGAAGGTCAGGATGGTGCCGGGGCGGCCGGTCTCGTCGCCGTAATAGAAGTGATAGGTGCCGGGATCGTCGAAATTGACCGTCTTCTTGACGAAGCGCAGGCCGAGATCCCGGGTGTAGAAGCCGAAATTGCGGATGGGGTCGCCGGCGATCGCGGTGACATGGTGCAGTCCAGACATGGTCGTCCTCCAGAATTCGGGGAGCGGTCTTGCTCTGGCAGGAAATATCGTTCCGCTTTGGATTGGAGACAATCCGTGCAAATATGACGTCTATGTCTACGATTTGGAAACAATCGCCGGGGCGGGCCCTTGGATAAGGTCGCCAGCCTGCGGGCCTTCGTCAAAGTGGTCGAAAGCGGCAGCTTTGCCGAAGCGGGCCGGCAGCTGCGGCTGTCGCGCTCGGCGATCAGCAAATACATCGCCGACCTCGAGGAGAGCCTCGGCGTCCAGCTGCTGAACCGGACCACCCGGCACGCGAGCCCGACCGAGAACGGCCAGCGCTATTTCGAGCGGGCCGTCGTGATCCTCTCGGAGATCGAGGCCGCCGACCAGGCGGTGACGCAGGCCCAATCGGCGCCGCGCGGCCTGCTGCGCGTCAATGCGCCGATGTCGTTCGGCACGATGCGGTTAGGGCCGGTGCTCGCCGATTTCATGGCGCGCTATGGCGAGCTTCAGCTCCAGATCGTGCTCAGCGACGATCTGCTCGATCCCGTCCAGGACGGCTTTGACGTGACGCTGCGGATCGCGGAGCTGGAATCCTCCAGCCTGATCGCGCGAAAAATCATGCCGGTCGCGCGCATGATCTGCGCCTCGCCGGATTATCTTTCGCGTCACGGCACGCCAAAACATCCGCAGGATCTGCGCGAGCATGCCTCGTTGACCTACGGCTTCCTGCTCACCGGCAATCAATGGAAACTCACCGGCCGCGACGGCGATCACTGGATCCAGCCGGCCTGGTCGCTCTGCGTCAACAATGCCGAAGTGCTGCGCGACGCCGCGATCAAGGGCAGGGGGCTGGCGCTGCTGCCTGAGTTCATCGCTGCCGATGCTTTGCGGAAAGGTGAGCTGCAGACCGTGCTGGACGACTATTCCGCGCCGCCGCTCGCGCTCTATGCGGTCTATCCGCCGACGCGGCATCTGTCGGTGAAGGTGCGGCTGTTCATTGATTTTCTGGTGGAGCGGTTTGGCTAGGGTATGAAAGAGGCCCCAACTGAGGACGGCAGCAGGCTACATGGCAACGCTGATTCATGAGGTTTGGATGGGTGCAAACGGTTTGCCTTGTAGTTCCAGCAGGTTCGCGCGATCCGCCACGTCAAAGCTCGCGTCGCTAAGCGGATGTTATGCTCGGACGTCCCGCCGAGAAAGCCGAGCTGAGAACATCAGCCCGGCTCGTCGTCCTATTTCTTGCTGTCGAGAAACGCGCGCACCGCCTTCACGGTGGCCTCCGGCTGCTCTTCCATCAGCCAGTGGCCGGCGTCCGGAATGACGACCTCGGTGACATCTGTCGCCGCATTCCGCATCACGACGGCCTCCATCTTGCCGAATGATTTCTCGCCACCAACGGCGAGCACGGGAATGCTCAACTTGGTTGCGATCGCCTTCTTGTTGTCCTCGGCGTCGGTGCGGATCGCCCTGAATTGCGCGAACGCCGCGTGCATGGCGCCTGGTCGCGCATAGAGCTCTGCGTAGTGGCGACGCATCCCTTCCGTGACCTTGGAGGGCGTGCCCGCGAATTCGTTCCAGAAGCGGTCGAGGTAGATGCGCTCGCGGCCCTTGACCAGCCGTTCCATGTCGGGGCCGCCGAAATCGAAGTGCCAGAGCTGCGGGCTGCGGACGACCTCGTCCCACGGCGGCACGCCGGGCACCGGGGCATCCATGACGACCAGTTTTTCGGTGAGATCGCGATAGCGGGCCGCGTAGGCATAGGCCACCATGGTGCCGATATCGTGTCCGACGACGAAAGCCTTCTCGATGCCGAGCGACTGCAGGATGGCGCGCATGTCGGCGGCCTGGGTCCATTTGTCGTAGCCATTATCGGGTTTGGCCGAGAGGCCCATGCCGCGCAGATCCGGCACGACTACCGTGTGATCGTGCACGAGGTCAGCGCCAAGCTTTGCCCACATGTCGCCGGTATCGCCAAAGCCGTGGATCAGGATGACGGCCGGCCCTTGACCGCCGACGCGCACGTGAATCTGCGTGCCGTTGGCCGCGATGGTTTTGGTTTTGAAGGTGGACGGGAATTGTTCGACCTCGGCGCGCGCGGCAGGAGCGAACAGCATGAGGAGAATTGCGAGGTATCTTGCGCGCACGGGCGACTCCATCTTGTATGTCAGTGGATGACCGTACGCTGCTCCTCCACCCGCAACAACTCGTCCAGCGCGCTCATCGACGCTTTTTGAAGCGCGGCGAGTTCGCGCCCGGCGCTCTCGCATTCGGACGCGGACAGCGCGGGCGCGGCTTCCTCGATCTCTCTGCAGCGCTCGAACAGGCGGACGAGGCCGAGCGCGCTTGCCGCACTGCCGAGCTGATGCGCGGATCGCGCAAGTTGCTTGTGATCGCCAATCTCCGCGGCCCTGGCGATGTCGTCGATCAGTCGTTCGCTCGTTTGCGCAAGAAGCTGGTGGAGCTTTGCGATTTGCGTCGCGCCCAACAGCTCTTTCTGGTCGTCGAGGAAATGCAGGTCGATCAAGGCGCCGGCCGCAAGCTGTGCCGTGGGCGTCTTCTGCGCTGGATCGTCCTCGAGCGCCTCGCGCAGCGCATTGATCAGGATCGGCTTGCTGACGATCTTGGCGATGCCGGCGCCGGCGAGCCGCTCGCGGGCGCTGCTGGACACGTCGGCGGTCACGGCGATGATGCGCGGCATGCTGGGCAGTCCGAGCTTGCCGATGCGGGAGGCCGCTTCCACGCCGTCCATGTCGGGCATGTGCAGGTCCATCAGGATGACGTCGAAGGCCTGATCGCGGGCGTGCTTGATGGCTGATGCGCCGTTTCTGGCGATCGTGGCGTGGTGGCCGAGCCTCTTCAGGATCGCTTCGCCGACCTCGCAATTGACGGGGTCGTCGTCGACCAGCAGCACGCGGAGCCGCCGCGATGGCGGCGGAAGCGCACCCTGCGCGACGCCGCTCGCGGCGCGGCCGAGCGGCACTTCGAGCGTGAACGTGCTGCCGGCGTCCGGTGTGCTCTCCACCGTCAGCTCGCCGCGCATCAGGCGCGTGAGGCGCCGCGCGATCGCAAGGCCCAGGCCCGTGCCGCCGAACCGCCGCGCGATGCTGTCATCCGCCTGGACGAAATCCTCAAAAATCCGCTCGTGCATGTCGGGCGCGATGCCGATGCCGGTATCGCGAACCGTGACGCGCAGCAGGACATGAGTGTCGTGCTGCTCCGCGGCTGCACACAAGCTGATCCCGCCGCGCGGCGTGAACTTGATGGCGTTGCCGATCAGATTGAGCAGGATGCGATTGAGCCTGACGGGATCGCCGTGCACGGATGTGCTGACGCTCGCATCGCAGGCGAGGTCGAAGGTCAGGCCCTTGCTGAAGGCCTGCGGACACATCAAATCCGCGGCCGTCTCGATCAGCTGGTCGAGGCGGAAGTCGCGCGTTTCCAGCGTTTCGGTGCTGGCCTCCAGGCGGGCATATTCAAGGATGGCATCGACCAGCGCGATCAGCGTTTCGCCCGATGCCGCCGCGGTCGCGAGATGGCGGCGCTGGGCGTCGCCGAGGCTGCTGTCGTCGAGCAGTTGCAGCACGCCCATGACGCCGTTCAGCGGCGTGCGCAGCTCGTGGCTGACGACGGCGAGGAAGCGCGATTTGGTCTCATTGGCGAGCACGGCGGCCCGGCGCGCGCGCTCGGCTGCGTCGTGCTCGGCCAGGGCGTGGTCGCGGGCCTTCTCGAGCTCGGAGGTGCGCTCGATCACCTTGCGCTCGAGCGTCGCGTAGGATTCGTGCAGGTGAGCGGCCATCCGGTTGAACTGGTCGCCGAGCGCTTCCAGCTCGTCGCCGGTCTTGATCGCGAGCCGCAGGTCGAGATCGCCGCTGCCGATCCGCTTCGCGCCTTGCGTCAGCATCTGGATCGGCACGGTCATGCGCCGGCTGAGGAAGAGGGACACCAGCACCGCAATGGCCAGCAGGATGACCAGGAGAAACGTGGAGCGTCCGATCGATGCATAGATCGGGGCATAGGCCTCGCTGAGCGGAAGCTCGACGAACACCAGCCAGCCGAGCGAGGGGACCGTCGCATAGGTCGAGAGCACGCGCTGGCCGGACAGATCCTCCTTGACGAGGCCGCCCGAGGGCGGCCCCGCGCCATCGAGCGCGGCGCGCACGTCCGCATGCCCGGAGAGATCGCTCCGTTGCAGCGCCGGCCACAGATCGGGATGCGCGATCAGGACTCCCATGCGATCGACCACATAGGCCTTGCCGGTGTTGCCGACCCTGATCCCGGCGACGAGGTCCCAGATGAAGCGCAGATTGACGTCGGCGACGATCACATTGGGTTCGCGGCCCGTCCCGCGTGTGGCGATCGTCATGAATGGCTCGGTGTCGCCGAGGAAATAGACCGGCCCGTAATAGGCCCGGCTCTCATTGGCACCGCGGAAGGCCGGCGAGGCCGACAGATCGGACTTGCTGCCGACCTTGTCCGCGACGCGGCGCGACACGCGCACCTGCTCGCGGCCCTGCGCATCGAGCTCGGCAATTTCCGCGATCGCGGGCGAGAGGCGCAGCAGGCGGATGGCGTTCAGGCGATCGTCTTCGTTGCTCGACAGCTCCGGCGGCAGGCGCGAGAGCCACCTGATCTGGCTTTCGATCTGGCCGATGAACTGGCCGATCTGGATGGCCGCGCTTGCCGCCTGCTCGCGCTGGGTCGCCGCGAGAAGCTGCTTCTGCTCGCGATAGGAGAACCAGACGTCGAAGCCGGTGTTGATGGCGAGCGCGGCAAAGGCGAGGGCGACGATCGAGTAGAGATATTTGCGGAACAACCGGCCCGGAGGCGTCCGCAAATGTCCCTGGTCGATCGTCTCGTTCACTCGCGGATCTCGTCGGCGCGCGCGAGCAGCGTGAATGGAATGGTCAACCCGAGCGAGCGTGCGACCGTGCGGTTGATCAGGAGTTCGTATTTGCGCGGCGATTGCACCGGCAGATCGCCGGCCTTGGTGCCGCGCAGGATGAGATCGATATAGTCGGCCGAGCGCACCTCCAGCGTCGGCCCGTAGCTCATCAGCCCGCCGGCATCCATGAAATAGTGAAACGGATAGATCATGGGGACGCGATGCTTGGCGGCCGCCGTCACGACCGCCTGACGGTGGATCACGAGGAAGCTGTCGACCAGCGCCACCATCGCCGCCCTGGGCGGTTCGGAAAAACGCCTGATGGCTTCGTCAATGTCCGTTGGCGCGTTGACGGGCGCGGGGACCACGGACATTCCGGACGACGCCGCCTCCTGGTCGATCGAATCGAGGAAGAACCGCCCGGCGCGGGGCGTGGTCGCCGGGTTGAACAGGACACCGACGCGCGCGAGATCCGGCACGGCCTCCCGGATCAGCTGAAGCCATTTGCCGCCCATCTCGGCCGAGCTGTTGGTGAAGCCGGTCACGTTGCCGCCGGGATGGGCGAGGCTCGCGACGAAGCCGTTGCCGACGGGGTCGTTGGCGGTCGCGAAAACGATCGGGATGGTCTTGGTGGCGGCAAAGACGGCGGCGGTTTCGATGGTCGAGCCGGTCAGGATCACGTCCGGCTTGAGCTCGAGCAACTCCTGGACCGCGCTCTTGAGCTTGTCCGGTCCACCGAAGGTCGAACGCAGCTCGAAGCGGAAATTGACGCCTTCGACCCAGCCGCGCTGCCTCAAGCCGACGATGAGGCCACCGAGGCGCGAGGTCGGGCTCTCGGTCATGCTCCTTCTGGTCAGCGCGTCGTCGAGCGGCAATCCCGTCAGCGACGCCACGATCCGCATGCGATCCGACGTTGCGCCGAGCGCAAGCCATCCCGCGGCGGTTGTGCCCGCAAGGCGAAGGAGGCCGCGGCGATCGACCGCGAATGCCGAAGGCCGTTCGGTCATGGAATTCTTTGCACGATGGTCCGTCCCAAGCCGGATGCTTAACGCGAAAGGGCGGTGTCCACAATTGATGAAAAAGCGCGCTTATGAACGTTCATTCGCAGCATTCGGCAGTCCGATACCGTATTCCTACCCCCGCCAAAGAGTCGCTGTTTCGAGCTGTGTCTGCTCCGTGACGATCTGTAACGCATTGTGGCGTTGCAACATTTCCGTCCCGGTCGGGGCGACGGTTCGGAGAAGTCGATTTCGCAGCTGCTGATTTTTGAAGCTTGTTTTCTGTTTTGTTTCGAAGGTTTTCGATGCGCAAAATCTACCTCGTGCCGGCCCTCGTCGGTCTCCTCACATCTGTTGCAGCCGGGCCGCTCGCCGCTCAAGGCGCGGTACCGAAGCAGAAGACCGCACCCAGGGCCGCCGCCGCGGGAGCCGCGCCTGCCGCCGCCGCTGGCGCGACGCCGACGGCTGCGGCCGAGACGCCCGCCGTCCCCGGTGAGGAAAAGGCGATCAAGGCGATCGACGGCTTCCGCTCGGCCAAGTTCGGCATGAGCGAGACCGACGTGCGGGCGGCGATCACGAAGGACTTCAGCGCCAAGCCCGACGCCATCAAGATCCAGGACAATGCGTCCGAGCTGACGCGCAGCCTGCTGCTCTCCGCGCCGGAACTGCTGCCGAACGGCGGCACCGCCGAGCTCTCCTATGTATTCGGCTACAAGTCGAAGTCGCTGATCCAGGTCGGCGCGGTCTGGTCGAAGGGGACCGACACGGCGATGACGGCCGAAAAGCTGTTCTCCAACGCCAACATCCTGCGCGCCCATTTCATGGGCGAAGGCTTCAAGCCCGATTCGGTCGCGGTGAACATGCCGGTCGCCGGCGGCATCGTGATGTTCCGCGGCAGCGACGCCAAGGACCGCTCGGTGATCCTGCTGCTCCAGGGCACCTTCGAGAACAAGGAGAACAACCAGCGTGTGCTGACGCCCACCAGCCTGCTGCTGTTCTACGTGGCCGACGCCAAGAGCCCCGACATCTTCAAGCTGCCGCCCGGGCAGTTCTGATGCCGGACGCTTCCAGGATCTCTTTCAAGACATCCTTCAAGACATTCTCCCACCCGGTTGTGGATCGGCGCCTATGCCGATGAAGAGGATCTGAAATGCGCGGACCGTCTGCGACGCGAGGCAATGACGAGCTGACGGCACTGCGGGGGCTCGCGCGCTTCCGTTCGATGTCGCTGCTCTGCGCGATGCAGATGGTCTTTCTGCCGGTGTACAGCGTCCGCGTTCAGGCGCAGACGGCCAACGTCATCGTTCCCGACGGGCGCACCGGAACCAGCCTTCAGACCTCCGGCAGCGTCACCAACGTCACGACGTCGACGGTTTCGGGCAACAACGCCTTCAACTCGTTCTCGCAGTTCAGCGTCGGGCAGGGCAACACCGTCAATCTGCAGCTGCCGACCGGCACGCAAAACCTCGTCAACATCGTTCGCGACGCGCCGGTCTACGTCAACGGCACGCTCAATTCGTACATGAACGGTGCGATCGGCGGTAACGTCTATTTCGCCGATCCCAAGGGCTTCGTGGTCGGCCGTTCCGGCACCGTGAACGTCGGCAGCCTCAACGTCTCGACACCGACGCGCGAATTCACCGACAGCCTGATCGGCGCAGGCGGGCAGATCAACCAGTCCGCGGTCGGCAATCTGATGGCCGGCTCGTTCCCGGTCTCGCCCGACGGCAACATCCGCATCTACGGCCGCGTCAACGCCCAGGACGGCGTGCGCCTGACCGGGCAGAACGTCTATGTCGGCGGCGCCACCCAGCGCGACATCGCCAACCTCGATCACGCCGCGAAGTTCGCAGCCTCGGTCAACTCCAAGGGCCTGCGCAGCGCCAGCTCGATCACCGTGAGCAACGGCTCGATCCACATCGGCGCGGTCAACAACGCCAGGGTCAACGGCCGCCTGACCGCGCAGAGCAAGACCGCGACGCCGAGCAACATCACGGTGCAGGCCGGCAACAACATCGATGTCGGCAAGAGAGCCAATCTCAACATCGCAAGCGCAAACGGCAGCGCCGGTGAGATCCGCCTGAAAGCGGCGCAGAACCTGACGGTCGCGGGCGGGGCCAAGTTCGACGCCAGTGCGAAGACCGGCAATGCCGGTCTCGTCGACTTCAGCGCGAACGGAATCATCGACATCGGCCAGGGCATCGAGGTCAACCTCAGCGCGCAAAACGGCAAGGCCGGCACGCTGCTGATCGATCCGACCGACTTGGTCGTGGGTGATGCCGCCCAGGGCGACACCGGCGTGACGCTGTCGAACAGCTCGGTCGCGGCGGCGCTCAACGGGCTCAGCGCCGGTGCCACCTACCTGCTCCAGGCAGACAACTCGGTCACGCTGGCGGCCCACGCGGTGGTCGATACCCGTCATCTCGATGCCAATGGTTATTCGACGGGCAATGCCAACCACATCCGGATAGAGGCGCGGATAATCGATATCCAGAACGGCGCGCAAATTCTCGCGCAGGCCGTCAACTCCGCCAGCACGCATTACACCAGCGGCAATGTGACGCTCGCGGCGACGGCGAGCGACAGCAAGCTGTCGGGCCAAGCCACTGCGACCTCGGGAATTACGGTCGACGGCCGGATCACCGGCGGCGACATCACGATCGCATCGGTCTCGACGGCGTCGTCCAGCTTCACGAGCTCGGTCCCTGGCCTCTTTACGCTGGTGGGCACCACGCTCGCGGCCTCGATGCTCGGCATCAACGGCGGCTACGTGGCCGCGAGCGCCACCGCCACGGTCAATATCAACGGCAACGCCAACATCAACGGCACCGGCAACGTCTCCATCGCCTCGCATGGTTCGGAGACGGCGCAGGATCCGGCGATTGCGAGCACCTTGATCGGCGGCTCGCCGATCGGCGCCGCCGCTGTCGTCGGCAAGATCGACGGCAATGTCAGCACCAATGTTGCCTCCGGCGCCACGATCAGCGCAGGCGGCAACCTCGGCATCCACGCCATCAACGATGCAACGATGGCCGTCACCGCGGTCGCAGCGACCTCCAGCGCGCAATTCGTCGAGACGGTGGCCTATTCCACCGGCTCGGTCTCGACCACGGCCAATGTCGCGACCGGCGCGAACCTTTCCGTCGGCACCGTGAATGCATCCGGCAACTCGCTGACAGTGCGGGCGATCAACAACAACTCGTTCTCGACCGGCGCCACGTCGATTGCGCTGAGCACGCCGACCGCCAGCGGTGGTGTTGGCGGGGCGCTCGCGATCAGCGACGTCACCACATCCGCAACCGCGAAGCTCGGCTCGTCGCTGGGCACCAGCGCGTCGTCGCGGATGAACGGCTCCGTTCTGGTCGAAGCGACCTCGAACACGACGAGCAACTCGACCATGGCGTCGACCATTGTCGGTACGCCGGCCTTGGTCGGCGCGATCCAGGAGTTCCTGGTCTCCAGCCCCAGCCTGACGGGGATGATGGCTCAGCAGATGGTCTCGCTGATGCCGGTGAACTTCAATTTCAAGGCCGCCGGTGCGCTGTCGCTGGCCAACAGCACTGAAAACGCGACGGCATCGATCGGCCAGAATCCGAGTGGCGGCGCGCCCAGCCTTTATGTCAGCGGCAACGTCGCGGTCGTCAGCACCCTCATCGATCGGGGCGTGCGCAGCAATGCGACGGCTTCCGCGATCACCAAGGACGTCACCAGCGGCGAGGGCGTCGCGATCAGCGCGGCGGTCGCCTGGGGCAATTTCAACCACAATTCCAACGCCTATATCGGCAGCGGCACCACCGTCAACGCGGCCAACATCGCCGTTGAGGCCACCACCTCGATGCCGATCACCAATACCTGGCTGAAGTGGGACGGACTGACCGAGGTCCTCGGCCATCTCAACGGCAATCTCGGCGTTGGCGGCAATATCCTGACGAGCTATGCCAACGCTACGGCCGACGCTGGCGATTTGATCGGCCTCGCCGGCTCGATGAACCATTTCGTCGTCAACAACAACACGACGGCCTGGGTGGCCGGCAGCGCCAGTCTGACCGCGACTTGCACCACCGCGGCCTGCGGCAGCAGCTGGTCCGCGACGGTAAACAACGGTGACGTCCATACCTACGACACCAGCATCCAGATCGCGGCGACCACGACCATGGCGTCGATCGACGCGGCCGGCAATGTCGGCACGCTCGGCTTCCTGTTCGGCAATACCTCGGGCGGCTCGTCGGTGGGCGGCGCGCTCAATCTCGTCCAGTTCAAGACCAACACCATCGCGGGCGTTTCGGACCGCGCGACGCTGCGCGCGGCGGACGACATCGCCGTCAACGCGATCACCTCTGACCAGTTCGTCGCTGTCGCGCCGTCCTCCGGCAAGGCTGCCGGCACGCTGGCGCTGAACGGCATCACCTCGCTCGGTTTCCTCAACAACACGACGCATGCGTCGATCTCGAGCCAGGCCACGGTCTACGCCCCGACCTTCGGCATCCTGGCGCAGCAGGACCTGTCGGTCGTGACCCTGTCCGGCGCGATGAGCTACAACGGCAGCGGCGGTTCGGCGGTCGGCCTGTCGGTCGCCTATCTCGGCGCAAATACCGACACCTCCGCCTATATCGGCGACAACCATTCCGATATCCGGCCCGGCGTGTTCAGCGCCAACGATCCGTTCGCCGGCACCAGCGGCGGAAGCGGGGCGGTGAACGTCGACAATCTCACGCTGAGCGCGACCACGTCGGGGCGCATCACCGCGGCTGCGGTCGCGGCCGCCGTCTCCGATCCGGCCTCGTCGAGTTTCTCCGACAAGGCCGGCGCTGCCGGCGCCGCCGCGACGGGAGGCACTGCCGGCGTGACGACGGCTGTGAGCAAGATCGGTTCGACCTCGGGATCGAGCACCAGCGGCTTCAGCCTCGATCTCGCCGGCAGTTCGTCGGTGAGCGACGTCTCGCTCGGCACCAGCGCCTATATCAAGAACACGACGGTCAACAAATACACCACGGCCAGCGCTGTCACGACCAATACGATCGTTCAGGCGCTCAACGATACCATGCTCAACAACGGGTCCGGCTCCGCGGCGCTCAATCTGGCCGGAGCGTCCGCCACCGGGGCTGCGATCGGCGGCGCGATCGCGTCGGCGATGTCGAACAACGCGACGCTCGCCTATATCTACGGCACCACCATGAACGACCAGAGTTCGGTGACGGTGCAGGCGCTCAATGGCGGCTCGGAAACCGTTGTCGCTCTCGGCGTGGCGGGATCGAGATCCAATTCGGCGTCGCTGTCGGCCTCAGTCGGCATCATCACCGACAGCGCCAACGCCTATATCGAGAGCTCGACGATCACGGGGCAGGCGACCGGCGTCAACCGCGCACTCGAGGTCGACGCCTACCAGACCACGAACATCGCGATCGGCGGCGGCTCGCTCTATCTATCGGGTGGCCAGGTCGGCGTCGGCATCGGGCTGACCTATGCGTCGATCGCCGATCCCTCGGGCGGCAACGCCACCGACGCGCATATCCGTAGCACCGGAATCTCGAACTACGACACTCTGCTGGTGATGGCCGACAGCGCCAGCGTGATTGCGGCTGGTGCGGCCTCGGGCGGGGGAGGGGCCAGCGCCAACAGCCTTGCCGGCGCGGTCGTCGTCAGCGAGATCTCGCCCACCACGACGGCCTACATCAACAGCGGCGCGACGGTGAGCATCGACGTTGGCCGCGTGACGGTGCTGGCGGACAGCGGCGCGGTGTCGGCGCTGGATACGGCGCTCGGAAACCTTGTCAAGAAGTCGAACAACAATCATCTCGCCTCTGACACTTGCACGGTCGCCGGCGGCACCGGCGGGCAGAACTGCATCGACTTCGGCGCGGCCGCGCTCAACGGGGGCACGGGTAACGGCCCGGGCGCCAGCATCATCTCCGTCGCGGGCCTGATCCAGGCCGGCAAGAACAATGTCGGCGCCTCGATCGTCTACAACACGATCGCAACCACGCATTCGGCCTATATCGCCAACGTCCTGATGTCGGCCGGCAGCAACGGCAATGTCAGCGTGAGCGCGGTCGATTCCTCGAAAATCCAGGCGGTCACGATCGGCTTCGGTCTGGCAACCGGACAGTTTGCGGGCGTCGGCGGCACGACGATCAGCTCGATCGCCAACACCGTCTCGGCGTCCATCGGCAACAACCTGTCCAGCGCGACGCAATCGTCCGTCACGGCCCGCAACATTTCCGTCTCCGCGACCGACAATTCCAGCATCACCGGAACTGCGGCCGTCGCGGGCGCCTCGACGCAAGGCAGCGCCGCGGGCCTGGCGCTCGTCAACAGCAGCATCGCCAACAATGTCAGCGCCGGGGTCACCGGCTCCAAGCTGACCGCCTCTGGCAACGTCGCCGTCGGAGCGAGCTCGAATGCCAGCATCTCGACGGTCGCTGTCGGTATCGCGATGTCCTCGCAGGTCGGGCTTGCAGGCTCCGTCGCCACCAACCTGATGGGGACGAATGTCACCGCCAACATCACGGCGGCCGGCACCAACGGGATCAACGGCGCCGACGTCACCGCCACAAACAATGTCGGCGTGATCGCCAACAACAATGACAAGGTGGCGGTGTTTGCCGGCGCCGTATCGATCAGCAAGGGCGCGGCCGGCGGCGCGGGCTCGCTGGTGACCAACCAGATCACCGGGACCACCGCAGCCTATATCAGCGGCGCAAACACCAAGGTCGATGCACTCGGAACCAGTTCGACCGATACGCTGTCCGTCAACAACGGCACGCTCGTCCATGCGTTCGACCTGGGCACCGCCCACGCGCCGAGCGACTCGACGCCGGATCTGTCCGAGAACCAGGACACCGTGCGCGGCCTTGCCGTGGCTGCGAGCTCGCATCAGGCGGTCACGACCAATGTCGCTTCGCTCGCCGCGAGCAGCGGCATCGCTATCATGATCAACCCGATCACCAATGTGATGAGCGGGGCGACCCGGGCCTATATCGACAGCGCGGCGATCGACACGCGGTTGACCTCCACGACGCTGGCGCCGCAGATCACGGTCGCAGCATCGAGCTTCTCCTATTCCGGTGCGTTCGGCTTCGGCATCGTGCCGCCCACCGGCCAGGGCGGCGGCGGCGCCACCATCATCTCCACGACGATGGCCCGCGACACCTTCGCCTACATCACCAACGCCACGGTCGGCGGCGTCCAGTCGTCGAGCCCGACGGCCGGCGCCGTTACCGTGAAGGCCAATGCCGAGCAGGATGCATCCTCGATCGCGACCGGGTTCAACACCGGCTCGGTCGGGCTGAACGTCTTCCAGGCCACGACCGAGGCCTATGTCGACGGCGGCGCCACGACAGCCGCCTCACTGACCGTGAACGCCAACAATTACACCGGTATCTTCTCCGCGAACGGCTCCGGCGCCTATGGCAGCCAGGCCGCGATCGGCGCGGCATTCCTGGTCCAGGTCTCGTCGAACCGGACCGAAGCCTATGTCGGCGACGAGTGGCACTACCAGGGCAATGGCGCCGCACACACGACCGCGCTCAATTTGAGTGGCGCGCTGAACGTCCAGGCGCTCACGAAGAACCGCTTCGAGGCCTATTCGGTCGGCGGCGCGCTCTCGACCGGAACGGCGGCGATTGCCGGCATGGCCAATATCGAGATCGCCAACAACACGACCATCGCGGGCGTCTACGACACCACGCTGCAGTCGGTGACGGGCGGGGCGGCCGGTGCCGTCACCATCAATGCGACCGAGGACGTTGCGATCAAGGAGATCGCGGGTGCGCTCGCGGTCGGCGCCAGCGGTGCCGGCGTCGGCATCGGCGCTGCGGCCAATGTCCTCGTCTTCAAGAGCCAGACCACGGCGGAAAGCCGCAACAGCGACCTGAACTCGTCCGGCGCGATCAATGTCGGCGCGATCAGCACCAAGGAAGTGCTGTCCTACGCGGTCACCGTGGGTGCCGGCGGCAGCGTCGGTATCGGCGCGACTGTTGGCGTCATCATCATTGGCACCAACACCGCCGATCCGGATACGCAGGGCGAGCAGACCGGCCAGCTCAATCAGGGCGGCAACGGCACGATCGCGGCTGTCAATGCCAGGACCAGCACCAGCCACGGCAGCGACGCGGTCGCGAGCGGGACGGCCGGCAATCCGAGCAATGCCAACGCCACCTCGACCTACGACGTCAGCACGGTGCTGACCGGCGGCAATGACGGCGTCACCGCGCAGATCGCGGGCGGCAACGTCACGGGCACCGAGGTCAATGTCGGCGCCACCAGCGCCAACGCGAACAAGATGTACCTGCTCGGCGCCGGCTTTGCGAAGAATGTCGGTATCGGCGCCGGCATCGGCTACACCAGCGTCAACAGCAGCGTGCTCGCAAACCTGAGCGCGATCGTCTCCGCGCCGACTGTGAACGTTGCCGCGGTCGTCAAGGACGCCACCACCGGACCTTATGGCGGCAAGACCATCGACACCGAGTCGATCGCCGGCGGTGCTGCGCTCTATTTCGGCGCGCAGGCGGCCGTTGCGGTCGGCAATGTCGCCAATACCGTGACGGCCCAGCTTGGCGGCCAGGTCACCGGCACTGGCGGTGATGGCGTTGCCGTCATGGCAATGGATTCCTCGACCCAGGTCGTCTTCACGGGCGGCGTCAGCGCCGGTGCCGCGGCTGTCGGCGCTTCCGTCGCAACGGCCGGACGATCGAGCTCGGTGGCCGCGAAGGTGTTGCCGAATGCCGTCGTCGATACGTCGACGCTCTCGGTCGGGGCAGCCGGCGCTGGTAAAATGTCCTCGACGGCGACGGCGCTCGGCGGCGGCATCCTCTCCGGCGTCGGTGCGGATGCCGAGGCTCACGAGAATTCGACCGTTAAGGCCGAGATCGGCTCCGGCTCCACGATCACCACGTCCGCGACCGATGCCGGCACGATGGTGACGGCGTCGATCACGCCCAATCTTTCGAGCGAGGCGATTGGCGTCTCGGTGGGTGGTGGTGCCGTCGGCGTCGCCATCGCCCAGTCGACGGTCGGAGCCATTGTTACGGCCGATGTCGGCGACAACGCGATCTTCTCGGGCGGCGCGCTCGGCGTGACCGCCATGGCGCTCGTCCCGATCATCGGGACGCAGAACAATCCTGACGGAACCACGACAACGCTCTATGGCACCACGACTTACGCCTATGCGCTCGCCGGCGGTGGCGGCTCGCTGATCGGCGCGCAGGGCAGCTGGGCGAGGGCGTCGGAGAACGCGACGGTCAGCGCCTATGGCGGAGTCGGGATCCGGCTTCCCAATGCCGACGTGGTCATCGCGGCCGAGAATGACAGTGCCCAATATGCGAAAGCGACCGGTCTCTCGACCGGGTTCCTGGCGCTGGGTGCGACCGTCGCGCAGACGTCCTCGAGCGCGCACACCTACGCCTATCTCGGCGCGCCCGCGGACATGGATACCCTGGGCCATGCCAACTACACCGGCATCCTTCAGATCACCGCCACCGGCAAGGACACCAACGTCTCCGAAGCGCTGGTCGGCGCGGGTGGCACCTATGCCGGCGCGGCGGCGGTCGCCACGACCAGCTCGACCGCGGTCACCAACGCGCGGTTCGACGGCGGCACGACCGATGATACGCTCTATTTCGGCGGTCTCAGCGTCAAGGCCACGCACACCACCAATTATTTGGCCAACGGCGACGCCTATCAGGCGTCCACGGCCGGTGTCTCCGCCGGCAAGGCGCAGAACGACGTCACCTCGACCACCACCGCCGAGATCGGAACGCATCTGATCATCAATACGGATGGCGGCGATATCGTCGTCATCTCCAACGACATCGTGAACCAGGCCGGCGGCGGCGCGCGTTCGGGCTCCGGCGGTTCGTTCTCGGGCGCGGCGGCGCTGAGCGACTCCCATGTCACTCAGAACGTCACCACCAATATCGGCGCCGGGACGATCCTGAGCCTCAACGGCGATCCGCGGGTTTCGACGGGCGTGATCGACATCGAGGCCTACAACACGCTGAACACCGTGGACACGGCGAGCCTGGCCACCGCCAGCTTCTTCGCCGGCGGCGGTGCCGAGTCCAATATGACGGCGAACGCCACGCTCCAGGTCAACATCCATGCCCGCGAGCTGTTCAGCGTCGGCAAGATCTTCATCGGCACGGCGGCGAAGATGTCGGCGTCCAATTATGCCAATGCCAGCCTCTACGGCGCGATCGCCGGCGTCGGCGCCAGCACCAATAGCTGGGTCCACGCGGATCAGGATGTCACGGTCGACAGCGGCACGACGATCCAGGCCTGGCGGGATATCAATATCTTCGCCGGCATGTCGGGCGACACCATCACCTTCAGCAGCATCCAGGCGACGGCGACGACGGTCGTCTACAACAACACGGCGATTCCGATCTCCGCCTTGTACCGCGGCAGGGCGAATGCCAGTGGCGACAGCAGCCTGACGCTTGCCGACGGCTCCCGCGTACTCGGCGTGCGCGACATCTATCTGGGCGCCACGCAGGGGCAGGTCACCGCCTCCGGCAACGGCAGCAACTACAATCCCTATCTGGACATCTTCAGCGCCAAGAACAGCGACAACCACAGCCACACCAGCGGAACCGGCGACGTCGCGCTCAACGGCCTAGTGGTGGCGGGCATCAACAGCGACCTGACCATCCTGATCGAGCTCGGTGCAAGCGCGCCGACCCTGAGCACGACGAGCCCGTACTCGTCGCTGTCATCGACGCTCGAATACGTCGCCGACGTCGATCATTTCAGCCCGGTGAAGAGCTGGAACCACCAGACGGTGCAATACACCATCGTCAGCAGCTTCAATCCCTACGATAACATCGTCAACCAGCTCATCACCTTGACCGGCCTGACCGACGCGCAGGTCCGGGCCCAGCTCGCGACATCGACGACCGCAAATCCCACCACGATGGCGCCGGCCGGCGCCGACGCGACCGGGGACATCCAGCGCCAGATCAACGCGTTGATCCAGCAGGTGCCGTATACCTCCAATGCCAGCGGCAACGCCTTTGCGTTCGGCGACATGCTGGTGTCCGCCGGCAACGTCTCGATCCTGGCGCAGAAGCTGACCGGAAACAGCCTCGCCGGTCACTCGGCGCCGGCGGTCATCGCGCGCGGCTCGCCGTTGATCAAGGTCGAGAACCGCGGCCTCGACTTCATGGATTTCGCGAACCTCACGGTCACGGATGTGACCGGCGGCAACATCACCTATCGCCAGATCGACCATGTCGATCCGGATTCGCATTCCAACGTGACCTTCACCGCCACGCCGAGCGCGACGCCGATCATCGACATCTCGGCGACCTACAACCGCGTCGATCCCGACAGCGGGCTCGGCGTCGACGGCAGCGGCAACCAGCTGACCCGCAAGCCCGACATCTATTTCGACGGTATCGTCACCAACGAGGGTGGTCTGCTCAAGATCACCAACAATCTCGGCAGCATCGTCGCCTCGCAGTCGCTCAATGCCGCGACCATCCAGATGGTGGCACCCAACGGCTCGTTCGTCTTCCTCGGCGGTATCGGCAGCTTCTACAACTCCAACCATGACGTCACCGCGCAATGGGCCGGTGTCCAGTACAAGCCGGCGAGCAACGATACGCTGACGGCGGTGATGGCGGCGGCGACCTTCCTCGGCGCCTATGGCGACTACAATACCGCCCCGCATATCGCCGCAGGCGGCAACCACCCGTATTTCTATTACTGCTGCGTCGACGGGAATTCCGGCGTTCAGCAAACGGCTGCCAACAGCACAGTCTTCACCGCGCGCATGCTGATGACCTATTACGACGGCCTGTCGCTTTATTCGGCGATCTTCCTGCCGATGGGCAACGGTACGCCCAACGGAGGCGGCGGCAGTGTGGGCAGCACCGCCACGCTCGCGGCGATGGAAGGGCCGACGGTCCAGCCGATCGTCACCGCGCCGTGGGAGCGGGACACCTATGCTGGCCAAGGCGTCTTCAGTAACTCGACCTATGACTACACAGTGACGTCCACGGATGCCCAGGGCCACACCGTCACCGAGAATCGCACGGCCACGTATTACTCGCCGTTCAATTGCGCGGGATGCGGAGCCTACTTCCAGGTCGTCAATATCCAGAACGACGTGATCACGCCGAGGACTGCGAACACCAACGCAAGCACGAACTGGGCCTCGACCACGCCGTCGGGATACCAGAACCCCGTGAACGAGCCCTTCATTCTCGGCAAGGCGATCATCATTTCGGCGGGGGTCATCAACGTCAACGGCCTCATCCAGAGCGGTACGAGCAGCAACTACTCGGTCGACATCGGCGGCTCTGCGTTGTCCGCCATCAACGACCTCAAGACCCGCAACAACGGAGCCGACTTCCTCCAGGCCCAGGCCAATGCGCGCAACGGCAGCTACTACGACATCACATCTGCCGTGACGAAGCAGGTCGACACCGACATCAAGATCGGCGTGCGGTACAACGCGCTGACCGATCAGGTCCTCGTCAACGGTGTGGTGCAGGGCTCGGGCGGCTATGTCTATCTGAACGGCAAGATCATCTCGACCTCGACCGACGGCACGCCTCAGGGCACGATCGCGGTCAAGGGTGGTGCCGGCTCGATCACAGTCAACAACTCGACCGGGCTGCAGCTCGTCACCAACACCATCAACACCGGCGTCAGCGCGCCCAGCGTGATCCAGATCGTCGATCAACTCCAGCAGCAGACGACGTGGTACGTCTACAATCCCTCCGCGGCGGGCGCTCAGCAGGTGTCGACGTACCGGACGGCCGGCGTCAATGCGAGCACTTACACCGCCGGGATGCTGGCCGGCATGAGCGGGACGGCGGGCATCCAGTACACCGTGAAGCCCAACATGTACTATCAGTGGGTCGACACGGCGACGCTGGATCGTCCGGCGACCAGCACGCAGTTCGACTATGGCTGGCATTACACGCCGAATGCGCAAGGGGAGAACTGGACCCGCACCGTCAGCCTGGTCGAGAACGTGATGCAGGCCACGGGCGGTGGCGGCAACACCGGCCAATTGCAGACCGCGAACTTCCAGGAAGTGATCACGGCGACCGGCGGCTATCATAACGGTGGCTACAACACGACGGTTGACAAGTGCTGCGGTGCGGACGGGCATTACAACTGGTATCAGCAGATCTACGATCACCTGACCCTGACGCTGACCAACACGGTCAAGGCGTCGAACCCGATCAACATCCAGTTCAGCGGAGGCGGCGCGAGCACGGTCAGCGTCAGCTCGAACTCCGGCATCGTCATCAACGGTCCTATCAACAACCTTTCGGGTAATACGACGGTCATCGCCACCGGCGCCAATTCGGCAATCACCTCCGGCGCGAACGCCAACAATCCGATGATCTCGGGCAAGAACGTGACGCTGCAGGCCGATGGCGGCATCGGCTCGCTCGGCGCGAACGGCGTTCCTGTCCAGGTCCAGGTCTACGGTGGCAGCCTGACCGCAACCTCGATCGACCGCGACATCGCGATCGCGGCCGTCGGCTCGCTCTCGATCAACCAGGTGGCGGTCAATTCGGGTGTGTCCGGCCGCGCGCCGCAGGGCAGCGTCTTCATCTCGGCGACCGGTGACATCAACTCGGCAGCCCCGTATAACGCCGCGAACCCCGTCGTGATCGGCAAGAACATCGAGATCAATTCCTCCGGCGGCGCGATCGGTGCGACGAGCAGCGTCGTCAACAATGCGTCCACGCTGACCAACATCAATCCGCTGGTGATCCAGGCGACGGGCACGACGCAGTCCGACGGCACCGTCGATGGCGGCGTTCTCGAAAGCGCCTCGGCCACCGGCACCTACATCGTCCAGTCGAAGGGCGATTTGCGGATCGGCACGATCCAGTCGACCGGCGGGCCGGTCTTCCTGGCGGCAGCCGGTTCCGACGGCAACCAGGCCAGCATCCTGAACGGCCGGGCGGCAGTTGGTATCTCCGCCGCCGAAAGCGCGCATCTCCAGGAGGTCTGGAACAACCTCAACCTGCTCAACGGCAACCCGGCCACCGCTGCCGTCAACAGCTACCAGTCCATGGTGACGGCGGCCTACAACGACTACTTCCAGCTCAAGAACATTGCCTTCGCGAACGGCACCTACAATCCGACCTCGGTGGGCCTGACGGTGTTGCGGGCGCAGGTGGCTGCCAAGCTCGGCATCGATCCGGCGAACGTCTCGACGACGCAGATGAAGGTCGAGGCCACGACCAGATACCTGAAGGACCAGTTCCTGCTCGGCAAGATTTCGACGGCTGAGCTCCAGAGCGGGTTGACGACATTGCTCGGAAGCGCACCCACGGATGCGCTGGGGACCGTGTTCGGCAGCACGCTCTCGTCCGGCCTGTTCACGAGCCTGTTCCAGGGCGTGGCGGCGGCCGATCAGCGCCTGCCCACCAACGCCGCGCTGCAGGCGGCGCTGAACACCTACAGCGCGACCTACAGCTACACGCTTGCGTCGACCGAGCGAGTCTACAGCATCATCACCGCGGGCTCGCAGTGGACGCATGACCAGCTCGCCTACACGGTCTCTTCGTCGGCCGTCGGCGCGACACCGCCGCCGATCGACGACAACGTCATGGCCAATATCAGCGCGAACCAGATCATGCTCTACGCGCCGCGCGGCTCGGTCGGCAATTCGGCTGCGCCCCAGGTGTTCTCGTTCACCAGCGCCGATTCCTCGTCGCTGACACCGGAGCAGAAGGGATTGCTGGCATCCGCCGGTCCCGGTCAGCTCACGGTCAGCGCGGTCACCGACCCGACGACCCATGTCACGACCTATACGGTCAGCCTGTCGCAGCAGAACCTCGTCGTCCTCGACAACGCGACGGCGGTCTCGGCCAAGGCGCTGTCGAATATCTATCTCGGCAGCAAGAACAGCCTGACGCTCGGCGGCGTCACCGCAAACTACGGCCCGATGACGGCGGCGAGCGCCAACGGCATCGAGGTGACCGGCCGTGGCGACGTCAAGCTCCACGCCGTGAACAGCATCATCGCCGGCATGACTGGCCCCGCAATATCAGGCGATATCGCCAACCTGACCCTGATCGCCGAGCACGGCAATATCGGCGCGCCCTCGGGAACGGCCGGAAGCAATCCGGCGAACAACGCGAACGCGCTCCAGATCGCCTTCGCCGACCCGGCCAACGATCAGCTCGACCAGGTCTCGTCGGGGCAGGGCATCTACATCAAGCAGACCACCGGCGATCTCATCCTCGGCAACATCGCCGCCGGCAACGATATCCAGCTCGCCGCGACCGGCAGCATCTATGCCGAAGCCGGCTTCACCGACCGTTCGGCGATCCACATCCTGGGCACCGACCTCGACCTGCGCGCCGGCGGCAGCATCGGCTTCAACGGCTCGACCTTCCAGCCGCTGCAGGTGAACATCTCGGGCGCGGTGACCGGTTCTGCCGTCGGCGATCTCAGCATCCTCGCGGTGACAGGCGATCTCGTGGTCGGCACCGGCGGCGCGTCTGGGACGTTGACGGCCGGCGGCGCGCTGACGGTCAATGTCGCGCGCGGCGCGCTCACCATCAATACCGACATCACCAGCGGCGGCCTGATGCAGCTGCTCGCCAACCGCGGCATGACCTTCGCCGCCGGCACCAGCGCGGCGCCGGTGGTTGCGACCAGCAACACGGCCGGCGTGACGCTGGTGGCCGCGACGCTGTCGATGGGCGCCTATTCGGCCATCAACGCGGCCGGCCCGATCTCGGTGACCACCACGGGTGATGCGACCATCGGCCAGTTGAACTCGTCGCTGTCCTATGCGGCGGCCGCGAACGCCCCGTCGATCGTCGTCACGGCGGGCGGCGTCGCTTCGCTGGGCGCGCTCATCGACAATGGCGACGGCCAGACCAAGTTCGTGGCCTCCGGTGCGGGCGCCGAAGTGTCGCTGAGCGCGTCGAACGGCATCGGCAGCACGGCAAACCGGTTTACCGTCAACGCCGCGCGGCTCTCGGCCAGCGCCAGCGGCGGCAGCATCTACCTGAAGGCACTGACTGAAGCCGAGGTGATCCTGCTGTCCGCCGTGACTGGCAACGTGGATATCATCGGCACCGGCGGGCTGACGCTCGACCAGGTGGCGGCGGGCACGGCGACCGGCGCAAGCGGCAGCTTCAGTGCTATTGCGAACAACGGCAGCATCGTCATCGGCACCGCCGAGAGCAGCGGCTCGCAGACGATCCACGCGACCCAGAATGTGACGTTCAAGTCGCTCACGACGACCGGCAATAGCGGCGACGCCGGCAACGTCAACGTCACCGCCGACGCCGGCTTCATCCTGGCGCAGACGATGATTTCGGGCGGCGTGACCACGCTTGGCTCGGTCTCGGCCCATGGCTCGGCCAAGCTGATCGCGGCGGGCACCAACACCGGTCATAACCTCACGGCCTCGACCGGCAACGCAGTCCTGAGCGGAACAATTGTTCATTGGGATAATCTCTTGGCCGGCGGCACGCTCGACGTCACCGCGACGGCCGGCGGGATCACCGTTGGCACCGCCATCAGCGGCGGCACGCAGACCCTGCACGCCGTGAACGACATCGTCTTCAGCCAGCTCACCACGACGGGCATCCCGGGCGATGCCGGCGACCTCAACGTCAAGTCCGACACGGGCTCGCTCCGCGGCGGATCGATCTCCGCCCACGGCGATACGCATTTCGACGTGGCCGGATCGGTCTCGCTCGACCGGATCAGCGGCGACACGATCAGGATGACCTCGTCGGGTGACCTGACGATCAATTGGGTCAGCGTCGTTAGGGAGCTCGACCTCGCGGCCGACACGATCAACGTCAGGGGCGAGCAGGTCCGCTCGAACCCGTCGATCCCGCTGGTCATGAACATCACCGGCTACAATGGCGGAGTCGCGAAGTCTGCCAATATCTGGATCGACCCGGACAGCATCATCGTCAACCAGTTCAGGGTGGTGGACGCGAACTTCTGGACCGACGCGCACGCCGTCTCGATCCTGAACGGCTATGTCCCGGGCCAGCTGATGCTCACCACGGCGACCCAGCAGGTGCTGCTGAATAACCGCACGCTGGCGCCGTCCAACTGGCCGACGCTCCAGCTCTACCAGCCGGGCGGCGTGTTCACGATGAGCCAGGTCGGCAACGCCAATGTCAGCAACGCCTATATCGTGTTTTACACCGGCGACGTCTCGGCGAGCGTCACCAATTACGGGCCGACCCACACCTGCTGCTACGGCTTCACCGGGGCCAGCATGGTTCGCAACATCCCCGTCGACGGCGAGGGCAACGAGAGCATCGAGACCTGGCTCGCGAAGAAAGACGGCGGAACGTTCTACCTGCTCGGGCTGTCCGGTCAGGCGCGGCTCGATGCGCTGCTGACGCCGCGGCCGGTCGAGACCATCGGCTCCGGTCCTGCCGTCAACATCGAGGGACTGAGCGACCTGCGCAAGCTGCGCCGTAACGGGCAGCGTGCGGGGCGTCCGGGCTGGAAGGATGCGGCGGTTGAGACGGCGAAGCCCGCGGTTGGCCGTCTCGCACAGGCATGGTAACGGGATTCGGGATGCGGATTTGGGGGGCAGCGCTAGGGGTCGGGCTTGCAGCTTGCTGCATGGCGTCCGCGCGCGCCCAGTCGATCAATCCCGGCGTGATCCAGAACGACATCGACCGGCAACGCCGCCAGCTCGAACAACAGAGCGCGCCGCCAAAACTCACCGGTCCGGCGGTGATCGGCCCCGAGCGCGAGAAATCCCAGCTGCTGAAGCCGGGCGGGCCGAAATTCCGCCTGCGCAAGGTCGAGTTCGAGTCCTCCAAATTCATCACGCCGGCGGAGCTGGACGAGATCGCGAAGAAATATGTCGGCAAGAACGTCGACATCGCCGCGCTGTTGCAGCTCGTCGCCGACATCAACGCGATCTACACCGAGCGCGGCATCGTCACGGGCATCGCAACGCTGCCGGACCAGGATGCCAAGGGTGGGGTCGTCCGCATCAAGCTGACCGAAGGCCGGCTCCAGAAGACGACCATCGAGGGCAACAAGCAGACCCGCGCCGACTACATCCTCCAGCGCGTTAGGGAGCCCGAAGGCGAGGTCCTCGACGTTCCAAAACTCAATCGCGACGTGATCTGGTTCAACCGCACCAACGACGTGCAGATCAAGGCGCTGCTCCAGCCCGGTACGAGCTTCGGCCTCACCGACCTCCAGTTCGCGGTGATCGAGCCGCCGATCGACACCTTGCAGCTCTTCACCGACAACCAGGGCGTCGAGAACACCGGGCGCTGGGAGGGCGGGGCCTTCTACAAGCGCCACGGCCTGTTCGGCGTCGACGACCGCCTGACCTTCTACGGCGTCCGCTCCGACGGCAATCTCAACGGCAACGTTGCCTACAGCATCCCGGTCAATCCCTGGGGCGGCCGCGCCGGCGTCAGCTACACCGAGGGCAAGATCAAGATCATCCAGGGACCGTTCGTCGCGCTCGACGTCACCGGACGCTCGAGCCAGGCCGCGGTCAATTTCAGCCAGCCGGTCTGGGTGACGCAGGACTGGCTGGTGCTGCTCAACGCCGCCTTGACCGAGGGCAAGACGGTCAGCCGATTCGCCACGGTCGCCGTCACCGACGATCACTACGACAAGACGACGGCGGGTGTTTCAGTGACCAAGTCCGGCAACACCTATTCGATCACGGTGTCGCCGGCGGTGAACTACATCGCATGGCACGATTACGTGCTCGGCAACAACCGCGCGTTCAACACCTATACCGGTTCGCTGCTCGCGACCAGCGCCGCAGGGCCGGCGAATTTCAGCGCCAATGTGCTGGCGAGCTGGCAGTACACGCAGGAGAAGCTGCTGCCGGGCGACCAGATCTTCTCGATCGGCGGCCCCACCACCGTGCGCGGCTATCCCTCCAACTCGGCGTCCGGCGACAGCGGCTACTATTTCAACGCCGAGCTGCACTACAACTGGTCGCAATGGCTGAAAGGTTTCGACACCTACATCTTCACCGATTGGGGCGGAGTGTATTCGACCTTCCCCGGGGTCACCGAACTTGCCTCGGTCGGCATCGGCTTCTCCTGGACTTACGCCTCGTTCATGACGTTCGAGGCGAACTACGCGACGCCGCTGAAGATGGCGGTCTCGACCCAGAACCATTACGAGGCCTATGGCCGCGTCATCTTCCGGCCGCTGTTGATGTTCGAGAAGCCGCAAAGCCCCGCGCCCGTGGCGGCCGTTGCCGGCAGAAGCAGGTCGTAGCGGTATCCGCTCTCTCCGTCGTCATTGCGAGGAGCCCTTGCGACGAAGCAATCCAGAATCTTTCTGCGGGAAGACTCTGGATTGCTTCGCTACGCTCGCAATGACGGAGGATGGACTAACCGCTGGCGTCTGGCTGACGAACTTGAGGTGCGGGATCTCAGCGCCGCAGCGTGAACTCTTCCGCGCCGCGCCGGTGTTCCCATTCTGCCTGCTCCAGCTCAGGCCGGTCGCATTCAGTCTCGGGATAGCCGATGCAGAGATAGGCGATGAACTTCCAGGTATTGGGCACGTCGAGAATGGTGTGGATGCGCGCGGGATTCAGGATCGAGACCCAGCCGATGCCGATGCTATCGGCGCGCGCGGCGAGCCACATCGCGGTGATCGCGGCGACCACGGAATATTCCGTCGTCTCCGGCATGGTCGCGCGGCCGAGGCCATGACCGATGTCGCTGGCCTTGTCCGCGAACACGGCAAGGTGGCCGGGGGCCTGTTCGAGGCCCGACAGTTTCAGCGTGGCATAGCGCGCCGCGCGTTCGCCGGCATACGCATTCAACGCATCGGCGTTGCAGGCCCTGAAGTCGTCGATCACGGCCGTGCGCCGCGCAGCATCATCGACAGTGACGAAGCGCCAAGGCTGGCTCAGGCCGACCGACGGGGAAAGACAGGCCGTCCCGATCAGCCGCGCGATGGCGCCCTCCGGCAACGGATCGGTGCGAAAACGGCGCACGTCGCGGCGCCACACGAACAGTTCGCGTAAATGTTGGCGGAAGGTGTCGTCGAACTCGACCATGAGATCAGCCTCCCATCCGGAAGGACGCCGCCACCAGCAGAATGAGGATCTCGCCGATCTGCTCGAACGCACCCAGGATGTCGCCGGTCTGTCCGCCGATCTGGCGGATGGCAAGCCGCGCCAGCAGCAGGCCGGCGAGCGACAGCAGGATCAGCCCGACCAGCGCCTTGCCCGGCCCGAGCGCCAGTGCGAGGACGAGCGTTCCAACAGCGAAGGCAATGGCGACGCTGCGGCCCGGTGGCACTCCTGCGCTCGCCGAAAGCCCGTCCGGCCGCGCCGGCGGGACCAGCGACATGAAGGCCGGCACGCCCGCGCGCGCCGCGGCATGCGCCGCGCAGAGCGCCAGCCCGACGGCCCAGGGACTAGCGATCGCCGCGAGTGCGCTCCAGCGCAGGCCGAACGACAGGATCAGCGCGCAGACGCCGTAAGTGCCGATCCGGCTGTCGCGCATGATCTCGAGCTTGCGCTCGCGCGTGCGGCCGCCGCCGAGCCCGTCGGCGGTGTCGGCAAGGCCGTCTTCGTGCAGCGTGCCCGTGATGAGGGCGGTCGTCGCAAGCGCGAGCAGGGCGGCAAGGTTCGGTGTCAGCCCGAACCGGCTGGCGATCTTGTAGACCAGGGCGCCGGCAAGGCCGACCAGCAGTCCAGCGACGGGAAGCGCCCAGGTCGCCCGCGCGACGGCGCCGTCGCCCGCGGGCTTCGAGGATGCCACCGGCAAGATCGTGACGAACGACGCCGCCATCCTGAGATCGGCGACGATGTCTTTGAACAGTTCGGCGCGCGGGATCATTTCAATTTCATCGGTAGACCGGCGACGACGAACTCGACCTCGTCAGCAACGGCCGCGATGATCTGGTTCATGATCCCGGCGGCGTCACGAAAGCTGCGCGCCAATGCATTGTCGGGCACGATGCCGAGGCCGACCTCGTTGGTGACGAAGACGATGGGGCTTTTCAGGCGGGGCAGGGCGCCCGAGAGCTCGGTCACCTCGCGTTCCCAGTCGCGCTCTGCATGCATCAGGTTGGAGAGCCAGAGCGTCAGGCAGTCCACCAGCCTTGCACCGCCGCCGTCGGTTGCGAGCAGCACCTTGACGAGATCGAGCGGCACTTCGCGTTCGATCCAGTCGGTTCCGCGACGTGCGCGATGCTTCGCAATGCGCGCCTCCATTTCGGCATCGAGCGCCTCGGCCGTGGCGACATAGACGGGCTGTCCGGGAAAAGCGCGCGTGCGCATTTCCGCACGCTTGCTCTTGCCGGATCGCGCTCCGCCCGTGATCAAGATGACGGCCATCAAAGTCTCCTGTCAGCCTGACTAATCACCAATCGTGGTCAAAGACAAAGCCGAAATCAGGCGGCCGGGGGCTTGCGCTCGCCCCTCGCTTTGCGCAACAGGGGCGGGACAGGAGGCAAATGTGGGCTTTGCGGGCGCGATGGTGGTGGCGATGGCGGTGGATGCCCTGCTGGGCTGGCCGTCATGGCTGTTCGCGCGGATCGGCCATCCCGTGACCTGGCTCGGCCGGCTGATCGCCGCCGTCGATACCGCCTGGAATCGCGCGTCCGATCCACCGGCGCTTCGCCGCGCCGCGGGCATCGCCGGGGCGCTCGTGGTGATTGCGCTCGCGGTCGCGCTTGGCTGGGTGCTTCAGTCCTTGCTTCCCTCTGGCTGGATTCAGATCGTGCTGGTGGGCGTCCTGGCGTGGCCGCTGGTCGCTTTGCGCTCGCTGCATGATCATGTGGCTGCCGTGGCGGCACCCTTGCAGGCCGGTGACATCGCCGCTGCGCGCGAAGCGGTCTCGCGCATCGTCGGCCGCGATCCCGCCGCGCTCGATGAAGCCGGCATCGCGCGCGCGGCGATCGAGAGCCTCGCCGAGAACGCTTCCGACGGCATCGTCGCGCCGGTGTTCTGGGGCGCGTTGTTCGGCCTGCCCGGTATTTTGGGCTACAAGGCCATCAATACGCTGGATTCCATGATCGGCCATCGCAGCGAACGGCATGAAGCCTTCGGCTGGGCCGCCGCTCGCATCGACGATGTCGCGAACTTCATTCCGGCGCGCCTGACCGGATTCTTGTTCGTGCTGCTGGCGCCGCGGCGATCGGAGGCGCTGTCGTGCATGACGCGGGACGCCGGCCGCCATCGCTCGCCCAACGCCGGCTGGCCGGAGGCGGCGATGGCCGGTGCGCTTGGTGTGCGCCTCAGCGGTCCCCGCATCTATCACGGCAGCGCCACCAACGAGCCGTGGCTCAACGAAGGCGCGCGTGATCCGCTCGCCGCCGACATCAGCGAGGGATTGACGGTCTACCGCCGCGCCATGCTGCTGCTCGCCGGTGTGCTTGCGGTCCTTGCCTTTGCGTGAAAGAACGGAGCATGCGCGAGCACGGTGGAAATCTCGATCTGGCCCAGCAGCGTTTTGGCGGGCGCGCGGAGGACTGGATCGACCTGTCGACCGGGATCAACCGGCTAGCTTATCCCGTGGGCGAGGTGAGCGCGCGCGCATGGAGCGCGCTGCCGTCGCGCGCCGAGATCGACGCATTGCATCAGGCCGCGCGGCATGCCTATCGCACGAGCGCGCCGATCGTCGCGCTTGGCGGCGCTCAGGCCGCCATTCAATTGTTGCCGCAGCTGGCACCGCGGGGCCGCGCGAGCATCTTGGCTCCGACCTACAACGAGTATGCCGGGGTGTTGTCGGCCGCGGGCTGGGATGTCCAGGAGGTCAGCGAGCTCGACGCGATGGCCGGCGCGGACCTCGCCATCGTCGTCAATCCCAACAATCCCGATGGCCGGTGTCTTGCTCCGAGCGATTTGCTCGCATTGCTTCCGCGCGTCGGCCGTCTCGTCGTCGACGAGAGCTTTGCCGATGCGGTACCGCAGCTTTCGCTTGCATCACAGGCGGATCGGCAGGGGTTGCTGATCCTGCGCTCGTTTGGAAAATTCTTTGGCCTTGCCGGCCTGCGGCTGGGCTTTGCACTTGGCAATGCGGCCGACGTCGCGAAGCTCGCGGCGGCCTCGGGGCCATGGCCGGTCTCGGGCGCAGCGATCGCGATCGGCAGCCGCGCGTTGCGCGACGATGCCTGGGCGGCGGCCACATCAGCTCGGCTTGCGCGTGACTGTGTTCGCCTCGACGAGATGGCACGAGAACAAGGCTGGGCGCTGGTTGGCGGCACGTCGTTGTTTCGTCTCTATGAGACGCGCGACGCGCTTGCCGCGCAGGAGAAACTCGCGCGCGGCCAGATCTGGTCGCGCGTCTTCGCGCGGAACCCGACATGGCTGCGCCTCGGACTTCCCGGCAGCGAGGCCGAATGGTCGCGCCTTGCCGAGGTCCTAGCGCGCTAGCGCGAGCAGGCCTTCGACATCGAGATGCTTTTCGATGTGGTCGGCGAGGGCGTCGAGCGCGCTTTCGACCCTCGCATGATACGGCTCGTTGCCCGCGGGAATATCGAGCCTGGCCAAAAACGCCCTGCGGAAGTCATCCGATGTGAAGAGGCCGTGCAGATAGCTGCCCTGCACGCGGCCATCACTTGATATCGCGCCTTCCGGCTCGCCATCCAGCGTCGCGAACGGGCGGGCGCGATCCGGCCCGTCAGTGCGGCCGATGTGGATTTCGTAGGCGTCGATCGGCTGATCCGTCGCGGCATGTACGGCCGCAACACGCGTCAGCGTCTTCTGCGGGCTCATCACCGTTTCCACGTCCAGAAGTCCGAGGCCCGGTGTGTCGCCTGCGGGGCCTTCGATTCCATCCGGGTCCGCAACGCTGCGTCCGAGCATCTGATAGCCGCCGCAGAGGCCGAGCACATGGCCGCCCCTGCGGTGATGTGCAAGCAGATCGATGTCCCAGCCCTGAGCGCGCAAGAAGGCGAGATCGCCGCGGGTGGATTTCGAGCCGGGAATGATGACGAGGCGGACGTCGCCGGGAATCGCGTCGCCCGGACGCACCATCACGAGATCGACGTTCGCCTCGAGCTTGAGCGGATCGAGGTCGTCGAAATTGGCGATCCGCGACAGCGCGAGGCAGGCGATCTTGCATTGGCCCGGCTTGCGCGCATCGCTGAGGCCCAGCGCATCCTCGGCCGGCAGCTCGCCGGCGCGCGCGAACCAGGGCAGCACGCCAAGGCCGCGCCAAGCAGTCTTCTGCTCGATCAACCTGTAGCCGTCGTCGAACAGCGTGGGATCGCCGCGGAACTTGTTGATGACAAAGCCCTGGATCATGGCGGCATCATCGGGGTCGATCACCGTCTTGATGCCGACGAGCTGGGCGATGACGCCGCCGCGATCGATGTCGCCGACCAGCACCACCGGCACGTCGGCCTTGCGCGCAAAGCCCATATTGGCGATGTCGGCCTTGCGCAAATTCACCTCGGCCGGACTGCCGGCGCCCTCGACCAGCACCAGATCTGCGCGCGTCTTCAGCCGCTCGAAGCTCTCAAGCACGGCGCCCATCAGCGACGGCTTCATCGCCGCGTATTCGCGCGCCCGCGCGGTCGCGATGCGCTTTCCGTGGACGATCACTTGCGCGCCGACATCGGTCTCGGGCTTCAGCAGCACCGGGTTCATGTCGGTGTGCGGCTCGACGCCGGCGGCGAGGGCCTGCAACGCCTGGGCGCGGCCGATCTCGCCGCCATCGACGGTGACGGCCGCGTTGTTCGACATGTTCTGCGGCTTGAACGGGAGCACGCGCAGGCCGCGCCGCGTGAAAGCGCGCGCGAGACCGGCGACGATGAGCGACTTGCCCACGTCCGAGCCGGCTCCCTGGATCATCAGCGCACGCGCCATCGGGAGTATCTTCAGAACTCGACGCCGGCTTGGGCCTTGATGCCGGAGCGGAACGGATGCTTGACCAGCGTCATCTCGGTGACGAGGTCGGCGATCTCGATCAGCTCGTCCTTGGCGTTGCGCCCGGTGAGCACGACATGGGTCATCGGCGGCTTCTGCGTCGTCAGGAACTCGACCACTTCGGCGATGTCGAGATAGTCGTAGCGCAGCGCGATGTTGATCTCGTCGAGCACGACCATGCGCAGGCTGGAATCGAGGATCAGCTCCTTGGCTTTCTCCCAGCCGGCACGCGCGGCGGCGATGTCGCGGGTGCGGTCCTGCGTCTCCCAGGTGAAGCCTTCGCCCATGGCGTGGAACTGGCAGAGGTCGCCGAAATGGCCGGTGAGCAGGCGCCGCTCGCCGGTATCCCATGCGCCCTTGATGAACTGCACGACGGCGCAGGGGAAGCCATGGGCGACGCAACGGACGATCATGCCGAAGGCGGAGGAGGACTTGCCCTTGCCGGCGCCGGTATGGACGATGACGAGGCCCTTTTCGCCGCTCTTGGTCGCCATGATCTTGTCGCGGGCGGCCTTCTTCTTCGCCATTTTCGCGGCGTGGCGGGCGTCGGTTTCCTCAGCTGTTTGGGTATCCGGTTCAGGCGTCATCGGTCCCGGTCCTTCGGCTTGACAAGAGGCGGCCGGGGGCAAATGGTGGCCCGGCGTTGGTTCCTGTCCTATGACAGGCGAAGAGGGAATGCGATAGGGTCCGAATCGGCAGATTTGGGTTCAAAATGCAGCCGCCCCCGCGACCGTGACCGGAGAGATGCCCGAAGCCACTGATCCCCAGGGATCGGGAAGGCGGGGATCGAAGGGGAAAACCCTGCTCCGCAAGCCGGGAGACCTGCCAGCGCGGACGAGTTTTGGACCGGCGGACGGGGTGTTCCGCGACGGGGAAACGGGCCTTCAAGAGAACGGTCCGTGTGCCTCATCGCCTCCCGATGTTTATCCTGGAAGAGGCGATGACCGTCACACTTCACGTCTGTATCACCTGCCGTGCCGGCGAGACGCCTGGCGAGGGCGAGGCGACGCCCGGCAAGCGCCTGCATGGTGCGATCCTCGACGCCGGCGTGCCCGACGGTGTCAATGTGGTTCCCGTTGAATGCCTGTCGGCATGCAGCCAGGGGTGCTCGGTCGCGCTCAGCGCGCCCGGCCGCTGGTCCTATGTCTATGGCCGTCTGTCGGACGCGAACGCGCGCGACGTGGTCGCCGGCGCCGCGGCCTATGCGGCCGCGCCTGACGGTCTCGTGCCCTGGCGCAGCCGCCCGGAAATATTCCGCAAGCAATCGCTTGCCCGCATTCCCCCCATTGCCGTCGTGCCGGAGGCCGCTGAATGAACTCGCTCGCAAAAGTCCCGGTGACGGTGGTCACGGGTTTTCTCGGCTCCGGCAAGACGACGCTGATCCAGCATCTGCTCGCAAACCCTGACGGCAAGAAGCTCGCCGTGCTCGTCAACGAGTTCGGCAGCGAGGGCGTCGACGGCGAGATCCTGAAATCCTGCGCCGATGCGAACTGCCCGGAAGAGAACATCGTCGAGCTCGCCAATGGCTGCATCTGCTGCACCGTCGCCGACGATTTCATCCCGACCATGGAAAAGCTGCTGGCGCGCCCGGTGCGGCCCGATCACATCCTGATCGAGACCTCGGGCCTGGCGCTGCCAAAACCGTTGTTGAAGGCGTTCGACTGGCCGGAGATCCGTTCGCGCATCACGGTCGATGGCGTGATCGCGCTCGCCGATGCGGAAGCCGTTGCCGCCGGCCGGTTTGCGCCGGACCCGATTGCTGTCGAAGCGCAGCGCGCGGCGGACGAGAGTCTGGATCACGAGACGCCGCTGTCGGAAGTGTTCGAGGACCAGATCGCCTGCGCGGACATCGTGCTGCTGACCAAGGCCGATCTCGCCGGCAGCGCAGGCATCGAAGCAGCCAAGGCCGCGATCACCGCCGAGATGCCGCGCCGCGTGCCGATGCTCCCCGTCACGGACGGTGCGATCGATGCGCGCGTCATCCTCGGCCTCGGCGCTGCCGCCGAGAACGATCTCGCCGCGCGCCCCTCGCATCATGACGGCGAGGAAGATCACGAGCATGATGATTTCGCATCCGTCGTGATCGATCTTCCGGAGGTTAATGACATCGACACGCTGGTCGCTTCGGTCCAGCGCCTGGCGCGCGAGCAGAACGTGCTGCGTGCCAAGGGCTATATCGCGGTCGCGGGCAAGCCGATGCGTCTGCTGCTGCAAGCCGTCGGCGAGCGCGTGCGTCACCAGTTCGACAAGCCCTGGGGCGCAGGCAGCAGGCAGTCAAAGCTCGTCGTGATCGGCGAGCACGGCGATATCGACGAGGCCGCGATTAGGTCAGGACTTGGTCTTTCAGGATCTGGCATCTGATGCACGTCGTCTTCCGCGAGAGCCGCGGTCTCGAGGAGACCGCGACGCCAAGGGACATCGGCCAGGACCCGGCCGATCTCGTGGTGCTCTCGTATTCGGATTCCGATCTCGCCGCGTTCGCGGCCGGCTGGCGGCGCGGCCAGAGCAGCCTGCCGTCACTGCGGCTCGCCAATCTCGCGGAGCTGCGTCATCCGCTGTCGGTCGACACCTATGTCGAGCGCACGCTGTCGCAGGCGCGCGGCATTCTGGTGCGCCTGATCGGCGGCGAGTCCTACTGGCCGTATGGGTTAGCTGCCCTGCAACAGCTCGCTAGGGATCGCAACATCGTGCTGGCCGTGCTGCCGGCCGATGGCCGCGATGATCCGCGGCTCGATGCGTACTCGACGCTGCCGGTCTCAACGCTGCGGCGGCTCAAGGTGCTCTGCGACACCGGTGGGCCGGTCGCGGCGCAAGCGGCGATCGCGCAGCTTGCGCTGGCCTCGGGGCTCTATGCCGGGCCGGTCGTCGGCGAGATGACCGTGCCCGAGATGGGATTTTACGATCCCGCGCGGGGAGTGATTGCGGCACCGACAGCGAGCGAGGGGAAGCCGCTCGCGCTCGTGACCTTCTATCGCTCTTATCTCACCGCGGCGGACACCGGCCCGGTCGATGCCCTGATCGCTGCGCTACGCGAAAAGGGGTTTGATGCGTACGGCGTGTTCGCCGCCTCGCTGAAGGCAGCGGGTGTCGCGGATTGGCTGCGAGCCTATTTCGCCAAGAATCCTCCGGCCGCGATCGTGAATGCGACGGCGTTCTCTGCCGTAGGCGACGACGGCACGACGCCGTTCGATGCCGCATCCTGTCCGGTGTTCCAGGTCGCGCTCTCCACGGCGCGGCGCGAGGACTGGGCGGAGTCGCTGCGCGGCCTGTCGCCGGGCGACCTCGCCATGCATGTGGTGCTGCCCGAGGTCGACGGCCGGGTGTTCACGGGCGTGGTGAGTTTCAAATCCGCCGCGACGCGTGATCCCGATCTGCAATTTTCGCATCTGGCGCACAGGCCGGACGAAGAGCGTGTGACGGCCGTCGCCGCGCGGGTTGCGGCCTGGCGTCGCCTCGCGGAGAAAACGACCGCTGAGAAGCGCGTGGCGATCGTGCTCTCGAACTATCCGGGCCGTCCGCATCAGATCGCGCATGCGGTGGGGCTCGATGCGCTGGCGTCCGTCGAGGCGTTGTTGGCTGACCTTGCGGCGACCGGCTTTGACGTCGCGCCGGTTCATGTCCTCGGCGAGACGCTGCTCGAGCAGAAATTAACCTGGAGCATCGCCGATTACCGAGCGGCGCTCGCGCGCCTTCCGCAAGTCCTGCAGGATGATCTTGCGCAAGCCTGGGGTGCGCCCGAGACCGACCCGGGTTGTCGTGACGGCGCATTCCATTTCGCGGCTATCGCTTGCGGCCAATCGATCATCGCGGTTCAGCCGGAGCGCGGCGATGCGACCACCCGCGATGCCGACTATCACGATCTCGCCCGCACGCCGCGCCATGCCTATGTCGCGTTCTATCTCTGGCTCAGGCAGCAGGGCTGTGATGCCGTCGTGCACATGGGGGCGCACGGCACGCTGGAATGGCTGCCCGGAAAATCGGTGGCGCTGTCGTCTCGCTGCTGGCCGGAAGCACTGATCGGCGATCTGCCCGTCGTCTATCCCTTCATCGTCAACGATCCCGGCGAGGCCGCGCAGGCCAAACGGCGTCTGGGTGCCGTGACGATCGGCCATCTGCCGCCGCCCCTCGAGCAATCCGCGGTGCCGGAAGGCCTGCGCCGGCTCGAGCGTCTGCTCGACGAATATTCGACCGCCGACGGGCTCGATCCTGCCCGCCGCCAGCGCCTGATCGCCGCGATCCGCGACGAGGCGCGCACCGCGGGCCTCGAGGACGATCTCGGCCTCGACGCATCGGCCGCGCCGGCGGAAGCGATTCCGCGGATCGATCGCTTCGTCTGCGATCTCAAGGAAAGCCAGTTCGGCGATGGCCTGCACGTGTTCGGCCGCGGCGCCTGCGGCGAGGCAGAGCGCGATGCGCTCCGTGCGGCGCTTGCGGGAATGCGCGTCGCACCGGGACCGTCGGGCTCGCCCTATCGCGGGCGCCAGGACGTGCTGCCGACCGGGCGCAATCTCTTTGCCGTCGATCCGCGCGCAGTGCCGACGCCGTCGGCGCACGCGCAGGGGATCAAGCTCGCGGAAGAGCTGCTGCGCCGGCACCTTCAGGATCATGGCGACTGGCCGAAGGGCCTCGTGGTCGATCTCTGGGGCTCGGCGACGATGCGCACCGCGGGCGAGGAGTTTGCGATGGCGCTGCATCTGGCCGGTCTCGCGCCGCGCTGGGATCACGCCTCCGGCCGCGTCACCGGCTACGACATCATCGCGCCGGCCGAACTGGGCCGTCCCCGCATCGACGTGACGCTGCGCGTGTCGGGCCTGTTCCGCGACGTCTTCGCGGGCCTTGCGCAATTGTTCGAGGCTGCCGCCGAGGCGCTTGCAGCTCGCGAGGACGAGGGCGAGGAGAATCCCTATCGCCATCGTACCTCCCGCGTGTTCGCACCGCGTCCCGGACAATATGGCGTCGGCCTCTCCGCGATCCCGGATGCCTTCACGCCCGAGACGCGCGACGCGGCCGGCGAAGCGTGGCTGTCGGCATCGTCCTGGGCTTTTTCCGCCGATGGCGCGATGCAGCCGGATCGCGCCGGCATCGAGACGCGGCTCGCAGCCGCCGATGCTTTCGTTCACGTGCAGGATTTGCCGGAAACCGATCTGCTGCTCGCCGCCGACTACGCCGCGCACGAAGCCGGTATCGCGGCGGCTGCGGCACATCTCGGCGCGGCGGGCCCATCGCTCTATCATCTCGATACGACGCGCCCCGAGCAGCCGCACGCGCGCACGCTGACCGAAGAAATCTCCCGCGTCGTCCGGGCACGAGCGGCCAATCCGGCCTGGATCGCCGGCATGATGCGCCACGGTTTTCGCGGCGCCGCCGAGATCACCGCGACGCTGGAACACATGGCTGCCTTCGCGCATCTGGCGGGTGCCGTGCCGCCGCATCTGTTCGATCTCTACTATGACGCGACGCTCGGCAACGACGACGTCCGCGCCTTCATGGCCCGCGAAAATCCGGCGGCGCTCGCTGCCATGGAGACCTGCTTCACGCGCCTGCATGAGGCCTCACTCTGGCAAACGCGCCGCAATTCGATCGCGGCTGCGCTGAGGGAGGCGTCATGAGCGCTTCCGCGGTCAAGGGCTGGTGTCCCGGCGCGCTGCGCCCGATGCAATCGGGCGACGGGCTCGTGGTCCGCGTACGCCCCTTCGGTGGGCGGCTCGAAGCCGCGCAGGTCGCCGGGCTTGCCGAGCTCGCCGAACGCTATGGCAATGGTCTGATCGATGTGACGAGCCGCGCCAACCTCCAGATCAGGGGCGTGAGCGAACAGGGCCATCGGCCGCTGCTCGAGGGCCTTGCACGGCTGCAATTGCTCGACCCCGACACGGACGTCGAGGCCCGCCGCAACATCCTGGTGACACCATTCTGGAATGTTGGCGACGAGACGCAGGCGCTCGCCGCGGAGCTTGAAGAGGCACTTGCCGACAGCGCGCTCGACCTTCCCACAAAGTTCGGATTCGCCATCGATGACGGAACTTCGCGTGTGCTCGCTGGCGATTCCGCCGATGTGCGCATCGAGCGCGATCACGGCGGCCGGCTCCTGGTGCGGGCCGATGGTGCAAGGCTCGGCCGCTCCGTCGCGCGCGGACAGGCGGTGAGCACGGCGCTGGCGCTCGCGCACTGGTTCATCTCATCAGGCGGCGCGAAGGGCGGGCGAGGGCGCATGGCGGCCCATGTCGCGGCCGGCGCGGCATTGCCTGGGCCATTGAACGGCGACACCGAGCCCGCGCCCGTGATGGCGGCGTCACGGCCCGGGCATTATCCGCAAGGCGCCATGGTCGGCGTCGCGTTCGGGCAGATGCTGCACACCACGCTCCATCAATTCTCCGGCTGCGGCCATGCGTTGCGCATCACGCCATGGCGGATGGTGCTGAGCGAAGGCAAGCGCGAGATGCCGAGCGGGACGGGCCTCATCACCGAGCCCTACGATCCGGCACTGCGCGTCATCGCCTGCAGCGGTGCGCCGCGTTGCCGCGAGGCGCATGCCGACACGCGCGCGCTGGCAGCCGCCCTTGCACCGCGTATCGCGCTGGACACGCGGCTTCACGTCTCCGGCTGCGCCAAGGGCTGCGCGCGTTCCGGCGCGTCCGCGGTGACGCTGGTTGCGACCAGTGCCGGATTCGATCTCGTCCGCGAGGGCTCGACGCGCGACGAACCGGTTTTGCGCGGATTGAACGGCGCCGACATCGTCAGCGATCCCTCCATCCTGGTCGGAGGGCACTGATGCCGCACACCTACGAGACCGATGGCGCGGCGATCTACCGCCAATCCTTCGCGACCATCCGGACTGAGGCGGATCTTGCGCGCTTTTCGCCGGACGAGGAGCCGGTGGTGGTGCGGATGATCCATGCCGCCGGCATGGTCGGCCTGGAGGCGCATATCCGCTTCACGCGTGGCATGGCGACCGCCGCGCGCGCGGCTTTGCAGAAGGGCGCGCCGATCCTGTGCGACGCGCGCATGGTCTCCGAAGGAATTACGCGCGCGAGATTGCCGGCGGCCAATGCCGTGATCTGCACGCTCGGCGACGAGACCGTGCCCGCGCTGGCGAAGTCCATGCGCAACACGCGCTCCGCCGCGGCGCTGGAGCTGTGGCGGCCGCATCTCGATGGCGCGATCGTCGCGATCGGCAATGCACCGACCGCGCTGTTTCACCTGCTCAACATGCTGGAAGACCAGAACTGCCCGCGGCCCGCGGCGATCATCGGCTGCCCCGTCGGCTTCGTCGGCGCGGCGGAATCCAAGGCGGCGCTGATGGCCAATCCGCCTGTGCCGGCGCTGACGGTCGAGGGCCGCCTCGGCGGCTCCGCGATCACGGTCGCCGCCGTGAACGCGCTGGCGAGCCGGAGCGAGTAGCCATGGGACGCATCATCTGCTGCGGTCTCGGCCCCGGCGATCCCGACTTGATGAGCGTGCGCGCGGATCGCACCGTGCGCGGCGCGAAGCACGTCGCCTATTTCCGCAAGAAGGGGCGGCCCGGCCAGGCGCGGCGCATCGTCGAGGGCATGCTGGGTGCCGACGTCACCGAATACCCGATGGAATATCCGGTCACGACGGAGCTCGCCTTCGACAGCGCGGAATACGTCCAGTTGCTGGCCGGCTTCTACGACGAATGGGCGGAGCGGCTGGCGCGGCTTTCGCGCGCGGTCGACGTCGTCGTGCTCTGCGAGGGCGATCCCTATTTCTACGGCTCCTTCATGCATCTGCACACGCGCCTGCAAGGGCGCGTCGAGATCGAGGTGATCGCGGGCATTCCCGGCATGGTCGGCTGCTGGAACGGCGTCGGCCGGCCGATCGCGCTCGGCGACGACGTGACGACGGTGCTGATGGGCACGCTCGCTGAAGACGAGCTCGAACGGCGCATGCGTGATTCCGATGCGCTCGTCATCATGAAGACCGGGCGCAATCTCGCAAAGGTTCGCCGCGCGCTCGCGGCCGCCGGCCGGCTCGACGACGCCTGGCTGGTCGAGCGCGGCACGATGCCGGGCGAGCGCGTGGTGCGGCTCGCCGAGATCGATGCCGCCGATTGTCCTTACTTCGCGATCGTGCTCGTGCACGGCAAGGGCCGGCATCTGGACGCGGGCGAATGATGGGCTCGCTGACCATCGCAGGCCTCGGGCCGGGCAGCGATGCGCTGGTGACGCCCGAGGTCTCCGCCGCGCTTGCCTCCGCCACCGACATTCTGGGCTACGCGCCCTATGTCGCGCGCGTGCCGCCGCGAGCGGGGCTCACCCTGCACCCATCCGACAATCGCGAGGAGCTGCAACGCGCGAGTGAGGCCCTGCGGCTCGCGGCCGAGGGCGGGCAGGTCGTCGTCGTTTCCTCCGGCGATCCCGGTGTCTTCGCGATGGCGTCCGCCGTGTTCGAGGCGCTGGAGCAGACGCCGCAATGGCAGGAGCTGCCGATCCGCGTGCTGCCCGGCATCACCGCGATGCTGGCGGCTGCCGCGCGCGCCGGCGCGCCGCTCGGGCATGATTTCTGCGCGATCAATCTCTCCGACAATCTCAAGCCGTGGGCGGTGATCGAGAAGCGGCTGCGGCTTGCCGCGGAAGCCGATTTTTCGATTGCGATGTACAATCCGCGTTCGGCGAGCCGGCCGGAGGGCTTTGGCCGCACACTTGCCGTGTTGAAAGAGGCAGGCTGCGGTGATCGCCTCGTGATTTTCGCGCGCGCGATCAGCACCGCCGACGAGAAGATCGAGACGGTCACGCTGAACGAAGCGACGCCCGAGATGGCCGACATGCGCACGCTGGTGATCGTCGGTAACTCCCAGACGCGCCGCGTCGGCCGCTGGGTCTATGCGCCGAGGCAGGTGCGATGACCGAGCCACTGCATGATCTCGGCCACGCTCTCGACCCGCATCCGTTCGGGCAGTCTTGGCCGCGCGATCATGATCACGGGCAGGCCGAGCCTGCGGGCCGCGTCGATCTTGGCGCGCGCGCCGTCGCCGCCGGAGTTGCGGGCGACGATCCACGCGATGCCGCGCGCGCGCATCATCTCGAGCTCGCCGTCGAGCATGAATGGCCCGCGCGATACGATCACGTCAGCCGGGAAGGGCAGCGCTGCTTCGGGCGGATCGACGAAACGCAGCGTGTAGGCGTGCTGCGGCTTGGTCGCGAACGGCGCGATGTGCTGGCGGCCGATGGCGAGGAACACTTTTGCCGGCGCCTCGGGAAGCGCGGCGGCTGCGGCGTCGACATCCGCGACCTCGATCCAGTTGTCTCCGGGCACTTTGGTCCAGGGCGCACGTTCCAGTGCGATCAGCGGCGTCTTGGTGTCCGCACAGGCCTCGACCGCGTGGCGGCTCATCTCGGCCGCGAAGGGATGCGTCGCGTCGATCACATGCGTGATGCCTTCGCCGCGGATGTAATCGGTCAGCCCGCTCACGCCGCCAAAACCGCCGATGCGCGTCGGCAGCGGCTGATCGGCAGGCAGGCGGGTGCGGCCGCCATAGGAATAGACGGCGTCGATGCGCGAGCGCGCGATCTCCGCGGCGAGCACGCTCGCATCGGCAATTCCGCCCAGAATAAGGGCGCGCGGCATGGCTGATCCCTGGCTGACCATCATCGGTATCGGCGAAGATGGCCTTGCCGGGCTGTCGGAAGCAAGCCGAAAGGCGCTTGCTAACGCCGAAACCGTCTTTGGCGGTGAACGGCATCTTGCGCTTGCCGGCGTGAGCGGCCGCGGCCGCCCATGGCCGGTGCCGTTCGACGCAGATGTCGTGCTGAGCTGCCGTGGCCGGCCGACGGCGGTGCTTGCCTCCGGCGATCCCTTCTGGCACGGCGCGGGTGCAAGTCTTGCCGAGAAGCTCGACACGGGCGAGTGGGTTGCCCATTCAGCCCCGTCGACGTTTTCTCTTGTTGCCGCGCGGCTGGGCTGGCGCCTCGAAGCTGTTGCCTGTCTTGGTCTCCACGCCGCGCCGTTCGAGCGTCTCGTTCCGCATCTGGCGAATGGCGCGCGCATCATTTGTCTCTTGCGCGACGGGAAAGCCGCCGGTGATCTCGCGAAATGGCTGAGCGCGCGCGGATGGGGGGCCTCGGTATTCTGGACTCTCGCCGCGCTCGGCGGCCCACGCGAAAGCCTCAAAGAGCATCGTGCGGACCGCTTTGCCGGCGATCTCGCTGGAAACCTGGTCGCAGTGGCAATTGAGGCGAAGGGCGCGCAGGGCATTCCCCGCAGTTCGGGACTTTCGGACGATCTCTTCGTCCATGACGGCCAGATCACCAAGCGGCCGGTGCGGGCGCTCGCGCTCTCGGCGCTGGCGCCGCGTTCGGGCGAGCGGCTGTGGGACATTGGCGCTGGCTCGGGTTCGATTTCGATCGAGTGGGCGCTGTGCGGCGGGACGGCGATCGCCATCGAGGCGCGCGAGGATCGCGCGGCGAACATTCGCAGCAATGCAGCGTCGTTCGGATTGGCGCATCGGATCACCGTCATCGGGGGGAGCGCGCCCGAAGCTCTCGCTGCGCTGGACCTGCCGGATGCCGTCTTCATCGGCGGCGGTCTCGATAGCGCGATGTTCGACGCGATCTGGTCGCGGCTTGCGCCGGGTGCCCGGCTGGTTGCACATTCAGTGACGCTGGAGACGGAGGCGCTGCTTGGCGAGCTGCATCAGCGCCACGGCGGCGAGCTGATGCGGGTCGAGATCGCGCATGCCGGGCCGCTCGGCCGCTACCGGTCCTGGGAGGCTGCGCGTCCCGTGGTGCAGTGGAGTGCGGTCCGATGAAGGTCGCCGGGCTCGGATTCAGAAAGGATGTCACGCTGGCTTCGCTGCGTGAGGCGCTGCTGGCAGCCGGTGGCAGTGAAGGCCTTGCGGCGGTCGCGACTGTCAGCGAGAAAGCCGATGCGGAGGCGCTGAAGCAGCTCGCGCGTGAATGCGGCGTGCCGGTCATGGCTGTCCCGGCCGACATGCTGGCCGGCATCGAGACGCCGACGCAGTCGAAGCTCGTCGCGGAAAAATTCGGTACCGGATCGGTCGCTGAAGCCGCGGCGCTCGCTGCGGCCGGCCCGCGCGCGCGATTGATTGCGACGCGGGCGGTCTCGCAGGATCGCACCGCGACGGCGGCGATCGCGGAAGGAGAGGGTGCATGACGGTGCACTTCATCGGTGCGGGGCCGGGCGCCCCTGACTTGCTGACGCTGCGTGGCCGCGACCTGATCGCGGCGTGTCCGGTCTGCCTCTATGCCGGCTCGCTGGTCCCTGAGGGCGTACTGGCGCATTGCCCGCCCGGTGCGCGGATCGTCAACACCGCGCCGCTGTCGCTCGACGAGATCATGGCGGAGATCGCCGCCGCGCACGCCGAGGGCAAGGATGTTGCTCGCTTGCATTCCGGCGATCTCTCGATCTGGTCGGCAATGGGCGAGCAACTCCGCCGCCTGCGCGCGCTCGGTATTCCCTATACGGTGACGCCGGGCGTTCCATCGTTCTCGGCGGCAGCGGCGGCGCTGGAGACTGAACTGACGCTGCCGGGTCTTGCGCAATCCGTGGTGCTGACACGGACACCGGGCCGGGCCAGCGCGATGCCTGAAGGCGAAAAGCTCGCCGCCTTCGCCGCGACCGGCGCGGTGCTCGCAATCCATCTGTCGATCCACCTGCTCGACAACGTCGTCGCCGAGCTCACGCCGCATTACGGCGCGGATTGTCCGGTCGCGATCGTCTGGCGTGCGAGCTGGCCGGAGCAGCGCATCGTCCGCGCCACGCTGGCAACGATCGATTCTGCTGTTGCTGGCGAGATGGAGCGCACCGCGCTGATCCTGGTCGGCAGGACGCTCGGCGCGACGGATTTCGACGAGAGTCGTCTCTATGCCGCCGATTACGATCGCCGCTATCGGCCTGTTGGCGCCGAGCCGCGCTTTCCGGAGGCATCGTGATGCCGGCAGGGCTCGTCATCTCCGCGCCTGCCTCCGGCGTCGGCAAGACGACGCTGACGCTGGCGCTCGCGCGCGCCTGGCGCAATCGCGGGTTGAACGTGCAGTGCTTCAAGAGCGGGCCCGACTACATCGATCCCGCCTTCCATGCTGCCGCCACGGGACGTGCTTCCGTCAATGTCGATAGCTGGGCCATGGACCGCGGGACGATCGCGCATCTCGTCAGCCGCGGCACCGATGCCGATGTCGTGCTCGCCGAAGGCTCGATGGGCTTGTTCGACGGCGTTGCCGCGCGCGGCGTCTGCGGCACCGGCGCGACCGCCGATATCGCGGAGATGCTGGGCTGGCCGGTGGTGCTGGTGATCGACCCCTCCGGACAGGCACAGACGGCCGCCGCAATTGCCGCGGGCCTTCGCGACTATCGCGCGGGTGTGCGCCTTGCCGGCGTCGTGCTCAACCGTGTCGCCAGCCAGCGCCACGAAGACCTGGTGCGCCGCGCGCTCAACGATGCCGGCATCGCCGTGTTCGGCGCGCTGCCACGCCATGCCGAGATCAGCCTGCCGAAGCGGCATCTCGGCCTGGTACAGGCCGAGGAGCAGGCCGAGATCGGCAAGCTGATCGACGAGGCCGCGCGCTTCGTCGCCGAACATGTCGATCTCGATGCGGTGCTGCGTTCGGCAGCCAGCTGGTCGCCGCAACCGGCCGCAAATGGTCTGAATGTGACGCCGCCCGGCCAGCGCATTGCGCTGGCCCGCGATGCAGCCTTCTCCTTCGTCTATCCGCATATGCTGGAAGCCTGGCGCGCGGCCGGCGCCGAGATCTCGACATTCTCGCCGCTTGCCGATGAAGCGCCCGATGCCAGCGCCGATGTATGCTGGCTCCCCGGCGGCTATCCCGAGCTGCATGCCGGCACAATCGCGGCCAATGCGCACTTTCGCAGCGGCCTGCGCGCCTTCGCTGACACACGGCCGGTGCACGGCGAATGCGGAGGCTATATGGTGCTGGGAACCGCTTTGACCGACGCCGACGGCATTCGCCACGAGATGACGGGCCTGCTTGGCCTCGAGACGAGCTTTGCCAAGCGCCGCATGCATCTGGGATATCGTCTCGCTGCGCTCGCAGCCCCGATGCCGGGGCATCAGGTCGGCGCGCGGCTGCGCGGTCACGAGTTCCACTATTCGACGATCGTCGCGCAGCCGGATACGCCGCTGGCGGTCGTGCACGATGCAACGGGTGCGGTCATCGCCGAGACCGGCTCGCGCCGGGACCATGCCACCGGCACGTTCTTCCATCTGATCGCGGAGGATCGGTGAGCGGTTTTGTCACTTTCATTTCGGCCGGCCCCGGCGACCCCGAGCTTCTCACGCTCAAGGGCGCCGCGCGGCTGCGGGATGCCGACGTCGTGCTCTATGACGATCTTGCTTCCGGCGCGATCCTCGATCTGGCCCGGCCCGGCGCCAATCTGGTCGCGGTGGGCAAGCGGGCAGGGCGGCCCTCGACCAAGCAGCACCACGTCAACCGCTTGCTGGTCGACTATGCCGCAACCGGCTCGCGCGTCGTGCGGCTGAAGTCCGGCGATGCCGGCATTTTCGGGCGGCTGGAGGAGGAGCTCGACGCGCTGCGCGAGGCCGGCATCGGCTACGAGATCATTCCCGGCGTCACCTCCGCCTGCGTTGCGGCGGCGCAAGCCGGCATTCCGCTGACCCGGCGCCATACCTCGCGCCGGGTGCAGTTCGTGACCGGGGCCGACGTCACCGGCGAACTGCCGCCAAACCTCAACTGGGCGGCGCTGGCCGATCCGGAGGCGACGACCGTCGTCTATATGGGCCGGCGCACCTTTCCGGCGCTTGCCGCAAAATTGATCGAGCACGGCCTCGCCGCGGACACCCCGGCGCTGTTCGCCGAATCCCTCGGCCGTCCGGACGAGCGGCTGATCCGCACCACCGTGACCGAGCTGGCCGAACGGCTTGCGCGAGGCGGCGCAGCCTCGACGGCGGCCGTGATCCTGTTCGGTGCGCTGGCGGGGGATTATCCGTCGTGACGGCGCCGGCCGCCCTTCGCCCCTTGACGCCCGGCTTGCGAAAGGGGCACACATGGGATGCATGGTGCTCGACGCGGCGCAAAGCGCCGGAGCATAATCGGGAATGGGGGTGGGCGGACCCAGTTGCGGCGCCCAAAACCCCAGCCGCCCCCGCGACTGTAAGCGGTGAGGGACTTCGATCAGCCACTGGGCCGCAAGGCTCGGGAAGGCCGGAGAACCCCAGTGAGCCGCGAGCCAGGAGACCGGCCCTGCACGTTTTGAGGCCAAGGCCGTCGGGTGTGACGGCAGGAAGGATCTGAGCCATGCATATCGAACCCGGGGTAGTGACGGGCGCCAAGCTTGTATTGAGTTACGCAACCGGCATCGCCGCAGGCGGCGTTGCCTTGAAGCTGGCGGTCGAGACCGTGCGCGAGCAGGGCATCGGCTCGTTTGCTGCGCGCACTCTCGTCACCACGGGCCTCGTCTTCGTCTTCTTCGAGATCCTGCCGCACTTCCCGGTCGGCGTCTCCGAGGTGCACTTCATCCTGGGCTCGACCTTGTTCCTGCTGTTCGGCGCCGCGCCCGCGGCCTTTGGCCTCGCGTTCGGCCTGCTGCTCCAGGGCGTGTTCTTCGAGCCGCCGGACTTGCCGCAATATGGCATGAACGTGACGACACTTTTGGTGCCGCTGTTTGCGATCCAGGCGATCGCCTCGCGGATCATTGCGCGCAACACCGCCTATGTCGACTTGAAGTATCGTCAGGCGCTGGCGCTTTCGACGACCTACCAGGCGGGCGTGATCGCCTGGGTGGCGTTCTGGGCACTCTATGGCTCCGGCTTTGCCATGAGCAACCTCGCCAGCATCGCGACGTTCGCGGCGTCCTATGCGCTGGTCATCGTGATCGAGCCGCTCGCCGATCTCGCCGTGCTGGCATTGGCGAAGTCGCTGCGCGGGGTCACCGCGCCCGGCCTCGTCACACCGCGCCTGCACAACGCAGCCTGAGAGACCAGGGGCGGCCGTGAGGGCCGCCCCTGATACTCGCGATGCTCACGCTCTCCCTGATAGGCATCGGTTGCGGCGATCCCGAGCAGCTTACGCGCGCCGCGATCGGTGCCATCAACGCGGCCGATCTCGTCCTGATCCCGCGCAAGGGCACAGCGAAGTCCGATCTCGCCGATCTCAGGCGCACGATCTGCGCGGATGTGCTGGCAAACGACAAGACCCGCATCGCCGAGTTCGATCTTCCCGTGCGCGACGCAACTGATGCGGACTACCGCAAGGGCGTGGATGACTGGCACGATGCCGTTGCGGCGGCCTGGTCGCAGACGATCGCGGATCATCTGGGAAGCGAAGGCAAGGTTGCGCTGCTGATCTGGGGCGATCCCTCGCTCTACGATTCCTCGCTGCGCATTGCGCGCCGGCTCAATCCCTTGCCTGAGATCGAGGTCGTGCCCGGCATCACCTCGATTCAGGCGCTGTGCGCGGCGCATGCGCTGCCGCTCAACGACATCGGCGAGCCTTTTCTCGTCACGACAGGGCGCCGTTTGCGCGAGGGCGGCTGGCCACAGGGTGTCGATACCGTGGTTGTGATGCTCGACGGCGGCACGGCGTTCCAGTCGCTCGATCCAGCCGGGCTTCACATCTGGTGGGGCGCCTATCTCGGCATGCCCGATCAGATCGTCATGTCCGGTGCACTCGCCGACGTCGGTCCGCGCATCGTCGCTGCGCGACAGGATGCGCGCGAGCGGCACGGCTGGATCATGGACAGCTACATTCTCAAGCGCAGGCCGTAAGCGAGGCAGCATGCTCCCCGAATGGGTCTACAAGAAGTGCCCCGAGATCTCCGCGGTCCATCGCGAGGCGGCGGTCGCGCGGCAGGCGCAACTGACAAAGCCGGCCGGCGCGCTCGGCCGGCTCGAGCAGCTCGCGATCGAGCTTGCGGGCCTGCAGGCGACCGGAGAACCGCGTGCCGCGCGCGTCCCGATCATCGTTTTCGCCGGCGACCACGGCATCGTCGCGCAGGGCGTGTCGGCCTATCCGCAGGAAGTGACCATCGCGATGATGGCGAACTTTGCCTCTGGCGGCGCCGCGATCTCGGTGCTGGCGCGTGAGCTCGGCTCCAGCCTGGAAATCGTCGACGCGGGCACGCTGGCGCGGGAGGCGATGGCGGGAATCGTTATCGACAAGCCGCGCAGCGGCACGCGCGATTTCAGCGTGGAAGCTGCGCTCACCGCTGCGGAGCTGGCATTCGCCTTCGAAGCCGGCCAGCGCGCCGTCGCGCGCGCGGAGGCCCATCAGCCCGATCTTCTGATCTTCGGCGAGATGGGCATCGGCAACACCACGACGGCGGCGGCGATTGCGGCGAGCCTGCTCGGGATGGGTGCCGACGAGGTCGCGGGCAGCGGTACCGGCGTCGACGCGGCCGGCCGCGCGCACAAGGCGCGCGTGATCGATGCCGCGATCGCGCATCATGGCATCGCAAGTGCTCCACCCGAAAAGATCCTGTGCGCCGTCGGCGGCCTCGAGATTGCGGCGATCTGCGGTGCCATCATCGCGGCCGCGCAGCGCCGCATCCCCGTGCTGATCGACGGCTTCATCGTATCGGTGGCGGCGCTTGCGGCCGCGCGGCTGAACCCGTCGTGCCAGCCGTTCCTGCTGCCCTCGCATCAATCGGCGGAGCAGGGGCACCGACTGGTGCTGCGTGCGCTGAATGTGCAGCCGCTGATCAGCCTCGATCTCAGGCTCGGCGAAGGATCGGGCGCGGCCATCGCGCTGCCGCTGGTGCGGCTCGCGTGCAGCCTTCACAACGGCATGGCGACCTTCGCGCAGGCCAATGTGCCGGATCGCCCGGCCTGATCCGGCTCAAGCCGCGCGCTGATTGACGAAGACGACGCGCCAACCGGTCGCGAGCCGGTCGATCCGGGTCAGCGACAGCGGGTCGATCACGAAGCGCAGGGCCGCTTGTGGTGTCAGATCCAGTGCGATGCAGAGTGCGGCGCGGATCGTGCCGGAGTGCACGACGAGCGTTGCTGATCCGGCTCCGATCCGTGACAGACCCAGCCGGACGCGCGCGACCTGATCCTCGAAGCTTTCGCCGCCCGGCGGCCGTCCATGCGCCGGCGCGCTCCAGAACCGCGCATAGGTCTCGCCACCGGTGGCGGCGAGCTCGTCATGCCGCCGGCCGGTCCAGTCGCCAAAATCCTGCTCGCTGAATTCGGTCAGTTGCACAGGTTCGAGTCCCAGCGCGCGCGCCGTCTCAACCGTGCGTCGTGCCGGGCTCGCAAAGCACGCAGCATCCTGCGGCAGCTTCTGCCGCAGGACCTCCAGTTGCGCGCGATCGCCAAGATCGGCCGGCGCGTCGGCTGCGTGGATGGTCCCCGCGATGCCGTCGACGGGCGCATGACGTATCAGCCAGAGGAAGGTCTCGCCTTCCATGCTCGTCTCCAAGGAAGTTGGTCGCTGTGGCAATAACGCCGCAGCTTGTACATTGACTCTGTCTGCATCGTAATCCTAGATGCTCGCGACGGTTTCCCCGAGAGGGGATGAAAAGGGAATGCGGTGCGGGGATTTTGTCCCCAATGCCGCGGCTGCCCCCGCAACTGTAAGCGGCGAATCTTGCATCACGAGCCACTGGGTATCTCGGTCCCGGGAAGGCGACGCAAGGTATTGACCCGCGAGCCAGGAGACCTGCCGTCAGCCGTGGTCACACGCGAAGATGTCGGTCGGGGAGTACAGACATTCGGCTTCATCGGAAGGCTGAAAGCCGGAAGATGGGACCTTGGTTCGCTGTGACGTGCCACTGACGTCATACCGAGGTTCCAAAACCGTGTCTTCCATCCGTCTTGTACGACTGCGCCGCTTCCTGCTCGCTTCCGCTGCACTCACATCGTTTGTATCCGCTGATATGCCCGCCGCCCTGGCGCAGCAGGCCCGTGAACCCCTGCCGCCGGTCGAGGTGTCGCCCGCCCAACCCCGCAAGCAAGCGAAGCCAGCGGGTCGCGAAGCCCAGAGCGCACGCCGCGCGCCAACGCGCAGGTCCGCTGCCGCGGCGGCCGCGTCCAAGCCTGTCGTGCCTGCCGCGACGGCGCAGACGCCGCTCAATACCAATGTGGTTGCCGAAAGCGCCTCGCGGCTCGGCCTGACCGTGCACGAAATTCCCGCAACCGTTGAAGTGATCTCGTCGGAAACCATGCGCGAGCAGGGCTATCGCACCGTGTCCGAGACGGCGCAGGGCGCCGTCGGCGTGACGTCCGGCGACAATCCGGCCGAGCCTGCGGCGTTCTCGATGCGCGGCTTCACCAATAGCCAGATCAACACGCTCTACAATGGCATCAAGATCGGTCCGCAGAATATGACATCGCGGATCACGGACACGGCCAATCTCGAAGCCGTGGAATTCGTGAAAGGTCCGGCCTCAGTGATGTCGGGCGAAGGTGCTGCCGGCGGCGCGATCAATTTCGTCACCAAGGCGCCGCATACGGGACCGGTCCGCAACGAAGCCGATTTTTCCTGGGACTCGCTGAACTCCTTCCGTGCGCACTACGGCTCCGGCGGCAGCACCAATGTGCAGGGCCTCGACTACCGCTTCGACATCAGCCGTTCCTCGCTCAACGGCTTTGCCGACGACACCAACACCAAGACGTTCGATGTGTCGGGCCAGCTCAACTACCGCATCTCCGACAGCCTCAAGGTCTGGGGCGCGATCGAGTATCGCGAAGACCGCTCCAAGGCCTATTGGGGCGCGCCGCTGGTGCCGATCGCCTTCAGCGGGTCGCATGCGACGACGGGGATTGTCTCCGGAAATTATATCTCGAACTACAACAAAACAAATCTCGGCGCGGTCACCATCGACGACCGCACCTTCAACACCAACTACAACGTCCTCGACAATCGCAACGTCGCGCAGGAGGTGTGGCTGCGCGGCGGATTCGAGCTGAAGCTCGCGCCCGACCTGACGCTGAAGAGCCAAGCCTATGGCTACGGTGCGGAGCGCACGTGGTTCAACAACGAAGTTGAGGCGTTTAATTCCGGTACGAACCTGGTCGATCGCGAGCGCTTCTATGTGGCGCACAGTCAGCGACTGGTCGGCAATATCACCGACCTGACCTGGGACACGAATATTGCCGGCTTCGATAATCGGCTGGTCACGACGCTGTCGTCAAGCTACCTCGACTTTGTCAGGCCGGGTGCCGCGAACTTCCCCGGCGACTCCGTCTCGCTGGTCGATCCCGCCCGCGGCTACTACGGCCTGCTCACGACCCAGCAGCAGACCGCCCGCATCGATAACGAGGCGCTGTCGTTCGAGGACCGGCTGAAGCTCACGCGCACCTTCGCACTGATCGGCGGCCTGCGCGTCGAGCATATCGGGCTTGACCGCAATTCGACCGACTCCGCCGGCCTTGTGAAAGCAGGCTTCCCGTTCACAACGGATTGGGCACCGGTGACGGGTCGCATCGGCTACACTTGGGAAGCCGTGCCCGGCCTGACCTTCTTCAGCCAGTACGCCACCGGCGCCGACATCTCCGCCAACAACATCTTCCTGCTGGGACCGACCCAGCCGCTCGACCTGACGACGGCGCGGACCTACGAGACCGGCGTCAAGCATCTGTTCTGGGACAACAGGGCGGAATGGTCGTTCTCGGCCTACGACATCCTGCGCAAGAACGTCTATGCAGCAGCCGGCGGCCAGTCGCTCAACATTGCGGGACGGCAGGAGTCGAAGGGTGTGGAGCTTGCTGCGGCCGTGCGCCCGATCGAGCCGCTGCGTCTGTGGGCCAACATCGCCTATGTCGATGCGCGCTACGCCGACTACAACTTTGCCGGCGGCTCGTTCTCCGGCAACACGCCGCCGAACGTGCCGCGCATCGTTGCCAATGCCGGCGCGTCGTACCGGTTCTTCACGCCCTGGCCGGTGGAGCTCGGCATCACCGGCCGCCATATCGGCGACCGCTACAACACCGATGCCAACGTCGTGACGATGAAGGCGTATACCGTCGCCGACGTCTATGCCTTCGTCGATATCCCCAAGACGGTGTTCAATGCGGTCGATCAGGCTCGCCTGGCCTTCCGCGTGCGCAACATCACCGACAAGCGCTACGCCATCTGGGGCGATCCGTTCTATCCCGACCAGATCCTTTTGGGCGCGCCGCGCACCTACGAGATCTCGGCCGCGTTCAAATGGTAGGGCGCTGACCACATGATGAGCGCGATCGTCCTGCTGCATCGCTGGCTCGGGATCGCGTTCTGCCTGCTGTTCGCGATGTGGTTCGCGACGGGAATCGTGATGCACTTCGTTCCGTTTCCGTCATTGACGGAGGCGGAGCGGTTTTCCGGACTCGCGCCGGTGGATCGCGGAGACGCGAAGATTGCTGTCGCCGATGCCGTGTCCGCGAGCGGGGTCGACGATGCCACGCGCGTTCGCCTGTTCCAGCGAAGCGACGGACCGGTCTTTGTCGTGTCGGGACGGGCGCGTGTCCGCGCGATCCATGCTTCGGACGGACGGGACGCATCGGTGATGTCCGAGGACGTGGTACTCGGTATCGCGCGGGGCCATGCCCGCCAACGCGGGCTCGACGCCGCACGGGCATCGATCGCCGCGCTCTCGGACTACGACCAATGGAGCGTGCCGAACGGCTTTGACCGTCATCGGCCGCTGTTTCGCGTCACCCTCGGCGATGCCGCCGGAACGGAGCTCTATGTCTCGTCGCTCACCGGCGAGATCGTCCTGGATAGCACGCGAAGCGAGCGCGGCTGGAACCTCGCCGGCAGCGTCTTGCACTGGATCTATCCGACGATCCTGCGCAGCAATTGGGCGCTGTGGGACCGCGTCGTCTGGACGCTGTCGCTGCTGGCCTTGATTGCAGCCTTGCTGGGCGCGGTGCTCGGGATCGTGCGGATCAGGATGCGAGGACGCGGCCTCCCAACGCCTTATCGCGGTTGGCATGCCCTGCATCACCTCACTGGCCTCGCGGTAACAGTCTTCGTGCTGACCTGGATTTTCAGCGGCTGGCTTTCCATGGACCATGGGCGCTTGTTCTCGCGCGGCCAGTTGACGGCCTCCGAAGCGAGCGTGGTCAATGCGCCGTCGGATTGGGCCGCGGCGTCATGGCTTGATCGCCGGCCGATATCGTCATCGGCCCGGGAGATCGAATGGTTCGCCTTCAACGGCAATGCCTACCGCCGCGATCGGTCCGCTCTCGGTTCCCAGACATTGATCGGAGCAGGGGACGCGTCCCACGAGGGACAAACGCGATTTTTGAGCACCGACGAAGTTCAGGGATTGACGGCACGCCTTGTCGCGGGCTGCGACTTACCGTCCATTCTCGCCGACAATGACGACTATCCCGCGCAGTCCGTCGTTCCCGGTGCCCCCGTCTACCGCGCCCGCTGCGGCGACGTCTGGTTCGACGTCGACAGTGCCGACGGCAGCGTGCTGCAAAGGCTGGATTCGTCGCGGCGGGCTTATCGCTGGGTCTACAGCGCGCTTCACACGCTCGATTTTCCCGTTCTCATGGCGCATCCGCGATTGCGTGATGCCTTTGTCGTCGGGCTCTGCCTGCTCGGGCTGGTATTCTCCGTCACCGGCATCGTCATCGGCTGGCGGCGCCTGCGATTGACCTTCGTGGCCTGAGCTGCGTCTCGGACAAATCATATGCGGCATGCAAATTGCGGGTTGCGCGGGCGATGGCAGGCGACGATGATCGTCTGACGAGCGGAGCGGTGCGCTCTGCCAACGGGACGATCGTGATCGATGTCAATTCAGCGCAAGCGGCTCGGCATGATCACGCCGTCGTCCAACTCGGTGCTGGAGCCCGTCACAAATTCCATGCTGCATGGCGTGGCCGGCGTCACCGCGCATTTCTCGCGCTTCCGTGTCACCGAGATTTCGCTCGATGCCGCGGCGCTGAACCAGTTCGATGCCTCGGTGATGCTGCTGGCAGCGGACCTGCTGGCGGACGCCAGGGTCGACGCCATCGCCTGGAACGGCACGTCGGCGAGCTGGCTCGGCGTCGGCCGTGACAAGAGCCTTTGCGAAGCGATCACGGCGCGGACCGGTGTCCCGGCCACGACTTCCACACTCGCCTGCATCGATGCCGTCCGCGCGATCGGCGCCAGACGTGTCGGCCTGGTCTCACCCTATACGGATGACGTGCAACGGCGTATCGGCGATGTCTGGGCCGAGGAGGGGATCGTCCCGCATGCCGAGCGGCATCTCGGCCTGCGCGACAACTTTTCCTTCGGCGAGGTCACGCCTGCAGCGATCGAGGATATGATCCGCGCCGTCGCGGCGGAGGGCGCGGATGCCGTGGTCGTCCTCTGCACCAATCTCGACGGCGCCGCACTCGCATCCTCGCTCGAGCAGGAATTGAACGTCACCGTACTGGATTCGGTTGCGGTCACGCTGTGGCGGACGTTGGAGCTTGCCGGTGGCGACATCGGGGCCCTTGCCGGGTGGGGCCGGATCTTCCAGACATCTGCGATCATCAAGTGACGGAGAGGCATGTGACGCAACTCGATCTCGCCATCCGCGGCGGCACCATCGTGACGGCCAGCGACGAGTTTCGCGCCGATATCGGCATTCGCGGCGGCCGCATCGTCAGCATCGCCGATAGAATCGAGGGCGCGGCCGGCGAGATCGACGCGACGGGTCTGTTGGCGCTGCCGGGCGGGATCGACAGCCATGTCCATATCTCCCAGGCTCAAGGTCCTGACGTGGTGATGGCCGACGATTTTGCCTCGGCAACGCGCGCGGCGGCGGCCGGCGGCAACACCATGGTGCTGCCCTTCGCGCTCCAGGAGAAGGGCACGTCGCTGCGAACCTGCGTCGAGAACTACCGCAAGCTCGCCGAGGGCGAGTGCTACATCGACACCGCCTTTCATCTCATCATCTCGGACCCGACCGCCGTGGTGCTCGGGCAGGAGCTGCCGGCCCTCGTCAAGGACGGCTACACCTCGTTCAAGGTGTTCATGACCTATGACGACCTCGTGCTCAGCGACAAGCAGCTGCTCGAGGTGTTCGAGGTCGCGCGCCGCGAGGAGGCGCTGGTGATGGTCCATTGCGAGGGCTACGACGCCATCCGTTTCCTCACCACCAGGCTGGAGCGCGACGGCCACATCGCGCCTTATTATCATGGCACCTCGCGGCCCCAGGCCGTCGAGCGCGAGGCGACGCACCGCGCCATCAGCCATGCCGAGGTGATCGGCGTTCCCATCATGATCGTGCATGTCTCGGGGCGCGAGGCGATGGAGCAGGTGCGCTGGGCCCAGCAGCGGGGATTGCCCGTACACGCCGAGACCTGTCCGCAATACATCACCCTGACGGCCGACGACATGAAGGGCCTGAACATGGATATTACCGGCGCCAAATATGTCTGCTCGCCGCCGCCGCGCGATGCCGAGAGCCAGCAGGCGATCTGGGAGGGCATCACGTCAGGCGTGTTCCAGACCTTCTCGTCCGACCACTGCCCGTTCCGCTATGACGATCCCAAGGGCAAGCTGACGCCGAATGCACGCACCTCGTTCCGCTGGGTGCCGAACGGCATTCCCGGCGTCGAGACCCGGCTGCCGATCCTGTTCTCGGAGGGCGTCTCGAAAGGACGCATCAGCTTGCAGAAATTCGTCGAGCTGACGGCGACCAACCATGCGCGGATCTATGGCCTCTATCCGCGCAAAGGCTCGATCGGCGTCGGCTTCGATGCCGACATCGTGCTGTGGGACCCGAAGCTGAAGAAGACGATCCGACAGGCCGATCTGCACCACGGCGCGGACTACACGCCGTGGGAGGGGTTTGACGTCACCGGCTGGCCCGTCACCACCATCGCGCGGGGCCGCGTGGTGTACGAGCAGGGCAAGATCGTCGGCGACAAGGGTGCGGGCGAAGTGCTCAGCCGCGGCAAGTCGAGCCTGGTGTGAGCGTCACATCGACCCGATGTGACTGGTCACATCGGCTCGATGCCGATCTTCTTGATGATGCCGGCCCACTTCGTGGTTTCTGACGTCATGAAGTTCGTCAGGCCTTGCGGGTCCATCACCAAGGGCTCGGCGCCCTGCTCGACGAAGAGGGCGCGCACTTTCGGATCGTTCACGGCTTCGACCATCGCCTTATAGAGCTTGTCGACGACGGCCTTGTCGGTATTCGCCGGCGCAAGCAGCGCAAGCCAGGCCGCGCTCTCGTAATTCTTCAGCCCGGCCTCGGACGCGGTCGGCACGTCAGGCAGCGCCGTCATGCGCTTGTCGCTGGCGACCGCGAGCGGGCGCGCATCGCCGCTCTTGATCAGGCCGAGGACGTTCGGCAACAGCTGGAAGCCGAGCGGGACCTGGCTCGCGATGAAGTCCGGCGTGTAGGCGGCGATGTTGCGGTAGGGAACGTGCGTGAGCTCGGTGCCCGTGAGCTGCTCGAAATAGGCCGCCGACAAATGCTGCGACGAGCCGACGCCGACGGTGCCGTAGTTCAGCTCCCGCGGATGCGCCTTGGCGTACTCGATCAGCTCGGCCAGCGATTTCGGCGGCAGCTTCGAATTGATCACGACGACATTCGGCATCGTCGCGAACAGGCCGATCGGGGCGAGATCCTTCAGCGGATCGTAGGGCAGCTCCTTGTAGAGCGACTTGTTCGCAGCCAGCGGGCCGGAAGTGCTCATCAGCAATGTGTAGCCGTCCGGGGCCGCATGCGCCGCGGCCGCGGTACCGATATTGCCGCCGGCGCCGGGGCGGTTGTCGACCACGAAAGCCTGTCCGAGCGACGTGGACATGCGATTGAGCAGGATCCGCGTGATGACGTCGCTGGCGCTGCCGCCGGCAAAGGGCACGAGCACCTGGACTGGCCGGGCGGGATAGTCTTGCGCGTGTGCGGGACGCAGCCCGGTGGCGGCGAGAGCCGCGCCTGCGCCAAGCGCGAGCAGCGACCTCCGGTCAGGACGAAATCCCTCGCTCTGCTGCTGAGCGGCGTCTGTGATCTTGCTGCGACCGAACCGTGTCATCTCGGACTGGATCTCCCGACTGTGTCTTGTTTTGCGAACCGAGGGATCGTCCGGGACAAGAGACGTCGGGGATGAGCGCCAGGTCGCGATTTTCTGCGCCTGGACCGTAGTTAGCAGGCCGATGCGACCGTCATGCCGCCTCGTCTCAAAACTTACCAACCCGTCTCATTTTGCGGGAGGCGCGACATCTTGTCCGAGCGCGATGAGCCTTAATCGAGCCCGGTCTTGCCTGGTGACCAATAGGCTTTGGCCTTGATCCGCGCTGATGCAACGCCCGCGGCCTTCAGCGCGCGGCTGACTCGCTGGATCGAGGACGCCTTGCCGGTCAGGACGAACTGCGCTCCGTTTGCAGCGAGGCGCAGCAATTCCGCTTCAACGGTCGTGAGATGATCATCGCCAGCGCTGCGAGCGACCAATCTCGCCTCGCGGAGGTTGACGGCATCCAGCACTTGTCGCGACTCCACGACATCAGTGGTCTCAAAGATGTGGAGCGCACCGCCGGCTTGCAAATTGTCGCGCAACGCCGCCGCGAGGCCAAACGAGGTCTCATCGCCGAACAGGATGACAGGCGCTTCCAGATCGGCAAGATCGAGCGAACGGCGCGGACCGAATAACTGGCAGGTATCGCCTTCGCGTAAACCGCTGGCCCAGCGACTGCCGGGGCCATCGCCATGCGCGAAGGCGAGCAGTCGCGTCCTGCCGCTGCCTGCGTTCCACGACATCGGCGTATAGGTGCGCGCGCTGAGGCCTGAGCCCATCGCGACCTGGACCTTCTGGCCGGCGCTCCAGGCAACGTCCTTGAGTGCGTCGCCTTCGAGCTCGATGAGCCGAAAGCACGGCGAGAGTGTCTCGATGGCGGCGGCGCGCGCAGGGCGCATCAGCCACCGCAGCAGCATTCGCGTGACCCGTCCTTGCGGTGCCTGCGATGGTTCGGAGATTTGCGGCGCTTGGCCGGGCTCGTTCAAGGCTTGGCTCCCATTAATCAGGTTTCATGGCACTGCGGATCATCTGGTCTTGATCGTGAGTTCGTTGCCGCGGCCGGGGTCGAACGGTAGCGACAGCGAGAGATAGCCGTTCCCGGGATCTCTGACGTAGTCGAGATAGCCGGAGGCTTCCTCGAACGCGTTCTCGCCGACGATCAGCGCGCCGGGCTTCAATTGCGGCTCCAGCAATTGGAGAATGGGAAGATAGAGCGTGAAGGCGCCGTCGAGCATCACCATGTCGATCTCGCCAAGGCCGGACGCCAGCGTTTCGCGGGCATCGCCGAGCCGGAATTCAACGAAGTCGGAGAGCCCGGCGGCGGCGACATTGGCGCTGGCGCGCTCGATCTTGCCGGGCTCGAGATCGGTCCCGATCAGGCGGCCGCCGCCCGTGTCGCGCAGCGCGGCCGCCATATAGATCGCCGAAATTCCCATCGAGGAGCCGAATTCGACGATACGGTTCGCCTTGCAGGCGCGGGCGCACATATAAAGAAAGCGTCCGAACCGCGGCGAGACGCTCAGGAAATTGTTGGCATAGTTCTGGTAGACGGCGTTGAGATTGCGGCTCTCGGCCGCAATGGCCTGGCTGATCAACTCCTCACGGCTGCCGGCTTCATCGACCAGCGCCTGCATCAGCGGCGCATCGGCGATCTCCGCCTCCTGGTGAAGGCGATCGAGGACGTCGGCGACCAGGCCCGTGCTGAGTGAATCCATCATGATCGGCTCCCTTGCAATGCGCCACCCGCGCTTCGGAGCCTGGATACGAGATCGTGCGTTTGGCCGCATTCCGCGAACGGGACAATCGATTGCGATTTCCGGTCAGTGTGCGCGGCGCTCGGCCAGATATCGCGCGGGCGGCTTGCCGAGCGCCTTGCGGAACATGGTGACGAAGGCGCTCGCGCCCTCATAGCCGAGATCGAGCGCCACTGCTTGCACCGAGGCACCCTGGTCGAGGCGTTGAAGCGCGATCAGGATGTGGAGCTGCTGGCGCCAGCGGCCAAAGCTCATGCCTGTCTCGCGTTGCAGGATGCGGGTGAGGGTTCTGGGAGCAATCGCGATGCGCCGGCCCCAATCGTCGATCGTGGCGCGATCGGACGGATGCTCCATCAACGCGCTCGCGATGCGGCGCAGCCTCATGTCGACAGGCATCGGGAAGCGCAGCTCCTCGGTCGGCGCGACCGCGAGCTGGTCGAGCAGCACCGTGGCGATCCGTCCGTCGGCGCCGTCGACGTCGTACATCACGGGCATGTGGGTGGCATGGACCAGCAGGCTCGCCAGCAGAGGCGAGATCGACAGCGCGCAGCATTGTCGCGGCAACGCCGGCACAGCCTCCGGCTCGATGAACAGGCAATGCATCTCGACATCGCCGATAACGCTCACGCTGTGCGGGACATTTCCGGGGATCCACACCGCACAGCGCGGCGGCACGATCCAGACGCCGTGCCCGGCCTCCAGCCTGACGATGCCGCGCAAGGTCAGGACCAGCTCGTCCTTGCGATGCGCGTGCATCGCCAGCTCCATGCCCTTGGTGACCATGCGGCCACCGAAGGCGGCAAGGGTGCGCGGCACGATTTCAGGGTCGAAATCCCCGAGGTCGTCGGGGAGAAAATGGTCGTCGTTGAGCCGGAAGAAGGGCATGGCGGGCGATGGTCGGTCCGGACGCGAGGAGTGGGCACAGGCAATATCTGGCCGGCGATCGCGACTTTCAACGCAGGGAGACTTAATCTCGATCGGTTCTAACCGGCGCGCTTCCTTGGCTTGCGCTGCTCCTTGCGGGACGAAGCGCCTTTGCCGCTGGAGGAGGGCTCCACGAACTCTCTCGCCGCGGCGGCGGCCTGCGCCAGATCGTGGCTGATGACGTCCAGCACGGCCTTGGCCGCGACCGACACCGCGCGCCGCGGATGATGCACCCAGGCGATCGAGCGTACGATCCGCTGCGCGTCGAAGCGATGCGCCCGGATGGTCCCGCCTGCCAGCGATTGCCGGAGCGCGATGGTCGGCAGCACCGTCGCGAAATCGGTGGTCGCGATGACGTCGCAGAGCGCGGGCAGGGTGTCGAGCTCGAGCCGCGGCCGCAGGTCGATGCCGATTGCCGCGGCGTGCTCGTCCAGGATCAGCCGCAGGCCATGGCGCTTGGAGGGCAGCACCAGGTCGAAATTCGCGATGTGGTCGAAGCGCAGTTTTGCCGGCGGCCTGAGCGGGCTGTCCTTGCGGCAGGCGAACACCATCTCCTCGTCCATGATGTGATGCGCGGCCAGCGGCGTCTTCCGGCGTGGCACGTTGATCAGCGCGAAATCGAGCTGGCCGGTGTTGACCCAGTCGACCAGCGTCTCGGTGTAGCCCTCGCAGGCCGACAGCGTGATCTCGGGATAGCGGCTGGCGACGGCCGCGGACGAACTCGCCATCGTGCTCTGTGCCACCGAGGTGATGAGGCCGACCGAGACGCGCCCCGAGATGCGCCCGCCGAGCTGCGCCATCTCCTGCCGCGCATATTCGGCGTCGCGCACGATCGGCGCCGTCAGACGCACCAAAGCTTCGCCGGCGCTGGTCAGCGTCATGCCCTGCACGCTGCGATCGAACAGCTTCTGGCCGAGCTCGGCTTCGAGCTTGGCGATCTGCATGCTCAGTGCGGGCTGAACGATGTTGAGCTGGCGCGCGGCACGGGTGACGTTTTTCTCCTCGGCCAGGCACAGGAAATATTGCATCTGCCTGAGTTCCACGGGCCTGGCCTTTCTTCGCCGATCTTGCTCCGGGCCATCATCTCAGATGATGAATGTTATAATCAATCATTATTTGTGGTGATGGGTTGGATTGCCTAGTCTTGCCGCTCGAGGGGGCGCGGTCCCCCCAGGGAGCAAAATCATAAATATGCAGGACGCCAGCCCCAAGCGGATGATCATCGGCATTTCCGGCGCCTCGGGCGTCACCTATGGCGTGCGCCTGCTGCAGCTTCTGCGCAATGCCGGCGTCGAGACCCATCTGGTGATGTCGAAGACCGCCGAGCTGACTTTCGCCTACGAGACCGACCTGAAGATCGCGGAGGTGAGGGAGCTCGCCAATGTCTTCCACGCGAACGACGACATGGCCTCCGCAATATCGAGCGGCTCGTTCCGCACGGCCGGGATGATCGTGGCGCCGTGCTCGATGCGCTCGATGTCCGAGATCGCCTCCGGCGTCACCACGACGCTGCTCACGCGCGCCGCCGACGTCGTGCTGAAGGAGCGCCGTCGCCTGGTGCTGATGGTCCGCGAGACGCCGCTGCATACCGGTCACCTCAGGACGATGACCGCCCTGTCGGAGATGGGCGCGATCATCGCGCCGCCCGTGCCGGCGTTCTACGCAAAACCCGAGAATCTCGAAGATATGGTCGAGCACACCGTCGGCCGTGTGCTCGACCTCTACGACATCGATATCGGCGTGGTGCGCCGCTGGGGCGAGGACGAGGCGCTCAAGCGCCGCTCGCCGTCGCTGCGCAAGATTGCGCCCTGACCTGAAGACGCAAGGAAAGACCCGTTACATGCAAATGGAAACTCCGGCCAAGGCGGGCGCGAAGGCGCCGTTAGATCTGCGCGCCTGGCTCGCCTACCTCGCCGAGCGCGGCAAGCTCGCTATCGCCCGTGAGGGCATTGGTTTGGCCGATGAACTCGCCGCAATCGCCAAGCGGCTGGAGCGCGACAGCGCGGTGCTGTTTCCGCGCCCCGACGGGCACGAGATTCCCGTCGTCGCCAATCTGTTTGCCGGCCGCGACTGGGTGGCCGATTCCATCGGCGTGAGCGAGGACCAGCTGCTGCCGCGGTTCCTGGCTGCCGCAAGCAACCCGCTGCCGACGCATGAGGTCGTGAGCGGGCCGGTGCAGGAGGTCGTGCATGAGGATGTCGATCTGCTCCGCCAACTCCCGGTGCCCAAGCACAATGAGCGGGACAGCGGTCCCTACATCACCGCCGGCCTGCTGATCGCGCGCAATCCGAAGACCGGCGTTCAGAACGTCTCGATCCACCGTTGCCAGATCTCCAGCAAGAACCGCATCGGCGTGCTGCTGCTGCCGCGTCACACGTTTTCTTACTATCGCCTCGCCGAAGAGCTGGGCCAGGCGCTGGAGATCGCAATCGTGATCGGCGCGCATCCGGCGCTGATGCTGGCATCCCAAGCCATCGCCGCGCTGGACGAGGACGAGATGGCGATCGCGGGCGCGCTGCTCGGCGCGCCGGTCGATGTCGTGAAGTGCCGCACCAATTCGGTACGCGTTCCCGCCCATGCGGAGATCGTCATCGAAGGACGCATTCTGCAAGGCGTGCGTGAGCCGGAAGGACCGTTCGGCGAATTCCCCCAATATTACGGCCCACGCGCCAATCGCGAGGTGATCGAGGTCGATGCGATCACGCATCGCAGGGCGCCGATCTTTCACACCATCGTCGGCGGCGGCTTCGAGCATCTCATCCTCGGCGGCGTGCCGCGCGAGGCAACGCTGCTCCAGCATCTGCGTCGCAGCTTCCCCAATGTGCTCGATGTTCGTCTCACGCGCGGCGGCACCTGCCGCTACCATCTCGCGATCAAGATGGACAAGACCAATGATGGCGAGCCGAAGAACGTCATGATGTGCGCATTCGGCGCGCACTACGACATCAAGCAGGTGATCGTGGTCGACAAGGACGTCGACATCTCCTCATCCGAGGAGATCGAATGGGCGGTGGCGACGCGATTCCAGGCCGACCGCGACCTCATGGTGGTCGCGGGCGCGCTCGGCTCAAAACTCGATCCGACCACCGACAACGGCATCAGTGCCAAAATGGGCCTGGATGCGACCGCGCCCGTCAGCGCACCCGAGCTCGCCTTCAAGCGCATTCGCGTCAAGGGCGAGGAGGACGTGAATCTCGCCGCCGCTTTGCAGGCCGATCCGAGCGCGGCGGTCGCGCGCCTTCTTGCGGAGGCGCGAACATGAGCGGATTACCGCCCGCCTGCAACTTGCGTCTTTGTGCGCGGTTGGAATATGAAGCCGGTGCTGCCTATAGTGCCGCGCGAATAAGCCAACCATTTTGCGGCGCAATGCCGGGAGGACGGAACTGATGTCGACGGCCCTGCGCATCGCTCATGGCGCTTTCGGCAGGGTCGCTCTGCTCGACATGGACCGTTCGCTGGTCCGCCACGCCCATCATCACTGCCACGTCCTGCTCAAGGTCGAGGGCGCCGATACGCAGTTCATGGTCGGGGACCAGGTCACGCCGCTGACGGATACCGCCGCCGTTCTCGTCGACGGCTGGAAGCCGCATGCCTATGTGCACGACGCCAATCGTCCGCGCACGCTCATCATGGCGCTCTACATCGAGCCGGAATGGCTGAAGGAGTTCCGTCCCGGCTGGGCCGCGAGCGGCGCGCCGGGCTTTTTCGAGCGGCCGTCGGGAGAGGTGTCGCCGCGCATTCGTCAGCTCACGCTGCATCTGGCGGCTGAAATGATGGCGAATCCGGATGCGGTGCGCACGCACGAGCAGACGCTGTCCGACCTGATGATCGCGGTGATCGAGCGCTTCACGCCCTGGCGCAGTTTCCCCACCTCGATCCGCGGCATGAGCGCGGTGAGCTGCGACTGGCGCATCCGCCGCGCCATGGACGCGATGCGGGTGAACGATTCCTATGCCAATGTCGATCAGTTCGTGAAGGGCGCAGGGCTCTCGCGCGCGCAGTTCTTCCGCCTGTTCGAGACCTCGCTCGGCGTCTCGCCAAAGATCTATCTCAACGTCGTTCGCATGGAGCGTGCGCTCGATGCCGTGATGCGCGAGGATACGCCGCTCGGCGAGCTCAGCGAGCGGTTTGGGTTTCCGGAGCCGGCGCATTTCACGCGCTTCTTCCGCGATCATGCCGGCGTCAGCCCGCGCGAGTTTCGCAACGTCTCGCGTCTTGCAGGTTGAGTCTTGCGGGCCGATATTGCGCTGCACGCTCTCGAATGAGACGATTTGGTAAGTCGTGAGAGTGGGCGGTATGGCCCCCGCATCCCCCGTCCTGACATCTGTCACCGTCGCGTCAAAGAACGCGTCGGGAGGTATGCCGGGACATGTTGCAGGCGGTCAAATCCGCAAATCCGGGAAGTGGCGACGAGCCGTGGGTCGGGCGTTCGATCGAGCGCGTCGAGGATGCCGCGCTGCTCAGCGGCCGCGGCCGCTTCATCGACGATCTCGGCGTTGCGCCCGGCACGCTGCAGGCGACGATTTTGCGCTCGCCGCACGCGCATGCCGACATTCTCTCGATCGATGCTGAAGCCGCGAGGAACCTGCCGGGCGTTGCCGCGGTTCTGACCGGCGAGGACGTCAAGGCCGTCACCACAACCCTCGTCGTCGGCGTGAAGGCTCCGGTCGAGTGCTGGCCCATCGCCATGGACCGCGTGCGCTATGTCGGCGAGCCCGTGGCGGTGGTCGTTGCGACCGGCCGCGCCCTCGCGGAAGACGCGGCCGAGCTCATCAACGTCGAATATCGCCCGCGCGGCGCCGTCGTCGAGCCGCTTGGTGCGATCGCGGCGGGCGCACCGGTGCTGCATGACGGCTTTCCCGGCAATCTCGCCAGCGAACGCGCGTTCCGCTATGGCGATCCCGAGAAGGCCTTTGCGGATGCGCCGCATCGTTTCTCCGTCGACATCCGCTATCCCCGCAATTCCTGCACGCCGATCGAGACCTACGGCGTCGTCGCCTCGCACGATGCCGGCGAAGATGCCTACGAGGTGCTCGCAAATTTCCAGGGCCCGTTCAGCATCCACACAGTCATTGCGCGCGCGCTGAAAGTGCCGGGCAACCGGCTGCGGCTGCGCACGCCGCCGGATTCCGGCGGCAGCTTTGGCGTCAAGCAGGGCGTGTTTCCCTACATCGTGCTGATCGCTGCTGCTGCCCGCGTCACGGGCTGGCCGGTCAAGTGGATCGAGGATCGGCTCGAACATCTCACCGCGTCGGTGTCGGCGACCAACCGCGCGACGACATTGTCGGCGGCGGTCGCAAGCGACGGCAAGATCCTCGCACTCGATTGGGACCAGGTCGAGGATTGCGGCGCTCACCTGCGCGCGCCCGAGCCGGCGACGCTCTATCGCATGCACGGCAACATGACCGGTGCCTACGACATCCGTCACGTCAGCATCCGCAACCGCGTCGTCGTCACCAACAAGACGCCGACCGGCCTCAACCGTGGCTTTGGCGGACCGCAGGTCTATTTCGCGCTGGAGCGTCTGGTGCAGCGGATCGCGATCGGCCTCGGCCTCGATCCGCTCGATGTCATCAAGCGCAATCTGATCGAGGCGGGCGCGTTTCCCTATCGCACCGCGACGGGCGCCTTGCTCGATTCCGGAAATTACCAGGAAGCCGTCGCGCGCGCGGTCGAGCAGGGCAGGCTCGCGGAGCTTAAATCGCGCCGCGATGAGGCGCGGGCGCAGGGGCGGCTCTACGGCATTGGCTTCACCGCGGTGGTCGAGCCCAGCGTCTCCAACATGGGCTACATCACGACGGTGCTCACCGCCGCCGAGCGCCGCAAGGCGGGGCCGAAGAACGGTGCGCAGGCGACCGCGACGGTCGGGCTCGATCCGGTCGGAAGCGTCACCGTTCACGTCGCCTCGGTGCCGCAGGGGCAGGGCCATCGCACGGTGCTGTCGCAGGTCGTCGCCGACGTCTTCGGCCTTCAGCCAAAGGACATCCGCGTCAACACCGAGATCGACACGGCCAAGGACGCCTGGTCGATCGCATCGGGCAATTACGCCAGCCGTTTCGCAGCCGCCGTGGCCGGCACGGCAAAGCTGGCCGCTGAGCGCGTTGCGAGCCGTCTCGCGCGCATTGCGGCGAGCCAACTCAATGTCGAAGCCGCCGATATCGTGTTCGCAAAGGGCTTCGTCGCCTCAAAGCACAATCCGGAGAACCGGATCGCGTTCTCGCGGGTTGCCGCGCTCAGCCATTGGTCGCCGGGCTCGCTGCCCGATGATGCCGGCCAGACCATCCGCGAAACCGTGTTCTGGACGCCGCCTGAGCTGACGCCGCCCGACGAGGACGACCGCATCAATTCCTCGCTCTGCCACGGCTTTATTTTCGACTTTTGCGGCGTCGAGGTCGATCGCACGACGCTGGAGACGCGGATCGATCGCTACGTCACCATGCACGATTGCGGCACCATTTTGCATCCCGGCATGGTCAACGGCCAGATCCGCGGCGGCTTTGCGCAGGCGCTCGGAGCCGCGCTCTACGAGGAATATGCCTATGCCGAGGACGGCAGTTTCCTGACGGGGACGCTCGCCGACTATCTGCTGCCGACCACGACAGAGGTGCCGGAGCCCGAGATCATCCACATGGAGACGCCGTCGCCGTTCACGCCGCTTGGTGCCAAGGGCGTCGGCGAGGGCAATTGCATGTCGACGCCGGTGTGCCTCGCCAATGCAGTCGCGGATGCGCTCGGCGTCGCCGATCTCACGCTACCGCTCGTGCCGGCGCGGCTCGCAGAGCTTGTGCGCGGCGACGAGCCGCCGCCTCCCGCAGGCGGCGCGACGGCCGCGCCCGTGCGTGAAGGCGATCGCCGGCTGCGGGGCGAGGGGCAGGCCTCGGTGAAGGGCGCGCCCGAGCAGGTCTGGGCGATGCTGCTCGATCCCGCGACGCTGCAATCCGTCATTCCCGGCTGTCAGCGCGTCGACAAGGTCTCCGACACGCATTTCCGCGCCGACGTCACGCTCGGCATCGGCCCCGTCACCGGGCGCTATCGCGCCGATGTCGAGCTGTTCGATCTCGATCCGCCGCGCGCGGTCACTCTGCGCGGCGGCGCCACCGGTGCGCTCGGCTTCGGCAGCGCCGAAGGTCGGATCACGCTGGCGCCAGACGGCGGTGGCGGAACCAGGCTGACCTACAGCTATGACGCGGCGATCGGGGGCAAGGTCGCCAGCATCGGCGGCCGTCTGCTCGATGGTGCGACGCGCGTGATCATCGGCCAGTTCTTCACCGCGCTGGCCCGCAAGGCCGGTGGTGGTGGCGCGACGGGCGGCGGCTTCTCGCTGTTCGCCCTGCTGGCGAAGCTCTCGAGCCTGTTCGGAGGGCGCCGATGAAGCCGCCCGCATTCGACTATCTCCGTGCCGGGAGCATCAGTGAAGTCCTCGAAGGGCTCGCGCAGCAAGGCGGCGACGCCCGCGTCCTTGCCGGAGGGCAGTCGCTGATGGCGATGCTCAACATGCGTCTCGCCAAGCCGAAGCTGCTGATCGACATCATGCGTCTCAAGGAGCTCCGCCAGATCGAGCGGAAGGGCGACGCCGTCGTCATCGGCGCCGGCGTGCGCCAGGCTGATCTCCTCGCATGGCCTGATCTCGCCGAAGCGCTGCCGCTGGTGGCGCTGGCGCTGCCCTGGGTCGGGCATATGCAGACACGCAGCCGCGGCACCATCTGCGGTTCGCTCGCGCATGCCGATCCCAGCGCCGAGATGCCGCTGACGCTGGTCGCGCTTGGCGGCGAGGTGCTTTTGCGCAGCGCCAAACGGCGTCGCCGTGTCGCTGCAAAAGACTTCTTCGCCGGCATGATGCTGACGGCGCGTGCCGACGACGAACTGATCGAAGGCATCTCGCTGCCGGTCACCAAGGGATCACGCTTCGCGTTCCGTGAGGTCGCGCGCCGTCATGGCGATTTCGCCATCGTCGCCTGCGCCGCCATGAAGACGCCGACGGGTGTGCGGCTCGCCGTTGGCGGCGTTGCTGACGTACCCACCGCGCGGGACTGGCCGCGGCTCGAAGGGACTGCGCTCGATGATGCCCTCAATGCCTTTGGCTACGAGCTTGGTGCGCGTGACGACGTCCACGCCACCGCGCGTTACCGCCGTGACCTCGTACGCATGATCGGCCGCGACCTGATCGGCGAGGTGCTGCAATGACATGTCTCAAGGCAGAGCAGCGCCATGCCGTCCGCTTCTCGCTCAACGGCAAGCCGGTCGAGGGAGAAGCCGAGCCGCGCATGTTGCTGTCCGATTTCCTGCGGCACCAGCTGGGTGCCACCGGCACCCATGTCGGCTGTGAGCACGGCGTCTGCGGCGCCTGCACTGTCGTCGTCGACGGCATGCTGACGCGGTCCTGCCTGACGCTCGCCGCGCAGGTCGAAGGCTGCGAGATCAGGACGGTCGAAGGGCTCGCGCCCTCCGCCGACCGGCTCGGCGTGCTGCAACAGGCGTTCCGCCGCAACCACGCGCTCCAGTGCGGCTTCTGCACGGCCGGTATCCTGATGTCGCTCGACCATTATCTCGCGAACAACCCGTCGCCGACCGAGGCGGAGATCCGCGATCTCCTCAGCGGGCATATCTGCCGCTGCACCGGCTACACCCCGATCATCCAGGCGGCCCTCGAAGCCGCCGCAGAGCTCACTTCATCCAAAAAAGAGACGTCAGATGCTTGATCTCGCCAGCAGCTTCATGGCCAGCGCCGCGCGCGATCCCCATGCCATTGCCTTGGTCGACGGCGATCTGCGCCTGACCTACCGGCAATGGTACGACAAGATTTCCGCGCTCGTGGCCTCGCTCGAGCGCCTCGGCCTCAAGCCCGGCGATCACGTCGTCACGCTCTTGCAGAACCGCTGGGAGGCCGCGACGCTGCACTGGGCCTGCCAGTTCGCGGGCCTCGTGATCACGCCGATCAACTGGCGCGCCAAGGCCGACGAGCTCGATTATTGCATCGAGAACGCCGAAGCCTGCGCGATCGTCTATCAGGACGTCTCCGCCGAGGCGGTGCAGGGCTCCGCGCTATCGGGCAAGCTGCTGCGTATATTCGTCGATCCCGGAACAGGCGAGGCGACCAGCTTCGCCGATCTGGTCAAGGACAGCGCGCCGGATGCCGAGCCGCGCGTCGGCGCCGATGCCTGGTCGATCATGCTCTACACGTCGGGTACGACCTCGCGCCCGAAGGGCGTGCCGCGCCGGCACCGTGCCGAACGCGCGGCCGCGATCGCCCATGTCGCGCAAAATCTCTACGGCCGCGGCGAGCGCACGCTCGGCGTGATGCCGCTCTATCACACCATGGGCGTCCGCTCGCTGCTGGCTATGTCGCTGATCGGCGGTACTTTCATCTGTCTGCCGCGCTACGACAGCCGCCAGGCGCTGGCGCTGATCGAGAAGGAGGAGATCACCAACCTCTATCTGGTGCCGACGCTCTACCACGACCTCGTCCATCACGAGGCCTTCGCGAAGACCGACGTCTCCAGCGTGCGCAAGCTCGGCTTCGCCGGTGCGTCGATGACCGATGGCCTGCTGAAGAAGCTGAACGAGGCGTTCAAGCCGGAGCTGTTCGTCAATCACTACGGCAGCTCCGAGATCTACACCTTTACGATCGATCAGAACGCGGCGGCAAAGCCCGGCTCGGCCGGCAAGGCGGGGCTGAACCAGCACGTCAAGGTCGTACGCATCGGCGCGAAGTCGATCGCGGAGCTTGCCGCGGTCGGCGAGGAGGGCGAGATCATCGCAACGCTCGCCGGCGACGAGGCCTTCGAAGGCTACTGGCGCCGGCCCGAAGCCGACGCCAAGTCGCTGCGCGAGGGATGGTACTTTACGGGGGATACCGGCCTCATTGATTCCGACGGCGATCTCTTCGTCACCGGGCGTGTCGACGACATGATCATCACTGGCGGCGAGAATGTCTCGCCGGTCGAGATCGAGAGCTGCCTGTCGCTGCATCCGGCGGTCGACGAGGTCGCTGTGGTCGGTGTCGCCGACGAGAAGTGGGGCAAGGTCGTCGCCGCCTTCGTCAAGCGCAACCGTGCCGTTTCCGAGGTCGAGCTGGAGCAGTTCTGCCGCACATCGGGCCTTGCCAATTTCAAGCGGCCGCGCCGCTACGTCTTCGTCGACGCGATTCCCAAATCGCCGGTCGGCAAGCTGCTGCGGCGCCTGCTCGTCGCCGGAGAATACGAGGCCGAGCGCCTGCCGCCATCGGACGCCGCCTGATCATCACAGCCATCAACAATCAACAGAAGGAAGACAACATGCCGTCACCCTATACATTCACTGACCCTCGGCTCGCCAAGCTCGACGGGTTCAAGGTCGAGATCGACGAGGCGCATGAGCGCGCCGACATCATCCTGGGCCGTCCGCCCTACAACGTCGTGGCGATGCCGCAGCGCGACCAGCTGCGCCTGACCTTCGAGACGCTGGACGAGGATCCGCGCGTCCGCGTGATCGTCGTGCGCGGCGAGGGGGAGCATTTCTCCAGCGGCGGCAATATCGGCGGCTTCATGGAAGCGAGCCCCGAGCATGTGTCCAAGCTCGCCTGGAACATCGCCGCGCCCGCGCGTTGCGCCAAGCCCGTCATCGTCGCCAACCGCGGCTATTGCTTTGGCGTCGGCTTCGAGCTGTCGCTGGCCTGCGATTTCCGCATCGCCTCGGAGACGACGCAATACGCGCTGCCGGAGCAGAAGCTCGGCCAGATCCCGGGCTCGGGCGGCTCGGCGCGCCTGCAGAAGATGGTCGGCATCACCCGCACCAAGGACATCGTGATGCGCTCCAAGCGCATCTCGGCCAAGCAGGCCTACGAGTGGGGCATTGCGACCGAATGCGTGCCGGATGCCGAGCTGGAGAAGGCGACCGACAAGCTCGTCGACGAGCTCCGCACCTTCTCGCCGCTGGCCCAGCGCACCGCCAAGAAGCTGCTCAACGACACCGAGGATTCGACGCTCGCCATCGCCATCGAGCTCGAAGGCCATTGCTACAGCCGCCTGCGCCAGTCGGAAGACTTCAAGGAGGGCGTCGAGGCCTTCAACGCCAAGCGTCCGCCGAAGTTCACCGGGCGCTGATACGCGACAAAACTGCCGCGGTTCGCAATGGCGCGGACCGCGGCCCTATTCAAACGGGGGAGGTAAAACAACATGGCTGAGATGGATATGCCGGTCGCGGGTGCGCAAGCATCGGCGGATAACAAGCAGATGGTCAATGCGATCATCGCATCGGTGCTCGGATGGGCACTCGATCTGTTCGATTTGTTCATTCTGCTCTACGTGGCGCCGGTCGTCGGCGCGCTGTTCTTTCCGTCGAGCAATGCGGCGCTGTCGCTGGCCGCGGTCTACGGCTCGTTCGCCGTCACGCTGCTGATGCGTCCGCTCGGCTCGGCGGTGTTTGGTCATTACGCCGACGTGCACGGCCGCAAGCAGGCCATGCTGATTGCCATCGTCGGCGTCGGCCTCAGCACGGCGGCGTTCGGCCTGCTGCCGACCATTGCGCAGGTCGGCGTGATCGCGCCGATCATCTTCCTGGTGCTGCGTCTGGTGCAGGGCATCTTCGTCGGCGGCGTCGTGGCGTCCACCCATACGATCGGCACGGAATCGGTGCCGGCGAATTGGCGCGGCGCGATGTCGGGCCTGGTCGGCGGTGGCGGCGCCGGTATCGGCGCGCTGCTGGCGTCCTTCATCTTCCTGATCACGTCGTCGGTCTTCCCCGGCGATGCCTTCGCGGTGTGGGGCTGGCGCTTCATGTTCTTCTCGGGGCTGCTGAGCTCGCTGCTCGGCTGGTTCATCTTCCGCAACCTCGAGGAGTCCCCGTACTTCAAGGAGCTCAAGCGCCAGCAGGGCAACAAGCAGGTGAAGGTCTCGAAGGCGCCGGTCAAGGACGTGTTCTCCGGCGAGTATCGCGGCGTGCTGCTGGTCAACCTGCTCATCACCTTCGGCGGCGGCGCGGGCTACTATCTGACCTCGGGCTATCTGCCGAGCTTCCTGAAGGTCATCAACGCGGTTCCGAACCAGACCTCGTCGCTGATCCTGATGGGCGCGAGCGTCTCGGCGTTCTTCTCCGCGGTACTGGTCGGCGCGCTGAGCGACCGCATCGGCCGCAAGAAGACGTTCCTCCTGATCGGTGTCCTCGCGGCGGTGCTGTTGCCGCTGTGCTATCTCAACCTCGCGGCCACCAAGGACACCACACAGATCACGCTCTACGCGCTCGCCATCGCCTTCATCGGCAATGCCGGCTACGCGCCGGTGCTGATCTTCCTGAACGAACGTTTCCCGACCGCGCTGCGCGCGAGCGGCACGGGCCTGTCGTGGAACATCGGCTTTGCGCTGGGCGGCATGATGCCGACCTTCGTCTCGCTGGTGAGCGGAAGCCCCGCGGAGATTCCGATGTCGCTGGCCTACTTCGCGGTCGGCGTGTTCGTGATCTACCTGATCGGCGCGGTCGTGATCCCCGAGACCAAGGGCAACTTCCGCTGAGCCAAATCGGCGCGGCCGCAAAGGCCGCGCCGATCCATCGAATTGCACGACGAGACGGGAATGGATGAGCTGCATTTCGACGACGTGATCGTCGGCGGCGGGTCGGCGGGCTGCGTGCTCGCCAACCGGCTTTCTGCTGACGGGCAACGGCGCGTGCTTCTGATTGAAGCCGGGATGGATACCCCGCCGGAAGCGACGCCGCCCGAAATCCTCGACAGCTATCCGATGACGCTGTTCTTCGGCGACAAATACATCTGGCCCGGCCTGTCGGCGGCGGCCGGTCGCAATGTTGAGGGCAAGCCTGTTATCCGGGCCTATGAGCAGGGCCGGGTGATGGGCGGCGGCTCCAGCATCAACGTGCAGTCGGCCAATCGCGGCCTGCCGCGCGATTACGATGAATGGCGCGATCTCGGTGCGCGCGGCTGGGGCTGGGCGGATGTCCTGCCATATTTCCTCAAGCTCGAGACCGATGTCGATTTCGACGGCCCGCTGCACGGCAGGCACGGGCCGATCCCGATCCGCCGTATCGCGCGCGAAGCGATGCCGCAGTTTGGCCGCGCTGTCGGCGAGGCGCTGTCGGTGACAGGCCTGCCGTTGCGCAAGGATCAGAACGCCGAATTCGACGACGGCATTTTTCCGCCGGCGTTCTCCAATCGCAACGACCGGCGCGTGTCCACGGCCGCCGGCTATCTCGACGCGGCAACGCGGGCGCGGCCGAACCTAGCGATCTGGGCGGACAGCGAGGTGGAGCAGCTTCAGATCGAAGGCCGCCGCGCGACCGGCGTGGTGGTCGCGCGTGGCGGGCGCAAGATCATAGTCAGCGCCGGCCGCGTGATCCTCACGGCCGGCGCACTGCAATCGCCTGCGATCCTGATGCGGGCAGGCATCGGTCCGGGCGCAGCATTGCAAGCGCTCGGCATTCCCGTGGCGATCGATCTCCCGGGCGTCGGCAGCAATCTGCGCGACCATCCGGCGCTGACCTTCTGCCAGTATCTGCCGCGCCGGCTGCGGCTGCCGCTGGCCCGGCGCCGCCCCAATTTTGCGGCCATGCGCTTCTCGTCGGGACAGCAGGGCTGCGACGCCTCCGACATGTACATCACGGCTTCGGCCCGCGGCGGCTGGCACGCGCTGGGCACACGGCTCGGGCTCTATTTCCTCTGGTGCAACCGGCCGTATTCGAGCGGCTCGCTCACGCTGGCGACGCCCGATCCCAGGACCTATCCCGTCGTCGATCTCAATCTCTTGTCCGACCCGCGCGATCTCGAACGGCTGGTCGCCTCCGTCCGGCTGCTCGCCAGGCTAGTCGTTCATCCCGCACTCAACCCTGAGGCAGGCGATTTCTTTCCAGCCTCCTATTCTCCGCGCATCAAGCGGCTGAGCCGGTACGGCACAGCCAACCGCATCGTTGCCTCCATCCTCGGTCCGATGCTCGACGTGCCCGCCGGCCTCCGGCAACTCCTGATCCGGCTCGTGCTCCTCAACGGTACGGCGTTTCAGGCGACGCTGGCGGACGACCGCGCCCTCGAAGCCTTCGTGCGGCAAAGCGTGTTCGGCGTCTGGCACCCCGTGGGGACATGCCGCATGGGCGATCCGGCCGATCCGTTGGCGGTGGTCGATCCCGAGGGCAGGTTGATCGGCAGCGAGAACATCTTCGTGGCGGACGCCTCGATCATGCCAAGGCTGCCGACGGCCAATACCAATATCCCCGTGATCATGGCGGCCGAGAAGATCAGCGATGCCTTGCTGCGGCATCATTGATCCCTTTCCGCCGGCCGTCTTTCGGTGTAGCTCTGCGCCCACTTATTAGGCGGCGGGCGCCGATCCCGCTGCCGTGGAAATCATGCAGGAGACCTGGGATGTACCCGAAAGTTCAAATGTTCATCGCCGGCGAGTGGACCGACGGCACGTCCGGCAAGTCGGAGGACATCCTCAATCCCGCCACCGGCCAGCCGATCGGCAAGACCCCGCACGCCTCGAAGGCGGATCTCGACCGTGCGCTGGAGGCCGCCAAGGCCGGCTTCGAAATCTGGCGCAAGACCTCGCCGTTCGACCGCTACAAGCTGATGCGCAAGGCCGCCGACATCATCCGCTCGCGCGCCGCCGAGATCGCCCCCGTCATGACCATGGAGCAGGGCAAGCCGGTCGTCGAAGCGCAGGGCGAGACCATGCTGGCCGGCGACCTCATCGACTGGTTCTCCGAGGAAGCCCGCCGCGCCTATGGCCGCATCGTGCCGCCGCGGATGGGCAACGTCTCCCAGCTCGTGACCAAGGAGCCAGTCGGCCCGGTCGCGGCGTTCACGCCCTGGAATTTCCCGATCAACCAGGCCGTCCGCAAGATCTCGGCCGCGCTCGCCGCAGGCTGCTCGATCATCGTCAAGGGTCCGGAAGAGACGCCGGCGAGCTGCATGGAGCTGGTCCGCGCTTACGCTGACGCCGGCATTCCGCCCGGCGTCGTCCAGCTGGTGTTCGGCGTGCCGTCGGAAGTGTCGGAATATCTCATTCCGCATCCGATCATCCGCAAGATCAGCTTCACCGGCTCCACCGCGGTCGGCAAGCATCTGGCCGCGCTCGCGGGCCTGCACATGAAGCGCGTCACCATGGAGCTCGGCGGTCACGCGCCGGCGATCGTGTTCGCGGATGCCGATCTCGACAATGCCGCCAAGATTCTCTCGGCCAACAAGTTCCGCAACGCCGGCCAGGTCTGCGTCTCGCCGACGCGCTTCCTGGTGCACGAAAGCGTCTACCAGCCCTTCGTCGACAAGTTCGTGGCGGCGGCGAAAGGCCTCAAGGTCGGCAACGGCCTCGACAAGGACACCCGCATGGGCCCGCTGGCGAACCCGCGCCGTGTCGACGCCATGGAAGGTCTGGTCTCCGACGCCGTCCAGCGCGGCGCCAAGGTGCAGGCCGGCGGCAAGCGCATCGGCAATGAAGGCTTCTTCTTCGAGCCGACCGTCATCACCGACGTGCCGCGCGATGCCCGCATCATGAACGAGGAGCCGTTCGGACCTCTTGCCCCCATCACGTCGTTCCGCAGCTATGACGAAGTGGTGGCCGAGGCCAACCGCCTGCCTTACGGGCTTGCGGCCTACGCCTACACGACCTCGACCAAGACGATGCAGGCGATCGGCTCCGACATCGAGAGCGGCATGGTGTCGATCAATCATCACGGTCTCGCGCTGCCGGAAGTGCCGTTCGGCGGCATCAAGGATTCCGGTTACGGCTCCGAGGGTGGTCTCGAGGCGATCGAGGGTTATCTGAACACGAAGTTCGTGACCCAGGCGAGCGCGTAAGACGAAGTCTCGTAGGGTGGGTTAGCCGCAAGGCGTAACCCACCTCTTCCGTCTCCGCGGAAACTAAAGAGGTGGGTTACGCTACGCTAACCCACCCTACGCCATTTGCGATGGGCTACGATCTCTTGCGTTGCCTCACAGGCAAAACATGGACAACAGCCGTCACCCGAGCAAGCGTGTCTCCCTTGCCGGGATGCTTATCGACCGGAATTCGGCGGTGCCGCTGCATTTGCAGATCGCGGCCCATATCCGCGACGGCATTTTGCGCGGCGCATTTCCGGCCGGAACGCTGTTTCTCGGCTCGCGCGAGATCGCGCGCGAATTGGGCTGCTCGCGCACGGTGGTGCTGACCGCCTGGGACCTGCTCTACGCCGAGGGGTATCTTGAATCGACACCACGCGGCAGCGTCATGGTGGCGTCCGTCGCGACGCCGCATGCGGAGCCGCCATCCGTCGCTTCGCCGGCGGCTGCGCCCGCCCACGTGTCGAAGCGCTGGCAATCGCTGCTTGGCCTGGATTACGAGACCAATTGGCCGTCCGTGTTCGCACCCGGCGCCCCCGACATCTCGACGTTCCCGTTCAAGGAATGGTCGCGCCTGCTGCGCCAGAGCTGGCAGAGTCCGAAAGAGCAGGAGTGCCTCGATCTTCCCTCGGAAGGTCATCCGCGCTTGCGGAGCGAGATTGCAAACTTTCTCGGCTCGGTGCGCGGTCTCGTCTGTTCGCCGGAGGAAGTCGTCGTCACCTCAGGCACGTCGGGCGCGCTGGATTTCTGCAGCCGGATGATCCTCGATCCCGGCGACGAGGTCTGGGTCGAGGAGCCCGGCTTCGTCGAGGCGCGCTGGGCGCTCACGGCGGCCGGCGCGAAGCTCGTTCCAATTCCCGTCGACGACAAGGGCCTCGTCGTCTCGGAGGGAATCCGGCGCGCGCCGCGTGCGAAGCTGATCGTGGTCACGCCGTCGCATCAATATCCGCTCGGCGTCAGCATGGGCCTCGAGCGGCGTCTCGAGCTTTTGGACTGGGCCAACAAGAACGACGTCTGGGTGATCGAGGACGATTACAATTCGGAGTTCAGGCACCAGGACAGCATGATCGCGTCCTTGCGCTCGCTCGATCGCGAGGGGCGGGTGATCTACTTCGGCACCTTCTCGAAGATCATGATGCCGAACCTGCGGCTCGGCTACATGGTCGCGAACCGGCATTTCATCGACGGCTTCTCCAAAGGCCGCGCCCGCATCGACGTGCACACCTCCGGAATCGGCCAGCTCGCGCTGGCGGAGTTCATGCGGGAAGGCCATTTGCTGCGGCATCTGCGCGGGATGCGGCGGGTCTATGCCGGCAGGCGCGAGGCTCTGATCGCAGCGATCGCCGCGCAAATGCCTGATGATCTGATCGTGTCCTCCGCCGTCACCGGGCTGCACCTCGTGGCGCTGTTCACCGACGCGATGCAGGCGCGGATGAACGATCGCGAGGCCGCCGCCGTGCTGAAGCAGGCCGGCATCCACGTGCAGCCCTTGTCGCAGAATTTCCTGGAGCAGCCGACGCGGCAGGGCCTCGTGTTCGGCTACGGACGGCTGCATGTCGAGGATGCTGCGCCTCTGCTTGCGAGAATCGCCGCTTGCATCGGCAGCGGTTCCCGCAACGCACCATCCAGCGCGGCAACATCCTCGCGTACTGTTCGTACAATAAAGGGAAGCTGAGCCGACCGCTGTGCATAGCTCATAGGCACGCGACTATCCCGCAACGCCGTTCGATCGCCTGCAAATTAGACAGACGATTTTGAGAGCCCCGATTGCAGTGCAGCGGGCGTCACGATCTACGCGGAGAAATCCGTGGTGCGCTGCACGTTTCTCGCGTGGAGCGGCCTGCTTTCGGCTGCACTCTGCGCAGGCATCGCTGCACCAAAACGTGCAGCCCATGTTGTACCGCGCGATGTCGGTCATCGGCTGGTCTAGCGGATTGCGACAACTCTGGCCCTATCCCGAGCCCATAGCTCTGTCGCACGCTCCCGGTCGGTGGCATGAGAGGGGATAATGATGAGTGCTCCCGGTTTGGAATTGGACGTTGCGATGGACGGGAAGGACCCCGCGTCCGGCTCGGACGTTGCGCGCAGCTGATCCCCGCACATGAGCGCTTCCGAAAATCACTGGGAAGTCGGCACCGATATCGGTGGCACCTTCACCGACATCATTGCCATCCGGCGCGATTCCGCCGAGGCGCGGATCGCAAAAGTGCCGTCGCGCCCCGACGCGCCGGTTCAGGCGATGCTGGAGGCGATCGAGGCGGTGGGCTTGCGCAAGAGCGAGGTCAAGCGCTTCGTCCACGGCACCACGCGCGTCACCAACGCCATCGTCGAGAACCGGCTGCCGAAGGTGGCGCTGGTTGCGACGGAAGGATTTGCCGACGTGCTGGAGATCGCGCGCTATCGCCGCCGCGATCTCTACCGTCTCGACATTCCCCCGAAATCACCGCCGCTGGTACCGCCCGAGCGATGCTTTGGGCTTGCCGAGCGGCTCGATCACGAAGGGCGGGTGCTGAAGGCGCTTGATGAAGCGGAGATCGAGCGGCTGGTGGCGTGGTTGCAACAGACCGGCGTGCAGAGCGTCGCGGTCGCGCTGCTTCACGCCTATGCCAATCCCGTCCATGAAAAGATGCTGGGCGAGCGTCTCAGGGCTGTCGTCGCCCACGTCTCGCTGTCGCACGAGGTCAATCCCGAGGCTCGCGAGTATGAGCGGACATCGGCAACCGTGTTCAACGCCGCCGCGATGCCGATCGCGGTCGAATATCTCAGCGAGCTGGAGCAGCGGCTGCCGATCGGCCCCGGCCTGCAGGTGTTTCATTCGGCCGGCGCCATGATCCCGATCTCGGCCGTGAAGCGGCGGCCGCTGGTGATGGCGATGTCGGGCCCGGCGGCCGGCGTCTCTGCCTCCGTCAGCATCGCGCGCCAGCTCGGCACGTCGCGGATGCTGACGTTCGACATGGGCGGCACCACGACGGACGTGTGCCTGATCGTCAACGGCCAGGCCGAGATGGCCGACGGCCGCATGCTCGGCGACAAGCCGCTGCGCCAGCCGATGCTTGCGGTTCATTCGATCGGAGCGGGCGGCGGGTCGATCGTGCGCAACGGTCCGGGTGGCTTGACCGTTGGACCCGAGAGCGCGGGCTCCGAGCCGGGGCCGGCCTGCTACGGCCGCGGCGGCCTTGAGCCGACCATCACCGACGCCAATGCAGTGCTCGGCTATCTCAATCCCGAGACGAAACTTGGTGACCGGATCGGAATCGACATCGAGGAAGCGAAGCGCGTCGTCGATCCGATCGCGCGTGCACTCGGCCTCAGCCTGACCGAAACCGCACTCGGCATCATCAAGGTCGCGAACGCGACCATGGCCCGCGCGCTTCGCCGCGTCACGGTCGAGCGCGGCATCGATGGGCGCGACTGCACGCTGCTTGCTTTCGGCGGCGGCGGCCCGATGCATGCGGCCGGACTCGCCGATCTCTACGGAATTGCAGAGGTGGTCGTGCCCAGCGCGTCGAGTGCGTTCTCGGCGCTGGGCTGCCTCACCGCAGATTTCAGCTTCTTGCAGCAGCAGACGCTGCGCGCCGCCCTCGACGGCATCGATCTTGCCCGCGTGTCGGAACGGATCGGGACGCTCATTGACGATGCCTCGGCGCCGCTGATCGCGAACGGAGTTGCCAAGGCGGACATCCAGGTCGAGCTCGTGGCCTTGATGCGCTATGCGGCGCAGAATGACGCCATTCCGGTGCCGTTCGTGCTGCCGCTGGATGCGGCCAGGCTCAAGAAGGACTTTCTGACGCGGCATCACGAGCTGTTCGGCTATGCGACCAGCGAGCCCTGCGTCATCGAATCCGTGCGGGTGCAGGCGCGCCGTCCGTCGACGACCGTCGTGAGCCGCCCCGCGACGGCGGTGCGGGCAGTGTCCACGGGCAAGCGCATCTGCTCGTTCGACGGGCTGCATGAGATCGAGACTGCGATCATCGACCGCGCCTCGCTGACCGATATCGTCAGCGGTCCGGCGATCATCGAGGACGCATGGTCCACAGTGGTGGTGCCGCCCGGCTGGCAAGCCAGACCGGATGCCGCCGGCAACCTGTTCCTGACGCGGAGGGCGGCATGAAGCTCGATCCGTTTGTCGTCGAGGTCATCAGGCACGGGCTTTCCGCCGCCGCGGAGGAAATGAGCCTGGTGATGACGCGCTCGGCGCGCTCGCCCTTGCTGCGCGAGGCCGGCGACCTGTCATCGGCGATTACGGATGGCCACGGCGGTCTGGTCGGGCAGGGTCGCGACATCCCGATCCATCTCGGCGCGATGGCCTACACCATTCCCGAGCTATTGAAGGTGATGCCGCGCGACAGCCTGAACGACGGCGACGTGGTGATCTACAATGTCGGCGCGCTCGGCGGCAATCATCTCAACGACGTCAAGGTCGTGCGGCCCGTTTTCTTCGAGGGCGAGATCGTCGCTTTTGCGATCAGCCTCGCGCACTGGCCCGACATCGGTGGTACCTGGCCGGGCAGCTATTTTGCGAAGGCGATCGACACCTTCCAGGAGGCGATGCGGATTCCGCCGGTGCTGATCGCAACCTCAGCCGGCCTCAATACAGCGATCGTCCAGATGCTGAAGGCCAACGTCCGGGATGCTGAATCCGGCGAGGGCGACCTGCTCGCGCAGATCGCGGCCACCAAGGCAGGTGAGAAGCGCATTCTCGAACTCTGCCGCGAGCACGGCAAGGCGGTTTTCACGGCGACGCAGTCGCGCCTGCACGATCTCTCCGAGATCGAGATGCGCGAGGCGCTGCGCGCGCTGCCTGACGGCGTCTACGAGGGCGAGGATTATCTCGACGACGGGAGCGAAAACAACGCGCCGGCGCGCATCCACGTCAAGATCACCATTCGCGGCGACGAGGCAACCTTCGACCTCTCCGGCAGCTGCGACCGCGTCTCCAATTTCTGCAACACGACGCCGTTCATGGCGCGCTCGGCCGTCGCCTATGCCGCGCGCATCATGAGCGGGCGCGACATGCACCAGAATGCCGGCGCGCTGCGGCCTCTGACCATCGTCACCCGCCCGGGCTCGATCCTGGAGCCGGGCTGGACTGCGTCGGTAGCCGCCGGCAACCACGAAACCTCCATGCGCATCGTCGATGCGATTTTCCGCGCAATGCAGGACACCATTCCCGAGCGCCTGTCGGCCGGCGGCGCGACAACCGCGGGCGTGCTGTTCTTCGCCGAACCGCGGCAGAATGGGTCGTGGAAGATGCTCTACGAGGTTCACGGTGGCGGCGAGGGCGCGCGGCATGATCGGGCCGGCAGCTCCGCGACCCGGGTGCATCTGTCCAACACGTCAAACACCCCGGTCGAAGTGATCGAGGCGAACTACGCGATCCGCCTCGAGCAGCAGGCCATTCGCCGGCAGTCCGGCGGCGCGGGCACCCATCGCGGCGGTGATGGCTCCGTCCGCACCTATCGCATCCTTGCGCCCTCGATGCATCTGACCACCTGCATCGAGCGCATGGTGATCGCGCCCTGGGGCATGCAGGGCGGCTTGCCCGGCAAGGCCTGCCGCATCTCGCTGGTCCGGCAGGGCGCGAATGTCGCGATCGACGGCAAGTCGAACCTGGTGTTGCAGCAAGACGATCTCGTCACGATCGAGATGTGCGGCGGCGGCGGCTACGGCGCTGCGGCTGTGGAGTGAGGGGACCCGCGATGAGCAGATTGTTGCGAACCGGATTGAATGCAGGCGAGGCCGCGCCGATGGCCGTGGTCGGTGGCGAGGGCGTCTACTTCCATCTGTCGGATGGCCGCAGGCTGATCGACGGCAGCAACACCGGCGGCGGTCTCGGTCACCGTCACCCCGCGATGGTGGAGGCGATCCGCAGCGCGGCCGATACACCTGTCGTCAACGAGGGCTGGACCTGGGTCGGCCGCGAACAGGCCGCCGACGATCTGATGACCACGGCGTTCAAGGGCGAAGAAGATTGGGTCGGGGCTGTCCGTTTCTGCATCAGCGGCAGCGAGGCCAACGACATGGCACTGTCGCTCTGCCAGGCGCTGACGCAGCGATCTGCATTGGCGACGCGCGAGCGCGCCTATCACGGCATCACCGGCCTGTCGCGCAGCATGACGGTGCAGCCGCAATGGCACGGCGGTCTCGCGGTGCATTCGGGTGGCTCGAAGCTGCCGGCGCCGATGGCACCGGTGCGGATTCTGCCGGCGCCGGATGGCGCGATCTATGGCGGACCCGCGAACAACACCCCGCCCAGCGAATATCTGGCGGATGCCACGCGTCTGCTGTCGGACACCGCGGCGACGATCATCGACTACACGCAGGGCGGCATCTACTACGACGGCGCCTATCAGGATGAGGTCGCGCGCTGCGCGCGGCAGGCGGGCTCGTACTGGGTCGCGGACGAAGTCGTCACCGGCGCCGGTCGCGCTGGGCGCTGGTTCGCGTTTCAAGGCGCCCAGAGCCGCCCCGACATCGTGACGCTCGGCAAGTCGCTTGGCGGCGGTGCGGCCGCGGTCGCTGCGGTCGTCGTGTCGAAGGGCATCGTCGAGCGGCTCAAGGGCTCGAGCTGGCAGAATTACGGCACGCTGCGCGGCCATCCGATCAGCATGGCCGCCGTCAGCGCCTATCTGAAAGTCGTCAGCGAGGAGAAGATCATCGAGCACGTGAAGAGCCTGGAAAAGCTGTTCACCCGCCGCCTGCTCGCGATCGCGCAGAAGCATCCGAGCGTGCAGCGCGTGGCGGGACAGGGGCTGCACTGGACGGTGGAGCTGCACGGCCCGGATTGGCGCTCCTGGCACGCCGACACGACCGAAGTTCCCATCGCCTCGCGCGTGGCGGAGCGGGCGCTGGAGGCCGGCGCGGTGATCGGAACCAGCGGCGAGCAGACCTCGCTGTTCTTGGCGCCGCCGCTGGTGATCTCCGAGCATGAAGCCGAGTGGCTGCTCGACGCGCTCGATCATGGCCTCGACATCGCAGACCAGGAGCACGGGTGAACACGGACCCCACAGCGCCGCATCGATCGCCGGCCTGGCCGGCGGAAGAACCCTGGCATCTCGCGCTGCCGGAGGGGACGCTGTACGACGCGCTGGTACGAGCCGCACAACAGCGGCCCTCGCATCCAGCGACGGTATTTTACGGCGCGAGCCTGAGCTATGCCGAGTTGCGCGAGCGCGTCGACGCTCTGGCCGGCTTCCTGCAAAACGCCTGCGGTGTAGCGCGTGGCGACCGCGTCATGATCGCCCTGCAGAACTCGCCGCAATATGTCATCGCCTACTACGCGGTGATGCGGGCGGACGCCGTGATCGTGCCCGTCAACCCCATGAACAAGACCGCCGAAATCGCGTACCTCGCGGAGGACAGCGGCGCCAGGGTAGCGATCATCGGCAGCGAGTTGAATGAGGTGTTTGCTCCGCTGGTGGGCGGGACAATCGCGCATGCGATCGTCGCGCAATATCGCGACGAGGTTCCGGCCGCCACGCCCTATACGTTGCCATCGTGCGTGACCGAAGCGCCGTCGGAGGTACCGTCATCGCCCGGCTGGCACCCCTGGTCGTCCGCGATTGCGCAAGGCTTGCAACCCAATGCGATGAGCGCGGGGGCGGATGACCTCATGATCCTGCCCTACACCTCGGGGACGACGGGAAAACCCAAGGCCTGCATGCATACGCATCGCAGCGCGCTGTTCACGGCTGTGCTGCAGGCGCGCTGATATGGCATGGGCGCCGACGATGTGATGACCGGCTTCATGCCGCTGTTCCATGTCGCGGGCATGCAGGGCTCGATGAATGCGGCGATGGTGGCGGGCGCGACGCTGCTCTTGATGGCGCGCTGGGACAGGGACCTGCTGCCGGATCTGTTCGAAACCTATGGCGTGTCGTTCTGGAACGCGGCGCCGACCATGATCGTCGACGTGCTCGCCAGCGCCCGGTTCCGCGATCGCTGTTTTGCAAAACTCAAGGTGCTGACCGGCGGCGGCGCTGCCATGCCGACCGCGGTGGCCGAACGGCTGAAGGGCCGCTTCGGACTCGATTTCGTCGAGGGCTACGGCATGACCGAGACGATGTCGCCGACCCATCTCAATCCGATGGCCGCGCCGAAGCGGCAGTGTCTCGGCATTGCCGTGCACGAGACCGATGCGAGGGTGGTCGATCCCGAAAGCCTGATCGAGCTCGGCGACAATGTCGTCGGCGAGATCGTCGTGCACGGGCCGCAGGTGCTGCAGGGCTATTGGAACAGGCCGCAGGCCAACGCTGAATCCTTCGTCGAGATCTCGAGCAAGCGGTTCCTGCGCACGGGCGATCTCGGCTATCGCGACGCCGACGGCTATTTCTTCGCGGTCGACCGCCTGAAGCGGATGATCAATGTCAGCGGCTTCAAGGTGTGGCCTGCCGAAGTCGAGGCCGCGATGTACCAGAACCGCGCCATCCGGGAGTGCTGCATCGTCTCATCGCCCGACAATTACCGCGGCGAAACCGTCAAGGCGCTGGTCGTGCTGGATGACGCCGCGCGCGCAACCATTTCGCCGGAGGATGTCGTGAGCTGGGCGCGCGGCGCGATGGCCAGCTACAAGGCGCCGCGCGCCGTCGTCTTCGTCGATGAGCTGCCTCGTACCGCAAGCAACAAGATCAACTGGCGGCTTTTGCAGGACGCCGAGTGGGGACGGACGGCATGAAAGCTGCTTGGCTGGAAATGTGGCGCAGGGCTGCGTTATGCTGCGCCCGCCGGCACGTCTTTGAAGCTGCAACCCCCAGCCTCGCCAATCAATCAGGAACTCGCTGATGCGTATCGTCACTGTTGCCGCCGCCCAGATGGGCCCGATCCAGAAGGCCGACAGCCGCGAGGCCGTCGTCAAGCGCATGATCGCGCTGATGGACGAGGCGAAAGCAAAAGGCGCCGACCTGATCGTCTATCCGGAGCTGGCGCTGACGACGTTCTTCCCGCGCTGGTATTCGGAAGACCGGGCCGAGGCCGACATCTGGTTCGAGCGCGAGATGCCGAATGCGGCGACGAAGCCGCTGTTCGAGCGTGCGGCGCAGCATCAGATGGCGATGAACTTTGGTTATGCCGAGCTGACGCCGGATGGTCATCACTTCAACACCGCGATCCTGACCGACAAGTCCGGCAAGATCGTCGGCAAATATCGCAAGGTCCATCTGCCGGGCCATGTCGAATACGACACCAAGCGTTCGCACCAGCATCTGGAGAAGCGCTATTTCGAGCCGGGCGATCTCGGCTTCAACGTCTGGCGCGAGCTGGGCGGCATCATCGGCATGGCCATCTGCAACGACCGGCGCTGGCCCGAGACCTATCGCGTCATGGGCCTGCAAGGCGTCGAGATGGTGCTGATCGGCTATAACACGCCATCGGTGAACGCGGAGAAGAGCGAGGAGGGCGTCGAGAAGCGCCTGTTCCACAATCGTTTGTCCGTGCAGGCCGGCGCCTATCAGAACGCGACCTGGGTGGTCGCCGTGGCCAAGGCCGGCAACGAGGATGGCCATCCGCTGTTCGGCGGCAGCCTGATCGTCGATCCCAACGGCGAGATCGTTGCGGAAGCGAAGACCGACGACGACGAGGTTCTGGTGCATCCCTGCGATCTCGATGCGACCGCCTTCGGCAAGACCACGATCTTCGATTTCGCCCGGCATCGCCGCATCGAGCATTACGGCCTGATCACCAGCCAGACCGGCGCAGTGCCGCCGCCGGAGAAGTGACGCCGATGGCGGATAATGGCATATCGCTGCGTGAATTGGATCCGCGCGATCGCTACAAGCTGCTCTGCGGCGTGGTCGTGCCGCGGCCGATCGCGCTGGTGACGACGCTGGACGAGAACGGAGCGGTCAACGCCGCGCCCTTCAGCTTCTTCAATGTATTCTCGGAGAGCCCCGCGCTGATCGTGCTCGGGCTCCAGCACAAGCCGGATCACAGCCCGAAAGACACGACCCGCAACATCCATCGCGACGGCGAATTCGTGGTTCACATGGTGGACGAAGCGCTGTCTGCCGCGATGAACGATTGCGCGGTCGATTTCCCGTCCGGCGACAGCGAGGTCGCGGCCACGGGGTTGGCCACGCTTCCCTCCGTGGACGTGAAGGTGCCGCGCCTTGCCGCTGCGCCCTTTGCGCTCGAATGCCGGCGTCATGTCGTGCTGACCTTCTCGCCGGATCGCGAGCTGCTGGTCGGCGAGGTGCTCAGGGTTCATGCCCGCGACGGTCTGGTCGACGAGGCCAACATGTATGTCGATCTCGACGCCTACCGGCCGATCGGCCGCATGTTCGGCAATCTCTACACGACCCAGCGGGACACGTTTGCGCTGTCGCGCGAGAGCCATGCACAATGGCTCGCGCGCACAAAAGAGCTGAAGGACGCCTAGTGAGCCGAGAACTGCACCGTTCCGAGCGCCATGGTGACGGCCGCCTGTGTCGGGTCGATCACGGCAATGCCAAGCGCGTCTTCCAGCGGACGGCGGTGGCGCGCCATGCCGGCGCAGCCCATCACGATGGCGCGGGCGCCGTCCTCGTCACGCAGCGCGCGGCCGACCTCGATCATCTTCGCCAGCGTGCCTTCGCCCGAGGCGGTTTCGGCAACGCTCATGTTGAGGGGGCGCTCGCCGGCGAGGCGCTCGGTCAATCCCATCTGCCTGAGATAGCGCATGTGGCGCGGGATCGAGCGCTGGGCGATCGCAATGACACCGAAGGTTTCGGCCCGCGCCAGCGCCGTCAGCACGCCGCACTCGGCGATGCCGAACACCGGACGATCGGTGCCTTCGCGGCAGACCTGAAGCCCGGGATCGCTGTAGCACGCGATGACGAAGGCGGCCGAGCTGTTGTCGCCTTCGACCAGTTTTCGCAGCGGCATGGCGACGCTGTCGACATCGGCCTGGCTCTCGATGCCGAACGGCCCCTCGGCGAGCGACTGGCAGACCAGTTCGGGGCCGCCCTCGAAGCCGAGCGGCTTCAACGCTTCCTCCAGCCCTTGCGTGACCGCGGGATTGGAGTTCGGATTGATGACGAGAATGCGCGGCCGGGCCATGTTGGTCTTCCCTCGAAATGGCGATCATCTGGCTCAGGCATATCATGGAGTGCCTCATGACTGAACCCACCTACGACCTGATCATTCGCGGCGGCCGCGTCGCCACCACGACCGACGTGTTCGAAGCCGATGTCGCGATCTCCGGCGAGACCATCGCGGCGATTGGCAAGGGCCTTCCGCCCGCCAAGCGCGAGATCGACGCGCGCGGCAAGCTGGTGCTGCCCGGCGGTGTCGACAGCCACGCCCATATCGAGCAGCTGTCCGCGGCCGGCATCATGAATGCCGACACCTTCGAGAGCGCGACCGTCTCTGCCGCTTTCGGCGGCACCACCACCGTGATCCCGTTTGCCGCGCAGCATGTCGGCATGAAGCTGCCGCAGGTGGTGGAGGACTATCATGGCCTCGCGAAGAAGGGCGCCGTCATCGACTACGCGTTTCACATGATCATCGCGGATGCAACCAAGGAGACGGTCGAGGAACACATTCCGGCGCTGGTGAAGCAGGGCCACGCCTCGATCAAGATCTTCATGACCTATGACCGGCTCAAGGTCGACGACGAGCCGCTGCTCGACATCCTGCTCGCTGCGCGTCAGTCCGGCGCGATGTTGTGCGCCCATGCCGAAAATCACGGCATCATCGCGTGGATGGTGAAGCGTCTGCTCGCGCGCGGCTACACCATGCCAAAGTACCACGCCGTCAGCCATGCGCGCGTGTCGGAGGCGGAAGCCTTCACCCGCCTGATCGGCATGGCGGCGCTGATCGACCAGCCCATCATGATCTTCCACGTCTCGACCGCCGAAGGCGCCAAGGTGATCCGCGACTCGCGCGGGCAGGGGCTCAAAGTCTTTGCCGAGACCTGTCCGCAATATCTGTTTCTCACCGCAAACGATCTCGACAAACCCGGCTCCGAGGGCGCCAAGTGGATGTGCAGTCCGCCGCCGCGCACGCATGCGGATCAGGAAGCGCTGTGGCAGGCCCTGTCGCTCGGCGATCTCCAGACCATCTCGTCGGACCACGCGCCGTATCGCTACGACGAGACCGGCAAGCTGCGCGCCGGGCCCAATCCGAACTTCAAGCAGGTCGCCAACGGCTTGCCCGGGCTCGAACTGCGGCTGCCGCTGTTGTTCGACGCGATGGTCTCGAAGGGCCGGCTGGGTCTGGAGAAATTCGTCGAGCTGACGTCGACAGCGCCGGCAAAGATCTACAATCTGCATCCGCGCAAGGGCTCGATCGCGGTCGGTGCCGATGCCGATATCGCGATCTGGGATCCCAACCGCGAGACCGTGATCGCCGACGAGATGATGCACGACCTCGCCGGCTATACGCCCTTCGCGGGCCGCAAGCTGAAGGGCTGGCCGGTGTCGGTGCTGTCGCGCGGCCGGGTGATCATCGAGGGCAACAAGTGCCTTGCGAGCGCCGGCAGTGGCCAATTCCTGGCGCGCAGCGGTGGTGAGGCGGCAAAGCCCACCGGCCGGCTCGTCGCCGACATGGATCCGGAGCGGAATTTTGGAGCAAAGCTGCTGTGATGGTGGATCGCGCGCGATGAAGGTTCTGATCTTCGGCGGCACCGGCTTCGTCGGCCTCAACCTTGCGGAGGTGCTGCTCGCGCGCGGCCATGACGTGACGCTGTATGACCGCGCAGAGTTGCCGCCATCCGCGCGCCGGGCGCTGGCCGATCATGGCACGAAGCTCACGGCGGTGCAGGGCGACATCACTGATGCGGAAGGCATCGATGCGCTCATCGCCAAGGGCTGCGATGCGATTGTGCTCGGTGCAGCCATCACAGCTGGCGAAGATCTCGAGCGTGCCTCGACCGCGCGTGTTCTCGAGGTCAACGTGATGGCGCAGATCCCGATCCTGCTCTCCGCGATCCGTCATGGCGTTCGCCGCGTCGTCAATCTCTCGTCAGCATCAGCCTACGGCGCCGCCGGGGGCCGTTATCCGGTGCTGGATGAGGATACGCCCTGCGATCCCATCTCGTTCTACGCGATCAGCAAATTCACTTCGGAGCGGTCGGTGGCGCGCCACGCCGAGCTCTTTGGCGGCGATTTCCTGAACGTGCGGTTGAGCGCCGTGTTCGGTCCGTGGGAGCGGGCCAGTTCGGTGCGCGACACGCCAAGCCTCCAGTGTCAGATCCTGGCCGCGTTCGCGCGCGGCGAGCCGGCGATCATGCCGGGGCCTGGGATGAAGGACTGGACTTACGCCCCGGACGCTGCCGAGGCTGTTGCCATCCTGCTCGAAGCCGAGCGGCCGCGCCATCGGCTCTACAACATCTCCTGCGGCGCGACGTGGTCCGCGCTGCAATGGGGCGAGGCATTTGCGGCGTTGCGTCCCGGGCTGCAGTGCCGGCTGGCGGTGCCTGGAGAAAGCACCGTCATCAAGCTGCACGGGGCGGATCGTGCGCCGCTCTCGGTCACGCGGATGGCGGACGAATTCGGCTGGCGCGCGCGGTTCGGCTGTGCCGAGTCTGCGGCGGCGATGAGCAATTGGTGGATGCAGCACCGGGAGAGCGTCTGACATGCGGCTGCAAGGGCGTACGGCCGTCATCACCGGAGCGGGGTCGGGCATCGGCCGTGCCAGCGCGAAGCTGTTCGCGGAGGAGGGGGCACGTCTCGCCCTGGTCGATCGCGATGCCGCAGGACTTCAGGAGACGCTGAGCCTTGTGGGCGGCGCAACGACGCATGTGGGCGACGTCGGCGACGCCGGGTTCGCCGAGACTGTCGTCGGCGACGTCGTCGCGAGGCACGGGCATCTCGACGTCCTGATGACCGCGGCGGGCTTTTCCTGCGGCGGCACGGTGCTGACGACGAGCCCGGACGACTGGGACGCGGTGTTCCGTACCAATGTCGGCGGCACCTGGCTGTGGGCGCGGGCTGCGGTGCCACAGATGCAGCGGCAGAAGCGCGGCTCGATCATCACGCTGGCATCGCAGCTTGCGATTGCCGGCGGCAAGAGCAACAGCGCCTACATCGCCGCCAAGGGCGCGATCGTCAGCCTGACGCGGACCATGGCGGTGGATTTCGCGGCCGATGGCATCCGGGTCAACGCGATCGCGCCCGGCGCGATCGACACGCCGATGCTTCGTCGCAGCTTTGCCCGGCACGCCAATTCGGAAGAGGTGCGCGAAGCCTCCCGCTACCGCCATGCCATGAAGCGGTTCGGCGAGGCGGAGGAGATCGCGCAAGCCGCGCTGCATCTCGCCAGCGACGCATCCTCCTTCACGACCGGCACGGTGATGGTGGTCGACGGAGGCTGGCTCGCGGCATGAGTGAGGCCCTGACCGAGCTTGAAGCCGACGTTCGCGCTGATCTTGCCAGGATCGCGCATCCCGGCGCGGCATGGCTCGAACCGAAGATCGGGCCGGATGGCAACGCTGCGCTGGACGTCCTCATCGTCGGCGCCGGCCAGTCCGGCATCGCCATCGGCTTCGGCCTGATGCGCTCCCGCGTCAGCAACATCCTGCTGCTCGACAAGGCCGAGGAAGGGAAGGAGGGCCCCTGGCTCACCTATGCCCGCATGCCGACGCTGCGCAGCCCGAAGGACTATACGGGGCCGGATCTCGATATTCCGAGCCTGACCTACCAGTCCTGGCACGAAGCTCGTTTCGGCAAGGTAAGCTGGCAGCAGCTTGGCCTGATTCTGCGGGAACATTGGGCTGAGTATCTGCTCTGGCTGCGGCGCATGATCGGCTTACCGGTATGCAATGCCTGCGAGCTTCTGGAGATTGCCCCTGCGGCGGACGGTTTGCTCGCCGCGCGCGTGAAACACGCTGAGGGCATCGAGACGCTCTATGCGCGCAAGATCGTCCTCGCGACGGGGCAGGAGGGCATGGGCGACTGGATGATCCCTGACCAGTTGCGCGATCTGCCGGCGGGTTCAGTCGCAACCGTCGCCGAAGATATCGACTTCGAAATGCTCTGCGGCAAGCGCGTTGCCGTGATCGGCGCCGGCGCATCCGCCTTCGACAACGCGGCAACGGCCCTGGAGGCGGGCGCGGCCGAGGTGCATCTGCTGTGCCGCCGCGCGGAGATCCAGTTGATCCAGCCTTATCGCTGGCTCACCTTCCGCGGCTTCCTGCGCCATCTCAGCGATCTCGACGATGCCTGGCGCTGGCGCTTCATGCGCAAGATCCTCGAAATGCGCGAAGGATTTCCGCAACCGACTTTCGACCGTTGCGCGCGTCATGCCAATTTCACATTGCACGAGGGCGCGCCGATCGAGGCTGCGCGCCAGACGGTTGCCGGCGTTGAACTGGAGACGCCGCGCGGTGCGATCATGGCGGATTTCGTCATCTGCGGCACCGGTATCGACATGAACTTTGCTGACCGCGGCGAACTGCGGGCATTTGCCGGCAATATCGCGACCTGGGCCGACCGCTACCAGCCGCCGGAAGACGAGCGCAATGAACGGCTCGGCCGTTTCCCTTATCTCGCCGACGACTACGCCTTCACCGAGCGCCAGCCGGGCAAGACGCCGTGGATCTCCGACATCCACCTCTTCGCCATCGCCTCCACCATGAGCTTTGGTGCATCGGGATCATCGATCAACGCGATGACGACGGCGGTGCCGAAGCTGGTGAACGGCCTGACGCGCGGCCTGTTCCGCGCCGATGTCGAACGGCACTGGGCCTCGCTCAGCGCCTATGACGTGCCGCAGGCCGTGGTCACGCGGTCGGCGCGAACATTGGAGCAATCGCGATGATCATCCATGCGCCGCCGCGACGAAGTGCCCTCGCAGGAGTGGCGCGCAACTTGCTTCTTTCTTAACCTGCCTTGCTGGCGTTTCTTGTCGACATCTTGGGGAAATCGAATGCGTTTTGTGTCTTTCAGGCCCGCGACCTCAGTCCTCGCCGCCACCGCGCTGTTGCTCATCGCCACCGCGCCTTCGCAGGCACAAACCAGGGCGGAGACGTTGCGCTACGTCACGGGCTCGGCGGTCAATACGCTCGATCCCAACATCCCCGGTTCGACGCGCGAATCCTTCGCGCTGAGCATGAGCACGTACGATCGGCTGGTGGCGTTCGGCCGCAAGCAGCTCAACGGCAAATGGGTGTTCGATCTCGACACGATCACGGGCGAGCTCGCCGAATCCTACGACGTCAGCCCCGATGGCCTGAAGCTCACCTTCCGCCTGCGCAAGGACGCAAAATTCCAGGACGGCTCGCCGGTCACGGCGGAAGACGTCAAATGGTCGCTCGATCGCTGCGTGACCGCGCCGATCCTCGGCAAGGCGCAGCTGCTCACGGGCTCCCTGACCTCGGCCGACCAGTTCAAGGTGATCGATCCTCTCACCATCGAAGTGACGCTGCCCAAGCCCGACAAGCTCGCGCTGCCTAATCTTGCCACCGTCTATCCCATGATCATCAACTCGAAGGTCGCCAAATCCCATGCGGCGGCGGATGATCCCTGGGCCACCGCATGGCTGAAGGAGCACACCGCCGGCAGCGGCGCCTATGTGGTCGAAACCTTCAAGCCGGGCGAGCAGGTCATCCTCAAGCGCGACGAGGCCTGGAATCGCGGCTCAGCCAACAAGCCGGCGTTCTTCAAGCGCGTGATCGTGCAGTCCGTGCCGGAGCCGGCGACCCGTGCCAATCTGGTCGAGCGCGGCGACGCCGACCTCGTGGTCGACCTCCAGGCCAGCGACGTGCAGTCGCTCGAGGCCAAGGGCAAGCTCAAGGTGGTCTCGACGCCGCAATACAATGCGATCACCTATGTCTCGATGAACAACCAGATGCCGCCGTTCGACAACGTCAATGTGCGCCGCGCCATCGCTTACGCGCTACCCTATGACGACATGTTCAAGGCCGCTCTGTTCGGCCGCGGTGCGCCGCTGTTCGGTGCGACCTGGCCGGACGGCAAGCCGCTGAACGGCATCTATCCGTTCCAGCAGCCGGTGAAGCTCGACCTCGACAAGGCGAGGGAATATCTCAAGGCCGCCGGGCTTCCCGAGGGCTTCTCGACCACCTTCAGCTTCAACGTCGGCCAGTCCTCGACGGCGGAGCCGATGGCGGCGCTGGTCAAGGAGTCTCTCGGCAAGATCGGGATCAAGGTCGACATCCAGAAGCTGCCGGATGCGCAGATGTCGACGCAGATCAACGAGAAGAAGCTGCCCTTTTACACCGAAGGCATCGTCGCCTGGCTGCCCTCGACCGACTACTTCTACCGCAACTTCTACACCGGCAATCAGCGCTGGAACTACAGCTCGATCAACAATCCCGATCTGGCTGCGATCGCGCAGGAAGCTCGCTTCGAGCCGGATAAGGCCAAGTACGAGGAGGCCGGCCGCAAGCTCAACGCGATGCACGCCGATCTGATGCCGCAGATCATGCTGTGGCAGCCGAACCAGGATGCGGTAATGGCGGCGTCGGTCGAGGGCTACACCTACGAGTTCCACCGCCAGGTCGACTATCGCGACGTCAGCCGCAAGTGATAGCGTCAAGCGAAGGGAGCTCTGACAGGTGACGACCGGTCTTCGTGCAACATTGCTACGGGCGGGCAGGCGGCTTTTGTCGTCGCTGCCGGCGCTGTTCGGTGTGCTGGTCTTCACCTTTCTGCTGATGCGCGTCCTGCCGGGGGATCCCGCGGTGTTCTTCGCCTCGGGGCCCAACGCGGGCAAGGAGGAGATCGAGCAGATCCGCAAGCAGATGGGGCTCAACAGGCCGGTGCCGGAGCAGCTCGTGTTCTATCTGTCCGACATCGGCCACGGCAATCTCGGGCGCTCCATGATGACCGGGCAGCCGGTGCTGAAGGATCTGCGCGAACGGCTGCCGGCTTCGCTCGAGCTCACCTTCACGGCGCTCCTGATCGCGCTGATCGCGGCGGTGCCGCTCGGCGTGCTCGCGGCGCTCAGGCCGGGATCGATCGTCGATCACGGCGTGCGGCTGTTTTGCGCGCTCGGCGTCTGCGTGCCGACCTTCGTCTCGGGCCTGCTGCTGATCTATGTCTTCTACTATCTGCTCGGGCTCGCGCCTGATCCGACCGGACGGATCGACGTCTTCACCTCGCTGCCGCCGCAGCGAACCGGCTTCCTGTCGATCGATTTCCTGCTCGCCGGTGATGTCGAGGGCTGGTGGGCGGCCTGCAAGCAACTGATCCTGCCGGCGGTGAGCATGGCGCTGTTCGTGATCGCGCCGCTGGCGCGGATCACGCGGGCCTCGATGCTGGTGTCGCTCGGCAGTGATTTCGTGCGCACTGCGCGCTCGGTCGGGTTGTCGTGGCACAAGGTGGTCGTCACCTATGCGCTTCGGAACGCGATCCTGCCCGTCATCACCATCGCCGGCATCGTGTTCTCGACCATGCTGGGCGCGAATGTCCTGGTGGAGAAGGTGTTCTCCTGGCCGGGCGTTGCCTCCTACGCGCTCGATGCGCTGCTGTCCTCCGATTATGCGCCGGTGCAGGGTTTTGTGCTGCTGATGGCCAGCCTGTTTGTGCTGGTCAATCTGGTGGTCGACATCTGCTACGGCATCGCCGATCCCAGGGTGTCGATCGAATGACCAGTGCAACTCTCCGCCATTCGGTCTGGATCCTGCGCGGCAATCCGCTCACCGGCGTCGCCGCAGCCGGCGTTGCGCTGTTCGTCCTGCTTGCGATCTTCGGGCCGTGGATCGTGCCCTATGATCCCGTGGTCTCCAATGTCTCGGAGGCCTTGCAGCCGCCGAGCGCGGCGCACATCGCCGGTACGGATCAGCTCGGCCGCGACGTGTTCAGCCGCCTCGTCATCGCGGCACGGCTCGATCTCGCGATTGCGGTCTCGGCGGTCGGCATCTCCTTCGTGATCGGCGCGGTCGTCGGCGCGTTCTGCGGCTATGCCGGCGGTAGGCTCGATCGCGGCGTCGGCCGCTTCGTCGACGTGATGATGGCCTTTCCGCTGTTCGTGCTGGCGATGGCGATGGTTGCGGCGCTTGGCAACCGCATTGAGAACATCGTGATCGCGACCGCGATCATCAATCTTCCGTTCTACATCCGCTTCGCGCGCGCCGAGGTCAACGTCCGCCGCAATGTCGGCTGGGTGGAGGCCGCGCGCGCCTGCGGCGAGAGCCATTTCTCCGTGGTGTTACGCTTCCTGCTGCCAAATATCCTGCCGGCGATGGCGGTGCAGATTTCGCTCAATCTCGGTTGGGCCATTCTCAATGCTGCCGGCCTGTCCTTCATCGGCCTTGGCGTCAAGCCGCCGACGCCGGAATGGGGCATCATGGTCGCGGAGGGCGCGCGCTTCATCTCGACCGGGCGGTGGTGGCTGGTGGCCTTTCCGGGCCTTGCGCTGATGATGGCCGTGCTGTGCTTCAATCTCCTCGGTGACGGAATGCGGGATATTCTCGATCCCCGGATGCGCACATGAGCGAGCAGCTGCTGGGGATCGACGACCTCCACGTCGCGTTCTCGACGCGGCGTGGCATGGTCGAGGCCGTGCGCGGGGTGACGCTCTCGGTCGAAAAGGGCGAGATGCTCGGCCTCGTCGGCGAGAGCGGCTCGGGCAAGTCGGTCACGGGCTTTGCGACCACACGGCTGCTGGATGCGGCCGGGCGCGTCACCGGCGGAAAAATCCTGTTTCGCGGCCAGGACGTGACGAAGCTCAGGGGCGACGACCTCCGTCATCTCCAGGGCGCCGCGATGTCCATGATCTTCCAGAATCCGCGGGCGGCGCTGAACCCGATCCGGACGATCGGCCTGCAGATCGCGGATGCGATCCTCACCCACAAGCGCATCTCGAAGGAGGCCGCGCGCGCCGAAGCGCTGGATTTGCTGCGCGCGGTCCAGATCCGCGATCCCGAGACGCGGATGAACGCCTATCCGCACGAGCTCTCCGGCGGCATGTGCCAGCGCGTCATGATCGCGATCGCGATCTCCTGTAATCCGGCGCTCCTGATAGCGGACGAGCCGACCACCGGCCTCGACGTCACCACGCAGAAGGTGGTGATGGACCTGCTCGCGGACATCGCCGCGGCGCGCGGCATGGCGACGATCCTGATCACGCATGATCTCGGGCTTGCCGCTCGCTATTGCCGCCGCATCGCCGTCATGGAGCGCGGACGCATCGTCGAGGAAGCGAGCCCCAGAACGCTCTTCACCGCGCCGCAGCATGCCTATACCAGGCGGCTGGTGGCGGCATCGCCGACCGCGACATCCCGGATCGAGGACCTCGTGACGGAGGAGGAGCGGGAGCGCCATGCGACCGTCGTCAGCAGGCCGAGGCAGGAGCTCGCGCATGGCACGCCGCCGCTGCTGGAGGTGCGCAAGCTGGCAAAACGTTTCGACCAGGGCGCTGCGGCGGTGGCGGACTTCTCGATGACCATGGCCGGCGGCGAGAGCGTCGGGCTCGTCGGCGAGTCCGGCTCCGGCAAGAGCACGACCTCGCGGATGATCTGCCGGCTGATCGACCCCAGCGAAGGCGATATCGTGTTCGACGGGCAGTCGATCGGCCACGTCGCGGCGCGCGATTTCCACCGCTCTCCGCTCCGCAAAGACATCCAGATGGTCTTCCAGGACCCGAACGAGAGCCTCAACCCGCGCTTCACGGCTTTTGACTGCATCGCCCATCCCCTGATGCGGCTCGACGGCATGCGCGCGGGCGACGCGCTGCGCAAGCGGGTGGAAGAATGTGCGGAGCGCGTGGGTCTGCCGCTCGATCTGTTGCCGCGCTTTCCGCACCAGCTTTCCGGCGGCCAGAAGGCGCGCGTCGGGATCGCCCGCGCCATCGCCTGCCGGCCGCGGCTCCTGGTGCTGGACGAGCCGACCGCCGCGCTCGACGTCTCGGTGCAGGCGGTGGTGCTGCAACTGCTCGACCGGTTGCGGCGCGAGAACGACATCGCGCTGCTGTTCGTCAGCCACGATCTCAACGTCGTCCGCATGCTCTGCGACCGCACCATCGTGCTGCGCAATGGCGGCATCGTGGAGCAGGGGGAGAGTCGGGCACTGTTCGATAATCCGAAGACGGACTACACGCGCAAGTTGGTCGAGGCGATTCCGCATATCGAGACCGGGCCGGCGCTGGCGGCTGCTCTTTGACGCCTGGGCGAGCCAAAATGGTGGTGAGATCCCGCTGGCGAAGGTCCGGTTAGTGGCATACCATTTGCACGCCAATGGGCTCTGGTTTCACCTGCCTTTGGCCAACGATGGCCGGCATCACGGCATTACTGGGAGGACTTCATGGATCGCAGGACCGTATTGAAGGGACTGGCTGGCGCGGGCGGTCTGGCATTGACCGGCATCTCGGCCCCGGCGATCGCACAAGGCGCATCGGCCCGCACCCTCCGCTTCGTGCCGCAGGCCAATCTCGCCAATTTCGATCCGATCTGGGGCACGCAATATGTCGTGCGCAACGCGGCGGCGCTGGTCTGGGACACGCTTTACGGCATCGACGCGCAGCTTCAGCCGCAGCGTCAGATGGTCGAGTCCGAGGAGACCTCCGACGACGGCAGGACCTGGACGTTCAAGCTGCGTCCAGGTCTCAAATTCCATGACGGCGAACCGGTGCTGAGCAAGGACGTCGTCGCCAGCCTGTCGCGCTGGGCCGCGCGCGACCCGATGGGCCTGATGATCCTTGCGATCCAACAGGAATTGACCGCCGTCGATGACCGCACCTTCAAATGGGTTTTGAAGCAGCCCTTCCCGAAGATGCTCTATGCGCTCGCCAAGAACAACGCACCGTGCTCCTTCATCATGCCCGAGCGCATCGCGAAGACCGACCCGTTCAAGCAGATCACCGAATATGTCGGCTCGGGACCGATGAAGTTCGCCAAGAGCGAATGGGTCCCCGGTGCCAAGTCGGTGTTCGAGAAGTTCGCCGATTACGTGCCGCGGCAGGAGAAAGCATCGTGGCTCGCCGGCGGCAAGCAGATCCTGGTCGATCGCGTCGAGTGGCTGGTGATGCCGGATCCGGCCACTGCGGCCGCCGCCTTGCAGAACGGGGAGGTCGACTGGTGGGAGAACCCGATCGCCGATCTTGTGCCCGTGCTGAAGAAGAACAAGAACATCAGCGTCGATATCGGCGATCCCCTCGGCAATATCGGCTCGTTCCGCATGAATCATATGTTCGCGCCGTTCAACGACGTGCGGGCGCGGCGCGCGGTGCTGATGGCGCTGAGCCAGGAAGACTACATGCGCGCGATCGTCGGTGACGACGATGCGCTGTGGAAGTCGCTGCCGGGCTTCTTCACGCCGAATACGCCGCTCTACAGCGAGCTTGGTGGCGAGATCCTCAAGGGCAAGCGTGATTTCGACGCCGCCAAGAAGCTGCTCGCCGAGAGCGGCTATTCCGGCCAGCCGGTGACGTGCCTCGTCGCGCAGGACCAGCCGATCACCAAGGCGCAGGGCGACGTCACCGCCGACCTCCTCAAGAAGCTCGGCATGAATGTCGACTTCGTCGCCACCGATTGGGGCACGGTCGGCTCGCGTCGCGCGGCGAAGACGCCGCCGGGACAGGGCGGCTGGAACATGTTCCACAGCTGGCACGCCGGCGCCGACTGCATCACGCCCGCCGCCTACACCGCCATCCGCGCCAATGGCGAGAAGGCCTGGTTCGGCTGGCCCAACAGCCCGAACACCGAGAAGGAGATCGTGACCTGGTTCGACGCCAAGAATCTCGAGGAAGAGAAAGCGGCGATCGGGCGGGTCAACAAGTCGGCGCTCGATGACGTCGTCTATGCCCCGACCGGCTTCTTCCTGACCTACACGGCATGGCGCAAGAACGTCTCCGGCATCACGAAAGGGCCGCTGCCGTTCTTCTGGGGCGTGTCGAAGTCCGCATGATCGTGCGTTGAGGCCAGATGCTCTCCTACATCCTCCGTCGCATCGTCGCGACCCTGCCAGTGATGGCGATCGTTGCGTTGTTCGTGTTCAGCCTGCTCTATATCGCGCCGGGTGATCCCGCCGTGGTGATCGCAGGCGACCAGGCAAGCCCGGAGGATGTGGAGCGCATCCGCCAGAGCCTCGGCCTCGACCGGCCCTTCCTGATCCAGTTCGGAAGCTGGGTCTGGCGCATCCTGCATGGCGATCTCGGCACCTCGATCTTCACCAACCTGCCGGTCTCGACCATGATCGGGCAGCGGTTGGGGCCGACGCTGTCGCTGATGATCATCACGCTGCTGCTGACCATCGTCGTCGCCGTGCCGCTCGGCGTGGTGGCGGCGTGGAAGGCCGGCAGCCTGATCGACCGCGCGATCATGGCCTTCGCCGTGTTCGGCTTTTCGCTGCCGGTCTTCGTCGTCGGCTACATGCTTGCGTATATCTTCGCGCTCGAGCTCGAATGGCTTCCCGTGCAGGGCTATACGCCGCTGAGCGAGGGGTTTTGGCCGTGGCTGCAAAACCTGATCCTCCCCGCGATCGCGCTCGGCTGTGTCTACATCGCGCTGGTCGCGCGCATCACCCGTGCGACCATGCTCGAAGTGCTGCAGCAGGATTATATCCGCACCGCGCGCGCAAAAGGCCTCGGGCAGGGCGGCATCCTGTTCATCCACGCGCTCAAGAACGCGGCGGTGCCGATCGTGACCGTGATCGGGATCGGCATCGCGCTGCTGATCGGCGGCGCGGTCGTCACCGAAAGCGTGTTCGCGATCCCCGGCCTCGGCCGGCTCACGATCGACGCGATCCTGCGCCGAGACTATCCCGTCATCCAGGGCATCGTGCTGCTGTTCAGCTTCGTCTACGTCCTCGTCAACCTGATGATCGACGTCACCTATACGCTCGTTGACCCGAGGATCCGCTATTGACCGATACGACCCTCAATCCGCAATCGCTGCCGGCCGGCTTCGTTCTCGCGCCGCAACTGCCTGAAATCCAGCGGCCGGTCAGGATCCGGCGGGGCTTCATCGGGTTGCTCCGCGGCCATCCCACGGTCGCGATCGGTGGCGCGCTGCTGTTGACGCTGGTTCTGATCGCGGTCTTTGCGCCGTATCTCTGGACGGTCGATCCGACGGCACTCGCGCCCGCCAAGCGCACACGCGCGCCGTCGGCGCTTTACTGGTTCGGCACCGACGTGTTGGGCCGCGATATCTATTCGCGCGTGATGTTCGGCGCGCGGGTCTCGCTCACGGTTGGCCTGTCTGTTGCGATCCTCGCGTCCGCGGCGGGGCTTGCCATCGGCATCGTCTCCGGCTTCGTTCGCTGGGCCGACGGCATCCTGATGCGCTTCATGGACGGCCTGATGTCGATCCCGCCGATCCTGCTCGCGATCGCGCTGATGGCGCTGACGCGCGGCAGCGTCGGCAACGTCATCCTGGCCATCACCATCGCCGAGATCCCGCGCGTCTCGCGCCTCGTGCGCAGCGTCGTGCTATCGCTGCGCGAGCAGCCCTATGTGGACGCGGCGATCGCCTGCGGCACGCGCACGCCGATGATCATCCTGCGCCATATTCTGCCCAACACGCTGGCGCCGATGCTGGTCCAGGCAACTTATATCTGCGCCAGCGCCATGATCACGGAGGCGATCCTCTCCTTTATCGGTGCCGGTACGCCGCCCACCATCCCGTCCTGGGGCAACATCATGGCCGAGGGCCGCGCGCTGTGGCAGGTCAAGCCCTACATCGTGTTCTTTCCGGCGGCGTTCCTCTCCGTCACCGTGCTCGCCGTGAACCTGCTCGGCGACGGCCTTCGCGATGCGCTCGATCCGCGCATGGCCAAGAGCCTGTGATGTCGAGGGGTTGATCGCGATGGCTTTGCTCGAAGTCGAGAACCTCCAGACCCACTTTCGCACGCCGGGCGGTATCAACCGTGCGGTCGACGGTGTCTCCTTTCATGTCAACGAGGGCGAGACGCTCGCCATCGTCGGCGAGTCCGGCTGCGGCAAGTCGGTGACCTCGATGTCCTTGATGCGGCTGATCCCGGAGCCGCCGGGCAGGATCGCCGGCGCGATCCGCTTCGCGGGCCGGGACCTGCTGCAACTGTCCGACCGCGAGATGCGTGCGATCCGCGGCAACGATATCTCGATGATCTTCCAGGAGCCGATGACGAGCCTCAACCCGGTCCTCACCGTCGGCCGTCAGATCCGCGAGACGCTGATGATCCATCAGGGTCTCGACAAGCAGGCCGCGGAGGCGCATGCGATCGAGATGCTGACGCTGGTCGGTATTCCCGAACCGAAGCGGCGCGTGCGCGAATATCCTCATCAGCTCTCCGGCGGCATGCGCCAGCGCGTGATGATCGCGATCGCGCTGGCCTGCAATCCAAAGCTCCTGATCGCGGACGAGCCGACCACCGCGCTCGATGTGACCATTCAGGCGCAGATTCTCAAGCTGATGCTGGACCTCAAGCGCCGGGTCGGTGCGGCGATCATCCTGATCACCCACGATCTCGGCGTCGTCGCCGAGATCGCCGAGCGCGTCATGGTGATGTATGCCGGCCGCAAGGTCGAGGAGGCGCCGGTGGCCGAGCTGTTCCGTTCGCCGCGTCATCCCTATACGCAAGGCCTCCTCGGCGCAGTGCCGAAGCTCGGTTCGTCGCTGGCCGGCACCACGACGCGCCTTGCCGAGATTCCCGGGCAGGTGCCCGATCTCAGAAAGCCGATCACCGGCTGCGTCTTCGCCGGGCGTTGTGCGCTCGCGACCGATCTGTGCCGGCAATATGCGCCGGGACTCGAAGAGAAGGGTCCTCGTCACATCGCCGCCTGCCACTACGCCGCCAAGGGAGCGGTCGCGGCATGAGTCCTCCGCTGCTCCAGGTCAACGACCTCAAGAAACATTTTCCGGTCAACAAGGGCCTGTTCGGGCGACAAACCGAATGGGTCTATGCCGTCGACGGTGTCTCCTTCGAGATCGCGAAGGGCGAGACGCTGTCGCTGGTCGGCGAATCCGGTTGCGGCAAATCCACGGTCGGCCGCGCCATCTTGCGCCTGTTCGACATCACCGCAGGGCAGGTGATCCTCGACGGCCAGCGTATCGACGACGCACATCCGAGCACGATGCGCCAGATGCGCCGCCGCATGCAGGTGGTGTTCCAGGATCCGTTCTCGAGCCTCAACCCCCGCATGCGCGTGCGCGACATCCTGGCCGAGCCGATCCGGAATTTCGGCCTGGCGAAGTCCGCGACCGATCTCGAAACGCGCGTGACGGCGCTGATGGACACCGTGCGCCTGCCGCGTGAGGCGCTGAACCGCAGGCCGCACGAGTTCTCCGGCGGCCAGCGCCAGCGCATCGGCATCGCGCGGGCGCTCGCGGCCGAGCCTGAGCTGATCGTCTGCGACGAGGCCGTCTCCGCGCTCGACGTCTCGGTCAAGGCGCAGATCGTCAATCTCTTGCAGGATCTCCAGCGCGAGTTCGGCCTCGCACTGCTGTTCATCAGCCATGACCTCGCAATCGTCGAGCACATGACCCACCGCGTCGCGGTGATGTATCTCGGCAAGATTGTCGAAGTGGCGCCGCGCCGCGAGATATTCGCAGCGCCGAAGCATCCCTACACGCAGGCGCTGCTCTCCGCGGTGCCGCTGCCCGAGCCCGGCGCCCAGCGGAATCCGATCATCCTCAAGGGCGACGTGCCAAGCCCGATCAATCCTCCGCGGGGATGCCGCTTCCACACCCGCTGCCCGCTGGTGTTCGACCGCTGCCGCACGGAGGAGCCGACGCTGCGTGCGATCGGACCCGAGCAGTGGGTGGCGTGTCACCTCGAAGACGGTGCGCCGGCGACGGCTTGATAGCCGCCGCCGCGCGCCGATCCCGACCTACTCGACCGTGACAGCCGTGACCTGGACCCAGTCGTTGCCGTCGAACTTCTGCACCACCAGCCGCTTGAACGGGACATAATTGTCCGGCGTCGTGCTGTAGGTGGTGCCAGGCAGCAGTGAGGGCGCCGGGACGTTGTTCAGATGCGTCGCCTGGTACAGCAGGTTCTCGCGCGTCAGATTGTCCCCGCAGGCCTCGATGATTTTCCCCATGATGTAGGCGAAGGAATAGACGGCAAAACCGATCTCGTTCTTGGGGTCTTCGTTGGGAAGATACTTCTTCATGAAGGCCTGATAGGCGACGACATCAGGATCCTCCGCCCATTTCGGGCTCGACACCTGCTTGTAGGGCGTTGCCGCGATGATACCGGTGACGGAATCGAAGCCTGCGGCCTCTAGGAATTGCCGGCCGACCGACGGGCTGACGACGAGCTGCAGCGGCTTCCAGTCGAGCTCGAAGGCCTTCTTCATCGACTGCGAGGCGGCCTTGCCGAGCGAGACGTTGAAGAACACGTCGGCGCCTGACGATTTGAGCTGTGCGACCTGCGAGTCCATCGTGGGATCGGTCAGCTCGTAGGTGACCTCCTTGACGATTATGGTCGAAGCCTTGTCGCCGAGTCCTTTCTTGAAGCCGGAGACGTAGTCGCGGCCGAAATCGTCGTTCTGCATGAGGATCGCGACCTTCGCGTCCGGCTTCACCGACAGCAGGTACTTTGCGAGGATCTCGCCCTCGGTGCCGTAAAGATGGAATGCCGGCGTCGACCATTTGAACGCCTTCGGCTGGTTCCACTTGTTGGCGCCGGTCGAGACCAGCAGCTGCGGAACGCCCTTGCTGTTGAGATATTTCTGCACGGAGGACTGCGCTGCGGTCCCGGACGAGCCGAACAGTGCGAGCACGCCGTCGCTTTCGACCAGCTTGCGGGTCTGTTCGACGGTCTTGGGCGGCGAGAAGGCATCGTCGAGCGAGATCAGATTGATCTTGCGGCCGTTGATGCCGCCCTTCTCCTCGTTGAGCATCTTGAAATAGGCGACCTCGGTGCGGCCCTGGATGCCGTGGACCGACAGCGGGCCGCTATAGGGCATGGTCTGGCCGAGCTTCACCTCGGTATCCGAGGCGCCTTCGTCGTATTTCTTCTCGGCGGCATTCGCGCCTGTGACGAAGAGGAGCCCGGCGGATAAGACCGCCATCGCCGACAACAATCTCTTCATTTCATCCTCCCGATCGTGTTTTGTTATTCACCCTCATCCGGGTGCACTTGCCTTTGCGGCGAGTTCTTCGCGGAGCTGCCGCTTGACGATCTTGCCGCTCGCCGTGCGCGGCAGCTCCTCGGTGCGGATGTCGATGTGGACGGGCAGCTTGAAGGCGGCGAGCCTCGGGCGCAGGTGCTCGATCACCTGGTCCGCAGTCAGACGTGATCCGGCCTTGGCGCGCACGACGGCGCCGACGAGCTCGCCGAGCACGCGATCGGGGATGCCGACGATGGCGGCCTCGAAGATGTCGGGGTGCGCGAGCAGGGCGTCCTCGATCTCGACGCAATAGACGTTCTCGCCGCCGCGGATCAGCATGTCCTTGGCGCGGTCGAGCAGATAGACGAAACCTTCCGCGTCCATCCGGACGATGTCGCCGGTGCGGTACCAGCCGTCGCGGAACGCGGCTGTGGTCGCCTGCGGATTGTTCCAATAGCCCTTCACGACGTTGCCGCCGTAGATTTCGAGCTCGCCGATGGCGCCCACGGGCAGAACGTTTCCGGCGTCGTCGATGACGCGCAAGTCGCATCCGGGAACGGCGGGCCCGACGGAATCCGGGTGCGCGAGATAGTCCTCCGCCCCGTTCGACGTCGAGACCGAGGAGGTCTCGGTGGCGCCATAGCCGGTGCCGCCGAACCTGCCGGGGAACAGCGCTGCGACCTTGCGGGTCAACTCCGGCGATGCGGCGGCACCGCCGTAGGAGAGACCTTCGAGGCTCGACACGTCGCGCCGTTCGAAATCCGGCGATTCCAGCAACTGCCACGTCATCGACGGTACGCCGGACATGCCGTTGATGCGCTCGCGCTCGATCAGCTCAAGCGCTGCTTCCGCGTTCCACTTGTACATCAGCACGATCTTGGAGCCGTTCGCCAGCGCCGGGATCATGATCGAGTGGCATCCCGTGACATGGAAGAACGGGACCGGAAGCAACACCGCTTTCTGCACGTTCGGCGGCGCGGGCAGGGGATCGCCGCGCCGGATCGCCGCACGCGCGCCCGAAAACGCGATGTTCACGAGGTTGCACATGATGTTGCGATGCGTGCCCAGCGCGCCCTTGGAGCGACCTGTGGTGCCCGACGTGTAGAGGATGGTCGCGTCGTCGTCGGGATGGACGTTCCGATCGGGCGGCGCGCGGTCTAGCAGGGCGCCGTATCGCGACGGCGGCCCGATCAGATCCTCCAGCGCGGTCGTTTCGCCCCGGGTCTCGGGCGCAGCTCGCACCGCGATCAGAGCGGCAGCGTGATCGGCCGTGAGCGATTTGAGGCGCGCCAGCCGCTCGCCGTCAACGATGGCCACGTTCGCGCCGGAATCGCGCAGACCATAAGCGAGATCGTCCCCGGTTCCCCAGGCATTGAGCGGCACTGCGATCGCGCCGATGATCGTCGCTGCCCAGAATGCGATCGGCCATTCCGGGAAGTTCCGCATGGCGATGGCCACGCGGTCGCCCTTCTTCACGTCGAAATCATCGGCAAGCCACCACGCCAGCGCGGATGCCGCGCGATAATGTTCGGCAAAGGTGAGACGTTCGTCCTCGAAGACGATGAAGGTGCGGTCGCCCCACGCCTTGCTGGCCTCGAAGATCGCACGGAGATCGCGGTGGGCCTTCTTGTAGGCGCGAATGGGGCGCCCCGCGACGGTGATCGTCTCCATCTCGAACGGTGCGCCGGGAGCGGTGAGGATGCGATAGGTTTCGTCGAGCGAGACCGCCGGCCATTCGCGTCGCTCGCTTGTCATGAGAGCAATCTGCGAGGCGAGGCCACGAGTGACGGCATGCGCTTCCCTCCGCTGAACACGGCTTGTCGAGCACCGAGCGTTGTTGGCGCGACGCAATCCTCGAAGCGCGTCAAGAGCTTGGGTGATGCGGAAGAGTCTGACTTGCGCTGACTTGCTGGCGAGCCCTCACCAAAGCGGGAGGGGTGATATGCAGCCGGCGGCTGGTCGACGCGAAAGCGCGCCGTCGCGGTCAGCCGCGGTGCGTTTGGATTGCATCAGGTCTGGATCGAGACGCGCAGGACGGCCATCCTGCGACGATGCCATTATCCCCGTGTTTTGCCCGACGGGTCAAATCCGTTTGTCCGTGAAAATTCGTAAGTCAAAACAACGCCATCTCTACTGTGCATGGGGTTGTTTTCGAGCTTCTTGTTTTGAGCGCTCAGTTCTTTTCCGACCAATCAGCCCTGACGGCGCAAGAAACCTGTTATCGTGACTTTCTCCCAGATGCCGGCCGCCGCAAACGGATCGGCGCGGTTGAAGGCTTCGATTTCGGTGCGGCCGGGAGCCTCGATCAGGAACAGGCTGCCGATCATGCTCTCGCCGTCGTCGGAGACGAGCGGCCCCGACATCACGATCTTGACGCCGAAGCGCGAGGTGTCGCTCAGGAAAGCCTTGTGAGCGTCGTAGTTGGCGAGCCGCGTCGGCAACGCGCCGCTGCGGTCGAGGGCGTGAATGGCGAACAGCATGGTGTCTCCGTTTTCTTGGTTCGGTTCTTGGGACGGCCGCGAGCGCGGCCGTCCGGATATGTCGTGATCGGCCGACTTACTTGGCGCCGAGCTTGCCGGCGTCCTCGAAGGTCGGGCAGGTCCGCTGTTCCAGCGGCACGTCGAACGGCTGGTAATTGTCCTTGGTGATGACGGTCGGTTTCAGCACGATCTCGTTGATGACCGGCTGGTTGCGCAGGGAGCGGATCGCCATCATGGTGCCGAGGCATCCCTGCGCAAATCCGTTGTAGTCGCCGCTTGCGAGCAGCTTGCCGGACTTGATCGCGTCGATCGCCTCCTTGGTGCCGTTGATGCCGATCACCTGGGCCTTGCGGTTGGCGCCGTCGAGTGCCTCGATTGCGCCGACTGCCATGGCGTCGTTGGCGGCGAGCACGCCGTCGATCTGCGAATTCGACTGCATCAGGTTTTCCATCACCTGGAGCGCCTGCAGCCGCTGGTAGTTGCCGGGCTGCGAGGCCAGCAGTTTTGCGCCGGGCGTTTCCTTCAGCGCGTCGTTGAAGCCGCGGACGCGGTCGACATTGGTCAGCGAACCCTTGACGCCCTCGATGATGACGATGTTGCCCTTGCCGCCCAGCGTCTTGAGCAGGAAGCGCGCCGTCTCGAGCCCGAGGCTGTAGTCGTCGGCGCCGACGAAGGAGAGGAATTTGCCGCCCGCCGAGCGGTCGGTGATGTTGACGACCGGGATCTTGGCTTCGTTGATCTTCTCGACACCGGGCACCATCGCCTTGTAGTCCACCGGCGTGAACACGATGGCGCTCGGCTTCTTCACCACGACATCCTCGATCTGGCTGAGCTGCTCGGGGATCGAGTCCGGCTTGGTCGGGATGTACTGAAGCGTCTTCGCGTTCAGCGTCTTCGCCATGTTGTCGGCGCCGACCCGCACCGTCTGGAAGAACGGGTTGGTCTGGTTTTTGGTGAAGACGGCGATGGTTTCGCCGTCGGCGCGCGCCTCCGTGGTGAGCGTAGCCGCCATCAGCAGCGGCAGCGCCAGATAGCCCAGTTTCCGTGTCATGTTGCCTCCATCCCTCATTTTGCTTGTTGGAACTCTAGAAACTCATTGCGCGCGGCGGCGGGTCTTCATGTCGAGCCAGACCGCGAGAATGACGATGATGCCGGTGACGAGCGGCTGCCAGTTGGCGCTGACCGACAAGAGGTTCATGCCGTTCAGCACCAGCGTCAGGATCAGCGCGCCGATGAAGGTGCCGAACACGGTGCCGACACCGCCGAACAGCGAGGTGCCGCCGATCAGCACGGCCGCGATCGCGGGCAGTGTCAGGCTTTCGCCGATGTCGGCCTCGGCCGAATTGAGCCGCGACAGGAAGATGATCGAGGCAAGGCCCGCCATGGTGCCTGATACCGCGTAGACCAGCAGCAGGCGCCGCGCGACCGGAATGCCGGAGAGTCGGGCCGCGACCGGATTGGCGCCGATCGCATAGATCTCCTGGCCCCAGATCGTTCGCTGCGCAAACAACGTCCCGATCCCGAGGAACACCAGCAGCAGATAGACCGGGATGGGCAGCCCGAACAGATAGCCGCTGCCGATCTGGCGGAAGCCTGCCGGGAAGCCGTGCAGCGTCTCGCCCGCCATGTACCAATAGGTGAGGCCGTTCAGCACCCAGAGCATGCCGTAGGTGGCGATGAAGGAGGGGATGCGCAGCGCGGTGACCATGATGCCGTTGAGGAGGCCGACGAGGCCGCCGCAGGCAAGCCCGGTGAGGATGCCGAGCGCCGGCGATCCCGTCTTGTGGATCACGGTGCCGGCGATGCAGGCCGACAGCGCGACATTGGCGCCGACGGAAAGGTCGAGGCCCGCGGTCAGCACCACCAGCGTCAGGCCGGAGGCGATGAAGAAGGTCAGGCTTGCTTGTCTCAGCACATTGAGGATGTTGCCGAGGCTCAGGAAGGAATCGCTGAGCACGGCGAGCACGGCGCAGATCAGCAGCGCCGCGAGCAGGCGATAGAACACCTGGACGGCATCCTGCGACAGGAACGAGCGGGGCGGCATCATCGCCTCTTTGGAGATGTCGGTCATGCGCGGCTCCTGAGGCCGTCGAGGAACAGGGCAACGATGACGAGGACGCCGACGCTTGCGACCTGCACCGAAGAGGGCATCGAGATCAGGTTGAGCCCATTGCGCAACACGCCGACGGCGATCACGCCGAGCAGGGTACCGAGCAGCCAGCCATTACCGCGCTCGAACGAGGTGCCGCCGACGGCGACAGCCGCGATGGCATCGAACTCGAGCCCGAGGCCTGCGGTGGGATGACCGGAATTCATGCGGGCGGTCATCAGCAGGCCCGCAATGCCGGCCATGGCGCCCCCGATCGCGTAGACCGCGATCAGCAGTCGGTTCGGCGAAAGACCGGCATAGCGCAGCGCCTCACGGTTGCCACCGAGCGCGAAGATGTAGGTGCCGAAGCGGGTGTGGTAGAGCAGGCCGTGGAAGGCCGCGTAAGTTACCAGCGCCATCACGATCGGAACCGGCACGCCCAGAAGCGTCGCCGAGTAGATGTCGCGCACGCTGTGGGGGATACCGACCACGCTCTGGCCGTCGCTGACGATCAGCGACAGGCCCTGCGCCATGCCGAGCGTGCCGAGTGTCGCGACGAAGGGCGGGATGCCCAGGATCGCGACCAGCCAGCCATTGGCGACGCCGAAGGCTGCGCCGACCAGCAGGCCGGCGCCGAGCCCCAGCAGCATCGACTTGGTCGCGAGCGACACGATGGCGACGCAGAGCGAGGTCAGCGTCAGCACCGCGCCCATCGACAGGTCCAGCCCCTCGGTCATGATGATCAGGGTCATCGGCAGCGCGAGCATGGTCAGGATGGTCGACTGCACCAGCACGTTGGAGAGGTTGGCAACCGACAGGAAGCCGGGCGCGATCGCGCTGAACAGCGCGATCAGCAGCACCAGCACGATGGCAACGCCGGGAATGCGTTGCAGCGGATTGGGCTCTGAGACGACCGCGGCTTCACGCATGATGCATCCCCAGTCGCACGATGTTCTCCTCGGTCAGCTCGTTGCGGGTCAGGTGTCCGGCGATGCGGCCCTCGCGCATCACATAGGCGCGGTCGCAGACGTGGCAGATCTCGACCTGCTCGGACGAGATCATCAGCGCCGCCGCGCCTTCCGCGACGAGACGGTCGATCAGGGCAAAGATCTCCGATTTGGCGCCGATGTCGATGCCCCGCGTCGGCTCGTCGAAGATGAAGAGCTTTGAGCCGGCCGCCAGCCACTTGCCGATGACGACCTTCTGCTGATTGCCGCCCGAGAGCAGGCCGACGGTCTGGCGTGCACTTGGTGTGGCAATGCGCAGCTGCCGGATCAGGCCGTCGGAGGTGCGTTGCGCGCCGCGCTGGTCGAACAGGCCGCTTGGGAACAGTTTGCGCAGCGCCGACACCACGAGATTGTCGCTCACCGAGCGCAGCAGCGCGAGACCTTCGCTCTTGCGGCTCTCCGGGATCAGCGCGATGCCGCGGCGGGCGGCGAGGTCGGGCTCGCCGGACATGCTCTTGCCGTCGAAGATGATCTCGCCGGAGCTGACGGGATCGGCGCCGAAGATGGCGCGGGCGACCTCGCTGCGGCCGGAGCCGACCAGACCGCACAAGCCGACGATCTCGCCCCGGCGCACCTCGATATTGATGTCGGAGATGCCGGTGGACGCGCTCAGGCCCTTGACCTCAAGCAGCAGCTCGCCGGGCTTGTCGGCAAAAGTGCGCGGATAGGTCATGTCGACGTTGCGGCCGACCATCATGCGGACGAGCTGGTCCGGCGTGACGTCGGCAGGGCGCACGCCGTCGATGCGCCGCCCGTCGCGCAGCACCGTGATGCGGTCGCCGAGCGCGAACACTTCGGCCATTCGGTGGGAAATGTAGACGATGGACACGCCGTCGGCCTTCAGCCGCGCGATCAGCGCAAACAGCAGCTCAGTCTCTCGGTCCGACAGCGCGGCTGTCGGTTCGTCCATCACGAGGATTCGGGCGTTCTGGCTGATCGCCTTGGCGATCTCGACCATCTGCTGCTGTGCGACACCGAGCTTGTCGACGGTGGTGGAGGGATCGATGTCGAATCCGATCGTATCAAGCACGCGCTTCGCATCGGCCAGAATCTTGCGGCGGTCGAGGGTGCCGGGAATGCGGCCCTTCGGCTCGCGGCCAAGGAAGATGTTCTGGGCGATATCGAGATAGGGGACCAGCGAGAATTCCTGGAAGATCACGGCAATGCCGAGCTTCTGCGCATCCGCGGTCGAAGAGATCGCGACCTTGTCGCCCTTGTAATAGAACTCGCCGGCATCGGCGCGGTAGGCGCCGCAAAGCACCTTCATCAGGCTCGACTTGCCGGCGCCGTTTTCACCGAGCAGCATATGAACTTCGCCCGGATAGACCGCGAAGGACACGTCATCCAGCGCCTTGACGCCGGGAAACTCCTTGCTGATGCCGCGCAGTTCCAGCAGCGGCGTGGGCTCGGAGGGCTGAATGGCCAATGCGGCGTTGCTCATGCGCGCGCTCCGCTCGCAAAGATCTTTCCGGGGTTCATCAGACCATTCGGGTCGAGTGCGGTCTTGATGGATCTCATCACATCGACGGCCTCGCCGAGCTCGTCGGTGAGATAGTCGATCTTGCCGAGCCCGATGCCGTGCTCGCCGGTGCAGGTGCCGTCCATGGCGATGGCGCGGGCGACCATGCGGGCCTGCAGCGCCTTCGCGCCTTCGGCTTCGTCCGGCTTTGCCGGATCGATCAGGATCAGCATGTGGAAATTGCCGTCGCCGACATGGCCGACGATGGGTGCGGTAAAACCGTGCTCGTCCGCATCGCGCCGCGTCTCGGTCAGGCATTCCGCCAGCCGCGAGATCGGCACGCAGACATCGGTGATCACGGCGCGTGCGCCGGGCCGGAGGCCCAGGCCGGCATAAAGCGTGTTGTCGCGGGCGTGCCAGAGCCGGCTGCGGTCCTCCGGTGCTTTCGCCCAGGCAAAGCCGTGGCCGCCATGGTCGGCGGCGATCGCCTGCGCGGCTTCGGCCTGCTCGGCGACTGACGTCTCGGAACCATGGAATTCGAAGAACAGGGTGGGCGCCTCGCGATAGCCGAGCTTGGCGTAGGCGTTGATGCCGCGCATCATGACGTCGTCGAGCAGCTCGATGCGCGCCACGGGGATCGCGGACTGGATCACGGAGATCGCGGTGTCCACGGCATCGTGCAGGGTGTCGAAACTGCAGACCGCGGCCGAGATCGCCTGCGGGACCGGGTGCACCTTCAGCGTGATCTCGGTGATGATGCCGAGCGTGCCTTCCGCGCCGACGAACATGCGGGTTAGATCATAGCCCGCGGCTGATTTCCGCGCGCGTTTGGCGGTGCGGATGATGCGGCCGTCGGGCAGCACCACTTCCAGCGCCATGACGTTGTCCTTCATGGTGCCGTAGCGCACCGCCATGGTGCCGGAGGCGCGCGTCGACGTCATGCCGCCGATCGAGGCGTCCGCGCCGGGGTCGATCGGGAAGAACAGGCCTGTATTGCGCAGCTCCGCATTGAGCTGCTTTCGGGTAATGCCGGGCTGCACGACCACATCCATGTCGCTGTCGTGCACGTGGAGCACCTTGTTCATGCGCGCGAAGTCGAAGCAGACCCCGCCGGCGACCGCGGCCGCATTGCCTTCGAGCGAGGTGCCGGCGCCGAAAGGCACGATCGGCATGCCCGCGCTCGCGCAGAGCTTGACGATCTCCGCGACCTCCTGCGTCGTCTCGGGGAAGACGACGATATCGGGCGGCAGGCTCTGATAGTGCGATTCGCTCTGCCCGTGCTGATCGAGCACGCCGCACGCAACGCTCGCGCGCGGGCCGATCATGCCGGTGAGGCGATCGGCCAAGATGCTCGTGCTGACCCGCGGTCCCATCCTTAAGCTCCCGTCTGCTCCCTGTTGCCGGACTCTTGTTGGTCCGCGGCCACCCAGTCTAGGCGGCTCTTGCGTTGCTCGCGACCTGCTTCAGGCCGAAATCATAGTTGAGATGAAAATAGTCGCGCTCCACCATGCGACCATCCGGCGCACGGCCGGCGGGATGGTGGGCGAACTCGCGGATCAGGCTGTCCTTGACGCCGAACACCACGTCAGAGTCGAGGTATTTGTCGCCGGCAACGAACACGTGGGTCACCAGTTGCTCGAAGCCGGGCGCCGAGATCATGAAATGCACATGCGCGGGGCGCCAGGGATGGCGGCCCTGCACCTCCAGCATTTCGCCGACCGGCCCGTCATGCGGGATCGGATAGGCCGCCGGCTTGATCGACCAGAAATGGAAGCGGCCGTTGGCGTCGGTGTGGAAGCGCGCCCGCATCGCGAGATCGCCGATGTCGTCGAGCTGCTGCACGTCGTAATAGCCGTCATCGTCGGAGTGCCAGACGTCGACAATGGCGCCTGCCAGCGGTTGCCCATCCACCGTCGAGACCGAGCCGGTGACCAGCATCGGGTCGCCCTCCATCGGGCCGGAGATATCCGCGCCGCTGTCCTTCTCCGGCGCGGCCTGGACGAAGAACGGGCCGAGCACCGTGGTCTCGGTCGCGCCTTCCGGCACCGGATGGTTGATCGCATCGACCAGCATGGAGACGCCGAGCGTGTCCGACAGCAGGATGAATTCCTGGCGCTTGTCGTCGCACATGTGGCCGGTGCGGGTCAGGAAGTCGATGCCGTATTCCCATTCCTTCTGGGTCGGCCGGATCTCACGAACGAAGGCATGAAGGTGCCGGACCAGCGCCTCGCTGACCTCCTTGATGCGCGGATCGGTTGCGTCCGCGATCCGCTCCAGCACCGCATCCGTGATGGTGTTTTCGTTGAAGTTGCGCATGGGTGCCTCCGTTGATCAGAGCTTTGGTTCGCCGAGGCCGGACAGCCGTTCGAGATGCTTGACGGTCGCGATGAAGTCGGTGTCGCCATCGCCCTGCGCGACCAGCGAGCCATAGGTCTCGCGCACTTGCGCGGCGAGCTGCAGCGGCACGCCGACGGCATGACCGGCGCCAAGGATGAGATCGAGGTCCTTGGCCATCTGCTTGCAGGAGAAGGTCGACTCGAAGTCTCGGTTGCGCAGCGGCGCGGTCTTGTACTTCACCATCGGCGAGGCCACCGCGCTGTCGTCCAGCACCTTCAGAATGTCCTGCCAGGCGATGCCGCCTTTGCGCGCCAGCGCCAGGCTCTCGGCCATCATCGCCGCCGACACCGCGATCATCAGATTGACCGAGAGTTTTGCATAGCGCGCTTCCTCGGCCGGCCCGAGATAGGTCTGGGCGCGGGTGAAGGCTGCGAACAACGGCTTTGCATTATCGAAGGCGTCCTTCGGCCCCGAGACGAAGCAGGTCAGTGCACCGGTGTGAACGATGCTGGCATTGCCGGAGACCGGCGAACGCAGATAGGCAATGCCGCGGGCTTGCGCCGCGGCCGCAACTTCGGTGGAGGCCTCGACGCTCACGGTGCTGGTTTCGATCAGGACGGCACCGGGCGCCATCGCGACAATCAGTCCGGCGGGGCCCAGCAACGCGCCGCGCAAGGCAGCATCGTCGGGCAGGGATGTGATGACGGTGGCCTTGCCGCTTACGGCCTCGGCCGGCGAGGCGGCAATCGAAATGCCTTGCGCACGCGCCTCGCTGATCCGCGCTGCGCTCTGGTCGAATGCGGTCACGGCGTAGCCGGCCTTGGCGACGAGCGCCGACATCGGCAGGCCCATCTTGCCGATGCCGATGAAAGCGACGCTTTTTGAAGTGTCTGTCATTGGTCTTGTCCTTGGAACGCTCAGGTGGCGTGTCCCTGTCGTTCAATGTCCTGCACCAGCCGCCGGCCGGATTGCGCCAGCAGTTCTTTCTTCGTCTCCAGCCCCTCGACCAGCAGCCGGCCGTTCTGCTTCTTCCAGGCGCCGCCGATCATGACGGCCTCGATGTTGGCAAGGCTCGTCTGCATCACCACGGTGGCGACGGGATCGTGCACTGGAAAGAGGTTGAGGTCGGAGGCGTTGATGATGACGAGGTCGGCGAATTTTCCCGGTGTCAGCGAGCCGATCTGATCCTCGCGGCCGAGCATGCGCGCGCCTTCCGTCGTGATCCAGCGCAGCGCCTCGCGCACGGGAATTGTCGTCGTCGCCGGAATAGTGCCGCTGGCCTTGCGCGATTCGGCGTTATCCAGCGCCCGCTGCATCGACAATGCGACGCGGGCGGCGGAGAAGAGATCGCCGGCCAGAATGGATTCGAGATCGATCCCGATGGTGGGTCGCACGCCACGTTTCAACAGCCTTCCGGTGATCGGAAAGCCATGGCCCTGGATCATCTCGTTCTCGGGCGTCACCGAGAACGACACGCCGAGATCGACCATCCGGTCCAGAAGATCGTCCGGCAGATCGTTGCCGTGGACGATGTTGATGCCGGGACCGACGAGACCGGCCTCGACCAGCTTGTCCCAGCCGCCGGGCGTCTTGGCCGGACCGCCGCCCTGATGCATCGATGCGATCAGGTCGAACTCACGCGCCAGCCGGAAATCCTGCATGGCGACGTCGAGCGTCGAATAATGCGGGCCGAGAATGGCGAGCCCAAGCGTGACGAGACCGTCGCGGTCGGCGAGGAGGCCTGCGAGCAGCCGCTCGACCTCGCGGCGCGGATGCGGCACTTCCGAGAAGTGCGGCTCGCCCGGTTTGGGCTCAGGCTTCGGCGAACCATGGAAGAAGGCGGCGCGGATGCCGCTTTCGATCAGGCCGCGCACGGCAGCGTCGGTATGATCGGGCGTCGGGTTGTTGTGGCACCAGTCGACGAGGGTGGTGGTGCCGCAATTGATCTGGTTCAGCGCACCGACCAGCGTCGCGATATGGATGTCCTCGGGCCGGAACACGGTCGCGAGGCCCGCATGCATGCGGCGGAAATATTCGAGCAGCGTCCAGTTCGCGGCATAACCGCGCAGCCCCGTCTGCCAGGTGTGCATATGGGCGTTGATCAGGCCGGGGATGACGATGCGCCCCTTGCCGTCGACGATCTCGGTCTCGGCCGCGCCGCTGCCGAGGTCGATCGATGGACGCACATCGACGATGCGGCTGCCCTCGACCAGCACATCGCCGGTGCCGAGATCGCCGATTGCGTCATCCATGCTGATGACGGTGGCCGATTTGATCAGCGTACGCCGCATCGCTTCATGCCGCCGTTTTGATGGTGCCGGGCGGCTCACCGGCCCAGGCGCGCGCAATGAGGCCGCGGATGGCGCCCCGCTCGAGCGGCCGCGGATTCCAGTAGGCGTTGGTGACGGCGAGATCGGCGGCCTTGTCGATGCCGCTCTCGGGCATTCCAATGTCGCGCAACGCCAGCTTCGCACCCAGCCGCTTGGCGAGGTCGTAGAGCCCCTGCGACGCATCGGCCGCGCCGATCGCGCGCGAGAGGCGCGTCATTGCTTCGGGCACCGCCGGAGCGTTGTAGGCCAGCGCATGCGGCAGCACGATGGTGTGGGTCTCCGCGTGCGGCAGGTCGAAGGTGCCGCCGAGCGTGTGGCAGAGCTTGTGATGCAGCGCCATGCCGACGGTGCCGAGGCAGACGCCGCACAGCCAGGCGCCGTAGAGCGCCTCGGTGCGGGCCTCACGGTCGTCGCTTTTCGCCGCAATGGCGGGCAGGGCGCGAGCCAGCGCGCGGATGCCTTCTTCCGCCATCAGCGACGTGACAGGGTTGGTGTCGCGTGCGTAGAGCGCCTCGACCGCATGCGCGATCGCATTGATGCCTGATGTTGCAGCTAAGCTCGCCGGCAGCGTCAGGGTGAGGTCGACATCGTAGATCACGGTCTCCGGCAGCACGGCCGCATCGCGCACCGTGGTCTTGAGGCCGTTCTCGGTCTGGCCGACGATCGGCGTCATTTCCGAGCCGGCATAGGTGGTGGGGATGCAGAGCTGGTTGACGCCGGTGCGCAAGGCCAGCGCCTTGCCAAGGCCGGTGGTCGAGCCGCCGCCGAGCGAGACGACGCAGTCGGCCTCGCATGCCCTCATCGCGGTGAGCGCGCGCTCCGTAACGTCGACCGGCGTATGCATGGTCGCGCCGGGAAAGATGCCGGCATAGAGCGGGCCGAGCGTAGCCCCCAGGCTCTTGCCTTGCGCCTCCTGCTGCGGCGTCGTCAGCACCAGCGCGCGCTTGCCGCCGAGCCGCTCGACCTCGGCCCTGGCCGAGCCAAGCGTTCCGCTGCCGAACACGACGCGGCAGGGCAGGTTTTCAAAGGTGAACGAACCGATCATGCGCCGGTCTCTTTGATGGGATAATCGACCTGGAAGCGTCCGATCCGCAAGTCGCCCAGCGCCTCGCGCACGCGCAGATGCTCCGGGTGGGTGGCATAGGCCGCGAGGGCGGCGTGGTCGGTGAACTCGGAGAACAGCACCACGTCGCAGGCGTAATCGACATCGCTGACGTCCATACCGACTTCGATATGGGTGAGGCCGTCGATCCGGCCGCGCAGCCCCTCGAACAGGGTCTTGACCTTCACCCGGGCCGCGGAGCGCTCCGCGGGCGTCTCCCCGCGCAGCCGCCACATCACGATGTGCCTGATCGGGCCCGACATTTCCTGATTTCCTCGCCTGCTATCTTGCTTGTGTTCTGGCCATTTTGACTTGCGGGATACGGAAATAAAGGCCAATAATTGTAAGTCTCTTTTTCTAAAAATGGAAAAATGGATCGTTTGCTGCAATTGGAGGTGTTCTCCAAGACGGCCGAGCTCGGCAGCCTGTCCAAGGCCGCCGAGGCCTTGCGCATGTCGAATGCGGCGGCGAGCCGCCATCTCAGCGCGCTCGAGGAGCGTCTTGCGGTCAGGCTGATCGAGCGCAACACCCGCCGGCTGTGGCTGACCGAGGCGGGGCAGGAGCTGCTGGAGCGCTCCAGCCGGGTGCTGAGCGAGCTGGCGGAAGCCGAGGACATCGTCAGCGATCGAGCGCTCTCGCCGCAGGGCACGCTGCGGGTGACGAGCTCGCTGTCCTTTGCCGTGATCTATCTGGCGCCGATGCTGCCGGCCTTCCGCGCGCGCTATCCGAAGCTCAACATGCAGATCACGACCGCCAACCGGTATCCCGATTTCATCGAGGCCGGCATCGACGTGGCGATCCGGACGCGCGAGCAGGAGCCGGATTCGAACATCGTGGTCCGCCGCATCGGCCAGATGCGACGCGTGCTCGCGGCCGCGCCCTCCTATCTCGCAAGCGCTGGCGCGCCGGAGCAGCCCGCCGATCTCGCGCGCCACAACATGCTGGTCTACAATCTCGCGAACGATCCCTTTTCGCTGCGCCTGCGCAAAGGCCACGGCGCGCAGACGATCCGCATCACGCCGACGCTCGACAGCAATGACGGCCAGGTCATCCGCGGCGCGGCGCTGGCAGGCCTCGGCATCCTGATCCAGCCGCTCTACATCGTTCAAAGCGACATCGCGGCGGGCCGTCTCGTCCCGGTCCTGGTGGATTGGGAGCTGCCACTGCTCACCATGAACATCGCATACCAGAACCGCGCCGGGCTGCCCGCCAAGATCAGGGCCTTTTCCGACTTCCTGGTTACCCACATCCGCGAGCATTCGGAGCCGGGGATCTGGATGGACGCGACGAAGTGAGCAAGTAGCATCCATGTATCTCGGCATCGATCTCGGCACCTCGGCGGTCAAGACCGTTCTCGTCGACGGTGCCCAGCGCGTGATTACCAGCGAGAGCCGGCCGCTCGCGATCGCCTCGCCGCAATCAGGCTATTTCGAGCAGGACCCCGCGCAGTGGATCGATGCAACCTTCGCCACGCTGGACGCCTTGAAGGCGACGCATGCCGCCGAGCTGGCGGCAGTCGATGGCATTGGACTGTCCGGCCAGATGCATGGCGCCACGCTGCTCGATGCGAGCGCGAGACCGTTGCGGCCTTGCATCCTCTGGAACGACGGGCGCTCGGCCGCCGAGTGCCGTCTCCTCGAACGACGCTGGCCCGCCTTGCGTGCGACGTCAGGCAACAAGGCGATGCCGGGATTTACCGCGCCGAAGCTGCTCTGGATCGCGGCCCACGAGCCTGAAATTTTTGCGGCGACGCGGCTCGTTCTGCTGCCAAAGGCCTATTTGCGCCTGGTGCTGAGCGGCGAGGCGATCGAGGACGTCTCTGATGCATCGGGATCGCTGTGGCTCGACGTTGCGCGCCGGGACTGGTCGGACGCAGCACTGGCGGCGACCGGCCTGTCGCGCGATCACATGCCGCGTCTGGTCGAGGGATGCGCGCCCGCAACGACATTGCGCGGCGAGCTGGCACGGCGCTGGGGGATGACCAGACAGCCGGTGATCGCGGGCGGTGCCGGTGACAATCCGGCAGGCGCCGTCGGCATCGGTGCGATCCGGCCGGGAACCGCGTTCGTGTCTCTGGGAACCTCGGGGGCCTTGCTGGCCCCGACCAGCAGGATCGCCGCCAACCCGGACCGCGCGGTGCACACATTCTGCCACGCCATTCCCGCAATGTGGATTCAGGCCGGCGCGATCCTCTCGGCGGCCTCCTGCCTGGCCTGGATCGCGCGCCTGTTCGGCGTCACCGAGGCCGAATTGCTGGCGCCGCTTGGATTGCACCCGCAGGCGCCGTCGCCCGTGAGCTTCCTGCCTTATCTGGCGGGTGAGCGGACGCCGCATGACGACCCCGCCGTACGCGGCATGCTGGATGGCTTGAGCCATGGCACCGATCGCGGGACGATCGTGCAGGCAGTGCTCGAGGGCGTCGCCTTCGCGCTTGCCGATTGCCGCGACGCGCTCGCGGATGCCGGAATTTCGATTGCGGAAGCCGACGCCATTGGCGGTGGTTCACGGTCGCGGTTCTGGCTCTCGGTGCTGGCAAACGTGCTGAATGTTCCGATCCACCGCTTTGCCGGCGGTGAAACCGGCGCGGCGTTCGGTGCGGCGAGATTGGGGCGGCTTGCTGTCACCGGTGAGGCGATCGCCGCCGTGTGCACGCCGCCGCAGCGCATCGAGACGTTCGAACCCGACGCGGGACTGGTCGATGCTTATGCCGAACGGCTTCCCGCGTGGCGTGAACTGTATCGGCCGCGCAACTAGCGTCGCCCCGATGTCGCATTCCCCTGTGTTCGCTATTGCTCCGTGCGGCGGCCTTTTGTTTAATGCGTGAACCGCGCTGACGAAAAGATTGAGACGCGGGTAGGAAACGCATTGTGCGTCGGGAGGCACGATGAACGATCCGATCCTCGAGATGCGTGGGGTCTCGAAATCCTTCTTCGGCATCAAGGCGCTGCGTTCCGTCGATCTCACCGTCTATGCCGGCGAAATTCATGCCCTGATGGGGGAGAACGGCGCCGGAAAGTCGACGCTGATGAAGATCCTGTCGGGCGCCTACAGGCCTGATCCCGGCGGCGAAATCCGCATCGATGGAAACCCGGTACGGATCGAAGGTCCGCTCGGCGGCCGCACGGCGGGCATCTCCATCATCTACCAGGAGCTGTCGCTGGCTCCCAATCTCAGCGTTGCCGAGAATATCTATCTGGGACGGGAGATGTCGCGTGCAGGTTTGCTGGCGCGCGGCGCCATGCGCGAGGGCGTCGGTCCGATCCTGAAACGGCTGGGCGCAGACTTCCTGCCGTCGACGCTGGTGGCGCATCTCTCCATGGGCCAGCGGCAGCTGGTCGAGATCGCGCGTGCGCTGCACGCGAGATCAAAAATCCTGATCATGGACGAGCCGACCACCGCGTTGTCGGCCGGCGAGAGCGCGCGGCTGTTCGCGCTGATCCGCCAGCTCCGCTCGGAGGGGCTCGCCATCATCTACATCTCGCATCGCATGGACGAGGTCTACGCGCTCGGCGACCGCGTCACCGTGCTGCGCGACGGCCGGCTGGTCGGGTCGCTCGACAAGCAGGACATCCGCGCCGACACCATCGTTCGGCTGATGGTCGGGCGTGACGTCTCCTCGTTCTACAAGAAGGATCATGATCCGGAAGCGGGGCGGGGGCATCCCGTGCTCGCAGCGATCGACATGGCCGATGGCCAGCGCGTCAAGGGCTGCTCGCTGACCGTGCATGCGGGCGAGGTGGTCGGCCTTGCCGGCCTGATCGGCGCGGGTCGCACCGAGCTTGCGCATCTCATCATCGGCGCGGCGCCCAGAACCTCCGGCCGTCTCGAGCTGGAAGGACGCCCGGTCGATATCAGCACGCCGGGTGAGGCGCTCGACGCCGGGATCGCCTATCTGACCGAGGACCGCAAGGCGCTCGGCCTGTTCCTGGACATGTCCTGCCAGGACAACATCAACCTCGCGGTGCTCGGCCGCGATGCCCGGATCGGCTACATCCTCGACCGCGACAAGGCCCGCGACCGTGCCAGGAGGGCGTTCGCGGCGCTCGGCATTCGTGCCGCCAATATCGGCGTCACCGTCGGTGCCCTGTCCGGCGGCAACCAGCAGAAGGTGCTGCTGTCGCGCCTGCTCGCGACCACGCCAAAGGTCCTGATCCTCGATGAGCCGACGCGTGGCGTGGATGTCGGCGCCAAGTCCGAGATCTATTCGATCATCGACAATCTTGCCAAATCCGGCACTGCGATCCTCGTCATCTCGTCCGATCTGCCCGAGATCATCGGCATCTGCGACCGCGTCGTCGTCATGCGGGCAGGGCACATCGCCGGTGAAATCGAGCGTGGCGCGACATCGCCCCTGAACCAGGAAGACATCATGGCGCTCGCCACGGGGATGGAGCAACTCGATGCATGACGGCCCTCCGAAGGCAGACACCGCCGCCGCTGCGAGCCTCGCGGCCGCGCAGGAGACGAAGCGTCAGCGCATAAGGCTTCTGATCCGCGCCGCCGGCATGTTGCCGGTGCTGTTGATCCTGTGCGGCGGCTTCCATTTTCTGTCGGAGGGCCGCTTCTTCACCGGACAAAATCTCGGCATCGTGTTGCAGCAGGCCGCCGTGAACACCGTGCTCGCTGCAGGCATGACCTTCGTCATCCTCACCGGCGGCATCGACCTCTCGGTCGGCTCGATCCTGGCGGCCTCCGCGATGGCCGGGTTGACGCTCTCCAAGCTGCCGGAGCTCGGAATGCTGTGGCTGCCGGCGGCGCTGCTCACGGGTCTCGGCTTCGGCGTCATCAACGGCGCGCTGATTGCGCTCCTCCGCCTGCCGCCCTTCATCGTCACGCTCGGCTCTCTCACCGCCGTACGCGGCCTGGCGCGACTGCTCGGGGCCGACACCACCGTCTTCAATCCTTCCATTCCCTATGCCTTCATCGGCAACGGTTCGCTGACGCTCATTCCAGGCGTGGCGTCGATTCCATGGCTCTCCGTGATCGCCTTGCTCGTCATCCTCGTCTCGTGGCTGGTGCTGCGCCGGACCGTACTCGGCGTGCACATCTATGCGGTGGGCGGCAATGAAAGCGCGGCACGGCTTGCCGGCATCAAGGTCTGGGCCGTGCTGATCTTCGTCTACGGTGTTTCAGGGCTTTTCGCCGGGCTCGGCGGCGCTATGCAGGCGGCGCGACTCTATGCGGCCAACGGCCTCCAGCTCGGCCAGTCCTATGAACTCGATGCGATCACCGCCGTGATCCTGGGCGGCACCTCGTTCGTCGGCGGCATCGGCTCGATCTGGGGTACGCTGGTCGGCGCCTTGATCATCGCCGTTTTGTCGAACGGCCTGATCCTCGTCGGCGTCTCGGACATCTGGCAATATGTGATCAAGGGCCTGGTGATCATCGGCGCCGTGGCGCTGGATCGCTACCGGCTGCAAGGCTCCGCCAGAACTTGAAGGGCTCCGCCAGAACCTGTGAGGTTCGGCGCGTAGCTACGAGATTCCGCTGCGGCAACTGGTCTGCCGTGCCGGGGATGAAGACAGACCAGGGAGGAAGCCAATGTTGAAGACGATCACGCTTGCCGGCGCCGCGACGGCGCTTGCCCTAAGCACCGCGCCGTCCTTCGCCAAGGAGCTCAAGTCGATCGGTGTCTCGCTCGGCTCGATGGGCAACCCGTTCTTCGTCGCGCTGTCGAAGGGCGCCGAGTTCGAGGCCAGGAAGACCAATCCCAATGTGAAGATCACGACGGTCGGCTTCGAATACGACCTCGGCAAGCAGGTCACCCAGATCGACAACTTCATTGCCGCCGGCGTCGACCTGATCCTGTTGAATCCCGGCGATCCCAAGGCGATCGGGCCGGCGATCAAGAAGGCGCAGGCGGCGGGCATCGTGGTCGTCGCGGTCGACACCGCGGCCGAAGGCGCCGATGCCACCGTGACCACGAACAACGTGCAGGCCGGCGAGATTTCATGCCAGTACATCGTCGACAAATTGGGGGGCAAGGGCGACGTCGTCATCGAGAACGGGCCGCAGGTCTCGGCCGTGATCGACCGCGTCGTCGGCTGCAAGAACGTCTTCTCGAAGAATCCCGGCATCAAGGTGTTGTCGAGCGACCAGGACGGCAAAGGCTCGCGTGAAGGCGGTCTCACGGTTGCGCAGGGCTATCTGACCCGCTTTCCCAAGATCGACGCCATCTTCGCCATCAACGATCCGCAGGCGATCGGCACCGATCTTGCGGCGCGCCAGCAAAGCCGCAGCGGCATTGTCATCACCGCGGTCGATGGCGCGCCCGACATCGAGGCCGCGCTCAAGGATCCCTCGGCGGCGCAGATCCAGGCTTCCGCTTCGCAGGACCCGTTCTTCATGGCGCGGCGCGCGGTGCAGGTGGGCGTCGGCATTCTCAATGGCCAGAAGCCGGCCTCGACCGTCGAGCTCCTGCCGTCGAAGCTCGTGACCAGAGACAACGTCGCCGAGTACAAGGGCTGGACCTCGGATCGTTCTCAATAGAACGCTGCCCCCCCTGCGGGGGAGCTCGAATTACGAGATGACGGGCGGCGTTGTGATCCACGCCGCCCCGGGCGGCCCCTTGTGCTAGCTTTGCATGATCTCGATCGGGTCGATTCGGAAACAGATCTCGTGAAAGCCAGGACATCCGGCACCGCATGGCGGCATGCCAATATCGGTCGCCTGCTCAACAACGCGGTGCGGCGCTTCGAAGGCCGTGTGCTCGAGCTGATGAGCGAGAAGGGGCACGACGAGACGCGGATCGCGCATGTCGGCCTCACGCGCAATCTCGACGTGGAGGGGACCAGGCTGACGGAGCTCGCCCGCCGCGCGTCCATGAGCAAGCAGGCGATGGGCGAGCTGGTCGATCAATGCGCCGAGCTCGGCCTCGTCGATCGCATCGCCGATCCGACCGACCGGCGCGCCCGCATCGTCATGTTCACGCCGGCCGGGCGCAAATGGCTCGATGCGTTCCGCGATGCGGTCGACGTCGCCGAGCAGGAGATGCGCGCCGAGCTCGGCAAGGCCGCGATGGATGCGATCCTGAAGGGATTGGCCGTCTACGGCGCGAAGTTCGATACGCTCGACGAGGACAATTAGTCAGGCTACTTGACGATATCGTCAGGCTACCTTACCATGCAGGATAATGCTGGTAGGGAGAAGCGTCTTGGAGACACGACTGACGGCCTCGGTGCTCATCGTGGGCGGGGGGCCATGCGGGCTGATGCTGGCCAACGAGCTCGGCCGCCGCGGCGTACCCGCGGTGCTGGTCGACGAAAAGCCGGGCACCGCATTCAATCCGCAAGCCAATGCGACGCAGGCGCGCTCGATGGAGCACTATCGGCGGCTGGGATTCGCGGACGAGATCAGACGCGAGGGTTTGCCTGCCGATTATCCGACCGACGTCGCATATTTCACCCGCTATGCCGGCTACGAGCTGGCGCGGTTTCAGCTGCCGTCGTCGTCGCGTGCGGGCGAGCTTGTCAGGGGCATGTCCGGCTCCTGGAGCGCGGCCGAGCTACCGCATCGGGTCTCGCAGAAATATGTTGAGGCTGTGCTGCGCCGTCATGCCGAACGGCTTCCCGGAATTCAGCTCAACTATGGTCACAGGCTGGTCCGTTACGTCGAAAGCGATGACGGCGTCGTCGGCGAAATCGAATGTCTCGACAATGGTCGCCGCTTTGAGGTTCGCGCCGACCTTCTCGTCGGCGCCGACGGGCCGCGCTCGATGGTCCGGCAGTCGCTCGGGATCGTCTACGGCGGCGAGACCGGAGCGCAACGCGACTTCATGGGCGGCCGCATGCTGGCGGTGTATCTCCGTTCGCCCGGCTTCTACGCGAGCATCCCGCATGCCAAGGCGTGGATGTACAATTGCTTCAACGGCGACCGCCGCGCCTTCATGGCATCCGTGAACGGGCGCGACGAATTCGCGTTCCACACGCAACTCCGGCCGGGCGAAGACGAGAATGCGATCACGATCAGCGCGGCCAAGGCCGCGTTCCAGCGTGCCTGCGGCGCGCCGATCGCGTGCGAGGTGCTGTCGTTCCTGACCTGGACCGCCGGTCACGCGCTGGTTGCGAATGGGATGCAAAGGGGCAGGGTGTTCCTCGGCGGCGATGCGGCGCATCTGTTCACGCCGACCGGCGGGCTCGGCTACAACACCGCGATCGAGGATGCGGTCAATCTCGGCTGGAAGCTCGCAAGCGTCGTCAAGGGCGCGAGCCCGGCTCGGCTGCTCGACAGCTACGAGGTCGAGCGGCGTCCGGTAGCGCTCCGCAACACCGACTATGCGCGGCGCTTCGCCGACTCCCTTGGTCTCTTCGCGCCCGCGCCGGAGATCGAGGACGCAACGGACGCAGGCAGCGAGGCGCGGCGGGCTGCGGGCGCCTATCTCGAACAGCACGCGCGTGCCGAATTCAACATCCCCGGCGTCACCTTCGGCGGACGTTACGACGGCTCGCCGATCATCGTCTCCGACGGCAGCCAGCCGCCGCCCGATGCCGCGAACGTCTATGTGCCGAGCGCCTGTCCCGGCGGTCGCGCACCGCACGCGTGGCTGGAAGACGGCGCGTCCTTGTACGACCTGTTCGGGTTCGAGTGGACTCTGCTCCAGTTCGGCGAGGTCGCGTCGGCTCACGCCGCGGTCGCTGATGCCGTTCGCATGTTCGGGGTCGAATTGAAACTCGTCACCCTGCCAAAATCCTTGCGCGATCTCTATGAGGCGGACCTCGCCTTGATACGTCCCGACCAGATCGTGGCCTGGCGCGGCAGCGCATCACAGGCCGGAACGATCGGGCGCGTCCTGGCCCGCGCGCTTGGGCACGGCGCGAGCGACGGCGCGCGGCTGGCAAGCTGATCGATTTCCCGCCGCCTTTGGCGCGGGGCGGCCAATCACAACAAGACGACAATGACACCGGAGGAGGAAACGTGACGACGAGAACACTGGAGGACTACGACGATCATGCCGCCATCGCCGCCACTGCCGAGCAGACCGCGAGCAGCCGCCGGCGCATCCTGATCGCCGGCACCATCGGCACCGCGATCGAATGGTACGACTTCTTCATCTACGGCCTGATCGCGCCGCTGGTGTTCGATCAGCTGTTCTTTCCGAAGTTCGACCAGCTCACGGCGACCATTGCGGTGTTCGCGACGTTCGCGGTCGGATTTCTGGCGCGTCCGCTCGGTGGGCTCGTGTTCGGTCATTTCGGCGACCGCCTCGGCCGTAAATCCGTCCTCCTGTGCACGCTGCTGATGATGGGCCTTGCGACCATGTCGATCGGCCTGTTGCCGACCTATGCCAGTGCGGGCGTGGCCGCGACCATCGCGCTCGTCGTGCTGCGCTTCCTGCAGGGCTTTGCGCTCGGCGGCGAATCGACCGCGGCGATCCTCATGGCGATCGAGACGGCGCCCGGCCACCGGCGCGGCTTCTCGGCCGCCGTGATCCAGGCCGCAGGGCCCGTCGGCGTCGTGCTTGCATCGTTTGCGGCGCTGGCGATCTCGCGGCTGCCGGAGGCGGACCTGCTGTCATGGGGCTGGCGCGTTCCGTTCCTGATCAGCGCCGTGCTGGTCGCGCTCGGCGTCTACATGCGCCTGCGTATCGAGGAGAGCGCAACATTCCGCGAGGCGGAGGTGACTGATGCCGCGCCGGCGGTCGAAGCCGTGAGGGAGCACTGGCGGCCGATCCTCATCGTCTTCTTCGCCGAGATGGCGCAGACATCCTATTTCTATCTGACGGCCATCTTCACCATCTCCTTTGCGACGCGCCAGCTCGGCGTCCAGAAGGACGTCATCACGCAGGCCGTGCTGTTCGCCAACCTCGTCGGCCTCGTTGCCATGCCGCTAATCGGCGCCTGGTCCGACCGGATCGGACGCAAGCGCCTGTTTCTGGCCGGCGTCGTGCTCGCAGCCATCTCGATGTTCGCGTTCTACGGTGTGGTCGCGACCCGCGACACCTTGCTGGTGACGGGCGCGGTGATCCTCGCCGCGGGGGTGATCCATCCCCTGATGTTCGGCAGCGAAGGCAGCTATTTCCCGGAGCTGTTTCCGACCCGCATTCGCTTCACCGGCGTCTCGATTGGAAAGCAGCTCGGCACGGTGCTCGGCGGCGGCATCGCGCCGCTCGTCGCCACCAGCCTGTTTGCGCAGACGGGATCCACCTACGCGATCACAGGATACTACGTCGTGCTCGCACTCGCGGCGATGATCGCGCTCGGCTTCGCGCGTGAAACCAGCAAATCGCGCCTGCTCGGCTGAGCTTGGCCGCAACATCAGGGAGAGTCTCATGGACGTCGGTCTTCTCATCAACGGGCAGGATCAGGCCGCTTCGACCGGCCAGGTGTTCGAGCGGCGCAATCCGCTGTCGCAGGAGGTCGCGAGCCGCGCAGCCGCCGCGACGGTCTCCGACGCCGACGCCGCGGTGGCGGCGGCGTCCGCCGCGCTTGCCGGATGGTCGGGGCTCGGCCCGAATGCGAGGCGCGCTTTGCTCCTGAAGGCCGCCGATGCGCTCGACGCCAAGCGCGATGCCTTCATCAGGATCATGATGGCCGAGATCGGCACCACAGAGGTCTGGTCGGCCTTCAACGTCAAGCTCGCGGCCGGCATGCTGCGCGAGGCGGCATCGCTGACGACGCAGGTCGCGGGCGAGGTGATCCCGTCAGACAAGCCGGGATGCATCGCCATGTCGGTCCGCCAACCGGCCGGCGTGTGCCTCGGAATCGCGCCGTGGAACGCGCCGATCATTCTCGGCGTCCGCGCGGTGGCGACGCCGCTTGCCTGCGGCAACACGGTGGTGCTGAAGGCATCGGAGATCTGCCCGGGAACGCACCGGCTGATCGGAGAGGTGTTCAAGGACGCAGGCTTTCCGCCCGGCGTCGTGAACGTCGTGACCAATGCGCCGACCGATGCGCCCGCTTTGGTTGAGCGTCTCATCGCCCACCCCGCCGTGCGGCGGATCAATTTCACCGGCTCGACCCGCGTCGGCCGCGTCATTGCCGAGCTCGCCGGACGCCATCTCAAGCCGGTGCTGCTTGAGCTTGGCGGAAAGGCGCCGCTGGTCGTGCTCGACGATGCCGACCTCGACGCCGCGGTCGCGGCCGTGGCGTTCGGCGCCTTCATCAACCAGGGCCAGGTCTGCATGTCGACCGAGCGGGTGATCGTCGACGAGGCGGTGGCCGCGTCCTTTGTCGAGAAGCTTGCGAAGAAGGCGGGCGCGCTTCCGGCCGGCGATCCGCGCTCCGGCCCGGTGGTCGTCGGCTCGATGATCGACGAGGCGCCGGCGAAGCATGTCGTCGCGTTGATCGACGACGCTGTCGGTAAGGGCGCCGTCAAGCTCGCAGGCGGCGAGCGTGCCGGCACGGTCGTCCCGGCAACCGTGCTCGACCGCGTTGTATCAGGCATGCGCATCTACACCGAGGAGAGCTTTGGTCCTGTTGTTTCGGTGATCCGCGCCCGCGGCGTGGACGACGCGGTCCGGCTCGCCAACGACACCGAGTACGGCCTCTCGGCCGCCGTGTTCGGCCGCGACGTCGCGCGTGCGCTGACGGTGGCGCAGCGTATCGAAAGCGGCATCTGCCACGTCAACGGCCCGACCGTGCATGACGAGGCGCAGATGCCGTTCGGCGGCGTGAAGGGATCGGGCTACGGCCGCTTCGGTGGTCAGGCCGGGATCGCCGAGTTCACCGATCTGCGCTGGATCACCATCGAGACGCAGCCTCAGCACTATCCCTTCTGATTGCGCTCGAAGCGAAGCATTCAAGGACAGCGGCCAATGAACTCAAAGATCCTGACGGTTCGGGAAGCGACCCTCGGTGTGCTTCGCTCCTTCGGCGTCGATCGCGTCTTCGGCAATCCCGGCTCGACCGAGCTTGCCTTCCTGGGCGACTGGCCCGATGACATCGACTATGTGCTCGGTTTGCAGGAAGCCTGCGTCGTCGGCATGGCGGACGGCTATGCGCAGGCGACCGGCCGGCCGGCCTTTGTCAATCTGCACTCGGCGGCCGGGCTCGGTCATGCGCTCGGCAATCTCTTCACGGCGTTCCGCAACAAGACGCCGATGGTCGTGACGGCGGGGCAGCAGGCGCGCAGCCTGTTGCGGATGCGGCCCTATCTCTTCGCCGAGGATGCCGCACAGTTTCCAAAGCCCTATGTGAAATGGAGCGCGGAACCGGCGCGCGCCGAGGATGTCCCTGCGGCGATCGCGCAGGCTTTCCTCACCGCCATGCAGCATCCGCGCGGCCCGACATTCGTGTCGGTGCCGTCGGATGATTGGGCGCGGCCGGCCGTCGCTGCGCCGGTCCGCCACATCGCGACCGAGTTTGCACCGGATCCGGCGGCAATCGTTCGACTCGGCGCGGCGATTGGAGCGGCCAAAAGACCTGTTTTCGTTGTCGGGCCCGAGGTTGATCGCAACGGCAGCGTCGACGCCATGGTCGCGGTGGCTGAACGGGTGAGGGCAGCCGTCTGGGCAAGCCCGATGTCGAGCCGTTCGAGCTTTCCCGAATTGCATCCGCAATTCTCAGGCTTCCTTCCGGCCGCGCCGGCAGGGCTCGCCCGCGCGCTGCGCGGCGCCGACCTGATCGTCGTGGTCGGCGCGCCCGTGTTCACCTTCCATGTCGAAGGACAATGCGAGTTGCTCGACGACGGAACGCCGGTCTGGCAGATCACCGACGATCCGACCGAAGCCGCCTCCGCTTCTGTCGGCGACACCATCATCGGCACGCTCCCCAAAGCGCTGGCTGCGCTGCAGTCGGCGCTGCCTGACGTCGCGGAGCGCGAGGTGCCGGCCGCGCGCGCCCGGCCTGCGGCTCCTGCCGCGCAAAATCCGATTCCGCCGGCGTTTGCACTGAGCCGGTTGTCGGCGCTGATGCCGCGCGATGCGATCGTGGTCGAGGAGGCGCCGTCGCATCGTCCGGCCATTCAGCAATTCCTGCCGCGGCCGGGCGCCGACAGTTTCTACACGATGGCGAGTGGCGGGCTTGGTTACAGCCTGCCAGCCGCAATCGGCGTGGCCCTGGCACGGCCCGGCCGCCGTATCGTCGCGCTGATCGGGGACGGATCGGCGATGTACTGCATCCAGGCGATCTGGACCGCGGCGCAACGCGGTCTGCCGATCACCTTCGTGATCATGAACAATTCGGGCTACGGCGCGATGCGCGCCTTCAGCCAGCTCATGCAGGCGCACCGCCCGCCCGGAATCGATCTGCCCGGGCTCGACTTCGTCGCGCTCGCCAGGGGGATGGGGTGCCCGGGGCGGCGGGTCACCGACGCCGGCGATGTCGACCGCATCCTGAGCGAAGCGTTGGATTCACGCGGTCCTGCGCTGGTCGATATCGCAGTCGACGACGCCACGACGGACCTGTTCAGTCATCCGCGTTAGCACGCGGTGCGGGGACTGGTTCGCGGGGACAAGACGACTGATGGCAGCCTGCTTGCGAAGACGCTGGTCTTGGGTTGAACACGCGATCCGTCAATCACCTCGAGCCGGCCACAGCGGTTCAAGGTGTGCAGCTTCCTGCCGGACCATGCCGGTCCGGGCTTCAGGGAGTGGCGGACGACCTGCTTGAACGTCGTCGGAGACAGTTCGACCACCTCAGCGAGGCCGAGCGCAGCGCCATATCCGTTGGCGCAATCCTGCACCGGCCGCCACAATTTGCCATTGATGGTGACGAAATTCCCCGCCGGTCGCGTGCTCGCGCGATCGATCAGCACCGGGTTGCTGGCATGAGGTAACCAGGGGCCGAGCAGGTGCTCGGCGTAATAGATCGCCAGCGAATCCGAATAGCCGCCGGTTCCGTCTCGCCAGGCTCCGAACAGATAGTTCAGACCGTTGTGCCGCGTGATCGTCGCATCGGCGAGCTCGAGGCCTGACAGCAGCGTCGCGTGCCGCTCCCATTTGTCCGGAAAGCGAACGCATTTGTAGAGGGCGACGTCTCCATTGAGTGAGCTCTCCGGGATCATCCACAGCTCGCCATCGTCCTCGATCAGGAACGGATAGGACAGGTGCCAGGGCTCCTCCAGCACGGGCACGACGTCGCCGACCGGGCCGGCGTCGCCGAACTCGACCGCCGAGATGATGCCTTTTCCAACCCGGTGATCGAGATCTTCGAAGAAGAGGAATGTGCGTCCCCGCCATGTGATCGGGAAAGGGTCGGCATAGAAGTGGTTTCCGGGATCGCCGAGGACGTTCCAGTTGGGCCCGGAGAGATCGCCGGTCTGCCACACGCCCGCGCCATCATTGAAGCGCCATCCGACATGCCAATGCGGGGCATAGCAGCAGAGGCGGTAGATCTCCTTGGCTATCGACACCGCGAGGCCGCGCACGGCATAGGCCGCCGGCTGCTTGCCGTTGCCGGTGCGGGCGGGACGCGCCAGCTGCGGCACGATGCGCGGCCGTCCCGACAGGATGGCCGCCACCATGGTCAGGGTTCGCGCCATGACCGTATCGAGCCCGCCGCTCAAGCCGGCTGCGATTTCGCTTGAGGGGTGGCCGCGATCGAGCACTGTGCCGTCGACCTCGTTGACGATCTCGATCACGGGCAGGTCGCCGGCGAGAACTGCGGCGAGTACGGCGTTTTCCCCTGCGACACCGTTGAACAACGGGCGGAGATACAGCTGGGCCGAACAGTTCGGATCGCGCGCGGCGCCGGTAAAATCGACGATCACGTCGGCGGTCCCGATGTGCGCCGATTCCGGGATGATCTTCAGCCTGTCGGCGCCGCTGGGTTTGCCCTTGTGCAGCACCACGTGCTCGAGCCCGAACAGCGCGTCGAGACCTGCGGGCCGCGGCTCCGTCGCTGCGGTCCATGCGATTTGGACCGGAACGTCGCGGCCGTCGATCGACAGCGTCTGGCGGTGCATCCACCGCCGCGCATAGTCACGTTCGCAGCGAAACTCGATGATCATGTCGAGCCACCCTATTCCGGCGCATCGGGTCAGATGACCTGGTTGAGGATTTGAACGTATTCCTCAACCATCGCATCGACCGAATAGCGCAACCTCAGGCCTTTGGCGTTCCGTTGCAGTTCGTCGCTCAGTGTCTGGTCGGTCAGGAGCCTGGAGACGGCCGCCGACAGCTTCGCCTGGTCCGAAGCATCGACAAAGAGGGCGGTGGGCTTTCCTTCGAAGGACAGCACCTCGCGCAGCACGGGAAGATCCGTGACGACGGAGGGGACGCCGGCGTTGGCGGCTTCGACGGCGGCGAGGCCAAAGGTTTCGGCCTGCGTCGGAAACACGAAAATATCGAGACAGGCGAGAAAGTCCGCGATCTGCCGCGGGGCGATTTCGCCGAGCAGATGCAATCGGTCCGAAACCTTCAGCTCGTCGGCGAGCAGCCTCAGCCGCGCCTCGTCGGCGCCCTGGCCGGCGAGTGCAAGGTGCCAGGATGGCTCATCCGGCAGGAGGCGTATCGCCGCATCGAGCCGCTTGTGCGGGTGCAGCCGCGCCGCGCAGCCGAGCAGGACGCGGTCCGGCGGCAGGTCGAACTTCTGTCGTGCGGCGCTCTTCGGCAGGATGAGTGCCTTGTCTTCGAAGCCGTGCGGGACATGCACCATGCGCGATCGATAGGCCCGGGGGTAGCCCGAATACTCGCGCTCCATGTCCTGCGAGTTGAGCGTGATGCGGTCGAAGAAGCCGAGGCTGCCCATGACGATGTCGGCCGTGCGAACCGGCCAGCTCATCGACAGCGCGGATGACACCTGATTGGCGACGACGGGCGCGCGGGTGACGAGGCGCGATACGCCCGCGCCGATGACGTTGCCGAAATGCTGGAATGTCAGGACCGCATCGGGCCTGGTGGTCCTGATATGACCGCCGAGCGTCCACAGCATCCGCAGCAGCGCCACTGGATTTCCCGGCCGGCTGGAGGCGCAGTAGAACGTCTCAGGCGGCTCGTCGAACGAGTCGGATTTGCGGAAGAAGAACAGGTTGGAGACGCGATGGCCGCGGGCGGTCAGGCCGGTGCCGAGCAGCCTGGATATTTCCTGCGCGCCCGCGTTCTCGGCCTGGGTTTGGACGAGAAGCACGTGCAGCTTTCGTCCGCTGCCGTCCGGGCGCACGAGTGCTGCCGCGGTGGTCTCGCCCAATTCCCTGTTCGGCTGGTAGTGCAGCACGGATCCCGACCCGCTAAAGAAACGAAATCTTCACCTTCTTGATCCCGTACCTATCATGCAGGCGTCGGGCAGACATCGACTAGAAACAAACGGAGTTAATGCGAGACCCGCGGATCAGCATCGTTCGCACCGAATTCCGCGGGTTCCTGGAGGGTGCGCAGCGAGCGCGTTAACCAACAGGCACACGCGCAAAAGACGCGGATGAGACCAGGCGGACGACGCGATGGACGTCTATTCGGCCGAGTCAGCGCCGCGGACCGCATAGCTGCCGCGCTTCCACGCCGAGAAACGCAAGAGCACGAGAACCGAAGGATCGACCCCAGTTCGCCGGCGGCACAAAATATTGAGCGCGATGGTCGTGAGCGCCAGCGACACGGTGGCCGCAATCGCAGCACCAAGCACGCCGAGCCAGGGGATCAGGACGAGGAAGCCGACCAGCCGCAGCGCGACGTTCGCGGCAACGACGGGGACATAGATGCGTTCATGGCCGGTCAGCTGGAGGATCGCCGCCGATGGACCGCCCGCGGCCTGGATGGCCGTTCCGATCGCCAGCACGATCAGGACCGAGTGCTGCGCGGTGAAATGAGGTCCGAACAGGTTGAGAAGATAGGGGCCGCCAATCCAGATCAGGGCGAGCCCGGCGACCACGCTCAGCGCGGTCACTTCCGCCATGAGCTGCAATGTCCGCTCGAATTCCCGGTGGTTCTTGCTGAAGTACAGCGCAGGAAGCCGCCGCGCCGCGAACGTGTACAGCGCGGCGGACAGCATGGCGAAGATGTTGGCGAGGCGCGAGGCGGCAAAGTAGATTCCGGCGGTCGTCGGATCCAGCATCCAGTAGACCAGAATGACGTCGAAATACTGGTTCGCGACTTCGAGGATGGATGCGAGCCAGAAATGAAGCGCGCTGGATCGCCAGCGTGACGTTTCGGAGCGCGCCGCCGTCGCGCGCAAATCCGGCAGCGCCCGCGCAATCGCAATGACCTGCGCGATCAGGCCCACCGACATCGCGATCGTCATCGCGGCGATCAACTCGGCTGGGTCGAGCTGCCTGTGACCGAACAACATGGCGAGCAGAAACAGGACGACGATGACCCGCCAGAAGAACTCGCGATTGCCTTCGCCCATGAGAATGCTGACCAGCGAGCGTGCGATCTGGCTGCCGAGCATCAGTCCGGCGCTCACGGCCGTGTAGGCCGAGACCGCGAGGATCAGCAGCCACCAATCGCCCCTGAAGTGAGCGACCAGCGCGACCGCTGCGATCGCGATCAGCATCGCGACGGAGCTGATCTTGAAGCTCGAGAGAAGGACACCCTTGGTGAGGTCCGGCCTGTCGTCGACCTGATACTCGTTCAGGAATCGCACCAGCAGCGCTTCCTGGCCGACCAGTCCCACGACTGCTGCGATCTGGGCAACCGAAAGCCAGGTCGCGAAGATGCCGAATCCATCGGGCGACATCGTCCGAGCCGCCAGCGAGAACAACGCAAACGCGAGCGCGCCGCTGCCAACCTTGAGGAGGATGGTCCCGACGACGCCGCGCGTGACGTCACGCCGCAGAAGCTGAACAATGGAATCGATCATCGACGATACGGGGCGTTCCCCGAAGATACGCGTTGCAATGGCGGCGGGAGCCTAGCATGCCGGAAAATCGCGAGTGTTAATGCGCGGTCTCGGGATTCCGCCGTCCATGGTCGACGAAGGTCGTACGCCGCTGCTTCACGGCGGAACAGCTGCGTCCCCGGTGTCCCGGATTGAGCAAACGTCGGCTCGGTCGAAAAGCGGCGTGATGTCGCGCTGGCACGCGATAAGAGGCGGAGCCAGCCGGCTGGCGGCTGTTCGAGCATCGGAATGGCTTCTCAGGAATGAATTTGAACTGTCGATCTGACGAGAGAGCTGAATTTCGAGCTCATTCCAGAGCAAGGCGCGTGCCGGGATGTCGTCCGGCCAATCAAGGCTCCCGTCATTAACCTCAATCGCCGGAATCGATCGCGTTTGGCCCTGCGATACGACATCAGGCGAGGGAATTGCAGATGGAACCACCGTTAACCGTGGGAGCCCAGAAACCATGACGACGGATAGCACCGTGACCGAGCCGATCGATACCGCCGGGACTGCGGCTGTAGACATCGCGATCGTCGGCGGAGGCCTTGCGGGATCGCTTGCTGCAGCCGTGCTTGCGCGGGCAGGGCATCGCGTCGCGCTTGTCGACAAACGCGCGGTGCATCCGGACGAATTCCGTGTCGAGAAACTCGGCGGCCAGCAGCTCGAGATGTTCCGCAAGCTGGGCTTTCTCAACGCGCTCGAGAACGTCGCCTGCCGGTATGATCGGGTGCTCAATATCCGGGAAGGCAAGGTGGTCGATGTCAGCGTCGGCCAGTCTTACGGATTTTCCTACGCCAATCTCGTTGCCATGGCGCGCGGCCAGCTGCCAGACCCCTCCAATCTGATCGTCGACGAAGTCACGGCAATCAGCCCCAGCGACGATATCCAGCATATCGAGCTTGCCTCCGGACGGCGCCTCGACGCGCGCCTCGTCGTTCTCGCCACCGGCATGGCGGGCGCTCTCAGCTACAAGCTCGGCATCAAGCGGCGCGTGTTGGCCGAACGCCACTCGGTGTCGTTCGGCTTCACGATCGCCCGCAAGGACGGCGCACCGTTCGATTTCGAGGCGTTGACCTGCTACGGCGAGCGCACGGCTGACGGTATCGACTATCTCAGCCTGTTTCCCGTGCATGCAGGCATGCGGGCAAACCTCTTCATGTTCCGCGACCCGACCGATCCGATCATGCGCGAACTGCGCCGCGAACCGGAGGCGACGGTGTTGCGCCTGCTGCCGGGATTGCGGCCCTACCTCGGCGACTTCCACGTCACCGACAAGGTGCAGAACTGGGTGATGGACCTGACCGTGGTGGAAGGACATCTGCAACCCGGAATCGTGCTGATCGGCGATGCGTTCCAGACCAACTGTCCTGCGGCCGGCACGGGCGTCGCCCGCCTGCTGGTGGACGTCGATCGTCTCTGCACCGAGCACGCGCCGCGCTGGCTTGCGACTGCGGGCATGGGCACCGAGAAGATAGCGCAGTTCTATTCCGATCCCGAAAAGCTCGCGGCAGACCAGCGCTCGCTGAAAATGGCGCGCTTCCGTCAGGCCCTGACCTCGCGCAACGATATCGGATGGGACGTGCGGCGCCGCCTGCACTTCCTGCGGCGCAGTCTCACGCATCGCCTCGATCAGATGCATCCAGGCTGGCTCGGGCGCGTCCGCGGCGCGCTGCGCGCCTGAATTCTGCGTCCCATCGCCTGCGCATCGATCAGCGCGTAGGCGTCGGAGTGCGCGCGGGCAGCAGCCTGAAATCCGAGAGCCGCTTGACCGCCTGCTTGAGCCAGGGGGCCTGCTTCAGTGCGAACAGGCTGACGGCGCCCGCAGTGCTGCCGGCCTGCGTCACCATCCACATCGGCGACGGCTGTCCGCCGAACAGTTTCTTGTACGGTTCGTCGCCAATGGTGAAGTCGAGCATGCGATCGCCGCGCTCGATGCAGTCCTTTGCGACCTGCTCGAACATCAGCGAGCCCAGGGACTGGCTCTTGTACCCGGCAATGTCGAAGGCGCTCATGATGACGAGGAAGCTGCCGCGATGGCTGAGGCCCAGCACGGCCGCGATCACGTTGCCGTCCATCTTCATGGCATAGAGCCGGACAAACGACCCGAGACCGCGCATCGCCACGTCGGAATAGAAGCCGTAATACTCGGGGCGCTGGAGCAGATCGCCATCGCCCTGGGCCTGAAACCGCGGGCCGCGATATTGCTTCATCGCGTCCATCGCCTCGGAGATGGAGGCGCTGTCGTCGCAGCAGAAGAAGCTCAATGCTCCCTTCTTCTGGAGCTGACGAGATTTCTTGGCGAGCTCCTTCTGATAGGAGCGATCCAGCGCGCTGGCACGCCATTGCTCGAACGGGGCGACGAGAACGGTCGCGTAGGCGTTCGTATCCATCGACACCCGGCGCGGCGCGCCCAGGAGGCTTTCGATCGGAAGCCGTCCGTCGGGCAGCTTGGTCATGCGGAGCAGATCGAACGGACGGACGAGGCGCCGGATCTCGCCGCAGGCGCGTTCGTCCTCCAGCAGGCTGGAAAACACCTCGGGGCTACAGATCGGCGCAAGATAGTCGGATACACGCAGATCGGCGAATTCGATGGTGCGGATCGGGCCGCGCCGGATCCGGAGCAGGGGCAGCACCATCGCCAGCGCACCGCTCGCGCGGTGCCGGACCACGACGACCAGCGGCCTGGCGCCGGCATGGGAGGCGAGCTTGGCGTAGAGACTATCCAGCCAGAGCGGGTGCTGAAACGCAGTCGCGGCAGAGCTGTCGAACAGCTCCGCGTACTCCGGAGACAGAAAGTCGAAATCCTGCTCGATGGCGATATCGAATGTGTCGCTTGGCTTGTTCATGCGTGACCAGGGAAACCAGATAACCCGGAAAAAGTCGGTCGAGCCGGATCTCGCGCTTTTATAGCAGGGTCGTGACGGCCAACGCACCGGCTGGGTGCAATTTGCATTAACGCGATTGAAGCAGATTTGTATCGTTACCGAATTGTTAAACGCGGCGATCGTTCGGTCCCGGGGCCCCAATCCGCGCTTTCAAATGATTAACGCGGATGGGGCTCGGGGACGATAACGCAAGCTTGATCCGGATTGAGCCTGCGGGCGCGAGACCGGCCGTTGGCCTTTGCGAGGCTGCCTGTGTTATCCGCCGTCTCGCGCACGGCAGAATAGATCAACGCCGCCCACCTGTCCGCCCTTCAGCGCGATCTCGATGTTCGCATGCGCGCGATCCGAGGACGCGCGGTTGAGCGGCGCGCCTTCCGCGAGGGGAGCTATCGCCGTCAGCGCGTAGATGCCCATCGCCTGCAACGCATGGCCGGATGTGTCGCCGCCCGCGACCACGGCGCGCGGGAGCCGCGCGGTGTCCAGAATGGCGTCCAGTGCCTGGCCGAGCCCGGCGCCGATGCGCTCGTTCACTTCGCCTGCGGTTGCGCCGCTCGCCTTGATGGCCGCGTTGAGGGCATCGATCGCGGGATCGTCGGGGCCGCTTGCGGTGACCAGCAATGCATCGCGTCCCGACGAAAGCGCGGCGAGCGCACGCTCGACGGCACGGCCGATTTCCTGAGCCCATTCCGCCGCGTCGACGGCGCGCGTCGCATCGAGCCGCTCGACATCGAAGCCGTTGTTCGCGGCATAAGCGATCTGCGCGGCGGTGACGGGTGAGCAGGAGCCAGAGACGCAAGCAATCCGTTCGACGCCTGCAAGACGTAGATCGCACTTGCTGTCGGGGATCAGGCCTGTTGAACGCCAATAGGCGACCAGGGCCTGCTCGACTCCTTGAGAGCCCGCGACAAACAGCCGTTCGCCGCGATGTTCCCAGATCAGGCGGCCGGCTTCGATCAGCGAAGGCTGGTCGAGCACGTCGAGCGAGATGATCTCGGTGCCGGCGGCCTTCGCGCGCGCGAGCGCCTGATCTGCACCGCCATTGCCCATGGTGACGAAGTCGATCAGCCCGATCGATCGTGCGGTCTGCTTTGCGAGATGCCGGCCGAGATCGGATTCGTCCATCGGCGTCACCGGATGACGCGACATGGTCGGGTGCCGGTCGAGGCGACGGCCGACGCCGTTCACGGTCGCGAACAAATGGCCGAACATCTGGTAGCGGCCCATGGCCGGCGATCCCACGAGGAGCGGATGCCAGCTGCCACCGAGCCGCGGCACCGCGAGATCGATCGCACGCCCGATCGAGCCGACATGCGGCGCGGAGTCGAAGGTCGAGCACACCTTGTAATGCGCGATCGGCGCGCCGATGCCGGCGAGCACGTCGAAGGCCGGCGGAAGGTGTTGCTCCATCCAGGCAGGATCCTTCGCGCGTGCCGTTCCGGCAATGCCGATGCCACGGAAGTGGCTGGCGGACGCGAGGCGTTCGGGCGTCGGAGGCTCGAGGAACAGGATGGTCGGCAGGCCCGCGAAGGTGAGGGCCTCCATCGCCGCGGACGAGCCGGTGTAATCGTCGCCGTAGAAGGCAACGAGTGGACCGTCAGGCAGGACGGAGGCGCCGCTCATGGCGTGCCTGCGATCGCGGCGTCCCACGCTGCGCGCAAATCGGCGACGCCTGCGGCAGGTCCATCGGGATGGGCGAGAATGCCGCCGCCGGCTGCGAAGATGAGATCGGTCGAGCCGAGCGCCCGCCAGGTAGGTAGGGCCTGTGCCGGCGTCTGGCCCGACGAGAACACCGGCATCGCGATGCAAGGCTTGTGCGCGAACATCGGCGTCAGAGCGGCCTTGGCGGACGCGACCACGCTGTCATCGGTCTCGCTGAACTTGTTGCCGATGCCGTTGACATGCATGTGGTCGGCGCCGGCCAGCCGCCAGATCTTGTGCCACGCCGTGTAGTCCCAGCCGAGCGCGGGATGACGGTTGAGCGCGCCCCAGCCGTTGCGATGCGCATGAATGGGGAGTTGCGTGTGGCGGCCGAGCTCGACCATGCCGGTGAGTCCGACCGAGTTGATGCTCGCCATCACGCAGGTGCCGCCCTCGCTGAGCACCAGATCGTGGCGTCGGCGCATCTGGTCGATCTCGCCGGTCAGGTTGAAGGCGATCATGACTTTCTTGCCGGTTCGGTCGGCGTGGTCGTTGACGACGCGCATCACCGCGCGCACGCGCTCGTCGAACGGACAATAGGCGCCGTCCGATTGCAGCTCGTCATCCTTGATGAAGTCGATGCCGGCCTCGCACAGCGTGGCGACCAGATTGGCCGTCTCGGCCGGGCTGAGCCCGATGCTCGGCTTGATGATGGTGCCGATCAGCGGACGTCCGGTGACACTGGTGAGCTCGCGCGTCCCGGCAACGCCGAATTTCGGTCCGGGATAGGCGGCTGCGTATGCGAGCGGCAGCCGCAGGTCGAGCAGCCGCAGGCCGGTCAGCTGGCGCAATTCCCAGAGATTGCCGGCGATCGCCGTGACGAGATTGGGCAGCGATGCGCCGATATTGTCGAGCGGCCACGACAGGGTGACGCGCGCGCGCTGCCACGGACCGTCAGGGTTGATCGGACGAGCGACCGGGAGTGACTGCACCGTTACTGGGTCGAGCAGCTCGAGGCTCTCGACGCGGGCAGCCGCACGCGCCTTCAGCTCCGGCGTCTCGCCGGGCACGGCGACGAACGTTCCGCTCGACTGCTCGCCCGCCATGGTTTCCGCGGCATGCCGCGGATCATCAGGCGTTTCGATCAGATAGTCGGCTTCGATGCGAACAGGATTTGCCGTCACGGGATCGCCGACAATCTAGAGCTTGGTGAGATCGGGGAAGGGCCGCACGGGGTCGCGCCCGTCCCAGTCCTTGGCGGCTGCGCGGATCAGGTCGAACATCTTGCCCTTGGGCCCCGCGACTTCAGACAATTCGATCACCGTTCCCGGATGATATTCCGTATCGAAATAGACGAAACGCCCGCGCGCGCCGACTTCGCCGCTCATGACCGGCTTGAAACCCTCGGCCTCGAGGCGGGAGAGATCGGCGTCGTAATCTTCGGTCCAGTAAGCGACGTGTTGCAAGCCCTTGTTTCCCGCTTTCAGGAAATCGGCGTACATCGACGGCACGTCGTTGCGGATCTGGATCAGCTCCATTTGCAGCGGTCCCGAATTCGCCAATGCCACCGAATTGTGCGGCTCGTAGGCCTTGCCGCGGTAATGGTAGTTCACGATCGGAACGCGCGGATTGTAGAACCACGGCCCGATGCCGAGTTCGCGGCTCCAATAGTCCATGGCCTTTTCGATGTCGTCAACGACGTAACCGGCTTGCCGGATCTCGCCAAAAAAACGGCTCATTGCATGATTCCCATTGTCTTCAGAATTTGAGGAAGCCGATCGACAGCCACGGAACGGCTGCGACGATGGCGAGGCCGATAAAGAGCGCGGCGACATAGCCCCAGATGTGCTTGAGGCCTTCGTCCGGTGATATCTTGCTGATGGCGCAGGCGCCGTAATAGCCGACGCCGAAGGGCGGCGCGAACAGGCCGATGCCCATCGCCAGGATCACGACCATCGCATAGTGCACTTCATGCACGCCGGCCTGCTTGGCGATCGGAAACAGCAATGGGCCGAACAACACGATGGCCGGAATGCCTTCGAGCACGCTGCCGAGCACGACGAAAGCAACGATGGAAATCGCGAGGAAGCCGTAGGAGCCGCCCGGGATCGCTGCCATCGCCTTCGCCAGTTGCTGCGAGAAGCCGGATTGCGTCAGGCCCCAGGCCATCGCCGTGGCGCAGCCGATGATGAAGATGATCGCGCCCGTCAGGGACGCCGTCTCGACCAGCATGGCTTTCAGCCGCCGCCAGGGAAACTGGCGGTAGACCAGAAGGCCCATCAGCACCGCGTAGGCGATGCCGATGGTCGAAACCTCCGTGGCGGTGGCAACACCTTCGACCACCGCCGTGCGGATCACGAAGGGCAGCAGGATGGCGGGCAGGGCGACCATCATGAGTTTTGCGATCTCGCGCTTCGAGGCGCGCCGCACGTGGCTCAGATCCTCGTGCCGGTAGCGATGCCAGACGACCACGCAGAGCGCCGTGCCGACGACCAGGGCCGGCAGCAGCCCGCCCGTGAACAGCGCGGCAATCGAGACACCTGTCACGGAGCCGATGGTGATCAGCACGATGCTCGGCGGAATGGTCTCGGTCTGCGCGCCGGTGGCCGACAGCAGCGCGACGAGGTCGCCGGGCTTGGCGCCGCGTCGCTGCATCTCCGGCAGCAGCACCGGGGCGATCGCAGCCATGTCGGCGATCTTCGAGCCGGAGATACCGGAGACCAGGTACATGGCGCCGATCAGCACATAGGACAGCCCGCCCCTGACATGCCCGAGCAGGCTCGCCAGGAACTGGATCATGGCCCGCGCCATGCCGGTCATCTCGATCAGTGCGCCGAGGAAAATGAACAGCGGCACCGCGAGCAGGATCAAATGCGACATCCCTTCATCGAGACGGCCGACCATCACCATCATCGGAACGCTCGTGGTCAGCGCCAGGTAGCCGAAGGTCGCGAGCGCAAAGGAGAAGGCGATCGGCACGCCGGCGAACACGTTGGCTGCGACGACGCCGACGAAGAAGATGATGAGGTTGTAGCGTCCGAGCGGGGCGAGAAGCGGTCCGGCAAGCCAGAATGCGGCAATCAGGATCGCGGCGGTGATGAAAGCCGCGGCGATCAGCGCGGGGCGGTGATGCGTCGCGAGCCGGATCGCGGCGACGACGGTCATCAGCGTCATCCCGACGGGAATTGCGGCTGCGCGCCAGGCATTGCTGATCTCCAGCGCCGGGGTGACGATGATTTGCTCCTCGCTCGCATAGTCGAAGGCGGGATGCAGGATCAGCGCCAGCAAGGCCAGCGGCGCCACGGCTGCGATCGCGTCGAGAAAGGCGCGCACGCCCGGGCCGACATGGCTGACGAGCCCGGTCATGCGCATATGCTCGCCCCGGCGCAGCGCGATCACCGCGCCCAGCATCGAGAGCCAGAGAAACAGGATCGAGGCCAGCTCGTCCGACCAGATCAGCGGGTTGTGGAAGACGTAGCGCATGACGACGCCGGCGAGCATGATGCCGATTTCGGCCAGCACGAGGCCGGCCGCGACGGTCTCGACCACCGCACCGAGCCAGCGGTCGACGGTGCCGAAGGCGCTCGCTGACCTACGGGAGCCCGCATTGGAGGCAGGGTGCGCGGCCGCCTCCAGATAGTCCGTCATCTGATGTTCGGCGATTGTCATCGCGCTCAGGCCAGCTTGCCGACGGCGCCTTCGAGCAGCGCCCAGGTCTCGTCGCCGAAGCGGCCCTTCCATTCGCCGTAGAAGCCGCCGTCGCGCAGCTTTGCGCGGAACGAGTCGGGCGAAGGCTTTGTGAAGTTCATTCCCTTGCTCTGGAGATCGGCTTGCACCGTCGCATTGAACGCCTTGATGTCCTCGCGCTGCTTCACGCCGGCGTCGTTGATGGCGTTGCTGACGATGGTCCTGAGATCGGCGGGAAGGGCGTTGAAGGCGCGGGCGTTGGCGATGAACCAGAAGCCGTCCCAGATGTGGTTACTGATGGCGCAGTATTTCTGCACCTCGTAGAGCTTCGCCACCTGGATGATCGGCAGCGGATTTTCCTGCGCGTCCACAATACGGGTCTGGAGCGACGAATAGACCTCGCTGAATTGCAGGCTGGTCGGCGAGGACGACAGCGCCTTGAACATGGAGATGCTGAGCGGGCTCACGGGCACGCGGATCTTGAGCCCGTCCATGTCCTTGGCGCTCTCGATCGGCTTGGCGCCGCTGGTGATCTGGCGGAAGCCGTTGTCCCACATCTTCTCGAACGTATGGAGGCCGACCTTGGCCATGGCGGCACGGACATGCGCGCCAAGCCCGCCGTCCAACGCTTTCCAGACCTGATCGTAATCGGCAAATGCAAAGCCGACCGCGTTGATCGCGGCGACGGGCACCAGGGTCGCGACCACGAGCGCGGAGGGCGTGAAGAAGTTCAGCGCGCCGCTGCGCACCTGGGCGAGCATGTCGGTGTCGCCGCCGAGCTGGTTGTTGGGGAAGATGACGATCTCGACCCGGCCATTGCTTTCCTTGGCGATGCGGTCGGCGGCTTCCTGGGCGCGGATGTTGAGGGGATGCGTCAGCGGCAGGTTGTTGCCGTATTTCAGCGAAAACTCGGCCGCCCGGGCCGGGCGGGAGAGGCCGCCGATAAGACCCGCCGCGGAAAGGGCGGACAGGGCTTGCAGGGCGCGCCGGCGGGTCAGGGGCATGGGCTTCTCCTCCAATGACGATTTGATGTTATTTGATGTTTCTGAGACAATGTTGGTGCGAAAATTGCGGCTTCGCGCTACGGTGTCAAACGATAATGATGATGGTTTTTGATGTATCTGACGTTTGGTCGCTGAGATGGACAAACCGGTCACCCCTTCGCTGAGCCGCATCGTCGACGTGGCGCGCCGTGCCGGCGTCTCCACGGCGACGGTTGACCGCGTTCTGAATCGCAGGCCCGGTGTGCGGGCGATGACGCAGCAGCGCGTGCTCGCCGCGGCGTCCGAGCTCGACTACATGCCGGCCGAGAATCTGCTGGCGGCGATGCGGCCCAAGCCGATGCGGCTGCTGTTCCTGCTGCCTGCGGGCACCAACCGCTTCCTGTCCACGCTGGGGCAGTTGATCGCGCATTCCGACGGCCGGCTCGCTCCCTTCAACGTCCATTGCCAGGTCGACACCATCAAGAGCTTCAATCCCGATCTGCTGGCACGCCAGCTCTGGCGCTCCCGCGACAAGGCCGACGGCATCGCCTTCATGGCGCTCGAACATCCGGTCGTGAGGGAAACCGTCGACAGGCTGGCGGAGCATGGCGTGCCGACGGTGACGCTGATCTCGGATATCCTGAACGCGCGCCGCGCGGCCTATATCGGACTGGACAATCGCTCGATCGGGCGCACCGCGGGCTATCTGATCGCGCGCTTTCTGGGCGAGCGTGCGGCCAAGGTCGCGATGATCGCGGGCAGCCGCAGCTATCGCGCGCATGAAGAGCGCGAAATGGGCTTCCTGCACGTCTTCGAAGAACTGTTCCCTTCGATCAAGGTCGTGGGCCTGCGCGAAGGCCACGATGATGCCGACCGCAACTATCGCCAGACACGCATGCTGCTCAGCCAGCATCCCGATCTTGCCGGAATCTACAACATCGGCGGCGCCGCCGACGGTGTCGCCCGGGCCCTGAAGGAAGCGAACCGGGAGCGCGACGTGGTCTTCATCGGTCATGGCCTGACCTCGGACACGCGCAGCTTTCTGCTCGATGGCACCATGGATGCCGTCATCACCCAAAGTCAGCTCAACACGATGATGAGCTGTGTCGGGATCTTCGACAACCTGCGCGCGGGCCGCAGCGCCATGCACGGCATCGAGGCACCGCGCAGCGAGATCATCTTTCGCGAGAACATTCCGGCGCTGGGGAGCTAGGCGCGCGTCAGCCAGTCATGATCGCTCCGGGATCAGGTTGGCTGGCATGACCGCTATGATGCAATTCTGCCAGTGTTTTGCCCGACAGGTCAAACCGGCCGGAGCCTGAGCAAATCAGCCGCGTTGGACGGCCGAAATTGCGTCGCCGGGGGAGGGGACTCGCGCTCTGCGCCTGCCGAACGATTTAGCTAAACCTCAGATCGACTTAAGCCGCGCCACCGCCAGCAACCGGCGAGGAGCGGTTCTACTGTGCATGGGGTTGTTTTCCAGATTTTTGTTTGGCGAGGTTCTTGCCGGCCGCTCTATAGGCCTGCCGCAACGCCGAGGCGGCCGATGCCGGGGAGCTTGAGCGCCGGCCGACGGATGTCGACGCCGAGCACGGCGCCGAGGAAATTGATCTCGATCCCTTCGACCCAGCCCACCGTCATGCCGAGGTATCCCGACAGCGAGGCGTAGAGGCCGGTGCCCGAAGGCGTGATGCCGGCCCAGCGACCGCTGTACGGATAGTCCTTGCCGACCGCTGTGGGTGGCAGAACGGCGCGAAGCTCGGGAACGGCGTCCAGCGTCGCCTGCACGAAGGTGTTGGAATTCGGTCCGGGCCAGGCGCTGTAATCGCCATAGGCGCGGAACTTGTAGGTCTCGATGACGCGGCGGATTTTTGGGATCAGCTCTTCAGCCGTGGCGCCGTCGACCGCCACGACGGTCTCGGGCATGGCGCCGAACCAGCGGCCGTCGGGCGCAAATCCGTTGCTGCGGATCGGGTCGCCCCACGCCGTGTAGTCGTATCGGCTATAGGTGTCGGCACCTTTCTCCTTGACGACGATCCAGGTGTGGACCGCGAAAATGCTGCGCCACCGCACCGTGCGCGCGGCAAAGACCCGGATCAGCGCCTCCGGATTGGCGGACGCCGGCGGCAGCAGGCCGGCGCTCGAGCGATCCGCCGTCTGCCAATTGCCGCGGCCGTCGCCAAACACATAATAGCGCCCGGCCGACAGCCCGATCGGCACGAGGATCAGCAGCAGAAAGAGATACAAAAACTTCCTCAAGGGCGTGCGTGTCAGGCGGGAGGATACTGTGAATATAGTTCGCCCCGCAGGCCGCGCCAGCGCGCGTCCGCTCTTGTATTTGGCGGGGGCACCCCCATGTTCCCGTTTATGATGAAGCTCTCCCTCATCGAAGACCAGGCCATCCAGGCGCGAATCGCGTTCATCGCGGGCGCCGAGACGTTCGATCGCATCTTCGCCGGCATCCGATTCGACGAAGTCGACGGCAATCTGCTGTTCGCGATTGCCAGGGATGAAGATTGCGCGGCCGAGATCGAGGATGAGTTCTCGCATCACCTCGCAGTGGTTGCGACGCAGGTCCTCGGGCAGAGCGTCGACGTGGTCGTGGTGCTGCCGAAGGTCCTGCAATAGGCCTTAATTTGGGCGTGCACGCCGGTCGTTTGGGCCCGTGTCCCTGCTTTTCAACGCAATCGCAAAATTGTAATGACGTCCTTGGGCGCCTAGGCCCGATTTGCGTTATCGACCGAGCTCTACGGGAGGGCTCGTCGACGCGCGCCTCTATTTGCGAAACAAAGTTGGATACACATTGGCGCCCACCAGGAAAGCCCGGGCCACGACCGGCGCGAAAAAGACAAAGAGCAAGAGCTCGAAAAGCAAGAGCGTAAAAAGCAAGAGCTCATCGCGTTCCACGGTCTCGTCCGCATCGCCGCTCGGCATGCTTGCGCTGCATCTGCGCGAGCAGTGGGAGAAGTCTGGCCGCGACGGCCTTGTCTTCCTCTGCGACGACGAGAACAGGGCGGAGCGGCTGGGCGGCGTGATCCACGCGCTCGACCCGTCGGTCGACGTGCTGGTGTTCCCGCGGCTGAACAATCTGCCGTTCGATGGGCTTGAGCCGTCGCGCGAGATCGCTGGGCGACGCAGCTCGGTGCTCCGGCGGCTTGCCAGGACGAAGAAGCCGGTCTTCCTCGTGTCGACAGCAGAAGCCATCATGGAGCGGCTGCCGCTGCCGGCGAGCTGGTCGAAGACCAGCCTCAGCCTGAAGGTGGGCGGAGCCTTTTCGGAAGCCGAACTGGAGGGCCGTCTGGAAGCGCTCGGCTACGACCTCGACGAAGAGGCGGAATATCCCGGCGGCGTCCTGTTCCACGGCAAGACGTTCGAGGTGTTTCCCGCCGGCGCACTCAGTCCGTTCAGGATCGAGCATTCCGATGGGACTATCCGCAAAATCGTCGCCGTCGATCCGATCGAGCATGAGGTCGTGTTCGAGACGAAGGAGCTGCTGATCGATCCGATGTCCGAACAGATTGCGCTCGGGGGCAAACGCGGGCAGCGGGCGACCCTGCCGGACTATTGCGATCGCGCGCGGTGGATTGTGGATGCCGGCGTGCTCGGCCATGCCGATAGCTGGCTGGGCACCATCGAGGAGGCGGCCGGCCGCAGGGATGCAGAGCGCGAGTATCTCGGCCGGGACGAGTGGAAGCGGCTGAAGAAGCGCATGACCGTGTTGCCGCAGAAATCGGCCTTTACGCAGACACCGGATTTCTCCAAGGCCGCTTCGCCAAGAAAGATCCTGCGCGCATTTATTGACGATATGCAACGCGCCGGATCGCGGCTTTTGTTCGTCGCGGCCATCGAGGACGACCTACGCGCGATGGAGCGGATGAGCGGGATCAAGGCGGAGCGCTGCGCCGATTGGAGCGAGGCAACGGAGGGACGGGATCGCGAGACGGCGTTCCTGGCCGACTTCGATGCCGGCTTCGTCGGAACGGGCCGCAAGCCTCTGGTCATCGTGACCGCGTCCGACGTGCTCGGCAGCAGGGCCCATCATCCGCAGCCGATGGCGCGGAGCTGGACCGCTGCGTTCGATCATCCTGACGTGCCGGAGCGTGGCGCTGCGGTGGTTCATTTGCAGCGCGGGCTCGCTTTGCTCGACGGCTTGCAGACCTTCGCCATGGGGAAGGGGGTGCGGCGCGAGATGGTCAGGCTGGCATTCGCCGGCGACAACGCCGTTCTCGTGCCTCCGGCCGATCTTGCCTTGATATGGCCGTATGCGGCCGAGCCCGGCAAGCTGGCGCGCGACAAGGCGGATGGCAGCACGTGGTGGGCGCGGCGAACCGAGGCCGAGGCTGAAATTCAAACCGCCGCCAAGGCGCTCGCAAAACACATCAGCCAGCGCCACCGCCGCCGCGCACCCAAGCTGGTCGCGCCAGGTCCGCTCTATGAAAGGTTCGTCGCGCGCTTCCCCTATTTCACGACGGTCGACCAGGCCAAGGCCATTCAGGACGTGCTCGATGATCTCGGGGCAGGTCATCCCATGGATAGAGTCGTCTGCGGCGATGTGGGGTTTGGCAAGACCGAGGTGGCGTTGCGTGCGGCGGCGGCCGTGGCGCTATCTGGAAAACAGGTGGCGATTGCGGTGCCGACAACCGTGCTGGCGCGGCAGCATGTCGAAACCTTCCGCAAACGCTTCGGACCTCTCGGGATCGAAGTCGGAAGCCTGTCGCGGGCCACCTCGGGTCCGGAGACGCGAGAGACCAAAGAGGGCTTGCGAAGCGGCCGGATGAAAGTCGTGGTCGGCACGCAGGCGCTTTCTGCAAAGGACGTGAAGTTCGCCGATCTCGGCCTCGTCATCATCGACGAGGAACAGCATTTTGGAGCGGCAGAGAAAGCGAAGCTTTCAGGCTTGGCAAAGAATGCCCATACGCTCTGGATGAGCGCGACGCCGATCCCGCGGACGCTCGCGGCGGGGCTTGCGGGCTTCCGCGATCTCAGCGTGATCGCAACGCCGCCGGTTCACCGGCTTCCGATCGTGACCAAGATCGCGCCGCTTTCGGATGCGGCCATTGCCGGCGCATTGCTGCGCGAGCGGCGGCGGCACGGCCAGAGTTTTCTGATCTGCCCGCGCATCCAGGATCTGGAGCCGATGCTGGCGCGCGTGCAGGCGCTCGCTCCCGATCTCCGTATCGTCTGTCTTCACGGCAAGATGCCTGTCGACGAGCTCGACGACCGCATGATGAGCTTCGTCGACGGCGAGGCGGACGTGCTGCTGGCGACCAACATCGTGGAAAGCGGTCTCGACATTCCGCGCGCGAACACCATCGTTGTGTGCTGGCCCGAAAAATTCGGTCTCGCTCAGCTCCATCAGCTCAGGGGGCGGGTAGGACGCGGCGGAACGCGCGCCTTCGCCTATCTGCTGACGGAGTCGGCCTCGGCGCAGTCCGAGAAACGTCTGGCCGTGCTCGAGGAGTTCAGCAAGCCCGGCGCCGGCTTCGCCATCAGCGAGCGCGACCTGGATCTTAGGGGCGCTGGCGATCTGTTCTCCGAGCAGCAGTCGGGGCACGTGCAGGTGTTCGGCCCGGTGCTCTACAGTCATCTGCTGAAGCTCGCCTCGGAACGGATCAACGATTCCGGCGCCTTCCTGTGGGTGCCCGATCTGAACCTGCCGGTCGGCGATATGCTGCCCGAAGGCTACGTGCAATCGGACGCGGTGCGGCTCGAGATCTATGGCCGCGCCGCCAGATGCCGGAGCGACGACGATCTGGAAGATCTGGAGGAGGAGACCTCGCGGCGTTTCGGCAAGCTCCCGCCGGAGGCGCGCGATTTCTTCGCAGCCGCCAGACTCAGGATCGATTGCAAGCGGCGCGGCATCGTCAGGCTCGATGTCGGGCCGGAGGCTGCCGCCGCGACATTCCTCCCCGGTCGCTTGCGGAAATCCAAGGCGCGATCACTGCAACGCGACGGCGATCGCGTCGTCTACGCCGCCCGCGGCCACGATGACCCGTTTGACCGGATCGAGGAGTTTTTTGAGCTGCTGGACGAATGACAGCCAAGCTCGCTGCGCCCTGGCGCCGACCTCTATTGCGGCTCGATTCCAGCCGCTTTGATAATCCGCCCCCACTTGCCGATCTCAGCCTTCAGGAAGGCTTCGAGGGCTTCCGGGGTCGCGCGCTCGGCTTCGACCGGAGCCATGCTGAGCTCGGCGAAGCGGCTGATCAGGGCGGGATCCTTCAGGGCTGTCTGCAGCGCACCGACGAGCTGGTCGACCACCGGCTTCGGCGTGCCGCGCGGCGCGTAGAGGCCGTACCAGGTCGTGACATCGAATGCGGGAACGCCGGCCTCGGCCGAGGTCGGCACATTGGGTAGCGTCGCCACGCGCTTCTTGCTGGTGATCGCGTAGCCCTTGATCGTGTTGGACTGGATGTAGGGCGTCGGCCCGGTCGCGGGATCGCAGTAGACGTCGATATGGCCGGCGATGACGTCGTTCAGCGCCGGCCCGCCGCCCTTGTAGTAGATCGGCGTGAGCTTGGTGTCGGTCGCGCTCATGAACATCAGGCCGCAGAGCTGCGAGGCCGAGCCGAGACCGACGTTGCCAAAAGTCATCTTGTCGCCCTCGCTGCGGATGCGCGCGATCATCTCGCCGAGATCCCTGGCCGGAAAATTCGGCCGCGCCACGAGGATCATCGGAACGTCCGTCACGAGCCCGATCATGGCGAAGTCGCCGACGGGGTCGAACGGCAGCTTGGCGTAGAGCGCGGGCGCCGTGGCCTGGCCGACATGCATCAGGAGGAGAGTGTAGCCATCAGGCGCGGCCTTGGCGACGCGGTTGGTACCGAGCGTGCCGCCGGCACCGACCACATTCTCGATGACGATGGACTGCTTCAGCGTCGCGCTCATGGCGTTGCCGAGAATACGCGCGATGACGTCGCCGGGACCGCCGGCGGAGAAGGGCACGATCAGCGTGACCGGGCGGGCAGGGTAGTCGTCTGCGAGAGCCGCGCCACAGGGCGAGAGCAGGAGACACAGGATCAGCGATCGTACGAGAGACAACATCGAACACTCCCTGAATTCTTGTTTTTCTAGTCGTCGGAGGGCGTCGCCTCCTTGGCGGCGTTTCGTTCAATCATGTCGAGCGCGGCCACCGCAGCCGCGTTGATGTGATCGACGCAGCAGCGCTCGGCGAGGTCTGGATCGCCGTTCTGGATCGCACGCCAGATCGCGGTGACCTCGCGCAGGCTCTTGTTGATCCGTTTCGGCTGCGACATCGACGTGATCCGCAGCAGCTGAATGCGGTCGTGCAGCGGCTTGAGCATGCGCTCGATGAAGGCGTTGCGGCAGCCGCCGATCAGCGCGGCGTAGAAGTCGGTCTTGGCTTCGAGGCTGCCGACGAGATCCTGCTTGGCCGCGGCCGCCTTCAGCCGCGTCAGGGCTTCCCCGATCCGCCGGGCCACTTCCGGGTCGTGGAGCCTGGCGCACTCGCGGCCAGCGAAGCCTTCGAGGACCGCGCGTGCCGCATAGAGCTGCCGGGCTTCCTCCAGGCTGATCGTGGAGACCACCGGGCCGCGGTGCGGGACGATGTTGACGAGGCCGTCGGCTTCGAGGGCACGCAGTGCTTCACGGATCGAGGGGCGGCTGACGCCCATCATCTCGCAGAGCTCGCGCTCGACGAGGCGTTGGCCCGGCTTCAGCGTTCCGGACATGATAGCCTCGCGCAGCTTTTGCGCGACCATCGCCCGGACGGTCGGGACGTCCTCGATGCGGAGTGTCGACTGCAATTCGCTACGTCTTTCCATGTCCGGGCCCTGGTTGGGAAAAGTCAGTACCGGTTTACAGGCAGAATCATCATTTCGGCAATTTGAACGTGCGGGGGCTGGTCAAGGGCGAAGACGATCGAGCGAGCGATATCGGCCGGCTCGAGCGCCATCCTGAACTGGTCGAAATAGTCCTTTTCCTTCTGCGTATCGCCGCGGTAGCGGGTCAGGATGATGTTGGTCCGGGTCAGGCCGGGCTGGAGCTCGGTCACCCGGATCGCGGTGTCCGCGAGCTCACCGCGGAGGGTCTCCGTGAACATGTGCACGCCCGCCTTGCTGGTGCTGTAGGCCGCCATATCCGGGACAATACGGACCGCGTTGATGGAGCTGATGTTGACGACATGGCCGGAGTTGCGCTGGACCATGCCGGGCAGGATCGCGCGGGTGACGCGCATCAGGCCGATCAGATTGGTCTGGATGATGTTGGACCAGTCGTCCGCGGAACCAAGGTCGAAGCGGGTCCGTCCGCCAATATCGTGTCCGGCATTGTTGATGAGAATGTCGACCGGTTTGAAATGACCTGGAATTGCATCCGGCAGACCATCCACAGCCGAGGCGTCGCTGATGTCGAGCTGAATCGGAAACACTGCGGCGCCCGCCGTTGCGGCCAACTCCTGGAGGGCTTTGGCGTCGCGATCGACCAGCACGACGCGGCGGCCGCTCTCCAGCAACGCCTTGGTGATGGCGCGTCCCATGCCGCCGGCGGCGCCCGTCAGCACGACGGTCTGGCCCGATTGTTCAGTCATCGCAGCACTCCCATTCCATTGCTCTCATGCGACCGACCAGCCGCCGTCGATCGGCAGGCTGGCTCCGGTGATGTCGTTCGCGGCGGGGCCACAGAGAAAGACGACCAGGGCGGCGACGGCATCCATTTCGACGAAGCGCTGCGTCGGCTGGCGCTCGCCGAGATACTCGCGGGTCACGTCATCGGCCGGACGGCCGCTGTTCGATGCGATCGTCGCGATCTTGTTCAGGATGGCGGGCGTCGGCAGAGTACCGGGGCAAAGCGTGTTGCAGGTAATGCCGCTGCGTGCCGTCTCGATGGCCACCGCACGAGTGATCCCGAGGATTGCCGTCTTTGTGGTGACGTAGTCGATGCGGTCCTCGACGGCGCGGCTCGAATAGATCGAGCCCATGTTGATGATGCGGCCCCAGCCGCTCTGCTTCATGGCCGGCAGCGCCAGGCGGATCAGGTGGAACGGCGCGGAAAGATTGATGGCCAGCGCCTCCTCCCAGCGATCGGGCGGAAACTGCTCGATCGGCGAAAAATGCCGGACAACGGCGTTGTTGACGAGAATGTCGATGGCACCGCAGCGGTCGAGCAGGTCGGCGATCATGGTCTCGATCGCCTCGCGCTGGGCGAGATCGGTACCGGCCGCGATAACCTCCACGCCGAAGCGGGCGCGAAGATCATCCGCGGCCTGCTTCGGCGCGACGAGATCGTGAAGGACAATGTTGGCGCCCGCGCCGGCGAGCCCTTCCGCGACGGCAAAGCCAAGGCCTGCGGTCGCGCCGGTCACGAGTGCCCATTTGCCCTTCATCGCCAGGCGCTCCGCTATGTCTTGTCGAGCTCGGCGAAGACTTCCTTCGCATTCCGGAAGGCATCGACGCCCGCCGGCACGCCGCAATAGATCGCGACTTGCATGAAGACCTCGCGGATCTCCTCGCGGGTCGCGCCGTTGGCGAGCGCGCCGCGGACATGCGTCTTCAATTCGTGCGGCCGGTTGAGTGCGCAGAGCATCGCCAGATTGAGGAAGCTGCGGGTCTTGCGTGTCAGGCCTTCGCGGCCCCAGACGTAGCCCCAGCAATATTCCGTCGTGAGGTCCTGCATCGGGCGATTGAATTCGTCCGCGGATGCGATCGCCTTGTCCACGAACTCGTTGCCGAGCACGCTTTTGCGGATTTCGAGACCGCGATCGTAGGTTGCCTTGTCCATGCTGTCTTCCTTTATTTGCGGGCGTCAATTCTTCGGCCAGAACGGCTGTGCCAGCGCGAGCTGCGGTGGGAACACCGTCACCGGCACGCCGGATTGCCATTGCACGATGGTCATGCCGGCGCCGACGCGGCGGCCTTTCTCGTCGAACTTGATCTCGCCCAGCGGATAGTATTTCGAGGGGCCGGCATCCATGGTGCGCAGCGCTTCGCCCACGGCGACACGGTCGGCCTTGCCGGCCTTCTCCAGCGCGTCCTTGATCACCCACATGTCCCCATAGGTGGAGATCGCGTTCTGCGTCATCCACGGCTCCTTGTAGCGGGTCTTCAATTCGGCGATCAGGGCCTCGTGTCCCTTGGCGCCCCAGCTTGCGACGCAGGTCAGCACGCCCTGGAGCAGCTCGGGGCTGACGGTCTGCAGCATGTCCGGCTCGGCGATCGCGATGCCGAACGAGATGGTCGGGACCTTGCCCTGGCCGAGGCCGAACTCGTTCATCTTCTCGAGCAGCAGTTTTGCGTCCGAGATCACCGTCGGCAGGAAGAAGAGCAGGTCGGGCTTTGCCGAACGGATCTTCTGCACCAGCGATGTCGCGTCCGCCAGCGGCGGCGTGAACGTTTCGTCGACGATCAGCTGCAGCTGGTTCTCCGCCAGCAGGCCCTCGCGCATCGCTTTTGCGGAAGCGATCGAGGCACCCGTGTTATCGGTCAGGATCGCGACCGTCTTCGGCCGCTTGCCGGAGGCCGTCTCCGCCAGCTTGATGAGTTGGGGCAACGCCTGCTTCGCCTGCGAGCCCGCGGTGGCCGCGGTCTGGAACACGTACTTGAATCCGCGCTCGGTGATGAGGTCGGAGTAGGAGAGGGTGAGCATGGGCAGGTTGGCGCGCTCGGTCACCTCGGTAACGGCGAGGGTGAAGGAGGAGAGATAGGAGCCGGTGGCGGCGACCAAATCGGGCTCCTGCGCCACCATGCGCTGCGCCGCGTTCTTGGCCTTCTCAGTGGTATCGCCGCAGTCGATCACGACCAGCTTCAGCTTGGCGCCGCCGAGCGCCTTGATGCCGCCTTGCGCGTTGATATGCTCGATGCCCATCTCGGCGCCCATCTTCATCACCTGGCCCGGACGCGTGTAGATGCCCGACAGCGGGACGATCAGCCCGACCTTGATCTCGGCCGGGGCCTGTGCGCGGGCCACGCCGGCAAGGCCCACGGCGGCGGCGCCGGACAGCACGGTCCGGCGCGTCAGCCCCTTCGATGTCTTGTTCATTTTGTTCTCTCCCTGGTCTTTGTTTTTTCTGTTCGTCACATGCCGAGATAGGCCTTGCGCACGCGGTCGTCGGCGCGCAGCGTGTCGTTGTTGCCTTCGAGCACGACGTGTCCGGCTTCGAGGACGTAGCCGTGGTCGGCGGATTCCAGCGCTTCCGCGACGCGCTGCTCGACCAGCAGCATGGTCAGGCCGGACTGGCGGCGGATCTCGATCAGGCGCTCGAAGATGAAATCCGCGGTCGAGGGCGCGAGCCCCATCGATGGCTCGTCCAGCATCAGCAGTTTGGGCGAGGAGGCGAGGCCGCGGCCGATCGCGAGCATCTGTTGCTGGCCGCCGGACATCGTGCCGGCGAATTGATTGCGGCGCTCCTTCAGCACCGGCAGCCATTCGAAGATGCGCTCGATATTGGCCTGCCAGTCGCGCCGGCCGCTTTCGGTCATCGCGCCCATTTCCAGATTCTCCATCACGGTCAGCGACGGGAAGACCTGGCGGCCCTCGGGGACGTGGGCGATGCCCAGATGCGCGCGCTGTGGCGGCGGCACCGCGAGGAGATCGACGCCGTCGAACGTAATTCCTCCGCCGCTCGGCTTCACGATGCCGGAGATCGTCTTGAACAGCGTGGTCTTGCCGGCGCCATTGGGCCCGACGATCGCAACGAACTGGCCCGCGCCTACATTGATCGACACGTCGTTCAGGACGGGCTTGGCCGAATAGCCCGCGCTCAATCCCTCAATTCGCAGCATGGCCCACCCACTTCTTGCCGAGATAGGCCTCGATCACACGGCTGTCGCGCGTCACGACCTCCGGCAGGCCCTCGGTGATGACGGCGCCGTGGTCGAGCACGAGGAAGCTGTCGACCAGCCGGACCATCGCCTGCATGGTGTGCTCGATGATGGCGATGGTCATGCCGTCGCGTGCGAGCTGCTGGATCACGGCGACGACCTCGTCGGCCTCTCCGTGGCCGAGGCCCGCGAGCGTCTCGTCAAGCAGCAGGATGCGCGGTTGGCCGGCGATCGCGCGCGCCAGCTCCATCAGGCGCAATTCCTTGGTCGAGAGCTCGCCGGCGACACGATCCGCCACCGCGGAGAGCCCGACACGAGCGACCGCGTCGGCGGCCAGCTTGCGCGCCTCCTCGTCGGAGCGGGCGCGGACATAGGCGCCGACCACGACGTTGTCGAGGATCGACATGCGCAGGAACGGACGCATGACCTGGAAGGTGCGGCCAATGCCGGCCTCGCAGATCACGTGCGGCCGCTGCCCGGACATGTTGCGGCCGTCGATCAGAACCTCGCCCTGGCTCGGCTTCAGGAAGCCGTTGAGCAGGTTGAACAGCGTGGTCTTGCCCGCGCCGTTGGGGCCGATGATGCCGAGGATCTCGTTCTTGTGCAGCTTGAAGCTGACGTCCTGCACGGCCTTGAGGCCGCCGAAGGAGCGCGAGAGGTTGCGGACCTCGAGCACGACGTCGCCGGTGGCTGCACGTTGTCGCGCGGCGGGCTTCAGCGCCGTGACGTTGGCGGTCGATGCTTCGGGGACGCCGCCGTCGACCGACTTCGGCGCGAGCCGTTTGCGCATAAGATCGCGCAATTTCCAGAACAGACCTTCGGGCGCCAACAGGATGACGCAGACGATGGCAAGGCCGAAGATGACGCCCTGGATGCCGGGGATGCGCGCGCCGGCTTCGGCGTGCAGGATCTCGGCGAGCGGAATCAGGATCACCGAGCCGATGACCGGGCCCCAGACGGTGCCGACGCCGCCGAACATCGCAACCGTCAGCGCCTGCGCCGAGACCAGCATGCCGAACACCGATGCCGGGGTCACGACCAGCAGCACCTGCGCGTAGAACCCGCCGATGGCGGCGGCGATTGCCCCGCTCAGCGTGATCGCGCGCAGCTTCCAGGCCAGCGTGTTGATCCCGGCCGCTTCAGCCGCGGCCTCGTTCTGCTTGATCGCGAGCAGCGCCATGCCGAAGCGCGAGCGCTCGATCAATTGCGTCAGCACGATGGTGGCCAGCATGATGGCGAGCCCCAGCAGCGTATAGATGTGGGGATCGGAGAACTGCATGAAGGCGATCGGCGCGTCGCGCTTGATCGGGAGCGTCACCTCCTGAAAGCCGAGCCACTCGAACACGTAGAGAATGGCGAGCGGGTAGGCGAGCATCGCGAGGGCAAAGTAGTGGCCCTGCAGGCGAAAGGTCGGAAATCCGATCAAGAGGCCGGCGATACCGCCGAGCAGGGCGGCGACCGGGATCAACAGCCAGGGCGAAATGTTGAAATAGATCTGCCCGAGCGCGGTCGCATAGGCGCCGATGCCGAAGAAAGCGGCGTGGCCGAACGAGATCAGGCCAGTGTAGCCGCTGAGCAGATTCCAGGACAGGCCGAACACCGCCCACACCGGCACCAGCGTCAGGATCAGCTGGTAGTAGGAGTTGGTGACGCCGAGCGAGATCCCGGCGTAGGCGAGCGTGAAGAGCAGGGGAGGAAGAAAGGATCGCATCCGGAGCATGGTCACGTCCTCTCGACCATGCGCCCGAAGAAGCCTTGCGGGCGGAAGAAGATGATGAGGAGGAAGACCGCGAAGATCGCGGCGTTCTGCAACTGCGTCGGCAGGATCAGCGTCGACATCTGCTGGACGAGGCCGATCGTCATGCCGCCCCAGAACGCGCCGATGATGCTGCCCATGCCGCCGAGCACGACGCCGGCATACATGACGATGACGTATTCGAGGCCGACGAACGGATGGAACGGATAATTGGTGGCGAGCAGGCCGCCGGCGATCGCGGTGATGCCGCAGCCGAGCGCGAAGGCGGTGCGGTGCGCGCGGTCGACGTCGATGCCCATATAGGTTGCCGCGGTCGGATTGTCGGCGGCGGCGCGCAGCGACTTGCCGATCCGCGTCCGCGTGATCAGCAGCGCGAGGAGAATCATGATCGCCAGCGAAACGACCGCATCGATGCTGCGCGCCTTGTTGAGGAACACGCTCATGTCGAAGAAGGGACCCAGCTCCCAGGCCGAGCTCGACAGCGGCGTGCGGATCGAGGCCAGCACCGAGCCGAACACGATGAGGCCGCCGTTCTGCAGGATCAGCGCGATGCCGAGCGTGAGGATGAGCTGGGCGTAATGGCCTTCGCCCTCGAGCGAGGCGGTGCGCGTCCCTGATACGTGCGAGATCAGCGCGAGATGGACGAAATAGCCGAACACGGCGAGCACGGGCCCGGCCAGCAGGATGGCGACGAATGGCCCGACTGTATTGCCGAACAGCGCCTGGATGCCGGCGGCGGTGAAGAGATAGAAGGCGGTGTACATGCCGAGCATCATGAAATCGCCATGGGCGAAGTTGATGACGCGCATGACGCCGAAGATCAGGCCGAGCCCGACGCACATCAGGCCGTAGACGGCGCCGATCAGCAGGCCCGCGGCGAGCGCTTGAAAGAATCCTTCCATCAGCCCTGCCTCCGCATGGCGCTGGCTTGCCGACGATCATGCGCCGGTGGCGCTGCTAGGCTGGTCTCCCGGTCGACCATGTTTCCCCCGTACACTTTGGCATTTCTTATGATGCCGATCGTAAAGCTCGTTCCGGCGCGTCCAGACGGCATTGTGCTGCGATGACAGCGGCATCGCCGTGCTGTTCGCAATCGTCGATGAGTTGCTCGAGCCGACGCGCGCGGTCCTCGCCGAGGACGCGGCCGGCGGCGGCGCGGAAGCGCGTGCGAACGTCTGAGGGCGTCGCGGCGATGACGTCGGGCAAAGCGTGCCGGATCGTCCGTCCGCCCCGCAGATGCACGGTCACATCCGCGCCCTGCTTAGCCGGGAAGGCGGCGGTAAAGCCGGCATCGGCTTGAAGGTCCGTCACCGAAACCAGGCGGATAATGTCGGCATCATCGAGCTCGGCATAATTCTCTTCCTCGATCTCGCCGCACACCAGGGTGGCCGCGACACTGAACGGGATGCTCATCTTGGCCTGGAGGGCGTTGCGATAGGGCCCTGCTGAATCGCAACCCGGATAGCGAACAGCGGCATCCGGCGCGCGAATGACGACGCGCTCGATGTCGTCGGCACCGGCGAGCTCGTGCGAGACTCGGAGCGCGGCCTGTACCGCGGTCTGCGCGAAATTGCAGGCGGGGACCGGCTTGTTGTAGACCGCCATGATCTCGCATTCGCCATCGGGGAACAGCGCGATGCTGTCGGGCGCAGCCTGGCGCCGATAGGCGGCGAACAGGCCGGCTTCGCCCTCGAGGATCGTTTCGGAGCCGAAGGCGCCGGCCGCCGCAAGACCGATGGCCTTGATGGCGTTGCTGGCGGCGAAGCCCGGATGGAAATACATGTCGGAGCCGCCGGCATGCGGCCACTCGTTGAGGCCGCTGGACGTATTGGCCGCGATCGCGATGGCACTGGTCGCGGCATCTTCGGACAGGCCGAGCGCGAAGCTTCCCGCGAGCGCTGCGCCTGGCGGCGCCACCAGACCCGTCGGGCGGTAGAGCCGCGCAAGGTCGGAGGTCAGCAGCGCGCGGCCGATCCGCGCGCCGGTCTCGTAGCCAATGACGGCAGAAGTGAGCAGCCTCGCGCCGTGCAGCGGCGTCTGCTCCGATAGCGCGAGGAGAGTGGGCCAGATCACGACGCCATGGTGTGCGATGCTGGCCGCATGCATGTCTTCGCGGACGAGGCCGTGCCCCATCACGGCATTCGCAAAGGCGGCATCGGCCGGCGAGGAGAGCTGCGATGTCCCGATGATCGTCGTGCTGCCGCCGGTTTGCGCGATCGCAACCGCCTGGCGGCTCCAGGGATGATGACCGGCCTCGAACGCGCAGGAGAGGAAGTCGAGCAGGCAGAGTTTTGCCTTGGCGACGACGTCGGGCCCGAAGTCTCCGAGATCCAGCGCAAGCACGCTCCGCGCCATCTGGCGCGCGAGCGATAGCTTGCCGGATCCGGTCGGGCCGATCGTCATCGCAATCGCTCTCCCTGAAGGTGTGCGCGATCAGCCGCGCATCTCGACCCCGGCCCACTCCTCGAGCACTTTGGCGATCGAGGTGAAGTCGGACGCTGCGCCGTATTTGGCGTTGGTGATTGCGAGCATCTGCCGCACCACGGCGCCGCAGACCATCGGCACGCCCATCGCTTCGGCTTCGTCCACGCAGAGGCGGACGTCCTTGTAGGAGAGGCCGGTGGCGAAGCCGAAATCGAACGTGCCGGGCAGCACCGCGCGGGGGAATTTGTCTTCGGAGGCGCTGTTGCGGCCGCTGCTGGCGTTGATGATGTCGATCAGCACTTTTGCGTTGACGCCGCCCTTGACGCCCATCGCGACGGCTTCCGAGGTGATGACAAGCGCTGCTGCCGCCATCAGATTGTTGGCGAGCTTGGCGGTCTGCGCCACGCCGGGCTTGTCGCCGGTGTAAAACAGCTTGCCGAAGTTCTTCAGGATCGGCTGGACGGTCTCGTAGGTCGCCTGCGGACAGGACACCATCACCGCCAGCGTGCCGTTGACGGCGCCCTTGATGCCGCCGCTGACGGGCGCATCGACCAGCGTCATGCCCTTGGCCTTCAGGCCTTCCGCAACGAGCTTCGCCGCGCCGGGGCCTGAGGTCGACAGATCAATCACGATCTTGGCGCGGTTGCCGCTGCTGATGCCGTCCTGGCCGAGCGCGACGGCCTTGACGATGTCGGGCGTCGGCAGGCTCGCGAGCACGATGTCGGCGCGCGAGGCGACGTCGGCCGGCGATTTGCCGGCTTCCGCGCCGCGCTTGACCAGCGGCTGTGTGGCCTCCGCCTGCGTGTCATAGACGACGAGCGAATAGCCCGCGTCGATCAATCGCCCCGCCATGGGGCCGCCCATGCGGCCCGTGCCGATTACGCCGAGGATCTCTCCCGCCATCGTCTACTCCCTGTCGCGCGATCCCGTGACGGGCGCGCCTTCTTGATCTCGTTGGTCAAACGCTTTCGCCGGCCGGCCACGTCGGCCGCCGTCGTCGTGGCAGCGGGATCCCGCGCCAACGGCCGGGATTGTTATGATTGTCAGACAAGCTGTCAAGCATAACATTTAGGGTCGACAGTTTGCCGCGGATCGTCATATGGTCCGGGAAAATGAGGAAGACGCCCCGCGTGCCGCAAGCCCCAATTCCGAGTGTGAGCAAGACGCTCGCTGATTTCGTCGCGTCCTCGTCATGGGCGGACGTGGAGGCGCAGAGCCACGAGGCGCGGCGATCGATCCTCAATTTCTTCGCGACCGCGCTCGGCTCCGCACGCGATCCAGTGGTCATGGCTGCGATGCGCACCTTGTCGCCGTTCAGCGGCGCCGCGACATCGACAATCATCGGCCATGCGGAGCCGATGGATGCGCTGTGCGCCTCGTTTCTCAATGCGATCTCGGCCAATCTGCTCGACTTCGACGATACGCATCCCGAGACGATCATTCATCCCGCAGCGCCGGTCGCTGCGTCGATATTGGCGCTCGCGGAGGCGCGCAAGCTGTCGGGGCGGGAGGTGCTGACGGCATTCATCCTCGGCGTCGATGTCGAATGCCGGATCGGCAACGCGGTCTCGCCGCGCCATTACGCGCGTGGCTGGCACGTCACCTCGACCTGCGGAATCTTTGGCGCGGCAGCGGCGTGCGCGAAGCTATTGGAGCTGCCGGCGGAAGGGATAGCGAACGCCATCGGGATCGCGGCGAGCCAGTCGGCCGGCAATGTCGAGAACCTGCCGAGCGCCGCCAAGAATGTCAGCGTGGGCAACGCGGCGCGCAACGGCTTGTTCGCCGCGCTGCTTGCGCAACAGGGCTACGAGGCGGCGCCGGGCGCCATCGAGGGGCCGCTCGGCTGGGCGCGCACCATGGGCGACGAGCCCGATCTTACCCGTCTGTTCGTCGGTCTCGGCAAGAGCTGGGAGATCGCGAAGAACACCTACAAGCCCTATCCCGCCGGCATCGTGTTCCATTCGGTCATCGATGCCTGCCTGCTGTTGCGCGAACGGATTGGCCGGCGAACCGATCAGATCGAGTCGGTGACCGTGCAGGGCTCGGCGCTGCTGCTTGCGCGCGGCGATCGCCCCGTCAACAACGAGCGCGATGCGCGCGTCAGCATCCATCATTGCGTGGCCTGCGGGCTGCTGCTCGGTGCGGCCGGCGTGACCGAGTTCGCGCAAGAGACCGTGGTCCGGCCCGATATCGCGAAGGTGCGGCAGAAGGTGAGAGCAGAGCTTGATGCCCAGATGCCGGATGGTGCTGCGCGCGTCACCTTGCGCCTGTCGTCCGGCGAGGTCCTCACCGAGACCGTGATGTCTCCGCGCGGCAGCCAGGCTGCGCCGCTCGGAGACCGCGACCTCGAGGAAAAGCTGCGCGAGGGCGTGCGGACCGGTCGAAGCGACTGGGATGCGGACCGTGTCATCGACACAGTCTGGCGCATCGATGCGGCGGATGACGTCGGCCGTCTCCTGCAATCGCTGCGGCCCCCGCTGACATCGCACCGAACAACTTCCAACTAGAATCTCTCAAGACCGGAAAGGGACGATCATGAGCAAGACCGAACTGTTCGAAAAGGGCCTCAAGGTTCGCAAGGAGGTGCTCGGCGAGGATTACGTCAACAAGTCGATTGCCGGCGCCGACGAGTTCACGCGCACGATGGCGGAGTGGTCCACGGAGTTCTGCTGGGGTGCCTTGTGGACGCGGCCCGGCGTCGACCGGCGCACGCGCTCGATCGTCAATCTGGCGATGCTCGGCGCGCTGAATCGGCCGCACGAGCTGAAGCTGCACGTGAAGGGCGCCCTGAAGAACGGGCTGACCAAGGAGGAGATCAAGGAGATCCTGCTTCAGGTCGCCGTCTATTGCGGCGTTCCCGCCGGCATCGACGCCTTCCGCAATGCGCGCGAGGCTTTCAACGAGGTCGATGCGGCCGGTTCTTGAGCGCGAGTGTCCGATGGCTGCCCCGGAATACGAGCTCTTTGCCATCCGCTACGCCACGCGGGATGCGCAGCGGAGCGAGCACTTCATCGGCGGCGACCCGCATGACGGGCCGATGCCGATGGATTATTTCATGTGGCTGGCGAGGGGAGGCGGGCGCACCTTTGTCATCGACACCGGGTTCAATGCCGACATCGCAAAGCAGCGCAGGCGGACATTCCTGCGCTGCCCGGTGGAGACGCTCCGCGCGTTCGATGTCGACGTCGCTGATATCAAGGATGTGATCCTCACGCATCTGCACTACGACCACGCCGGCAATTTCGACCGGTTTCCGAATGCGCGGTTTCATCTCCAGGAGCGCGAGCTCGCCTACGCCACCGGGCGCTACATGCAATATCCGAGACTGTCGCATTCGTTCGAAGTCGAGGACGTCTGCGGGATCGTGCGGCTGAACTATGCGCGCCGGGTGCTGTTCTACGACGGCGACGCCGAGATTGCGCCCGGACTGACGGTGCATGCGGCAGGTGGGCATTCCGCCGGTCTTCAGTTCATCCGCGTCAACACGCGCCGCGGCCCTGTCGTGCTCGCCTCCGACGTCAGCCATTTCTACGAGAACATGACCAGCGAGCGCCCGTTCACGACGGCGTTTCATGTCGGCGATATGCTGGCGGGTTTTGACAAGCTCCGCGCCGCGGCACCTGACGTGGACCACATCGTTCCCGGGCACGATCCAATGGTCATGAAGCTCTATCCGGCGCCGAACCCTGATCTGAATGGCATTGCAGTTCGCCTCGACGTGCCGCCGTGCGGAGCCGCTCGTTCTTAGGGGCGTTGAGCGGTACCCAAAAAAGCTGCGGAAGCGCTGCACAAAGGCGTTGGTGTCGCCGCTTACATCAGACCCAGCCGCCATCGACAATGTAGTGCTGAGCTGTGCAGGCGGAGGCCTCGTCGGAGGCGAGGAAGACGGTGAACTTCGCGACCTCGTCGGGCATGAGCTTGCGTTTCAGGCATTGCCGTTGCATCAGCTCGACCTCACCCTGAGGCGTCATCCATTTCTCGAGCTGGCGCTCAGTCATGATCCATCCCGGCGCGATCGCGTTCACGCGGATATTGTAGGGACCGTAGTCGCGCGCCAGAGAGCGTGTGAGACCGATCACGCCTGATTTGCTGGCGGTGTAGGCGGCCATGCCGCCTTGTCCGGCGATCCAGGACACCGAGCCGAAGTTGATGATAGCGCCGGCGTTCGCCGCCTTCATGTCCGGCAACACGGCCTGGGCTGCAAAGAACTGGTGCTTCAGGTTCACCGCGATGCGGTCGTCCCAATACTCCGGCGTCATCTCCTCGGTCCTGTGCCGTTCGTCATGAGCGGCATTGTTGACGAGGATGCTGATCGCCCCGTGCACGTTGCGCGCCTCCGCGACGCCGGTGCGTAACGCGGCGATATCGGTCACGTCGACGCGCATGAAATGCGCGCTGAGACCTTGGTCCGATAGCTCGCGTTCCAGGTGCTGCCCATCCTCGGCCTTGATGTCGAAGAACACGACATTGGATTTCTGCTGCGCAAAGCGCCGCACGATCGCAGCGCCAATTCCCGACGCGCCGCCGGTGACGAGAACGACCTTGCCGGTGAGGTCGGAATAAACGGCAGCCATGGGAACCTCTCGATTTGCATTGGGGACGATGCGACGCGCTTCCCAACCCCCTCGCAAACCTTAGCCAGTTCCCGAGTGAGGTGCATAGATCAGAATTTTAGTTGCGCACCTCAAAAACTGAAGGCAGGATTGCACCCAACGAATAAGAGCCTGTTGGGAGGATTGTGATGAGACTGCTCGCGAAGCTGGGACTCGCCACTGCCGCATGCTTGCTTTGGGCCGGCACCGCCACAGCCGACACGACGGTGAAATGGCTGCACATCGAGGCCAATCCGGCCCAGGTGAAGATCTGGGAGGAGGTTGCGAGGGCCTATGAGGCGTCGCATCCCGGCGTCAAGGTCGAGATGCAGTTCCTCGAGAACGAGGCTTACAAAGCCAAGCTGCCGACCATCCTGCAATCCAAGGACCGGCCCAACATCATCTACAGCTGGGCTGGCGGCGTCCTGAAGACGCAGATCGAGGCCGGCGTGCTCGACGACATCACCGATCAGGTGAAGGGTTACAGCGATAGCCTGACGCCGGCGGCGCTCGCCGCCTTCACAGCGAACGGCCGCGTCTATGGTCTTCCGACCGCGCTGTCCCAGGTCGGCTTCCTCTGCAACAAGGAGCTGATGGCCAAGGCGAAGGTCGACCCCGCAGGGATCAAGAGCTGGGACGATCTGCTTGCCGCCGTGAAAACGTTGAAAGCCGCCGGCGTGACCCCGATCGTGGTCGGCGGCGCCGACAAATGGCCGTTGCACTTCTATTGGACCCATCTTGCGGTACGTATCGGCGGCAAGCCGGCGTTCGATGCGGCGCTACGCGGCGAGGGGGGCGGCTTCGCCGGGGAGACGTTCCAGAAATCCGGCGAGTTGTTCAAGCAACTCGTCGATCTCCAGCCGTTCCAGAATGGCTTCCTTGGCTTCAAGAATCCGCAGGCCGTTGGCTATTTCGGCGACGGCAAGGCGGCGATGACGCTTGCGATCAGCACCGTCTATCATTTGCAGCGCGCTCTCGCCGCCGACAAAGTCGGATTGAGCGAAGACAAGATCTGCTGGTTCGACTTCCCGGTTGTGGCCGGCGGCAAGGGTGCCTCGACCGATACGCTCGGCGGCATCACCGGCTGGCTGATCACCAAGGGGTCGCCGAAGGAGGCTGTCGACTTCCTGAAATACTTCGTCTCCAGGGACGTCCAGACCCGGCTTGCTGCCGGCAACTTCATCATCCCGGTGGTGCAGGGCGCGGACGCCGGTCTCAACAACTCCTTCATGAAGCTGATCGCGGCGAATCTCGCAAAGTCGAACTACCACCAGAATTTCTATGACCAGAGCCTCGGTCCGTCGGTCGGTCGCGTCGTCAACGACGTCACCGCGGAGATCGCCGGCGGCAGCATGAGCCCGCAGGACGCTGCGAAAGCGATTGAAGCGGCGTGGAAGCAGGGCAACTGACGGTGGCGCGGCGGCTCGCGATCATGTCGGCGATGGGCGTTACCGGTGAGACGGCCCCGCAGGCGCTGCGCGGCCCGAGCTGGGACGGCCGCTTCACTGTCCTGATCCTGTTCCTGCCGCCGGCGCTACTGCTGTTCACGCTGTTCGTGGTGCTCCCGATCGGCGAGGCCGCCTGGTACTCGGCTTTCAACTGGAACGGATTTGGCAGGCCGACCAACTGGATCGGCTTCGACAACTACCGCTTTGTGTTGGAGACACGCGCTTTCTGGCTCGCGTTGCGCAATAACGGGCTGATCATCGCTGTTTCGCTCGCCATCCAGCTGCCGCTTGCGCTCACGCTGGCCTTGATGCTCGCCGAACGCTTTCGCGGGGCGGTGGCCCTGCGCATGCTGTTCTTCATGCCCTATATCCTGGCCGAGATCGCGACCGGGCTGATCTTCAGCTTCGTCTATGATGGCGACTACGGCCTTGTCGCCTCGATCTGGCGCAGCTTCGGCGCCGAGCCCCCGCATCTGCTGGCCTCGACCGACACGGCGATGCTGGCCGTGCTGATCGTCATCGTCTGGAAGTACTTTGGTTTCCACATGATGCTGTTCATCGCGGCGCTCCAGAGCCTCGACAAGAGCCTGATCGAGGCCGCGCGCATTGACGGCGCGACGCGATCGCAAGCCCTGCGACATGTGGTCATCCCCTTGCTCTATCCGACGATCCGGCTCTCCGTGTTCTTCGCCATCGTCGGCTCGCTGCAGCTGTTCGACCTCGTGATGCCACTGACGCGCGGGGGGCCTGCGGACTCCTCGAACACGATGGTGAGTTTCCTCTACAACAACGGCATCTCCCGCATGCGGGTCGGTTATGGCAGCGCCATCGGCGTAATTCTGTTCATGATCTGCGTGACCTTTGCCTTCACGTACAAGCGATGGTTCATGCGCGATGAGTAACGCCGAGACCTCCCGCGCCCCATTCGATCCTGCGATGCTGTTTAGGGTGTTGTTCCTCGCGCTCGTCGCCGTCTTCGTGCTGGTGCCGCTGCTCGCGACTCTGCTCGGTGGCTTCAAATCGCTCGGCGAACTGCGCGTCAATCCGTTCGGCCTGCCGCGTCACTGGGAGTGGCAGAACTATGCCGACATCCTGTTCTCTGCGCGCTACTGGCAGCTGCTGCGCAACTCGCTGATCATCTCGACCCTCACGGTGGTCCTGACCCTGATCGTCGCCTCGATGGCGGCGTTCACCTTCGCCCATGTCAGGTTCTACGGCAGCTCGATGCTGCTGAGCTACCTGACGCTCGGCCTGCTGTTTCCGGCCGCGACCGCGGTGCTGCCGCTCTTCATCAAAGTGCGCGATCTCGGGCTGCTCGATACCTATTTCGGCGTGGCTCTGCCGCAGGTGGCCTTCAGCCTTGCGATGAGCGTGCTGCTGCTGCGCCGTTTCTTCAAGGACATCCCCTACGAATTGCTGGAGGCCGCGCTGGTCGACGGCTGCAGCTATATCAAATTCTTCCGCTATGTGACGCTGCCGTTGTCGCGACCGATCCTGGCGACCGTCGGTACCATCACTTTCGTCAACAGCTGGAACGCCTATCTGTTGCCGCTGGTGATGCTCAACACCGATGCGCTCTATCCCTGGCCGCTCGGTATCATGGTTTATCAGGGCGAGTATTCGTCCGAGTGGCACCTGATCCTGGCTTTCATCACGCTGACCATCCTGCCGACCATCATTCTCTTTCTTCTGGCGCAGAAACACATCGTCGCCGGCCTTACTGCAGGCGCGGTCAAGGGATGAGCGTACTTCACGGAGATCAAAATGAGAAAAGTCGGCATCGGAATCATCGGCTGCGGCAATATCAGCACAGCCTATCTGAAGGCGGCCCAGCGCTTTCCAGTCATGGAAATCAAGGCGCTCGCCGATATGCGCAGCGATGCGGCAGAGCGGCAGGGCGCCGCCTTCGGGCTGCCGGCGATGCGGGTCGACCAATTGCTCAAGCGCGATGATGTCGAGATCGTCATCAATCTCACCGTGCCGCTCGCGCACACCGACGTCAGCCTCGCCGTGCTGAACGCCGGCAAGCACGTTCACTCCGAGAAGCCGCTCGGCATCAACGTCGCGGAAGCCCGCAAGGTGATGGATCTCGCCGCGCAGAAGGGCCTTCGCGTCGGCTCCGCGCCCGACACGTTCCTCGGCGGCGGGCACCAGACCGCGCGCAAGCTCATCGACGACGGCGCGATCGGCACGCCGGTCGCCGGAAGCGCCTTCTTCGGCTGTCCCGGCCACGAGCGCTGGCATCCGGCGCCCGGCTTCTATTACTTGCGCGGCGGCGGCCCGATGCTCGACATGGGCCCGTATTACATCACCAATCTCGTGCAACTGCTCGGCCCGGTCGCGAGCGTGATGGGCTCGACCGCGCGCCCGAAATCCGAGCGGCTGGTCACCAGCCAGCCGCTGAACGGCACGCTGATCCCGGTCGAGGTGCCGACCCATGTCGCCGGTACGCTCGAATTCGAGAGCGGCGCGGTCGTCTCGATCGCGATGAGCTTCGATGTCCCGAAGCATCGGCACGTGCCGATCGAGATCTATGGCGACAAGGGCAGCATGCTGGTGCCGGATCCGAACCGCTTCGGTGGTGAGGTGCAAGTCGCAAAGACCGGCGGCGAATGGGAGCCGCTGCCATTGACACACGGTCATGTCGACGGCGAGTTCCGCTCCATCGGGGTCGCTGACATGGCCGCCGCGATCCTGAACGACCGACCGCACCGCGCCAGCGGCGCGCTCGCGTTCCACGTGCTCGAGGTGATGGAGGCGTTCCAGACCTCCGCCGAAGAAGGACGGCGCGTCAAGATCGGGAGCACCGTCGAGCGGCCGGCGGCGCTGCCGGCCGGACATGAAACCGGACAGATCGACTGAGGGAATGACCATGCGCAAGGCAATGATTGTATGGGGCGGCTGGCCGGGACACGATCCCGATCTCTGTGCCTCGATGATCCGCGGCTGGCTCAAGGCGGAAGGTTTTGAGGTCCGGATCGAGACGACGACAGAAGCATTCGGCGATCCGGCGATCCATGATCTGTCACTGATCATCCCGATCTACACGATGTCGAAGATCGAGAAAGCGGAAGCGCTCAATCTCTGCGCGGCCGTGCGGAGCGGCGTCGGACTCGCCGGCCATCATGGCGGCATGGGCGATGCGTTCCGTGATTCCGTCGACTACCAGTTCCTGTGCGGCGGGCAGTGGGTCGCGCACCCCGGCAATATCATCGACTACAAGGTCGACTTGACGAAGCCGGATGACCCCATCATGAAGGGGCTGAAGAGCTTCGAGCATCGTTCCGAGCAGTATTACATGCATGTCGACCCCGCCAACGAGGTGTTGGCGACAACGACCTTCACCGGCGAGCACGCGCCCTGGATCGAGGGCGTGGTGATGCCCGTGGTCTGGAAGAAGCGCTACGGCGCGGGCAGGGTGTTCTATTCCTCGCTCGGCCACCGCGCTTACGAGCTCGACGTACCGGAGATCCGAACGTTGATGATCCGCGGCATGCTGTGGGCGGCGCGCGAATGACGGCGACGCAGCCGGTGGTTCGCGCCACGCTTGAGGACGTCGCGCGTGCCGCGGGCGTTTCGCTCGCAACCGTTGACCGGGTCGTCAACCGGCGCGAAGGCGTGCGTGCCAAGACCGTCGCCCGCGTCGAAGCTGCGGTTGCAAAACTCGGCTATCGTGCCGACGTCGCGGCCGCGCGGCTCGCCCGTGGGCAGACGTTCCGCTTCGCCTTCGTGCTGCCGAGCGGTAGCAACAGCTTCATGACCAACCTGGCCGAGCAGGTCCAGCGCACCGCGGGATGGCTCGCCGGCCACCGCGGATTCATCGATATCCTCCATGTCGACGTGTTCGATCCGGATGTGCTCGCGCCGGTGCTGGAAAACCTGTCGCCGGCCTATCAGGGCGTCGCCGTCATCGCGCTCGACCATCCCAGAGTGCGCGCTGCGATTGACGAGCTCGCCGCGCGCGGGGTCGCCGTGGTGACCCTGGTGTCGGACGCGCCGAGCTCGCGGCGACTGCATTATGTCGGTATCGACAACCCGGCCGCGGGACGAACTGCGGCAACGCTGATGGGACGTTTTCTCGCGGGCGGCGAGGGGAAGGTTGCCGTGATCGCGGGATCGCTGTCGTTGCGCGATCACACCGAGCGGCAGTTCGGCTTCCACCAGATCCTGTCCAGCGAGTATCCGAACCTGCGCGGGCTACCGGTGATCGAGGGGCGCGACGATAGCGAGCGCACGCGGGAGCTCACTGCCGCTCTGCTGGCGCGCCACGCCGATCTCCGCGGCATATACTGCTGTGGCGCCGGAAACCGCGGCATTGCCGATGCGCTCGAGGCCTCGGGCCGCGCCCGCGAGGTGGTCTGGATCACCCATGAGCTGACCCAGTATACGCGGCGTTTCCTGGTCCGCGGCACGCTCGATGCCATCATCAACCAGGATCCCGGCCATGAGGCGCGGTCCGCGGCGCGAGTTCTGCTCGCGCATTGTTCGGGGGAACCCATCAGCCCTGACCAGGAGCGCATCCGGATCGACATTTTCCTGCGGGACAATCTGCCGTAACGCTCGCGCGCCGTCTTCAACGGTCCATCAGAATTTCGCTGCCATTGCGGCGAGGCGTTGATGGGCTCTTTCACGGGCGGCCTCGATCGGCTGTTGCGGTCCGGTGGTCGGCCCGATCGGCACGAAACGGACATTGCTGATACCGACAAAGCGCAAAATTTCCCGCAGGTAAGGCGTTGCCATGTCGATGCGCCCGCGGTTCATTCCGGTGGCGAAATCGCTGCCACTGGCGAGGATCACCGTGGTCGGCCGGTCCTTCAGCAGGGGGATATATCCCAGGGACGAGTCGAACCGAAAGGTGAGACCGGGCTGGACGATGACATCGAACCACTGCTTGAGCTTATAGGGAATGCTGAAGTTCCACATCGGCGTCGAGATCAGCACCCGATCGGCGAGCGCAAAGCGTAGAGCGATCCGCTCGGCTTCGGCAAAACTGTCGCGCTGCGCATCGTTGAAAGCCTGCGCTTTCATGCGCGCATATTTGGCCTCGACGATGGGACCAGCAAATTCCGGCAGCCGCTCGCGCCAGAGATCGACAACGTCGATGTCCCAGTCAGGTCGCGCCTGACGAAACCCCTCGAGGAAGACGCGCGCGCCGGCGCTCGACTCGGAATCGGTGCGGGGTGAGCAGGACAGGTGCAGGAGCTTTGCCACCGCTCATCCCAGCGCTCTGATGACCGCGTCGGCCTTGGTGACGACGGCGACGTTCTGCATGGCGAAGTTGATTGATGCGGCGTGCCAGTCGGCATTCATGGTCGAGCAGCAGTCCTCGGGGACTATCATGAAATAGCCCTTGTCGGCGCCGGTCCGCGCGGTGTGCTCGATCGACATGTTGGTCCAGGCGCCGGTGTTGATGATCATGTCGCGGCCGGTGGCTTTCAGGATCGTCTCCAGCCGCGTGCCTTCCCAGGCGCTCATCCGCATCTTCTCGACGACGAAATCGCCGGGCCGCGGCTCCAGGCCCGAGACCGGGGAGGCGCCCCAGCTTCCGCGCACCATGGCCTTGCTGTCGACGAGGCCTTCGAAGAGCGGCGCATTCAACGTCACGCCGGGCGCGCCGGGCTCGACCACGAACCAGACATGGATGATGGCGACGCCGCGCGCCCGCGCGGTTTCCGCGAGGCGACGGACATTCTCGACGACATGCTGCTGTTTCGCATGAACAGGCGCACCTGACTCGGCGAATGCGCCGCCCTCCATGATCACGTCATTCTGGAGATCCTGGATGATCATGGCACAGCGTCGCGGGTCGAGCTGCATCTCGCCGTCGGCGACGATCGGGGCTGCCGGCGCGGAGCCAGTGGCCGCACCGGTGCCACTCCGCCGTCCGCTCATATAGGGCTCATGACGTGGGCCGACCCTGGTCGGGATCGCATAGACCGAATGCGTCGAGGTGAGATAGAGGGTGCGGAAATCCGACCCGCCCCAGGTGAGGTTGGCGACCAGTTCAGGCACGCGGAGCTTGCCGAGCAGCTCGCCGCCCGGCGAATAGACCCAGACCCCGCCGGGCGCAGTGACCCAGACATTGCCGTGCTGGTCGCACTTCATGCCGTCGGGCAAGCCAGGCTCGAGCTCGGAGCGGATGCCACTTGCGAACACGCGCGCGCTCGACAGCGAGCCGTCGCCGCTGACGTCGAAGACGCGGATCAGCGCCTGCACGGTATCGTTGACATAGAGCAGTTTCTCGTCGGGCGAGAAGCACAGCCCGTTCGGCTGGTCGAACAGATTGCGATCGACCACGAGCTTCGGCTCGCCGCCTGGCACGATCCGATAGACACCCTGGAAACCGAGCTGGCGCGGCCGCTCGACACCGTAGACCGGCATGCGGCCATACCAGGGGTCAGAGAAGTAGATCGCGCCTGAAGAGTGCACGCAGACGTCGTTGGGGCTGTTGAGCTCCTGTCCGGCGAAGTGCGAGGCCAGCACCTCGCGCCGTCCGTCTGGCCGCTCGCGGATCAGCGACGAGGTCGCGTGCTCGCAGACGATCAGATTGAGCTCGGCATCATAGGTCATGCCGTTGCATTTGTTCGACGGACGCTTGACCTCGGCCACGCCGTGCCGCGCATCCCAGCGCCGGCGCACGTCGCCCGGCATGTCCGAGAACAGGAGATATTGATCGACCGGATGCCAGATCGGCCCTTCCGTGAAGTCGAAGCCGGTGCCGACCTGCGCGACCGGCGCATAGGGGTCGACCAGGGTTTCGAATGCGCTTCGCAAGGTGACATGGGTCATCGGTCGATCCTTGAGGTGTCAGGCCGGGAACCAGTTGCGCGCCGGAAGCGACTGCACGATCGGGCCGGGGACCTGGTCGTGCAACCGTCCGACGACCATACCGCCTTCGATCTTGGCCGGCCTGTCGTGCACCGGCAGCAGATAGCGCGAATTGCTCAGGAGCTTCTTGATCGACGCCTTCTCGGCGCGCTTGCTGGTGCCGTGGTTGCCGGTGGTGCGTGGCTCCCAGTCGTGAATCTCGTGGAAGGGCGTGACGATCTGGTCGTTGAAGTCGTAGATCACGTCGCCGCAGATCGTCGCGATCCCGTCGGCAGTCTCGACGATGATGTTCATCGAGCCCTCGGTATGTGCATTGGCGGCATCGCAATAGACGCCGGGCATCAGCTCGACAGGACCTGTGATCTCGAGGTCGAGGAAGCGTAGCGCACTTTTCGTGTGCAGCCGGTCGATCAGATGCTTGATGTCGGGCGCCGGATACTGCGGATGCATCAATCCCGAGACGGAATATTCGAGCTCCTTCCGGTTGAGGACGACGGTCGTATTCATCGGGAACAGATCGTCCTTGCCGGCGTGGTCGATGTGCAGATGGGTGTGGCAGACGAAGCGTACGTCGCCCATGCGCACGCCATGGCGCGCGAGCTGGTTCTCGATCATGTGCTCGTGGTATTGCAGGCCGCGCATCCCAAGCGTTTCCATGATCTGGTTGGAGCGGTAACCGGTATCGACCACGACCGGATATTTGCCGCCGAGGATCAGGAAGCCGAGAGTGAGGACGCGGCGGGTACGGCCGCAGTCGCGGCCGAGGACCAGAAAGCTCGATTCCAGCTCGATATCGCCGTAGTCCAGGATCTTGATCTCCAGCGCCATTCGTTTCCCTCCCTCATCTGTTTTCTTGTCTGTCAGAGCCGATAGACGCGCGCCGCGGTGTTCCGGAAGATCGCGTCCTGTTGCCCGGTGCTTAGCGGCGCAGCCGCCGCGCGAAACGCGTCGACGAGCTCGCGATAACTGGTCCACAATTTCTCGATCGGAAAGTTGGAGCCGAACAGGCAGCGTTCGGCGCCGAAGACCGCGACGGTGTCGGCGACCACAGCGGCGACATGCGCGGGATCGTTGCGATGGATGAAGGTGCCGAGCCCGGAGAGCTTTGAGACCACATTCGGGCAGGCGGCGAGCCGGGCCATTCCGGCGCGCCAGGCCGCGCGTCCCGCCGGCGAGAGATCTTCGAGCATGCCCGCATGCTGCAGGATGAAGGTCACCTTGGGGCAGGATTCGGCGAGCTGCGCGGCATCCGGCATCTGCGGTGTGAAGACCTGGAGATCGAAGCTCCAGCCGTAGTCGGCGAGATGCGCGATGTTGCGGCGGACCATGGGATCGAGGCAGAGGTCGGGCTTTGCCGCGAAGCGGTAGAGCGGGTTCTCGTGCCAGTGCAGCTGCATACGCACGCCGCGCACGAGCGGATAGCGCTTCAGGCGATCGAGTTGGGGGCGCACGTCGTCGGCCGTGAAATTGGCATAGGCGACGATGGCGTGGGGCCAGCCGTGTTCATCGGCCGTCGTCTGCACCCAGGCCGTCTCGTCCTCGAAGCGGTCGTTGGCCCAGTTGGTCTGGACATAGACGGAGCGGGTGACGCCGGTGCCCTTGAGGTCGTCGAGATATTCCTGGATCGGATAGTCGCGCCTGATCGGCTCGTAGGGTCCGAAGATGCGGGGCTGCATGGGGCCGGTCAGCCAGGGCAGGTCGGCCTGCCGCCAGATATGATGATGCCCGTCGACAATGTCGGTCACGCAACTCTCCTTCGTCCCAGTGCCAGCACATGCGCGACGATCGACGCGCTCGATCCGCCGTCGACGAGATCATCGACGAAGCGCTCGATGGCGACGAGCGCTTCGGTCTGCGGGCGGAAACCCGGCCCCGTCGCGAGCGGCGTCAGCCAGCTCACGCGCCAGGCTCGTCGCGACAGTTTTGCCACGGCGTCGCGCAGCGCGTCGGGTTCGCCGCGCTCCAGCCCGTCCGAGACGACCACCACGGCTGCTCCTCGCGCATAGCCGCCAAATCGAGGGACCGCGAGGAAGGCCTGCAGCGCGTCTCCGATGCGGGTGCCGCCGTCCCAATCGCTGACGAGGTGTGCCGCCGCGTTCAGCGCTTGCTCGCGACGCTTGAGCCGCAATGGGCGGGTGACGCGAGTCAGCCGCGTGCCGAAGGTGAAGACCTCGACATTGGGCGCGGCCTGGACCAGCGCATGTGCGAGCTTCATGTTGTCCTCGGTACGGCTCTTCATCGAGCCGGAGACGTCGATCAGCAGCAGGAACTTTCGCGGGCGCTGGCGGCGCTTCAGATGTCCGAGGCGCAAGATCTCGCCGTCGCTCCGCACGCTGTCGCGCAAGGTCCGGCGAAGGTCGGCAAATGGCCCGCGGCGGGCGCGCATGCGCCGGTGGCCGCGCCGCCGCGGCAGGCGCCGGGGGGCCTCGCGCGCCAGGCGGCGCAGCGCGTCGGTGGTGGAGAGTCGGGCGAAGCGGCGCTCGACCAGCGCTTCGGTGCGCGTCGCGGTGAGGCCGGATTCGTTGGCGTCGTCCGAGAGTAGCGGCTCCTCGTCGCCACGGCCTTCCTCCTGCAGCCGGACAGTCTCGTCGTCCTCGCCGTCATCGGCATGTTCGATGGCTTCGCTGCCGCGGAAATGGAGATCGAACAGCCGGTCGAAGGTTGCACGGCGCTCGGGCGGCGGGGCGAGGGTCGCCAGTGCCGCCTGCCTGATATCCCGGAGGTCGCGCGGGCCGAGCAACTCGATCGCCGAGAGAAATGCGGTGGTCTGCTCCGGTGCGACCGCAAAGTTGTTGGCGCGCATCAGCGCGACGAAGGAGACGAACACGCGGGCAGCGCGCGGGAGTTGCGGCTCAGCGGTCATGCGGTCGCCTCCGCAAGCATCGCGTCGAGCCGGGGCGAGATGAAGTGCAGGTCCTCCTCGTCCTTCAGCGCCACGCCGATCGAGCGCTTGAACGCATCAGGCCAGCGCGCGCCGCCCTTGTTGAGGAGCGTCGCGGCCTCGGCCCAGTCGACGGCTTCGGCGATACCTGGCGCCTTGCTCAGTGGTTCGCGCCTGAGCTTGCCGACGGCCGCGACGACCGCCCGCGCGGTCGCCTCGGCGACGCTGGAGGCCCGCAGCATCACGATACGCGCCTCCCGTTCTTCCGTGGGATAGTCGATCCAGTGATAGACACAGCGGCGGCGCAAGGCTTCGTGCAGGTCGCGCGTCCGGTTCGAGGTGAGCACGACCACCGGCCGCTCGGCGGCGCGGACGGTGCCACGCTCGGGGATCGAGATCTGGAAGTCCGAGAGGAATTCGAGCAGGAATGCCTCGAACTCCTGGTCGGCGCGATCTATTTCATCGATCAGCAGCACGCTGGAGTCGGGCGCGCGGAGCGTCGCCAGCATCGGCCGCTCGATCAGGAACGTCTCGCCATAGATGTCGATGCTCTCGTCGCCGGCCTGGCGGATTGCGAGCATCTGGCGTGGATAGTTCCACTCGTACAGCGCGGCCGACGCGTCGATGCCCTCGTAGCATTGCAGGCGGATGAGGCGGCGGCCGAGGACGGCGGCGATGGCTTTCGCGGCCTCGGTCTTGCCGACGCCGGGGGCGCCTTCGAGCAGGAGCGGCTTGCCGAGGGCAAGGCCGAGATAGGCCGCGGTCGCGAGCCCTTCGTCGGCGAGGTAATAGGCTGCCCGCAGCGCCTTCTCCAGTGCCTCGGGGCTGTCGATGCCGACGATGTTGCCGCGAACTGCCATGTCAGCCTCAGCGTCGCGCCTGTGGCCGCGCGCCGCCCTGGGTCCTGATCGCGCGCAGCACCTTTTCCGGCGTAATCGGCAGATCGTCGATGCGAACGCCGACGGCGTTGAAAATCGCATTCGCGACAGCGGGCAGCACGGGATTTGCGCACATTTCGCCCGGTCCTTTGGCGCCGAACGGGCCATCTGGCGCGGGGCGCTCCAGCACGGCGATATCGTGCGGGCAAATGTCGCCCGGGCCGGGCATCAGATATTCGACGAAGTCGCGGGGGCCGTGAACAGGGTCGGGATAGTGAGGCTCCGTCGTCTCGTAGAGCGCGTGGCTCACGCCCATCCAGGCACCGCCCACGAGCTGCTGCTCCACCAGGCGCGGATTGAGCGCGCGGCCGAGCTCATAGGCGGAGTCCATGCGGACCATTGCGACTTCACCGGTCTCGTCGTCGACCTCGACCTCCGCCACGAGACAGGCATGGGCATAGCAGGTCGCCGGCGACATCTCGCCGGTTTCGGGATCGACGTTGGACAGAGGAACGAGGAATATGCCGCGGCCGGAGATGGTCTTGCCCTGCTTGAACTGGGCAGCGATGGCGACGTCCTTGGTCGAGATCGATCGATGTGGCGCACCCTTGACGTGGATGTTGCCGCGTCCGTCGGTTTCGAGATCGGCGGCGTTGACCTCGAGCTCCTCGGCGGCAGCCTCCATCATCACGCCGCGTGCCTCGCGGGCCGCGGCCATGACGGCGTTACCGACGCGGTGGGTGCCGCGCGAGGCGAATGAGCCCATGCAATGCGGGCCGGTGTCGGAATCTGCGGTGTCGACATAGACGTCCTCGACGGGAACGCCCAGCGTCTCTGCGCAGATCTGCCGCGTCACCGACTTCATGCCCTGGCCGAGATCGATCGACGACAGCGCCACCGTGAACTTGCCGCTCGGGTTGGAATGGACCAGCGCCTGGCTGGGATCGCCGCCGAGATTCATGCCGATGGGATAGTTGATCGACGCCATGCCGCGTCCGCGATGCCGGGTCATCTCAGCGCCTCCTGGTGCCGAACACGGAAGAGAAGCGGGTCGCGCCATGCGAGGGCGCGGCCGGCCGCGGTGGAGGCGGCGGCGCAGGCGGCGGCGGCTCGCGCGGTGGTTCGCGGGTGACCGACGGAGGGAGCCGGTCATAGGTCGTGCGCTGCTGTGCCGGCGCGGCGGGGCGTGCGCGGACATCCGTCGGTGTCGATGGAATGACAGCCCGGTTGCCGCCGCCGTCCTTGCGCGAGGAGGCGCGTTTGAACTCGTCACGGATCGGCCATTTCGCCTTTTCGGCGGCGACCTGGACACATTCGATCAGCGCGGTGTTCTTGGCTTCGCGCCGATGCGCCTTCATGTCGCCGTCGCGATAGGCATTGAGGATGCGGAACTCCATCGGATCCATGCCGACGAGGTTTGCCAGCTTGTCCATCTGGCACTCGATCGCGAAATCCATCGCTGTGACGCCGAAGCCGCGCATCGCGGTGGCCGGCGTCCGGTTGGTGAAGACGCAATAGACGTCGCCATAGACATTGGGGATCGTGTAGGGCCCGGGCAGATGCGCGGCGCATTTCACGGCGGCATAGCTGGACAGCCGCGTATAGGCGCCGCTGTCGAAATAGGCGCGGATCTTGCGCGCGACGATGCGGCCGTCGCGCATCACGCCGTCCTTGATGTAGATGCGCTCGGCGCCGCGCGGCGGGCCGTACTGCATCTCCTCCTCGCGCCCGAACACGTAGCGGACGGGGCGTCCGGTCAGCATCGCGCCCAGAATCGCGAGCGGCTCGGTCAGCGTATCCACCTTGCCGCCAAAGCCGCCGCCGACCGTGCCTCCGATGAAGTGGAAAGTGTTGGACGGCACGTCCAGGATCTTGGCGCAGGTGTCGACCGAGAAGAACAGCGCCTGCGTCGAGGTATAGACGACGTAGCGGCCGTTGGTGTCGGGCGCGGCAATCGCGCCATTGGTCTCGGTCGGCGCGTGCTCGATCGGCGACATCTGGTAACGCTGCTCCAGCACGTGATCGGCGGTCGCCAGCGCCGCGTCGGCATCGCCGAAGCGCAGTTTCTGATGGTCGTAGACGTCGTGATAAGTGAACGTGTTCTTGGGGTAGGTCTCGTTGACCACGGGCGCACCGGGTTTCAGGGCGTCCTCGACGTCGAACACGGTCGGCAGCGGCTCGTAGTCGATTCGCACCTTTGCGATGGCCTCAAAAGCCTCGCGCTCGCTGTCGGCGACGATGGCAACGATCGGTTCGCCCTTGTAGCGGACCTTGTCGACCGCCAGCGAAGGCTCGTCGTCCTTGCCGAAATTGATCAGGCTGAGAAGCGTGTTGAGATTGACCGGCACGTCGGCGCCACGGATGATCCGACGTACGCCAGCCGAGCGTTCGGCTTCCGTCGTGTCGATATGGCGCAGCCGCGCATGTGCCTGCGTCGAGCGGACTACCTTCAGATGCAGCATGCCCTGCAGCTTGTGGTCGTTGAAATAGCTCGACGTGCCCGTGACATGGCCGAGCATGTCCTGGCGCTGCGTACCCTTGCCGATTTCCTTGAGGTTGTCGTCGCGCTCGTCGGCGAAAATGTCCTTGCGCAGTTCCAGCATGGTCGCGTTCCCTAGGCGCTGACCCGGCCGCCGGCGGCGGCGAGGATGGCATCGATGATGGGCTCGTAGCCGGTGCAGCGGCAGATATTGCCGGAGATTGCCTCGACGACATCGGCGCGGCTGGGTTGCGGATTGCGGTCGAGCAGGGCCTTTGCCGCCATCAGCATCCCCGGCGTGCAGTAGCCGCACTGGGCGGCAAAGTTGTCGGCGAAGGCGCGCTGGAGCGGGTGCAGGTTCGGTCCCTGCTTCAGGCCGTCGAGCGTCTCGACCGATCGGCCCGCAACGGTCTCCGCCAGCGTCAGGCACGACAGGTGCAACTCGCCGTCGATCAGCACACTGCAGGTGCCGCAGCTGCCCTGGCCGCAGCCGAATTTCGGCGTCATGTCGCCGATCAGTTCGCGCAGAGCGACCAGCAGGTTGGTGCCGCCGTCGACGAAGATCGCGACGTCGCGGCCGTTGTGACGAAACTGCAGGGGAATCTTGGACATGGCGGTCTATTCCTGTCCCGACAGCAGACGGCGCAGGTGGACGCCGACGATCTCGCGGCGGTACCAGGCGCTGCCGAGTGCGTTGTCGGAGGGCGATGTTCCTTCGGACGCCGCGGATGCGGCAGCCGCGATGGTCGCGCTATCCAGCGAGCGGCCCTCGAGCGCGCGCTCGGCGGCGCGGGCGCGGATCTGCGTTGGAGCCATCGAGCCGAGTGCGATGCGCGCGCCTGCGATCCGGCCGCCGCTGGTTGGCAAGTGTGCCGCGAGCGTGATCACCGAGCCGCCCTTCGGCTTGATCCGTGCGATCTTGCGATAGCGGAAAGCCTCGGTGCTGGCCGGCCGGGTGCAGGACACCGACAGCACCAGGGTCCCGGCCTGCCGCTCGCGTGCCTGCAAGAATTCCTCGATCGGGATGTCCCGCGCGCCGAAGCCGCCTTGCACGGCGACAGTGGCATCGAGGGCGAGCAAGGCGACGGTGAAATCGCCGTATGGGCTTGGCGCAAAGAGATTACCGCCGACTGTCCCCATGTTGCGCACAGCGGGGCCTCCGATCGAGCGGGCAGGGGCGTGCAGGAAGGCGATGTCGCGTTCGGCGAGGATGCGCGCGAAGGTCACGCCGGCTCCGAGCGTAACGCGCGGACCGGATGCATCGATCCGCGTCAGGGCCTGGTCCCGCGCGCGAACAACGGTCGAGATCGAGACATCGCCCTCGTTCAGCGCACGCATCACCAGCGTGCCTCCGCCGAGATAGCGCGCGCTGCGGTCCGAGGACAACACCCCGGCGGCCTCACTGGCGCTCGCAAAAGTCTTCACTGTGACGGCCATGCTAGGCGGCCTCCTTCAGGTGCCGGCGGATTGCGTCGAACCCGGCCTGATAAACGTCTTCGGCCACCATGTGGGTGATGCGCTCCCGATCCTCGGGCCTGGTCGTGAAGCGCGACTCCCAGTGCCAGAAGGTGCGGTCGCCATCCGTCACCGGCAGCAGGCGGACATGAGCGACGTAGTTGAACATCGGGATCGGGGTATCGAGCAGGCAATAGCTGAAACTCTGTTCGAGGTCGGACAGCGCCAGTAGCTGCTCGCGCAGCTCGGAGCCGTCCTTTAGCTTGAACCTCCTGACACAGCCGATCTTGTCCGAGGAATGGGCACGCTCGATCGATGAAGTTGCAACCGCGGGATGCCAGTGGTCGTGTCCGTTGAAATCACGCAGCATCGACCACGCCGCATCCGTCGGGGCGTCCAGGATCGTGCTTTTGACGATATGCGGCATGGAGTTCACCCTCCGAACTGGCGCTTGAGGGCATCAAAGCCGCCCTGGAAGACGCCGCCGCCGATATTGCCGACGAGCTCTGCTTCCCGTTCGGGTGCGCAGTCGAACTCGGCGGTCCATTCCATGAAGGTCTGGTCGCCGTCGGTGACCGGCGTCAGACGCAGGGTCGCGACATAATTCTCGACGCCCATAGGGGAGTCCAGGATCGAATAGGTGCAGAACATGTCGTAGTCGGAGAGCCCGAGCAGCTTCTCCCGGATGCGATCGCCGTTGCGCAGGCGAAAATCCCTGACACAGCCGATCTTGTCCGAGGGCTCGCCGCCTTCGATGCGGCTCTCCGCGATTGCGGGGTGCCAGTTCGGCAGGCCATTGAAGTCGCGCACCCGCGCCCAGACGCGATCGTTGCGCGCATTGACGACGGTCGAGACATAGACGCGGGCCATGATGCCACCTCAGCTCTTCTTCCGGGGACCACGCTCGGAGGGCGGCTCGCCCTCGGTGGAAGGCGAGGGAGAGGCCGTGGGCTTCTCGCCGCCGCCTCCACCGCCGCCCTTCCGGGCGGACTCCTTGATGCCCTGCATGTCGCGCGCCTCGCGGATCAGGCCCGGCATCTTGGCGAGGCTGCCGCCTTCGACGCCAATGTCGGAGAGGATGGAGTCGATCAGCGGTGCCTGGACCCGGTAGCGCAGTGCCGAATCGATCACCTCGTCGGTGGCGCTGCGGCCGCCGTTGCCGCCATGGCCGTTGCCGTTGAGGCCGTCGACCTGGAGGATGCGAATACCCTCGATTTTCTCCATTGGCTTGACGCTCTCGCGCACGATTCCCTCGATCCGGTCCAGCAGCTTTCGGCGGAACAGCGAGTAGCGGGCCTGGTCGGTCAGCACGTTCTCGGCCTCGTTGAGCAGCCGCTGCGCCTCGGCTTCGACGGCCGCGCGTACGCGCTCGGCTTCGGCAGCGATGCGAGTTTCCTCGGCCTGCTTCTCGGCCAGCATGATTTCCACGCTTTTGCGGCGCTTGGCGATCTCGTTTTCACGTGCGGTGATGACGCGTTCGGAGGCCTCCGTCGCCTGTATCCGCGCTTCCTCGGCCGAGGCCCTCGCTGCGGATTCCTCCAGCGACTTCAGGTGGATCGCGATCGCCTTCTCCATCAGGACGGTCTCCACCTCCTTCTCGCGGTTGACTTCGAGCTTGCGTAGCTCGCGCTCGCGGCCGATGCGGGCTTCATCGAGCCCTCGATCGGAGGCAATGCGGGCGCGCTCGACCTCTTCGCGTGCGGAAATCTCGGCTTCCTGAAGCGACTGGACGCGGGCGACCTCGAGCTGCTCGATCGAGCGGCGGCGTTCGATCCGTGCCGCCTCCAGCGCCTGCTCGCGCGAGACGTCGGTGGTCTCGACGTCCTTGCGTGCGACGATCTCGGCCTGTTTGACCTGGCGGTCGGCGTCGATGCGTTCGGAGCGCTTGGCGGAGATCGCGATCACGCGGTCCTCGTCCGCCATCTCGATCACTTTCTTCTGTTCGATGTTGAGGACCTCTCGCTTCTTGGAAGAGTTGATGCGCTCGGCCTCGAGCGCGAGATCGACGGTGATACGCTGGCGCTCGATGGCGTCGCGCCGTTTCAGCTCGGCCGCCTCCAGGACGCCGGTCCGCTCGATTTCGAGCGATCGCGTGTCCCGCTCGGCCTGGATGCGCTCGGCAGCGACCGCCTTCTCCTGCGCGATCCGCGCGGCCTCGATCGCTTCCCGCGAGGCGATGTCGGCTTCCTCGACGGCGCGGTTGCGGGCGATTTCGAGCGAGCGAACGCGCTCCTCCTGGGCAATACGGGTGGCTTCCGTCGCTTCGCGTGCCGCGATCCCCGCGACATCGAGCGTCTGGTTGCGCTCGATTTCCAATTGCCGCGTATTCTGCTCGGCGGCGATGCGCTCTGCGGCAAGCGTCCGCTCGCGAGCGATGCGCGCAGCCTCGACCGCGCGCTGGGCCTCGATCTCGGCTTCCTGGATCGCGCGCACCTGCTGGATCTCGAGCGCGCGGGTGCGCTCGTCCGACGCGATGCGCTCGACATTGACGATCAGGGTCTGGGCGATGCGGGCCTTTTCGGTCGCCTCGCGGGCGGCGATCTCGGCTTCGTCCACGGCACGGGTCCGCTCGATCTCGCGGCGCCTTGTCTCTTCTTCGTTGGCGATACGGGCGTCGGTCACCACCCGGTCCTGCTGGATACGCGCTTTCTCGATCGCCTCGCGGGCGGCGATCTCGGCTTCCTCGACGGTGCGCATCCGGTCAATTTCGCGCTGGCGCACCTCGCGCTCGGAGGCGATGCGGCTGGTGTCGATCGAGCGCTGGTTGGCGATCCGGGTCTTCTCGATCTCTTCGCGCGCGAGCAATTCCTTCTCTTCGATGGTGCGCGTGCGCTCGATCTCCCGCTGGCGGGTCTCACGCTCCGAGGCGATGCGGGCTTCCGCGATCGACTGGTCGTTGGCGATGCGAGCCTTCTCGATGGTCTCGCGCGCGGAAATCTGCGCCTGCTCGGCTTCGGTCTCGCGCAGGGCCCGTTCACGCGCGACCTCGGTCCGTTGCAGGGCTCGGCGCATCTCGATGTCACGCTCCTGCTCGAGGCGCGCCGTCTCGCTTTCGCGCTCGATCTCGAGCGCCTGTCGCTCGGCCTCCAGATTGCGAGAGCGGATCTTGATCATCGAATCCTGCTCGATGTCGTTGCGCAGCTTGCGCTTGGCCTCGATGTCCTCCATCAGGCGTGTCAGACCTTCGGCATCGAAGCGGTTCGAGGGGTTGAAGAATTCGAGATCGGTCTGGTCGAGATCTGTGATCGCGACCGACTCCAGTTCGAGTCCGTTCTGGGCGAGGGCCTCTGCTGCGTTCGCCTTGACTCGGGCCACATACTCGCCGCGTTGCTCGTGCATCTGCTCCAGGGTCATCTCGGAGGCGACCGAACGGATCGCGGAGATGAATTTGCCGGCGAGGAGGGCGTGGAGCTGCTCGGGCTCCATGGTGCGGCGGCCGAGCGTGGCGGCCGCGATGGATACGGCTTCGCGGGTCGCCTGAACGCGGACATAGAAGTCGGCCTCAATGTCGACGCGCATGCGGTCCCGGGTGATCACGGCGTCTTGCCGGGAGCGCACGATCCCCATCGGCTGCACGTTCATGTTGACGGGCGTGTAGTCGTGGATGAAGGGCAGCACGAACGCGCCGCCGTTGATCACGACGCGCTCGCCAAGCAGGCCGGTCCGGACGAATGAGGTCTCCTTGGACGAGCGATGATAGAGCCAGTTCACGATGTAGACGGCGATTACGATCACCACCACGGCGATGATCAGCCAGAGGATCAATTCACCGACCAGTGTCCCTGACATGCTTTCCTCCCTCGACCTTCCGGCGTTATCGCGCGCCGATCGCCTTGAATTTGCGCACCTGATCCGTCAGCGCCCGCTCGACCGGCAGCCGCTCCATCGAGGAAGCGCCGTAGAAGCCGTGGCAGTGGCGCGTGTTCCTCATGATGAAATCGGCGTCGTCCGGATCGGCGATCGGTCCGCCATGGGCGAGCACCAGAATGTCCGGATTGACGCTGAGCGCGGCGGAGGCCCAGGTGTCGATGTGCGCCGGGCAATCCTCGAGCCTGGGCGCGGTCTGCGCGCCGATGGTGCCCCCAGTCGTCAGGCCCAGGTGACAGACAATGATATCCGCGCCCGCGATCGCCATCGCGGCGGCTTCCTTCTCGCTAAAGACGTAGGGCGTCGTCAGCAGGTCCTTCTCGCGCGCCTTTGCGATCATGTCGATCTCAAGCGCGTAGGACATCCCGGTCTCTTCGAGATTGGCGCGGAAGGTGCCGTCGATCAACCCAACGGTCGGAAAGTTCTGCACGCCGGCGAAACCGAGCGCCTTCAACTGGTCGAGGAAAGGATCCATGTCGCGGAACGGATCCGTGCCATTGACGCCAGCGAGCACCGGCGTCCTGGTCACGACCGGTAGCACTTCGCCGGCCATTTCCAGCACGATGGCGTTGGCGTCGCCATAAGCCAGCAACCCTGCAAGCGAGCCGCGGCCGGCCATGCGATAGCGGCCGGAATTGTAGATGACGATGAGGTCGACGCCGCCGGCTTCCTCGCACTTGGCCGAAAGGCCGGTGCCGGCGCCGCCGCCGATGATGGGCTCGCCGCGCTTTGCCATGTCGCGGAAGCGTTTCAACAGTTCTGCGCGTTCAAACCGGGCCATCGGTCACCTCGCTAATCTCCGGCGCGCCCCGGTGCGGCCGAACAAGGTCCGGAACGCGCTGACAATGGTGGAGGCGAACTCGGGATCGTTGATGTTCTTGGAGACGCGGATGAGCTGACGGTTGGCGGTCTGCCGCACGTTCCGCTCCAGCGCGCGGAACAGCGCAGCATCGGCATCGGGATCCCAGAACGGCCGTCCCCGCGCGTCGAGCGCGGAGACGCCGCCCTCGGGCAGGAAGAAACGCACCGGGCCGTCCATCTGGTTGAGCCGATCGGCGATCCAGCGTCCCATGCGTTCGTTTTCTTCCGCCGTGGTCCGCATCAGGGTGACCTGCGGGTTGTGGACGTGGAATTTCCGGCCGCGGTAGCGCTCCGGAATGGTCTGGGCGGCGCCGAAATTGACCATGTCGAGCGCGCCGACCGAGCCGACATAGGGCAGGCGGCTGCGGATGATGGCGCCGAAGCGGTCGTCGGTTGCCGGGAACACGCCACCCATCAGGAGATCGCAGACCTCCGTCGTCGTGAGGTCTATGACGCCCGCGAGCTGTCCGGAATCGACGAGCTTCTCCATTGAGCGGCCGCCGACGCCGGTGGCGTGGAAGACGAGGCACTCGAAATCCTCGCGCAGGTCGGCCGCGATCTTCTGTACCGCCGGCGTGGTGACACCAAACATGGTGATGCCGACCGACGGCAATCCGCCGTCGCCGCGGTCCTTCCGTGCATGCTGATCGAGGCGCGCCCTGACCATGCCGGCCAGCGCATTGGCGCCATTGGCGAGCACGGCGCGCGAGATCGAGTTGAGGCCCTGCACGTCGGTGACCGAGTGCATCATGGTGATGTCGGCGGGGCCGACATAAGGCCCGACGTCGCCGGAGGCGACGGAGGAGATGATCAGCTTGGGCACCCCGACAGGAAGGGACCGCATCCCCGGCGCAACCAATGACGCCGCGCCGGAGCCGCCCGCCGAGATCACGCCGGCAACATTGCTCTGGCGCCGCAGCCAGCTGGCGAAGGCCTCGGCCATGGCGGTGACGGCGGCGCCGCGGTCGGGTCCGAACACCGCCGATCCGCCGCGACCATGGTTCAAGGCGATCTCCTGGGCGGAGACGTCGCTGGCGGCGTGCCTGCCGCTGGTGGAGACATCGACCAATCGCGTGCGCAGGCCGCTCCCGGCGATGATGTCGCGGATGAAGCGAAGCTCCGCGCCCTTGGTATCGAGCGTGCCGACGACGAGCACGACCGGGGGGCCCTGCGTTTGCGCCGCGACCGGCTCGCGCCTGCGCCGCGCAGTCTCTTCGAGGCGCGTCACTTGTGTCGAGAACGTGCGGGCGGCGGCTTCGATGCGGGCGATCGGCACCGGCTGTGACCAGCGGGTCGGCGGCGTCGGGTTGGAAACATAGACGCGGATTGGCCCGTCCGGACGCGCCTGCTGCGGTTCGGGCTTCGCCTCCGTACCCGCCGCCGGCACTTCGATGTCGAGCTCGGCGTGCACTCCGACGCCGAGCAGGCGCTGCTGCAATGCGCGATCGGCGGCAAGCCGCGCGGAATCGATGATGCGGTTGACGCGGCCGTTGACCATGATCGCGACGTTGCGCGACACGGCCGTAGCCACGCCGATATTCTGCTCGATCACAAGTACGGACATGTCGCCGTCCTCGCCAAGACGCAGCAGCATCTCCTCGACCTGGGCGACGATGACCGGTGCAAGCCCCTCGGTGGGCTCGTCCATGATCAGGAGCTGCGGATTGGTAAGCAGCGCGCGGGAGATGGCGAGCATCTGCTGCTCGCCGCCGGAAAGCTGGCCGCCGCCGTGATCCTTGCGCTCGGCCAACCGCGGAAACGTCTCATAGATGCGCTCGACCGTCCAGGCTCCGCGACGCAGGCCGGCGGCAAGCTGCAGATGCTCATCGACACTGAGCGAACGCCACAGCCGGCGCCCTTGCGGCACGTAGCCGACGCCAAGGCGCGCAATGTGGGCCGGCGGTCGGCGTGTAATGTCATGGCCGCGGACGCGGATCGAGCCGCTGCTGACCGGCGCCAGTCCCATGATGGCCTTGCACAGCGTGGTCTTGCCCATGCCGTTGCGGCCGACGACCGAGAACACACCGGCCTCGAGTGTCAGGTCGACGCCTTGCAGCGCATGCGAATGGCCGTAGTAGACGTCGAGGCCGCGGACCTCGAGTGCGGCGGCGGAGCGGCGGACCTCATTCATGGCCGCCTCCTAGGTAAAGCTCCTGCACCTCGGGATCGGACTGGATCTCCTGCGGTCGGCCTTCCTTGAAGATGCGCCCGTTGTGCATCATCGTGACGCTCTCGACGACGCGTAGCGCTACGTCCATGTCGTGCTCGATGATGATGTAGCCGATATGCGCGGGCAGCGAGGTCAATATCTCGATCAACTCGGCACGCTCGGTCGGCGACAGTCCCGCGGCCGGTTCATCGAACAGCACGAAGCGCGGCGCGCCGGCAAGCGCCAGCGCGATCTCGAGCTGGCGCTGCTGGCCATGCGCGAGCTCGGCAACCTGCTGATCCTTAACGCTCGTGAGATGGACGGCCTGGACGAGGTTGTCGGCCGCGTGCATCAGCGCATCGTTTTGACCGGGGCGGAGAAACGAGAAGCGCCCCCGCGAGACGCCGCGGCAAGCGAGATAGACGTTGTCCTGGACTGTGAGGCCGGGGAACAGCGCGGAGATCTGGTAAGTCCGGCGCAGGCCGCGGCGGATGCGCTCATAGGGCGGGAAGTGCGTGACGTCCTCGCCGAAGAAGCGGATGGTGCCGGAAGAGGGTGGGAAGTCGCCGGTGATGCAGTTGAACAGGGTGGTTTTGCCGGCGCCGTTGGAGCCGAGCACGGCGCGCCGTTCGCCGGGGCGAACGGTGATGGTGACGTCGGTGAGCGCCGCGAGCGCGCCAAACAGGCGCGTCACGCCACGAAGCTCCAGCGCCGCGCCGGCGCCGACGGCAGAGAGGCGTTGCGCGACGCTATCCATGGCCAGATCCTCGGCCAGAGCTTCCTCCATGACGCCCGCTTGAACGGGCCGCGTTGGATCGCTGGCGTTTCCACCAGCTCTGCCAGAGCCCGATGACGCCGTCCGAGGACCAGAACACGATCGCGAGGAAGCCGAGGCCGATCAGCAGCCGGAAGCGGTTGCCGTCGAGCCCGAGCTTGACCAGGAAGTCGATCGCGAAGGTGCGGAGCAGCACGAAGATCAGCGCGCCGATGAAGGGGCCGATGGGTCGCGTGATGCCGCCGACCACGGCGATGATGAGGATGTCGATGCAGGCGCCGACGCTCACCGAGCCAGGCGAGATCTGCCGGTAGTTCCAGACCTGGAGCACGCCGGCTAGCGCTGCGACGAACGACGCGAAGGCGTAGGCCGCGACGCGATGCGCGTTGACGTTGAAGCCGAGCGCCGCCATGCGGCGGGGATTGTCGCGCACGCCCTGCAGCGCCAGGCCGAATGGCGCGCGGGAGATGTAGTCGACGGCGAAGTAACACGTCGCGGCCACCGCGAGCACGATGTAGTAGAATGGAATGTCGGCGCGCCAGTTGACGCCCCAGAAATGCGGCGTGGCAACGGTGTTGATGCCGGTATGCCCGTTGAAGATCGCCCAGTTCTGGTTGGTGAAATAATAGAACGCCGCGCCGATCGCGAGCGTGATCATGATGGTGTAGATGCCTTCGGTGCGCACGGCCAGCGCGCCGCCGAGCGTTCCGAAGATGGTCGCGAGCGCCAGCGCCATCGGGACCGCGAGCCACCACGGCCAGCCCAGGCTGATATTGGCGTTGCCGCTGACGCCGAACACCGCGACCATATAGGCGGAGAAACCGGCGATGGTGAGCTGCATCAGGCTGACCATGCCGCCATAGCCGGCGAGGAACATCAGGCTCAGCGCCATCGTGCCGAGGATCAGCGTGGTCGCAAAGATCTCGATCAGGAAGAAGCCGTTGGCGATCAGCGGCATGAGCAGGAGAATGCATGCGACGATCCAGGCCGCCGGATTGTCGATCTCCGGCCACCGGCGCAACGCAGGGCCGTGCGCGGTGGCGGCGGGGCGAACGGTGACGCGAGCGTCGTGAGCCAGCGACATCTCAGCGCCTCGCCACCAGGCCCTGCGGCCGGATTGCCAGTACCAGCACCATGATCAGGAAGGTCACGACGATGGCATAGGTGGGGATGTAGACGGAGCCGAGCTGCTCGGCGAGGCCGATGATGAGCGCGCCCAATGCAGCCCCCGGGATCGACCCCATGCCGCCGACGATCACGACCACCAGGGAAGCGAGCAGGAAGCGGATGTCCTCGCCGGGCGAGAGCGACTGGAAGGTTCCGCCGACGACGCCGGCGATGCCGGCAAGCCCGGCGCCGAACGCGAACACCCCCACGAAGACGAGCTGGATCCTGACCCCGGTCGCAGCCAGGATGTCGCGATCGTCGACACCGGCGCGGATGATCATGCCGATGCGCGTGCGGTTGAGCGCCAGCCACATCGCCACGCCAATCACGACGGAGGCGGCGAAAATCACGAGCCGCACCAGCGGATAGCGGAGATAGACCGGTTCGCCGGAGGATTTGACCGCTGTGACCAGAGGCAGCTCCACGGGGCCGATCAACCAGTTCGGCGTCTGGATCTGATAGAAGTCGCCGCCGCAAGCCCACAGCATGAGGTCGGCGAAAACGATCGAGAGCCCGATCGTCACCATGGTCTGCCGCAAGTCCTGGCCCTCCATGCGGCGGAAGACGATGAGCTGAAGCAGGACGCCGACCAGCGCCGTCAGGATGAAGGCGATGATGAAGCTGAGGAGCCAGGAGCCGGTCGAGGCGCTGATGGCGTAGCCGACATAGCCGCCGAACAAATACAGCGAGCCGTGCGCGAGGTTGACGTTGCGCATCAGGCCGAAGATCAGGGTGAAACCGCTGGCGACCAGGAAGTAGAGCCCGCCCAGCGTGATGCCGTTGAACACGGCGTTGAGGAAGACGCGCTTGCGGCCGATCGCCTCTTCAAGGCCCGGCGGCCACACCGCGAAGATCAACCACAGCGCCACGGCGATCGCGATGATGACGATCAGCGCCCATGCGGGATGCCGCTCGACAAAGCGGGTCATGATCGCCGCTCCGTCGTCACGTCACCCCAGCCCTCTCCCCGCAAGCGGGGCGAGGGGGCATGCAAGCCGTTGCCGGCCGCGAGCCCTGTCATCGACGTGCGTCCTCCCTGGACTGCGCGATCCTCTTGTCGGGACCGCGTTCTGCACATCCTAATAGGGCAGCCGGGTGCGCGCTTGATCGTGAGTATCTTTTCGCGCGCCCGTCAGGCGCGCAAAACCTTGGCCGCGCGGCGATAATCGGTCGGCGCCATGCCGACATTGGCGGCGAAGAAGCGGGTGAAACCGCTCTGCGATGAGAAGCCGAGATCGAAGCCGATATCGGCGATCGGTGCTTCGCTCGCCACCAGAGCCTCCAGCGCCTGCTCCATCATCAGCGTGTTGAGGTAGAGGTGCGGCGTGACACCCGTCTGCGTGCGGAATAGCCGGTAGAAATGCGGCCGCGACAGGCCGGATTCGCGCGCGATGGTGTCGAGCTCGATCTCGGCGCCGGGACTTTCCGACATCATCTTGATGCACTTGCGCACGCGAAAATCGGTGACGGAGCCATTCGCGCGCGGATCGCGCGCCGTTTCGGCCTGCTGCCAGCTCTCGTCGTAGCAGACGTCGATCAGCCGTCTCAGCTCGCCATCGAGGCTATTGAGGGAGGGAGCGCCGCACACGAGCGCGGCCGCGTGCCTGATCTGCTTGTCCAGCGCAGCCGACCGCGCGAACTGGGTCCGGCCGAAGCGCAGGCGGTCGGCGCCGGGCGCATCGGGGGCGAACCACTCCGCATTGACATAGAGCACGAAGAAAACGGCGCCGACTTCGAGATCGGACGGCAGAAAATTATGCGGTTCCCATGGATTGATCGCGACCACGGAACCCTCGGTGAGCTGGTAACGTCCGTCGCTGACATCGATGCATGCGGAACGTCCCCCGACATGGAAGATCAGATGACCTTCGCGATGTGCGTGGATGTTGAAAGGGCGGTTCAACTGATAGACCGTCGCCCGGCCAAAGCGGCCGTGGAAGACGGCGAGCGCCCGGCTCATGCCTTCCCTCCCAGAAGCTCTTGTCTTTTTTTGGTAGCGTTCAACAACCGGGGAGAGAATGCAAGGGCGCACGATGTCCGCGCCTTGCAAATCTCTCCCCGGTCAGTCATCGCTCGCGAACGAGACTACGTCAGTACTTCTTACATTCCGGTACTGTACGGCTTGGCAAACCAATCTTGGCGAACACCGCGGGGTCATAGCCCAGCGTCTGGTTGACGTTCGGGATCACCTTCACGACTTTCGAGAACAGTGCGCCCTTGCCATCGTCGACGACTTCCGTGACGAAGTTGGTGCCGATCGCCTGGCGATTGGAGTCGAGCTTGATCTTGCCGTTCGGTGCATCGAGTTCGATCTTGGCAAGCGCCGCCTTGTATTTGGCCTGGTTATTGGAAAGATCGCCGTTGACCTCGCGCAGCGCGAGGATCAGCGCCATGGTCGAGCCATAGTAATTGGTCGCAAGCAACGAAGGGCTGGGGAAGCGCTTGTTGGGCGGGAAGGCGTCCTGGTAGGCCTTCACGAATTTCTGCCAGCCTGGGTCCTCCCAGGTGTCGGCCTGGCCGCTCGCCGCGATCGTGCCGACCAGCGCGTTCTTGGCGTTGCCCTTGGACGAGAGGATGGTCTGGTCGATCATGATGGAACCACCCATCAGATGTGCCTTGCCGCCCGCCTGCTGGTACTGGTTCAGGAAGTTGACGGCGTCGGCCCCGCCGAGCCCGAGGTAGATGGCGTCGACGTCGTCGGGCAAGGCCGCGATGACGGAGGCAAAGTCCTTGGTGCCGAGTGGCACCCATTGCCGGTTGGTGACCTGTCCGCCGGCGCCGCAGAACTCGAGGACCAGGCCGAACACCTGCGTATAGATGAAGGAATAGTCTTCGCCGACAGTCGCGATCTTGCGATACTTCTTTTCCTCATAGGCGTATTTGCCGAGGCCGACCTGCCACTGCGCGCCATCCATGTTGTAGCGGAAGAAGTTCGGCGCGGGATCGACATAGGTCGTTTCCTGGGCGCCGGAAGCGGCGTTGATGAAGGTCAGCTCGGGATGGGTCTTAGCAAAGTTCTTGACCGCAATGCCCTCGTCGCCGGAGAGCGGCGACAGCAGGATCTGTACCTTGTCCTGCTCGATCAGCTTGCGCACGGCGCGCACCGCGGAGTCTGGTGTCGCGTCGGTCGAGGCGACGATGAACTCGAGCTCCTTGTCGCCGACCTTCTTGCCCAACACGTTGAGCGCCGTCTGGTGGCCGCGCATGCCATCCTCGCCGAGCACCGTGTAGGTGCCTTCCAGGGTTGCGGTGACGCCGACCTTGATCTTCTCCTGGGCGATTGCGGCGCCTGAAAGAAACAGGCTGCTCAAAGCGATAAGTCCCAAACTGCCTCTCAACATTGATCTCCTCCCTGTGTCGTCGTTTTTGCCGCAGCATCCACGGCGCCGTCCCTGGGCGGCGTTCGTTGGCTCGTGCGGTACTTGAGCGAAGGCTAGCCGAAGTCGAATTCAGCGCACGCGTCAGGCCGCCCTGTGGCTTGACGGGCAGTCTCATTTTGAATGCTGCGGCGCAATTGGCTTCGCGGTGCAATAGGCGACCGGCCTAGCGAATTTGCGGGGCAGTGCGTCAGGGGTGCGATCGTTCGTGCAGCAACGATCAAGCGTTGGACGGGGGCCTTGACGGCTACGGCGTGGTCCGGATCCCGCCGCCGCTATGCAACTTAGGGTGAATTCGCACCGGACTTCCGTTACAATCCGTGAAAATGAATCACCATGCAGCTTCTCACGATCCCGTTCTTGTCGCGCTGTCGATCCTGATCGCCGCGCTTGCCTCCTACACAGCGCTTGACCTTGCGACCCGCATGCGTGCCGCGTCCGGGCGGGCGCGTGCAGCCTGGCTTGCAGCCGCGGCCACCGCTATGGGCGGCGGCATTTGGTCCATGCATTTCGTCGGCATGCTGGCTTTCAGGCTGCCCGGGGTCGAGATCTCCTACGATCCATTCCTCACCTTTCTATCGCTTGTCGTTCCCATCGTTGTCGCGGCCGCGGCCTTCGCCGTGGTCGGAAGGCGCCCGCAGGCGCTCCTGGTATCCGGCCTGGCGATGGGGCTGGGCATATCCGGCATGCACTACACGGGCATGGGCGCAATGAGGATGGCGGCGTCCGTCGAGTACGATCCTCGATGGGTCGTGCTCTCGGTCGTGATCGCGATGTGCGCCTCGGTCGTGGCGCTCTGGCTCGCCTTTCGCAAGACAAACGCGACGCAGCGGCTGTTCGCAGGGCTTGTCATGGGTGTCGCGATTTCCGGCATGCATTACGCGGCCATGGAAGGTGCCTCGTTCGTGCCTGCGACCACCATGGCGGGACACGCTGGACATGTCGTGGGTCGGGCGCCGCTGGCATTTCTGCTCGCCGGCGCCACCATTCTCATCCTGAGCATCGGGATTGCGGCTGCCGTCTACGATAGGGCTTCGGCGGAGCGCGCCCAACGCGAGGCCAGTGCGCTGAGGCGTAGTGAAGAACGCTTTCGGCTCCTGGTGGAGGGGATCGCCGATCACGCCATGTTCATGCTCGAGCCGAATGGGTCCGTGGGAAACTGGAATCTCGGGGCGCGCAGGCTGATGGGTTATGGCGACGACATCGTCGGGACAGGCTATGCGATCCTTCATACCGACGAAGACCGTGCGTCCGGGGTGCCGGCACGTGCGCTCCTTGAGGCTGAGCGGGACGGCAAGTCGGCAGCAGAAGGCTGGCGCGTGCGCCGAGATGGCAGCCGCTTCTGGGCCGAGGCAACCCTGGTCGCGGTACGGAACGAAAGCGGCTCGATCACCGGGTTTGCCAAGATCGTGCGCGACATCAGCGAGAGAAGACGGGCACAGGACGCGCTGGATCGGGCACGCGAAGCGCTGACTTTATCGCAGAAAATGGAGACCATCGGTCAACTCACCGGTGGCGTGGCCCACGACTTCAACAACTTGCTCGCCGCCGTTCTCGGCAGCCTCGAGCTGCTGAAGAAGCGCCTGCAAACAGATGATCCAAAGATACAGCGTCTTGTGGACAACGCGATGCAAGGCGCGCAGCGGGGCGCTCTGCTCACCCAACGCTTGCTCGCCTTCGCTCGTAAACAGGATCTCAAACCGGTTGTCGTCGACATCGCCGCGCTGGTGCGGGGCATGGCCTCACTGCTGAAGTTCGAGGCAGGCGTACGTATCGACACACTGTTTCCGTTGGACCTGCCAAACGTAAAGATTGACGCCAACCAGCTCGAACTGGCCATCCTCAATCTCGCGGTAAACGCTCGTGATGCGATGCCGGCCGGTGGCCTGATAACCATATCCGCCCGACACGAGCAGCACGAAGCCGGCGCGCCTCGCTACGTCGCGCTCTCGGTGAGCGACACCGGCTGCGGCATGGACGAGGAGACGCTCAAGCACGCTCAGGAGCCGTTCTTCACGACGAAGGGCATCGGCAAAGGCACCGGGCTCGGACTATCGATGGTTCACGGCCTCGCCGAGCAGTCCGGCGGCAGGCTTGTCTTGAAGAGCCGCCTTGGGGTGGGTACGACGGCCGAGATCTGGCTGCCGGTAGCCGGGGAGGAGGCTGCGCTGCCAGCGCTGCGCGCGGAGGCTCCGGCCCCCATACTTCGGTCCAACCGCCGGCTTTCTGTGCTTCTGGTCGACGACGATCCTCTCGTGCTCGAGAATACGGCGGCAATGCTGGAGGATCTTGGGCATGCAGTGGTCGAGGCACGGTCGGGCGAAGAGGCATTGGCTCTTCTCCGCCGCACGCGGACCATCGAACTCGTTGTCACCGATTATGCCATGCCGGGCATGACCGGCCTGCAGCTTGCTGAAGCGGTGGTCGTGGAGCGTCCCGGGACAGTGATCCTCCTGAGCACCGGATACGCGGAGCTTCCCATCGGAGCGCGTTCCAACCTGCAACGCTTGTCGAAGCCGTTCGATCAGGCCGCGCTCGAGAAGGCTATCGAGGGAGCGATGCAGGAGGGGGAGCACACGAGATCTGTCGTCGCGCTTCGGCCAAAGAGCGCGTGAGACCGTCGGGACCCGTCGTGCTTTGGCTATTCGCAACCTTTGATTGTTTGCCTGGCTGACGGATGGCGCCGACTGAAAGTTGGCCGTTGCTTCATGCCACAGCGATCCGTCGTCGCTTGGCGTCGAAGTGCTGCTTCTTCTGAAATTGCCGATGTGCAGTGTCGAAGTTGCTGCCGTGCGGCGTGTCTGGCTGGCGGCTGCCGATCGGCGCCGCCAGCACATTTGACCAAGGCCCCCGACGAAACCAACATGATTGCGCGGGGCGGCAGGAAGTACTTCAAGCAGGGAGAAGAGCGGCTTGGTGACGAGAGCATGCCTTTGTCGTGGTGGAGGCATGCCGGTGCTTGGAAACTGACTTGCCGATTACATGAAAGGCTTTATTCAAGTCGACGCGCCGCGCGGATTCACAATTGTATACCCTCTCAATGATCGCGCGTGTATTCGCGTTGCGCGTCCACCCGAGTTGCCGTCATATGCCATCCAGACGTCGCCTCCGATATGCTGCTCCAGGACGAAAACGTGCCCGCGTCTTGCCGCGACCATTCCTGGTGCTGGCGACGTACGCGGAAATCGCAGCCAGTTTGCCGCGAGATTCAACTCCGGCACGATGCGGCCAAACAAGTGCAAAGCCGCGGCACAACCACAGAATGAGGACGGGCAACCCGAGGGGCGACCGCCAACGATCCGAGTGCTGGCCGGACTATCAAGTGTTGCGGTACTTGTCCCGGCGACGACGGCGAGTTGTTTTGAACGGTAAGTCCGCAATGAGTATTGGACCTCTTTACGCTGGTTCAAGGTTTGCGAATAGGAAGAGAAGTCGCAAGGCATGGTGACGTTGCATTCAGAGGCACGTTCTGTGCGATATGGTCTTGCTTCCGAACTGGCAGAGGTGATTACAACGAAGCAACAGGCGGAAATAACTTGCTTGAGCATTGCAGGCTCCAGATTAATGGATCCTGCCCCGAGCAATGAAAAGCAAACAACAGATTGGCTGAAATGGGTCCAAAGGGCGGTCTAACGCTGGATCAGCGGCCGGCTATACTTCAGGGGTAACTCCGGGACGCGCCGATCGCTGAAGAGCGCCTTGTGGACCGTGGACGCGGCATCCGCTTCACGGGTCGATCATGGCCACGTAGTCCACGTGAAGTGTGATTGGTCCCTTCGATCCGTCCAAAATTACGCGGAGACTTTTCGGATAGTATCCGGCCCCAACCACCGTTCCGGTCTTTCCGGCCAAGCGAGGACCGGCTGCCGGCTCTACCTGAATTCGTGAGCCCGGCGGAAATTTGAGGTTCGTTTGGGCCGACCCTGACATGATGTCCTCGGCAACGAATGAGCTAATGCTACTCGAAAAGTCGCTAGCGCGCGCAGTGAACGAACGGGCGGGACAAATTCGATCGCGCGCGCTGGTCGAAAAGCGGGCCGCCAACATCGATGCCGAAGAGGTAACTTAATCCGGCGCCTAAGACCGAATGTCTTCCTTCCGCAATTCGCGATTTGCCTCGCAAGCGAGCGCTATTTTGGTGCCACAATACCGGCGCATGCTGACGCCGCTCCGCTTGAATCTTCTATCCACCTACATCCACCTGCGTCACGCCCCGTAATGAACAACGGAAATGATTTGGAGAACATCCGTCATCGGGGGTAATCCGCGGACATGAATCAATACGGTTCGTTGCCGCTTCCGGCTCCGAACAATTTTGTCGGCGTTGTGCCGGATCTCAACGATGGTCTCGGCTCGAAGCGGCCGCATATCGTTGAATCATCTTTCAAAACAAGTTTCCCGTCAGATCTGGCAATCGGCGCCGACGAGTTGTTGTGCAAACTTTGGGCACAATAATCCCTTGGTTACGCCTGATGGAACGGAAATTCCTGCCTCAAACGTAAACATACGTTCACCTCGGTGGGACGCACGATCGGTTGTCGGGCGCTCAGACCTACAGGTCACTGGGGGTTTCAACACAGACAGGGGAATATCATTGGCAACATTACACTACGCTGCGGGCGGGGGTCTGGACTCGCAAGGTAACTTCGCACCAGCTGAAGCTGGCTTCAATCTCGCGGATGTCCAGTATGTCGACCAGGTGAATGCACTGCCCGACGGCGTGCAGGGTCTGGTCTGGCTCGATCAGTACCAAGGCGTGACTCAGGACTTCATCGACCAGGTGACGCCTTTCCTCAACAATCCGAAAGTGTTCGGTTTCTACCTTGTGGATGAGCCCGATCTGACCGGAGAGTGGGGACCGCAAGCCGACCCAGCGGATCTGAAGGCTGAATCCGACTGGATTCATGCGCACTCCGACGCCAAGACGTTCACCGTCCTGATGAACACGGGGTCATCGGACGATCCGAACTACATGAACAGCTACAACCAGGAGAACACCCACATCGATTACTTCGGTCTCGATTGGTATCCGGTTTGGACGGATCGTCCCGACGTCGACCTCAGCACCATCGACAAGTACGTCGCTGCTGCCGAGCAGGCCGGAATTCCGCTCGAGTCCATCGTTCCGGTTTACCAGGCGTTCGGAGGCGGCGGCTGGTCCACCGAAACCGGCAGCCAGGTCGCGGTGCCCTCTGCCGAGCAAGCGCAGGCGATGATCGATCATTGGGCGGACCTCGTTCCCAATCCGGCGTTCGACTATGCTTACGCTTGGGGTTCGCAGAATGGCGATACCGCGCTTGAGGATTTGCCGGAGCTGCAGCAGGTGTTCCTGGCGCACAATACCAGCGAGCACACGTCGTCGGGTGGCACGACCGTTCCGCCCGTTACGGATCCGGTGACCGACACGCCGCCGGTTGCGGACGATGGCGGCAGCACCGGCACGGATGGCAGCACGCCGCCTGTTGCGGACGCTGGCGGTAGCACCGGCACGGACGGCAGCACGCCGCCTGTTGCGGACGCTGGCGGTAGCACCGGCACGGACGGCAGCACGCCGCCGGTTGCGGACGCTGGCGGTGACACCGGCACGGATGGCACCACGACGCCGCCGGTTGCCGACGCTGGCGGTAGCACCGGAAGCACCCCTCCCGTGTCGGGCTCGGACGGAACGACGGATCCGTCGACCGGCGGTACGACGGACACTGGCGGCTGGGGTGGCCATCACCACGGCAACTGGGGCGGTGGCAACTGGTCGGGCGGTTGGCAGACGAGCGACGGCGACGGTGGGCACTACCACCGCGGCGGTGGGCTCGATTTCTCGCAGTGGATCAATGCCGCCACGTCGTCCGTGTCCGGATCCGGAGATCATTCCTGGTGGCGGGGTCACAATGCCACGTCGACCGCGACTGCGGATGCTGCGTCCGACCAGACGGATACGTCGGACACAGGGTCGTTCGTCTCGCATCTGGCTGATCTGATGTCTCACCATCACGATCATCACGCGTGGCACTCGTAAGCTCGTAGGTCGTCTACAACAACAAGGACATACGCGCGGTGCGCCGCGCGTATGTCTAATCTGGGGGAGTTCCTCGCGACCACAGGGGCGGTCGAGAGGCGGGGTGGCATTCCGCGCGCGGCGGAATGTTGAAATGCGGGCGTCTTGACGTCCGATCATGCAATTTTCAACCGCTTACCGCCGCCCGGCCAAGGGCGGCCCGGATATGCACATGCTCGCTTCGGCAAAACAGTCTGCGCTTGCGGACGCTTTCCGTCGGATACGTCCCGGCCTGCTCGCGGCCGGCGGACTGTCCATTTTCATCAACCTGCTGGTGTTCGTTTCGCCGCTCTACACCATGCAGATCTACGATCGGGTGCTGACGAGCCGAAACGGGATGACGCTGCTGCTGCTCTCGGTGATCGCGCTCGTTCTTTTCATCAGCTACGCGGCGCTCGAGCATTTTCGCAGCCGTGTTCTCGTGCAAACTTCGCTTCACTTTGATCGGATAATCTCGGGGGACACGTTCGAGACAGCGCTCGGACAGGCGCTGAGCACGAGCAGCTCGCATCACGTTCAGCTGCTGCGCGACGTCGACACCTTGCGTGAAGTGTTGTCGGGCGGCGTCATCACGTCGCTGATGGACGTGCCGTGGACGCCGATTTTCCTCGCGATTTGTTTTCTGCTCCATCCGCTGATCGGCCTCGTCGCCCTGATCGGCGCGGTCATTATCCTGACGCTGGCCTTCCTCAACGAGCGGCTTACGAAGACGCCGCTGAATGCGGCTGCATCGAAGAATCTTCATGCACTGGACCGCTTGACCTCGTCGCTGCGCAACGCCGAAGCGATCCGCGCGCTTGGAATGGGACCCGCGGTCCGCGCCGCCTGGGCGGAAACTCACGGTCAGGCGCTGTTGCAAAGCGCGACGGCCGGGGAGCGAGGAGGGACTTTGCTCGCGATCTCGAAATTTCTGCGCATGGCGATTCAGGTGTCCATCATGGGAGTAGGCGCATACCTCGCGATCCAGCAGGAAATCTCGGGAGGTGTGCTGTTTGCGGCGTCGCTGATCATGGGACGCGCGCTCGCACCCGTGGAGGCTTCGGTATCGCAATGGAAGGCGCTGGTTGCCGCGCGGACCTCCTATGCCCGGCTCAATCGCGCGCTCGAGGCGCGTTCGACAGTGGGGCGGCCGACGAGACTGCCGGCACTGGTGGGGCAGGTCTCGCTCGAGGCCGCGACGGTGCTCGTCCCCGGATCGCAACTGCCGGCCATCGCCGACGTCTCGTTCCGCCTGGCGCCCGGCGAAGTGGTCGCCGTGGTTGGGCAGTCCGGCTCTGGAAAATCGTCGTTGGCGCGGGCCCTGGTCGGCGCCTGGCCGCTGGTGCACGGCTGCGTGCGCATCGACGGCAACGACGTCAGGCATTTCGATCCCAATTTCCTTGGACAGAACCTCGGCTACCTTCCTCAGGACGTCGAACTGTTTGCCGGTACCGTGCGCGACAACATTGCACGTTTCCGCGACGACGCCTCCGACGAGGCGGTCGTCGAGGCGGCGCAGTTGGCGTCGGCGCACATGATGATCCAGCGTCTCCCGAAGGGCTATGACACCGTGATCGGAGACAACGGCGCAGGTTTGTCCGGTGGTCAGCGGCAGCGCATCGGGCTCGCGCGCGCACTGTTCGGCAAGCCGGTGCTGGTCGTGCTCGACGAGCCGAATGCAAACCTCGATGGTGACGGCGATCGCGCGCTGGCCGATGCGATCCAGCGGCTGAGGCAGAACAAGGTGACGATCGTGATCATCAATCACCGCCCGAACCTGCTCGCCGCGGTAGACAAGATCGTGTTCATGCACGAGGGACGGCTCGGACGAATCGGGACGCGCGAGGAAATGTTGCCTACGCTGCTTGGGAAAACGGTTGCGCCGATGCGGCGTGACGCGCGCGAGCCCGCTGAGCATCATCGCGCTGATCGCCATCACCATGCTGATGGAAGCCATCGTGGCGATGGCGCTCACCGTCACGCGCAGCTTTCAAATCAGGTGCGTCAGGCGCACGCGACGAGGCAGTAATGGACAAGATGTTGCAGCGGGGAGCAGACGCTCTTCACGACGAACTGGCGGAGATCCTGAGGCAGTTCAACAGAACCAATCAGGCGGCGCAGGCGCCGCGAGCTCCGAGCAAACTCCTTGCGACGGCGGAAACGATAACAACGACAACAAAGTCGCTGCTCCATCTTGCCAAGGCGAAACTGCCGATTCTTGCCAAGACAAAACTGCCGAATCTTGTGAAGGCGAAGCTGCCGATCTTGTGGTCCCGAGCGTCCGTGGACAACGACAACGAGGGTCCGTCGGGCGATTGGCAGACGCCTGCGCGGCGGGGCTTCCTGGTCGTGTTCCTCACCTTTGGTGTATTTGGCGGCTGGACCGCCCTCGCATCGATCGACGGTGCCGTGGTGGCGGCCGGCTCCGTCGTTGTCGAGAGCGACCGTAAGGTGGTGCAGCACCTCGAGGGCGGAATCGTCCAGAACCTGCTGGTCACAGGCGATGCTCATGTCGCGGAAGGTCAGGTCCTGTTGCGGCTCGATCCGACCCAGGAGCGGGCCAAGGAGGAGATCGCTCGCTCGGCGGTGTACTCGGCGGTTGCCGAGGAGGCGCGCCTGCACGCGGAAGCCGAAGGGAGAGACAGCATTACGTTTCCGTCCGAGCTGCTCCAGAAGGTTTCCGATCCGAACGCGATACGTGCAATGGGTGACCAGAAGCGGCGCTTCGATGAACGTCGCGCTGCGCGAAAGATCGAGGTCTCGATTCTCGAGGAACGTATCGCGCAGGCGCAGCGTCAGATCCAGGGGAATACCGCTCAAAACAAGGGCGCGCGGGCGCAGTTCGACAGCGTCAGTCAGGAATATACCAAGCTCAAGCCGCTCGCTGATCAGGGCATCGTACCGTTCGCCCGCGTCGCCACGCTGGAGCGTTCCAAAGCGGATCTCGAGGGCAAGATCGGCGCATACGAGGCGGATATCGCTCGTTATGGCCGCATCATCGACGAGTCGCGGCTCCAGATCGACCAGGTCGGGCAGAAAGTGCTGGAAGAGGCAACCGGCAAGCTCACCGATACGCGCGCCCAGCTTGCTGATGCACGTGAGAAGCTGCGCGTCGCGGTCGATGTCCTGGCCCGGATGGAAGTACGCGCACCGCGATCGGGGCGGATCGTGAACCTGAAAGTTCACACGATCGGTGCCGTGATCAAGGCGGGCGACGTGTTGATGGAGATCGTGCCAGACAACGACGTTCTCGTGGTGGCCGCAAGGGTGTCGGCACTTGATATCAATCACGTCCAGCTCGGCCTGCCGACAGAAGTGCGGCTTCCCTCGTTCAAGGCGCGCACCACGCCGATCGCTCTCGGAGAGGTTCTTTCGATCGCGGCCGACGCCGCGCGCGACGATGCCACGCATCAGCCCTATTACGAGGTGAAGGTCTCGGTCCAGGTGACGCAATTCCCCGAGAAAGTCCGTGAGAAGCTCAAGCCGGGCATGATGGCCGATGTGTTGATCGCAACCGGAGAGCGCACAATTCTTGCCTATCTGACCCAGCCGATCACGGACGCGATCCGGCGCGGGATGCGGGAGAGCTGAGAACGTATCGGCTTTCGCTGGCCGGCCCGCGCAAGGGCCGCTGGGTTCGGAGTGCTACCCTGCAATGCCAACCATCATGACGGGGAAGTGCTCGAACCTGGCTATTCCTTCGCGTACGCCATAACGACGCGACCGGAGCCCGTCTCGTCCGAGACCACGCCGACATTTTCGTAGGCGGCGTTGCGTTCGAGTAGGGTTGCCACTTGTCGATCCTGGCCGCGGCCCACCTCGAACAACAGCAATCCTCCTGGCCGCAAGTAGCGAGGTGCGTCTTTCGTAACGCGCATATGGATGCTCAATCCGTAGGGCCCGGCCGCGAATGCCTCGCGCGGCTCGTCTGCGAGCAGGGAAGCGCGATCGCCGTTGAGCCGGGCCTCCGAGATATAGGGTGGGTTGCAGACGATCAGATCGATGGTTTGCTCGAGTTGCAGGCCTGTCAGGGCCCCGAACAGATCGCCCTGGAGCACGGTGATACGAGACCCGAGATCCTTATGCGCGACGTTACGCCGGGTGAGCTCGACACATCCCTCAGTCAGATCGCTGGCCCAAACGTGAGCGCCAGGAATATTGAGCGAGATCGCGCATGCCAGATTGCCGGCGCCGCAGCACATGTCGACGATCCGCGGCGCGGGAAGGCCCGTTCGGCGCAGTGATTCAACCGCGGTGCTGCCAAGCAGCTCGGTTTCCGGCCGGGGCACCAGCGCGCCAGGAGCAACCAGAAGTTCGATTCCCATGAACCGGGTGCGTCCTCGCTCATAAGCCTCGGCTACATTGATCGTTTCGCTCATCGCATTCAAACCTCACGCGTGACGCATTCCTTCAAATGTTCAGCCCGCCTTCTGGCTGGTCAGCCAGACCGCCAGGCGCAGATCTTTGCAAGCCGCCCACGGACGGCGTCGAGACCGGTCAGTTCAAATGTTTCCTCGTAGGGTGTAGCCGTGTCAGCATACACTTTGGCCAGAAGCCGGCCTGTCCCTGGCATGGAGTTTATGAAGCGGACGGTATCGCCCGGAAGGGCAAGGCTTCGGCCGCCATCAGCAACCCTCCAGCGCTGGTCGACAGGCGGCTGATCGTTGATCTGGAATACGACCCTAATTTCGGTGACCGGAGTTTTGGTCCAGGAACTCGCCGAGGAGAGCAACAACTCGGTCCTATTGCCGCGACAATGTATGGCGAGCGACGAGGGTCCATCCTTCCGGCCGGTTCGTCCGGTGGTCTGCGCGGCGATCTGCGGCTTGCGGTCCACCGGTGATGTCGTTTCGCTGATGATCCAGTTCGGAATTTGAGGAGCTCTGACGGATTGCTCAGGTGCTTCCGCAATCTGATCGTCGACGCAGGTCATGTGCTCCATTCCCTGCAACCGCGCGCATGCCTTCGAACGATCTGGCGTGTCGCCGGCTTGAGCGCAGCTTAGATGACCGATACCCGCGAGCAAGGAGGCCGCAAGGGTACCGAGTCGCTTCATCGCGACAGTCCGACTGTCGCGCTGGGCGAGCGATCGAGCCATTCCTGCGCCGGAGCAAACCGGGTCAGAGTGGGGACACTGGCGCGGAGATTCACGTCCTTCCATTTTGTATCGAAGCCAGCGGACTGCAGCCGGTCGAGCCGTCCGAACAGGTGGTCGACGAAGCGCACCATGCGCCGGTAGCGATCGGTCTGCGGCTGCCAGTTGTAGGCGGCAAGAATCGTGGGGACGGCAATGGTCGCGATCCGCTTGCCTTCTGGCACGAGGTTTGGGTAGTCCTTTGGATCGAGGGACGACGGAAGATAGTAGTCTTCAAATCTGGGGTCGTATTCGATGGGCAGGAACTTGAATCCTTCATCCCAGCGTCCTTTCAAGAAGGCATCGACCGGCTTTGATGTGATGAAGACAACCGCTGAAATGTCGCCGCTCTTCATCTGCTGCAATGCGACCTGGTGGGGAATGAACATCTTTTCGACATTCAGTCCCAGCCGGCTGAAGATCAGCGGACCAGAATAAGCGGCTGCTGTACCCTGGGTGTTGAAGTTGACCTTCTTTCCCTTGAGGTCGTCGAGCGACTTGATCTCGGGACGCACGAAGATGTGCAGCTCGGCCGGGAAGAGGTTGAGAACATAGACGATGCGCCGTTCGATCGACGGAACCTGCGCCTTGTACTCGTCCAGGGCATCCATGTTGATGATCGCGGCATCAACGCCCCTGAGATAGAGCAGCGAGTTGACGTTTTCGGTGGCGCCGGTCGTCACGATCGGAATGACGTGAAGCTTGTCTTCCTCGTTGACGACGCGTGCGATCTCTGCGGCGAGCCGAAGCGGCGCGCCCTCGATAAGTCCTCCGGCGAGCCCCACCGTCCATGCATTGATGCGTTCCTTTGCGGCCGTATCGGCATTCCGTGCCAGCGGCTCGCGCGGCGAACGAGATTGGGCGCTGGCAGCAAGCTGCAGGCCGAACAGTGCCAATGCGACCGTGAATGCGAGCTTGCTCAATGACATGGACCTCTCCACTCTCTGGTCTGGTTTCGAAGGCTCGCTCCAGCGGCTATTTGAGCCCCTTGATCCGTCCTTCTGCATCGCGAATGCCGCCAACCTGAGCTCGTTCATACAGTTCGCGCGCCTTCGCGGGATCGCCGGCGACGCCGCGGGCGTCCCAGGATTGCAGCACGTGAGGATCGTAAGTTTCGGCCAACATAAAGGCCGCTTGCGCGCTGCCATGTCCAAGAATGTATTCCAGCAATCCGCGGGCTCCGTTGATGTCCGCCTGCCGCAATAATGCGCTGGCGCGCGCGAGCAGTCTCTCCTCGTTCGCAAGCGGGCGCTGCGCTCCGCTTGTGGTTTGGCGGTCCACCGCTGCCATGGCCCTCGGGTTAGAGGCGGGCAGGGCAGTGGCCTGTGTGATCTGCGCGCTCGGTGCTATCGGCGCGGATGCCGAAGGCGAGAGCGGAAGCGAAGCGGCAGGCGGCAGGCTGCTTTGGCTTGGTGCGCGGCCCGGGGGCTCGCGCGAGGGCGCCGCTACAACAGTGGAAGCACTCCATGCGGCCAGATGATCCCGAACAGACGGGAGCGTTGAGGGCCGCGCGGCGGCGCTGCCGGGACGCTCCTTTTCGCGGTTGGCTTCGGCCTTTGCGGCGGCCTCGGCGGTTCGTACGGCCTCTGACATTTCAGCCCGCGCCAGGTCGCGTTGATCCTTCAGCGACGCCGCCTCGCGCGCGAGAGCGTCCGCGCGGTCACGCTGCTGTTCGACCTCCCGCTTCAGCGCCAGCTTGTCCCTGTCGTCTGCAGCGCGGTGGGCAGCCAACTCAGAGTTCGCGGTTTGCGCTGCACGGAGCTCGGCCTGAAGGGAGGTCAACTGGCGCGCCGCGCCCTCGGCCCTGTCTCGCTGCTTCTCGAGTTCCTGTGTCAGCATCGACCTTTGATCGACATCTGCAGCGTTGACCCTCGCGGTCTCGGAGGCCGCGATCCTGATGGTGCCGAGTTCGCCGATCAGGGCTTCTGTCTTGTCCTGCTCCTGCTTTAATTCGCGCTCGAGAGCTTGCCGTTGTGCGGTCTCCGCCGCGGCAGATTTCGTGGCTTCGGATGCTGCGCTGCGGGCGGCCTCCAGCTCCGAGCGAAGCGAGGCTAGCTGGAGAGCAAAGCGTTTGGCCCCATTCCGTCGGTCAAGCGGACGTTCCTGCTTCAGCTCGGCTTCGGATGCCTGCATGGCCTTTGAGGCCGCGACCCGTGCGACCTCGAGCTCCGCCCTCAGGAAGGTGAGCTCACGTGACAGAGTGTCAGTCTTTTGCCGTTCCTGTTCGAGCGCCTGCGTTTGCTGAATACCGATCTCGAGGGCGCGGACATTGTGCGTCTGTGTCTGCCGCGCCGCGTCGAGTTCCGCTCGGGCCGCAGCCAATTCGCGCGCAAGCCTGTTCGCTCGTTGCCGCTCCTGATCCAGCAACAGGTGCTGGTTGAACCGCTCCGTCTCGGAAGCAGCTTGAGCCGCATTTGACGTCGCGGGCGGTGAAGCCTGCATTTCCTGTGCAGGGACTTCAGCTGCGGAGCGTTGCGGCTCTCTTGAGGTCGCCGCCCCGCGCGATCCGGCTGCCGCCGGCCTGCTGCCAGCGGGCCGTGGCGCGGCGGGCTGAGCCTCGTCCGCGCGTTGAACCAGGAGCATCCTCAATTCCACTCCGCCGATCTGCTCTCGTCCTGGCGTGAAACTGCGCTGCTCGAGCAGCGCCCATGGGGCGAAGGAAGCGCCACGGTCGCCTTCGTCCCGGTCCCGGGATCTGGCGTTGGCAGTTCCAATCAGAAGCGGCAGAAGGCCGTTGATCAGAACCATCGTGAATATACCCGCTCCTGCGTATGAGCGGCGGCTGCCAGCGATGTCGAACAATCCGCGTCCGCGGAACGGAAATGGCCAATCCCCAGGCTGACGCGCAGTGGCAGTTGGCGCGACGGCGCTTCCCTTCGACAGACGGTGTCCGTGCACCCCCATTGCGACGCCCAAATGTTGGATGGAACTCATGGCATGTCATTCATGACACCGCTTTCATTGACGCCATGTCGATGTCGCAGTCGCGGTAGCCAAAACGGAGTAGACGTGCAGAAATGGGAATTAAGTAGATCGATCGGACCATTGCCCGAAGATTCTTGACCTGCACGGGCGCGCTTAAATAGCCTGCGGGGTGCACGCTTCATCACACACGCAGGAAGCACAGCATGACCAGATCGTTTGCCATTTTTGCCGGTGTGGCGGCTGTCGGGCTGATCCTCGTAAGCGGCATTGAATCCCAGGGTTCTGCGCAAACCGCTCTCTTCACCAAAAATCCCGGCGCGTCAGCCAGGAATGCTAATGCCAAGGCGACCGTTGCGACCCCTCGGACGCAGCCGCCGCATCGGCTTGTCATCCATGTCGACGCAAACGATCCGGCCTTGATGAATCTTGCTCTCAACAACGTCAGCAACGTCGTTCAGCACTACGGCGAGCTCAGTCAGAAAGTCGAAGTGGAAGTGGTCGCGTACGGGCCGGGACTGCACATGCTGCGAGATGACACATCGCCTGTAAAAGGGCGCATCAAGGCGATGAGCGAAACCACACCGGAACTGACTTTCTCGGCATGCGGAAACACGCGCGAGAACATGGCGAAGAACGAGGGCAAGGAAGTTCCTCTGATCTCGCAAGCGAAGGTCACCAAATCCGGGGTTGTCCGCCTCATGGAGCTCCAGGAGCAAGGCTGGAGCTACCTGCGGCCCTGACGATCACACTCTGCATTCCTAAGGGCGCGACGGCGCCTTCGAGCCAAGTGCGAGCGGAACCCGCGTGGCCTCTCTATACGATCCTGTGGTGGCAGGACCGGCGCCTCAGAAAGCATTGTATCGTGGATCAGGAGCAGGACGCTGCGATCGCGCGCTCGATGACTGGTCGATTGATCGCGAGGTGAGGCTCGACCACCAGGTCAAGATGTCCACCGGCGATCGGAATCACGTCCAGCTCCTCAAACAGGGAGTCCCATCCGAGGCGCGGCGTTACGCCAGGCCGGTGGCATGCGAAGACAGTCCCTTTGATGGCCAGACGAGGCTTGGTGTTCTCAACCCAGCGTCCGAAAGCGCGCATCCGGAGAATTTCCTCGAGTTCAAGCCTGAGCATGAAGCGGGTGTTTGCCAGGCGAGGCCATGTGATGGCGTCGATGAGCCTGCAGAAGCGAGCCTCCTGGCCCAAGCGAGCGGCGAACTTCGCCACGGAGCGGCAAAGCATGCGGTAGATCGTCACGCGATGGGATCGAATCCGCTGCAGCGTGCGAGAAAGGGCTTCTCGGTGGTTTGCTCTGCGAGGGCCGACATTCGTGTCGAGGATGCCCAGGAATTTGACCGCACGACCTTGCTCGATCAACCGGCTTGCGACTTCGAATGCGACGCCGCCACCCAGGGAATAGCCTATCATTCGGACATCACCGCGTGGCTGGGCGGCATTGATCTGTTCGACGGCCATCGCGGCCATCTCCTGGACGGAATCGCGGCCCGCGAGGCTCCAGCTCAGGTCCGGATAGCGAATTGGTATCACCCGCGCCACCTTGCTGAGCTGCGCGCCAAATGCTGCCATGCTCGGGCCATACCCCATGGAGCCAGGCAGGATTACAAGGCCTGGGAGAATTTGGTCATTTAGACGCTGCCGCACAGGTGGATCCACCGCTGCGATAGCCCGGACCATGTCTTCGGCGCTCATGTCGACCGTGAAAGCCTCCATGCTGACTTCGCGGCCGATGAGGTCTTCGATATCCATGACGCAGCGCAGGAGCTTTAGGGAATCTCCGCCGGCCTCATCCCAGCGTCCGGCAGCTTCCGGCACGCCGAGGATACTGCTCCACACCTGGTGCACGACCTTGTTGGCCTCGGCCAATCCTTGCGTCGCCGGCACAGGCGCGGGCGAGGTCTTCTTGCTCTCCAGATCGAGAAGTTTCAGCCTGGCTTGATCGATCTTACCTCCCGGGAGGCGCGGAATCTCCAATATCTCGTGCAGCCTGGTCGGATGCAAAGCCGCAGGAACCGCCTGCCGGATCACGTTGCGAACGTCGGTCTGGAAGTGCGGTCTCTGCGGATCGGAGGGCGATGCAAAAAGGACCAACTCGTTCGTGTCCGTCACGACGGCGACCGCGTCCTTCACATAGCTGAGATTGCGCAGCGCACTCTCGAGCTCGGCCGGCTCGACGCGTTGACCATTGATCTTGAGCTGGCGTCCTTTCCGCCCCACGATCCGCATCAGTCCGTGCACATCCACGATGACGAGGTCGCCGGTCTGATAGATGCGAGACTTTGGATCATCCGGGGCGGGCGATGCCGGAGAAAGCCGTCCGCATTCCCAGTATCCGAGCATGACGTACCTGCTCTTGATGACAAGTTCGCCGACTTCCCCGCATGGGACGGATTTCCCACTTTCGTCGATCACGGCATAGGATATGCCGGGAAGCAGGTAGCCAACTGGAACGCTGACGCCGTCCGCTCGCCATTCCTTGGGGAGAAACCACTGGGTGCCAGTGGTTTCCGTCGACAAATAGCTGACCTGGATGAAGCAGCCCGGCTGCACCGCTCCTCGGACGAGCGCGATGTCGGTCCACAAGACCTTCTCTCCGCCGATGCGTATCATGCGGAGCGAGTCGAAATCGCCTTGCCGGCTGGCGCTGATCAATGCACGCGCCAGAGCTGGTACGACGTATGTAATCGTCACCTGTTCCGTGGTGATCTGGCGAAGAACGCCACGCAGCCCGAGCGCCTCGACATCGACGATGTGCAGTTTCGCACCGGTCAGCAAAGCCGACAACATTTCCCGACAACCGGCGATCGTTGTGGGGCCGCTCAGAGGCATGAAGACGTCAGCCGCACTTATGTGACATGCATCCACATATTGCTGGACGCGCTGGAGCAGGTTGCGTTGGCTGTTCACCACGCCCTTTGGAACTCCAGTGCTCCCCGAGGTATAAAGCACGACGGCCGGCGCATCGACCGAAACCTGGGTGAGGGTGGGGGTTGTTGCTGAAGGTTCGCTGGCGCTCGCAACATCAAGCCAGACCAGACCATGTTGCTTGACCAACCCGGCAGCATCGCTGTCGTCGTGCCCGATCAGAACGGAAATCCGGGCGGCCGTGGCGATGGCCATGAGCCGCTGCACTGGATCGCGGGGGTTGAGCGGGACGAGGGCTCGTCCGGCTGCCATGCATGCCAGCATGGCGATCGGCTGCCAGGCCGAGCTTCGCAACAGCCATCCGAGGGCCTCCCCCTCCGGGATCAGCGCCTCGATGGCCTGGGCCAAGGTCAAGACCCGGGACAACAGCTGTGAGTACGTGAAGCAGTGATTGCCGTCGCTGATTGCGACCTTGTTGGCAAACTTCGCCGTCACCGCAATCAGGTGTTCGATGGCCGATACGCCGGCAAAGCCGGCTTCCAAAGGATCGAATGATCGATCGGTCGGGCCGTTGAGATCGAGAGGCACGTTTACGGGGCTCAACCAGCTCAGCGTCGCGGGAAGTTGCTGAACGATCGATGGCAGGTGCGTGTCAACGGCGTCGCATGGACCGCCAGACGGATCGCCAAGTTTCTGAAGCCGCATCACCGTACCCGTCATTTTTCTGTCCCAACCTATGTTAATCAGGCCCGGGCACGCATACTTCAAACGAAGGATGCTGGGTTGGCATGCTCAGCCGCCGTTTGGTCGATCGGCGTCCTGCCATATCGAAAGGCCCAAATGATCAACCAAGCCTTCTGGTGGTCATTGTCGTGGCCTCAGGCCAGATTCGGCGTGGTCGGAAACATTGATTACAGGTTCGATGCTTAGCCACCGTACCGCCGCTGCTTTGAACCAGCGATAGTAACGCATCAAAGTCGATGTTGATGCCGGCTCCAGATCGGAGCGCGCTAGCTCGGACGGCACTCCGTGCGTCAGGACACACCAGAGCTTGACACGAGTATCGAAATCCGACGTCCCGGCAAACCGGTTCAAGGTGCTCCGTACGACGTCGCGGCTCGTGCTGCCGGCGCGGACGGCAAGCAGAACATGGTCTGCCCAGGAGGCGAGAAGTCTCACTTCCGGAGCATCATCCAGCGATGGCGCGTTGATGACGACGAGATCGTAGGTGTTTCTAAAGTGCTCGAACAGCGAGGCGACTTTCGGGCCTGCTAATGGCCCCAGGCGGCTGCCCTCGGACAACTTTGACGATATGTAATCGATTCCAAGCTCCGGGATGTGCTGTACGGCCTTGGCCGCCGCTCCATCGTGCGCCAGGAGCTTGAAGAGATCTGCAGCCTCACCGCCGACGCGCCGGGGCACCTGGGAAAAGTCCAGGAGCAGAACGCGCTGTCCGAGCTGCGCGGCGCAGAAGCCGAAACTCCACGCGATCGCGCTCTTGCCTTCACCGTGCAAGCTGGATGTCACCAGGACAACATGCTGCGGCTGGGGCTCGATTGGATCCGCGGTCATGAGAGAAACTACGGTCGAGCGAACGGCTCTGTTAGACGAGGCTTCCGATTGCTCTACGAACCGTTGCGGCGAGGTGCTCAGCTCGGGCGGAATCGAGGGTATCAATCCGACGCACGGGATGTCCAATGCCTCTGCAGCTTCTGCCTCGGTATGCAGACTTCGATCGAAGTGCTTCAGGATGATCGCGACGAGACATGCCATGAGAGCGAAGACGATCGTAATTGGCGGGACGAGGAGGAACGGATTCAACGAGCTGGGAAAATCGGGGGGCGAGGCGTCCGCGATTACGGTCACGTCCGGCTCAGCGACGACGCCCTTCGTGGTGAGAGCCTGCCGCTTTCGTATCAGTGTTTCATACTGCTGGGCCAGAGTGGTGATTTTCCACTCCAACGCGGCGGCTCTCTGTGATGACAAGGTCTGACCTGAGTGATCGGCGTCCCATTCCGCCTTCGCCGCCGACAATTCGCGCTGAACGTTTGCCGATTGTGCTGCGATGGCGTCCAGAGCCTGGAGTTCTACAGCTCGCGTTTGCCGGGCTAGCTCGTCAGCATAGGATCGGGCGACCAGGTTTGCGACGTCCGCGGCTCGTTGCGGATTGGGGTCGCTGGCAATTACGCTGATAACTCTGGACCGGCGCTCCTGACTGACCTTCAAACGTCCTTTCAATGCTGCCAGCGCCGCGCCATCGCTCGGTTGATCTTTCCGGAAGGAGAGGAACCCCTTTATCTTTGACCAGGCCGTGCGGAGCAACGAACCGTTTTCGTGGGCCTGGTTGTCGAGCATCCTCAGTGCTGGCAGGAGCCGCCGCAGATAGGCATCGGATGACATCACCGTGACGTGCGTATCGATAGTCGGGTCGTCCGAACCGCCAGTCGCGGAGGAATTGCCGGGCGCGCCGGGATTCTCCGTTGCTCCGCCACTGCGAGCGCTGACGACAAGCTGTGCCGTCGCAAGATAGGAGGGGGACATAAAAAGACTACCGAGCACCGCAAGCAGCGCGCCCGCGCTGATCATTTTGATAATGAAGTACTTGTATCGCCTGATGCTATCGAGGACGTGCCTGAATGCCGCGATGGCGTCATCGGGAGGAGGCTCGTCGGCTTTTGACCGCCCGTGGGACAGAACGGTCACCGGCAGAATCCGTTTACCTGCGAACGCTTCCATTGCCTGCTCCTTTACTGCGCCGGTTCCATGACGCCCGCTGTTCGAGGCGTCCCGGAGGCAATTGTTGAGTCGAGCCAGGACTGCAGCATCAAGACAGCCCACAGCGGTCGCGAGAAATCGCGGCGACCGCTAAGATGTTGGAGCCAGCAGTCCTGGACGCGGGAAACGTCCAGAAGATGTTGGTTGCGAAGGCGCGACTCGGAAATGAGGTCTGACGCCCATGAACGAAGAGGTCCCCTCAGCCAGGAGCCGATCGGTACGTCAAAGCCCTGTTTGGGTCGTTCGAAGAGGTGACGCGGCAGGTGACGGCTAAGGACCTGGCGCAGGAGCCATTTTCCTTGACCGTGACGCACCTTCGCCGAGTTCGGTAGAGTCCAGCTGAACTCAACGACGCGATGATCGAGAAGCGGGCAGCGAGCCTCCAGGCTCGTGGCCATGCTCGCACGGTCGAGTTTGACGAGAATGTCACTCGGGAGATATCCAAGCATATCACGAACGATAAGATCGGACAGGAGATCGTTGAGCGGCGGAATCGAGTCGGACTCCGGATCTGCTTGCGCTTGCGTCAACTGCAGTTCCGAGAGCCGCGTCGACCGACGGTACATCTCGCCGACGTCATTGCTGCCAATCAGGTCTGCGAGGCGGTTGATGCGGTCGCCGCGTGTCATCCGCTGCAACCAGCCTGGAAGACGAAGCGTCTCGACGATGCTTTCGCGCACGCCGCGCCCGAGCAGTGCCACACCGCTTGCGGCCATCGTCCGTATTGATCGGTTGGAGTTCAGCAGCGGCGCTAAACGGGCGGAAAGAACGTGTCTGGAATACCCTGCGAAGCACTCGTCACCTCCGTCGCCCGAAAGCGCAACGGTGACTTCCTGCCGTGCAAGTCGAGACAACAGCAGCGTCGGGATTTGCGATTCATCGGCAAACGGCTCGTCCCAAATGGTTGGAAGTTCGGGAATGACCGCTCTGGCTTCCGCAGAGGTAAGACGCAGTTCGGTATGGCTGGTACCGAGGTGTCGTGCCACGGCCGCAGCATTGGCCGTCTCGTCAAATGCGCGTTCACCGAATCCGATCGTGTACGTCCGTACCGGGCGCGTCGATTGGGCTTGCATCAGGGCCACGACGGTCGAGCTGTCTATTCCGCCCGACAGGAACAACCCGACCGGAACGTCGGCAACCATTCGGTCGGCGACCGCTGCCTCCAGCAGACCGCAAGCGTGGGAGACGAGCTGTTGGTCATCCGCCGCGGCCAGCGCTGCGCGACCCGCTCGCGCGACATCGGCCAACGACCACCAGGAGCGCGCGCGTTCTCGTAGCGCCGCGGCGTCCCGCAAGACTGAGAGGTCCTCGGCACGGATCGACAGGGCGCCGCCGGGTGGAAGCTTGAAGACGCCTCGCCATATGCACTGGTCTTCCGGCAGCCATCCGCGAGCTAGAAACTCCGAGACCGCGCGTGAGTCGATCTCCTGGTGAAAGTCGGGGAATGCGGCGATGGCCTTCAACTCCGACGCGAATACGAGCGCACTCGACGTCCGCGCGACGTAGAGCGGCTTTTTCCCCATCCGATCGCGGGCCAGATGCAGCATGCGGTTCCGGCGGTCCCACAAGCCGATTGCGAACATCCCATTGCAGCGCTGGAGGGCCTTCTCCAGCCCCCATCGCTCGATCAGGCCCAGCAAGACTTCCGTATCGCTATTGCCGGTGAAGTGCTTGCCTGCGTTCTCGAGTTCTCGTCGCAATGGCTTGTAGTTATAGATCTCGCCATTGAATGTAATGACGAAGCGGCCGTCGCTCGAAAGCATTGGCTGCCGGCCCGCATCGGAAAGATCGATGATGGACAGCCTACGATGTCCGAACGCAATGCCGGCGTCACGATCCTTCCAGAAGCCGTCCGCATCAGGACCTCGGTGGCGCAGGCGAGCCGTCATCGGCCCGATTGCCGCGAGGTCGGCGGATCGCGAAGCATGCTGCGTCTGAAGTATTCCGGTAATCCCACACATGACCTAACTTCCAATGCGTGCCTGCGCCGATGGTCGCCGAACCGAGCCGAGGACAAGGCCAAGTGTGACGGCGAACCACACGGTCGGATGCCGTAGGATGAAATGACTGATGCTGAAGATGGCGAGCGCAAAGATCAGAACGGCCAGGGCGTCAAGCCGCGCGCGGAGCAGGAGCACCAGCGTGCCTCCGAGCAGGCTCAAAATGATGATCACCCCAGGCAGCCCACCCTGGGTGAACACGTCCAGGAGTGTGCTGTGTGCTTCCACGGGGAGTGGGACGCCCTTGTCCGTGATGCCGGTTGGTTTCTCCAAGTGCGGTCCGGGCCCAAGTCCAACCGACCCGGACTCCAGACCGGCTTGCAAGGCGTCCTGCCAAAGGCTCAGCCGCAGATTGGCGGTTGCCTTAGTTGCGTCACCGCCACGATCCTTCATCATACCGGCGGCCATCCCCTCGACGTCATTCGCTGTTGCCGCCCCGTAGGGGAGCAGCGAGAGTGAAAGGGGAATTATGGCCACCAGGAGGAGCGCCGCAGCTGCAAAGCGCAGACTCAATCGATACTCGGGCGACGTTAGCCAGCTTCGCAGCTGCAGCGCAATGAACAGAGGTATCGAGAGCGCCATCGAGATAAGGAATGTATCGCTCTTCGTCAGCCGGCCGACGACGAACGTTCCGAGGCAGCTCAACACTGCGACGAGACGGGCAAACCCGTTCGAGGTCAGCGCCATGTGCAGCGACAGAGGTGTCAAAACCGCACAATAGATTGCAAGCTGGTTCGGGTTCTCCGACCATCCGCGAAATCGATCCCAGTACCACGGGTCGACTGACGCCATGCGGAAATAGTCCCAGCCCAATGCGAGCTGCACGGCCATGGCGATGATCCAGAATCCGATCAGAAACCATAGCGATTGGCGTAGAGTACCTTCCGGTCTCAGCGTCGCGGCGATCAGGCAGGTGATGGTCGCCACGAGGAGGTACGCGAAGATGTCGTGCACAACGAGCTCTGGGTCGACGATCTCTGGGCGCAGCAACGCCAGGAATGCCCCGAAACTCTGGATGAGGACAAAGCAGCCCCAGAATGCGAGGAGCCAGAGCAGAGCAGTGGGGTTGCAGATTCTTGAACTGGTCAGGAGATGCAGGGATGCGAGACCGAGCCAGACGACGAGGCAGGCCTCACCGATCCCCAAGGGGAAGCCGGGAAGGCGCAGCTGCGAAGCCGTCCCGAGTACGAGGCCAAGCGCAAGAAGGGCACTACCCATCATTGTATTTCACTGCTGCTGTGCGTCGTCGCCAGCCCGTCACTTGATGGCCGGGAGAATGAAGCTGCCCGTAAAGCTCCGTATAACGGTCGGCCACGACGTTTAGGTCAAACTCCTGGCGCACCACCTTGATCGAGCGCTGCCCCATCGTCTTCGCGCGCGCGGAATCCGAGAGAAGGTCAAGAATGGCTGCCGCGAGCGCGCGTGGATCACGCGGCGGTACAAGGTGGCCGTTCCAGTCGTCGACGACCACGTCGTCGCACCCCGGCATGCGGGAGGCGACGATCGGCACGCCGGCCAACCCGGCTTCCAGCAGGACACGGGGAATGCCTTCGCGATATTCGGTTGGAAAGGCAAAGAGGTCGGCGAGTCCCAGAAGCGCGGGAATATCCGATCTTGCACCGGTCGCAATCACGTATGGCGCGTGTCCGTCGATCAACGCCTGATCCACGGCGAACGGACCCTCGCTCTCGCGCGGACCAACGAGCAGAAAGCGAACCTTGGGACGGGCCTGATGAACGAGTTTCGCCGCTTCGAGCAGCGTCGCAATGCCCTTTTGTACGGTTAGTCGGCTTACCGTAAGGACGATTTCGGCATCGCCCAGCCCGAGTTCGGCGCGTAGCTCGGCCGGCGAGGCCATTCGCGCTTGTGCTGCCTCGAAAGCGCCGACATCGATCCCCGAGCTTCCGATAACGACGGACGAGCTCTTTCCAAGCAGACGGTGTCGGTCGAAGAAACTCTTATCGGCCTTGTTCTGGAATACGGTCGCGGCGGTCCAGCACGCAGCCAGGCGTTGCATGGCCAGATACATGGGGCGAAAGGCGAGGGCCCTCAGCTCGGTCGAGGAGAAGACCCATCCCATTCCGTTAATGGTCCGCACAACGGGAACGGAGCCGCGAAGCGCCAATGGTGCAAACAGGTTTGGCTTGGTATCGAATGTCTGGATCACGTCGGGACGGGCGCTCTTCACGAGCTGCGCCAGTTGACCCATGGCGGCACGATCGGCAAAGCCCACGCCAAATCTGTCGAACTGATACTGATGATACTGGATGCCATTCTTCGCAAATGCAGCGACCTCACCGGTGCCCGCCGCGCTAACTCGGAGGCCGCGCTTCTGCAGAGCCGCCAGGAACGGGATACGCAGAGCGTGATCCTCGCCTCCTACGCAAAGCAAGTGCAGCGCCATGTCGGTTCCTTTCGGGGCCATTTGAGCAATCGTGCCAAGACGTTAGTCTTTGCGAAGGGCCCCCGCCTTTCCGGCAAAGAGTTGGACGGGAGCAGGTTAGGACGTGTCCGCGGCCTGTCTTCATGCGTTCGAATGACAGCGGGAGCAGGCGGTTCGCGGACGTGCTTGAACGGAGCTTTTGCAGGCGCAACGAAGCGCGGGCGCATGTTCGCCGAACGCGCCGGGAGTACTCCGATGTCTAACCATTCCAGACAACGAGACACCGCATTCCGCGCCCACGCTAAGGCAGGACGGCGAGGCGTCCGAGCAACGCGATCAGGTCTGCCTGCCGGCGCGTCTGTGTTTTGACAAACAGAGATGCCAGCTGGGAGCGCACTGTCGTCCGACTTAGTCGTCGCGCACGAGCAATGTCGATCAGGTTGTTGCCGCGCGCCAGCTCGATGGCGAGTTGAGTTTCTGCCGCGGTGAAGCCGAACAGGCGCTGCAGCGTCCGCGGCGAGGGCTCCGGATGGGCATCAAGATCCAGCAGGATCAACGCGATGGTGTCGTCGGAATATGCGTTGGCGACCTGGTTGATCAGTGCGGTGAAACCTTCCTTGGTGGATGTCGCCAGCCAGGATGTCGACCCTGCCGGAAATTGTGCGCCTGCGCGGTGGACGAGTTGCTTCACCGCACCATAGAGCGTGTCGTGGCTCGCATCGGCGCGCGCTTCGCGTTCCAATATTGCGCGGCCGGCTGGACTGAGTTCGATGACCCGACCTTGTCGGAGCAAGACCTGTCCGCAGCCGATGCGCGCGAGCACTCCGCGTAGGCCGTCCTGCTTGGAATTATGGGCTTCAGAGTGAGTGGATGACATGGGATTGGAAATATTGAATATCGATTCAGAAGAATGACGCTGCAAAGCAATTGTGGTCCTTGGCAATGCCTGGCTTAAGTTCAACATTGTTATTCCCCCGGCCGCGCTTCCCGATGGAGTGAACGTGCCACAAAGATTCCAAATTTATGGCGAGCGTGTAAACGTTGAATGGGGGGTACCCCGCAGCGGCCAGAGCGGGGCGAAAGTCCTCGATCCTTCGGGTCCGACCCGATTGTGATCAAGGAAGGGGTAGCAAAGCGGGTCTACGCCTCGCGCGTGCAACCCTGGGGGTATCGAAAGCTACTCCGGAAGGAGCGCGAGCAGTTTACCCATAAGGGAGTACCCCTCGTGGTCAGTTCGACAGGCTGGCCCCCGACGGGCGTAATGTGACTTCGATTACGTCACCAGGTTCCACGTCGAAGTCGACGGAAGCAACTATCCTGTCCCACTGTTGACCGAGCCGCCGCACAACGACCACGTCGGGATTGAGCTCACCTGAATTGACGGGGATGGCACCCGAGCCGCCGACGGGCTGCAGTTTTTGGCTGAGCGCCTGCATTCTCACGCGCAGGTCCGCCAACCGAACGTTCGAGTCTTTCTGCTCCCTGAGCAGGTTGATCGTACGCTGGCTGGTGACGCGTCCCGTTTGCCGCACGAAGTCCTCACGCTGACGCTGGAGCCGCATGAGTTCGACGCTCGTCTGCAGGCGCCGGGTCGAGGACAGCAACAGGGCGCGCCGGCTTTCACTGACGCGAGGACTTGCCAGCAGGCCGGAGCCGAACGCCTTCATGACCCGCTCGAGTTCCTCTTCGTCGGCCTGCACTCCCTTCTCTTCACCTTCCTGTTGTTTCTTGAGCGTAGCGAACTGCGCGTCCGTTTGCTTTACAGCGTCCTCCAGAAAACGTTGTTCCGTGCGGTAGTCGTTTTGCGACGTCTTCAGAGAGTCCTTCTCGGCTTGAACGACTGAACCGATCACGCTCGCGGGCAGCGAAATGTCGCTTGGGGGCGTCGCGTCGAACGTGTCGCGGCCATCAAGCTCCGCGGCGGTCCGGACGATATGGAAATACTCCTTGGTGTATTCCGTCGCGAGAGACTGGTAGTCCCGTACGAGATCCGCGGGGTCGGTGGCACCGGGTTGCATGCCGCGTGACCGCAACAGGCTGAAACCGCCGGCAACCGCCACGGCCTGGCGCACGGTCATCGAAGCCCGATACGCCTGTTGTCCAGGCGTGAGCACATCTCCGGAGACGTAGACCGGCCGGTATTCCACGACGCTTGCCATGACGTCGCCGGGCTTGACCACGAATGCCTGGTCGCGTCCGTCGGTCAGGCGTTGGCGCAGTATTCTTGCTTGCAGCAGCGTGTCGATACGGCTCTGCATCTGAGCCGGGGTCAGGCCTGCGACCTCTACCGTCCCGCCTCCCGGAAGCGGGATCGTGCCGTCGATCTGGATCTGCGTGCGGTTGCGTTGATCAGGGAGACCGCCGATCGTGATCTCGATGGTGTCGCCCGGTGCCAGCTTGTAGGGAGCTGCAAGGGATGGCCCACTTGTCGTGAGGAACAGAATGGCCGCGCACGAACCCAGCAGGAGGGCGGCCGAGGCCTTGGCTCGCTTCTTGGACTTCATGGACTAACTCCCAATGCAACCGAGCCTTCGACGCCCGCGATTTGGGGACAACCGATCGCGGTTCTTCTCAGACGGCTTTCTTCAGATCCGAGATCTGTGCGGTCGGAAGAAATATCTCATAGTTTCCGAAGAAGTATCTCCGCTCTTCGACGTGGTCGAACAGGCCCTGGCTCAAGGCAGCGAGGATTTCGCTGATCCCCTGCTTGACGCTGACCTCAGGCGTGAAATTCAATACCCGGCGGATCTTGTCGAAATTCACCCGGTAATTCCGAGGATCGGCGCCGCGTTCCTGATAGGTCACTTTCGATCGCGGAATGTGCTTCAGGATCTCTTCGACCACCATCAGCTTGGTGAAGTTGTTCTCCTCGCAGCCGACGTTGAAGACCTCGTAGGCGACCTTTTCGGTTGGAGCGCGGAGCACTTCTTCGATGGCGCGGGCAAAATCACGAACATGGCAGTAAGGACGCCACGTATTGGGATCGAATACCAGCAGCTCATTTCCCAAATAGAGTTCGCGCACAAATTCGTTCACCGTGAGATCAAAGCGCATTCGCGAGGAAAGGCCAAAAGCGGTCGCAAAGCGGAGGACCGTCGGATGAAATCCGGCTTTTCCTTTGAGACCCAGGATCTTCTGCTCCATCTCCACTTTGTGTTTGGCGTAAAGGGAAAGAGGCGCGAGCGGATAATTTTCATCGACGGCTTTGTCTTCTTCCACTAACCCATAGTTCGAGCAGGTGGACACAAAGATGAGGCGGTCGACCGGATGGTGTTGCATCGCGTCGATGAAGGACCCGACGCCATTCCGGTTGATGGCGTGACTTTCGTCAGGGTACTTGCTCGTGATTGGATCGCCGACGAGTCCAGCCAGGATAACGACGTCATCCACGCCCTTCAACGCTTGAGAGGCGACACGCGGATCGCGAATATCGCCGTGGACGAATTCGTACTGCGCAGAGCTCAGATAAGGCCAGGCACAGCTTTCGTTCTTGTAGATGAGCTGATCCAGGCAGCGAACGTGCCAACCCTTCCTCAGGAGATGGCCCGTGATCACCGAGCCAACGTAACCAGCACCGCCTACGAGAAGTACAGTTCGCATTTCAGTCGCCATTTGAACACCCGTCACTTTTGAACCAAGTTTGCACCGAGAGATTCGGCCGTTGGCGCCGTGCCACTCTGGCCGTTCGATTGGGCGCTTCGCATGCGGCTGAGAAGCGGCTCCCCCACAGCGATCCAGACGGCCTGAACAATCCACCAGAGATCCGACGTGACGGTTCGATTGGAATAATATGCCAGGTCGATCTTCGCCTTGGCGGGAAACAAGACGTCACGATAGAAATCCGCCACGTTGCCGTCCTGCGGGAACAGCGTATTTTCATGCCGGAAGAGAATCTGGCACGGTCCGACGAGGCCTGGCCTGTGTTCCAGAATCTTTTCGAATCCGTTTTTGAAACAGTCGGCAAAGACGAGTGTCTCCGGTCTCGGGCCGACGAAGGACATGTCACCTCGCAGGATGTTCCAGAGCTGCGGCAGCTCATCCAGCTTGAATGCAGCCAGCACGCCGCCGATCCTCGTCATGCGGTTGTCATTCACCGCGGTGAGCGGACTTCCGCGATCGTCGCAATCGGCTCTGAATTTGCGAAATTTGTACATGCGGAACGGTGAGCCGTTCAGCCCTAGACGCAATTGCGAATACAGTATGGGTCGACCGCCTTCGATCCAGATTGCAAGCGCAATAACCAACAGGACGGGCAGGGAGACGATTAAGGCCGTGCCCGCACAGAGGACATCGACAAGGCGCCGCAATCGCAAGGCTGGAGCCGCCGCCCGTGCGAATCCCGTGTTGACCGTTTCACTCATGCCTGTACGACCTCCGCAGGATGGCTTGCCCGCAGGCTTTCTGCGAGACTGTCTGTCACGTGGTCGACATCGGCGGGGGTCATGTGGGGGTGGAGCGGCAAGGTGAGCTCACGTCCACAGAAATCCTCAGTATTGGGCAGGCTGACGCTCGGATACAGATCCTGGTAGAACGTCAGCCGATGCACCGGAGGATAGTGAATGGTCGTCTGAACGCCGCGCTTGCTGAGCTGCTCGATCAGGGGCTGCCGAGCGCTTGCCGAAGGGAGGACGACCGGCATCAAATGGTGGGCCGATATCCACGACGCGCTGAAAGGTACCAGCACCGACGGGCAACGCTCGGCGAGGCGCCGCCGATAGTGCAGCGACAGATGCCGCCTGGTGTCGTTCCAACCCGGTAGCTTTCGTAGCTGCACCAGGCCGACCGCGGCGCGCAACTCGTCCATGCGGTAGTTGAATCCGAGAAGCGTCACGTCATATTCGGGGCTGCGGCTGACGAGACGTTGCCGCGTGTTGGTGGTCATGCCATGCGACCTGGCCCGCTTGATCATATCGTGCAGAATCCGGTGACGCGTTATGATCGCGCCGCCTTCGGCGGTCGTCATGTTTTTGTTGCCGTAAAAGGAAAACGCGGCTGCATCGCCAAACGTGCCGACCCCCTTGACGCCGGGCGCATGCGCGGCGTCCTCGATCAGGAGTAGACTCTTGCTGCGGGCGAAGGCCTGCCACTCCTCCCGATCAGCGAGGTAACCCCCAAAATGCATGAGGATCACCGCTTTCGTCCGCGAAGTGCACTTGCGCTGCGCGTCAGCCACGGACATCAGGGGAACCGCCCCGGCTTCGATGTCGACGAATACGGGTCGTGCTCCGACGTAGAGCACGGCATTGGCGGTGGCAACGAACGTGAGAGATGGCACGAGGACTTCATCGCCGGGGCCGACCCCGAGCGCATGCAGAATGAGGTGAAGTGCGGCCGTGCACGAGCCGACCGCGATCGAATCCTCGGCACCATGCATGCTTGCGAATGTCTGCTCGAACTCCCGCACCCGATCGCCCATGGTGATCCAGCCGCTATCGATCGCGGCAACGAGCGCTTCCTTTTCGTCAACTCCGATGGTCGGTTCTGATACCAACAGCATGTGTTCCTCTTCCCGTTCATTCCTGAGCGAAGGGCGACGCTGCGTCACGCAGCCGCGGTTGCGAATGCGGGCGACTGCTCGTCCCAAGCAACGTCCTGGGCTTTGAGGAAGTCGTCGACCCGACCAATGTCGAGCCACATGCCGGTGTGCTTGAAGACGTTGACGCGGGCCTCCTCCTCGAGCATCTGGAACATCAGGTTGTCGAATCCGAACGGAACACCCGACGGGATGCGCTCGAGGACGACGGGATTCATGCAGTAGATTCCCATGCTGACGAGGTTCGTCAGCTCCGGCTTCTCGCGAAAGCCAGTCACGCGTCCATCCGTTTCATCAATCACCCCGAAGTCCATCTTCGTGCTCCGAACGGAAGTGGCGATGGTGATGTTGGCGTCGGATTTTCGGTGGTTGTGGATGAGCTGGCTCAGGTTCAAGTCCGTCAGAACGTCGCCGTTAAGGACCAGGAACGGCTCGTCCAGCTGTTCTCGCAACAACGACAACGGACCGATTGTCCCGAGGGGTTCGAGCTCCTGCGTGTAGGTGATCTTCATATTCCACTGGTTGCCGTCGCCGCAGACGCTGCGGATCAGATGGCCCAGATAGCCGGTGGTGACGTAGACCTCTCCGATCCCGTTCCGCCGCAGCCATTTGAGAACGAGTTCGAGGACGGGACGGGCGCCGATTGGCATGAGTGGTTTTGGCAGAATGGACGTATGTGGGCGAAGCCGAGTTCCTTTGCCGCCGCATTGGACTACCGCTTTCATATGAACCTCCCTGTACTCAAAAAATGCTCAAAAAAATCGACGCGGGAAAAATTAGGAGCGGATCGTGGCCGCGTCTTCGTGCGTTTGCATGAGAGCGCTGCGACCGGGCCGCGGAAGAATGTCGCGCGGGCTCTTCATGGAGTCGTGCAGATGAGGCGTACTCCTTTCGGGAGACGCTGGGTAAGCCTGGTTGGACAGGAGCAGTGCGGGCAGGGCCGGTCACAGAAGGGAAAAGAACTCCGCCGGACGGCCGAGTGAGGCCCGGGCGTCAGGCCGTCATCGACGGAAGAGCCCGGCTCCTGTGATTGCCGGGTCCGGAGGTGGTCAGGAATAGGCAGCAGAGCTCATCTTGCGCGCGATGTAATGTGCCATGCCTTGAACGGAATCGAGGTTCTCCGGCAGGATTTCGCTGTCATCGACCGCGATGGCGAAGGTCGTCTCGAGAAACCCGACCACCTCGAGCACTCCGGTCGAATCGATGATCCCCTGATCGAGCAGGGAAGCATCGTCGTTCAGCGCCGTGACGTCGCTAATGTAGAAATTCGAGGTTAGAAAGGCGCGGATTTGCTCCTTGCAGCGATCCAGTTCCAGGACGGGCGTCATTGGCTTCGGGCTCCATATGAAAGCGGTGGTCGATCGGTCTTGTCCATGAACTATCCGGTGATGAGCTCTCTCTTGTTGATCTTGCCCGTCGCCGTGCGCGGCAATGCCGGCACGATGACGATATGCTTGGGGACCATGAAACTCTCGAGGCGCTTCTGGCACTCCCGCTGAATCTGCTTCTCGCTGAGAGGACGTCCCTGGTCGACCACCACGAATGCCTTGATCGCGTGACCGAGCAATTCGTCGGGAACGCCAATGACCGCCGCTTCCCTTATGCTCGGGATGTCCAGCAAGGCGCTCTCCACCTCCTTGGGCGCGACCTTCTCGCCACGTGATTTGATGACTTCGTCGCTCCGGCTGACGAAATACAGATATCCGTCGGCGTCCATCTGGCAGTAGTCGCCGGTGTACAGCACCTGCTCGCCGGGGAGCGGTCCGGGCTTGAGTTTCTTCGCAGTCGCTTCGGGTTTTCTCCAATAGCCCTTCATGACTGTCGCGCCGCGGATCACGAGCTGGCCGGCAATACCGGCACCGACGCACTGATCGCGCTCGTCGACGATCCACATTTCAGTATTTGGGATGGCAATTCCCACACTCGACGGCTTCCGATCGAGATCCTCCGGCGGAAGATAGGTACAGCGCTTGCATTCGGTGAGGCCGTACATCGAATAGATGCGTGCGCCCGGGAAACTGTTTTTCAGCTGGAGCAGGTGCCGGACCGGAAGCGCGGCGCCGGTGCTCGTCAAGTAGCGAATGCTGGAAAGATCATAACTCGCCAGTGACTCAAGCTGGAGGAGGGTCGAGAACATCGTGGGAACGCCGGGAAAACCTGTAACTCTCTCTTCCGCAACGTGTCGAAGCACTTCGGCGGGGAAGGCAAACGAGCGTTCGAGAACAAGGCGCGCTCCGGCGCGCACGGCCATGATCATCTGGTAGAGGCCGTAGTCAAAGGCGAGTGGCAGGGCGTTGAGGATGACATCATCGTCACGCACCTCCAGATATGATGCAACCGACGTGCACGCCGTCATCATGTTCCGGTGCGTCAGCATCACCCCTTTGGGTTCGCCGGTCGAGCCCGAGGTGTAGACAATAGCCGCGAGATCGATGTCGATGCAGCGGCGCGCCGGTGCTGCGTTATGGGGGGGCGCTGTCGCCGTGTCCCATCGCGAGGCATGTGGCAGTGCGTCCAAAGCGGCGTCGTCGATGGTGCCGGACACGATCACGCGGCGCAAGGACGGGCAATGTCGCGCGGGTTCGCTGAACGTCGCGTAAGAGCGGGTTTGCGTAATGAGCGCAGCCGGCTGGCAGTCATTAAGGAGGTAGCTGAGCTTGTCGGATTTCGTGAGAGGGTTGATGGGGCATACGATCGCATTGGCCTTGAGTGCGGCCCAGAAGCTGACAGCTGCCTCGACGGTGTTGTCGGCAAAGATCATGACACGGTCGCCGCGCAGGACGCCGGCCTCGACCAAGTGGTGCGCGATCGCATTCGACCACGCCTCGAGCTGGTCGTAGGTGACCCGCTGACCGTCGCATACGAGCGCGACCTTCGCGCCGTTTCGACGGGCGGAGGAGATCAGGTAGTCGTGCAGGAGCGGCACAGGATCGTTCATCATGCATAAGCTCCCGATACGTCCTGGTGGTCGACGTCCACAGACAGCTCGACGCGGTGCGGTCCCTCCGGGCGGTCTGCGACGAACTGCTGGAACAGGAGCTGAGTGGACAACACGCCGACGAGCGCCATGTTGTCGAAATTGGACAGGTCGCCATCGCCGGCTTGCGCATGAGCTCGGCACTTGGTGCGCAGCCGCTCGACCGCCGCGGGATCGAAGATGTTCGCGGCGCGGACGCTCGCGCCCGAGAGCGCTTCGTCGACATAAGGGGGGGCATCCCTGTCGACGAAGCAGAGCGCATTGGCGGTCCGGTACGGCTGCTTCTTGCGCGTGACGATCTCGGGTGGAACCTGCGACTGCGTTACGCGCTTTAGGATGTGCTTCTCGTCGAGGATGCGAAGTTTGCAGGCGTCGGGAAGGGAGTTCGCGAGCTCGACGACATCGTCGTCAAGGAACGGGAAGCGTCCCTCGACCGAGTGGGCCATCAGCATCCTGTCTCCCTGGGAGGAGAGCAGGTATCCGGCCAGAAGCGTTTTTGTTTCGAGGTACTGATCTTGTGCAAGCGCCGTCCAGCGGGAAAAATCGGGCGGTAGACGATCGAGCAATTCGGTCACCGTGTCCGTTCGCGAAGACGCAGCACGCATATCTTCGGAGAACAGGCGCTTGATCGCGCTTGTGCTGCGCCAACGCGGAGAATGAGCAAAGCCGGGCATATCAGTGTCGGAAATGCCGTGTCCGAAGAACTTTAGCGCCATGGCCTGCGTGTGGACCGGCGATCGTGAGATGTAGGGATAGAGCCGGCTCAGGAGGGCGGCCCGCCGCGTGGAGGCCGGCTGGCGGCCCCAGAAACGGCGGATCTTGCCCTCGCGAAACACGTCGTAGCCGGCGAACATTTCGTCCGCTCCTTCGCCGGTCAGGACGACCTTGATGCCGCGCTCGCGCACGAGTTTTGAGAGGAGGAACAGCGGTGCGGGGGCAGTCCTCAGAATTGGACGCTCGGTGTGATAGATGACCTTGGGAAATACATCGGCGATATCCTGCCGCGAGACCATGAGCTCGTGGTGTTCGCTCGCGATCGTGCGTGCCATCAGGCGCTGATAGGAGGTCTCGTCATACTCAGGGTCGGTGAAGCGCAGGGAAAACGTCTGGAAGCGCCGGCCTGCAAACCGTCTTCCCAGTGCTGCAACAAGCGAACTGTCGAGACCACCGGAGAGATAGCTTCCCACAGGGACGTCGGACCGCACCATTCGTAACGCGGTCGCCGCTTCCAGTGCGCTGCGAACGGTATCAACCACATCGTCAATGCGGCCGACGGACGAAATGCGTTGCTCGTCGGACCGGATGGGGTAGCACGGAGTCCAGAATGCGCGGTCGCGAACCGCGCCGCGCACGTAGCTGCGAACGTGTCCGGGTTCAACTTCCTTGATCCCCCGAAACACGGTTTGCGGCGGCACAGTACTCCAGAAGGTAAAGGTCTGGTCGATGCCTTCCGGATCCAACGCCCGAGGGATTGCCGGATTTGCTGCGAAGATGGCCTTGATCTCACTGGCAAAGTAAAGTTGGCCTTGATGGTCGCAGATATAGAGCGGGCAGATTCCGGTGCGGTCACGGGACAGGACCAGGCGGCCAGCGGAGGGGTCCCAGATGGCAAGGGCCCATTGCCCGTTCATCCGTTCGAATGCTGCCTCGCCCCAGGCCCGATAGGCCTGAATGACGACCTCCGTGTCGCTGCGGGTACGGAAGCGATGGCCGAGCGAGATCAGCTGCTCGCGCAGCTCGACATAGTTGAAGATCTCGCCATTGAACACGACCCAGGCGGATCCGCCAGGATCGGAGAGAGGTTGTTGTCCGCTTGCTATGTCGATGATCGAGAGCCGGGTGTGCGCCAGGCCCGCGCGCTGGTCCCTATAGAGGCCTCGCTCGTCGGGCCCGCGATGTGCAAGCGCCCCGGCCATCCGCAAGAGCGCTTTCCGCGAAGGACTCGGAGCGTTTGCATTCAGCGCCACGATGCCAGCGATGCCGCACATGTCGCTTAATCCTCGATCACCGCATCAACGAGCAGGGGCCGGGTGTGAAGATAGCGCGTCGCTCTACGCTTGGAAGTGATGTCTTTGAAAACCTTCTGTACCTGCGTTGCGGCTAAACCGACGGCCTCGGCCACGTCGTCGGCGGAAATGCCGTGGTCGACTGCGTACATGCAGACATCAGTCAGTCGATAGGGAGCGGCGAAATAGAACTCCTCCTGGCTCTGCGGCAGGGAGAACGTGTCGGACGTCGGCGGCCGCTGCCTGATCTCCTCGTCCACGCCGAGATATTCGGCGAGCTGGTAGACCTGGCTCTTGTAGAGATGTGCGATCGGCATGACGTCCGCATCACCATCGCCCTGCTTCACGAAGAAGCCTTGATCATGCTCCAGCCGGTTCGGCGTACCTATCACGGCGTACTTTAGGCGGTCCGCGTGATAGTATTCGGTCATTTTGCGGACACGTTGCTTGTAGTTGGTCGCGGCGACTATCTGCAGGTAGACCTCGGGTGGAAGACGTACGGTGGAGGTTTCGCCATTCGGGTCCTGTACGGTCAGACGAGTGATGTTGATGCCATTGCGCTCCAAAATCGAGCCAAGTACCAGCTTGCACTTCCAGTCGTCGTCGTATTGGGGGACGACCGTCTGAATCGCCTCTCGCTGTCGGCGGTATGCGCCCAACGCTTCGAGAGCAGGCGCTATGTGTTCGACAACCGTCGTAAGGCGCAGCTGCGCGGCGACGGCCATGCCAAGCCTCATTGAATCGGCAGACGAGTCGCGCTCGGGCATGAGCAGCCCGAGAACTTTGGTATTTCCAAAGGCGCGTGCACACAGCGCCGCCACCACCGAGCTGTCGATGCCGCCGGAAAGCCCGACAATGG